>NZ_JABWCU010000009.1 GCF_018491765.1 Novosphingobium profundi | reverse complement strand
AGGGCCATTCTGTCGTCGGTCATCGTCTTCTTCTCCAGGTTCGAGTTCGCATCCGAACCCTACCAGAAGATCGACGGTGGCCACCCTCTCAGGGAAACCTTCCTACACCACCCCGTGGGACACGACCGTGAGCTAGGCTTGGTTACCTGCCAAGATTACGACATTTATCAGAAGCAATTGATGCAATGGGGCCTGCGTGAGAGTGAATTGGCTCAAATGAGACTCGTCGCGATCGAAGAACGTGCCTCCGATCTCAACGATGTAATTGAGACCCATGAGATCCATTTCTAAGGTTCCGCTGAGAGTCTTGCTCGCCAGCCTTCTTGGAGGCGCTGGGATCATCGCCACTGTGGCTTGCAACGATCAGGCGGCTTTTGAAGCGCCGAGCCAGCGCGATCCATCGCCTGCTAGCGACCACATGCGCCTCGCAGCATTGAGGCGAGCTGTTGAAGCGAATGGCTTTGTTCGGGCCAAGGAACTGGCCATTCCAGTGGACAGCAGAGCCCGGGATGTCGGCAAACTCATATTCGCCTCACCACTGATGAGCATTAATGGCAACATAAGCTGCCAAAGCTGTCACTTGGACGAGTTCGGGAGTACCGACGGCCTGCCGGTCGCCGTTGGCGTGGGCGCAGAAGGTATTGGGGCCACAAGGTTGGCAAGCGGCGGGCAAATCGTGCCGCGCAACGTCCTCCCCTTTTGGGGGCGGGGCAGCAAGGGCTTCGACACATTTTTTTGGGACGGTAAGGTCGGTGTCGATCGTGGGCAACTCGTGAGCCAGTTCGGCACGGACGCACCTTCCAATGACCCCTTTGTTGTCGCGGTACACTTGCCCTCTGTTGAATTGCGAGAGATGGTGGATGACACTCCGCAGGTCGAGGCAACCCTCGTTGACGAAAGCGTGAATTCTGCAAACTTGCTCCAGAGTAAGTTAGCTCAGCGATTTGCGCAGGATCCCGTAATAGGGCCGCGCCTTGCAAAAGCATTTGGCACGGGCACTGATGCGCTTACCTTCAACCAGGTTGCTACATCCCTAGGAGCGTTCATTCGCGACGAGTTTAAGATCCGGCCTACAAAACTCGAGCACTTCGTTTTTGATTCCGGACCTCTAACAAAAAGTGAGCTGGCCGGTGGAATTCTCTTCTACGGAAGAGGTAAGTGTGTGGCCTGCCATGGTGGCCCTTACTTTTCAGATATGCAGTTCCATGCAGTGGCGTTCCCGCAGATGGCATTCGGAAAGAATGGGTTTGGGATTGATTACGGCAGGTACAATGTGACTTTTGACCCGGAAGATCGTTTCAAATTTAGAACACCGCCGTTGTTCAACGTGAGCAAGACTGCTCCTTATTCGCATTCAGGCTCTGTCGCTACAATACACGATGCAATTGTTGCCCATTTTGACCCGCTGAGGCTTATGGATGCTCGCAAAATGACGGTTAGGCAGCGAGCAGACATTTATGCGAGGCTTGGGCCGGCTTCGCGGGAACCGCTTCCATCACCGTTGACTGACGAAGAAATTGGAGACTTGGTTTCCTTTTTGACGACACTGAATTTTTGATCGAATGTTGGTTGGCGAAGGGACTGACGTGAGCTGACGTGGCCCTATCAAATTACTCCAAACTGCCGTTGGCAGCGCCACTAAGTTTAGTGCCAGCCCTCAAATTGCGGACGGTCTGCACTTGGGGATCGGAAATCGACGCCTGAACGGCGACAAAGGGTCGGCTGCGATGGGCAGGGCGTGGGACTTTGCGGCCATTCTTGCTTGCGCCGCCTGAACGTCGGCTTGCGAAAGAAGCCGGCGTTCCCGCATTACTCGCAGCTTATTCCTCAGTCGAGCAAGTCTGGTCGAACGCCTGGCGACGGGTTGGGAAGCCGATAGGTAACCACGGCAAATGATCCAACGTGCCGACAGCTCAACTTCTCGTCCGATATAGGCCAGCACGAATTGGTGGATTATTCAAATGGGATGACGAACCGCGGGCTTTCGTAAAGCGGTGATCGGTAGATTGGCAGGGTGCAGCCGCTATCTTGCAACTTGGCCTTCAACGCTGCCAGATCAACATCGTCCAAACGGGGATCAAGCACTGCCTCTTCGAAAACAAGATTTGCATCCAGCGGATATCGGAATACTCCGCCTGAGCTGCGTTTTATCTCGATGTCCTGAAATAGCAGCCTAACCTCGGCTTCGTGCTTGAACGCGGTGCGCTTAATACACAGGAGATCGGCGAAGCGGTCTCCTTGACCGCCTATCGCTACATCGGCAAAAGTCAGCCTGCTCATCAGCCTACGGATGTCGGCTTCCGCCAGGTAATCCACTTTGCCGACGAAGAATTGGAGATAGGGTGCCGACGAACCCACCGCCTTCAGGTTGGTGAAAAGCTTCCGAATCGTGGTGCGAACCTTAACGCCAACGCTAGCCTTCGGGTTTGGGCTATAAATGCGCCACATGGCGTCGGTGTCCTCATGCAGCGACCAGCATTGACCATGCCAGTCGCCCGCGAGGTTGCTGAGGGGGATGGTTGATCCGCTGACACCATCCATCACTTCCGTCCGATCCAGAAAAAAATCCTCGAATGGATCGTCCCATTTGGTCGGGTTGACGACTGCGTCGTTCTTGCTGGCGAGCAGAGCGATAAACCGGTCAATAGCGTAAATCCGATAGACCGGCTGGTCTAAGTCGCCATCTTCCAGCCTAATCAAATTGCGCTCGTTCGTATCGGCCATCGCCAACCTTTCCAGGATATGTAATCAACATAGAGTGGTTCAGCGCCACTCAGATAACAGTCTACGTGGCGAGGCTCTAGCCGATCGGATAAAGCGATGCACTCGGGTATCTGCTAAATTGCGCGAACACTGGCTGTGGCGAGAACTTTCCGTTCGCCTCCTGCGACGAGAATGGCATCAAGGGCCGCCATTTTTCTCGTTTGCACTGCCTTTCCCGCGACTAAATGGCAGCGCTTGGAATCGCCACCCACGCATATGAACTGCAACGTTTGGGCGCGTTGGCGACGGCCTGCTTCTCGAGCCGTAAATGGCGGCTTCCGTCGCAGGCTGCCGTTCGGAGGTCTACGTGGGAGCGACCGACAGTGGTCGCGACCTGCCGGAACCGGACGGTCTGCACCTAGGGACCGAGATTTGACCGCTGAGCTTCTCCTAAGGGTCGGGTTGATGATCGTTGCTATGTTGCCGGCTTTCAGTTCAGGGTAAGCGCCTGACGCCGTTATCCTGGAACGGTGTGAAGGCGAAGTTCAAGTCCGCGAGATGGAGCTAAACACCGGTGACATCCGACCCCAAGCTTCGCGGCTCAATTCACCGCTCTTACAGGGCGTTTCGTCGAAAATGGCTAATTTGGGGGTATGATTGGGGGTGGCGTGCAGGGCGGTTTCTCGCCGTTTTTGCATAATTTCAGGAGGATGAGCGAACTGGGCCAATCCCTCCTCCGCTACCACCTACAAACCCCGGTTTTTCCGGGGTTTTTTATCGCCTATTCTCGGGTGAAGGTTGGACGCTCGAAGGGCGTTTGGGGGCTTGTTTGGGAGAATGGCGCTTTTCGAGCTTTCGAATGGCGGCCTGTCCAAGGGCCTTATCTCGGCACACGAAATGGGCATCAAGGATGCTCCCGACTTCCATCAGCTTGGGGCCGGTGATGGTCGCGATGGCGGCGCAAGCTAAAGCAGCGAGCGCCTATCCATTCGGATCGAGGCTCGTAGTTCACCAGCATGGACTGGGCGATCTTCATCCGAGCTCACAATCTTGAGCATCCAATGAGCCGGCGCGGCAACTGCCAAGGTAACGCGGTAGCCGAGAACTTCTTTTCCTCGCTCAAGCGTAAACGCATCCGGCGCGGGACCTACAAAACGCGCGAGGAAGCCCGGCAGGACGTGTTCGACTACATCGAGATCTTCTACGACCCTGTGCGCAAGCAGGTCAGGAACGGGACGCTGTAACCCAAGCAGTTCGAAAAGCAGCGGATTTTGAAAGCGGAGCGCGTCCAGAAAACTAGGGACGTTTCAGGGTCACGTGATCTCCTGCGAGCTTCTTGGTCGTCAGGAAGGCTTGCTACAGGGGTTACTCAGTTAAGTCTGCGCGCCAATGAGGACGAAGCACATGGTTGTGGGCTTGTCCGACTTGTTTCGCCAGGCGTGTCGGGTTCCGCGCTGGATCGCAACGTCCCCTTGCGCCAGATGGCGCGTTTCGCCGTCATCGAGTTCCAGCCAGATCTCATTCTCGAGGACGATGTCGTAATCGAGGCTCGCCGTGCGATGCATCCCGGGATCCTCACTCTCGAAACAGCGCGAAAGCGAGTTGAGGTGGAAAGCCTGCTCCTTGTCCAGCACCGCCGCGTCGAAGCGCGGATCGGCAAAAACGGAATCGGGCGGAAAGCGGACGAACATCAGCCGGGTCTCGCCTGGGCCGGGAAGGACCTCGCATCCGGGGCGGGCCGCTTCGGCCAGGTCCCCCGGCTCGATCGTGGGGACCGCCGCCGTTGTCCACGCGACCGAGGTCATGAAACCCGGCCAGCCCAGATAGTGGTGGCAATTGGGCATCTCGCCGTCGCTGAGGAACACCGACTTGCCTTCGCGCACGCCGGTCACGACCCGGCGTGGCGCCGATCTTGCGGTGTTCATCGCGGGGTGACCATGTAGCTGGTGAAGCCGCCGTCTCCCTGGCCCACGCCGTTGATCGCCGCGTTGATCTCGTCGAGCGGGTGCTTGCGGTGCTCGAACGCGGTCACGTCGACGAGGCGGGTCCGCATCATCTCGACCATTTCATAGCCTTCTGCGGTGGTGAACCAGACCGATCCTTCAAGGGTGATCTGATCATCCATCAACCACTTGATGTCGAACGTGATATCGCCGGCCGTTCCGCCGATGTTGACGATCCGCCCGCCTCGGCGCACCGAGCGCATGGCATCGACCATGACCTCGAGCGAAGCCACAGCACCCAGCGTATCGAGCATGTAGTCGACGCCTTGCCCGTCGGTCTGAGACAGGACCCAGGGGCGGATTTCGCCGTCGAGTGTCGAGAATGCCGCGATGCGCGTCGGGTCGAGCTGGCGCACGCGCTCGAGCAGCTCGCGGTTGCGCGCGGTCACGAGGATCCGGGTGGCTCCCATGGCGCGCGCGAAGAGGACCGCTCCGAGCCCCAGGGTGCCGGTTCCGCCGTTGATCAGGACCGAGTGGCCAGCCATGTGGCCGGCCTTCTTCAGCGCCGAATAAGCCGTTCCCAGGTAGCCTAGCCGCGAGGCATCCTCGAATGAGACGTTGTCGGGCAGCTTCACCAGGGAGTAGGCCGGAGCGAGCATGTATTCGCCGAAGCCGCCGTGGGGATACTGCTGGTAGAGAACCTGCGAATTTTCCTGGAATCCGAAGTAGCCGTTGAACGTCATGTAGTTGCACTGCGTCCGCTTGCCGTCGAGGCAGGCGGGGCAGGTTCCGCAGCTGCGCACCGGGCTGACGTAGACGCGGTCTCCCGGGCGAATTCCGATCACGTTTTCGCCGACTTCGCGAACCACCCCGGCCGGATCGAGCCCGAAAATCGCCGGCAGTTTGGGCTGGGGCAGGTGAGGGCACCATTCGGGCCAGTTCCTGAGCACGTTGCCGAGGTTGGGGACCATGCCGCAGGTCGCCACCTCGACAACCACATTGCTTCCGCTTGCGACGGGCTTTGGCACCTCGTCGATCTGCATGGCTCCGCCCACTGCGTGCATGCGAGCCGCGCGCATCATGTCGCCCATGACGTCTCCTTCTCCCTTTCGAGCCGCTTTATCGACCCCGTTGTCATTTCAGATACCGAATGGTATTTGATTGTCAACAGAACACGAAAGAACCGGTGAGAGGATACTATGACCAAGATTTCGTTCCGCCTCGTGGGGGCGGCCCAGGGCTTCAACTGGCTGCCGGTTTTCGTGGCCATCGAGCATGGCTACTTCGACGAGGGTGGGCTCGACGTCGAACTTCACAAGCTGGGCGGGGTGGACAAGGCGACGGCGGCGGTCCTGAACGAGGAGGCCGAACTGGCGATCACGCCACCGGAGGGCGCCATCCAGAACTACCTGGAAGGTGGCAACCTGCGGATGATCGCGTCCAATTCGAACCGCCTGCCCATGTCACTCGTTGCCCGCCCCGAGATCAGGTCCATCCGCGATCTGGCCGGCAAGACGATCGGCACGTCCTCGCTGACCGAGGGCACCGCCATCTACACCCAGATGATGCTGGCCAGCGAGGGGCTGAGCTATCCCCAGGACTATGGCTTTGCCTTGGCAGGAATCCACATTTCCCGTTGGGAAGCCTTGCAGAATGGGGAAATCGATGCGGCGCCCCAACCGGCCCCCTGGAACTTCATGGCGCAGGACGCGGGTTACAACCTGATCGGGGAGATTCCTGAATATATCCCCGAAGTCGTCTTCGCGGGCATCCTGGGGAACAAGCCGTGGCTGGATGCCAATCCGGGGATCATCGCGCCGTTCCTTGCCGCGCTCGACAGGGCGCACGATTACGTCAACGACCCGCAAAACGAGGATGATTGCGCCTGCATCTTCCAGACGATCACGACCCGGGACAATGCCGCGCTAGCCCGGCGCGGGTTCCTGTACATGCGCGACATGGGCATGTGGCCGCGCCATATGGCCGTGCCGAACACCGCGCTTGATACCTCGATCGACCTGATGATCCGGGCGAACCTCCTCGACCCCGCCCACCGCGAAGAGGCCAGGGGTGTCTTCGATGCCCATTATCTGGAGGACGCACTGCGATGATCGCGGGGGTGAGCGCCCAGGACCTGCTGCGTATCCTGTGCGGTGTCTGGCTCCTTCCGCACGCGCTGCTCAAGATTCGCAACGCGGCTCTGGCGCGCAAGACCTTCGAGCAGGTCGGCCTCAAACCGGGCATCGTGTTTCTCGCACTGACCGTTGCGCTCGAATTCGCCGCCGCCGCAGGGTTGATTTTGAACCTGTTTCCGCACATTGCGGCAGGAGCGGCCGTGTTCGTCCTGATGGGGGCGAGCTACGCCGTTCTCAAGATGCATGGTCCTGCTTGGCGGTGGAACAAGAGTGGCCCCGAATACATGGTTTTCTGGTCGATCGCCTGCATCCTTGCCGTTTTATAGGATAAGCGCTTGCCCGCATTGACCCGCGAAGAAAGCCAGGCCCGTACGCGCCGCCTCCTGCTGGAAAAGGGGCCGGAAGTCGTGGCCCGTGAAGGATACGAGGCGGCCTCTATCGACAAGATCGCCAAGGCTGCGGGCTTCAGCAAGGGCGCGTTCTATTCGAATTTCTCCAGCAAGGAAGAGTTCTTCCTCGAGCTGCTGGAGCGCCATGCCGGTCAGGACGTGGAGGAGATCACGGCTTTGCTCGAGGGTGTCGCCGAGCCCCGAGAGATCATCGATCGAATGGCGAACTGGTCGAAGGGGCGGGCAACGGACCCGATCTGGGGCCTCCTGGCCATCGAGATATTTCGCAGGGCCCGGCGCGACGCGACTTATGGCGAGCGCCACGCTGGGCTCTTTCGCCGGCAATGGTCTGACGTGGGGAACCTGTTGATGCCGATCGCGTCCAATTGGTCCGACCCGCAACCCGAATTGCTCGGCGCGATGGTTCTCGAACTGACTTATGGTGCTGCGTCCGGCTTCGACAGCCCCCAAGGGCCGCAGGTCGGCGACCTCGTGCGCCTGGCGCTCGAAGCTTTTCATTCGGCGCACGGGGCCGACTGAGACGGGCACGTTTTTCGGGTTCATGTGCTTTGGAGGCGTTGGCGCTCAAGGCACGGTCGGTGGACGGTGTGCTGCGATCACGGCGCGCTTGTCGCCAGTGCCTTGGCCACGCCGGGCCGTGCCTCCATCCTCTCCACCCATTCGAGCACGCGCGGGCATGTGGCGCTGCTGCCGATCTGCGGAAACATCCGCGCCAATCCGCCGCCGCAATAGGCGTAGAAATTGATGTCGGCAAAACTGAAGAATTCGCCCAGGAGCCAAGGTCCCTGTTCCAGCGCCTGTTCGACCCGCGCCACCGCCTCGGCTACTTTCGCCGTGCAATCGTCGAGCTTCTCCTGCGCGAATCCTGCGCGTGCCTGGCGCCACTTGATCCGCTGCTTTTCCAGGGGAACGCGCGCCATCAGAATGTCGAATTCCTCGTCCGAGTAGCCTCGCGCGATCTGGCCTGCCCCGGTGTGCCAACCGTGGACCGACACGGCTTCCATGACCACATCGTCAATATACTTGTTCCATTGCCGCATGCGTGCCGCCTCGAGGGGGGCGCTCGGTCGCAGCGGCGGGCTATGCGGAAAAGCGTCCTCGAGATATTCGTTGATGACGCTGGTCTGCGTGATGACGTGTCCTTCATGGACGAGCGCGGGCACCTGACCTTCGGGATTGATCTCCAGATATTCCGGCGAATGTTGCTCGAAGGCATGGAGGTCGATCCAATGGCTCCGGAAGGGAATCTCCTTCTCATGGAGCGCCATGAGGACCTTTCCGCCATTGGCGACGGGCACGTAGTGATAGAGTTCGATCATCGCGATTACCCCCAGCGCGCGTGTTCGGGGCCGGGCAGGAACGCCATCGTCTGGTCGGCGAGAACGGATGCAACCGCTGCGCGCCCGGCAACCTGTTCGAACCATCGCGCGGCTCGCGCACCGGGGGCGAAATCCACGCCGAGGCTGGCCTCGAACACAGGCTTGGCAAGGACGAAGGCGGCGATGTCGGACAGCGTGAAACGCGTGCCCAGCAGCCACGGTCCGCCGCTGGTGTCCAATTCGCTTTCGATCCGTTCGAGGAACAGGCCTATCTTGCGCTGCGATTCGTCGCGTAGGTGCGGGCTGATCGGACCGGCCAGCGCCGCGGCCCAGGCGTCCCGGCGTTCGCGCGGGAGCGACGTGGCCCGAAGCATGTCCGGCTCTTCGCGTGTCGTTGCGGGGGCATCGGCAAAGCGCCGTGACACGCCCAGCGAGGCGATGGCGGGGGCCACGCGCTCGCCCAGGAAGCGGGCGAGAGCTTGCAAGCGCCATTGGCCGTAGGCGTCGTCGGGCCGGAGCGCCGGCTCGGGGCAGGCATCGTCGAGATATTCGAGAATGAAGTGGCTGTCGCACAGCGTGGCATCCCCATCCACCAGAAGGGGGAATTCGCCCTCCAGCGTATTGCCCGGCTCCAGCGTCGCGGTGAAGCCTTCCAGTGCCTGTGCCAGCGCGCGCCAGTCATGGTGTTCGACCTCGAAGGGCAGTCCCTTCTCCGCAAGGGTCAGGGCCACCGACAGGGCCTGCGGAGTCCAGTCCGCGATATGCAGCGTTTTCATGCCTTCTCTCCCCATTGTCCGCTCAGGCAAATTCCCGGTTCGCCTCGGCGTCGATGTCTATGCCCATGCTGCCCCGCGAAAGCGCCCAGATCGTCTTGATCGAGGGGCGTTGGTACATGCGCCTGAGCCATTCCATCGTCCTTGGCGTGCGCACCGGATCGACCGAGGGCAGCTTCATCGTCTCGGCCATGTGGGGCAGGATGTAGACGAGGTTGAACGCGTTGATGTCGGCCAGGCTGAAGGTGTTGCCCACGATCCAGTCGTGCCCTTCCAGGTTGGCCTCGAACAGCGCCGAGGCCTCCATGACGCGGCGCCGGCTCTCGGCCAGTTCCTCTTCGCTGAACAGGCCGTAGATCGCCTTGCGCCAGGCGATCCGCCGCTCTTCCAGGGGAATGGCATCGATCCGGGCCTTCAACTCCTCGGGGTCCTTGTCGCGCACGCGCGGGCCGGTGAACAAGTCCCAGGCAACCATGCTCGCGCAGGGCGCGTAGTACTGGTCGCAGTACTTCATCCACCAACGCATTTTCCAGCGTTCGGCCGGGTCGGACGGGCGCAGCGAGGGCCCCTCGAAACGCGCATCGACATATTCCATGATTGCGGTGGATTCGTTGAGCAGGTGCCCCTCGTGCGTCATCGCCGGGATCGTCCCCATCGGATTGATCGCGAGATACTCGGGCTTGTGCTGGTCGAATTCGAGCATGTCGATGTAGACACTCGTGAATTCGACTCCCTTTTCCGCCAGTGCCAGCATCGGCTTGCCGGAATTGGCGTTGGGCTCCCAGTGGTAGAGTACGGGTTTCTCAGTCATCTTCATTCATACCAATAGCTGATGGTGCGCATTTCGACGCTTGCCCGGGCGGGGGCGTCGGCGGGGGCCGTCGGATCCTCGAACGCGGTGTGCGGTACGAACCAGGGCCGCGTGGGATCGGAATCGTAGCGCTTGAAGACCAGTGCCTCGTTCACCGACATGTCGGGCCAGTAGAACCAGCGATGCGCGGGATTGAACGCAAAGAGCATGGCCTCGAAGGTCCAGATGACTTCGCCGGCCGCGTTGTCGAATGCCGCTTCTGCGCCGATGATGTCCGTCGGCGCGACCGAGCGGAAGTCGCACAGCGCGAGCGGCAGATCCTGCGGCGGAGGGCTGAAGGTACGCCAGATATTGTGGTGCACCGTTCGCGCGATCGTCCGCTCGGGGTGCGGGTTGCACTGCTCGGTGAAGGATTGCGTGCCTGACTTGTAGGTGTCCGAATGGACGAGCCGGGCCACCTGGGCCCCGCTGGAGCGATCGCGCGCGGAGGCCTTCTCGCCGAAGCGCAGCGCAGGCGGACCGGACAGGACAGTCGCGTCAGCGTTCGACAGGCCGGCGATGAAGGCGATCACTTCGGCGAAATAGGTTCGCTCCAGCTCCGCGCTGTCCCGAAAGTCGCGGACCCTGGTTGGCATGTCGGCCAGCATGAAGCCCTCCCGCTCGAGGCTTGGCGCGTCGGTGAGGCTTCGCGCATTGGAGATCGCGACCTGGTGCGCATCGTGTGCGAAAGTGTCGAGGTCGTGGTTGATCGCATGGAAGCGGTTGGTCGCGCCGCTGTCGACGGCATAGTTGAGCCGGGCCTGGACCTGGCGCACTGGGCTCATTGTCTCTGTGGCGTTCATGCCTTCGCTCCCGCCGAGGGGGCATCGAAGAACGCCATGCCCCGAAATTCGATGCTCTCGCGCTCGGTGGGCTGGTCATCGGCGGTATTACGGAAGGCCGAGTGGGCGCAGCGCCAGGCGCGTGAATGGTCCGAATCGTGGAATTTCAGCAGCAGCGCGTCCTGCGGCGTCATGCGTGAGAAGTACCACCAGCGATGCGCGGGATTGTGGTCGAAGATATAGGCCGCGGGAAATGCATCCTCCCCCTCGATCGGATCGAACCAGGTCTCCTTGGGCGGGATCTCGTCGCACCAGACTAGAACGTTGCGCTTCCCTTCGTCCGGGGCCAGCGAGCGGAAATCGCATAAGGCCAGTGGCCAGTCGTGCGCGGGCGGTGTCAGCGGGCGCCAGAAGCTGAAGGCGACGAAGCGTTCATAGGGAGGGGCATCGGGGTGATGCTCGGCATAGAGACTCTTGGCATAGGCCTGCGCGGCGCGGCTTTCGAAGTCGACGTGCGCCTCGCTTGCAACCGGCTTCATGGCCTTCTCGACGCTGTTTCCAGCCGTGCGCAGGGCATGACCCAGATTGACCATGCGATCGGCTCCAAGGATCCGGCGCACGATCTCCAACTGCACCGGTTCGTAGTCTGCGGCGATCCGTTCGGGATCGTTCCAGGCGGTGAAGGTGTTGGGACTGTGGACGAACATGAAGCCGTGCACGTCCAGTTGGAACTGGTCCTCCAGCCCGCTGCCGTCCTGCATGTGGACCGGACATTCGATGTATTCACTGGTGTTGACGTCTTCGTGCGGTGCACAGAACCGCCGGTTGATCTTCGAGGACCTGTGCAAATAGCCGATCTTGGCGTCGATTGTACGCGCCCGGGCCAGAGCGGTGGCGTTCACGGCAGTTCTCCCATTTATTCGTTACCTGGAGACTAGCCATGCGATGAGGGCGGCGGAATTAGGGGAGCGCCAGCGAAGTATCAGGTTTGAACCTTACACATGCGCAGCTGGTGTGGTCTGGTTGAAGGCGTCGAGCATCATCCTCACCGTGCGATCGGTGCGATAGGCTCCGCGCACGGTACAACGGATCTGCATGGGGGGAATCCGGCGCGCGAAGGCCAGCGGCGCGAGCTTGCCTTGCTTCACCGCCTCGCTGTTCCAGTCGGCGAAGAGGCAGGCGAAACTGTCGGCCTCCATCAGGTGGTCTGCGATCAGGTGGTGATCGTCGGTGGTCAGCGCCGCCGGAGGATCCTTCATCCCCAGGCTTGCGAACATCGACGCGATTTCGCCGCGCAGATGGGTGCGCGAGGGCAGGTAGACGAAGGGCACCTTTTCCAACTCCTCCGGCTCGACGTGGGCACGTTCGGCGAGAGGGTGCTGGGCGCCCACGAACAGGGCCATCGGCTCTTCCCAGGCCACGAAGCTCTCGAGTTCAGGAACCGGATCGACCGAGAGAAAGTATCCGATCTCGATCTCGCCTTGCGCCAGCCCCGATACGATTTCGGCGTAGGAACGCCGTTCGAGCGAGATGTCGACGTCGGGGTGTTCGCGGATGAAGCGGGCGACCTTGCGCGCGAAGCTCTCGGCAATGAAGCCATGCGCTCCGATGCGGATGCGCCGACGCAGGCGGTCTATCGGCACGCGGTCGAACGTCGCCAGCATGTCCACGGTCGAGGACAGGATGCTGCGGGCCTGCCTGAAGACGCGTTCGCCCATGTGCGTGAGCGGCGAGGCGCTACCCCGGCGACGCTCGAACAAGGTGCAACCAAGCTGCCATTCGAGCGCACGGACATGCTCGCTGACCGACACCGGGGTAATCGATAGCTGCTCTGCGGCGGCGCGAAAGCTGCCCGCCTCCGCGACCCTTACGAAGACTTCGAGCTGGCGAAAGGTAATCGGTATCACGGTGTCGGCCCTCTCTCTCCCGGGTGCGCGTGTGCACCTCTCGTTCCAGCCCGAGCCTTCCGCCTTCCTCGCGCGGGCGCGGCGGGCGGGCTTGATCGGCGGGCCGTTTTGCGATCCTCTCCGATTGGTATACTGATCAGTCTCCGAAACGGCCTGTCAAGAGTCGGCGGACAAGGGAAGAGATGATGCCACATGTTTTCGAGGCCGACACGACCGGTGTGCTCCCCCAGGACAGGCTGGCCTACTGGAGTGAAGGTGCCAAGGTGATTGGAGGGATGGAGCATTTCACACGCGACGCTGCCGAATTCAGCGCAAGCGTGCGGATGGCGAAGCTCGAACGCTTCATGATCGGCCGATTCCGCGTGAGCGCGAACGAGGCGCGCTGGACGCGAAATCACGTGCGGGATTCGCCCGAGGCTTTCCTTCGCCTGATATACCAGCGCCGCGGCAGCGTGGAGATTGCACAAGGCGCGCGCACGTTCCGCCTCGAGAAGGGGCAATGGACGATCCTGGCCGCTTCGCAAGCCCATTCCTTCCGTTCGACGGAGACCATCGAAGCGCTCGTGATCATCGTACCTCGCGCCCTGATTTCCGCCTCGCTGTTCGAGGCCGCCGGCCGACTTGCATGGCCCATGGCCCACGACGCGCCCACCGCGGGACTGGTGTTCCGCTTCGCGAGCGAGGTCTTGCGCGATACCGGGACGACCTCGTTCATGCGTGACCAGTTTTTCGAACGGGCAGGCGCCTCGCTGATCAATGCCCTGCTGCACGAGCGGCTGGGCGATCGGGTCTATACGACTTGCAAGGACCTGAGAGTCGCCAGAATCCGCGAATACATCGATCGCAACCTTAGCGATCCGGCGCTCTGCGTCGCTTCGATCGCGCAGGCGATGGGGTGCTCCAAGCGGTATGTCCACGCGTTGTTCAAGGACGAGGGCAGCGTGCACGCGATGATCTGGAACAGCCGTCTGGAGCGGTGCCATCACGACCTTTCCCGGCCGGACATGGTCGCGCGTTCGATCACTACGATTGCCCTGCGGCATGGTTTCAGCTGTCCGGCCCATTTCAGCCGGCTGTTCAAGGCGCGCTACGGCAAGCCTCCGCGCGAATTCCGCCTTCTCTCGCTCGAGAGCTGAGCCGGTGCGTGGTCTCGCGCTGTCGGCCCCGGTCCCCGCGAGGGGCACGGGGCCGGGCGATACTCAGAACGTGCCCGTCAGGCGCAGGCCGTAGGTGCGCGGCGGGGCGACCTGTGCGTACTCGAAGTTCGGGGTCAGTGCGCCCTGATTGCCGGCAATCGCGACCTCTTCGTTGAAGATGTTCTTGATGTAGCCGGTGATGGTGAGCCGCTCGCCCGCGAAGGTGTACGCCGCCTGGGCGTTGAAGCGGACATAGCCATCGGCCAGTTCGTTGGAGACATAGTTGATCCCCAGGTAGCGTTTCGACGCGAAATCCAGGCTGGCTCCCAGCGTGAGTTCGTCATCGCCGAGCGCGAAGGCATGGTCATAGCTCGCCGTGCCGGACCAGCGCGGAGCTCTTGGCAGCACGAAACCCGAGCAATCCACTGCGAAGGGCGGGTTCGTGTTGTTGAGGGCGCAGGCCGTTGTGGCCGGGTCGGTGGGGAAGGGCGGGTTGATGACGAATTCGTCGAATTGCGCATCGAGAAAGGCGGCGGAGGCGGTGATCGTGTCGCTACCCGTTGCCCGCCACACCAGGTCGGCGTCGATGCCGTAGAGCGTTGCCCCGGCCGCGTTGAATGTGGAGAATTGCAGGTTGCCGGCCGGGGTAAACTGCAACGCGTTCTGCTGGGCATCGCGATAGTCCCAATAGAACGCTTCCACGTTGAAGCGCAGACTGTGGCCGAAGAACTCGTTCCTTACGCCGATCACGTAGGAATAGAGCGTCTCGGGCTGGTAGGCGTTCGAAACGTCGTCAGTGGGCGCGAAGATGTTGAAACCGCCCGACTTGAAGCCTTTGCTGGCCGTCAGGTAGAGCATGTTGTCCGAGGAAAGGTCGTACTCCAGTCCGCCACGCCACGTCCACTTGCGGAAGGTCACGTCGCTGTCGAACGCGACCGCATTGGTGAAGTCGTTCGCCGTGATGGTGCGGTCTTCCTTGGTGAAGCGCAGCCCTGCGATGGCGCGCAGTCCTGTGGCAAGATCGACATTCGCCTGGCCAAAGACGGCGATCGACCGGGTGCCCAGACGTGCGTCCTGGTCCGCCGTGATGTAGGATGCGGTGTAGACTTGTGCGGCGGTGGTCTGATCGAGGTCGAGGAAGTACGCGCCGACGACGATGTTGCCCCACGACCCCACGTGCGACAGGCGCAGTTCGTAGCTTTGCTGCTCGACCTCTTCCTGGTTGAGGAAAGGGGAACCCGATACGTAGGAACCGACGTCGCTGTCCGAACTGCGATAGGCGGGAATGAAGGTCAGTTGCGCCGGGCCCAGGTCCCAGTTCATCTCCGCCGAGATGTTGGCCTGGTGTCCCTTCAGGAACATGTCCTTCTCAAGGCCGGTCAGGCCAAGCGGCGGCAGGCCGGATCCCGGTGTGTAGACATCGGCCGAGGCCGCGATGCGGGCCGTATTGTTGCGCGCGTCGACGGCCCCCACGAACTTGCCTGGCGCGGCGCCTTGGGCGAAGAGGACCGAGCCAGAGCCGACGCCATGCCGTTCGGACAGGTCACCGGTGATGCGCAGCGAGAAGGCGTCGTTGGGTTCGAACAGGAGTTGCAGGCGGCCGGACGACTGCCGGTCGTCGTCCGAGCCGTCGCTCAGGTAGCCATCGCGCCGCACCAGATTGCCCGAAGCGCGGATCGCGGCCTGTCCGCCGAGCGGGACGTTGATCGACATCGACCCGCGTCGCAGGTCGTAGTTGCCCAGCTCGAACAGCATGGAAGCCGCAGTCTCGTGCAGCACGGGGTGGGCATAGACCAGATTGACCGATCCCGCTGAAGCGTTGCGCCCGTAGAGTGTGCCCTGCGGTCCCTTGAGGACCTCGACCCGCTCCAGGTCGTAGAACTGGGTCGATATCGTGGTCGTGTCGGCAACGTAGACGCCGTCGATGTTGTAGGAGACTGCCGACTGGTTGAGCGCGCTGGATCCGAAATCCCCCACGCCCCTGACATAGGTCTGCAGCGTGGCACCGCCGTTGGAAATCTGCACGCCGGGCACCAAGGCGGCGATATCCTTCGCATCGGACAGCGTTTGCGCCTTCGTCTCGTCGAGCACGCTTATCGACAGCGAGGAGCTCTGCACGTTTTCGGCGCGACGCTGCGCGGTGACGACGATCGCGTCGATGGCGCGCAGGTCCGCGTCGCTCGTGCCCTGCCGATCCTGCGCGCAGGCCGCCTGTGCCCCGCCTGCAAGGGCGATACCCTGGCAGACAATGGCCGCGCCTCTCCACAACCTGTTCTTCATGCCTTGATCCTCTCTCCACTTGGCCCCCGCATTTTGCGAGTGATCCCGTGCCCGCCGCGATCTTTGCCGTCGCGGCTTCGACACACCGACATCGAAATACCGGTCGGTATGTGAAATTCATATCCAGTCTTGCTCAGGCGGTCTTGGATGATTGGGAAGTGGATGTTTGTCTAAACGTGCAGCCGGGCGAAGTTGGCGCGAGTGTGGCTTGCACGCCACCTTTGCCCGGCGTGTAGAGAACAGGCAGACGAGTCGGATCCGCGACGGAGCCGCATCACGGGTCCCAGCGCGCGGGCAGGTGCGTGACGCCCCGGAAGCGCCATCCCTTCGTCTGGACTTCGCCCGCCGGGTCCAGCCGGAGGTTGCGCAGGCGTGTGAAGGCTTCCTCAAGCGCGATCCGGCCCACGGCCCGGCTGAGGTAGTGGCCGGAACAGAAATGGGGGCGGTAGCCAAACGAGGCGTGCGCCTTCTTCTTGCGGGTCATGTCGAATGTGTCGGCCTTCTCCCATCGGCTCGCGTCGCGATTGGCGGAGGCCAGCACGATGGCGACCGAGGCGCCTTCCTCAATCCGGGTTCCACTCAGGACGAAGTCCTCTTGCGCAACACGCGGCGTCACGCCGATCGGAGCGATCCAGCGCAGCCCTTCGTCATAGGCCTTCAAGGCGAATGCGCTTGGCTGTTCGCGCAGGAGTGCGCCTTGCACTTCGTCCTGCAGCACGCCCAATGCCGCGTTTGCAGCGCCATGGCCGGGTTCCTGCAATCCGCCCAGGATGATCACGCGGATCGTAGGCATGATCGCATCGAACGCACGCCGCTGCCCATCGGGGAGGCCGCCGTGCACGGCATGCGAAAAGAGGCTGCTGTCCGGCCGCGCGCTGACGGTCTCGTAAAG
The DNA here is from genome assembly GCF_018491765.1 of Novosphingobium profundi. Lineage (GTDB taxonomy): Bacteria > Pseudomonadota > Alphaproteobacteria > Sphingomonadales > Sphingomonadaceae > Novosphingobium > Novosphingobium profundi. The sequence goes on along the minus strand of NZ_JABWCU010000009.1, from coordinate 254,178 downwards.
CGGGCGCAACACCGCGTCGATCTCGGCGATCGCACTGTCGCAGGTGCGCCAGACTTCGGGGTCCTGGGCAACGATGTTCTGGAGCCCGCCGTTGATCGCGTGGAACCAGGCTTGCAACTGCGGATTGGGGATGTGCTTGAGGCCGATCAGATCGCCGATCAAGCGGACGCTGATCGGCTCGAACAGGTCCTGGGTCAGATCGGCCTGGCCTCGGGTCGCGATGGCGTCGATGTAGCGGTTCACGATTGGCCGGGCAAGCGCGTCGACATAACCATCGACTCGCTCCTGCTGCACTTCGTAGTCGATCCCGGTGCGCAAGGCCTGATGTTCCGGGCCGCTCATCGAGAGCACGTTGGGCAAGCCGAACACGCGGGCTTCGGGCCGATCTTGCGAATCCGAGGGCGCGAAGACCTTTTCGTTCGCCCCCACCGTCTGGCAGTCGCTCCAGCGGGTCACGAAGTATTCGCGCGAGCCTTCGAACCGGACAATTCCGTGTTCGTTTCGCAGCCTAGCGTAAACAGGGTACGGATCGTTGAACAGGTTTTCACCTGTCAATGCAGTTGCATCGTGCATGCGCCTCTCCCGGCAGTTGTCTTCTGTTATTTCAGATACTGATTGGTATCTAGATTGACGGAAGGCCCGCGTCAATTCGTACGCAGTTCGGGACGAGGGTCAGGGGAGGCTGGGCGCAGGACGCAGTGGGCGTGAATCGGCCAGAGCCCGGAGGTGGCCTCGATTGCCCATCACGCCGGCAATCGAGGGGGCAGACAAGGTAGTGCCGCACAGGGTCGGTCCGGTGCTGATGCGCTGGAAGAACGAGGTCTTTCCATTTGTGGGCCCTTGGCGCGGGCCGCAAATGCCGCCGAATTGATTTTCGAAGAGATTCCTGATGGGCATTGACGATGTGACGGCGCACCTTGGTGGATCGCTCAAGACCCACCTTGGCACATCAAAATCGTTGCGGCGGTCACATCATCAAAGTCCTTCCGAGAACGAAAGGCGGGATCGAGATTGGTCTTACCGTTCCCCTTCCTGATATGTCATTTTTGACAAGGCGGCCGTTTGCGCACTGGAAAGTTCAATCGGCGGTGCCAGGTCGATATCGAGGGAGCGAATGTGCCCTTCGAACGCAAATGGCAGGGCATAGTCCTGGTTCAACGCGGTGCCGACATCGTGACCGACTGTGCCCGGCTCTGAGATCCATGCCGGCACGGTACTTGGAACATGGCCTTGGGCGACCATTGTGCCATCGACGAGCAGGGAAGCGGTGCCGCCCTTGCCGTAGCCGCCCCCGTCGTAATCGAACTGCAGTTTGATATCATGCGGGCCGGGCGATAGAGCCCGGTCTCCAACGATGCGCAATGAATCGCCCGGAGCCTGCGTCCGGCGATAGTAAAATACTGGCTTGCCCTTCAACAGGTAGACACCCCAGCCGCCGAATTGCCCCCCTTGGCCGCCGATCATCCCCTGCGCGTGATCACTGGAAAGCGTGACCGCGGCACGCAGCGACCAGGAGCGGTTCTTGATGTCCGGCCAGGCACCCTGCTCATACCAATCAGGACTGGCGGCGAGGGAGTAGTGCAACCGAGGCGGGGCAGGGTGCGTCTTCGCGTCGTTCAGCCTCTCGAATCCGCGGCTGTCGATCGGATAGACGTTGAACTTCCGCGCTTCGGCATCGAAGGCCGCCTTCATTTCGGCCAGCTTGCCGGGCATTTGCGCTGCAAGATCATGGGCCTGGGAATAGTCCTTGGTAATGTCGTAGAGTTCCCAGGAAAAGCTCTCCGGCCGGGGAGCCTGCCGATGCGTCCAGGGCAGGCGCAGCGGATGGGTAGAGGCGATCCATCCATCCTGATAGATCGCGCGATTGCCCATTACCTCGAAATATTGCGTGGAGTGCGGGCTGGGCGCGCCAGCGTCGAAAAAAGAGCTCATCAGGCTGTGCCCGGCCAGCGGCATCTGCGTAACCCCGTTCACCTCGCCGGGTGGGGTAATGCCGATGGCATCGTAAAGCGTGGGTGCGATATCGATCACGCTCGCGAACTGGCTGCGCACCTTGCCGTCATGGCGGATGCGCTCCGGCCAGGAAATAACCAGGCCGTTGCGCGTACCACCGAAATGCGAGGCAATCTGTTTCGTCCACTGAAACGGGGTGTCCATTGCCCAGGCCCATGGCGCCGGGATCTGGGTGAGCGTCATCGGGCCGCCGATGGCATCGAGATCGCCGTGCATGGTTGCCGTGTCCTGGATCACGCCGTTCTGCGTCAGCACCTCATTGGTGGAACCCAGAATGCCGCCGTCGCCGCTGGCGCCGTTGTCACCCTCAATGAAAATGACGATGGTGTTCTGCAATTGTCCGCTTTTGCGCAGGGACTCGATCAGGCGGCCGATCTGATTGTCGCAATAGGCCAGGGCCGCAGCGTAGACCTCCATCATTCGGGCGGCGACCTGCTTCTGGTCCGCGCTCATCGAATCCCAGCTTGGAATTTCCGAGGGTCTCTGCGTGAGTTCAGCCGATGCGGGAATGATGCCAAGGGCCTTTTGTCGACGGAAGGTCTCCTTCCGCATTTTGTCCCAGCCTTGATCGAATTTTCCGCGAAATTTGGCGATCCAGTCGCGCGGCGCTGCCAGAGGGGCATGCGTGGTCCCCGGCGCATAGTAGAGTAAAAAGGGTTTCTCCGGCGCGATCATATGTTGAATATGCATCCATCTGACCGCGTGATCGGCCAGATCGCGGTCGAGCAGATAGTGCGGGTCGTTCAGCGACGGATCGACCGGCGTGGTGCCTCTATAAAGGCTGGGCGTGAAGGGGCTCGTCTCTCCGCCCATGAAGCCGTAGAATTCCTCAAATCCCAATCCGGTGGGCCAGCGATCGAACGGCCCCACCTGGGTGATTTCCTGTCTCGGCGTATTATGGTTCTTGCCGAACCAGGCGGTCGAATAGCCGTTCTGACGCAAGACCTCACCGATCGTGGCCGCGCTCTTGGGTAGTTCGGCATCGTAGCCGGGATAGTTGGTGGCGATCTCCGGTAACGCGCCGAAGCCGACCGAATGCTGGTTGCGTCCGGTCAGCAGGGCGGCGCGTGTGGGTGCACATAGCGCGGTCGTATGGAACCGATTGTACGTGATGCCCTGGCCCGCCAGGGCGTCGATTGTCGGCGTGGGAACCGGACCGCCGAACGTGCTGGCAGACCCGAAACCGGTGTCGTCCGTCATGATCAGCAGCACATTGGGGGCGCCCTTGGGGGCAGTCGGGCGGCTTCCGGCAGCCGGCGGATACGACTGCGCGTCGGTCGGCCCCGGCGCGCCTCTGTCTAGAGGGGACGATGCAGGAAGGGCGGGCCCATCCGCAGGAGCAGCCAGTGCCGTCTGTGCCAGAGCAAGAAACGCTGCGCCGCTCATCAAAATGGCCGGAAATTTCATGTCACCCCTCTCGTTCGTGCACCCTTTCCCCAGGTTCCAATGGTTGGCGGTGGGGCTACAGCTGTCGTCTTTCACCATCCGCGTCAGGATCAGGCTTGGCTCCGGGCGATCATAAATTTGCGCGTTAGCGTTCGGCTTCGTCCCATAGTCGTTCGCGCAAGCATGGCCTGACGCGTTGCTGGCACCTCGGCACGAAGCCGATAGCCCGTAACCGGCCTCGGCCCGAACACGGCCAAAGCGCGTATCCGCCCAGTCCACCGTCTTCTTCTCCGCACTCGCCCTCGCGGCCACCGTGCTCTTCTGGCAGCAATTGCGGATCCTGAGCCCAGATGTGGATTGTTGGCCGGCGTGGAGCCCAAGGTGATGGCCGGGGAAGCGGGGCGAGGTGGAAAAAAGCTTCTGACGGGCACTGGCGCAAGGACGCGGCTTCGCGGATACTCGCATCTCCAGGATAACGGCCACGCGGGTGCAGCGCGCACCGGACAAGGTGGCGATGGGAGATGATTGGATGCTTCGTAAGGTGCCCGAGCCAATCCATGCGCACGCTCTGCGCTCTGCCGCGTCGTGCGGCGACACGGGAGGGGTGAAATGACGATCGCTCGTTTTTCCGGAAAAGTGGCGCTGGTGACTGGCGCGGCCAGTGGCATCGGCCGGGCCACGGCCTTCGCCTTCGCCGAACAGGGCGCGGCCGTCTGCGTGGTCGACCAGGACGAGGCCGGGGCCCTGCGCATCGCGGAGGAGATCGGCATGGCTGGCGCGCAGGCGATCGCGGCGCAGGCCGACGTTTCCTCGCTCGAGGCGTGCCGGGCGATGGTGCGCACCTGTGTCGAGACGTTCGGTGGCCTCGATATCGCGGTCAACAACGCGGGGATTGCGAGCGCTCCGGTGTTCGCCTTCGAGGACATCGATCCGGACGAATTCGACCGCCAGATCGCCGTCAACCTGAAAGGCGTATTTCTTGCCATGAAGGCTGAGGTTCCCGCGCTAAAGTCCCGTGGTGGCGGCACAATCGTCAACACCGCTTCGGTTGCCAGCGTGGTCGCGGCGAAGGGGATCGCGGCCTATGTCGCGGCCAAACATGGGGTTGCCGGCTTGACCAAGGCGGCTGCGCTCGACCTCATCGGTCATGGCATTCGCGTTAACGCGGTGTGCCCCGGTCTCATCGACACGCCTTTGCTCGGCGCCTCGGCCGATGATCCCACGTTCCTGCAAAGCCTTCAGGCGGCGATCCCGGCGGGCCGTGCGGGCAAGGCGGAGGAAGTGGCGCGCGCGATCCTGTTCCTCGCCTCGCCCGATGCCTCCTACGCCGTCGGCTCGTGCCTGCTGCTCGACGGGGGCAGCACGCTGGTGTGACGCGCCCTCGCGCGCCGGGGCTGCGAGATCCGGGCGATTTCGCTTGCCTCGATGCGCGCGAAGGGGTCTGAACCGGCGGCAATGGCCAATTCCGAACCCGATTTTTCCCGCAAGAAGCCCCGGCAGGCGCGAGCCCGCCTGACGATCGACACGATTCTCGAGGCAACCGCGCGTATTCTCGCGGAGGAGGGCGGCGAGAAGCTCACCACGAACCACCTCGCCGAGCGTTCGGGCTACTCGATCGGGACGATCTACCAGTATTTCGAGAACCGCGAGGCGGTCGTCATCTCGCTCATCGAGCGCCAGCGCGAGGTGGTCGAGGGCGAAATCGACGCCTTGCTGGAGGCGCGTCGCGACGATCCCTGGGACGAGCAGGTGCGTGGCATAGTGCGCCTGCTGCACGAGGCCTTTGCCCGGCATGGCGGCAGCGATCCACGCCTTGTGCGTGCGCTGGTCGCGTTTTCGCTCGATCGGGGGCTGCCCGAACCTTCGGACCGCTTCGTGCAAGCGATCATCGACGTGTGGCGCCAGGCGGCAGGAGAGGGCGCGCCTGCAATGGACGAGGCGGAAGTCTTCACACTTGGCCGCGCGGTAAGCGAAGTGCTGCGCCGCGCGGCGTTGCAGTCTTCCCCGCTGCTCGGCACGCGGGCGCTCGAGGAGGCGATCGTGCGGCTCGTCCTTGGCTTCCTGGGGCAGCCGGGGGCAGCGCAAGCCGGGGCCTGAAGCCCGGCCCGCTCCGCTTCACGATCCGGGCGAAGGCTGGGGAGCTTGCGTCCACCCCCCGCCGAGGGCGAGAAACAGATCGATCTGGCTTTGCGCCACGGCGTCCTGTGCCTCGCGCTCGGCATCGCGCGCAGCAATCAGGTCGACGCCGCTCGACAGATCGTCGCGAAGCCCGACCTTTCCGGCCTCGAACATCCGCCGGCTCTGCGCATCGAGGGTGCGCGCCTTGCCGAGTGCCTCTTCCAGGTCGACCGCGCGGTTGTGGCGCTCGCGGTAGTTGGAGAGCGCGGTTTCGGTCTCCTGCAGGGCCTCGAGTACGGCTGCGTCGAATTCGGCCAGGGCCTTGTCGGTTGCGACCTCGGCCATCGTCACCTTGGCGCGCTGGGTCCGGGTGGGGAAGGCCCAACTGATCATCGCGCCGAGTGACCAGTGCCCGGCCATGGCCTGGCCCACGTCCTCGAGCAGGCCGAAGGTGCCGGCACCACCGCCGATGGCGATGTGCGGATAGAGATCGGCCTTGGCGACGCCGATTCCGGCGGTGGCGGCGGCCAGACGGCGCTCGGCCGCGCGCACGTCGGGGCGGCGGGCGAGCAGCGTTGCGCCATCGCCGATGGGAAGCGGCCGGGACAGGTGGGGCAGGGCGTGGCAGGCTTCGGCCTCGCGCGGGTACTGGTCGGGCGTGCGGCCGAGCAGGAACGCCAGGCGGTAAAGCCCGGCACGTACCCTTGCGCGATGCCCGGGCAATTGCGCACGGGCCTGCAACATGGCCTGCTCGGCGCGCGTGACCTCAGGAGCGGCAATCTTGCCGGCGGCATGGAGGCGCTGGCTGGCGGCAAGGATGTGCTCTCGCTTGGCGAGTATCTCTTCGGCAAGCTCCATCGCCTCGTTCTCGCCGCAGACCGCGACGTAGGCGCGCGCGACTTCGGCCGCGAGGGTGACCTGGACGGCCTCGGTCAAGGCCTGGGTCGCCTCATGCTCGGCATCGGCCTGCTCGACCCGGCGCCGGATCTGCCCGAAGAGGTCGAGCTGATAGGACACTTCGCCCCCTCCGATCCCGAGATTGGTAACCGGCAGGGTCTCGTATTTGAGGAAAGACTCGCCCGAAAGCCGTGCCCGTTCGACCGTCGCGTCAAGCGCCACCTCGGGATCGCCTTCGCCCTTCGTCGCGCGTACGATCGCGGCCGAACGCGCGAGGTTGGCTCCTGCCGCGCGCAAGTCGGTGTTGGCGGTGAGAGCTTCCTCTTCCAGTTGGTCCAGCACCGGGTCGTCGTAGAGCGACCACCAGCGGGCGGGCAGCGGGTCTGCGATGGTTCCTTCGCCCGCGCTGAACGGAGCCTTGGCGCCCGGCCGTGAGATCGCCGCGTTTTCGGGCACGTGGTAGTCCGGACCGACCGTGCAGGCGGCCAGAGCGCTCGCCAAGGCCAGCGCCGCGCAGGACCGGGCCTTGGTCCGCATCACTTGGCCTGGTCCATGGCAAGGCTGACCGAGACCGTCCGGCCCGAAATCAGCGCAAGATCGCGCGGCGCATCGTCGATATGGATGCGCACGGGCACGCGCTGGGGCAGGCGCACCCAGCTGAAGGAGGGATTGATCGCGGGCAGGAGGTCGCTGCTGCCGGTGCGGTCATGGTCCTTGATGCCCGCCGCGATCGAGATGACGTGGCCGTGAAGAGGGCGCTCCTCGCCCATCGCGTGGATCAGCGCCTTCTGGCCCAGGTGCACCCGGGCGAGCTTGGTTTCCTCGAAATAGCCCTCGACGCGCAAGGTCGCGGTGTCGACGAGCGCGAGCACCGGGCTCCCGGCGTTCACGTAATTGCCCACGCGCAAGTCGAAGTCCGAGAGGTAGCCGTCGACGGGGGCGAGCACACGGGTGCGCGTGAGGTTGAGCCGGGCCAGGTCGAGCGCGTTGCGCGCGGCGGCGATGCGCGCCTGCGCCTGCGCCACTTCGGCGCGGCTCTGGCCCAGGCTGGCTTCGAGTTCGCGCGCGCGGGTCTGCGACTGCTGGGTGGCTTCGCTGGGAAGGAGTTCGCCCAGCCCCGTGTCGCGGGCCGCCTCCCGGCGGGCTTCGGCAAGACTTGCTTCGCTGCCCTCGACCACGAAGCGCGCGCGCGCGAGGTCTGCCTCGGCCTGCTGGAGCCCCACTTTGGCCTCGCTGAGTGCGATCGCGTAGCGCGAGGGATCGATCTCGAAAAGAACGTCGCCGCGCCGCACACGCTGGTCGTGGTCAAAGTGCACCGCGGTGACGAGGCCGCCGACGTCGGGCGCGATGCGCACGATGTCGGCCCGGATGCGTCCGTCACGGGTCCAGGGATCGTCCTGGTAGTAGATGAAGAGTGAATAGCCCGCCCAGATCGCGGCTAGCACGATCAGGCTGGTGATCGCCATGGACACGGCCTTGCGGCGGCGTTCGGAGGAAGACAGGCTCATGGGTGCAATCCGGGGAACACGGGGGGAAGGACAAGGACGAGGACGGCCCAGACGATCACGAACAGCGCGGTGTCGAACAGCACGCCGTGCCAGATCCAGCGATAGAGGCCGAAAGCCGAAAGCAGACGGTGGAGGAGGTAGGTGACGACGAGCGCCATGCAGCCTTCGACGGGCGCGGCGGCAACGTAGATCACGCCCAGCAGGTAGTCGGGCATCATGGCAGGGGGGCGCTCCGCGGATCAGGCCGGAAATCGGGGGCCTTGGGGAAGAGGTTGCAGCGCAGGGCAACGAGCGCACCGAGGCCTTCGCCGGATCGGTCGGACCTGTCGCGCGCGGGCTCCGGCGCGGCGAGCATCAGGCGCAGCGCGACATCGATGCGCGCGAGCAGGCGTTCGGGCGGGTCTTCGCGATTGCTGCGGTAGGTGCGCGCCACGTCGCGCAGGACGCGGGATAGGGCGAGCGCGAGTTTGCGCTCGGCACCCGCGCGCAGTTGCTGGATGGCGACGATGTTTGCGGCGATGCGCACTTCGCGCAAGGACGCCGCCGCCGCGTCGGTGGCGTCGCCGAGGCGCTCGCTGATCAGCGCAAGACGGTCGGTCGTACGCCCCAGCGCGGCCATCGGATTGGGCGCGCTGCGTGCCGAGGCCAGCGCGACGAGGTCCTTGTGCAGGCTGACGCGCAGCCGGGCGATGACGCGATCGACGCCCGCCGTGCGCATCCCGGCGGTGACGATCGCGGCAATCAGCACGCCCAGTACTTGCCCCGAATTGGCGTTGATGAAGCGCGCAAGATTGGCGTGGAAGCTTTCCTGCAGGGCGAGCGCATTGGCAAAGCCGAGCATGAAGGCAACGCCGATGACGCCGAACCGGGGATGGGGGATGATCCACCCCGCCGCGAGCAGCACCGGCAAGAGCAGCAGCGCGAGCGGGATGAAGCCATCGACGGGCGGGAGCAGAACGAAGAGATAGAAGGCGGCGAGCGGTAGCGAGGCGATCAGCGCGGCGCCGAAGCGCAGGATCATCGTCACCGGGTTGTCGAGCGCGGCAAAGAGGCAGCAGAACACCCCGGTCATCATCGCCGCGATGGCGCCGTCGGCCCAGCCGGTGCCGATCCAGATCGCGCAGCAGATGAGGATCGAGGCCGCCGCTGCCAGTCCGGCCAGGATCGCGAAGCGCCAGTCGGCGTGGAGCGCGATTGTCGCGCGGTTTTCCTGCGGGCCGACCGGCGTGGGCCGGGTGCGGTCTTCGACATGGGCCAGGATCGCCTCGCTCTCGTCGAGCATTTGCGCGGTCTGCGCCTCGCGCAAGGCATGGCTGTGGCCCAGCAACGCGCGCCATTGCGGACTGGCATCGGAGCGCGCGTCGAGCTCGAGCAGCGCGCGGCGGCGGTCGGCAAGGCCCGAAAGCGCGGGCAGGAGCAGCAGGATGCGGCGCAAGATGGCCTGGACCGAGGCGTTGGCCTCGCGCCAGTGCGAGGTGTCGAAGGGAATGTGCGTTGCCAGGAGCACGCAGTCGACCGCGTCCTGCGCCAGCTTGCGCCGTCCCATCTGGGGATCGTGGAGGTCCTTGGCGCTCGTGCTCGAAAGGATCTCGTCGCGCCAGGCCCGCGCGTCGCGGCACCACAGCGATAGGCGCTGGCCCATGTTCGCGCCTACCGAACGCGGCCAGAGCAGACTGTGCGTCAGCGTGGCGCACGTGATGCCGAGCACGATCTCGGTGACGCGCGCGGTGGCGATGTCGAATACCGCCTCGGGTGTATCGACCGCAGGAAAGGCGATCAGCATGGCGGTATAGCCCGCCAGCATCATCGTGTAGGCGCGTGGCGAGCGGTCGAGCAGCGAGACGGCGAGCGTCGCGCCGACCCACAGCGCGAGCGCGAGGCACAGCAAGGGCGGCCAGTCGACCAGCACCGGCACGAGCGCGACCGCGACGATGGCGCCCACGAAAGTGCCGAGCACGCGGTAGATCGCCTTGGAGCGCGTCGCCCCCGAGAGTGGGCTCGATACGATGTAGGCGGTGGTCATCGCCCAGAATGGCCGCTCCAACCCGACCCAGAGCGTGATCCACAGCGCCATCAGGGCCGCAAGCGCGGTCTTGGCGGAGAACAGGCAGGCCTGCCAGCGGGCCGAAGTCATGAAGGTTTCCAACGGGTTCGGCTTCTGTCGGGCAGTGGGCTTACGGGGCAGAGCCCATCGCGGTCCGGCGCGCGGGGGGGAGGGGGACGGGATCGGACGCCGGAACGCGATGAACGATGCGTGCATTATGCGCAATCGAGTCCAAAGGCTTATTAGACAATTTGGGTGTCGGGATAAATTGTGTTATGGGCTGGGTCATGGCCCTCACCCAGTTGCGCAGCTTTGTCGAAGTCTATCGCCAGCAATCGCTGAGCGGGGCGGCGCGCAGTCTGGGGCTCACGCAGCCGGCGATCTCGCAGCACATCGCCGCGCTTGAGGCGGCGATCGGGCATCCCCTGTTCGTGCGCCACGCCAAGGGGGCGAGGCCGACGGTCGTCGCGGATGAACTCGCGGCGGGGCTGGGCGACAAGCTCGACATGGCCGAGGCGGTGTTGGCGCGGACCCGGGCGCGCTCGGGCGATCTGACCGGGGCCGTGCGCATCCTGGGGCAGGCGGATTTCCTGGCCGAGATGGTGGTTCCCCGGCTCCTGCCGCTGCTGCGCTCGGGGATGCAGATCCGCTTCGCGGCCGCCGACCATGCGCAGATGAGCCGCGAGGTGCTGAGCGGGGATTGCGACCTGGCACTCTCCGGCTACCCGGTCAACGACACCAATGTGCGCAGCGAGGTGGTGCACGAGGAACGCCTTCACGCGGTTGCCGCGCCCGCAGTCGCCGCGCGCATCGCGGCCGCTCCCGAACTGGCGGCGGGACTTCACGCCGAGCCGGTGCTGGCCTTCAACATCAAGCAGCTGCTGATTTCGGCCTGGCTGGAGGCCAACGCGCTGGCCGGCGCGAAGAACCGCCCGGCGCTGGTCGGGGAGGACCTGCGCTGCCTCCAGCGCATGGTCATAGCGGGCTTCGGCTGGACGGTGCTGCCCGGATACTTGTGCAATGGCCACATCGCGAGCGGCGAGCTCGTCGAGATCGCCCCTCCACGCGAACGGCCGGTCAACCGCTACTATCTGGTCTGGATCCCCAAGTCCTTGCGCGAGCCGCGCGTGGCGCTCGTGCAGGGCGTGCTTGCAGGCCTGTTCCGCAGCGCGTGACCCACCGCCTGGCGGATTTTACGCCTGGTAGAAGCGTTTCAGCGTCTCGGCGTAACGCGCGACGTCGGGCATCTTGCCGGTGCTGACGCGCGACCACTGTGTCCAGGGGCCATAGGCGGGGCGGATCGCGACCTGCGCCTTGGCCATCGCGGCGTGGAGCGCGTCGGCGTCGGGCACCTTGACGTAGACGAAGCTGGCGTCCGAGGGCAGCGCGGTCAGGCCGGCCTGGGCCACCGCCTCGAGGATGGCGGCGCGCGCTTCGAGAATATGGTCCTTGGAATAGCGCAGGAACGGTTCGTCGTTGTACGAGGCGATGCCCGCAGCGAGCCCGGCGGTGTTGCCACCAAAGCTCATGAGATAGCCTTGCAGGCGCGCGGCCATCGCCTCGGACGTGAGCGCGTAGCCGAGGCGCAGCCCGGCCATGCCGTATATCTTCGAGAACGTGCGGCACACGATCAGGTTCTCGCGCTCGGCAAGGAGGTCGACGACCGAAGTATAGTCGGGACGGGCGGTCAGCTCCATGTAAGCTTCGTCGACCAGTACCGTGATTGCCGGATCGACGGCGCGGATGAACGTGCGCAAGGCGTCGCCGTCGAGCGACATCGCGGTCGGGTTGTTCGGATTGCAGATATGGATGAGGCCGATCTCGGGCGTGATCGCCGCCTTCATCGCGGCCAGGTCGATGCCCATGTCCTTGCCGAGGGGCACCCGTTTGAGCGTGGCGCCCTTGCGCTCGGCGTAGGTGACGGTCGTATCCCAGAACAGCTCGGGACACAGGATCGCGCCCTTTCCAGAGAGCGAGAGCGACGCGCAGCTCAGCACTTCGGTCGAGCCGGAGCTCACCACCACCTGCTTGGCGCTCAGCGAATGGCGCTCGGCGATCATGTCGGTCAGGCGGGCGAGGCCGCGGTCGGCGTAATAGGCACCGTTGGTGCAGGCTTCGGCGATCGCCTGGCGCGCCTTGGGCGAAGGGCCGTAGGGATTCTCGTTGCGGCTGAGTTGGGCAAGGCCTGCAGGAGGCCCGAACAGGGCGGCGGCATTGGAGGGGGGCGGCACGGGCGAAACGGCCAGGGCGCTGCGCGAGCCGCCGGTCGCGGCGAGGCCAAGCGTGGTGCCGGCTGCGGCCGATCCGATCAGGGCACGGCGGCTCAGGGCTGGGGTCATGGTGCTATTCCTCCTCCTCGTGGTGCGTGATGTCAGGTGGCGTCGATAGGATCAGGCTCCCAGCGCGTTGCGGACCATCGTGGCCGCGACGAACAGCAGGTAGAGGCCGAAGACGGGGTTGAGCACCGAGGGCGGCAGGCGATGCGCGGTGGCGGCTCCCCAAGGCGCGGAAAAGATCGAAGTGCTCACGATCGCCAGTGTCGCGGGCAGGTTGACGTAGCCGAGCGATCCCGTCGGAAGGCCCGCCGTGCCAAGGCCGATGGCAACGAAGCCCAGCGTACCGGGAACCGCGATCAGGAAGCCGACCCCCGAAGCGGTCGCGATCGAGCGGTGGATCGACTTGCCGCACAAAGTCATCACGATGATCGCGAGGGTCCCTCCGCCGATGCCGAGCAGCGAGGAGAAGGCGCCGATCCCGCCGGCAATGCCGATCCGGGCGAAGCCGCCGGGCAATTCATCGCGCAGATGGCGCGAGGCAAGCACCGGAAACAGGAAATGCAGCGCCATCACGGCGACGCCGAGGCCGAAGATCAGCGCCAGCGCTTGCCCGCTGACGCGCGAGGCCAGCAACACTCCCGCGCCGACACCCAGTATCACTCCGGGGGCCCAGGCGCGCAGCAGCGTGAAGTCGACCGCCCCGCGCCGGGCATGAGCCTGGACCGAGCGCAGCGAGGTGACGAGGATCGTGGCGAGCGAGGTGCCGATCGCGACATGGGCGATGCTGTCGGGGCTGGCGCCGAGCAGCGGCAGCATCACGAAGAGGACCGGCACGACGACGAAGCCGCCCCCGATCCCGAAAAGGCCCGCCGCGAAGCCCGATGCCAGTCCCGCCAGAAGCATGAGGCCCACCGGAGCGGCCCAGGTCTGGACCGAGGAGAGGGCCGGATCGATCACGTTGCCGCGCGGGTCCCGCGTCGATCCCGCCCGTCGCGGGACGCGCGGGCTGGGAGGAGGGGCAGGTCGAGGCCGGCTTCGTGCATGGCCGCAGTATGTCGCAGGAACGGGTCCCAGGCGAGCGCAATTTTCTGCAGTGCAACATGTTCTGGCGGCGCACTTTTCGGCCAGCTGAGCGGTCACGCCGCACCGGACGTTGGCAAGGAGCTTGAACTTGAGGGGTTCTTTCTGGAATAACGATTGCGGTGCGGCTCTAACGCTCGCGAAGGAGATTGAACGGGATGACGGTTGATGTGACGCTCGAGCGCGATGGCCACGTTGCGACGATCCAGTTTTCCAAGCCGCCACACAATTTCGCCTGCCCCGTTCTCCTGCGCAAGATCGCCGATGCGGTCTACAAGGTGGACAACGATCCCGAGTTGCGCTGCTCGGTGCTCCTCTCGAAGGGGCGCTCGTTCTGTGCGGGGGCCGATCTGGTAGGGGATGCCAGTCTGGCGGGCCATAGTGGCATGGCCGCGATCGCGCAGCTTTACAGCCAGGCCGAGCGCTTGTTTCGCCGTCGCAAGCCGATGGTGGCGGTGGTGCAGGGCGGTGCAATCGGGGCGGGCCTCGGCCTCGCGCTGACCGCCGATTTCCGTGTCGCGGACCCGACGACGCGGTTGTCGGCCAACTTCACCCGGCTGGGCTTCCATCCCGGGTTTGCACTGACCTACACCCTGCCGCGCCTCCTGGGCGAACAGCGTGCAAGCTGGATGATGCTCTCGTCCGAGCGGGTGAAGGGCGATGCCGCGCTGGCCTGGGGACTGGTCGACCGCCTGGCGGACGAGGGCACGGCGGCGCAGGAAGCGCTGGCCATGGCGCACGAGCTTGCCGGCAATGCCCCGCTCGCGCTGCTGGCGGTGCGGCGCACGCTCATGGACGGGGTCGCGGATGCTGCGGTTGCTTCCATGCGACGCGAACACGCAGAGCAGGCCGCGCTGCGTGCCACGGCGGACTATGCCGAAGGGGTCGCCTCGGTGTTCGAGCGGCGCCCGGCGCACTTCATCGGCGCCTGAACGCCGCCTTGGATCAGGTGCGGGTGAAGAAGTTCGGGTAGCGCGCGACGAAGCGCTGCAGCCAGTCGCGCCGTCCCTCCTTGCGCGCCTGAAGCATGTAGAGCAGGCCAAGCAGGCTGGAGGCGAACGCACCCAGCGTATCGACGATCAGGTCCCACATCGTGTCGGTAAGCCCCGATGGGTCCCCCAGCATGGGCTTTTGCATCGTGAGCCCGAAGAACTGGTCCATCGCGAACTCGAAGATCTCCCAGATCGCGCCGAGGCCCACGCTGAAGAAGAAGGCGAAGATCGCGAGGAACAGCGGACGCATGTGCACGCTCACTGTCTCGGTCTCGTTGAGCAGGTAGAGCGTGAGGAACCCGGCGAGCCCCAGCAGCACGCCCGAGCAGGTGTGGAGCGCGATGTCCCACCACCAGAATTTTTCGTAGAAATCGCCCACTTCGCCCAGGAACAGGGTGGCGAACACGAAGGCGACCGCAAAGACCTGGATTTCGACCGGGACGTTGGCGATGAGCCGCCGGTTCGGGGTGACCGGCAGGGCGATCACGATCATCAGCACGGTCACCAGGAAGGCGTGCGCCCAGCGCATCGAGAAGATGAGCGTGACGAGTTCCACCGCCATGACGAGCAGGAATCCGTATGTCACGAGAACTTGCGCGCGCGGCGGCGCAGCGGCCTCGGTGGGCACGACAGGCGCGGTCGCGATCGGCGCATCGGGGTTCGTGAAGGTCGTTGTCCGGGCCTTGTTCGGTTCTTGCGAGTGCACGATAGTTGCATGCCTCCGTTACTAATGCGATGTTGCGCAGGCAAACTGTTGCTCGACCGGACAGGCAGATATCCGGGCGGTGCATGGTAGAACTACAGCAAGACACACGGGGCTCAAAGCCTCGGGAGACAAGGCCGCGCAAGCGGTCGGGAAAGGATAGCCGATGAAAGCCACCCCGCACTTCGATTTTGCCCTTGGGGAAAGCGCCGAGATGATCCGCGAAAGCGTCGCGCGTTTCGCCGAGGAACGGATCGCGCCGCTTGCCGCGCGGATCGACCGCGAGGACTGGTTCGCGCGCGAACTCTGGCCCGAAATGGGCGCGCTGGGGCTGCACGGGATCACCGTCGAGGAGGAATGGGGCGGAATTGGCCTGGGCTATCTCGAGCATGTCGTGGCGCTCGAGGAAGTGAGCCGGGCCTCGGCGTCGATCGGGCTGTCCTATGGGGCGCATTCCAATCTTTGCGTCAACCAGATCCGCCGTTGGGGTACCGAGGCGCAGAAGGCCAAGTACCTGCCGCCATTGATCAGTGGCGAGCATCTCGGCAGCCTGGCCATGTCCGAGGCGGGGGCAGGTTCGGATGTCGTGGGCATGGCGCTGCGGGCCGAGGCGGTGGATGGCGGCTGGCGTCTCGACGGCACCAAGTTCTGGATCACCAACGGCACTTACGCCGATACCCTGGTGGTCTATGCCAAGACCGATCCTGCCGCCGGGTCGCGCGGCATCACCGCCTTCCTCGTCGAGAAGGGCATGGCGGGTTTCGCGATCGGTCAGAAGATCGACAAGCTGGGCATGCGCGGCTCGCCCACCTGCGAACTGGTGTTCGAGGGCTGTTTCGTACCCGATGCCAATGTCATGGGGCCGATCGGCGGCGGTGTGCGCGTGCTGATGAGCGGGCTCGATTACGAGCGCGTCGTGCTGGCCGGCCTGCAACTGGGCATCATGCAGGCGTGCCTCGACACCGTCATCCCCTTCGTGCGCGAACGCCGTCAGTTCGGCGTCGCGATCGGCACGTTCCAGCTCATGCAGGCCAAGGTGGCGGACATGTACGTCGCCCTCCAGTCGGCCCGGGCCTATGTCTACGCGGTCGCGCGGGCCTGCGATCAGGGGCAGACCACGCGGTTCGACGCGGCCGGCGCAATCCTGCTCGCCAGCGAGAGCGCGTTTCGCGTGGCCGGCGAGGCGGTGCAGGCGCTGGGCGGCGCGGGCTACACCACCGACTGGCCGGTCGAGCGGTACCTGCGCGATGCCAAGCTCCTCGACATCGGCGCAGGTACCAACGAGATCCGCCGCATGCTCATCGGCCGCGAACTGATCGGCGAAGTCTGATCGATCAGCCGTTGAGCATCGCGAAGCGCTCGGCGAACTGACCTTCGCGTTCGGCCTGGCGCAGGAAGGCGACGCGTTCGACGAGGATCTCGTCGGGCACGTCGTCCTGCGTCATGATCGCGGTGACTTCGGTGATGAAGGCCTCGAGCGGCAGCGCGGTCGGGCGCTGCGACTGGCCCGGTGTCAGTTCGGTGGCAACTTCGGGCGGGGCGATTTCGTGGACCGCGACCGAAGTGTCGCGCAACTGGTGGCGCAGCGACTGTGTGAACGAGTGGATCGCGGCCTTGCTGGCCGAATAGACCGGCGTGCGCGCCAGCGGCAGGAACGCAAGTCCCGAGGACACCGTGACGAGCGCGGCTTCGGCGCGCGCGCGCAAGTGCGGCAGGAACGCGGCGGCCATGTGGATCGGCGCGGTGAGGTTGGTCGCGACAATGCGGTCGGCCACCTCGGTCGAGACCGGGTCGGCGGCGTAGTCTTCGGCTTCCATGATCCCGGCGTTGAGGATTACGGCGTCGAGGTCGGGATGGTCGGCGAGGACGGCCTTGGTGAAGGCCGCGAGGCTGGCGGTGTCGGTCACGTCGAGTTCGTAGCCGGACATCGCGGGATTGGCCTCGAGCGTCGCCTTCAGTGTCTCGGCTTTGCGTCCGGTCACGATCAGCGTGTTGCCGGCGGCCACCAGCGCTTCGGCGAGCGCGCGGCCGATCCCGGAATTGCCGCCGGTGATGAGAATCTTGCGGTTGACGAATTGCATGGGGAACCTCTCGTTTCTTCGTGTCGCCTCAAGATGGGACTTGTGCTATCCAATGGAAAGTAGGCATCTTGAAGTGCCATACTTACCAAAAAGAGAGTATTGCGGATGTCTGCCGATTCCCTGCGTGAACATCTCCAGTCGCTTCCCGAAACCGATCCCGAACTCGACCGTCTCGTGACCCAGATCATCGGGCGCGTGGCGGACAAGTGGACGATGTTGCTGATCGAGATCCTGACCGAACAGGGCGAGTGCCGTTTCGGCGAGCTCGGACGGGCCTGCGAAGGGATCAGCCAGAAGATGCTGACGCAGACCTTGCGCGCGATGGAGCGCGACGGGCTCGTTACGCGCACTGTCCATCCCGTCGTCCCGCCCAAGGTCGTTTACGCGCTCACCGAATTGGGGCTCGGCCTCAGCGAGGCGTTCTGCGGAGTCTGGACCTGGGCCGAGCGCAACCGGGAGAAGATCGAGCAGGCGCGCGCCGAGTTCCTGGCACGCCAGGAAGGCTGACCGGCCATGCCAGGGCGCTCAGCCGCCGCTGGCGCGGGCGTGGGCGCGGAACTTGGCGGTCATGTCGCGGATCGTGAGCCTGGAATCGATCGCGGTGTAGACCCGCATGGGGCGTGCGCCCGCACGCGTCTGATAGCGGCCATCATCGGCCAGCCGAGGGGTGGGCATTGCTACATAGCGGCTCGAAGACGGATCGGGCTGTATGGGCGAGAGCAGCGCGGTCAGGGTGACGAGCGGGCTGTCGCCCAGCACATAGGTTTCCGAGGCGGGCATCGCGGCAAAAGCCGGGATGTGCGCGAGATTCGCTGCCATTTTGTCGAGCTCGTCCTTGAGGAAGGCGCCGATCGGACCCGAACCGGCAAGCTCGTCCAGTTCCGCATTCGAGTACAGCATCTGGCGATAGGCGTCGCGCGGGACCTGCCAGATTTCGATGTCGGACTCGTTGAAGATGACTTGTGCGGCAATGGGATCGATCGTGAAATTGAATTCGGCTTCGTCCGGGCCCGGTGGTGGGAGCGCAAGTCCGGGGTGTTCGCGCCCGCCGATCCACACCAGCTTCAGGCGGCGGCCAATGCGCGGCTCGGCCAGCCAGGCGAGGGCGAGTTCGGTGAGGCTGGCGCCGGCCGCGTAGACGAGGGGCGCCTCGGTGTCCTCGCGCAGGGCTTCGCGCACGATCGCGGCGGTCGCGGGGCTGGGCTTCCACGCCGCGCGATTGGCAATTGGCAGCGGGGCGCCAGCCAGGACTGGAGGCGGGCTCGCGATCGCCATGGCCTTCGTCAGTTGCTCGACCTTGGCGACCCCGTCCTGCGCTGAGGTCAACCCGCCGAAGGCAACGGGCAAATGCGAGCTGACCAGAAGCGGGATGTCGAGCGAGGGCGAGAGCAGATGGTGCGCCAGCTGGAAGAGGCCGTCGGGATCGCCCGCGAAGTCGTTATCGATGATGACCCGTGCCTGGGCGGGCTTGCCGGTCCCCGCAAACGCCTGGCCGCGCGCGGCGATGGTCGCCAGTACGATGGCGCTCGCGCCCAGAAATGCTCGCCGGTCCATATCTTTCCTCTCCCTCTGGTCGGGCACTTATCGAGTAGGTTGCAGGTAGGGTCCAATAGGGATTTCGACGATTGGCATAGGCCTGGGCTATCGATCCCGGTGCGCGATCACTCGGGCACGGAGCCGTTCAGGAGGCCCGGCAATTGCGCGCGCAGCCGCTCGACCAGCGTGCTGACCTTGGGCGAGTGGTGCTTGGGACGCGGGTAGACGGCCCAGATCGGCTCGTCCTCGGGGCATTCGGCTTTGAGCACTTCGCACAGGCTGCCGCTGCGCACGTGCTGGGCGGCGTAGAAGCGCGGAAGCTGACACAAGCCCATGCCATCGAGCGCGGCGTCGAGGACCATGATCCCGCTATTCGCCTTCCAGCGGCCCTCGGGGCGAAACGTCTCGCCGCGCGCGAATTGCCAGAGCGGGTTCGATCCCACGAGACAGGCGTGATGCTTGAGATCGGCGATCCGCTGGGGCGTGCCATGACGCTCGAGATAGGAGGGCGCGGCCACCGTGATGACCGCGCGCGAAGCGACGCGCGTGGCGACGAGGCGCGAATCCTCGAGATGCCCGGTGCGGATGGCAAGGTCGTAGCCGTCGCGGATGAGATCGACCACGTCGTTGTCGAGATCGCAGGTCACCGCGATCTCGGGGTATTCGAGCGCGTAGTCGCGCAGGATCGGGCTGATGAAGCGCTCGCCCAGTGTGTAGGAACAGGTGATCCGCAGCAGTCCGCGCGGCGATCCACTCGCGGTCATCGCCGCGATCGCGTCGTCGCGCTCGGCGATCAGGCGCGCGGCGGAATCGAGGAAGTGGCGACCTGCCTCGGTCAGGCTGAGCGAGCGGGTGGTGCGGTGGAACAGCTGGTTGCCGAGGCGCGCCTCGAGACGGCCGACCGAACGGCTCATGTGCGTGACCGAGGCACCGAAGCTGCGCGCCGCGCCGGTGAAGCTGCCCGCGCGGGCCACGCTTACGAATTCCTCGATGCCATCCCACGATCCGCTCATGATTATCCCTGTAGTGTTATAATGCTTTGCAAAACAACCCCATTCACGCGAATTCGGCAACGCGTTAGAAGACCCGCCAATCAGAGGAGACCTGCGCATGAAGACTCGCGCCGCCGTAGCGTTCGAAGCCAAGAAGCCCTTGGAAATCGTGGAAGTTGACCTGGAAGGCCCCAAGGCGGGCGAGGTCCTCGTCGAGATCATGGCGACCGGCATCTGTCACACCGATGCCTATACGCTCGACGGGTTCGATTCCGAGGGCCTGTTCCCCTCGATCCTGGGCCATGAAGGCGCCGGGATCGTGCGCGAGGTGGGCCCCGGCGTGACTTCGGTCGCCGTCGACGACCATGTGATCCCGCTTTACACGCCCGAGTGCCGCCAGTGCAAAACCTGCACCTCGGGCAAGTCCAACCTGTGCACCTCGATCCGCTCGACCCAGGGGCAGGGCCTGATGCCCGACGGCACCAGCCGGTTCTCCTACAAGGGCCAGACGATCTTCCATTACATGGGCTGCTCGACCTTCTCGAACTTCACCGTGCTGCCCGAGATCGCGCTCGCCAAGATCCGCAAGGACGCGCCGTTCCAGTCCTCGTGCTACATCGGCTGCGGCGTGACCACGGGCGTGGGCGCGGTGGTCAACACCGCCAAGGTCCAGGTGGGCGACAACGTGGCCGTATTCGGCCTCGGCGGGATCGGGCTCAACGTGATCCAGGGTGCCAAGCTGGCCGGCGCCAACAAGATCATCGGCGTCGACATCAACCCCGACCGCGAGGAATGGGGCCGCAAGTTCGGCATGACCGACTTCCTCAACACCAAGGGCATGAGCCGCGAGGACGTGATCGCCAGGATCCTCCAGATGACCGATGGTGGAGCCGACTACACCTTCGACTGCACCGGCAACACCGAGGTCATGCGTACCGCGCTCGAATGCTGCCACCGCGGCTGGGGCGAGAGCATCATCATCGGCGTGGCCGAGGCGGGCAAGGAAATCAGCACCCGCCCATTCCAGTTGGTGACTGGCCGCGTGTGGAAGGGCACCGCGTTCGGCGGGGCCAAGGGCCGGACCGACGTGCCCAAGATTGTTGACTGGTACATGGATGGAAAAATCCAGATCGATCCGATGATTACCCACGTCATGGGGCTTGAAGACATCAACAAGGCGTTCGATCTGATGCACGCGGGCGAATCCATTCGCTCGGTCGTCGTCTACTGAGGAGTTCCCTTTCGATGTTCAGCCATATCTTCGTCGGCACCAACGATCCGGTCGCGGCCAAGACCTTCTATGACGCGCTATTCGGTGCCTATGGCCTCAAGGAGGGCTTCGGCATCAAGGACGGCGCGGCCTTCGTCTATTCCGACGGCACCGCCAACTTCATCGTTGGCGCGCCCGCGAACGGCGAGCCGGCCTCGTTCTCCAACGGCGGCACGATCGGCCTCAAGGCAGCGAGCCCCGAGGCGGTGGACGCGGCGTACAAGGCCGGCATCGCCGCTGGCGGCACCTGTGACGGTGAGCCCGGCCCGCGTGCGGCCTTTCCGGGCAGCTATGGCGCCTATCTGCGCGATCCGGACAACAACAAGCTCTGCCTCTGGCACGTAGCGGCATAAGGGATAGCCGATGAGCCTCGAGACGGTATCGACCAATCGCAGCCATGGCGGGACACAGGGCGTCTACACGCACCGTTCCGCCGAGACCGGGACCGAGATGACGTTCTCGGTCTTCGTGCCCGACCACGCCGAGGGTGCGAAGCTGCCGGTCCTGTGGTACCTCTCGGGGCTCACCTGCACCCACGCCAACGTCACCGAAAAGGGCGAGTTCCGGGCGGCCTGCGCCGAGCACGGGATCATTTTCGTGGCGCCCGACACGAGCCCGCGCGGTGACGATGTGCCCGACGATGCGGGCTACGACTTCGGGAAAGGTGCAGGCTTCTACGTCGATGCGACGCAGGCGCCGTGGAGCACGCATTTCCGCATGCGCTCCTACATCGAAACCGAACTGCCCGACCTCATCGCGTCCGCGTTTCCGGCCGACATGACGCGCCAGGCGATTACCGGGCATTCGATGGGCGGGCACGGTGCGCTCACGATCGGGTTGCGCAATCCCGGGCGGTTCCGTTCGATCAGCGCATTTTCGCCGATCGTCTCGCCGCTCGCCTGTCCTTGGGGCGAAAAGGCCCTGTCCGGCTATATCGGTGCTGATCGCGTGGCCTGGCGCGAATACGACGCCTGCGCACTGATCGCCGATGGTGCGCGCGCTGCGCATCTGCTGGTCGATCAGGGAAGCGCAGACGGCTTTCTCGAGGAGCAATTGCGCACTGGCCTTCTCGAAGAGGCCTGTGCGGCGGCAGGCATGTCGGCCACTATCCGAATGCAGCCTGGCTATGACCACTCCTACTACTTCATCTCGACCTTCATGCCCGAGCATGTCGCCTGGCACGCGGAGCATCTGCACTCCTGAATTTCGCCGGATGGCCTGACGAAATAGCCGGGAGGGATCGGGGGGACTGCTTTCCGATCCCTTTCTTGCACGCCTGCGCGAATCACGTCAGGGCACATTGGCAGGCGGTGCAACCGAGTCCTGAAACCTGCGGAAATCCGGCGTTTCTGTTGCTTTGCAGCAGGATCTGGCATGGAAATTGTGCCGTGCCGCATAGGTCGCGTGTCAAGGAGACGGTAACGTTCGCAAGGCCGCATTTTAGCGCGATTATGGATTTTGTTGCGCTGCGTGAGATCGATTTGGGCCTCTGTATTTTCTGTCGCCGAAAAGACATAAAATTACAATACTTTAGGAGAAAAATTCCACGCGAGGCACGAAGTTGTCATTTTGGACGCGTGTCGCATTCCATATGGAGTATTTTGCGCAATCTTGTTATATTGGCATGTATCGAAAGGTCGGGCCAAAGACGCCAACAGGTGCTTCCAGACCGTTAGGGATAAATCGAAGGGTGGACGTGAAAGGGCGTCACCGTTCTATTTCTGAGGATGTGAAAGTGCAGGTCGCCGAAAACAAAGGAACCATTTTCGAGGCAGGTCTCCGTGAGGTCTATGCCACGCAGCGTCTGGAAGACGATGCCAGCGAACACGATCCGCGGGGTCTTGTCGCCGCTGTGCTGCTAAGCGTCGCCTGCTGGGCCGTGCTGGGATATTTCCTGCTCACCTGATTGCGGCTTCGCTCTGGCGGAAACAATGTGCGGGCACCTGCGTTGGTGCAAGGATGACGCCTGATTCCCCGCCCCCAAACCTGACGGAAAGCGACCAGCAGACCGAGAGCTGGGAAACCGACCGCATGCGCTCGCGCGCAGCGGGCATGGTCATTCCGGGTGTCATACTCGCGATGGGGCTGGCGGTGGCGGCTTTCGCGCTTCCTTTTGCCAAACCCGCATCGTCCGACGCGCGCGAGCAGTCCAAGTCGGGTCGCGAGCTATCCAGGCTGGGAATGGTGGCGGGACGGCAGGTCTTTCGCTGAGTGTGTCTGCCTGGCGTTGTCGTCAGGAAGTTCACGAACCCAGGAATTCGCGGATATCGCCCAACAAGCCGGCGAGCTGGTCATGGTGCACCCAGTGTCCGGCCCGCGCATATGTGATCAGGCGTGCGTTTGCGAAATGCGCCATGCGGCCGTCGAGGTCGGGGCGGCTTGCGAAGCTGTTCTCGCCCCACGCCAGCAGTACGGGGCAGGTGATGGCCTGCCACAGGGCAAAGACCTCGGGTGTGGCAAGGTCCGCCGTCCCCGAGACGTTGAGGTAGTTGTCGAACTTCCAGCTCCAGCTTCCATCCTCGTTGCGGCTCGCGCCATGGGTCGTCAGGTGGCGGGCCTGCTCTTCGCTGAGGTTGGGATTTTCCGAAAGCATGCGCTCGAAAGCCGCGCGCCGCGTTGTGTATCGCCGAGGCGTGCGCGCGGCGGCCATCCGCTTGTTCGCGATCCATTGCCGCAGGCGTTCGGCGGGATTGCCGCCCTCGGCATGTGTCGGGTCGGTGCCTGAACGCCCAAGGCCTTCGATCGAAACAAGCTTTTCCACGCGTTCGGGATAGAGGCCGGTGAAGCGAGTGGCGATCGCGCCGCCCAGCGAATGGCCGATGATCGTCACTTGGGGGTAGCCGAGCGTGTGGAC
The DNA here is from genome assembly GCF_018491765.1 of Novosphingobium profundi. Classification (GTDB taxonomy): domain Bacteria; phylum Pseudomonadota; class Alphaproteobacteria; order Sphingomonadales; family Sphingomonadaceae; genus Novosphingobium; species Novosphingobium profundi. The sequence goes on along the minus strand of NZ_JABWCU010000009.1, from coordinate 230,428 downwards.
GAGTTGGGCGAGGTCGAACACGAAGGCGTCCATTCCGTAATGGCCCTCGGGCGACCAGTCGCTGTCGCCATGCCCGCGCAAGTCCGGGCATATGACGTGCCAGTCGCGGCGCAAGTCCTGCGCCACCCAGTCCCAGCTGCGGCAATGGTCGCGCCAGCCATGGAGAAGGATCAGCGGCGGCGCTTCGGGGTTGCCCCAGTCGACGTAATTGAGGCGCAGGCGCTGCGATACGAAGCGATTGGAGGTGGGGCCAAGCGTGGACGTCATGGCCGAGAGGTGGCGCTTGGGATGGGGAAGGTCAACATGGTCTTGTGGGCGAGGGGCTTGCCATGCGGGCCAAGTCGCGATTTAGGCGCGGCAACGAAAACCTTAGGCGGCGTGGCTTGGCAAAGGGGTGGGAAAGTTCCTATCTCCGCCGCTCGATATTTGCGCCCGATTCCCGCCTTTTCTTCCGGAGACCGCCCCATGGCAACCAATCACAAGACCCGCATGCTCATCATCGGATCGGGCCCGGCGGGCCTTTCCGCCGCGATCTACGGCGCGCGCGCGGGGATGGAGCCGATCGTGGTGCAAGGTCTCCAGCCCGGCGGCCAGCTGACGATCACCACCGATGTGGAAAACTATCCCGGCTTTCGCGAGGTGATCCAGGGCCCCTGGCTGATGCAGGAAATGCAGGCCCAGGCCGAACACGTGGGTACGCGTATGATGTGGGACACGATCACCAACGTCGATCTTTCGGGCTCGACCTTCGTTGCCACCGGTGACGGCGGCGACACCTACGAAGGTGATACGCTGGTGATCGCGACGGGCGCGCAGGCCAAGTGGCTGGGCGTTCCGGGTGAGCAGGCGCTTTCGGGCAAGGGTGTTTCGGCGTGCGCGACGTGCGACGGCTTCTTCTACCGCGGCAAGAAGGTGGTCGTGATCGGTGGCGGCAACACCGCCGTCGAGGAAGCCCTCTACCTTACCAACCACTCCGACGACGTCACCCTGATCCACCGCCGCGACAGCCTGCGCGCCGAGAAGATCCTGCAGGATCGCCTTGCCGCCAACCCCAAGCTTTCGGTGGTCTGGAACAAGAAGGTCGACGAGTTCCTCGCCGGCGAGAACGGCGAACTGCGCGCGCTCGCGCTGACCGACACGGTAACCGGCGAGACCAGCGAATTCGAGACCGACGGTGCCTTCGTCGCCATCGGCCACGCGCCTTCGACCGAACTGTTCAAGGGCAAGCTCGCGATGGACGAGACCGGCTACCTGCTCGTCCAGCCGGGCACGCCCAAGACCGACATCCCCGGCGTCTTCGCCGCGGGCGACGTATGCGACCACGTCTATCGCCAGGCCATCACGGCAGCTGGCATGGGCTGCCAGGCCGCGCTCGACGCCGAACGCTATCTGGCCGAGAAGGAATTCGCGGGGATTACCGAGACCGTCCAGGGCTGATCGCGTCGACCCGTTATTCCGCTAGGGGAAAGGGGGCTGAGGCCCCCTTTTTTCGTGCTCAGCCTTCGGCGCGCATGGCCCCAAGGACCTCGCAGGTCTGAGCCTGGAGCCATTCCTGGGCATCGGGTTCGACGTAGCTGTGCGTCGCTCTCGCGCAGCGCCGGATGCGCGCATCGTCCTTGGCCCAGCGGTCGAGGAAGGTAAGGCCGGTCCGGTCGCGCTCGGCGACGAGAAAGCGCACGGGCCCGCCAAATCCTTCAATACCGGCGACCAGTTCGTCGAGAAGGCTGCCGCGCGGGGCTTCGCGGGCCGGTTTGCGCCACAGGCCCAGCAGGCTGCGCCCCAGTTTGAGTGGGGAGACCTGGCCGCTCAGCAGGCGGCGGATCGCAGCCGGGTCACGCAGGCGGCGGCGGTAATGATCGCGCGCCACACCGGGCGCAAGAACGTCGCCTTCGTCGTCCTCGATGGTCCAGGGGTTGGAGAGGATCAGGGCGTCGCAACCGCGCCCTTGCGCGAGCATCAGCGCGGCGGCGCCGTCGCAGTTGCCCAAAGCCACGATGCGGGTGATCTGCGGACACGCTTCGCGAAAGGCGGCGATGGCGGCTGCAATGTCCGGGCCATTTGCGCGGAATTCTCCGTTCTCGCCTTCGCTGTCGCCCACGCCCCGCCGGTCGAAGCGCAGGACCGGCCAGCCCGCCTTCGCGATCCGTGCCGCGAACAGCGCCTGGCCGTTCCACGCACCTGCACGGGTCTCGTTGCCTCCAGTGACGATGACGAGCCCGCAAGTGCCCGCCGCTTCGTCGAGCGTGCCGACAAGGCGGCTGCCTTCGCAGGAAAAGAGGATGTGGCGCCGTGCCGTCACGCGGCCTCACCTTCGATCCACCCGGCGATGGCAAGGGCAAGCGCGTCGGCCTGGTCGGGGTCATCGGAAGGCTCGGCCCGAAGCCAGAGGCCGCTTCCTCCCAAGGTGCCTTGCGCGAGGATGGACGCCTCGGCGGCTGGCTCGAGCGCTTCGAATGCGGTGATGAAGTCGGCACCCAAGTTATGTCCGCAGAGCGTGATCCCTTCGCGGCGGGCCCGATCGAGCACGTCCTCGCGTCGCTCCTCGCGCCCGGCTTCGCGCGCGGCGAGGACGTGGGCGCGCAGCATCTGGCGCAGGATCGAGGCGCCCGTAACCGGGGCATAGTGCAACGTCGGGTAGCCCGATGGAGTGACCAGGCTGCCGCCACGCACCCCCAGCACATGGGTTGCGCCCAGCTGCCTGGCGCAAGCGATCATCGCGCGTTGCCAGCTGGCGGGCGTCTGCAGGGCGAGGTCGGCAAGGCTCTCGTTGCAGCCGGGAAGATCGGGCAGGACGCTGGCGATGCCGTGCTCGTCCGCTAGCCGGCGTTGGACTTCGACGGTCAGGCGCCGCATGCGGTTGCCTTCGTCGAAGAGCGCGGGGACGATCAGCAGCGTGGCGCAGCCGGAAGCCGAGAACTGGAGCGCGTATTCGCGAGAAGGTTCACCCGCGGAGGCGGGGCAGGGCCAGAGCAGGGGCTTCATGCGCGCTGCTCCGGCATGCCTCAGGCCTGCGCGTTCTTGGCTTCGCGCGTCTTTGTCTCGGCGAAGCCAAGGAGACCGCCGTAGGTTTCGAGCATTTCGCCGTCGATCTCGTCGTCGTCGATCATGATGCCGAGACGGTCTTCCATTTCGGTCAGGAGGCCTGCGACGGCCATCGAATCGAGTTCGGGAAGGTGGCCGAAGAGGCCCGTGTCGGCCTCGAAGCTGGCGGCTTGTCCCGGCGCAAGGCCGAGCACGTCGGTCAGGATGGCGCGCAGGATCTGGTCGGTGTCTTCAGCCATGGGGCCCTCGAAATCAGGCGAAAAGGTCAAGTCGCGCCTCTAGCGGCGCTTGATGCGTGCGGCAAGGCGTTGCAGCGTTCGGCGCAGCAGGATCGGTGCGTTTGCGGGCGCGAAGGGCATGAAGGCCTCGATACGGTAGCGCGGGCGGACCTCGTTCATCCAGTCGCGCTTGTAGGGATCGTCACCCGTGCCGAAGTCGACGAGATCGACCCTGTCGGTGTCGATCGCATGACGGAACAAGGCGGCGCTGAGCACCGAGCCAGGGGAAAGGTTTCGCGCCGTCTCGAGGTGGGCGAGCTTGTGGATGTAGGCCGTTCCCCCCTCGACCGTCCACAACTGGGCCGCGATCGGCGGAGCATCGGGCCGTGCCGCGTCATGCGCGAGGCCAAGACGCAGCCGTCCGGCATCGCCCTCGGCCTGGGCGAAGGCCTGGAGGAAGGCGGGCGAGCCTTCCCCAGGCTTCCAGCTGCGCGCGTAGATCGCCTCGTAACGGGCCCAGGTCTCGGGCTCGAAGCGGGTGTGGATGGTGGTGGCAACCTTGGCGCTCTTGCGCTTGAGGGTCGTGCGCAAGGGGCCGGGCAAGCTGGCGTGATAGGCCGCGTAGCCGCGCCCATCGAGCTTGAGCACGTGGTTGGTGTCACAGGTCTCGCGCAGGACCAGCCAGCCGGCCTTGCGAAAGGTGTCGACCAGTCGGCTCGCGCTGCCGTCCTCGTCGGGCACCTTGTCGAGCGTGATGCGCCGGGCGTGTTTTCTCAAGGAACGGGCTAGATCGACGAGAAGGGCGGGGTTGCCTTCCACGATCGGGCGAAACCGAAAGGTGTACCAGTTCGACAGCGAATGGAGGTGACGAGGTCCTATGGGATGAAGCGCCAGCACGGCCTCGCCTTGCTGCGAGCCGGCGCCATAGAGTGTACCGGGCAGATCGCAGTGCCGGTCGAGTGCCTGCCACCACCACAGCCGATCGAATGGCGCGCTCTGAAATTGATCCGAAAGCAGGGTATCGAGCGCGCTGCCGGGTTGAACTTCGCGTACGGCGTGGCGATAAACGCAGGTGACAACCGAAGTGTTCATGAAGTGCGGGCCATTTCCAAAGCCATGAGTTTTACGTCCAGTTCCTTGGCTCCCGGATCGGTCCGGCCGCTCGATCACGTGATCCTCTTCGGCGCGGACGAGGCCGAGGCCCTCGTGCTGCGCGAGAAGGTTCTCGACTACAAGGCCTTAAGATCGCGTGTCGCTTGTCTCGCGGCCTGGCTCAAGGGGCAAGTGCCGCAGAACGGCGCGCGCGTGGCGAGCTGGGCGGCAAAGGGTGAACTGACCTGCCTCTTGCCGCTTGCGGCGGCGCGGGCGGGGCTGGTTCACGTGCCGATCAATCCGCTGCTCAAGCACGCGCAAGTGGCGCATATCCTGGCCGACAGTGGTGCGGTGCTGCTCATCGCCACGCCCGCCCGGCTCGCCAGCCTGGGCGCCGTGGATCTTCCCGCTGACTGCCGCGTGCTCGACGAAGGCGAGGCACTGGCCCGGGCCGAGGACTTCGCGCCGGGCTGCCCGCCCTCGGATGCCGACCCCGACGAACTTGCCGCGATCCTCTACACCAGCGGTTCGACCGGGCGGCCCAAGGGGGTGATGCTCAGCCACGCCAACATGTGGCTGGGAGCCGACAGCGTGGCGCAATACCTTGAACTCGCGGCCGACGACCGCACCCTCGCGGTGTTGCCATTCGCCTTCGACTACGGGCAGAACCAGCTCTTCTCGACCTGGCTCGCGGGGGGCTGTGTGGTGCCGTTGGAGTACCTGATGCCGCGGGATCTGATGAAGGCGGTTGAACGCCACGCGATCACCACTCTGGCGGCGGTGCCGCCGCTCTGGGTGCAGATCAGCGAGCTCGACTGGCCGGCGCAGACGGCCGCGCGCTTGCGCCGTCTGACCAACAGCGGGGGCGCCCTGACGGTCGATCTCGTGCGCCGGCTGCGCACGCTGTTTCCCCAAGCACGGCTCTTTGCCATGTACGGGCTGACCGAGGCCTTCCGTTCGACTTACCTCGATCCCGCGTTGATCGACGAGAGGCCGACCTCGATGGGGCAGGCCGTGCCGCACGCCGAAATCCTCGTCATCAATGAGGCGGGTAACGTGGCGGCGGACGATGAGGAAGGTGAACTGGTCCATTGTGGGCCATTGGTGGGGCAGGGCTACTGGCACGATCCGCAGCGGACCGCCGAACGCTACAGGCCCGCGCCGGCCGCCTCGCGCTATGGTGGGACGGCGGTCTGGTCGGGCGACCGGGTACGCCGCGATCCCCACGGGTTTCTCTATTTCATCGGGCGCCGCGACGCGATGATCAAGAGCGCGGGCAACCGCATCAGCCCCCAGGAAGTCGAGGAGGCCGCGCTCGCGACGGGGCTCGTCGCCGAGGCTGTCGCGCTCGGTGTTCCCGATGCGCGGCTGGGGCAGGTCGTCCATCTCGTCGTCCGCGAGGCCCCGGGGGCACCGGAAGCACCCACTCAATTGCCACGCAAACTCATGCAGGAACTGCCGAATTTCATGCAGCCCAAAGTCATTCACTGGCGTGATGCCATGCCCATCGGGCCCAATGGCAAGATCGATCGCACAGCTCTTGCCGCACAGATCGTTTCCGAATTGGCCGGGCAGGCTTCGGCATGAAGCCGCTGGGTCCGATCCCGGCCGGGTTCTCGGCGGTCGATGGCGTGCTCGCGGTGGGTGGAAGGCCGGTCACGCAGTGGGTGGACCAGGCGCCCGATACGCCGCTGTTCCTGTATAGCGCCGACCTTGTGCGCAGCCGCATCGCGGCCTTGCGCGCGGCGATGCCCGATGGTCTCGACATCCATTACGCGGTCAAGGCCAATCCCTTCGCCCCTCTGCTCAAGCTGATGAGCGGGCTGGTGGACGGGTTCGACATCGCCTCGGGGGGCGAGCTGCGCGCGATGCTGGGGGCGGGCGTAAGCGGCCCGCAGATCAGCTTCGCCGGGCCGGGCAAGCGCGACACCGAACTCGAGGCGGCCATCGTCCATGGAGTGACCTTGAACCTGGAATCGGAGGGTGAGGCGGCGCGCGCGCTGGCCATCGGCAACCGCCTGGGTCTTGCGCCGCGGCTTGCGATCCGGGTGAACCCCGATTTCGATCTCAAGGGGTCGGGGATGAAGATGGGCGGCGGCGCCAAGCCTTTCGGCATCGATGCCGAGCGGGTGCCCGCACTTGTCCGCACGATCCTGGGAAGCGGTGCCGAATGGCGCGGCTTCCACATCTTTGCGGGCAGCCAGGCTCTCGATGCCACGGCGATCGCCGAGACGCAGGGCCAGGCGCTCGACCTCGCCGCACGGCTGGCGCAGGAGAGCGGCGCGCCACTTCCGCATTGCAACCTCGGCGGTGGCCTTGGCATTCCCTATTTCGCCTCGGACACCCCGGTCGACATCGCCGAAGTCGGTGTACGCCTTTCCGAGCGCTTCGCCGCCTTGCCCGATATCCTTGCCGAGACCCGCTTCTGCATGGAATTGGGGCGTTATCTCGTCGGCGAATCCGGCGTTTACATCACGCGCATTCTTGATCGGAAGGTGAGCCACGGCGAGACTTTTCTCGTGACCGACGGGGGGCTTCACCACCAGCTGGCGGCCTCGGGCAACTTCGGCACGGTGGTGCGGCGCAACTATCCCGTCGCCATCGCGACGCGCTTTGATGCGCCTGTGGAGGAAGAAGCCTCGATCGTCGGATGCCTTTGCACCCCGCTCGACAAATTGGCCGAGAAAGCCGGGTTTCCGCGCGCCGAAGTGGGTGACCTGGTGGCCGTGTTCTGCGCCGGAGCCTATGGGGCGAGCGCCAGTCCGGCCGCGTTCCTCGGGCAGGGGCCGGCCTTCGAGATGCTGGTGGGAGAGGGCATCGTGACGAGCGAACGGCGGCGTCCCAAATCGGGACTGTTCCGGAGTTAGCGCATAAGGCTAACGCAATGTTCACCCTTTTTGCGCATAGCGCCTAGAGGATTTTGTCCGGAACCTCATTCGTTTGCAGCGCAGGCGGAGGGTGGCGGGGATCCAGGCGGAAAAAGGGAAGAGTTCATGTCGTTTAGCCGTATCGCCACACTCGGGGCCAGTTGTGCGCTGGCCAGCCTGGCGTTGTCCGGGTGTGCGGGCTCGTCCTCGATCCCCGAACTGCCGCCCGCGACGTTCGTGGCGATGCAGGAAGGTCCGGGCGAGGAATACGTGATTGGCCCGCTCGACGACCTGACGATCTTCGTCTGGCGAAATCCCGAGCTTGGCGCCAAGGTGCAGGTACGCCCCGACGGCCGCATCACCACTCCGCTGATCACCGATATGCCCGCTGTCGGCAAGACGCCCGCGATGCTGGCCGAGGACATTCGCCTGCAGCTCTCGCAATACATTGAAGACCCGCTTGTCTCGGTCATCGTCAACAGCTTCTCGGGTACGTTCAGCCAGCAGATCCGCGTCGTCGGTGCGACCGAGAAGCCCGCCTCGATCCCCTATCGCGCGAACATGACCGTGCTGGATGCGATGATCGCGGTGGGCGGCCTTTCGGAATACGCGGCGGGCAACCGCGCGCGCCTGATCCGGTTCGACAAGACGAGCGGCAAGCAGAAGGAATACAAGCTGCGCCTGTCCGACTTGCTCAAGAACGGCGACAGCAAGGCCAACGTGATGCTGGCCCCCGGCGATGTGATCATCATTCCCGAAAGCATGTTCTAGGCGAGATGGGGGCGGCGCGACTATGAACAGCCTCTATGAAGAAGCCCTGGCGGCGATCTACAGCGTCTGGCATCGGCGCTGGATCGCGCTTGGCTGCGCCTGGGTGATCTGCCTGGTCGGCTGGCTCGCGGTTGCGCTAATCCCCAATTCCTACGAATCGCGCGCGCGTATCTTCATCCAGCTCGACGACGCGCTTGCCGAGCAGGTGGGTATCGGGGTTGCCGACAAGAAGCGCGACATCGAGCGCATCCGCCAGACGCTGACGAGCGCGGTGAACCTGGAGAAGGTCGTGCGCGCCACCCGTCTTGGCGACACCATCGACAGTCCCAAGCAGATGGAAGCCGCCGTGCTGGCGCTGGGCAACAACGTCTCGGTGGTCAGCCAGCAGGACAACCTCTTCGAGATCCGCGCGAGTGCGAGCAATGCCTCGTTCTCGGATGCCGAAAACGCCAAGCTGGCGCAGAACGTGGCGCAGAAGCTGATCGACATCTTCCGCGAGGAGAACCTTTCGGGCGATCGCGGCGAAGTTGCCGAGAGCATGCAGTTCCTCAACCAGCAGCTCAAGCAGCGTGAAACCGAGCTGGAAACGGCCGAAGCCAAGCGCTCGGCTTTCGAGGCGCAGCATCCCGAACTGGCGCAGGGCGGCGCCTTCAACAGCCAGCGGCTCGAGACTTCGCGCTCGCAGCTGCGCGACATCGAGGCGGACCTGTCCGCCGCGCAGAGTGCACAGGCCGCGATCGAGGGGCAGCTTGCCAGTACGCCGCGCACGCTTCCGGGCGGCGCCACCGGCACGGCGACGGCCGCACTCGCCAAGGCGCAGTCGGACCTTGCCGGCATGCGTGCGCGCGGGCTTACCGAGAACCACCCCGACGTGATCGCCGCACGCAACCAGGTCGCCGCGCTCAAGGGCGCGGCTGCCGCCGAGGGGAGCGGGGGCGGGGTTCCCAACCCGGCCTATACCTCGCTCCAGTCGATCCGTGCGGAACGCCTTGCCAATGTCCAGTCGCTGGTGGCGCGCAAGGCCGCGCTCCAGTCCGACGTGGCGACCCTGACCGCGAACGCCATCCAGAACCCCGAGCTTGCCGCCGAGGCGACGCGCATCGCGCGCGACTACGACGTGCTGCGCGATCAGTACGACAAGCTCCTGCAGGACCGCGAGGAACTGCGCATTCGCGGTGAGGTCAAGACCGAGCGCGAGGCGGTCAAGTTCGAGGTTGTCGATCCGCCGACGACGCCGCGCAAGCCGGTCGCGCCCAACCGTCCGATCCTGCTGGTGGGCGTGCTCATCGTCGGGCTGGGCGGCGGCTGCGCGGCGGCCTTTGCGCTCAGTAAGGTGCGTTCGGTCTACGCCACGACGGCGGGGCTCGAGCGGGCGACCGGGCTGCCGGTGCTCGGCGCAATCTCGCAAAACCTGACCGACAGCGCCAAGGCGCTGCGTCGACGTCGGCTGAAGTATTTTTATGGTGCCACGGCGGCACTTGGCGGCTTGTGCTGCATTCTCCTGGCGGTGGAATTCGTTCAGCGGGGCATGGTGGCGTGAGCGGGAACAGCGACATGAACGAACCGAACAAGGTGCCCCCGCAAGGCGAACCCGATCCAGACGTGGCGAGCAGTGGCGGCGAGGACGGCACGGACGAGGGCAAGGCCGGACGCGGGTCGCTGATCGAGCGCGCCGCGCGCCGGTTCGACTTCGGCAGCTTCATCGCCCGCCCCGATCCGCTCCCGCCCGAAGTTGCCGCCAAGGCGGCCGCGCGCAGCAAGGCCAAGATCGTGCGCAACGACAATGCGCCGACGCCCAGCGCACCGGAAGGTCCGGTCGTTCCCGCTGCGCCCGAGGCGAGTGCACCGCCGCCGCGCCGCCGCGCCAGCGATGTCGATCCGGCGCTGGCCGCACCCGCTGCTCCCATTGCTCCGGCGCCCGAGCCGGTCGAGGAGCCGGTTGTCTTTGCTGCGACGCGTCACCCGGTCGATCGGACCCGGCTCGCCGAGAACGGGCTCATTGTACCCGAAGGTCAGGTCACCGCGCTGCTCGAGGAGTTTCGCATCGTCAAGCGGCAGATTCTACTCCAGGCGGCCGACTTGCGGCGCCAGAAGGCGGGCGCGATCGCGCAACGCGTGCTGATCAGCTCGCCCCATCCGGGCGAGGGCAAGACCTATTGCGCGCTCAACCTCGCGCTTTCGATCGCGGCGGAGAAGGAAAGCGAGGTCCTCCTCGTCGATGCTGATTTCGCCAAGCCTTCGATCCTCTCGATGCTCGGCCTGCCGGGCGGGCCCGGGCTGATGGACGCGCTGATCGACGAGACGCTTGACGTCGCCGACTGCGTGCTGGGCACCGATGTGCCGGGTCTATGGGTCCTGCCAGCGGGCGAGGACACCAATACCGACAGCGAATACTTGTCCAGTTCGCGCACGACGCGCGTGCTCGACCGGCTGACGCAAGGGTCGCCGCAACGCATCGTGATTTTCGATTCGCCGCCCGCGCTCGCGGCATCGCCCGCCGCCGAGCTGGCCAAGCGGGTCGGCCAGGCCATCGTCATCGTTCGCGCGGACAAGACCGGCCACGGCGCGCTCGAGGACGCGATCAAGCTGCTGGACGGCTGCCCTAACGTCCAGCTTCTGCTGAATGGCGCGATGTTCAGCCCGAGCGGTCGCCGCTTCGGCTCCTATTACGGATACAAGGACTGATGCGCGCGTCACGATACAGCGTAATTGCGCCGCTTGCGCTCGCCCTGGGCCTCGCCGGTACCGCGCAGGCGCAGTCGATCGACTATGGTGCGATGGCGGGCGGCAGCGAAAGTGCGTCCTCGCCCGGAAGCTATTCGCCTGGAGACGAGGATGGTCCGCGTTCGCGCGACCCAAATCGCAAGAAGGGCCGCAAGCTCGAGGTCACGCCCTACATCGAGGTCGACCAGATCGTCACCGCCCAGCTTTCGCCGGGCAACGACGTGCTCACCTATACCCAGGCGGCGGTCGGGGTGGATGCCAGCGTCACCGGGCGCAACACCGGTGGCTCGATCTCCGCGCGTTATGCACGCCAGATCGGCTGGAGCCGCAATGCGCGTGACGGCGACGTGATCAGCGGCATCGCGCGCGGTTACGCGACGCTGACGCCGGGCCTGACGCTCGAGGCGGGTGGCCTTGCCACGCAGACGAGCTATTCGGGCCGCGCTTCGAACTACGCGCTCGGCGACAATCGCCAGTCGGTCTACTCGGTCTACGCGGGGCCTTCCTTCGCCACGCGGACGGGGAATGTCGACCTCAAGGCCAATTACCGCATCGGCTACTCGCGGCTCGAACAGGCCAATGCCTACCGCGCCACCGCCGACAGCGATCCGGTCGACGTCCACGACGACAGCCTTGTGCAGGCGGCCGATCTCCAGGCGGGCGTGGCACCTGGAGTGGTCCTGCCGGTGGGGCTGGGCGTCGGCGCAAGCTACAACCAGGAAGATATCTCCGATTTCGATCAGCGCATCCGCGACATGCAGGCGCGCGCCATGGTAACCGTTCCGGTCAGCCGCACCGTCCAGGTGGTCGGCGCGATCGGCTACGAGGACGTGGAGATTTCCAACCGCGACGTGCTCTATGACGGCGATGGCAACGCCGTGATCGGCAAGGATGGCCAGTACGTCACCGACAAAAGCTCGCCGCGCCAGTTGTCCTATGACGCCTCAGGTCTGATCTGGGACGCGGCCGTGATGTGGCGCCCCAGCCGCCGCACCTCGCTTTCCGCGCATGTCGGGCGCCGCTACGGCTCGACGAGCTTCGGCGGGACGCTGGTCTACTCGCCCGATGACCGCAAGACGCTGAGCGTCGTGGTCTACGACAACGTCGCCGGCTTCGGCGGCCAGATCAACCGGGCGCTTTACGAATTGCCCGACGATTTCGAGGCGGTGCGCGATCCGGTGACCGGCGAGCTCACCGGCTGCGTGAACTCGCTCGATGGCAGCAACTGCCTTTCGGGCGTGCTCGGCTCGGTGCGTTCGTCCGCGTTCCGCGCGCGCGGGATCGCGGCCAGCTACGTGATGCAGATCGGACGGCTCAGCGCCGGGATCGGGGCAGGCTACGACCGACGCAAGTACATCGGCGCCGAGGGCACGATCCTCGCCAGCGCCAATGGGCTGGTCGACGAAAATACCTGGCTGACGGCCTATCTCGGCGGTCCGCTGGGGCCGAGCGCGGGCTGGTCGACCAACGCCTATGTCAACTGGATCAATTCCAGCGACACGATTAATGGCGATTTGACCTCCTATGGCCTTTCCGCCAGCTACTATCAGCTTATTACGCCGCGCTTGCGTGGTACACTGGCCGTCTCGGTCGACGGCTTGAATTACGACCTGGTTTCGGTGGACGATATCTGGTCGGCGACGGGCCTGGCCGGCCTGCGCTACAGTTTCTGACTTCGAGGGAGAAGTTGACGATGTTCGATGATTTCTACGGGCTCGAAGCCAGACCCTTCCAGCTCACGCCCGACCCGACCTTCTATTTCGAGAGCGTCACGCACAGGAAGGCGCTGTCCTATCTGGGTTACGGTTTGGCGCAAGGCGAAGGTTTCGTCGCGATCACCGGCGAGGTGGGCTCGGGCAAGTCGACGCTCGTCGCCTATCTCATGGCGACGATCGATCCGGGCCGGATGACGGCCGCCAATGTGGTGACGAGCGCGCTTGACGGCGAGGAGATCGTTCACGTCGTTGCGCGCGCCTTCGGGCTTGCCGTCGATGGGCACGACAAGGCCTCCGCGCTCGGCGCGATCGAAGGGTTCCTGCACGAGGAGGCGCGAGCGGGCCGCCGCTCGCTCCTGATCGTCGACGAGGCGCAGAACCTCTCGATCACCGCGCTGGAAGAATTGCGCATGTTGTCGAACTTCCAGCTCGGCTCGCACCCGCTGCTCCAGACGCTGCTGCTGGGCCAGCCCGAATTTCGCACCACGCTGATGGAAAGCGACCGCCTCGAGCAGTTGCGCCAGCGTGTCATCGCGACGCACCACCTCACGGCAATGCAGCCCAAGGAAGTGCAGGCCTATATCGAGCATCGCCTGGCCTGCGTCGGCTGGAACGGCAACCCCAGTTTCGACCAGAAGGTGTTCTCGGGCATTTACGAGGCGACCGGGGGCATCCCGCGCAAGATCAACCAGGTGGCCAATCGCCTCCTGCTGCTCGGCTCGGTTGAGCAACGCACGCGCATCGACAACGCGATGCTCACGCAAGTCCTTGACGAGATGAAGGACGATGGCACGATCGGCGCACGCGAGGCATCGGAGGCAGTCGCTCCGACTTCGCGCGTCTTCGATCCGTCGGCTGGCGTGGCGGATCTTGACGGCACGGTCCCGGCTGCGGTCGCACTTGCGCAAGATGCGGCGACCCGTGGCGCGCCGTCCGGGCAGGAACGCGCTCCGGCGGGGCTCGACGCCGCCGCCGCCGTCGCGCTCATCGAGAACGCGCTGGCCGATCGCGATGCGCAGATTTCCGAATTGCAGCAGGCCGTGGTCGAACTCGCCAACGCCGCCGAGCAGCGCGAGGCGGACGCGCTTGAGAGGGTTGATCCGCAGGCCGAGCTCGTGGCCGCGCTTCAGGCGCAATTGGCCGATGTCACCCAGCACGCGACCCAGCTCGAGGCGCGCCTTGGCGAGCAGGAGCGAACCTTGCGCCATGTTCTCACCATGCTGATCGAATGGATCGAGAGCGGCGAGGGTCAGCGTTCGGCCGCGTGAGCGAGCGGCGGGGGAGTGACCGCGCAATGACAGCGGCAAACCAGCGTGCGAGCGATGGCAGTAGGCCGATCAACGGCCTTTCGGTCGATGTAGAGGACTGGTTCCAGGTCGGTGCGTTCGAGAACGTGATCGAGCGCGAAGACTGGAATGGCCTTGCCTTGCGGGTCGAGCGCAATTGCGACGTGATCCTCCAGATGTTCGACGAGGCCGGGGTGAAGGGTACGTTCTTCACGCTAGGCTGGATCGCCGAGCGCGCACCCGCGATGATGCGCCGGATCGCCGAGGCGGGCCACGAGATCGCCAGCCATGGCTGGGCGCACGAACGGGTGTTCCGCCTCGGTGCCGAGGGGTTTCGCGCCGATCTGGAGCGCAGTCGCAAGGTGATCGAAGACAGCTCCGGCATGGCGGTTACCGGCTATCGCGCGCCCAGTTTCTCGATCGATGCCCGCACGCCCTGGGCTCATGAAGCACTGGCCGAGGAGGGCTATGCCTATTCCTCGAGCGTCGCCCCGGTGGTCCACGATCACTACGGCTGGCGTGAGGCCCCGCGCTTTGCGTTCGCGCCGCTTGAGGGCAGCGCTCTCGTCGAGATTCCGGTCACCACTGCAAGGCTCGGCTCGCGGCGGCTGGCGGCGGGCGGAGGTGGCTTCTTTCGCGTCCTGCCTTATAGTTTCACCCGCTGGGCGATCCGCCAGGTCAATGCCGAAGGCCGCCCGGCGGTGTTCTATTTTCACCCCTGGGAGATCGATCCGGATCAGCCCCGTGTCGAGGATGCACCGCTGCGCTCGCGGCTTCGCCACTACACCAATCTTTCGGTCATGGCGGACAAACTCGCCCGTCTGACGCGCGAATTTGGCTGGGGGCGGATGGACGCGCTCGCGGCGCGCGAAAATCTGCGACTGGAAAGGCGCGCGGCGTGAATGCGCCGATGCGGATCGCGCAGGCCAAGGTACGGCTTGTCGACCTGCGGGATGCGGGCGAATGCGCCCGGCTTGACGCCTTCGTTGCAGCGCACCCGCAAGGGAGTCCGTTCCATCGTCCGGCCTGGTTCGTATCGGTGGCAAGAGCCACGGGCAACCGTGCCTTTGCCCTCGTGCAGGAGAAGGCAGGCGAACTCGTCGCCCTGCTGCCGCTCGACTGCATCGAATCGCCGATCTTCGGACGTGTCCTGGCCTCGAGCGGCTTTGCCGTAGGAGGCGGAGTGCTGGCAGGGGAAGGGGCCGAGCCGGCTGCGCTCTTCGACGCGGCGGCGGAGCTCGCCGGGCGTCTCGCCTGCACCGCGATCGAACTGCGTGGAGGTGTGCTGCCCGATGATGGCGAAGGCTGGGCGCTCCAGCGCGAATCGCACTGCAATTTCGCGCGCGCTCTCACAGCGGACGACGAGGCCGAACTGCTCGCGATCCCGCGCAAGCAGCGCGCCGAGGTGCGCAAGAGCCTCTCGGACGATCTGAGCGTCACCGTCGGGCGGGGCGAAGGCGAGCGGGCGGCGCACTACGCCGTGTTCTGCGAAAGCTACCGTAACCTCGGCACGCCCGTGTTCCCGCGCGCCCTGCTCGACGGCGTGCTCGATGCGTTCGGCGAGGACGCCGACATCCTGACCGTACGCCACGAGGGCCGGCCCGTCGCCAGCGTGATCAGCCTCTATCACAAGCGCGCGGTCATGCCTTATTGGGGCGGGGGCTGCTGGGAGGCGCGGCGCCTGCGGGCGAACGATCGGATGTATTACGAACTCATGCTGCACGCGCGCCGCAAAGGCATGACGCATTTTGATTTCGGCCGCTCGAAGACGGCAAGCGGGGCCTATCATTTCAAGCGCAACTGGGGCTTTACCCCTGAGCCCCTGACTTATGCGCAGTGGACTGCTCCGGGCGCGAAGTCGCGCGAGGCCAATCCGGCGAGCGGCAAGCTTTCCTTGCAGATCAAGCTCTGGCAGCGCCTGCCACTCGGCCTCGCGAACCGGTTCGGCCCGTTGATCGCGCGCGGGCTGGGATAGGGCCGGGTCATGGGGGAAATCCTGTTCCTGGCGCACCGGATGCCGTTTCCGCCCGACCGGGGAGACAAGATCCGCTCGCACCACGTGCTCAAGGCGCTTGCGCGTCTGGCCCCGGTCCATGTGGCGACATTCGCCGACGAGGACGCGGACTGGGCCGGCGAGGCCGAACTGGTGCAGCTCGCCGCGAGCCATTGTCTGGTTGCGCGCCGTAAGCCGCTGGCCCTGGCCGCGCTCGAAGCGCTGGCCACCGGCAAGCCGGTCAGTCTCACGGCATTTCACGCAGCGCCTGTCGCGAATTATGTTCGCCACGTCCTCGCCACCCGCCCGATCGAGGCGATCTACGTCTTCTCCGGGCAGATGGCGCAGTATGTGCCCGAGGATTTCCGGGGGCGGGTGGTGGCCGATCTCGTCGATGTCGATTCGGCCAAGTTCGAAGCCTACGCCGCGGCGGGGCGAGCACCCCGACGTTGGATGGAGGCGCGCGAGGCCCGGCTCTTGCGCTGCGAGGAAGCGCGCATCGCCGCGCGCGCGCAAGTCTCGCTGCTGGTCAGCGAGCCGGAAGCGCAGCTCTTTCGCGATCGGCTGGCCGAAGCTGGCAAAAGCGTCAGGGTCATGGGCAATGGCATTGATGCCAGGGCCTTTGCGCCCGGTGCCTGCCCGCCTGACGCTGCGATGGCAGCGGCCGGATTTCCGCGCATCGTCTTCACCGGTCAGATGGATTACGCACCCAACATTGCGGCGGTCGAACGTGGCGCGCGTGCGATCCTGCCGCGCGTGCGCCGCGCCTTTCCCGAAGCAAGCCTGCATGTCGTGGGGCGCAATCCGACGCGCGCGGTGGAAGCATTGGGGACGTTGCCGGGTGTGCGGGTCTGGGGCCGGGTCCCCGACGTTCGCCCCTATCTCGCCGCCGCCGACGTGGCGCTCGTGCCGTTGCGGCTGGCGCGCGGGGTGCAGAATAAGGTGCTCGAAGCGATGGCGATGGCCGTGCCAACGGTCGTAAGCCTGGGCGCGGCCACCGGCATTCCCGCGGCCGACGGTACCCAGTTCCTCGTGCGCGAGGACGATGAGGCTATGGCGGATGCCGTGATCGATCTTGCGAGCGACGCCGGACTGGCACGGACACTGGGTCGTTCGGCGCGCGCGTGGATCGAGGAAAATGCCAGTTGGGAAGCGGCTTTGGCAAACCTGCCAGCCTACTGCGGGTTCGATGCGAAGGCTGGAGGCATGTGCGATGTCGCATGACATCTCGCGCCCGCACGCGCCGACTGCGGCGGATGGGCCTGGCCTCGTAGCGCTATCGCGCCCCTGGCGCAGCGCATTGATCGCGCTTGGTCTTGCCTGGCTTGTCCAGTTCGGCGCCTTCGCGGCGGACTGGGGCGCGATGGTGCGCCAGTGGTGGGACATCTCGACCTACAACCATATGCTGCTGATCCCCCTCGTCGAGGTCTGGCTGGTATGGCAGCGGCGCCGCGAACTCGCGCGCCTGACGCCACGGGCCTGGGCTCCAGGCTTGGTCCTTTTCGCGCTGGCCGCGTGTCTCTGGCTGCTTGGCGGCGTTTCCGGCTTCGACCTCCTGCGGCAGGCGGGTGTCGTTGCAATGCTGGCGGCCAGCGTGCCGCTGCTGCTGGGGGCACAGGTTACCGCCGCCGTGCTGTTCCCGCTGTTCTATCTCGTCTTCATCGTGCCCTTTGGCGAGGAACTGGTGAAGCCGCTCCAGATGATCACGGCCGAGATCACCATTGCGCTCACGCATCTCAGCGGCATTGCGGCGGTGATCGACGGGGTATTCATCGATACGCCAGTCGGCCTGTTCGAAGTCGCCGAAGCCTGCTCGGGCGTCAAGTTCCTGATCGCGATGGTTGCTTTCGGGGTGCTCGCGGCCAATGTCTGTTTCGTGAGCTGGCCGCGGCGGCTGGTGCTCCTGCTGGCCTGCCTCGTTGTTCCAATTCTGGCCAACGGAGTGCGCGCATGGGGGACGATCTACGCCGCGCAGATCTTCGGGGTGGAGGTTGCGGCCGGCTTCGATCACATCGTCTACGGCTGGTTCTTCTTCGCCATCATCCTGACCCTGGTGATCCTGGGTGCCTGGCGCTTCTTCGATAGGCCGGCCGATGCACCGATGATCGACCTTGCGGCGATAACCGGCAACCGGACGTTGGCCTGGCTCGGCGGCACGGGGGCCATGCCACTGGCCCTGGCCCTGGCAAGTTGCCTGGTTCTCGTCGCAGGGGTGCGCGTATGGGCCCAAGCGGCCGATAGGCTCGCCGCGCCCTTGCCTGCGCGCATCGCCTTGCCCGATGTTACGGGATGGCACCGGGTACCTTACGATCCTCGCGTCTGGTGGGAACCGCGCGCGCAAGGGGCCGAACACCGCCTGCTGGGACGTTACGCCGACGGCGAGGGCCGTGTAGTCGACGTATTCGTCGCGCTCTATTCGGGGCAGGGGGAAGGGCGCGAGGCCGGGGGGTTCGGCGAAGGGGCGCTGATGCGCGAAAGCACCTGGTCGTGGCAAGCGCCGGCAGTTGGCCCCTCGGGGGGGCGCGGGGAACGTCTCCTCGCCAACGGCACCCTCGAACGTGTCGCGGTGACCTGGTACCGCAATGGAACGCTGCTTTCGGGCAGCAATCTCGGCCTGAAACTGGCGGTCATCGACGACCAGCTGTTCCTGCGCGCCGAGCCCACGGTCATGCTGATCGTCTCGGCCGAGGAGCGTGGGGATCGGCCCGCCGCGCAGTCCATTGCCCGGTTCGTCGGATCGACGGGTGATCTCGCGCGATGGATGGACGCCCTCGCGGGGCTCAGGTAGGGCGCTCGGCGATGTGCGGGATCGTAGGCATATTCCATCTCGATACACCCAAGCCGGTCGATCCGGCGCGGGTCGAAGTCATGCGCGATGCGCTCGCACATCGGGGGCCGGACGGACAGGGGGTGTGGACCGGGCCGGGGGTCGGCCTGGGGCATCGCCGGCTCTCGATCATTGACATCGCCGGATCGCCCCAACCCATGGTTTCTCCCGATGGCCGCGCGGTGCTCGTTTTCAATGGTGAGATCTACAATTTTCGGGAGCTTCGCCGCGAACTGAAGGCGAGTGGCGCGCAATTTCGCACCGATGGCGACAGCGAAGTGATCCTCGCCGCCTGGCAGCGTTGGGGGCCGGCATGTGTGGAGCGCCTTCACGGCATGTTCGCCTTTGCGCTCTACGACGGCGAGGCGC
This sequence comes from Novosphingobium profundi, assembly GCF_018491765.1. GTDB lineage: Bacteria > Pseudomonadota > Alphaproteobacteria > Sphingomonadales > Sphingomonadaceae > Novosphingobium > Novosphingobium profundi. Next base: position 211,524 of record NZ_JABWCU010000009.1, on the reverse strand, counting down.
GTACGCTGTTTCTGGCGCGTGACCGGCTGGGCGTGAAGCCCCTGTTTTACGCCACGCTCAGCGATGGCAGTCTGATCTTCGGGTCCGAACTCAAGGCGCTGACGGCACATCCCCTGTTGCGCCGCGAGATTGATCCACTGGCGGTCGAGGATTACCTCACCTGGGGCTACGTGCCCGATCATCGCTCGATCCTCAGGAACGTGTCGAAGCTGGCGGCGGGGCACAGCCTGCTGCTGCGCCACAACAGTCCGTTGCCACGGCCCAGCCAGTGGTGGGACGTTTCGTTCTCCGAACGGCATCGCGGGAGCGCCGCCGATCTTGAGGCTGAGCTGCTGCATCGCCTGCGCCAGGCCGTCGAATCGCGCATGGTCGCGGACGTTCCGCTCGGTGCCTTCCTGTCGGGCGGAGTGGACAGCTCCAGCGTGGTCGCGCTGATGGCCGAAGTGAGCGCGAACCCGGTCCGGACCTGCTCGATCGGCTTCGATGTCGCGGGCCTCGACGAAACGGTCCATGCAGATCAGGTCGCAAGTCTTTTCGCGACCAACCACGCCACGCGCCGGGTTTCTCCCGATGATTACGGCGCGATGGATTCGTTGGCGGCCATGTTCGACGAGCCCTTTGCCGATGCGTCGGCACTGCCGACCTGGCGGGTCTGCCAGCTGGCACGCGAATCGGTGACGGTCGCGCTGTCGGGGGATGGAGCGGACGAGGCGCTGGCGGGGTATCGTCGACACCTGTTCCAGCGGGGCGAGGATCGCGTGCGCGCACTGCTTCCGCAAGGTTTGCGCACACGGGTATTCGGCGCATTGGGGGCGGTCTACCCCAAGGCCGACTGGGCACCGAGGCCTTTGCGTGCCAAGACCACCTTGCTGGCGCTCGCGGGCGACAGCGCCGAAGGCTATGCGCGGGCGCTCGCCTACTGTCCGCCCGAGCTTCGCAGCACGCTCTATTCTCCCGATTTCGAACGCGAGCGCAGGGATTACCGGGCCGAACAACCCCTTGTCGAATTGATGCGCCTTGCGCCCGTGCGCTCGGGCCTCGACCGCGCGCAATACGCCGACCTCAAGTTCTGGCTTCCCGGTGATATCCTCACCAAGGTGGATCGCACGAGCATGTCCGTCGGGCTTGAGGCGCGCGAGCCGCTGCTCGACCACCGCCTCATCGAATTTGGCGCGCGGTTGCCCGAATCGCTGCGCGTTCGCTCGGGACAGGGCAAGTGGCTGATGAAGCGTGCCATGCGCCGCGCGCTGCCGCACGACATCCTTTACCGGCCCAAGCAGGGCTTCGTCACTCCGATCGAACACTGGTTTCGAGGGCCGCTGCAGCAGACCGCGCGCGAAATCGCCGCTGGAAAGGCCCTTGCGGCGACCGGCTGGTTCGATCAGCGGCGTCTTGCCCAGCTTGTCGAGAGCCACATTTCCGGCCAGGCGAACCACGCCCGGTTGCTGTGGCAGCTAACGATGCTCGAAAGATCGTTTACCAATCTGGGGCTCGTCTAACGGGCTTTTGGCCCAGAATCCGTGCGGGATCGCAAACGCAGAACCTAGGTGTGCGATTAACTACACATATTCTTAGGAACTTCCCGATAGAGCGAATTCACCAAGCGTCATTTCGGGACGTCAATGACACAGAATGATATGCATCTCCGGAGGTTCGCAGCGTCCACAGGGCGTCGCGGGGATGTGCGCCTGCGATTGGCAGGCCAGGCTGTCGGCGGTGAAAGGATGGACCGGCGATGACCGCGCTTTTCGGTCAACTCTGGAACAGCGCCCGATTCCGGATCGTGTTCTGGGCCACCGTGACCGGGCTCCTGCTCGGCGCAAGTGGCTTGAGCGTGCCGGCCGAAGACGTTCTGCGCAACATGCGCATTCCGCTGCGGCTGCATCCATCCGACGGCAAGATCGCGATGGTGCTGCTCGATGACAGTACGCTCGAAGAACTCGATATCGTCGACGTCGGATTGCAGCAGGACACCCAGGTCCTCCATGCGCTCTTTCGCGCGGGGGCCAAGCGGGTCTATTTCGACCGGCGCATTCCCGATCGCGGCGACAAGACCGCCCGCGAAACATTTCGCGACACGCTTCTGCACTACAAGGGCAAGGTCTTCATCGGCGCGTTGCCGAGCAGCAATGGCAATTTCGGAAATTTCGCAGCGCGCCTTCCAGGAGCGAGCTTCCGCAGTCCCGAGAACGTCGTGTCGCTGCTGCTGCTGCACCATCCCTTCAATCTGGGCGTCGAAATGCCCTATGCCTCGCGCAGCCCGATCGGCACCGTGCCTACGCTGGCCGCCAGCATTGCCGGAGTGACGAAGGGGACGGACGAACTGTTCATGCCCGATTTCTCGATCGACGTGGATACGATTGGTGCGGTGAGCTACGGCGATGTTCTTCATGGCCGTTTTGATCCCACGGTCATCCGCGGGCGGGACATCATCATTGCGCCCGCTGCGGTCACCTACAACGATATTCACAAGATCCCGGGCCGTGATGAAGCCGTTCCGGGCGGCTATATCGAAGCCATTGCGGCCGAGACCCTCATGCGCGGCTTGCCGCGCAACTTTGGATGGCTGTTGCCGCTGGTGATCGTCGTGGCGATTGTCGTAACCGGAACCGGGCGCGGTCGGGTCTTCGATTGGAAACGATCGGCCGCGCTCGTCACGGTCATCGTGGCTGCGCCGTTCCTGCTTGATTTCATGCGTGTGCGCATGGACATCGCGCCAGCGCTGATCGTTGCGGTCATAGCGGTGCTGCGCATGCGCAGCCTCGACCGGGTCGAAGTGGCGGGCGAGACGAACACCGGTTCCGGCCTGCCCAGCGTCCAGGCGCTGCGCAATTCGGACGACAAGTCGAACCTCATTCTCGTTGCGCTCAAGATCCGCAACTATGGGGCGATCATCGGCAGTTTCGCGGAAACGGTCGAGGCCAGCGTCGCGCGCGAAATCGTGCGCCGCATCCGGATCAGCGACGATGCCGTGACGGTCTACCACGAAGGCGGCATGTTCATGTGGCTGTCCTCGATCCGAAGCAGTTTCGACTTGTTCGAGAACCTGGAGGGGCTGCATCGCATCGTTCAGAACGGCATCCAGGTCGGCGGGCTCGATATCGACCTTTCGTTCAACTGCGGTGTCGATTCCGAATTCGATCGGCCACTCTCCACCCGTGTCGCGGGCGCGATGCAGTCGGCCGAGGAAGCGGTTCGCAACGACGAACTCGTCTACCAGCACGATAGCCGTCGCAACGAGGCGCAGTGGGAAATCTCGCTGCTCACCTCGCTCGACCGGGCCATCGACAACGGCGAGGTCTGGGTGGCGTACCAGCCCAAGTTCGACCTGAGGTCGAACCGGATTTGCGGTGCGGAAGCTCTGGTGCGCTGGACCCATCCCGAGCGCGGCCCCATTTCGCCCGAGAAGTTCATCCGGATTGCCGAGGAGTTCCATCGCATCGAACGCATCACCCGATTCGTCATCGACGATGCGGTGCGCTGCGGTGTGGAACTCATGCGCCGAGGCCTGGACATGACCTTGTCGGTAAACATTTCGGCGCAGCTCTTGCGCAATCCCGGACTTCCGGGCTTGATTTCCGACATTCTTGCGCTGCACGGCCTGCCGGCCGACCGGCTTATCCTGGAGATTACCGAAACCGATCGCCTCGACCGCAGCTCGCGCACTTACCAGATGCTCCAGCGGCTGGTGCAATCGGGCCTTCGCCTTTCGATCGACGACTTCGGGACAGGAAACGCCACACTCGACTACTTGCGCTATCTTCCCGCGAGTGAGGTTAAGATCGATCGCTCGTTCGTTTCGTCGATGGAGGCGAACAAGGACGATCTGGTGCTCGTCCAGTCCATCATCGAAATGGCCCATTCGCTTGATCGCACCGTGGTGGCGGAAGGTGTCGAGACCCTGCGCAGTCTGGAGATGCTGAAGGAGCGCGGCTGTGATATCGTGCAGGGCTACTACATCGGCCGTCCCGTCCCATTTCGGGAAATGCTCGAGGCAACTTCCCGGGAGACACACCAGCTCATTGGTTAAAAATTTATTGATGAAACGTTAACTGAGCGTTATCCCTGTTAGCTGTCGCAGATAAGCGACGGTTCACATGGGGAAATACAATGCTTGGTGGTTATTGGTGGGGCGCTGCTGGCGCGTAATTTGCGTCACACCATTCAGTTGAATTGAATGGTGGCCCAATTTAAAGAAAACCCCCGGAAGTACATTTTGGGTACTTTCGGGGGTTTTTGTTTGTCGATTGTCCAGATGATCTCGCTTCATTAGTTCGGTTTGAAGCCAGAGTGGTTTTCGGGACATGTGAAGGCAAGCCAAATTCGAACGAATATGGACCGGCGTTTCGGGCATGCTCTGATTTGCGAGCGCGTATTTAACTAACGAAGTTAGGTGGTCGATTCGCGCGAGACGGCGCGAATCAGGCTTCGCCATGCCCCTGGGCGAGGTAATCGGCGCTCTGCATCTCATTGAGTCGGCTTACGGTGCGCTCGAATTCGAAGCGTCCAGTGCCGGCCTCGTACAGTTCCTCGGGCGCCGCGTCAGCGGCGGCGATGAGCTTGACCTTGTTCTCGTAAAGGGCGTCGATCAGCGTCACGAAACGGGCCGCCTCGTTGCGCCGGTCCGGGCCCATGCGCGGAATCCCGACCAGGATCACGGTGTGATACGCATGCGCGATGGCGAGGTAGTCGGATGCCCCGCGCGCTTCGGCGCAGAGGCGCTTGAAGCTGAATACGCCCACGCCCTTGAGGCTCTTGGGGACGTGCAGCATGCGCCCGCCACCGACGTCGATATCGGCTGGCGGAACATGCTCCGCGTCTTCGGGGGGGTAGTCGGTCAGACGGTAGAAGGCCTCGCGGGTCTGCTCGGTCGCAGCTTCGCCCAAGGGCGTGTGCCAGGTGGCCATGCCGCCAAGGCGTTCGAGCCGATAATCGGTCGGCCCGTTGAGCGTGCGCACGTCGAGCTCGCGTTCGATCAGGTCGATGAAGGGCAGGAAGTGCTCGCGGTTGAGGCCGTCCTTGTAGAGGTCTTTCGGCGCGCGGTTCGAGGTGGTCACGATTGTGACGCCCTCGTTCTCGATGAGCTGGGTGAACAGCCGGCTCATGATCATGGCGTCGGCCGAATTGTTGACGACCATCTCGTCGAAGGCGAGGCACTGCACGTTGCGCGCGATCGTGGTGGCCACGGGTGGGATCGGGTCGCCGCTCTCCTTCTTGCGTTCCTCGTTGAGGAGGGCATGAACTTCGAGCATGAAGGCGTGGAAGTGCACGCGCCGCTTGTCGGGAATGTCGAGGGTCTGGTGGAACAGGTCCATCAGCATCGACTTGCCTCGGCCCACGCCGCCCCACATGTAGACGCCGCGCGGGGCAGGGGGCTTCTTGCCCAGCAGCTTGCCGATGAAGCCCGTCGAATTGCGGGCCTTGTAGAATTCGCGCTGGAGTTGGTTGAGGCGGTCGGCGGCCGCAGCCTGCTCGGCATCCGGGCGCAGTTCGCCGGTTGCGATCAGGGTCTCGTAACGTTCGAGCATCGCGGTCATGCCGTGCACTCCGGATCGGCCTCAAACGGCAGGAAACCGTTTACGGGATGAGCGCGCGGCATGCCAATAATCATCGGGAAAACGCGAGATCCGAGGATCAGATCTGGCGTTCGGCCTGCATCTTCTTGATTTCAGCGATCGCGCGCGCGGGCGAGAGGCCTTTGGGGCACACGTTCGAGCAGTTCATGATCGTGTGGCAGCGGTAGAGACGGAAGGGATCTTCCAGCTCGTCGAGGCGCTCGCCGGTCATCTCATCGCGGCTGTCGGCCAGCCAGCGATAGGCCTGAAGCAGGATGGCGGGGCCCAGGAACTTGTCCGAGTTCCACCAGTAGCTCGGGCAGGAAGTCGAGCAGCAGGCGCACAGGATGCACTCGTAGAGGCCGTCAAGCTTCTCGCGCTGTTCGGGGCTCTGGAGCCGTTCCTTGCCCGAGGGTGTGGTCGAGACGGTCTGCAGCCAGGGGCGGATCGATGCGTACTGCGCGTAGAAGTGCGTGAAGTCGGGAACAAGGTCCTTGATCACGTCCATGTGCGGCAGCGGAGTGATGCGCACCTGCGAGCCCTTGAGGTCCTCGATCGCGGTGGTGCAGGCGAGGCCGTTGGCGCCATTGATGTTCATCGCGCACGAGCCGCAGATGCCTTCGCGGCACGAACGGCGGAAGGTGAGGGTGGGATCCATCTCGCTCTTCATCTTGATGAGCGCGTCGAGGACCATCGGGCCGCAGTTGTCGAGATCGATCTCAAACGTGTCATAACGCGGGTTCTCACCCGAGTCCGGATCGTAGCGATAGACGGTGAATTTCTTGACGCGGGTCGCACCTTCGGCCTTGTGGACGTGGCCCTGCTTCTTGATCTTGCTGTTGGCCGGAAGGGTGAACTGCGCCATGAACGAATCCCCGTTATCTTGCATTGCGGCATAACCGCTTCATTGGTTCCCCCTCTAGCGATTACGCGGCGCGGGGCAAGAGGGCAGTGCGCCATGCGGGCGTTTCCCTATGGGGAATGCTGCTATTTGACGTGCGCTTTGCGCATCTGTCGGATTTTTTCCTGGCGGGGCGCCGTATGATGTCGGTGCTAGGCGGGCGGAGCCGGTACTTGGACGACGAGTCGTTCAACGCCGGTTCGCGCAAGCCGCCGCGAACCTGGCTTGAATAGCCATGCGAAAGGGGCCTTCCGCCGGATGGCGAAAGGCCCCTTTCTGTTGTGTTTCTCGAAGGAAACCTGGTCCGGATTATTCCCCGAAGGTGCGCTGCCACCAGCCGCGGCGCGGCGTTTCAGTCTGCGCAACGCTTTCGGCTTCGGCGGGCGCCGGCTCTTCCTGCGCGATCGGTTCCGCCGCTGCCGGCTCCTCGCTCGCTTCGCTCACGGCCGGTTCGGCCTTCTTGCGGCGCGGCGCGCGCTTCGCCTTGGGCTTGGCTTCCGCGGCCTCGGCCGGCACTTCGACCACTTCGGCCTCGACGGCCGGTTCGGCTGCCTTCTTACGGCGCGGTGCGCGCTTGGGCTTGGCCTTGACTTCGGCTTCCGCTTCCTCGGCCGGAGCTTCGGCGGTCACGATCTCCGCTTCGGGCTCTGCCGCCTTCTTGCGGCGCGGGGCGCGCTTGGCCTTCGGCTTGACCTCGACTTCGGCTTCCTCGGCAACCACTTCAGGCACTTCGGGCGCGGCCACGGGAGCTTCGGCGGCGGCGACGTCCTCGGCAGCCGGTTCGGCCTTCTTGCGGCGCGTGCGCGCGCGCTTGGGCTTTGCGGCAGGCTCTTCCTCGGCGACGGTCTCCTCGACCACCGGCGCGGCTTCGACGACCGCCTCGGCGGCTTCGGGCTCGGCTTCGGTCACCTCGCCCTGGTCTTCACCAGCGGCGTAACCCTCGTCATCCTGGGCCTCTTCGCCCTCGTTCGACGCGTTTTCGCCTTCAGCGTTGCGACGGCCACGACGGCGACGACCTCCACGGCGGCGACGCTTGCGCGGAGCCTCGGCATCGTCACTTGCCTCGCTGGCGATGTCCTCGCCACCTTCGGAAGCGACCTCGGCCTCGTCCTCGCCTTCACCTTCGACGTCTTCGCTGCCTTCCTCGCGGCGGTCGCGGCTGCCGCGACCGCGACGGCGCTTACGGCGCTTGCGGCGCGAGCCACCTTCGCCATCGCCTTCGTCGTGCTCGCGGGCTTCCTCGGCCTCGAGTTCGTCGTCCTCGTCGTCCTCGGGAATGTCGTCATAGTCGACATCGTCGGCGATCGGATCGAAACGGGGGACGAAGTCGTTGCGCGGACCCGACGATCCTACGCGCATCTTCGCGCCTTCGTTCTCGCCCTCGGGGATGACCTCGACGGTGACGCCGTAGCGTTCCTCGATGTCGGCAAGGTCCGTGCGCTTGGCGTTGAGGAGGTAGACCGCGGCTTCGGTGCTGGCGAAGAGCGAGATGACGACGCCCTTGCCCTTGGCGGCTTCGTCCTCGATCAGGCGTAGTGCCGAAAGGCCGGCCGAGCTGGCGGTGCGCACCAGGCCGGTGCCGTCGCAGTGCGGGCACGAACGCGTGGTGGCTTCGAGTACGCCCGTGCGCAGGCGCTGGCGGCTCATTTCCATGAGGCCGAAGCTCGAGATGCGGCCGACCTGGATGCGGGCACGGTCGTTCTTGAGCGCGTCCTTCATGGCCTTCTCGACCTTGCGGACGTTCGAGCCGTATTCCATGTCGATGAAGTCGATCACGACGAGGCCGGCCATGTCGCGCAGGCGCAGCTGGCGGGCGATCTCACGCGCGGCTTCGAGGTTGGTGGCGACCGCCGTCTGCTCGATCCCGTGCTCCTTGGTGGCGCGGCCCGAGTTGATGTCGATCGAGACCAGCGCCTCGGTCGGGTTGATGACGATATAGCCGCCCGACTTGAGCTGCACGACAGGATCGTACATCGCGGTCAGCTGGTCTTCGGCACCATAGCGCTGGAACAGCGGCACGGGATCGGAATATGGCTTAACCCGGCGTGCGTGGCTGGGCATCAGGAGCTTCATGAAGTCCTTGGCGGCGCGATAGCCTTCCTCGCCCTCGACGACGACTTCCTCGATCTCGCGGTTGTAGATGTCGCGGATCGCGCGCTTCACCAGGTCGCTGTCCGAGTGGATCAGCGCGGGTGCGGCGGAGTGCAGCGTCTTTTCGCGCAGCTCGTCCCAGAGGCGGGCGAGGTAGTCGAAGTCGCGCTTGATCTCGGTCTTGGTGCGCTGGAGGCCGGCGGTGCGCACGATGCAGCCCATCGAGCGCGGAAGGTTCATTTCCGCGATGATCGACTTGAGGCGCTTACGGTCCGAAGCCGAGCTGATCTTGCGGCTGATGCCGCCACCGTGGCTCGAATTGGGCATGAGCACGCAGTAACGGCCCGCCAGGCTGAGGTAGGTGGTAAGGGCCGCGCCCTTGTTGCCGCGCTCTTCCTTCACGACCTGCACGAGCAGGACCTGACGGCGGTGGATCACGTCCTGGATCTTGTAGCGGCGGCGCAGCGCGAGGCGCTTGGAGCGAAGCTCTTCGGCTTCCTTCGAGCGCGCCTTGCCCTGGCGACGACGACCGCGGCCGCGACCGCGGCCCGAACGGCCCTGATCCTCGGAACCATCCTCGTCGCTATCGTCGCTGTCCTCGAAGCCCTTTTCGACGTTGCCGTCCTCGATCGTGGCGACATCGTCCTTCTCGGAGGTGTCGACTTCGGTCAGGCCGCCGTCTTCGTAGTCCTCGCCGTCGGCATCGTCGTCCTCGTCGTCGGCTTCGCTCGCGCGCAGCGCGGCTTCTTCTTCGGCGTGGGCGGCTTCTTCCGCCAGCAGGGCCTCACGGTCCTCCTTGGGGATCTGGTAATAGTCGGGGTGGATTTCGCTGAAGGCGAGGAAACCGTGCCGATTTCCGCCGAAGTCGACGAAGGCCGCCTGGAGCGAAGGTTCCACGCGGGTGACCTTCGCCAGGTAGATGTTGCCCTTTATCTGCTTGCGTTCGGTCGATTCGAAATCGAACTCTTCAATGCGATTTCCCTTGAGTACCGCCACCCGCGTTTCTTCCGGGTGGCGCGCATCGATGAGCATGCGCGTTGCCATTGGTAATTCTCCGGACGCGCTGCCTTCCGGCCGGATCAGCCGGTGGCGCGCGTCGATTGTCGTGGTGGTCACCGCAGAGTGCGAGGCCGTCGTCTGGACGGGCCGTCTCTTCTGCGAAGCTGACCGGATTGGTGAAGGTGTCGGAGCAATCCATCGCTCCGAATGTCGTATGGAATTCCACTGCCGGATGGGCAGCGATTGCGTCTGCGAGCGGAAGTTCGCGTGGCGAAACCCAACACGCCGAAAATTGCGGCCACACCGCCACCGCCCCGTGGGGCGTCGGCTGGCAAGGCGGCAATTGGCTTCTCATCTCTCGCATCAACCTGTTGGAGCCGGGCAAAAAAGTTGCCGGATCAATTCTGTGGTCCGCGCAGGCTGTCGCCCCAGATCCAAAAGTGCAAGCCCAAAACGGGGTGAAATTGCATCCAGGATCGACGTGGACAGTCGCGGATCGGATGTGCCTAGCACCCAACGTGTCGATCGGCAAGTTGCTTGACCACCTGCATCGCCGCGACATTGCCATTCGATTGCATCCAGGCCCGATCTTCTCGCGTTCGCTGAAAGAGGCGGCAGATGGTCGCTTCGCTTCGCGAACTCGGGATTTGTGGGGGCAAGGCCATTGCCGCCGGGCAGGGCGGCGGTTAACGACAGCCCTGCTATGTTGCGCGTGGTTCAGATCTCCTTGCTCCTGCTGGCACCCGTGGCGCTGCTGGCTTGCGTCTTCGTGCTTAACGCCACGCTCGCCAAGGCCGATGGCGGCTACGACTACGTGATCCGCATGAAGCTTCCCGCGATCGGCGAACCGGCCGATCTGCCCCCCGTTGAAGGTCCGGCCGACGCGAGCCAGCCGCTCGTCGTGATCGATCCGGGGCACGGCGGCTTCGATCCCGGTGCCGGCAATGGCGCGGTGCGCGAGAAGCAGGTGGCCTTGCGGATCGCGCGTGCGATCCGTGCCGAACTGCTGCGCCATGGCGACGTGCGCGTGGCGCTCACCCGCGACGAGGACCGCTTCGTCCCCTTAGGCCAGCGTCCCGACATTGCGCGCCGTCTGGGTGCGGACTTGTTCCTCTCGATCCACGCCGACAGCGCCGAGAGCGATCAGGCGCGCGGGGCGAGCGCTTACGTGCTCTCGGAAAAGGGCAGCAGCGAGGCGGCGCAGCGTTTTGCTTCCAGTGCGCGCGAGACGGGCAAGAGCGAGGGCGCGCGGGTCAACGGCATTGTGCTTGCCGATACCGGCGACCAGGTGCGCTCGATCCTGCTCGACCTTTCGCAACGCGGCACGCAGGAGGATTCGGCGCAACTGGCCGATCTGTTGATCGAGGAACTGGGCGATGCTGGCGTCCGCCTGCACCGTAGCCGGGCCCAGACCGCCGCTCTCGCGGTGCTGAAGGCGCCTGATATTCCCTCGGTTCTGTTCGAGACGGGCTACATCAACAATGCGCAGGATGCCGCGTTTCTCCAGTCGGCGAAAGGTCGCAGCGACGTCGCCGATGCGGCCGCGCGGGCCATCCGGCGCTTTTTCGCCCGCAAGTCAGGCCTGTGATGAAATCGGCCAATCGAGCACCGAGCGACTGGCCTTGCGCGAAAAGGCCGTGCTAGAGGGCTTGCACGATGACCGACAAGAGCACTGATACCGGACCGGGTTCGCACGAACGTTCGTACGAAGGCATGCCCGAAGATACCCATTTCAGACTTCGTCGCGGACGCGGCGGCGGCTCGGGGAATGGTCTGGGCCATCGAATCGGCGCTTTGTGGCGCTCGAGCAAATGGCTGCGGCGCTTCGGCTATCTGTGCCTTGCCGGGTTCGTGGCGCTTGCCGGACTGTGGGTCGTGGTGACCCGCGACATGCCCGATGCCAGTTCGCTGCTGGCCTACCAGCCGCCACTCCCGACCATGGTGCGCGACATCGATGGCGAGATCGCCTACAGTTATGCGCGCGAACGCCGCGTCCAGCTGCGCTATGTCGACTTGCCGCGTCCGCTGGTGAACGCGTTTCTCTCGGCCGAGGACCGCACGTTCTGGTCGCACAACGGTGTCGACTTCGGCGGTTTCATCGGCGCCGTCTTCGACTACGTGTCGAAGTACGGGTCGGGCCAGCGCGCCAAGGGCGGCTCGACGATCACCCAGCAGGTAGCCAAGAACATCCTGATCGGCGACGAATACTCGGTGACGCGCAAGCTCAAGGAAATGGTGCTGGCCTTCCGCATCGAGCGGGTGCTCACCAAGCAGCAGATCCTCGAGCTCTATCTCAACGAAATTCCGCTGGGCCGTCGCTCGTTCGGCGTCCAGGCCGCGGCGCGCGCCTATTTCGATCGCGACGTCGATGAGCTGACCCTCAGCCAGTCGGCGTTCCTCGCCATCCTGCCGCGTGCGCCCGAAGTCTACGGGCGCAAGAAGAACGAGGATCGGGCGATCGAACGGCGCAACTGGGTGCTCGACCAGATGGTGCGCAATGGCTGGGTCAAGGCATCGGACGCGGCACAGGCCAAGGCCGAACCGCTCGGCCTCGTCACCCAGCGCGGCACCGACTACGATCCAGCCAACGGCTACTTCATCGAAGAGGTGCGCCGTCGCCTGATCGAAAAGTATGGAGAAAAGGCCGAGGACGGTCCCAACAGCGTCTACGCGGGCGGATTGTGGGTGCGGACCTCGCTCGACCCCGAACTGCAGAAGGCCGTGCGCGCGGCGCTGCGCAAGGGACTGCTCAACTACCACGGCCAGCGTGGCTGGAGCGGGCCGATCGCCCACATCAACGATCTCGAGAACTGGCAGACACAGTTGATCGTCTCGAACAAGACAATCGACTACAAGGACTGGCGCGTCGGGGTGATCCTCGATGCCACGAGTGGCGCGGCGCGCATCGGCTTCTCCGACGGCAATATCGCCACGCTGACGAATGTACCCGATGCGGCCAACGTGGGTGATTTCGTCGCGGCCGAACCGGTGTCTTCGGGTACTTTCGCAGTACGCACGATCCCCGAGGTCTCGGGCGGCATGATCATGGAGCAGCCTTATTCGGGACGCCTCCTGGCGATGCAGGGCGGCTTCGATTCCGGGCTGGGCTCGTTCAACCGCGCGATCCAGGCCGAACGCCAGCCGGGCTCGACGATCAAGCCCTTCGTCTACGCGACAGGCCTCGACAACGGCATGACCCCGGCCACGCAAGTCCTCGACGGCACGTTCTGCGTCTATCAGGGCGCGAACCTTGGCCAGAAGTGCTTCCGCAACTTCGGCAACGAGGGCGGCGCGGGTTCGCGCACGATGCGCTGGGGGCTCGAGCAGTCGCGCAACCTCATGACCGTGCGCATCGCCAACGACATCGGCATGGGCAAGGTGGTCAAGACCTTCAAGACCATGGGGATCGGTGAGTACAAGCCCTACTTGTCCTTCGCGCTCGGTGCCGGCGAGACCACGGTCGCGCGCATGGCGAACGCCTATTCGGCGCTGGCAAACAACGGCGTCCAGTTTTCCTCGTCGCTGATCGACTACGTGCAGGACCGCAATGGCAAGGTCATCTGGAAGTCGGACAAGCGCAACTGTGATGGCTGCAACATGGCCGAGTGGGACGGCAAGCCGATGCCGCGCATCGGACGTCGCGGCAAGCAGGTGATGAACGCCGACACCGCCTATCAGACCATCCACATGCTCGAAGGCGTGGTCATTCGCGGGACCGCAGTGCGCCTGCGCAGCCTCAACCTGCCGCTCTTCGGCAAGACCGGCACGACCAACGGGCCGACCGACGTGTGGTTCATGGGGGGCAACCAGGACTACGTGGGCGGTGTCTACGTGGGCTACGATAGCCCGCGTTCGCTGGGGGGCTGGGCGCAGGGTGGCCGTATTTCCGCGCCGATCTTCAAGGACGTCGTCGAGGCGACGCGCGAGCGCTGGAGCCAGCAGCCCTTCGTCGCCCCGCCGGGCGTGCGCATGGTGCGCATCGACCGCGTCACCGGCAAGCAGGTGATGGGCGTGGAACCGAGCGACGAACCCAAGGCCTCGGTCATCTGGGAGGCGTTCAAGCCCGACACCGAACCGCGCCAGTACACCGCTGAGGACGAGTTCACCAAGCGGCGCGACGCGCTGGTCGCGGAGATCGACAATGCCCGCAAGGCGCGCGAGGCCTCGGCGGCGCAGGCCGCGCAAGGGGCGCGCGAGAACTTCGCGGAGGAGCAGGGCGGCATCTACTGATCGCGCGTTGCGCGCGAGGGCATCGCGCGCATCAGGCATCGATGGAGGGGCAGGTCTCGTGTGTTGACCCTTCCCGTCCATCCCTATGCCGATCATCCGCAATCCGGCGGCTTTGCGCTCGGTAATAGGTATTATTACAATGCGTTAATTTGTCTATGGCATATCCTGCAATCGATTTGATTCGCGGGGGCTTTGAGCATGTCGGAAGTTACACCGAGGGGGATGACGCTTCGTTATGTCGTTGCCCTTGGTCTCATCGCGTTGCTCAGCATCGTGTCGCATCTCGTCCTGACCGAAACACTCAAGGCGAACGAAGGGTCGGCCGCGATCATCAACATGAGCGGACGCCAGCGGATGCTTTCGCAGCGCATCCGGGGGCTGGCCGATGACCTGCACAGCGGCAAGGAGGTCGCCCGCGAACCGCTCATCACGTCGATGAACCAGTTTCGCCAGACCCATGAGCGACTGGCCGCGCTTGCCGACGCCAAGGGAACCATAGCCGAGCGGCGCCTTTACGAGGTCTACTACGGCAACGCGGAAATCGACCGCCTGATGACCCGCTTCCTGGCCGCGGGCGAGCGGATCGCCGCGCGCAAGGTTGCTCCTGCACGGCTGACCGATGCGGAGGATAGCCAGGACCTGCAGGTCCTCTCGGACCTCGCGCGCGGGCCGCTCCTGTCCGGGCTCGAGGACGTCGTTTCGATCCATCAGTCGGTGAGCGAGGCCCGCTCGCAACGCATGGTCCGGGTCCAGTGGGGGATCCTGTTGATCGTGCTGGTGACCCTCGCCGTCGAGGCCTGCTTCATCTTTCGTCCGATGGTCCGGGCGATCTCGGGCTATGTCGGCCTCCTGCTCAACCAGGCCGACCATGACTACCTTACCGGGCTGCTCAATCGCCGGGCCTTCACGGTTCGGGCGGAGGCCGAGATCCAGCGCTCGCGTCGCTATGCACGGCCAGTTTCGGTGGTTCTGGTCGACGTCGACCATTTCAAGCGCGTCAACGACAGTCTCGGACACCTTGCGGGCGATACGGTGCTCGTCACGCTGTCACGAACGATGGAGGCGCAGGCACGCCGCGAGGACGTGATCGCGCGTCTGGGCGGCGAGGAGTTCGCGATCCTGTTGCCCGAGACCGGGCTGGCGGAGGCCTGCGAGATGGCCGAGCGGCTGCGCCAGGCGGTGGCGGCGGAGCCGATCCTGGCGGGCGAGGAACCGCGCCAGATCACCATCAGCGCGGGCGTCGCGGAGATCGATCTCGATGGTGCACGGCCCTATGTCTCGGCAATGTCGAACGCGGACAAGATGCTCTATCGGGCGAAGGATGCGGGTCGCGATACGGTGCGGCCCAAGCCCGCGAGCGCGCGTGCAATGCGCGTGGTTTCCTGAGCTCTATTGCGTTGCGCGCGCGAAATCCTCGTCGCTGACGGCCTCGTCGCGGCTTTCGGGCCGGATGTAGATCGATGAAATCGCCGGCGAGAGCTGCTTCATGCGTGTTTCCAGGTCCTCGATCAGACGCTCGGCCTCGCCCATCGGCAGGTCGTCGTCGAAGTCCGCGCTGATCGCCACGAAGATGGCGTTGGGCGCGCTGTGCAGTGTGCGCACGTGGTTGACGCAAGTGATGCCCGGCTGCTCCTGCGCCTTGGCGCGGATGCGGGCGGTAAGTTCGGGGTCGGCAGCCTCGCCGATGAGAAGGCCCTTGGCTTCGCGGGCAAGCAGGATCGCGACGGCGGCGAGGACGAGGCCAATCAGCACCGATGCGGCGCCGTCGATGCGCGGGTCGGCGAAATGGATGCTCGCCCAGACGCCCGTTGCGGCGATCAGCAGGCCGATCAGCGCCGCGCTGTCCTCGAACACGACAATGAAGGTCGCGGGATCCTTGCTGCGATGGATCGCCTGCCACCAGCTTTGCGTGCCGCGCGCGGCGTTGAATTCGCGCACCGCGATCGTCCAGCTGGTACCTTCCAGCACCAACGCGATGCCGATGACGATGTAGCTCAGTGTCGGATCTTCGATGGCGTGGGGATCGGCGATGTGGACGATCCCTTCATAGATCGAGGCTCCCGCACCCACCGCGAAGATCAGGATCGCGACGACCAGCGCCCAGAAATAGAGTTCGCGGCCGTAGCCGAAGGGATGCTGCGCGTCGGGTGGGCGGCTTGAACGCTTCTGGCCGTAGAGCAGCAGGACCTGGTTTCCGCTGTCGACGAGAGAGTGGATCGCCTCGGTTGCCATCGAGGACGAGCCGCTGATCGCGGCCGCCACGAACTTGGCGACGGCAATGCCCAGGTTCGCGGCGAGTGCACCGTAGAGGACAATGTTCTTGCGGATGTGGGCGAAGGTGCCTTCGCGCGCTGCGTTGGGGTCGGTCATGGTACGCGGGGTATGCCTCAGGCAGGGGGGGCTTCACAGGGGCATTTGCGGATCGTCAGGTACGCGCCATGAAGCGCGCCGCGATCGTGGACGCCAAAGCCGAGCAGGGTGCCGTCCTCGCCCTGCGCTGCGGGAAGCGCACGCACCTGTTCGAGGCCGAGGCGCGCTCCCGAAGTGCCGGGCGTGGGCGCGCGGGCCAGTCCCTCGGCGACGAGACGGGCGAGGTCGTAGGCGCGCGCAATTGCGGCGCGATGGCGCGTGGCAATCGGGTGTTCGGCCAGCAGGTGGGCAAGGGTCGCGTTGCCGGGCGAGGTCAGGGCGACCTGGAACCAGCCGGCAAAATCCGCCGGCAATTCGCAGCCCTCTTCGGGCGTGGTGCCAAGATTGAGGAAGCAGGGGCCGGTGAAGCCCGCCCGCATGACCGCTTGCGCCAGTTCGGCCGGCGGCTTTCCGTGTACGATGAAGATGCAGCCATCCGGACGTTCGGCAAAAGCGGTGGCAAGCGCTGCATCGAGGTCTTCGGGGGCGAGGGCACTCGCTTCGAGAGGCACGCGCGCAATGAGTTCGCCGCCGACAGCCGCCCCCTCGCTCCGCAGGCATTTCACCATGCGCTCGCCTTGCCGCGATGCCTCGTGTATGACGGCGATGCGCGTGCAGCCAAGCCGGGCGAGCTGGCGCATCATCAGCGCGGCCTCGTCTTCGGGGCTGCCCGACTGCAACTGGAAGCCGTGGCGCGAGCGGGCCCGCTCCTCGTTCGAGCACATTAGCGTGGGCACGCGCAGGCTTTCGGCAAGGGGAGCGAGGATCATCGCGTTGTCGGCGAGGAATGGGCCGACGATGAGGCTGGCCTGCGCGTCGACAAGCTGGTGGTAGGCTCTCTCGACTGCCTCGCTGGTGCCCGTGGGGAGGCCGAGCGCGTAGGCGTGCACGATCTCGACCGGAGCACGAAGACGTCCCGCGGCATGGAGGCGGCGGGTTTCGCGCTCGAGCCAGAAGCCGATGTCGGCCTCCTCGGGCGCCGCTTCGTCCAGCCCAAGCGGATCCGCCATGTCGTTGAGGACGCCGACCCTGATTGTTTCGCTCATGTCTACCAAACCCCTGCCCGAGGTGGGCCGCATGCGGGCCGCCTCAGTTTTGCCGTGCGAGGAAGAATGGCTCAGCGCGCAAAAGGCTCCCCCCCTTGCGCGGCGTGGACGACTATTTGCGGCGAGCGAGCAGGCAGCGCATCGCTCCTGCCTCGCCAGTTTCTCCCGTCTTCTCGAGGAAGCCGTTGCTGATGCGCTTGAATTCCAGCCCCTTCAACTTGCCCCCGGTCATGACGACCTTGGTGCCCGTGTGCAGGTAGCTGCCGCGCACGCCGCCGGCGAGATAGCTCGAGGCGTTGACGATCCGGAAGTTGAACTCGGGCACGGGCTCGCCGACGAGACCGCCCGCATCGCCGGGCAGTTCGCAGGCGTAGGCACCCTGTTCCAGCGTGTCGATCCGGCCTCCGGGAACGGGAGGGGCTTTCGCCGGCCCGGCCTGCGCGCCAGTGGAAATGGCGCCCAGCGCCAGGGCGAGGGCTGCGATCGACACGGTGCCATGGCGGCGCGAGAGAGCGGCTGGGATCATGCCGCGTGCGCTAGCATTGGTGCGAGGCAATTGCCATGCCCGTCTGGCTCGTCTAAGGGGCGCGGGATATGTGAAACGGGTGACCGCCGTGCCCGGCGTGTTCTCGTTTCCATCAGCTCTTTCCCATCGAAGGCAGGTTCCCATGAAGATCAGCGGCGTCGACATTCGTCCCGGTAACATTCTCGAATACGAAAAAGGCATCTGGAAAGTTGCCAAGACGCAGCACACCCAGCCCGGCAAGGGCGGTGCGTTCATGCAGGTCGAGATGAAGAACCTCATCGATGGTCGCAAGACCAACGTGCGCTTCCGCAGCGCCGACACGGTCGAGAAGGTCCGCCTCGACACCAAGGACTTCCAGTTCCTCTACGTCGAGGGCGACCAGCTCGTGTTCATGGACATCGAGACCTACGACCAGATCCAGCTTCCCGCCGACCTTCTGAGCGATGCGGTGGCCTTCCTCCAGGACGGCATGCAGGTTCTGCTCGAACTGTGGGAAGAACGCCCCATCTCGGTGCAGTTGCCCGAGCAGGTCGAAGCCACCATCGTCGAGGCCGATGCCGTCGTGAAGGGCCAGACGGCGTCCTCGAGCTACAAGCCGGCGGTTCTCGACAACGGCGTGCGCGTAATGGTTCCGCCGCACATCGAGAGCGGCACGCGCATTGTCGTCGATGTCTACGAAAAGGCCTACGTGCGTAAGGCGGACTGATCATGAAGAAACTGCGTTTTGTAACCCGTACCCTGGCGCTTGCCGGTGTTCTGGCGCTGATCGCCGAACCGGCCGGCGCCGCACAGCCCAAGGCTCCCTCGGCCCCCGCGGCCAAGGCCGAGCCCAAGCAGGAAGACGTGCAGAACGCGGTTCTCTATCTGCACGTGCTCATCGCCGCCCTGGAATCCAAGGACGTCGAAGAGCCCGTGAAGAGCGCGCTGGTGGGCTGCCTCTACAACAATTCGCTGGGTACGATCGGCAAGTCGATGGACGGGCTGATCGCGCAGAACGGGGACAAGATCCACCGCGACAAGCCCAACGAAGTGTTGCAGGCGATGGCCGTCGTGTGCGGCTACCGCCCCGAAGGCAAGCCCGCCGCCCCGTCCGGGGGCAAGGGGCGCTGAGCCCCCGAACCGCCGGGGCGAACCAGGCGTTCAATCCCGTCTGGTTGCGCCCGGCGCGTTACGTTATTGATGTGCCGGGGCAAACCGGCAACAGGAGCAGAGTATAGGTTATGGCCGCAATTTCCGGTCTCATCCGTGTCATGGAAAAGGCCGCCCGCAAGGCCGGTGGCCGTCTTCGTCGCGACTTCGGCGAAGTCGAACACCTTCAGGTCTCGCGCAAGGGTCCGTCCGATTTCGTGTCGAAGGCGGACCGTGCGGCCGAGCGCACCATCTGGGACGAACTGCGCGCCGCGCGGCCCGACTGGGGCTTCCTGTTCGAGGAAGGCGGCACGATCGAGGGTGACCCGACCAAGCCGCGCTTTATCGTCGATCCGCTCGACGGCACGACCAACTTTCTCCACGGCATCCCGCATTTCGCGATCTCGATCGCGGTGCAGGAACCGCGCCTCGACGGCAACAAGTCGATCAACGGCGGTTGGGGTGAAGTGACCGCGGGTCTCATCTACCAGCCGGTCACCGACGAGAGCTTCTGGGCCGAAAAGAGCCGCGGGGCCTGGCTGCACGATGCGCGCCTGCGCGTCTCCTCGCGCCGCCACCTCGACGAGAGCCTGATCGCGACGGGCATGCCCTTCCAAGGGCACGGCAACGTGGCGGAATGGTCGCGCATCTACCAGGCACTCGCACCGCAGGTGGCGGGAATTCGCCGCTTCGGTTCGGCTGCGCTCGATCTCGCGTGGGTTGCGGCCGGCCGCTATGAGGGCTTCTGGGAAGCCGATCTCAAGCCGTGGGACACGGCGGCGGGGTGCCTCCTCGTGCGCGAGGCTGGCGGCTTCGTGTCGGACTGGAAGGGGCGTTCGCTTCCCTACTGCGATTCGCAGATCCTGGCCGGCAACGACGTGCTCCACTCGCGCCTGCACAAGATCCTGGCGACCGCGATCAAGGACTGATCGCCTCGGCGCGAGCCGTTCATTCGCTGCGACAAGTCGAGCCCCGCATCGAAGTTTCGAGCTTCGATGCGGGGTTTTGTCGTTTGGCGCAAATTTGTGCCGGGAACCAAGCCGAGGCTGTGGTATTGTTTCCGCCATGGGAAAGCGCGGCACTTTCTTCTTTGGATTGCTCTACGGCGTTCTGGCGCAGGGGGGACATGCTCAGGCGCAAGGGAGCGCTTCGAGCCGGAACCCGGCGTCCTTCGCAGCCGCCGGAACGGCCGCGCCTTTCGCTCTGGCTGATCTTGCCCGCCGCGACGCGCGCGACGGTCGTCTGGAGCGGTCCGAGCGGGTCACTTTGCCCGAGCCGCCGGAGACCGCAACGGACAAGCTGTCGCTTCGCTGGCAGGACGTACCGCTCGAAGGCGGTCCGCGCTTCGAGATCGGGGCGCTGGGAGGGAGCAAGGGAGCAGGCCGGCGCAAGCTGCTTCACATCGGGATGGACTGGTCGTTCTGAAGTCGGTGGGAAAGCGGCCGGAATCGTTTTTGTCCCCTTGAATGCCGTCAAGGCTGCGGCTAAGCGTCTCGCCTCATCCCGTGCCCCTGTGGCGGAATGGTAGACGCGAACGACTCAAAATCGTTTGTCGAAAGGCGTGCCCGTTCGAGTCGGGCCAGGGGCACCAGGATATCGTGCAAGGCTTGCGGGCACTTGCCTTTTTCCAGCGCTCGCATAGCCTTGCCGGCATGGGACTTCGAACATCGCGACACCTGGGGCCAGCTATTGGAGCGGCCCTTTTTGCCACCCTGGCGCTGGCCGGGCCTGCCCACGCGCAAGCCGTGGCCGGGGACGATCTGGCTCGCACGATCTCGGCTGACATGCCGGGGTTAATGGAGATCTACCGTGATCTTCATGCGCACCCCGAACTCAGCCTGCAGGAGAAGCGGACGGCCGCGATCATGGCCGGGGCGGCTCGCAAGGCGGGCTTCACTGTCACAGAGGGTGTGGGCGGCACGGGGGTCGTGGCGGTCTTGCGCAACGGGGAAGGGCCAACGGTCCTGATCCGGAGCGACATGGACGGATTGCCGGTCACCGAACAGACCGGGCTTCCGTTTGCTTCGAAAGTGAAGGGCGTTTCCACGGCGGGCGTCGAAAGCGGCGTGATGCACGCGTGTGGCCATGATACCCACATGACCGCCTGGATCGAGACCGCGCGCCTGCTTGCGGCGCGCAAGGACCAGTGGTCGGGCACGCTGGTGATGATCGGCCAGCCAGCCGAGGAACTGGGTGTCGGCGCGCGCGCAATGCTGGCCGATGGGCTCTACACCCGCTTTCCCAAGCCCGACTATGCGCTGGCCTTCCACGATTCGGCCGGGCTCGAGGCGGGCAAGGTCGGGGCGGCACTGGGTTGGGCTTTCGCCAACGTCGACAGCGTCGACATCCTCGTGAAGGGGCGTGGCGGGCACGGCGCCTATCCGCACACGACGATCGACCCCATCGTGCTGGGCAGCGCGATCGTGATGCGACTGCAGACGCTCGCCAGTCGGGAAATCGATCCCAAGGACCCGGTCGTGGTCACGGTGGGCTCGTTCCACGCGGGCACCAAGCACAACATCATTCCCGACCAGGCGAAGCTCGAATTGACCGTGCGCAGCTATTCGGACGAAACGCGCAAGCATCTGCTCGAAGGCATTTCCCGCATCGCACGCGGAGAAGCCCTTGCATCGGGCGTTGCCGAGCCGGACCTTCCGGTGGTGGGGGTGAAGGAACTCTATACCCGGGCGACCTGGAACACGCCCGATTTCACCGAGAAGGAGTTGACCCATTTGCAAGGTGCGCTGGGCGACAGATGGGCCGGCGTCTTGCCTTCGGTCATGGGCGGCGAGGATTTCGGCGAATACCGCCTGGCCGATCCGGATGCGATCCGCTCGATCATCTTCTGGGTCGGTGGCGTGCCCGCCAAGGCGATGGCCGAGGCCAAGGCGAATGGCACGCCGCTGCCATCGCTGCACAGCGCAAGTTGGGCTCCCGAAGCGGACAAGGTAATCGCCTCGGGGGCGCAGGCACTTACGCTGACAGCGCTAGATATCCTGAAGAAGTGAGCAATGCACGCCTCAGGGCTGCGGCGCCACGGGGCTGATCGTGCTGGCCGATGGCGAGGCCGCCATGGCCTGGAGTTCGGCGGGGCTCAACTGGATCTGCGTCACGTCCTTGTCCGGGTCCTTGTTGCGCGCGAGCCATTCCTCGAGCGTCATGCCCGGGGGCAGGGTGGCGGGTAGGGCAACCGGCGGAGTGACCGGGGGTTGGGCGAAAGGATTGTCCTGGCCGGGCTCGTAGCCGAGCTCCTGGCCGCTGGCGTAGGCCAGCGAGCCGGTCGATTCCGGAGGTGCGCCGTCGGGGCCGAAGCTGCCTTCGCTGCGCGTGCCTGGGCGAATGACGATCGCATTCGTTCCCTGGCCGTGCGCGGCCTTGCTGATGGCATCTTCGGTAGGGCCGGCGGCCACGGCCTGCGCGGCGGTTGCTTTTGTCGATTCGCCGCCGGCGAACAGCGCGAGGAGTCCCGTGGCGACGAGGGTCACCGCGGCGAAATGAATGGACATCGATTGCAGCGAAAGCTTGCCCGATGACCTGCGTCGGTTGCGAATTCCAGCCATGGGGCGTGCTTCTAGCTGCGAACTCGTGATTCCATGGTTTTCAGGCGTGCCTTACAAATTGTTAATTCAGGTGCCCGTGAAGGTGTTCACAGGCTAACGCGGATCGATGGTGTAAGGTGTAAACTCATCCGACATGGTCTGTCCTGATTTCGAAAAAAGTCGCGTTATTCGTATATTTGAGGCAAGGCTGTAGAGAGGGCGGGTATAGGCTTTTTGTCAGCTTTACCGACAGTTTACGCCTTTGCAGTAAGCTGCGGGGGAAAGCGTTAACGAGGCTGCACGGGAAGGCGAGCGAGGACGATGGTTCGTCTGTTCAAACACTACATCTCCTACGCGGTGATCCTGCTGTGTGCAGTCGATTTCCTCTTGCTGGGGCTCGCGAGCGAGGTTGCCTGGCGTCTGAGGATCGGACAGATCGGCATGGAGCCGGGGAGTCTTGTCGACCGCGTCGTTTCGCACGGCGCCTTCGCGGTGACGATGTTGCTCGCGATGACCGCGATCGGTGTCTATGGCTCCGAGGCACTGCGGTCGATGCGCTTTGCCGCGGCACGTTTGCTGGTGGCCGTATCGCTGGGCGTGATCGCGCTGGCCTTTCTCGATTTCATTGTCGCCAGCGACCAGTTCTGGCGTTCGACGCTGGCCTATTCGATGGTGACGGCGATCGTTCTGCTCATGGCCAACCGGCTCGTCTTCAAGGCGGTGTTCGGGGCGGCGGCCTTCCGGCGCAGGATCCTGGTGCTGGGCAGCGGGGAGCGGGCACTGCGCATCCAGAAGCTGTCCGAACGTCCCGAGAGCGGCTTCGCCGTGGCCGGTTTCGTGCACATGGGCGAAGCCACCGCGCTCGTCGCCAACGCGACGCCGCGTGGGCAGATCGAGAACCTGACCAATTTCGTCGAGGAACGCGGGGTCAGCGAAGTCGTGCTGGCCTTGCAGGAGCGGCGCAACGCGCTGCCGCTCAAGGACTTGCTGCGGATCAAGACCGCCGGGGTACACGTCAATGACTTCTCCAGCCTCGTCGAGCGCGAGACCGGTCGGATCGACCTCGACACCGTCAACCCGAGCTGGCTGATCTTCTCGGACGGCTTTTCCTCGGGACGGGCGGTGTCGAGCGCGGTCAAGCGCGTGTTCGACATTCTTGCGAGCCTTCTCGTGCTGGTGGTGACGGGGCCGGTGGTTGTGCTTTTCGCGGTCCTCGTGAAGCTCGACAGCAAGGGGCCCGCCTTCTACCGGCAGTCGCGCGTGGGGCTGTTCGGCGTGCCCTTCAACGTCGTAAAGTTGCGCTCGATGCGCACCGATGCCGAAAGCGCCGGCGCACAATGGGCGACCCAGGACGATCCGCGCATCACCCGCATCGGCCGTTTCATCCGCAAGGTGCGCATCGACGAACTTCCCCAGGTCTGGACGGTGCTGAAAGGCGAGATGAGCTTCGTCGGCCCGCGTCCCGAACGCCCCGAATTCGTTGCCGATCTCGAGGAGCATCTGCCCTTCTACGCCGAGCGGCACATGGTGAAGCCGGGCATTACCGGCTGGGCCCAGATCAACTATCCCTATGGCGCCTCGGTCGAGGATTCGCGCAACAAGCTCGAGTACGACCTCTACTACGCCAAGAACTACACGCCGTTCCTCGACCTGCTGATCCTGTTGCAGACGCTGCGGGTGATCCTGTGGAGCGAGGGCGCACGATGATCGCTACGGGTGCTCCCGATATCTGGGCCACCATCGGCGTCGGGCTCGACCTCACCGGAGCGATCGCGACGGCGGCGGTGGCGATTTCGCTCTGGCCGCGCCGCCAGCGCCTCGCCGGGGCGGGACCGGCGGTGCTGCTGGCGCTGGCGTTGACGTCGCTGTGGAGCATTGCGCTGGCGGCGGCGGCGGCCGGCGCGATCGCGGGTTTCGTACCCTCGCTGTTCGAAACCGCGCGCAATCTGGGCTGGCTTTACGTCGTCTTCCGGCTGTTCGGCGGCGACGGGCGCGACACCTCGCTTGCGCCGATTCGGCCGGTCATCGCGGCCTTGTGCTTTGTCGAGGTTTTCCATCTCGGCATCGACTACGGGCTCATGAGCATGCCTTTGCCCGACGCGGCCAAGCGCGTCGCCTTTGAGTTCAATGTCATGTTCCGCCTGCTGGTGACGGTGGGCGGGCTGGTGCTGGTCCACAATCTCTACGCAGGCTGCTCGCACGAGGCGCGTCCGGCCTTGCGCTGGCCGACGATCGGGCTCGCGGTGCTGTGGGCCTTCGATCTCAACCTTTACACGATCTCCTATCTCGCGAGCGCCTGGCCGAGCGAGATCGCCGCGTTGCGCGGGCTGGCGACGCTCACGCTGGCGCTGTTCATTGGCCTTTCCGTCTCGGCCAACCGCGACGAATTGCGTATCCGACCCTCGCGCGCGGTGACCTTCCAGACGTTTTCGCTGCTGGTGATCGGGGCCTATCTCGTCGGCATGGTCGCGGTGGCGCAGTGGCTGGCCTATGCGGGCGGCAATTTCGCGCGGCTGATCGAACTTGCCTTCCTGACGCTGGCGAGCGCGATTGCGCTGGTCGTGCTGCCCTCGCGGCGGCTGCGCAGCTGGCTCAAGGTCACGCTTGCCAAGCACTTCTTCCAGCACCGCTACGACTACCGCGAGGAGTGGCTGCGCTTCACCCGCACCATCGGCAGCGGCGGCACCAACGCCTCGCCGCTTGGCGAACGCGTGGTGAAATCGGTAGCCGACTTGTTCGAGAGCCCGGGCGGCCTGCTGCTGGCTCCGGGCGAGCACGGGGAGCTTACGCTGGCCGCGCGCTGGAACTGGCCCGAAGTCGAGGTTCCGGCCATCGCGATGTCGTTGCAGGTGCAGGCCATGTTCGAGCGGACCGGCTACATCGTGGATCTCGACGAGACGCGGCGCCAGGTTGAGGGGGGAACCGCCGCCGAGCTGGAGATGCCCTCCTGGCTCATGGAGGATGCCCGCAGCTGGGCGGTCATTCCGCTGATCCATTTCGAGCGGCTGGTCGGCACCGTCGTGCTCGCGCGCCCGCAACTGGCGCGCACCTTCGACTGGGAGGACCTCGACCTCCTGCGCGTGATCAGCCAGCAGGTGGCGAGCTACCTTGCGGAGAACGCCAGCCAGCTGGCGCTCGCGGAGGCGAGCCGCTTCGACGACTTCCACCGCCGCATCGCCTTCGTGATGCACGACATCAAGAACCTCGCCAGCCAGTTCAGCCTGCTGGCCCGCAACGCCGAACTGCACGCCGACAAGCCCGCCTTCCGCGCGGACATGCTGGTGACCTTGCGCAATTCGTCCGAAAAGCTGAATGCGCTGATCGCACGGCTGGGGCGCTACGGAACCGGCGCTGTCGAGAAGCTGGAGAACATTTCGACGCGCGAGATCCTGGCGGCGGTCGCAGCCAGCTTTTCGGGAAGCCGGCAGTTCGTGCTCGTCGAATCGCCCGACCTTTGCATCACCGCCAATCGCCACTCGATCGAACAGGTCCTGGTCCACCTCGTCCAGAACGGCATCGACGCGAGCGAGGCGCACAGCCCGGTCTTCCTTTCGGTCGCGCCCGATGGCTTGCATGCCCGCTTCGAGGTGCTCGATTCCGGCTGCGGCATGTCGGCGGAATTTGTACGCAACGGCCTGTTCAAGCCATTCGTGTCTACAAAGAGTGGAGGGTTCGGGATCGGTGCTTTCGAGGCGCGCGAACTGGTGCGCGCGATGCGCGGGCGCCTCGACGTGGAATCGCGCGAGGGGCTCGGCTCGCGCTTCGTCGTGCGCATTCCCCTGAGCGAGGCGACCAACCTTTACCAGAACCTCACGAAGAACGATCAGAAGGTAGCGTGATGACCGATGACCGCGCAAAGCAACTGCCCAAGCTCCTGATCGTCGAAGACGATGCGGGACTTCAGGCGCAGCTCAAGTGGGCTTACGAGGATTTCGAGGTGATCGTCGCGGGCGACCGCGCCTCGGCGATCGCCGCACTGCGCCTCGAAACGCCCGACGTCGTCACGCTCGATCTCGGCCTTCCGCCCGATCCCGACGGCACGAGCGAGGGGTTTGCCGTGCTCGACGAGATCATGGCGCTCAAACCCGACACCAAGGTGATCGTCGCCAGCGGCCACGGCGCGCGTGAGAGCGCGCTCACCGCGATCGCGCGCGGCGCCTACGATTTCTACCAGAAGCCGGTCGACATCGACGCCCTGGGTCTCATCGTGCGCCGTGCGCTGCAGCTCCACCGGCTCGAGGAGGAGAACCGCCGTCTCGCCTCCAAGATCGCCAAGGAGGAGCGGGTGCTGGGGCGGATGATCACCGCCGCGCCCGAGATGCTCAAGGTCGCGCGCACCATCGAGCGCGTGGCCAACACCAATGTCTCGGTCATGCTGCTGGGCGCGAGCGGTACCGGCAAGGAACTCCTGGCGCGGGGGCTCCACGAGGCGAGCGACCGGGCCAAGGGCGAATTCGTTGCGATCAACTGCGCCGCGATCCCGGAAAACCTGCTCGAGAGCGAGCTGTTCGGGCACGAGAAGGGCGCTTTCACCGGTGCGGTCAAGACGACGCCGGGAAAGATCGAACAGGCTGCCGGCGGCACGTTGTTCCTCGACGAGGTGGGCGACATCCCGCTCCAGCTCCAGGTCAAGCTGCTGCGCTTCCTGCAGGAACGCGTGATCGAACGCGTCGGCTCGCGCGAGTCGATCCCGGTCGGCACGCGGATCGTGTGCGCCACGCATCAGGACCTCGAGGCGATGATCGGCGATGGGCGTTTCCGCGAGGACCTCTATTACCGTCTCGCCGAGATCGTCGTGCGTATCCCCAGCCTCGCCGACCGGCCGGGCGATGCGACGCTGCTCGCCAAGACCTTCCTTGGCCGTTACGCCTCCGAGATGAACCCGCGCGTGCGCGGCTTTGCCAGTGACGCGCTCGCCGCGATCGATGCCTGGTCGTGGCCGGGTAACGTGCGTGAACTCGAAAACCGGGTGAAACGCGCGGTGATCATGGCCGACGAAAAGCTGGTTTCGGCCGCCGACCTCGATCTCGCCGATCCCGACGAGCAGGTCGTCAACGCGCTCAACCTCAAGACCGCACGTGAACAGGCCGATCGCAAGGTGATCCGTCACGCGCTGGCGCGCAGCGAGGGCAATATCTCGAGCACGGCCAAGATGCTCGGGATCAGCCGGCCGACGCTTTATGACCTGCTCAAGCAGTATGACCTGCAAACCTGATCCCCAGCCATCGGGCAAGCGGATCGGGAGGGGCACGGGGCGCTGGTGGACGGCCCCGCTGATCGCCGGGCTGGCGCTCGGCATGGTCGCGGACGGGATCGCGATTTCGACTGAGGCTGTCGCGCAGGACAAGCCGCAAGGCGCGTCGGCGCTGGTCGAGGCCGCTCGCCGCGCACTGGCCTCGGGCGATGGGATCGCGGCCGAAATGAAGCTGCGCGCCGCGCTCGCCGCCGGTGCTGCGCAAAGCGACGTGGCCGCGTGGATGGGCGAGGCCTATCTTGACCAGGGCGATCGCGCCGGTGCGCGGCGCTGGCTGGCTTCGGGACGATTTTCACCCGACAGTTCCGCGTCGGGCTGGCGTGCTCTTGCGCGGCTAGAGCGTTTGGACGGCAACCCTGAGGCGGCGGGAACGGCGTTCGACGAGGCGCTGCGCATCACGCCCGATGATCCCGCTTTGTGGGTCGAGATCGGGCGCTGGCGCTATGCTGGCGGGCAGCACGGGCTCGCGATCGCAGCGGCGCGCCGTGCGATTGAGCTCGATCCCCAGAACGTGCGCGCGCTCCAGTTCATGGGGCAATTGGTGCGCGACCGTTATGGCCTCGTCGGGGCGCTGGCCTGGTTCGAGAAGGCGATCATGCTCGATCGCGACGACGTTTCGGTACTCCTCGACTACGCCGCAACACTGGGAGATCTGGGACGTTCGCGCCAGACGGTGACGCTCACGCGGCGCGTGCTCGAACTCGCCCCCGGCAATCCGCAGGCCTATTATCTCCAGGCTGTGATCGCGGCGCGCGCGGGCAACTTCGACCTGGTGCGCAGCCTTCTGGCTCGGACCAAGGGTGCGCTCGAAGGTTATCCCGCCGCGGTGCAGTTGCGCGGCATTGCCGAACTGGCCTTGGGCAATCCGCAAACGGCGGGCGAGGCGTTTGAAACCGTTCTGCGCACGCGCCCCGAGAGCGCGCGCACCAAGGATCTGCTGGTGCGCACGATCTATCTTTCGGGCCAGTACCGCTATGCCACGCTGCGCTTCGCCGAGGATATCGCGCGTGGCGATGCTTCGCCTTATATGCTGACTACGGTCGCGCGCGCCTACGAAGCGCTGGGCGAGCGCGACAGGGCGGGAGCGCTGCTCGATGCGGCAGCCCGTCCGCGTCGGGCCACGCTGCACGTCGTGGGACGGCAAGGCGCGATCGGGCGCCTCCTGGCGCAAGGGCAGGGACGCGCGGCCGAGGCAGCGGCGGAGACGGCCCGCCACGCAAATCCGGGCTCGTACGATGCACTGGCGCAGGCGGGCGACGTGCAACTGGCGTTGGGCAATGCGGTCGCGGCGCAGGTGCGCTATGGCGAAGCCGCCGCGATCCGCATGCCCGCGAGCCTGTTCCTGCGCCGTTACGCGGCCTTCGTCATGGCCGGGGACCGACGCGGCGCGCGCCAGTTGGTGGAAGGCTTCCTTGCGCAGAACCCGCGCAATCGCGAGGCCTTGCGCGCGGCGGCCGGGCTCGCGATCGAGGACGGGGACTATATCCGCGCACAGGCCATTCTCGGCTGGCTGTGCGACAACGGCGGCGCGCGCGACGTCCAGGTCCTTTCCGATCTCGCGCTCGTCGAGGCGGGGCTTGGCCGGGATGACGCCGCAAGTGCCACCGCGCGCCGGGCCTACCTGCTCCAGCGCGCGAGCCCCGAGGCGACGCAGGCGCTCGGCTTCAGCCTGGCCGCCAGCGGTCGCGATCCGGAAACGGCCCGCGCGCTCTTTGCCAAGGCCGAGGCGATGGTGGGTCGGACGCGCCTGATCGCGCAAGGGCGCGAAATGCTCAAGGTACCCGCGCGCGCGAGTTGAAGGCGCGCGCCGGTACCATCAGGCTGGGGCCTACTTGGGCTGGTAGGTCTGCTCCGGGCCCGGGAAAGTACGCGCACGCACTTCGGCGGCATAGTCCGCCGCGGCGCCCGAAATCACTCCGGCGAGATCGGCGTAGCGCTTCACAAAGCGTGGCACGCGCTCGAACATGCCGCACATGTCCTCGGTGACCAGCACCTGGCCGTCGCACAGCGGCGAGCCGCCGATGCCGATGGTGGGGCAGGCGACGGCCCTGGTCGCCTCGATCGCGATCGGCTCGACCACGCCCTCGATGACGATCGCGAAGGCGCCCGCCTCGTCGAGCGCCTTGGCGTCGGCGACGATCTTCTTCGCCTCGGCCTCGGAACGGCCGCGCGCGTTGTAGCCGCCCAGCAGGTTCACCGCCTGCGGGGTGAGGCCGATATGGCCCATCACCGGAATGCCGCGCTGGGTGAGGAAGGCCACGGTCTCGGCCATCGCCTCGCCGCCTTCCAGCTTCACGCCTGCGCAGCCGGTTTCCTTGAGCAGGCGCGCGGCGCTCTCGAAGGCCTGCTGGGGCGACTGCTCGTAGCTGCCGAAAGGCATGTCGACGATGACCGCGGCGTGGTAGCTGCCGCGCACCACGGCGGCACCGTGATTGACCATCATGTCGAGCGAGACCGGTACGCTCGAGGAGAGGCCGTAGATCACCTGGCCCAGGCTGTCGCCGACCAGCAGGAGGTCGCAATGCGCATCGAGAAGCTGCGCCTGGCGCGCGGTGTAGGCGGTGAGCATGACGATCGGATCTTCGGTCACGCCGTCCTTCTTGCGGCGGCGGATTGCGGGAATCGTCAGGCGCTTCATCGGCGCGGGGGTGGGGTTGGCGCGGCTGGTGGCCGTGTCGAGCTGGAAGGTCGTGGACATGATTTGCTTCCTAGACGCGCCGCATGCTGAGGGCAAATGGCGAAATACGGCCGGATCAGGGCGAATTCCTGTTCAAAGGCATGAAATTTCGTAATACGCGCTCTTGCCATGCGGTCGCTGTCGGCTAGCCTGCGCGCAATCAGCGAATTCAGGGATCCACGCATGTTCGGACGCGTAAAGCCGCTCGATGCCATCTTGGCGACAGCGGAAAAGAAATCACTACACAGGTCGCTTGGGGCCGTTCAACTGACGCTTCTGGGCGTCGGCGCGATCATCGGCACCGGTATCTTCGTGCTCACTTCCGAAGCTGCCCAGAAGGCGGGGCCGGGCATGATGTGGGCCTTCGTCATTGCGGCGCTGGTCTGCGGCGTGGCGGCGCTCTGCTATTCCGAGATCGCCTCGATGGTACCCGTCTCGGGTTCGGCATATACCTATACCTACGCGGTCATGGGCGAACTTCTCGCCTGGATGGTGGGCTGGGCGCTTATTCTCGAATATGCGGTGGCGGCGAGCGCGGTTTCGGTGGGCTGGTCGGGCTACTTCGTCGGCCTGCTCCACAGTTGGGGCATCGATCTGCCGCTGGCGGTGACGGTCGGGCCCTATGCAGGTGGCTTCGTGAACCTTCCGGCGCTTGTCATTGCCTTGCTGGTGACCGTACTGCTGATGGTTGGAACCACCGAGAGCGCACGCGTGAACGCTGTCCTGGTGGCGATCAAGGTGACGGCGCTGACCGTGTTCATCGCCCTGACGATCCCTGTCATCAAGGGCGCCAACTTCGAGCCCTTCATGCCCAACGGCTGGTTCGGCAACGGCCAGGGCGCGGGCCTTGGCGCGGTGGGTGCCGCAGCCTCGATCTTCTTCGCCTATGTCGGTTTCGACGCGGTTTCGACGGCGGCGGAAGAGACCAAGGATCCCCAGAGGAACGTGCCGATCGGCCTGATCGGCAGCCTCGCGATCTGCACCGTGTTCTACTTGCTCGTGGCTGCTGGCGCGATCGGCGCGATTGGCGCGCAGCCGGTGTCGGGCCCCCATGGCGAAATTCTCGCGCCGGGCACGTCCATGCTCGCCGAGCAGTGCAAGACGCTGACCGCCGCGGGCGCCGAGCCCCTGGTCTGCTCGCGCGAGGCGCTGGCGCACGTGCTGCGCTCGATTGGGTGGGAACGCGTGGGTGACCTTATCGGCGTGGCGGCCTTCCTGGCGCTGCCTTCGGTCATTCTCATCATGCTCTTTGGCCAGACTCGCATCTTCTTCGTGATGGCGCGCGATGGCCTGTTGCCCGAGAAGCTGGCGTCGATCCATCCCAAGTGGAAGACGCCGCACATCGTGACCATGATCACCGGTGCCGCGGTGTCACTCTTCGCGGCGTTCCTGCCGGTCGGCCAGCTGGCGGACATCTCGAACTCGGGCACGCTCTTCGCATTCTTCATGGTCGCGATCGCGGTCCTGATCCT
Organism: Novosphingobium profundi; assembly: GCF_018491765.1. GTDB lineage: Bacteria > Pseudomonadota > Alphaproteobacteria > Sphingomonadales > Sphingomonadaceae > Novosphingobium > Novosphingobium profundi. The sequence goes on along the minus strand of NZ_JABWCU010000009.1, from coordinate 179,697 downwards.
GCGTCGCACTCAGCCCAACCGCAAGCGCCCCTTCCGCACCCCGTTGGTCTGGGTCGTGGCGCCGCTGGCGGCCCTGGGATGTCTGGGGCTATTCTTCAACCTGCCGTTTGAATCGAAGATGGTTCTTCCGGTTTGGGGTGGTATCGGGCTGGTCGTCTATTTTGCCTACGGCTACCGCAAGAGCCACGTCGGGCGCGGTCTCGTCGAAGTGCATGAAGGCGACTCCGACGTGCCGCCCCAGCCGGTCCCACCGATCGACTGAGCACCGCGCTCTACGCGCCATCGAATTGGGAAAGGGGGCTTTCGGGCCCCCTTTTTCGTGGCTGGAGCGGGGCGCGCAATCGCGCGGCGCACAGGGCATTTCCTCAGCTTGTCCCACTCTTGTCCTCCGTTTTTCCACAAGGCGGTCCACAGGGGCATGGTCGGGAGGATGATTGCAATCGTCGTCAAAAAGAACATAATGAGAACATTGTTCGTATGACGGTGCTCCTTGATGACTTTGCCCATGACCCTTTCTCTGCCGATGGACAGCGTGTCTGCAGCCGTCCGCCTTGCCGACGCCCAGGGCCTGCAATGGCAGCCGGGGCAGGTGGGTGAGGCGACCGCGCACGGAGAGATCTTCGCCTCGGGCGATGAGGGGGCGGGCGCGGCGCTGGCGCTGGCGCTCGCGCTCGATCGCCAGCGGGCGGTGCGCGCGGGCCCTTCGGCCGACCCGCTCGCCGACACCCCCGACGAGCGCATGTGGCTCTGGGTGCAGGACGCGCGGGCGATCCAGCGCAGCGGGCGGCCCTACCGCGCCGGGCTGCCCGAGGGCTTGCGCCACCGCCTGATCCATGTCGCGGTCAAGACGGCGCAGGACGCTCTCTTCGCGCTCGAGGAGGGGCTGCGCTGCCGTGACCTGGCTTTCGTCATCGGCGAGATCACTGGCAACCCGCGCGCGCTCGACATGACCGCGTCACGCCGCCTCGGCCTTGCCGCCGAGCGGCATGGGGTGCCGCTGTGGTTGGTGCGGCTCGATGCCCGGCGCGATCTTTCCTCGGCGCGGATGCGCTGGGAGGTGGCCTCGGCCCCGTCGCCCGCGCCGGGCTGGAACGCGCAGGCCCCGGGCACGCAGAGCTGGCAGGCCGAACTGTTCCGCGCCCGTCGCCATCCGCCCGGACAGTGGATCCTGCGCGAGGACGGGCGGCTCGTCGCCGAGAAAGTTGGTGCGGCGGCCGAACTGCAACGCAGGCGCGAGGGCGGCGCCAAGCCCCGTCCGGGCTGAGCCGCGATGCTCGCGCCTTCTCCTTCGCGCCGTATCCTGGCCATCTGGCTGTGCCGGCTCGCGCTCGATCGCTGGCGGCTGGGCGAAGGGCTGGCGGCGGGCGAGGGCGCCGACGCGCAGCCGCTCGCGCTGATCGCCGAGACTGCGCATGGCCCCCGGATCGCCGCGGCCAACGCCGCCGGGCGCGCGGCGGGCGCGCAAGGCGGCATGATGCTCGCCGATGCGCGCACGCTGTGCCCCGAACTTGCCGTTGCCGCCTCCGACCCGGCGGGCGATCTCGCTTTCCTCGAGCACCTGGCGGGCTGGGCGTTGCGCTGGGGGCCCTGGTCCGCGCTCGACCCGCCCGATGGCCTGCTTGTCGACGTGACCGGTGTCGCGCACCTGTTCGGGGGCGAGGAGGCGCTCCTGGCCGATGCCCGCGCCGCCTTCGCGCGCCGACGCTTTGCCGTGCGCATGGCCATCGCGCCGACGGCGGGGGCGGCCTGGGCGCTGGCGCACCACGGTCCTGACGGTGCGATCCTGCGGTCCGGGGACGATCCCGCACAGCGTCTTGCCGGGTTGCCGGTCGCGGCCTTGCGGCTCGACGAGGACGTGCTCACCGTGCTGCGGCGACTCGGCCTCAAGCGGCTGGGCGATCTCGACGCAGTGGCGCGCGAGGCGCTGGTGCGGCGCTTCCGCAATCGCCGTTCGGCCAGCGCCAATCCGCTCCTGCGCATGGACCAGTTGCTTGGTCGCGTCCCCGAACCGCTGTTGCCGGTGCTCGTCACCCACGCTCCGCTGGTCCAGCGCCGGTTGATGGAGCCGATCCGCCATCGGGCCTTGCTCGAACAGGTGGTGGCCGACCTTGCCGGGGACATGGAGCGCGTGCTCGAAGGCGCGGGGCAGGGCGCGCGGCGGCTCGAGCTGGGCTTGTGGAAGGTCGATGGCGAAGTGGTGGTGCGCCGCGTCGAGATGGCCGCGCCCTCGCGCGAGGCGGCGCACCTGGCCGGGCTCTTCGCGCGGCGGCTGGAGGATGTCGATGCGGGCTTCGGGATCGAGATGGTCCGCCTGCGCAGCCCCTGGTGCGAGCCTCTCGCGCTGGCGCAGGGCGATATCGAGCACGCCGCGCAGGAGCGCGGCACCAGCCTGGCCGCCTGCGTCGATCGGTTGACGGTGCGACTGGGGCATGACGCGGTGCGCCGTCCGATCCTCTTCGCCAGCCACATTCCCGAACGGGCGCAGCGCTGGCAGGGCCCGCTGGAACCCGAAAAAACCTCGCAGGGAACTTTCGATTTCCATTGCAGGCCATTGAAGATGCTTGATAAGCCCGAGCAGATATCGGTGATCTACGAGACCCCCGACGGATTGCCGAAGCGCTTTCGCTGGCGCGGTGAGACGCACGACGTGTTGCGCTCGGAAGGGCCCGAGCGGATCGCGCCCGAGTGGTGGCGCGAGCGCGGCGCGGTGCGGCTGCGCGACTATTACCGGATCGAGGACGCGATGGGGCGCCGCTACTGGATCTACCGCAGCGGTGTGGTGGGCGATGGACGCGGCGGGGTGCCGGCCTGGTTCCTCCAGGGGCTGTTCGGATAGGGCCCCTGTTCGGACGGGGCGCCATGCCCTAAGGGGCGGTGAGGAGGACAGGCCACGCCATGCAGCCGCGCCGGGTGAAGATCTATTTCGATGGCGGTTGCCGCCCCAATCCCGGCCGGATGGAGGCCGCCGTCGTCGTGCGCGGCGTGGTCCATCTTTTCGAGGACATGGGGCAGGGCGGGAGCTTCGAGGCCGAATGGCTGGCGCTGCTCCACGCGGCCCGCCTCGCGCGCGAATCGAACCTTGGCGAAGTCGTGCTGCTGGGCGATGCGCGAGCGGTGATCGGCGAGGCGCAGAGGGCGCTCGCGGGCGATCCGGGGAGTGGACCTTACGCCGCGCGCCTATGCGAGCTGGCGCAGGACGGACCGCGCCTGCGCCCGCGCTGGATCAAGCGCGAGCAGAACCTTGCCGGGATCGCGCTTGCCCGGCGCCATCCGCGCTGAGGTAAGGACGGGTACCCCGCCCGGAGAGGAAAGGCGCTGGCCTCGCGCGTCCGCAAGCCATAAGGCGGGGGTCATGACCACGTTCTATTGGCTTGCCGTTCCGATCCTCGTTGCCCTTGCCTGCCTCGTGCGCGCCGTCCTCGATTTCCGCGCGAAGCGCTATGTCTGGGCCGTCATCGGGATCGCCAGCGCGGTAGGGCTGCTTGCCATGCCCGTCCCCACGCAATCCTTCACCGTCGACCTGCCCGCCGCGCAGCCGGCGAAGTAGGTCCGCCGGGGCGGCCTATCCGGCGATGGCCCCGAACTTTCCGGCCTGGTAGTCGTGGATCGCGGCGAGGATTTCCTCGCGGGTGTTCATCACGAAGGGCCCGTGCGCAACGACCGGCTCGCCGATCGGATCGGCATGGCCGTAGAGCAGCGTGACCGGGCCCTGGGCTTCCACTTCCACGCCGTCGCCGCCCTGATCGAGCTCGACGAGGTGCGCCTCCTTGCAAGGTGTGCCCGCGATCACCGGCGCGCCCGCAACGACGTAGAGGAACACCGTGCGCCCCTGGGGCGCGGGCAGCGTGATCCGCGCTGAAGCTTCGAGCTCCACCGTCATCATCGCCACCCCGGTCAGCGAGGTGAATGCGCCTTCGTGGCCCTCGAAAGCCCCCGAGATGAGGTTCACCGTGCCGCCCGGAACCGCGATCGCGGGAATGTCCGCGCGCTGGAGGCCGGTGTAGGCGGGCTCGGCCATCTTGAGCCGCGCGGGCAGGTTGACCCAGAGCTGGAGGATCTCGAGCGGGCCGCCCGCAGCCTTGAAGCTCTCGGGGCTGATCTCGGCATGGACGAGGCCTGAACCCGCCGTCATCCACTGGATGCCGCCTTCACCGATCACGCTTTCGTGGCCGCCGCTGTCGAGGTGCGCCATCTCGCCTCTCAGGATGAAGCTGACCGTCTCGAAGCCGCGGTGCGGGTGCGGGCCGAAGGGCAGGCCGCGGTTGTGGGGCGGGTAGACCTGGGGGCCGTGGTGGTTGAGGAACAGGAAGGGGTCGAGCTGGGGCAGGTCGCGGCTCGGCAGCGGACGGCGGGTGGTGAGGTCGGCGATGTCGTCGCGCAGGGCGGGGTGCTGGCGGAGCACGTGGCGCATGGAATTTCCTGTTCGTTTCAGGGGTCTGGCAAAGAGGCTGGGGGAAAGGCTGCAAGATAGGAAGCCTTTAGGCATTTGCGAGGGAAAAAGCCTTGCTGGCGTTGCGATCAATGAGAACGTATAGGGAACATATTCTCTTGCGATTCCCCCTGCGACCGCGACACGAACCATGCCCGAAGCCCCGCTCACCCCTGACCGTCGCCGCGTGACGCTGGACCCCGACAGTGTCGTACCGCCTGCGCGCGCGGATTTCGTCGAACTCGGGCTGGTCAGCTGCTTTTCGTTCCTGCGCGGGGCCTCGGACGCGGTGGACCTCGTCACCGAGGCGCAGCGGCTCGGTTATGACGCGATCGGGATCGCGGATGTCAACTCGATGGCGGGCGTGGTGCGCATCCACGCCGAGGCGCGTGCGCTCAAATTGCGCCCCGTCATCGGCTGCCGCATCGAGACCGTGGAGGGCCTGAGCTTCCTCGCTTATCCGCAGGACCGTGCGGCCTATGGACGCCTCTGCGCGCTGATCACGGCCGGGCGCATGGGCACGCTCGAGGGCGAATGGCAGGAGAAGGGGGTGTGCGACATCTCGCTTGCGAGGCTGGCCGCGCGCGCCGAGGGTGTGCACCTGGTGCTGGTGCCTGCGCGCGATTTGCGCACGCGCTTCACGATCATGGTCGAGAGCAACGTCGTGGCGCTTGGAGGAGGTGGGGGCGCGTCGCCCATGCGGGTGAGCGGCAGCCTGGCCGAGATCCTGCCGCACCTCGCCGCGCAACTGCCCACGCTGGGCCACCTTGCCGCCTGCTACCTTCACAGCGGGGACGACGTCGCGCGGATCGAGGCGCTCGATGCCCTGGCGCGTGGGCAGGGGATGGCGCTGCTCGCCACCAACGACGTGCTCTACCACGCGCCCGAGCGACGCCCCCTGCACGACGTGATGACCGCGATCCGCCACAAGACCACCGTTGCGCGGGCCGGGTGGGCGCTCCAGGCCAACGCCGAGCGGCACCTGAAGTCACCGCAGGAGATGGCGCGGCTCTTCGCCCGCTGGCCCCACGCGATCGCGGCCGCGCGCGAGTTGGCCGATGCCTGCACCTTCCATCTCGAGGAACTGCAGTACGAGTATCCCGAGGAAATCTGCCCGGGCGGCCTCGATCCGCAAGGGCATCTGGAAACGCTGACCTGGCAGGGCGCGCAGCGGCGCTACCCCGAGGGCGTGCCCGAGGCGGTGGGCGAAACGCTGGCGCGCGAACTGGCGCTGATCGGCAAGCTCCAGCTTGCGCGCTACTTCCTCACCATCAAGGACATCGTCGATTTCGCGCGCGCGCAGGAGCCGCCGATCCTGTGCCAGGGGCGTGGCTCGGCGGCCAATTCGGCGGTGTGCTACTGCCTCGAGATCACCGCGGTCGACCCGGCGAAGCACGCGCTGCTGTTCGACCGCTTCATCTCCGAGGAGCGCAAGGAGCCGCCCGACATCGACGTCGATTTCGACCACGAGCGGCGCGAAGAGGTGATCCAGTACATCTACAAGCGCTATGGCCGCCATCGCGCGGGCCTGTGCGCCACCGTCATCCACTACCGCCCGCGCATGGCGATCCGCGAAGTGGGCAAGGCGATGGGGCTCTCGCAGGACGTGACGAGCGCGCTCGCACGTACCGTCTGGGGCGGGTACGGCCGCGAGATCGGCGAGAAGCACGTTCGGGAAACGGGCATGGACCTCAGCGATCCGCACTTGCGGCGTGTTCTGAGGTTGACCGATGAAATGATTGGTATGCCACGACATTTGTCGCAGCATGTGGGGGGATTCATCCTCACCCAGGGACCACTCAGCGAGACCGTGCCGATCGGCAACGGGGCCATGCCCGAACGCTCGTTCATCGAGTGGGACAAGGACGACATCGATGCGCTGGGCATTCTCAAGGTCGACGTCCTCGCGCTCGGCATGCTCACCTGCATCCGCAAGTGCCTCGATCTCCTGGGCGCGCACCATGGGCGCGACCTGACGCTGGCGAGTGTCCCGCGCGAGGATCCCGAGACTTATGCCATGCTGCGCCGGGGGGACTCGCTCGGCGTGTTCCAGGTGGAAAGCCGCGCGCAGATGAACATGCTGCCGCGGCTGCGCCCGCGTGAGTTCTACGATCTCGTCATCCAGGTCGCCATCGTGCGTCCGGGCCCGATCCAGGGCGACATGGTGCACCCCTACCTCAAGCGCCGGCGCGGCGAGGAGGCGGTGGCGATCCCTGCGCCCGCGCCCGAGCATGGCCCCCCGGACGAGCTTACCAGCATCCTTGCGCGTACGCTGGGCGTGCCGATCTTCCAGGAGCAGGCGATGAAGATCGCGCTCGACGCGGCGAAGTTCTCGAGCGCAGAGGCCAACCGCTTGAGGAAGGCCATGGCGACCTTCCGCTCGCGCGGGATGGTGCATGAATTGCAGGACATGATGGTCGGGCGCATGATCGCGCGCGGCTACGATCCGGACTTCGCCGAGCGTTGCTTCAACCAGATCAAGGGCTTTGGCGAATACGGCTTTCCCGAAAGCCACGCGGCAAGCTTCGCGCACCTCGTCTACGTGTCGAGCTGGCTCAAATGCCATTTCCCGGCGGCCTTCGCGGCCGCGCTGCTCAATTCGCAGCCCATGGGCTTCTACGCGCCCGCGCAGATCGTGCGCGACGCGAAGGAGCATGGGGTGGAGGTGCGCCCCGTCGACGTGAACCATTCGCACTGGGACTGCACGCTGGAAAGCGAGGGCAAGGGACGGGTGGCCTTGCGCCTGGGCTTTCGCCAGATCGACGGCGTTCCCGAACACGCGGCGGCGCGGCTTGTCGCCGCGCGTGCGCAGGACGGGGCCTTTGTCGACGTTGCGGCCTTGCGCGAGCGGGCCGCTCTCTCGCCCGCGCTGGTCGAGAAGCTGGCCTCGGGCGATGCCTTCGCCTCGATGAACCTGCCGCGCCGCCAGGCCTTGTGGGAGGCGCGCAGCCTGATCGCCGCGCCCGACCTGCCGCTCTTCGCCGCCGCCGCGGCGCGCGACGAAGGGGCCGAGAAGGCCCCCACGCACCTCCCGCGCATGCCGCTGAGCGAGGAAGTGGTCGCCGACTACCAGACCCAGCGCCTCAGCCTCAAGGCGCATCCCATGGCCTTTCTGCGCGCATCGCTGGCCGAGCGCGGCTTCGTGCGCTGCGCGGACCTTCGCAGCCGCCAGTACCGCGCGATGGTGAACGTGGCGGGCGTGGTGCTGATCCGCCAGCGTCCGGGCAGCGCCAAGGGGGTGTGCTTCATCACGCTCGAGGACGAGACCGGGGTGGCCAACCTCGTCGTCTGGCCCGATCTCATGGAGAAGCAGCGCCGCGTGATCATGGGCGCGCGGTTGATGGAAGTGCGCGGGCGGGTGGAATACGACGACGAGGTGATCCACGTCATCGCCGCGCACCTGACCGACGCCACGCAGGACCTGCACCACCTTTCGCACGATCTGTTGCCGGCATCGCCTGCGCGCGCCGATCACGTCGCGAACCCGCTCCCCAGCCGCGCCGAGCAGATGGCGCGGCCGGGCACGCGCGGCGGGGAGGCGCAGGACGGGAGCGGGGGCGAGAGTGGGGGCGAGGGTTCTGGAGCCTTCGAACCGGTCGAGGCGTGGCGGCCCCCGGGACCGGGCAACCGCGATTGCGGCTACCACCAGGGGCATCCGCGGGATCTGCGGGTCATCCCCAAGTCACGCGATTTCCACTGAATATCGCCTGCAAAGGCCCACTGTTTGCGTCGGATTAACCATTGTGTGGCAATGTGGGCTCGGATGTTACTTGCAGGAGATGTGGCATGGCGCTGATCAAGGCGCTCTTTCCTGCCGGCGTGTTGACATGGGTCGTGGCCGGCATTCTGGGCTCGCAGGGCATGCGCGGAGGCATGCTGATGCTCGAGCGCGACACCATCGATGGCTATATGTTCTTCTGGTCCTGGCCGCTGTTCCTGGCCGCAACGGGGCTGGCCTGGTTCATCTTCAGCATGCTGCGCGACTGATCGCGAGACCGGGCGGAGCAAAGCCGGAGGTGGGGCATTGTAGCCGCCATGGCCCGCCTGCGTTCCGCCCTCGATCGTTACGACGCGATCGCCCTTGTCCTTCTGCTTGCGGCGAGTGCCCTGGCGCTGGTGCAAGGCTGGCTCGCCGACCATCCCGAACACGATCCGCGCGCGCCGCTGGCGCTCGACCAGCGCGCGGGCTGGGCAACCGGCACAAAGCTGGCCGACTTGCGCCGCGACCGCGTGGCCTGCACCGGGTTCCTCGCCCGCAGCGGCCTTGCGGCAGAGCCCTTGCCGCCGGTTGGAGAAGGTGAATGCCGCCGCGCCGACCGCCAGCGCCTCGGGGCGGCCGGTGATCTGGGGGTTGCGCTTTCGCCCGCAGCGGCGGAGGGGACGTGCGCTGTCGATGCGGCGCTCGCCTGGTGGCTGCGCCACGGCGTGCAGGACGCCGCCCGCGAGTATCTCGGCTCGCGTGTGACCGGCATCGAGCATCTGGGCACGGTCAATTGCCGCAGGATCGGGGGCGGTGATGCGGGCAACTGGAGCGAGCACGCGCGCGGCAACGCCATCGACGTTGCGGGCTTTGTCCTCGCCGATGGGCGGCGGGTGCGGGTTCGCGACGACTGGGGCGGCGCGGAGGGCAAGGGCGCCTTTCTCCACGCCGTGCGCGATGCGGCCTGCCGTCCGTTCGCCACCGTGCTCTCGCCCGATTACAACGCGGCGCACGCCGATCACCTGCACCTCGACCAGGCGCAGCGCACCCTGAGGGCGAGCGTCTGCCGCTGAGCGAGGTTCCAAATGTGGGGAAGGGCGCCTCGAAGCGCCCAAGCCGGTTTGACCGGCAAGAATGGTGACCCCTACGGGACTCGAACCCGTGTTTCAGCCGTGAAAGGGCCGCGTCCTAGACCGCTAGACGAAGGGGCCATCAAAGGCCATGTATGGCGTATCGAAATGCCTGGTGACCCCTACGGGACTCGAACCCGTGTTTCAGCCGTGAGAGGGCCGCGTCCTAGACCGCTAGACGAAGGGGCCAAAAAAGGCATTTCAAAACCTGCCAGGTGCAGCACCGGATGGTGACCCCTACGGGACTCGAACCCGTGTTTCAGCCGTGAAAGGGCCGCGTCCTAGACCGCTAGACGAAGGGGCCATTCCGAGCTGCGCCGGAGGCAGGACCGCGCCTCTAGCGGGGGTCTCCGGGGGGGTCAAGCCCCTCTGATCGTAAAAAATGACATTCGTGCGAAAATGCGCGTCTCAGTCGGCGAAAGCGGCGTCCTCGATATGGAGTTCGGCCTGGGGACGCGCGCCCCAGTCGTCGATCTTGGTGCGCCCGGCGAGCCACAGCCGCCGCCCGTCGGTGGCGTGGAGCAGGACCTGCCCCATTTCGCTCTCGGCCGCGCGGAAGGCCATGGCCTTGAAGCGCCCGCCGTCCTGCCCGCCCACGATCAGCCGCACGTGGTCCTTGCCCACGACATCGGCCTTGAACACGCGCACGGGGCCTACCGCGACGCGCGGTCCGGGCCAGCCCATGCCATAGGGACCGGCGCCATCCAGCGTCTCCACCAGCGCAGGGGTGAGGCCCGAGGGCGCCAGCGCGAGGTCGAGCCGGATCGACTGGTTGGCGCTGGCGCGCGCCACGTCGGCGGCGAGCCGCTCGTCGAGCCAGTCGGCAAGCGCGTCGAGCTTGCCCGGCGCGATGGTGAGCCCGCAGGCCATGGCGTGGCCGCCGCCCGCAACGAGGAGCCCCGCCTCGCGCGCGGCGATGATCGCAGCGCCCAGGTCCACGCCCGCGATCGAGCGGCCCGAACCTTTGCCGTTACCGGCCTCGTCGGCCTCGAGCGCAATCACCAGCGCAGGCTTCCCGGATTTTTCCTTGATGCGCCCGGCGACAATGCCGATCACGCCCGGATGCCAGCCCGCGCCGGCCAGCACGAGGACCGAGCGGTTGTCCTGACGTGCGAGTTGCTCCTCGGCGGCCTCCTGTACCGCCTGCTCGATGGCACGGCGCTCGTCGTTGAGCTGCGAGAGCTGGGCGGCGATGTCCTGCGCCTCGTGCGGGTCGGTGGTGGTCAGCAGGCGTACGCCGAGCGTCGATTCGCCCACGCGCCCTCCGGCGTTGATGCGCGGGCCAAGCGCGAAGCCGAGGTCCGAACAGGTGGGGGCGCGGCTGAGCCGGCTCGCGTCGATGAGCGCGGCCATGCCGATATGCTCGCGCCGCGCCATGACCTTCAGACCTTGCGCCACGAAGGCGCGGTTGAGGCCGTGGAGCGAGGCGACGTCGGCGACGGTGCCGAGCGCGACGAGATCGAGCAGGGCGAAGAGGTCGGGCTCGGCGCGGTCCTTGAAATAGCCGCGCGCGCGCAGCGTGCGGACCGTGGCAACCGCGAGCAGGAAGGCGACGCCCACGGCGGCGAGATTGCCGTGCGCGGCCGCCGCGTCGCTTTCATCGAGCCGGTTGGGGTTGACGAGGGCGACGGCCTTGGGAAGTTCGGGCGAGCACTTGTGGTGGTCGACCACCACGACGTCGACCCCGGCCTCGCGCGCCATCGCCAGCGCCTCGTGCGCCATCGCGCCGCAGTCGACCGTGACGACGAGATCCGAGCCTTCCTGGCCGAGCCGCACGAGCGCTTCGCCGGAGGGGCCATAGCCTTCGAGCAGGCGGTCGGGAATGTAGTAGCGCGCTTCGACACCGAGCCGGCGCAGGAGCAGGATGAGCAGCGCCGCGCTGGTCGCGCCGTCGACGTCGTAGTCGCCGTAGACCGCGATCGCCTCACCGGTCACGACCGCCTTGGCGAGGCGTTCGGCGGCCACGTCCATGTCGCGGAATTCGGACGGGTCGGGCAGGAAGGCGCGCAGTGAGGGCGTGCGGTGGCGGGCGAGATCGGCGCGGTCCACCCCGCGCGAAAGCAGGAGCTGGGTGACGATGTCGTCCTCCAGCCCGCCCGGCGCGCCCGCGCCTTGGGAAATGTCCATGTTGCCGCCGCGCCAGAGCCAGGATTTTCCGGAGAGCGAGCGATCGATACCGAATACGGTTGCGGGTCGCGATGCCATGGAGCAGCGGTTACACTGCCCTGCGCGGCAACGCAAAGGGCGATGATGCCCATGCCGGCAACTCGAACGGGACAAGCAGGAAATGCACGATCCAGGCCAGCATCTGGTGATCCTCTGGCACAGCCGGACGGGGGCCTCGCGCGCCTTGGCCGAAGCGGTGGAAGAGGGGGCGCGCCGCGCGGGGGATGCCGCAAGGGTGCGGCGCATCCGCGCGGACCTCGCGAGCGCGCGCGATCTGCTCGCTGCGGGCGTCTACGTCTTCGTCTGCCCGGAGAACCTGGGCTCGATGTCGGGCGTCATGAAGGACTTGTTCGACCGCACCTACTATCCGCTGCTGGGCAAGGTCGAGGGGCGTGGCTACGCGACGGTCATCGCGGCCGGGTCCGACGGGCGCGGCGCACAGGCGCAGATCGAGAGGATCGTCACAGGGTGGCGGTTGCGGCGCCTCGCAGATCCGATCATCGCGCTGGTGAACGCGCAGACGCCCGAGGAGATCGCGGCGCCCAAGGTCGTGGCCGACGCCGACCTGGAGGCTTGCCGACTCTTGGGCGAGGCTCTGGTGCAGGGGCTTTCCATGGGCATCTTCTAAAGGGCGCGGAGCCGTGTTTTTTCGCGCCGGAACGGCAAGAGACTCGACGCAGCGCCCAAACTTGTGCCTATTGCGCCTATCAATCACATTACGCCCACGATGTTGTCGGTGTACGGCAGGCGGGAGGACGCGATGCAAGCCAGCATTCCAGGCCAGCCCTGCGCCGTTCAGGAGGAGGCCTTCGCGTTCGTCTTCCCACCCGGGATGCGGCCAGACCTGGAGCGGGCCCGGGCGATCTTCGAGGAAGGCGGGCAGGAAGGCCTCATCGCGAGTCTCAGCCACGTGCCCGACCCGAGCGAGGGCTGGATGGAAATTCTCTCCAGCGGGCTGACCTTCGACGTGCGGGGGCTGGGCCCGGCGCCCGCGCAAGTGCTGGCGACGACGGCCCATGCCTACGGCTTCGCATCGGGCGCAGCGGCCGCGGCCTGGCAGGACGGGGAGGCGATCACACTGGGGCCGGCCGGACACATCGCTGCGGGGGCGGGACTTGCGCCGGTCATTCGCACGATGGCGGGGCTGGCGGCCAACATCGCGCTGGCCTTGCCTGTCTCGGCGGTCGTCTGGCCGCCCGCCCGCTCGGCGATGGAGCCCGCCTATTTCGCGCGGATCGTGCTGAACTGGCTGGGCGGCGGCGTCTTTCCGGCGCTCGGACTGACTTCGCTCGCGACCGGGCCCGACGGTAGTGTCGCCAGTTCGGGCCTGTCGTTCTTCACGGGCTGGGAAATGCAGCTCGAAGCCGGACGGTCGGCGGATCCGGCGGCCGATTTCAAGCTTGCCTTGCGCGTGGTCGATTATCTTGTGGCGAATGGCGTCCCGCGCGAGGATACCGGAATAACGATCGGGTCGGAAAACCTGGTTCTCGAGCCCTCGCGGCAAGGCCGGCGCCTGTGGGTCTGGCGTTCACAGTGAGGTCGCACGGGGCTTGAGGCGCGGATTTCTTTCGTTTCGTTCGGTCAATAGGCGGAATGAACCGGGCTACGATCCCGGCCTCCAGCGGCACCACCTTCTGCCCCGGCAACTGCTCTCGACGACCGGCTTCCAGAAAATGTTCGGCGAGATCGGCGATCACGACACACGTTTCGAGGATTTTCGCGAGAACGGCATGCTCCTGCCGTGCCGCGAAGGCGCCGCACTGCGGCTCGGCCTGCCCCTCCACCGAGGACCGCACCACCGGTACAGCGAGCTCGTCGCGCTGCGGATCGGGCAGATCGAGGCGGGCTGGTCACGCGAACGCCTTCGCGATGGCCGGGTGGCAAGGGCGCAGGCGCAGATGCGCCTGGCCTTGCTCCAGCGTGCCTTGCGCCGCTTTCTGCTCGACACGCGCGGACACAGGCCATTGCTCAATCGCTACGACCCCGCCAGCCGCGATTTCCAGGAGCTTGACCAGATGGCCGAGGCCCTGTGGGCGGCCACGCCGGTTTGCGCGATCACACCCGACGGGACCATTCAGGCCATGCCGGTGCGCGCGCGCAGGCTTGCCAAGGCCAACTGATACTCGCGCTCGAGCCTGTCGACGCGCAGCGCCACCGGCTCGACCGCCTCGACCGCGCCGATGCCCTGTCCCGCGCCCCAGATGTCCTTCCAGGCCTTGGCGGCGGTGTTGCCGCCCGAGCCGAAGTCCATCTGGCTCTTGTCGCCCTCGGGCAGGTTGTCGGGATCGAGCCCGGCCGCGACGATCGAGGCGCGCAGGTAATTGCCGTGAACGCCGGTGAACAGGCTGGAGTTGACGATGTCGGCGGCGCGCCCTTCGACGATGGCCTGCTTATAGCCTTCGATGGCGTGGGCTTCCTCGGTGGCGATCCAGGGCGTCCCGATATAGCCGAAATCCGCACCCATCGCCTGGGCGGAGAGGATCGCGCGGCCGTTGGCGATCGCGCCGGAAAGCGCAAGGGGGCCGTCGAACCAGCTGCGGATTTCCTGCACGAGCGCGAAGGGCGACTGGCGCCCGGCGTGACCACCGGCCCCGGCCGCGACCGCGATCAGTCCGTCGGCGCCCTTGTCGATCGCCTTGCGGGCGAAAAAATCATCGATCACGTCGTGCATGACCACGCCGCCCCAATCATGGACGGCTTTGTTGACCTCGACGTTGGCACCAAGCGAGGTGATCACCAGCGGCACCTTCCACTTGGCGAGGACGGCGAGGTCCTCTTCCAGGCGAGTGTTCGACTTGTGGACGATGAGGTTCACCGCGAAGGGCGCGGTGCAGCCGCGGGTTTCCTCGGTGATCCGGTGAAGCCATTCGTCGAGCTGGCTGGCGGGGCGTGCGTTGAGCGCGGGAAAGCTGCCGATCACGCCTGCGCGGACTTGCGCAATCACGAGTTCGGGGCCCGAGACGATGAACATCGGGGCGGCGATCACCGGCAAACGCAGGCCCTTGAGCAGGCGCGCGGCGGTGACGCTGGGAATTTCGGTTTCGGGCATCTCTCTCTTCCAGACCTATATGGCTTTTGCCTAAGGGCATAAGCGAGGTGAGGGAGGCTGTCGAGATTGCTTTACGTATAGGGAAGATATTTTCCCAATAGGGATGGGTCGGAAGAGCAACGGTCAAACGAAATCGGGCCGGAGCTTGGCTCCGGCCCGTTCAGAATTGCGGTGCGCCTGAAATCAGGTCTGGACGGCAGCGTTCTTGACCGCGTTCGCGGCGCTCAGCAGCGCACGCACGCTGGCGGTCGCGACGTCCTCGTCGATGCCCACGCCCCAGATCACCTGGCCTTCGGGCGTGACGCATTCGACGTAGGCCGCGGCGCGGGCGTTGGAGTCCTTGCCCATCGAGTGCTCGGCGTAGTCGCGCACGTCGAGCTTGACGCCGAAGCCTTCATCGAGCGTGGCGACGATCGAGGAAATCAGGCCCTTGCCGCGGCCCGAGACCGACTGCTCCTGCCCGTCGACGCCGATCTTGCCGGCAAAGACGCGCGTGCCGTCGGCGCTGCGCGCCTCGTCCCAGTCGATCAGCTGGAAGCGCTGCGGAGCATCGAGGCGATAGGCGGCGCGGAACACGTCCCAGATGTCACCCGCCTGCAGCTCGCGGCCCAGTTCGTCGGCCAGCTGCTGGACGTGCTTGGAGAAGTGCGCCTGCATGCGCTTGGGGAGCTTGAGGCCCTGGTCCTGCTCGATCACCCAGGCGAAGCCACCCTTGCCCGACTGCGAGTTGACGCGGATGACCGCCTCGTAGTCGCGGCCCAGATCCGCCGGATCGATCGGCAGGTAGGGTACCGACCAGAGCTCGTCGTTGCGGTTCTCCTGCGCGGCAAAGCCCTTCTTGATCGCATCCTGGTGCGAGCCCGAGAACGCGGTGAAGACCAGTTCCCCGCCGTAAGGGTGGCGTTCGGGGACCTTGAGCTGGTTGCAGTACTCGACCGTCTGGATCACTTCGTCGATGTTCGAGAAGTCCAGTTCGGGGTTCACGCCCTGCGTGTACATGTTCATGGCCACGGTCACGAGGCAGCAGTTGCCGGTCCGTTCGCCGTTGCCGAACAGGCAGCCTTCCACGCGGTCCGCGCCCGCCATCAGGCCCAGCTCCGCCGCGGCGACGCCGGTGCCCCGGTCGTTGTGGGTGTGCAACGAGATCACCGCGCTCTCACGGTTGGGCAGGTTGTTGCAGAAATACTCGATCTGGTCGGCGTAGATGTTGGGCGTTGCCGCCTCGACCGTTGCCGGCAGGTTGAGGATGATCGGGTGTTCGGGGGTGGGCTGGAGAATATTCATCACCGCTTCGCAGCACTCGATCGAGAAATCGAGTTCGGCCGTCGAGAAGGTCTCGGGGCTGTATTCGACGTGCCACTTGGTCTGCGGGTACTTGGCGATCTGGTCGCGGATGATCCTGGCGCCGTTCTCGGCGATGCCGCGGATCTGGGCCTGGTCCATGCCGAACACGACGTTGCGCCACAGCGGCGAGACCGCGTTGTAGACGTGGACGATCGCCTCGTGGACGCCGGCCAGGCTCTCGAACGACTTCTCGATCAGGTCCTGGCGCGACTGGGTCAGGACCTGGACGAGGACATCCTCGGGGATGCGGTTGCTGTCGACCAGCCCACGGATGAAGTCGAATTCGGTCGCGCCCGCGCTCGGGAAGCCGACCTCGATCTCCTTGAGGCCGACCTTGACCAGGAGGTCGAAGAAGCGGGTCTTCTTCTCCGCGCCCATCGGGTCGATGAGGGCCTGGTTGCCGTCGCGCAGGTCCGTGGAGAGCCAGCGCGGCGCCTTGGTGATCGTCTTCGACGGCCACTGACGATTGGGCAGTTCGATCTGCGGGAAGGGGCGATACTTGACCGAGGGGTCTTTGAGCATAGTCATGGGAAGTGTCTCGTTCGGAAATTCGGCTCTTGCGGATTTATAGCGCGGACCGCTGTCCAGCGCTTTCGATCAGGTCCCCTTGAGCGCCGTCGCGCACCGAAAGGACGGCACGCAAGCTCACGCCCAAGGGCGTGTAAGTCGCAGGAGAAGGCCGAGACGACGAGTCATGCGCAAGCCTATGGGCACTGGGACGCCCAATGTAAAGGGTCCTCATCTGCCAAAAGCGCAAGGCAAGGTGCGGGTGGCGCGACGATTCCCGCAGGATCCGGCCCGCGCACAGGGCCGGACGGCGATCACCCGCAGTGCAGGCGTGTGATCACGTTGTCGGCATCGACTTCGACGTTGAGACGGTCGCCGCGGTAATCCATCGTCATGACCGAACCGGGCTTCAGCACGCGAACCGGCTTCTTGCCCTGGGTCTCGCGGATCGAGGCGAGCAGCGCTTCGCTTGCCACCTCGCCCACGTGCTTCTGGTAAAGCTCGGCGCCGCACAGGGGCTGGGGATCGGGGCGCGTGGTCGAGGGAGGAGGGGGCATGTTCGCTTCTCCTTGCGTTGCCGGCGTGCAGCCGGCCAGCGTGATGGCGGCGATGGCCAGACTTGCGTGATGTCGCATCATGATCCTCGTTCCTGCTTTCGGGGCGCGCGTGCCTCGCGGCCATTGCCATTGCCCGAATAGCACGGACCCGACCCTGAACGAACAGGGTCGGGTCCGAAAAGGCCGAACTGGCTCTTCCCTTGCCCAGGCACGCAGACGATGGCCTGCGTCCCCGAGGCAAGGGAAGGGATCAGTTCTTGGTCTTGTCGACGAGCGCGTTGGCGCCGATCCAGGGCATCATGGCGCGCAGCTTGGCGCCGGTTTCCTCGATCGGGTGACGCTGCGCGGCCTTGCGCGACGCCTTGAGTTCGGGCTGGCCGGCGCGGTTGTCGAGCACGAAGTCCTTCACGAAGCGGCCCGACTGGATGTCGGCGAGCACTTCCTTCATGGCCTTCTTGGTCTCTTCGGTGATCACGCGCGGACCGGTCTTGATGTCACCGTATTCGGCGGTGTTCGAGATCGAGTAGCGCATGTTGGCGATGCCGCCTTCGTACATCAGGTCGACGATCAGCTTGAGCTCGTGGAGGCACTCGAAGTAGGCCATTTCCGGCGCGTAGCCGGCTTCCACCAGCGTCTCGAAGCCAGCCTGGACAAGCGCGGTGGTGCCGCCGCAGAGCACGGCCTGCTCGCCGAACAGGTCGGTTTCGCATTCCTCGCGGAAGTTGGTTTCGATGATGCCCGAACGGCCGCCGCCGACGCCCGAAGCGTAGGCAAGCGCGATGTCGTGGGCGTTGCCCGAGACGTCCTGGTCGACCGCGATGAGGCAGGGCACGCCGCCGCCGCGCTGGTATTCACCGCGCACGGTGTGGCCCGGGCCCTTGGGGGCGATCATGATCACGTCGATGTCGGTGCGCGGCTCGATCAGGCCGAAGTGGATGTTGAGGCCGTGCGCGAAGGCGAGCGCGGCGCCGGGCTTGAGGTTGGCGTGCAGGTCCTCGGCGTAGATCGCGGCCTGGTGCTCGTCGGGCGCGAGGATCATGAGCACGTCGGCCCAGGCGGCGGCCTCGGCGTTCGCCATGACCTTGAAGCCGGCGCCTTCCGCCTTGGCGGCCGAAGCCGAACCCGGGCGCAGCGCGATCGCCACGTCCTTGACGCCGCTGTCACGCAGGTTCTGCGCGTGGGCGTGGCCCTGGCTGCCGTAGCCCAGGATCGCGACCTTCTTGGAGGTGATCAGGTTGATGTCGCAATCGGCGTCGTAATAGACTTTCATCGGTCTTTCCTTTTCGTGCTCCGGCGCGGCCTTGCGGTCAGGTCGGTCGGATCGCTTTCGATCGTGCGTCGCGGTTTATCGACCGCTTGCCCGCAATCAAGTGCGGTGCGACGCGTGTTTCAGATAATTTTCAGGCTTCCTGCGCGCCCCGGATCATCGCGACGATGCCGGTACGGCCCACTTCGACAAGGCCCAGCTCGCGCATGATGGCCACGAAGCTGTCGATTTTCTCAGGGGAACCGGTCAGCTCGAAGATGAAACTGGAGGTCGTGGTGTCGACCGCCTTGGCGCGGAACACGTCGGCGACGCGCAGCGCCTCGACACGCTTTTCGCCCACGCCCGCCACCTTGATGAGCGCGAGTTCGCGCTGCACGTGGGGGCCGGCCTCGGTCAGGTCGACCACCTTGTGTACGGGCACGAGGCGCTCGAGCTGGGCGTGGATCTGGTCGATCTGGCTCGGCGGGCCGTGGGTGACGATCGTGATCCGGCTCACCGAGTGGTTCTCGGTGATGTCGGCCACGGTCAGGCTGTCGATGTTGTAGCCGCGCGCGGTGAACAGACCCGCGATCTTGGCGAGGATACCGGCCTCGTTGTCGACCATGACGGTCAGGACGTGGCGTTCCTCGACCTCTTGCTTGATGTGCGTCATAACTCTTCCTGAATTCGCTTCGGAGCGCTCAGACGAGCGCCTTGGCGGCGTCGTCGAGCGTGCCCGCGACGGCATCGCCGTAAAGGATCATCTCGGTATGCGCCGCGCCCGAGGGGATCATCGGGAAGCAATTCGATTCCTTGGCGACGCGGCAATCGACGATGACCGGGCCGTTGTGCGCGATCATGGCCTCGATGCCGGCGTCGAGCTGGCTCTCGTTCTCGATGCGGATGCCCTTCCAGCCATAGGCCTCGGCAAGCGTCACGAAGTCGGGCAGGCTGCTCGAGTAGGAGTTCGAGTAGCGGCTCTCGTAGGTGAGCTCCTGCCACTGGCGGACCATTCCCATCCACTCGTTGTTGAGGATGAAAACCTTGACCGGCAGGCGGTACTGGCTGGCGGTGCCCATCTCCTGGATGTTCATCTGGATCGAGGCGTCGCCCGCGATGTCGATGACCAGGCTGTCGGGGTTGCCGAGCTGTGCGCCGATCGCGGCGGGCAGGCCGTAGCCCATCGTGCCAAGGCCGCCCGAGGTCAGCCACTTGTTCGGACCGAAGAAGTGGAAGTACTGCGCGGCCCACATCTGGTGCTGGCCCACTTCGGTGGCGATGATCGGATCCTTGGCCTTGGTCAGCGCGAACAGGCGTTCGACCGCGAGCTGGGGCATGATCGCCTGCGCGTTACCGGGATAGGCCAGGCTGTTGCGCTCGCGCCAGCCGTCGATCCGGCTCTTCCAGCCCGAAAGATCCTGTCCTTTGCGATCGCCCCAGGCTTCGAGAAGCTGGGTGAGGATCTCGGCGCAGTCGCCGACCAGCGGCAGGTCGACGGGCACGATCTTGTTGATCGAGGCGCGGTCGATGTCGATGTGGATCTTCTTTGAATTGGGCGCGAAGGCGTCGAGGCGGCCGGTGACGCGGTCGTCGAAGCGGGCGCCGACGCAGACGATCAGGTCCGCCTGGTTCATCGCCAGGTTGGCCTCGTAAGTGCCGTGCATGCCGAGCATGCCGAGCCAGTCCGAGCTGTCGGCCGGGAAGGCCCCCAGGCCCATCAGCGTCGAGGTGACCGGAGCGCCCGTCTTCGCCTGAAGCTCGCGCAGCAGCTGCGTGGCGCGCGGGCCCGAATTGATGACGCCGCCGCCGGTGTAGAGCACGGGGGCACGGGCATCGGCGATCATCGCGATCGCCTGCTCGATCTCGCTCGCTTCGGCGCGCAGGCGCGGGGCGTAGCGGTCGCGACGCTGGATCGGGCCGTCGCTCCAGGGAGCGGTCGCGACCTGGACGTTCTTGGGAATATCGATGAGGACCGGGCCGGGGCGGCCGGTGGTCGCGATCTGGAACGCCTCGTCGATGACCGCGGCGAGGTCCGCCGGGTCCTTCACCAGGTAGTTGTGCTTGGTGCAGTGGCGCGAGATGCCAACGGTGTCGGCTTCCTGGAAGCCGTCCGAACCGATCAGGTTGGTCGCGACCTGGCCCGAGATGATGACCAGCGGGATCGAATCCATGTAGGCATCGGCGATGCCGGTGATCGCGTTGGTCGCGCCCGGGCCCGAGGTGACGAGGACGACGCCGGGCTTGCCGGTCGAACGCGCGTAGCCTTCCGCGGCGTGGGCTGCACCGGCTTCGTGCCGTACGAGGATGTGACGCAGGCGCTCATCACCGAATAGGGCATCGTAGATCGGTAGCACGGCGCCGCCGGGATAGCCGAAAACGAATTCGACGCCCTGCCGGACCAGGCTTTCGACCAGGATGTTGGCGCCACTGCGCTCGTCACTCACACTACGTTCCTTTTTTCCTCGAGGCCGCGGAAATCCGCCACACACGAGATGGATAAGTCAGGAGGATATTCCTCCAAAGAAGCGGACCCGGCACGACAATCGCCGCGCCGGGTCATCCTCTCCTCCCAGCCCAACTTCCAAGGGCTCGATGGGGAGCCTTTAGGCATTGCGAAATATCACGTCAACCCAAAACGTCGAAATAAAATATCGCATATCGACTTCAGGGTGTAATTTTCAACTTCAATTCGGAGCCAATCTCCCGGGGGCTGGTGGCGCAGCCAGGTGAATTGCCGCTTGGCGTAGCGCCGCGTGGCCTGTGCGCCGCGGGCCATGGCTTCGTCGAGTGCGATCGCCCCGCGCAAGTGCTCGGCAAGTTCGGGCACCCCGATTGCGCGCATCGCGGGAAGGTCAGGGGAGAGGTCGCGGGCAAGCAGCTTGCGCACTTCCTCGAGGGCTCCGGCCTCGATCATGCGCGCGAAGCGCAAATCGCACCTATCATAGAGCCATTGGCGCTCGGGCATGAGGATGGCGGGAAAAAGCGTGACCGTCTCGCCGATGCCGCCTTCCTTGCGCGCCTGCCAGTGGGCGAGCGGACGCCCGGTCGAGCGCACGACCTCGAGCGCGCGCGCGACGCGGGTGGTGTCGGCAGGGGCAAGCCGCATGGCGCGCTCCGGGTCTTCGCGAGTTAGCGCGGCATGCGCCTCGGCGACGGGAAGCGCGCGGACGGCCTCGCGGATTTCGGGATCGATCGGCGGGATCGGGGCGATGCCATCGAGCAGGGTTCGAATATATAGGCCGGTGCCGCCCACCAGAATGGGGACCGCGCCTTGCGCGTGGATGGCGGCGATCTCGCGGGCCGCGGCGTTCGCCCAGTCGGCGGCGGAGCAGCTTTCGGCCGCGTCCCAGGTGCCGAACAGGCGATGGTCGATCCCGCCGCGTTCGTCTTCGCTTGGACAGGCGCTCAGGATCGGGATGTCGGCGTAGACCTGCGAGGCGTCGGCGTTGACGATGACGGCGCTGCGGCCCCGGTCTTGCAACTCGCGCGCGAGCGCCACCGCACAATCGCTCTTGCCGCTGGCCGTCGGCCCTGCAATGAGCGCGAGCGGAGGCCGCACGTCGGCCCCGGTTCCGAATGAATCACCGATAGCATCAAGGAATTTGGCAGTGCTCATCGCCCGGCTGATAGCAGACGCGGAAAATCTCTCGGCAAAAATCGACACGGCGCGCGCCGAGATGGAGCAGGGCGGGGTGCGCCTCGCTTCGGCGACCATGCTCGATTTCTGCGACCGTACGATGCAGATCGGTTCGCCCGACGGCAACGAAGGCGTGCTGCGCGCCGCGCTCGACGCCCACTTCAGCCCCAGCGACGGCCTTGTCACCGACCACGAGCCGATCGTGCCCAAGGTCTTCATCTCGGACATGGATTCGACCATGATCGGGCAGGAATGCATCGACGAACTGGCCGACTTTGCGGGGCTCAAGGAAAAGATCGCCGACATCACCGAGCGCGCGATGCAGGGCGAGCTCGATTTCGAATCGGCGCTGCGTGAGCGCGTGGGGCTGCTTGCGGGCCTTCGCGAGACCGCAGTCGACGATTGCCTCGCCGAACGCATCCGCCCGATGCCCGGCGCCAAGACGCTGGTCGAAACGCTCAAGAAGCTGGGCTGCCGCACGGTCCTGGTGACCGGCGGCTTCCACCATTTCGCCGATCCGATCGCGGCGATGCTGGGCTTTGAGCACGTCGTAGGCAATCGCCTGGGCGTGGCCGATGGTAAGCTGACCGGAGATCTCGCCGGGCCGGTGGTCGACAGTTCGGTCAAGAAGGCGACCCTGCTCGCCGAGATCGCGGCGATCCAGAGCGCTGGCACGTTCGGTCCGGATGCCTTTGTGCCGAGCCTGGCGACGGGTGACGGAGCAAACGACATTCCGATGCTGGAGGCCTCGACCTACGGTATCGCCTATCATGCCAAACCCAAGGCGCGCCTCGCCGCAAATGGCTGGATCGACCGCGGCGACCTGACCGACGTGCTGCGCCTTCTGGGCATTGACGAGCAGGCCTGGGTGCGTTCCTGACGGAGTAATCCGTCCACTTTTCCTACGTTTAGGCAATAGCAACGCTTGGGGGCTATCACCCTTGTCGGCGGCTGTTCGTCGCCGTGAGCCCGTGATGTGCGTGCCGGCCTGTCGGCCGTTGACGGCATCGGGAGCCTGAGAGCGAAACGGTGGAAATGGCGTTTTACGAGGACTGGGGACACGCAGGGCCGGGCCTTGCGCAGGACGAAGGGCAGGCGCGCGCCGTGTGGTGCGACG
This sequence comes from Novosphingobium profundi, assembly GCF_018491765.1. Classification (GTDB taxonomy): domain Bacteria; phylum Pseudomonadota; class Alphaproteobacteria; order Sphingomonadales; family Sphingomonadaceae; genus Novosphingobium; species Novosphingobium profundi. The sequence goes on along the minus strand of NZ_JABWCU010000009.1, from coordinate 156,815 downwards.
CGTCGGCTCCGACCATCCGTCATGCCCTGCGCCTATCCATGAAACGGGTCGCCTTGCAGATTTCGCAAGGCGACGGCAGCGCACTGGAAGGCGCACACCGGCTCGCCGGTCGGCTTGCGCGCCTGGTCGAGGACAGCCCGCAGATTTTTCTGGCCGCGGTGCACGATCACTATGGGCGTCACGGTGTGCGCTCGCATGCCCTGGCGGTGGCCGGGTTGATGATCAACCTCGCCATCGAACTGGACATGCCGTCCGACCAGACCATCGAATTGGGAACGGCGGGGCTGCTGCACGACATCGGCAAGCTGCGCGTCCCCGGTGTCATCCTCGACAAGCCTGGCCCGCTCGACCATGACGAACTCGACCGGATGCGTGAGCACGCCGAGGATGGCGAGATCATGCTCGATCGCTGCGGCGGCGCGAGCGCGGTGATCCGTGATGTCTGCCGTCACCACCACGAACGCCTCGATGGCAGCGGCTACCCCGATGGCTTGAGCGGCGAGGCGATCTCGCGGCCGGTACGCATGGCGATGATTTGCGACGTCTACGACGCCTTGATTTCGACACGCTCGTACAAGACGCCCTGGAGCGGCAAAGAGGCGCTTACCGAATTGCATCGATCCGGGGGGCACGACGCTGAACTGCTCGCCCATTTCGAGAAGAGCCTGCTGCGCCGTTGAGGCAGGCCGGACCCAGATACCCCCGAACGCAAGAACGCCCCCGGACCTTTCGGCGCGGGGGCGTTCTCGCGTTCCGGTGTGAAGGGGGTGAGAGGCTCAGGCCTCCATCCACTCCTTGAAGAAGGCCTCGTTCGCGGCGCGCAGCGCGGCGATCTCGACACCCGCGACTTGCGTGCCCGAAACCGTGCCGATCTTTACGGCGCCAGGGATTTCGGTTCCGGCCGGCGCGGTCACGACATAGCGCGACTGGTCCTCGCCGAAGGCCTCGGCGGTCGTGAGATCACGGTCGAGGGTGCAGCCAAGGCCGCTGGCCAGACCCATTTCGGCGAGGGCGACGAGCAGGCCGCCGTCCGAGATGTCGTGCACCGCGTTGACCGTGCCGGCCTGGACCAGACCGCGCACCGCTGCGCCGTTGGTGGCTTCGGCCTTGAGGTCGACCTTGGGTGCCTCGCCCGCTTCCTCGCCGCCGATGGTCTTGAGCCAGAGCGACTGGCCAAGGTGCGTACCCACGCCGCCGATCAGCCAGATCGCATCGCCCTCGTTCTTGAACGCGATCGTGGCCATCACCGCGTGGTCGACGAGAATGCCGACGCCGCCGATTGCGGGGGTGGGCAGGATCGCCGAACCACCGCCGGTGGCCTTCGATTCGTTGTAGAGCGAGACGTTGCCCGAAACGATCGGGTAGTCGAGCGCGCGGCAGGCATCGCCCATGCCATTCAGGCAACCCACGATCTGCGCCATGATTTCGGGGCGCTGCGGGTTGGCGAAGTTGAGGCAGTTGGTGATCGCGAGCGGAAGTCCGCCCACGGCCGAGATGTTGCGGTACGTCTCGGCCACGGCCTGCTTGCCGCCCTCGTAGGGGTCTGCATAGCAGTAGCGCGGGCTACAGTCGGTGCTGATCGCCAGCGCCTTCTGCGTGCCGTGGACGCGCACGACGGCGGCGTCACCGCCCGACTTCTGCATCGTGTCGGCGCCGACCTGGCTGTCGTACTGCTCCCAGATCCACTTGCGCGAGGCAAGGTCGGCGGAACCGATCAGCGTGGTGAGATCCGCGCCGAGGTCGGTCGTTTCGGGAACCGCGCTCATCGCCGGGACCTTCGCCCAGGCCTTGTAGTCCTCGGGGCTGACGTAAGGGCGCTCGTACTCGGGCGCGTCGTCGGCGAGCGGCCCGAGCGGAATGTCGCAGACCACTTCGCCGTCGAACTCGAGCACCATGTGGCCGGTGTCGGTCACTTCGCCGATGACCGCGAAATCGAGCTCCCACTTCTTGAAGATGGCCTCGGCCATGGCTTCCTTGCCGGGCTTCAGGACCATGAGCATGCGCTCCTGCGATTCGCTGAGCATCATCTCGTAGGGCGTCATCGCCTCTTCGCGGCACGGCACCATGTTCATGTTGAGCTTGATGCCCGCGCCGCCCTTGCTGGCCATCTCGACCGAGGACGAGGTAAGGCCCGCCGCGCCCATGTCCTGGATCGCGACGATGGCGTCGGTCGCCATCAGTTCGAGGCAGGCCTCGATCAGCAGCTTCTCGGTAAAGGGATCGCCCACCTGCACGGTCGGGCGCTTCTCTTCCGACTTTTCGTCGAAGTCGGCCGAGGCCATGGTGGCGCCGTGAATGCCGTCGCGGCCGGTCTTCGAGCCGACGTAGACGATCGGGTTTCCGAGGCCGGTGGCCGCGCAGTAGAAGATCTTGTCGGTGTCGGCCACGCCCACGGTCATCGCGTTGACGAGGATGTTGCCGTCGTAGGCCTTGTGGAAGTTGGTCTCGCCGCCCACCGTGGGCACGCCCACGCAGTTGCCATAGCCGCCAATGCCCGCGACGACGCCTTGCACGAGGTGCTTCATCTTGGGGTGTTCGGGGCGGCCGAAGCGCAGCGCGTTCATGTTCGCCACCGGACGCGCGCCCATCGTGAAGACGTCGCGCAGGATACCGCCCACGCCCGTCGCCGCGCCCTGGTAGGGCTCGATGTACGAGGGGTGGTTGTGGCTTTCCATCTTGAAGATGGCGGCCTGTCCATCACCGATGTCGATCACGCCCGCGTTCTCGCCGGGGCCGCAGATGACCCAGGGCGCTTCGGTCGGCAGTTTCTTGAGGTGGAAGCGGCTCGACTTGTACGAGCAGTGCTCGGACCACATGACCGAGAAGATGCCGAGTTCCAGGAGATTGGGCACGCGGCCCATCGCGTTCACGACGCGCTCGTATTCCTCGGGGTTGAGGCCATGCGCCTCGACGACGTCAGGGGTGATTTCGCTCATGCGTGGCCCTTAGCCATCTCGGTGCCCGCTTTCTAGTCTCGAAAATGGCCTGAAGCCCGACGAAGCGCAATTTGGGTGGAGTAACAGCCCCGTGCGACCTTGACCCATGTAGCGGGCAGCGCCATTGCTGGGGCATGGATGCCCAGACACCCGAACTCGACACGCTCAGCTTCGAAGATGCGCTGCGCGAACTGGAAACGATCGTGCGCCGCCTCGAGAGCGGGGAAGTGCCGCTCGAGGATTCGATCTCGCTTTACGAGAAGGGCGAGAAGCTGCGCCAGCATTGCCAGAAGCGGCTCGATGCGGCGCAGGCCCGGATCGAGAAGATCGTGACCGGCCCCGACGGGGCGCCGGTATCGACGCAACCCTTCGACGCGCAGGAGCGCTGAGCCGATGAGCACGGTCGTTCCGGCCGATTCGCTGCTGGGCCAGGCGCTCGCGCGCATCGCCGAGGAAGTGGACGGGGCCTTCGACGCGCTCCTTCCGGTTCCCGACGATGCCCGTGCGCGGCTTTACGAAGCGATGCGCTACGCCTGCATCGGGGGCGGCAAGCGGCTGCGCCCGTTGCTGCTCACGGCCGTCGCCGAAATGTACGGCGTTCAGCGCGAGGCGGCGATCCGTGCGGCCATCGCGCTCGAATCGATCCACGTCTATTCGCTGATCCACGACGACCTGCCGTGCATGGACAACGACGCCATGCGTCACGGCAAGCCGACGGTGCACCTTGCCTTCGACGATGCGACGGCAGTCCTGGCCGGCGATTCGCTTCATGACTTCGCCTTCGAACTGCTGTCCGAAGTCGCGACAAGCGCCGATCCGTTCACCCGCATCGAACTCGTGCGCGTGCTCGCCACCTCGAGCGGGGCGGCGGGCATGGCTGGCGGGCAGATGATGGACCTGGTCGCCGAAACCACCGAATTCGACCTGCACACGATCACCAAGCTCCAGCAACTCAAGACCGGGGCCCTGCTCGGGGCGGCGGTCGAGATGGGGGCCGTGCTCGGTCATGTCGCGCCCGAGGGGCGGGCGCACTTGCGCAGTTACGCGCGCGACATCGGCCTCGCGTTCCAGATCGCCGACGACCTCATCGACCATGAAGGCGACGCTGCGGTTGCGGGCAAGGCGGTCGGCAAGGACGCCGATGCGGGCAAGGCAACGTTCGTCTCGCTGATGGGGGCCGAACGCGCGCGCGAACAGGCGCGCATGCTGGTCGAACAGGCGATCGGCCATCTCGCCCAGCACGGCACGGAAGCCGATCTTCTGCGCGCCGTTGCACGCTACATCGTAGAACGCGATCACTGAGCCGGGCGTGCCGGGCCTCTCGGGCCAGGCTCCGGATCGGCCATCAAGCTAGGGAGTGGCGGCCATGAGCTGCCCTGGAGGACAGGAATGACGGACAATCCGGCAAGCGCGCGTATCGGGGTCTACCCCGGCACCTTCGATCCGATCACGCTGGGCCATGCCGACATCATCCGGCGCGGCGCCAAGCTGGTCGACCGGCTGATCATCGGCGTGACGACCAATCCGTCCAAGAACCCGATGTTTACGCCCGACGAGCGCATGGCGATGGTCGGGCGCGAGGTCGCGGACATGGGGATCGAAAATGTCGAAGTGGTGGGCTTCAACGCGCTCCTCATGAAGTTTGCGCGCAAGCAGAACGCCAACGTCATCCTGCGCGGCCTGCGCGCGGTGGCGGACTTCGAATACGAGTACCAGATGGCGGGCATGAACCAGCAACTCGATCCCGAAATCGAGACGGTTTTCCTGATGGCCGACGTCAGCCTGCAGCCGATCGCCTCGAAGCTGGTCAAGGAAATCGCGTTGTTCGGCGGCGACATCGCGAAGTTTGTCAGTCCTTCGGTGCGCGACGACGTCATCGCCCGGATCGCGCAGCGCGGCCAGCTCGGGGACTACTGAGCGGGCCACGCGTTTTTGCAAATCATTCATTGTACCGACAGCGCAGCGGCTCTATCGCCGCAGGCCGAGGATCGGTTCCGAGTTTGTGAGTAATCCATGAAATTTCGCATTTCCATTGCCGCTTTGATGCTTGGTGCCACTGCTTTTTCCGGCTCTGCCCTGGCAAAGGACAAGGAAAAGGACGTAGTCGAGGCGCCTCCCGCGCTGCCGACCAAGATCGACATGGATCCCACGCACGATCCGCAGAACGTGCTCGTTCTCGATCTGAGCAACGGTGGGCGCGTGCTCATCCGCATGGTGCCCGAATGGGCCCCCAACCATGTCGAGCGCGTTTCCAAGCTGGCAAGCGAGGGCTTCTACAACGGGGTGATCTTCCACCGCGTGATCGACGGTTTCATGGCGCAGACCGGGGATCCGACCGGAACCGGGCAGGGCGGCTCGCCGCTCCCCGACCTCAAGGCCGAGTTCAACGCCATGCCCAACGTGCGCGGCACCGTGGCGATGGCGCGTACCAACGATCCGGACAGCGCGAACAGCCAGTTCTTCATCGATTTTTACCCGCGCTTCTCGCTCGACCATAAGTACACGGTGTTCGGCCGCGTGATCGCGGGCATGAACTATGTCGACGAAATTCACCGCGGCGAGCCGCCCGAGGATCCGACCAAGATCCTCCAGGCCTCGCTCTATTCGCAGAACAAGCCCCAGCCGGCCGCACCCCTGGCCCCGGCCGCGACCGGCAAGCCGGTCACGCTCGACGACCTGAACGCTTCGCCCTCGAAGTAAGGGCGTGGCTTGGCGAGCGCGGTGGTGACGCCGCGCTTGCCGTCGCGCGCATCTCGGTCTAGCGGCATGCCTCCATGCGAGTAGACCTTTTCGATTTCGACCTGCCCACCGACAACATCGCGCTGCGCCCGGCCAAGCCGAGGGACGCGGCACGATTTCTTGTCGCGGATGGCACTGCGCCGCTTGCCGACCGGATCGTGCGCGATCTGCCCGAGGTGCTGCGCGCGGGCGACGTGCTCGTCTTCAACGACACCCGCGTCATTCCCGCGCAGCTCGAGGGGCGCCGGGGCGAGGCGCGCATTGGTGCGACGCTGCACAAGCGGCTCGACTTGCGCCGCTGGCAGGCCTTCGTGCGCAATGGCAAGCGGTTGAAGGTGGGCGACCGGATCGCATTCCCGGCCGACGTCGAAGCGATTGCGCAGGAGCGCTGGGAAGATGGCAGCTGGACGCTTGCCTTCCAGGGCGAGGAGCCCGTCGAGATCCTGCTCGAGCGTGCCGGCCGCATGCCGCTGCCGCCCTACATTGCGGGCAAGCGCGATACCGACGAAGCCGACAAAAGCGACTACCAGACGATGTTCGCGCGCGAAAAGGGGGCTGTCGCGGCCCCTACCGCCGCGCTCCATTTCACACCCGAACTGGTCGAGCGCCTCGATGCCGCCGGGATCGGGCGCGAAACGCTCACGCTTCATGTCGGCGCGGGGACGTTCCTGCCGGTCAAGGCCGATGACACCACCGAGCATCAGATGCATTCCGAGTGGGGCCGTATCGATGCTGCGACGGCCGATCGCCTGAACGCCGTGCGGGCGGCGGGAGGACGCATCATCGCGGTAGGTACGACCAGCCTGCGCCTCCTCGAGAGCGCGACGGGTGAGGATGGCGTGGTGCGCCCCTTCGAGGGCGACACCGCCATCTTCATCACGCCCGGCTACCGCTTCAAGGCGATCGACGGGTTGATGACCAATTTCCATCTTCCCAAGTCCACGCTGTTCATGCTGGTTTCGGCGCTGATGGGGCTGGAGAAGATGCAGGCCGTCTACGCGCATGCGATCGCGAACGGCTATCGCTTCTACAGCTACGGCGATTCGAGCCTGCTGTTGCCCTCGCAGGGCGGTTGAAATCTTTTTTTACCTCGCGGTACAAAAAGGGGTTGGAACCGGCAGCGGTCTTGCCCATCTTGGCCCGCGATGCAGAACATTCTCGAAATCGAAGGTCTTGCAAAGACCTATGACGGTGGCTTCACCGCACTTCGCGGCGTCGATCTCACCATTCGCAAGGGGGAGATTTTCGCTCTGCTCGGCCCCAACGGGGCCGGCAAGACCACCCTTATCGGAGCGGTCTGCGGGCTCGTCCAACCGACCGGAGGAACGATCCGGGCCTTTGGCGAGGACATGGGGCGCCACTGGCGTCGCCTGCGGCGGCGGATCGGCCTCGTCCCCCAGGAGCTGAGCACCGACATGTTCGATTCGGTGATCAACACCGTCAATTATTCGCGCGGGCTCTTCGGCCTTGGGCCCGATCCCGACCGGGTCGAGGAGATCCTGCGCTCGCTCAGCTTGTGGGACAAGCGCAAGGAATCGCTGCGCGCGCTCTCGGGCGGCATGAAGCGCCGTGTGCTCATCGCCAAGGCGCTCGCGCACGACCCGGACCTCTTGTTCCTCGATGAACCGACCGCCGGCGTCGATGTAGAGCTGCGCCGCGACATGTGGCGCCAGATTTCGGCGCTGCGCGAACGTGGCACCACGATCATCCTCACCACGCACTACATCGAGGAAGCTGAGGAGATGGCCGACCGGGTCGGCATCATCCAGGCCGGGCGCATCCGCATGGTCGAGGAGACGCGCGAGATCATGGCGCGGCTCGGCCGCACCGAAGCGGTGTTCACGCTGGCCCAGCCTCTGGAGGTCGTGCCCGAAGCGCTTGACAGCTTCCCGCTCGTGCTGGCGTCCGACCGGCTCAGCCTCGTCTACCGGGGCGGCGATGGAACCGGGCAGGGCAAGGCGGAGGTCGCGCGCCTGACCAAGGCCCTGATTGCGACGGGCGTGGACTACACCGCGATCGACATTCGCGAATCCAACCTCGAGGAGATCTTCGTCAATCTGCTCGAACATGCGGACGCAGAGGGAGAGGCGGCATGAGCCTGTTCAACGCGCGCAGCGCCTGGACCATCTACAAGCACGAACTTGCCCGCGCTTTGCGCACCGCGCTCCAGTCGATCATCGCGCCGCTGCTCTCGACGATGCTCTATTTCGTCGTGTTCGGCGCGGCGATGGGCGGACGCATGGATTCGGGCCTGGCCGGGGTAAGCTACGGCGCCTTCATCGTGCCCGGGTTGCTCATGCTCACGTTGCTGAGCGAAAGCACGTCGAATGGCGCCTTCGGGATCTACATGCCGCGCTTCACCGGCGCCATCTTCGAACTGCTCTCGGCGCCCGTCGGATTTGCCGAGACCTTGGTCGGCTTCGTCGGCGCGGCGGCAACCAAGTCGCTGGTGCTCGCCGCGATCATCCTCGGGACCGCGCGCTTCTTCGTCGACTATTCGATTGTCCACCCCGTCTTCGTGCTGGGGTTCATCCTTCTGGTTTCGGCCTCGTTCTCGCTCTTCGGGTTCATCCTGGGCATCTGGGCCCGCAGTTTCGAGCAGGTGGGCATGGTGCCCGCGCTCTTCGTCATGCCGCTGACGTTCCTGGGCGGGACCTTCTATTCGATCGACGTGCTGCCCGAGCCCTGGCGCTCGATCGCGCTCGTCAATCCGATGGTCTACCTCGTCAACGGCTTGCGCTGGTGCTTCTACGACACCGCGGATTTCCCGGTCATGCTCTCGCTGGCGATGACCCTGGGCTTCCTGGCTCTGTGCGTCCTGATTATCGCTCGGATTTTCGCTACGGGGTGGCGTTTGCGATCCTGATTAAGTAGTCGTGCGGCATGCCTTTTCGTATTCGGTCAAGTCTCGCCCTTTCCGTTCTGGTATTTTCCACCCCGGCCCTTGCTCAGGAAGTGCCGGAGGATGAGGGCGTGGACTGGGACGTCATCGCGATGCCCGATCCGATCGAGCAGCCGCCGATCCGGCTTGACCTGCCCGACTTCGTCGAGCCGGTGCCGTTCGTTCCGGCCGAGCAGCCCAAGTTGCCCCGCAACGTGCGCGACATGATCACCGAGGCGATGAAGTCGGACAAGGTCGAGGAGGCCGATGCCGTCGTCAAGTTCGCCATGAAGGTCCAGCCCTGGTTCAAGGACGAGATCAAGGCGATGCAGAAGGCGGATCACGACCGCCGCGACCAAGAAGCCAAGGACAAGGCCGAGGCCAAGGAACGGCGTATCCGCCAGGCCGGGTTCCTCCAGCTCTGGACCGGCCAGGTGGAACTTGGCGGCTTTCGCAATACCGGCAATACAGACAATTTCGGCGTGACCGGAGCGCTCAAGCTCGATCGCCAGGGGATCAAGTGGCAGCACACGATCACGGCGACAGCGAACTACCAGGAAACCTCGGGCGCGGTGACGACGAACAAGTACCTGTTCGCCTACCAGCCGCGCTTCACGCTGCATGAAGGGTATTTCGTCTACGGGCGGACGCAGTACGAACGCGATCCCATTTCCGGTTATGACAACCGCTATTCGCTCTCGGGCGGTCTCGGGCGCCGTCTGATCAGCAACAAGGCGATGACGCTTTCAGTGGAAGCGGGTCCGGCCTTGCGGCAGATCGACTATGTCGACGATCCCAGCGAAACCCAGTGGTCGATCCTGACGTCGCTCGATTTCGGCTGGAAACTCAACGACACCGTCAAGATCACGCAGACCGCGAGTGCCTATGTCGGGTCGGACAACAACACCTTCACGACCCTGACCGGTATCGAGAGCGCGATGACCAAGCGGCTCAAGCTCAGGCTCTCCTACAACTTCGAGCACGAGACCTCGCCCGCGTCCGGTACCTTGAAGACCGACACGACCTCCACCTTCTCGCTGGTCTACGGGTTCTGATCGGGCTAACGGGCGGGGATGAACCCCAGATTTGAATTTTCGATCCACGCCCGCGAAGGACGGGCCCGTACCGGCGTCCTCAAGATGCGCCGGGGCGAGATCCGCACTCCCGCCTTCATGCCAGTGGGAACCGCCGCGACTGTCAAGGCGATGAAGCCCGAGGCGGTCCGTGCCGCGGGGGCGGACATCATTCTTGGCAACACCTATCACCTCATGCTGCGCCCGGGCGCCGAGCGCATGGCGCGGCTGGGGGGACTGCACAAGTTCATGAACTGGGACCGCCCGATCCTCACCGACAGCGGCGGCTACCAGGTGATGAGCCTCTCGGACCTGCGCAAGATCACCGAGGAGGGCGTGACTTTCGCAAGCCACCTCGACGGCTCGCGCCACATGCTGAGCCCCGAGCGCTCGATGGAAATTCAGCGCCTGCTCGGCTCGGACATCGTCATGGCCTTCGACGAATGCCCCAAGATCGATCAGCCCCGCGACGTGATCGCGCGCTCGATGGAGATGTCGATGCGCTGGGCCAGGCGCAGCCGCGAGGGCTTCGACAGCGGCGAGGAGCACGCCGAACGCTCGGCGCTGTTCGGCATCCAGCAAGGTGCGCTCGACGAGGGCTTGCGCAAGGCGAGCGCCGACGCGCTCGTCGATATCGGATTTGACGGCTACGCGATCGGCGGGCTTGCGGTCGGCGAAGGGCAGGAAGCGATGTTCGCGACGCTCGAATTCGCGCCACAGCAACTGCCCGAGGACCGCCCCCGCTACCTGATGGGCGTGGGAAAGCCTGACGACCTCGTCGGTGCGGTGGAACGCGGGGTCGACATGTTCGACTGCGTTCTGCCCACGCGCTCGGGGCGCAATGGGCAGGCCTTTACCTGGAACGGTCCGCTCAACATGCGCAACGCGCGTCACGCAGAGGATACCGATCCGATCGATGCGCGCTGCCAGTGCCCGGTCTGCACGACCTACAGTCGCGCTTATCTGCATCACCTGATCCGTTCGGGCGAGATGCTCGGCGCGATGCTGCTGACCGAGCACAATATCTGGTTCTACCAGCAGCTCATGCAGGGCATGCGCGATGCGATTGCCGAACAGCGTTTCGCGGCTTTCGCAGCGGATTTCCGGCGCGACTATTTCGCGGGGCGCAAGGGCGGCTGAGCCGCCTCCTCCGGGTGGACGGGACTGCGCCAGGCGGCGCAGGCTTACTTGTGCGCGTAGAGCAGGCGTCCTGGCGCCAGCTGCGTCATCACCGCGCCAAGATCCTGCGACGTGACCGTGAAGCAGCCCAGGCTGCGGCCGACCCGTCCGCTGCTGCGCGCCATGGCTTCGCTCACGTAGGGTGCGGAGTGGATGACGATCGCGCGCTCGTAGGCGAGGCTGTTTTCCGGATCGAGGCCGTGGATACGGCGCGAGCGACCGTGCTTGCCGTAGTACGCATCGCCGATCAGGAAGCTGCCCTGGCACGAGGCGTTCGAGCCCGGCCGGTTCGAGAACCTCTGGAGCATGCCGGTGTTGGCGGGGTCCGAGCCGCGCCCGTGCGCGACGAGGAAATCGGACAGGATCCGTCCGTTGCCGACGTCGACGAGCCGGAAGCGCGGCTCGCCCGAAGGCGCGTTGAAATCGACGAGACCGAGAATGTCCCGGTGGGGAATGCGCCCCGCATGGCTGTCGAGAGCGGCCATTGCACGATCGAGACCGCGCGGCATGTCGCGCGGGCGTGTGGCAGCAAAGGAGACAGGGGAGGCGAGACTCGCCGCGCCGGTAACAAGCGCGCCAAGTACATGACGTCTGGAGAAATTCATCGTTTTGTGTGTAGTCCGACCCGCATATTCGTTGGCTGCAGTATGTGTTTTCACATCGTCAAATTCAAACACTGATCGCAGCGTGCGCCGAAAAAGCGCATAATAGATTGCTTTCATTTGGATATATTTTGCGATCGGGGGATGTGTCGGGATCTATAGCATCGCGCTGCGGTCTGGGCGCATGGGGCCGCGAGGCAAGTAGCGATTTTCGTGGCTTTCACTGGACAACCTTCGGGATGGTCCGGACATTCGTCGGGAGCCCTGCTTCGATTCGGATGCAGGGCACGCGCTCCCCCACGCAAGGAGATTGCCACGATGCCCACGATCGCGATTGTCAGCCAGAAGGGGGGATCGGGCAAGACGACGCTTGCGCTGCATCTCGCGACGAGCGCGGTATACGCGGGCTACCGGGCCAGTATCATCGACACCGATCCGCAGGCAACGGCCGCGGCCTGGGGCGACTGGCGCGGCGATTTCCTGCCCGAAGTGATCACCTGTCCTCCGGTGCGCCTGTTCAGCACGGTCGACCGGGCACGGCGGGGCGGGGCGCAAGTCATCGTCATCGATACCCCGCCGCATGGCGATACCGCCTCGCGCGAGGCGGTGCGCGTGGCCGACCTCGTGCTTGTGCCGACCAAGGCCCGTGCGTTCGATCTGCATGCGCTGGAGGCGACGGCAGGGCTTATGGCCTATGCCTCGAAGCCCGCGCATGTCGTCTTCAACGCAGTGCCGGCGCGGGCGAGCCGGATGCTCGAGGAGGCGGCCAAGTCGGCACAGGCCTTGGGTCTATCCGTGTGCCCTCTCCATTTCGGCGAACGCGCAGCCTTTCACCGCAGTTCGGCGTCGGGCGAGGTCGCCATCGAGATCGAGCCCGAGGGTAAGGCAGCGGGGGAGGTCGGAGCCTTGTGGGCCTGGGCCAGCACGCAGCTTGGAATTTCAGAAAAATATTCTAATTCAGACGCCTAAGGTCGATAATTCAGGCAATTTCTGCGAGGCGGCTGGCGTGTTCGCTGTCATCCACCCGTTCAAGCACGGTGCCGACATAGGCGACGAACTGGCCGCTGCTTTCCTCGAGGAAACCGGCGCCGATGGTGCAGGCGTAGCGCTGCGCGGTCGCAAGGTCCGGGTACCATTTTCCGACGCGGTGGGGCGTGATGTAGCGGTAGCGGTGCATGGCCACCAAGGAATGCCGGGAGGGCTCCCAGGTTCCCACTTAAAATTGTGCAAGGCCCTTTCGCGCGGGGGAAGCGCAACGAAAAAGGGCGGCTCCGAAGAACCGCCCTTTCCCGAAAGAATTTCGTTCCCGAAGGAGCCGAAACTTAGCGCGAATAGAATTCGACGACCAGGTTCGGTTCCATCTTCACCGGGTAGGGCACTTCGTCGAGCGTCGGGACGCGAACGAAGGTCACCTTGTCGCCTTCAGCAGCGACGTAGTCGGGAATCTCGCGCTCGGGCAGAGCCTGAGCTTCGATGACCAGAGCCATTTCCTTGGCCTTTTCACCGAGCGAGATCACGTCACCCACGCGGATGCGACGCGAAGCGATGTTGCACTTCACACCGTTGACGCGGATGTGGCCGTGCGAGACGATCTGGCGAGCCGCGAAGATGGTCGGCGCAAACTTGGCGCGGTAGACCACCATGTCCAGGCGCTGCTCCAGGAGACCGATCAGGTTCATGCCGGTGTCGCCCTTCATCGAGGACGCTTCCTGGTAGGTGCGCTTGAACTGCTTCTCGGTCACGTCGCCGTAGTAGCCCTTGAGCTTCTGCTTGGCGCGCAGCTGCAGACCGTAGTCCGACAGCTTGCCCTTGCGGCGCTGGCCGTGCTGGCCCGGGCCGTAGCTGCGGCGGTTGACCGAGCTCTTGGGACGGCCCCAGATGTTCTCGCCCATGCGGCGATCGAGTTTGTACTTGGCGCTTTTACGCTTCGACATAACGTTTCTTTCCGTTCTGCTGCCGCCCGTGCCACCGTGGCAGGGCGATCCGTGAGGTCCCGGAGCGCACCATCCGGCCATAGAGTGCCGGATGCGGCCGCCGCTTCACCGGGGTGCGGGGCCGAAGGAGGCGCCTGGCGACATGTCGAACAGGCGTCCCGTGAAGGCGTGGCCCTTACGGGATGGGGGCGCAAAGTCAAGCTGAAACCCGCCTCGCGCCCCGCCGGAGAGCCGGAAATTTGCCGCTCAGGCCGCGGTCAGGGCGCTTCCCGAACCGATCGCGGCGATATCGAAAGGCGTGGTCTGGTAGATCGCGTTGATCCAGTTGCCGATGAGCAGGTGCCCGTGGGCGCGCCACGAGTTCATCGGCGCCTTGGCTGGATCGTCCTCGGGGAAGTAGCCCAGCGGGAGTTGGCTGCCACCGTCGCGGAAGTATTCTTTGGCCAGCGTCTCGGTGTCGTATTCGAGATGATTGAACATGTGCAGCGCGCGGTGGGCAGGATCGTCGACCAGGCAGGGGCCGGTAAGCGAGCTCTCGGCCAGCACTTCGAGGCCCGACGTCGCGGCGAGGCTCTCGGCGCAGATTTCCGTCCAGCGCGAGACCGGCACCTGGAACGTATCGGCAAAGCCGCGCAGGAACGGCGAGCCTTGCACGCACGTGCCGTGCGGGATCACTCCGAAGGCCTTTTCGCCCAGCGTGCGCTTCTGGATGGCGTGGAAGTGGTAGAGCGCAGCCTGCGCGGCCCAGCAAATGGTCAGCGTCTTGTGCACGTTGGTCTGCGTCCATTCGAGGATCTGGACGAATTCGGACCAGTAGGTGACGTCCTCATAGGGCAGGCGCTCCACCGGTGCGCCAGTGATGATGAAGCCGTCGAAGCGGCCGTGGCGCACGTCGTCCCAGGGGCGGTAGAACGCCTCCATGTGGTCCTGTGAGGTGTTGCGCGAGACATGATCGGTCATGCGCACCAGCGTCAGTTCGATCTGCAGCGGCGTTGCGCCGAGCAGCCGCGCGAGCTGGGTCTCGGTGCGCACCTTGTCGGGCATGAGGTTGAGGAGCCCGATCTGCAGCGGGCGGATGTCCTGCCGCACGGCGTCGGCCTCGCCCATGACCGTGACACCCTCGGCTTCGAGAGTCTGACGGGCGGGCAGGTCGTCGGGGATCTTGATGGGCATTGTAACGTCGTACTCCTGGGCGGGAAACGACGCTTACATGTGGCTTTTTCCGTGGGTTGCCGGAACGGCCACATCCTCCATGCGGAGTGCCACCTTGCCCGGACCGGCAGGTTGGCGTTGGGCGTCGTCCCAACTCTTGATGCTGAGCCGCCCATACACCTATTCGGACAAAATCAAAATGGGGTTTCGGGCATATCGGGAAATTCGCCGAGGAAGCTGGGATGGCGCTTTATCGCGCGAGGAAGGTTCGCACGGCGACCTGGCCGACTTGGGCGAGTATGGCGCTGGCCGCGCCCGTGTCCGCGCGACGATCCGCAGCCGGGTCGAAATAGGCCGTGACGATAAGAGGCTTGCGTCCGGCCGGTCCGCCAAAGGCGATATCGATAACGCTTTGCGGACCGGTGCCGGTCTTGTCACCGCTGATCCAGTGACCTGGAAACGCCGAGCGAATTCGATTCTTTCCGGTCGCGACGGCTTGCATCCAGTCCTGGAGCGTGCAGCGCGATGCCTCGGTGAGGGCGTGCCCGAAGAGCAGCTGCTCGAGTGTTCCAGCCATGCCAGCCGGTGTCGTCGTGTCGAGCGCCGTGCCTGGCGGCGTCACGTTGAGGTCGGGTTCGAAGCGGTCGAGCCGGCTTTGCGTGTCGCCCAGCGAGCGCCAGAAGCGGGTAAGCGCCTGCGGTCCGCCGAAGGCCTTGAGCAGCACGTTGGCGGCGGTGTTGTCGCTCTCGATTACCGCCGCGCGGGCGAGGTCGCGTACGCTCAGGCCATCGCGCAGATGCGCGCGCGTGACCGGCGCATGGCCGAGCAGTTCGGCCTTGCTCCAGTGCAGTACCCGATCGGGATCGAGCGTGCCTGCGTCTCCGCGTGCCAGGATCATGGCGGCCAGCGAGAGCTTGAACGAACTGCACTGGGTAAAGCGCTCGTGCTGGCGCCAGCCGAAATGTGCGCCGGTCTGGGTGTCGCGCACGAAGGCGCCGAGCCGTCCGCCCGCGCGCTTCTCGAGCGTGCCGAGTTCGACTTCGGCCGAGCTTCGAGGGCTCCGGGCCAGTACCGGCAGGTCGGCCAGCGCCAGCGCCGCGCCGACGCCCAGCGAGCAGGCTTTGCGCCGGGTCAGCATGGCGAGCGGCCTGCGCAAGGGCTTAGCCCTCGCGTGCGCGACGGGCTTTCTCGAGGGTCGAGAGCACGCCGCGCATGGTGCGCACTTCGAGATGGTTCCACGCCGGCTTGGTGAGGAGATTGCGCAAGGTCAGGCGGTTCGCCTCGGCGCGCGTCTCGGGCCAGAAGTAGTTCTTGTCCTCGAGCAGCCGTTCGAAGTGGCCGATGAGCCCTTCCAGTTCATCCTGCGGGGCAGGGGGCAGCGTTTCCTCCTGCGTGGGCTGGCTGAGGCCAGCGCCCTTGGACCACTCGTAGGCGCACAGGATCACGGCCTGGGCGAGATTGAGCGAGGCGAATTCGGGGTTGATCGGCACGGTCAGGATCGACCGCGCGAGCGCGACGTCCTCGGTCTCGAGGCCCGAACGCTCGGGACCGAAGACGAAGGCCGAGCGGCCCTGTTCGGCGTAGATCTCGCGCGCGGCTTCTTCGGGCGTGACGACGGGCTTGGTCACGCCGCGCTTGCGCACGGTGGTGGCGTAGACGTTGGCGCAGTCGGCGACGGCTTCGGCAAGGCTCTCGAAGACTTGTGCCTTCTCGAGGATCACGTTGGCGCCGGCTGCGGCCGGGCCCGCCGAGGGGTTGGGCCAGCCGTCGCGCGGGGTGACGAGGCGCATCTCGGTGAGCCCGAAGTTGAGCATCGCGCGCGCGGCCTTGCCGATGTTCTCGCCCAGTTGCGGGCGGACCAGCACGACGACGGGCTTACGCTCGGCAGGAACGCTGCCGATGGCGGGGGTGTTCGATCGGGTATCAGTCATTTTTGCTATCGCCTGTCGCCACGTCGCGCACGGTGCCTGCGAATTCCTCGAAGTCGCGCGCTTCGTCGAAGGCGCGGTAGACCGAGGCGAAGCGGATGTAGGCGACCGAATCGAGCTGGCGCAGGCCTTCCATCACCATCTCGCCGATCTCGCGTGAGTGGACTTCGGATTCGCCTGCGGTCTCGACCTGGCGCTGCACGCCCGAGACGAGCTGGTCGATGCGTTCGCGATCGATCCGGCGCTTGCGGCAGGCAAGCGCGACGGATTTCTCGATCTTGGCGCGGTCGAAGGGTTCGCGCCGCTCATCGCCTTCGTCGCCCGACTTGATCACGGTGATTTCGCGCAGCTGGACGCGCTCGAAGGTCGTGAAGCGCGCGCCGCAACTGGTGCACTGGCGGCGCCGGCGGATCGCGGCGTTGTCTTCGGCCGGACGGCTGTCCTTCACCTGGGAATCGTCATGGGCGCAGAAAGGGCAGCGCATTTCAGCCTATCGCAACTGGAAAGGGGGCGCGGGCGACCTCAGTCGGGTCGCACGCGCTTGTAGAAGGCGTATCCGGCGCCGGCGGCCAGCCCCATGCCGATCGAGACGAAGGGCAGGAAGGCGCCAGCGACGGCCCCGACCGCACCCCACGCGAGCACCGGCTTGGTCGAGGGATGGGCCATGCCATCGCTCAGCATTCCGGCAAGCTCCTGGCGCGCGTCGTAGACGAAGTCACCAGTGTCGTGGGGGCGTTCGGGGTCGGTCATGGCTTTTAGTCCTCGTAGATCGGGAAACGGTCACACAAGGCTTCTACGCGCGCGCGCACGTTCTGTTCCACCTGGGCGTCACCTTCTTCGCCGCAGCGTGCGAGGCCGTCGAGCACGTCGGCGACCATGTTGCCGATTTCACGGAATTCTTCCGCACCAAAACCGCGCGTGGTGCCGGCGGGCGTGCCGACGCGGATACCGCTGGTCTTCATCGGCGGCAGCGGGTCGAAGGGAATACCGTTCTTGTTGCAGGTGATGCCAGCCCGCTCGAGCGCCTCGTCGGCGTCCTTGCCGGTGACGCCCAGCGGCGAAAGATCGATCAGCGCGACGTGGGTATCGGTTCCGCCCGAGACGATCGCGGCACCGCGACCGGCCAGAGTGTCGGCAAGGACCTTGGCGTTCTCGATGACCTTGGCGGCGTAGTCCTTGAATTCGGGACGCAGCGCTTCACCGAAGGCGACCGCCTTGGCCGCGATCACGTGCATCAGCGGACCGCCCTGGAGGCCGGGGAACACCGCCGAGTTGATCTTCTTGGCCAGTGCCTCGTCGTTGGTGAGGATCATGCCGCCACGCGGGCCACGCAGGGTCTTGTGCGTGGTGGTGGTGGCGATGTGGGCATGGGGGAACGGCGAGGGGTGCAGACCCGCCGCGACGAGGCCGGCGAAGTGGGCCATGTCGACCTGGAAGATCGCGCCCACGCTGTCGGCGATCTCGCGCATGCGCTTGAAGTCGATCACGCGCGGATAGGCCGAGCCGCCCGCGATGATCAGCTTGGGCTGGTGCTCCTTGGCGAGGCGCTCGACTTCGTCGTAGTCGATGAGGTGGGTGTCCTTGGTCACGCCGTACTGCACGGCGTTGAACCACTTGCCCGAGAGCGCGGCGCGCGCACCGTGGGTGAGGTGGCCACCGGCATCGAGGCTCATGCCCAGGATCGTTTCGCCGGGCTTGACGGTGGCGAGGAGCACCGCGCCGTTGGCCTGTGCGCCCGAGTGGGGCTGGACGTTGGCGAAATCACAGCCGAACAGCTGCTTGGCGCGATCGATGGCGAGGCTCTCGACTTCGTCCGAGGGTTCGCAGCCCTGGTAGTAGCGCTTGCCGGGGTAGCCTTCGGCGTACTTGTTGGTGAGCACCGAGCCCTGCGCCTCGAGGACGGCCTTGGAGACGATGTTCTCCGAAGCGATCAGTTCGATCTGCTTGCGCTCGCGCTTCATTTCCTTGCCGATGGCAGCGGCGACGGCGGGGTCGCTCGAGGCCACGCTGTCGGTGAAGAAGCCGGGGGAGCGGATTGCGGTTTCAACGGTCATCTGGGAGGAGCCTCTTCGGTTCAGGCGGGAGGGTTGGAGAGCTTGTCGACGCGTCCGGCGTGGCGTCCGCCACCGAATTCGGTCGAGAGGAAGGCGTCGAGGCAGGCCTTGGCCATGTCGATGCCGGTCAGGCGGGCGCCCATCGCAATGCAGTTGGCATCGTTGTGCTCGCGCGCGAGGGCGGCCGAGAGCGGCTCGGAAACGAGCGCGCAGCGCACCGCCGGGTTGCGGTTGACGGCGATCGAGATGCCGATGCCCGAACCGCACAGCGCCACGCCGTAGTCCGCAGTGCCATCGGCGACGACCGAGGCCAGCAGGTAGCCGTAGTCGGGGTAGTCGACGCGATCGGCGGTGGCCGGACCCAGGTCGGCAACTTCATGGCCGAGTTCCATGAGGTACTCGCACAAGCTGGCTTTGAGATCGACGGCGGCGTGATCGGATGCGATGGCAATGCGCATGGGTGAGAGGGCCCTGTCCTTTGGGGTGTAAGACTCGATTCGCACCCCTTAGTCTCATGGGGCCGAAGAAACCACACCCTTGCCTCCCACGCTTTTACAGTCAGACTGCTTCGCGCGATAGGGAAATGCGCCAATAGGGGTTTGGCATGGTCCGAATTTGGGGTTTCTGGCTTGCGCTGGTGGGGGGCGTCGCGCTTGCGGTGCTGGGGACGACGCCGCCCGTCGCGCGCGGCGTGGCCGAGGCAAGCGATGCGTTTTCGGTCGTGCGGGCGATGGAGGATGTGCGCGTGATCGCCCGTGCGCCGCACCCCAGTGGCTCACCCGAGCTTGCGCGATTACGCGGCTATCTCGAGGTGCGCTTGCGCGCGATGGGCTTGCAGGTTCGCGAGCAGCGGGGGGAATTCCCAGTGGCGGTGCGCGAAAGGCTCAATCGGCGCAGCGGCGAGGCGGCGAGGGAAATCCCACTCGTCAACCTGGTGGCCCGCCTGCCGGGAACCGATCGCAGCCAGCCCGCGCTACTTCTCATGGCGCATTACGACAGCGTCTATGGTTCGCCCGGCGCGGCGGACGATGGCGCGGGGGTGGCCGCGATTCTCGAAACGGTGCGCCATCTGTCCGCGATGAAGGATCGCCGGCGCGATGTCTTCGTGCTGTTCACCGATGGGGAGGAGGCGGACCTTTCGGGTGCGCGCCTGTTCTTCGGCGAGGCGCCGGAGGCGGACCGAATCGGTGCGGTGATCAATCTGGAGGCGCGCGGGGGCGGTGGCCGGGCAAACCTGTTCCAGACCTCACCCGGCAATGGCGAAGTGGCGCGGTTCTGGGCCGAACATGCCCCGAGCCCGGCGGGAACTTCGATGGCGACGTTCATCTATGGCCTGCTGCCCAACGATACTGACCTGACCGTCGCGTTGCCGCGCGGTTATGCCGCGTGGAATTTCGCCTTCATTGGTCGGCCTTCGCTCTACCACTCGCCACTGGCAAGCGCCGATGCGCTCGATCGCGGGGCGCTGCGGCAGATGGGGGACCAGACACTGGGTCTGGCGCGGGCGCTCGTGCAATCCGAAAGACTGCCGGGACCGAGCGCGGACCGGGTGTTCTTCGACGTCTTCGGGCTTTTCGTGCTCGACTACGCGCCCGCATGGGGATGGCCGATGCTGATCCTCGGGCTCGGCGGTTTCGCAGTTGGGCTGGTTGGACGCTGGGATGCGCGCGCTTTCGGTGCGGGGGCCGCGCGCATGCTGGCGCTGATCGCCGGGGTGGGGCTGCTCCTGACGGTGCTGAACGCGATATCCGGGCGGTCCGGGGGCGACGACTATTACGACCGTCTCGCCGCGATACCGCTGCTGCAGGCGATGGCTGTGCTGGCGTGCCTCGGTGTCGCGGTCCCCTTGCTCGCGCGCAGGCCCGATAGTGCTTCGGGCGAGGCCGGACTGGCGCTTCCCGTACTGCTGATGGCGGTGGCTGGACAGGCGCTTGCGCCCGTGGCGGTCTATTTCGTCGTCATCGCGGTCATGCTGTCCGGCCTGGGGTTCGCCGCAGGGGGCAGGTTGCCTGCCGGACCGGTGATAGCATTTCAGACCATTTCGGCCGCGCTGGTCGGGGGCTACGCGCTGGTGATCGGCTTCGCGCTCTATCAGGCGGTCGGGCCGGGGTTGCCGTCGATTGCCATACTTCCCCTGGCGTTGATCGCGCTCGTATTCGTGCCGCTGCGGCCCACGGGCGCCTTGAAATCGCGAGTGCCCAAGGTCGCCCTCGTTGGCCTGGCGGGCGCCTTCGCCCTTGCTTTGTGGGTGCGTCTCGACCCGCTCGCTTCCAGCATTCCGGTCTATTCGGAAGCGCGCAGTGCGCTAAAGAGCCTGTGACCCTCGCCTCTCGCGGGACACAAAAAAGCCCCGCCGGAGCGGGGCTTTTCCTGTCTGGTGTTCGGCGACCTTACTGGTCGAGGAACGAGCGCATCTTGCGGCTGCGGCTCGGGTGCTTGAGCTTGCGCAGGGCCTTGGCCTCGATCTGGCGGATGCGTTCGCGGGTGACCGAGAACTGCTGACCGACTTCCTCGAGCGTGTGGTCGGTGTTCATGCCGATGCCAAAACGCATGCGCAGCACGCGTTCCTCGCGCGGCGTGAGGCTGGCGAGCACGCGGGTGACCGTTTCCTTGAGGTTGGCCTGGATCGCGGCATCGACGGGGATGATCGCGTTCTTGTCCTCGATGAAGTCGCCCAGATGGCTGTCTTCCTCGTCGCCGATCGGCGTTTCGAGGGAGATCGGCTCCTTGGCGATCTTCATGACCTTGCGCACTTTCTCGAGCGGCATCGAGAGGCGCTCCGCCATTTCCTCGGGCGTGGGCTCGCGACCCTGCTCGTGAAGGAACTGGCGGCTCGTGCGCACGAGCTTGTTGATCGTCTCGATCATGTGGACCGGAATACGGATCGTGCGCGCCTGGTCGGCGATCGAGCGGGTGATGGCCTGGCGGATCCACCACGTGGCATATGTCGAGAACTTGTAGCCGCGGCGGTACTCGAACTTGTCGACCGCCTTCATCAGGCCGATGTTGCCTTCCTGGATGAGGTCGAGGAACTGCAGGCCGCGATTGGTGTACTTCTTGGCGATCGAGATCACCAGGCGCAGGTTCGCCTCGACCATTTCCTTTTTGGCGATGCGCGCCTCGCGCTCGCCCTTCTGGACCATGTTGACGATGCGGCGGAATTCCGGAAGCGCCATGCCGGTGGCTGCCGCGATGTCCGAGACTTCCTGGCGGATGCGTTCGACCGCATCGGCTTCCTCGGCCGCGAAGGCCGCCCACTTCTTGTCCTTCTTGCCGACTTCGGGAAGCCAGGTGTCGTCGAGCTCGCGTCCGACGTAGCTGCCCAGGAAATCGGTGCGCTTGACCTTGTGGCGCTCGGCAAGGCGCAGCATCTGGCCGCCTAGCGTGGTGAGGCGACGGTTGAAGGTATAGAGGTTGTCGACGAGGTATTCGATCTTGGTCGCGTGGAACTGGACTGATTCGACTTGCGCGGTGAGTTCCTCGCGCAGTTCGTTGTAGCGGTCCTCCTTCGCGGCTGGGAAGTCGATGCCCAGCGCGAGCGCCTCGAGGCGCTCGGACTGGAGCTTCTCGAAGGTCTGGAACAGCTCGGTGATGGTGGCGAACTTCTCGAGCGCTTCGGGCTTGAGGGCCGCTTCCATCTGGGCGAGGCTGAGGGTGTTGTCTTCCTCGTCTTCCTCTTCCTTGCGGCGCGAGGAGCCTTCCTCGCCGTCCTCGTCCTCGTTCGAGTTGTCCTCTTCCTCGTCGTCCTCGTCGTCCTTGTAGGACGGGCCGGCCGTGGCTTCGGAAATCTCGCCGTCGTCTTCGCTCTCGCCGTCTTCGTTGAGGCTTTCGGGCGCAGGTTCCTTCGAGAGCATCGCGTCGAGATCGAGGATCTCGCGCAGCTGCATTTCCTCGTTGTTGAGCGCCTCGGACCACTGGATGATGGCGTGGAAGGTGATCGGGCTCTCGCACAGGCCCAGGATCATCATGTCCCGGCCGGCCTCGATGCGCTTGGCGATGGCGATTTCGCCCTCGCGGCTGAGCAGCTCCACCGCGCCCATCTCGCGCAAGTACATGCGCACGGGGTCATCGGTGCGCTCGACGGTTTCCTTCTTCTTGGTCTCGACGGAGGGCTTGGGCGACGAATCGTCACCCGAATCGACGTCTTCTTCCTCGTCGTCGTCGTCGTCCGACTGAGCGTCCTCGTCGTTCTCGACGATGTTGACGCCCATTTCGTTGATGGCAGCGTAGATGTCCTCGATCTGGTCCGAATTCATCTGGTCCTGCGGCAGGGCCTCGTTGAGTTCGTCGATCGTGATGTAACCCTTGCGCTTCGCGCGAGCGATCAGCTTTTTGACCGAAGCCTCGTTGAGGTCGATCAGCGGCGCGTCGGTACCGTCGTTATCGCCGCTGGTGGTCTCGTTCTTGCTCATTCTTCCGCCGTTATCCCGTGCTGTCCGTCACCCTGAACGTACAATTATACAATTAGGACGAAGACGCATGTCTTGTCGCCATTTGCCTCAGGCGATTGTCAAATTCCAGCTTTCTCTTGAGTAGGCGCTGCTGCTCGGCAAAAGATTCCTCCGAAAGCTCGGTCTCGAACCGCGCCGTCGCCTGAGCCAGTGCCGTTTCGAGAACTGGTCGCTCGACCAAGAGATCGATGGCCTGGGCAAGTTCCTCTGCCGCGTGCTGTGCATTTGCGTCGGGGGCAAGGAAGCCGAAGCGAAGCCCCGAGTATTCAGCGGTCCTGGGAACCTGGAGACCATTTTTGCTCAATATGGTGGGAAGGTCGCCGTTTTCAAGCGGCGCCATCGCATCGCAGCATTCGATGAGCGCGTCGAAGCGCGAATCGAGATCGGGCGTGCGCGCAAGCGCCTCTGCGTGGCGCGACAACTGGTCGGGCCAGCGCATCAGGCCCGCGATCACGGCCGCGGAAAGTGCATCGCGCGATCCGCCCGAAAGCGCGTGCTTCAAGCGCTCGATGGATTCGGGCAGCGAGGGGGCTGGGGCATTGCGTCCGTTCCAGCGGCCCTGCGGACGTCCGCGGGTGAACGCGCCCTGTCGTGCGTTGCCGCCACCACCGGCCTGCCAACGGTTCTCGCGGCGCGGAAAGGCGAATTCGCCATAGCGATCAAGCAGTTCGCGCTTGTAGAGACTGGCGATGTCGGGGTCCTGGATGGTCTCGACGTGCTGGATGAGGCGTGCCTTGAGCCCGGCCTTGTCCTCGGGCGTGACGAGTGGCTGCGCGGCGTGCTCGACCTCCCACAGCACCTCGACGAGGCTGCGCGACTGGCCGAGCAGCTCCTCCATCGCCGCTGGCCCGCTGCGCTTGATGAGATCGTCGGGGTCGAGGCCTTCGGGCAGACGCACGATGCGAAGCGTGTGCGCTGGGCGCAGCAGGGGCAGGGCGCGGGTGATCGCGCGCATCGCGGCACGTTGCCCGGCGGCGTCGCCGTCGAAGCACAGGATCGGCGCCTCGACGTGGCGCCACAGCATCTCGATCTGCGTCTCGGTTAGTGCGGTGCCGAGCGGGGCGACTGCCTCGGCGATGCCGGCCGCGGCCAGCGCGATCACGTCCATGTAGCCTTCGACCACCACGATCCGGCCCGACTGGCGCGCAGCGGGCGCGGCGCGGTGCAGGTTGTAAAGCGTGCGTCCCTTGTCGAAGAGGGGGGTGTCGGGTGAATTCAGGTACTTGGGGGCGTTCGTCTTCTCCTTTGAGAGGATGCGGCCGCCAAAGGCGATCACCCGCCCGCGCGCGTCCTCGATCGGCAGCATCAGGCGGCCGCGGAAGCGGTCGTAGGGATCGCGCTCCTCGACCTCGATGCGCAGGCCCGCCTCGACGAGCATGGGCTCGGGGTAGCGAACGAGCGCGTGCTTGAGCGCCTGGCGTTCATCGGGGGCGAAGCCGAAACCGAAGCGCGCGATCGTGTGCGCGTCGAACCCGCGCGTTTCCAGGTAGGCGCGCGCCTGTGCCCCTTCGGGTGCACCGAGCATCTGGCGGAACCACTCCTGCGCCGCGCCGGTGACGTCGTAGAGCGTGTCGCGCTTTTCGGCGGCCTTGGCTGCGCGCGGATCGGGCTGGGGCACGTCCATGCCCGCCTCGGCGGCGAGTTCCTTGACCGCGTCCATGAAGGCGAGGCCCTGGTGGTCGGTCATCCAGCGGATGGCATCGCCATGCGCGCCGCAGCCGAAGCAGTGGTAGAAGCCCTTCTCGTCGTTGACGTAGAAGCTGGGCGATTTCTCGTCGTGGAAGGGGCAGCAGGCCCGGTGCTCACGCCCGGCCTTCTGCAGGCGCACGCTGCGCCCCACCAGCGCGGAAAGCGTGGTGCGCGAGCGAAGCTGGTCGAGCCATTGCGGGGTGAGCACGGGGGATCTGCCTTATACGATCAGGCGAGGGCGGCCTTCACCCAGCCCGAGGCCTTGCCCATGTCGAGCGTGGTGGCGTGGCGTTCCTTGAGCAGGCCCATGACCTTGCCCATGTCCTTCATGCCGCTCGCACCCACTTCGGCCTTGATCGCCTCGATCGCGGCCTTGGTTTCCTCCTCGCTCATCTGCGCGGGCAGGAAGGTCTCGATCACGTCGACTTCGGCCTGTTCCTCGGCGGCGCGCTCGGGGCGTCCGCCTTCCTCGAACAGCTTGATCGATTCGCGGCGCTGCTTGACCATCTTCTGCAGGACTTCGATCACCATGGCATCATCGTCCACCGGCGCATCGGAGGTGCGCAGCTCGATGTCGCGGTCCTTGAGCTTGGCAAGGATCAGCCGAACGGCGGCAAGGCGCGGTTTGTCGCCGGCCTTCATGGCTGCGATCTGGGCGGCCTTGATCGAATCACGGAGCATTGTTTTCCTGTCAGTGCTAGTATGTGGGATGTGGTAGGGCAGCATAACTAGCAAGCCGCAGGGAAATTTGCACCCTGCTGCCTTGACGTGATGCACAACCCTCTCTAGCGGGAGCGCCTTAGCACACATGTCCGAAACAGCCTCAACGGAGCGACCCACTATGGCCGACGCCGCATCTTCGCCTGCGCCCAAACCGGAAGGAGCCACTGGCGCTCTCGTACTCAGCACGGGGGAAGTTCTGTGGGGTCGCGGCTTCGGCGCCGTTGGCGTGGCGCAAGGCGAGGTCTGCTTCAACACGGCGATGACCGGCTACCAGGAAGTGATGACCGACCCGTCCTATTCGGGCCAGATCGTCACCTTCACGTTCCCGCACATCGGCAACGTCGGCGTCAACGACGAGGATCTGGAATCGAAGGTCGATGGCGCGGTCGGCTGCGTCGTGCGCGAAGACGTGACGCTCTCGTCCAACTTCCGCGCCGCCGGTGAATTCGGCGATTGGCTCGCGGCCAAGGGCAAGGTCGGCCTCGCAGGGATCGACACCCGCGCGCTGACCCGCCGCATCCGCAAGGCCGGTGCGCCCAACGCGGTGATCGCGCATGATCCCGAAGGCAAGTTCGACGTGCCCGCGCTGATCGCGCAGGCGCAGGCCTGGCCGGGGCTTGAGGGCATGGACCTTGCCAAGGGCGTCAGCCGCCAGCACGAGGAAAGCTGGGACGGCTCGACCTGGACGCTGGGCGCAGGCTACGCGGCGGGCGAGGGCGAAAGCCGCCCGCACGTCGTCGCGCTCGACTACGGCGCCAAGGACAACATCTTCCGCAACCTGGTGAAGGCCGGCGCGCGCGTGACCGTCGTTCCCGCCGAGACGAGCCTCGAGAAGGTCCTCGAGCTGAAGCCCGACGGCGTATTCCTTTCCAACGGCCCGGGTGACCCGGCGGCGACCGGCGCTTACGCCGTGCCCGTCATCCAGGGGTTGCTCGAACGCGACGTGCCGATCTTCGGCATCTGCCTTGGCCACCAGATGCTGGCCATCGCGGCGGGCGCCAGGACCGCCAAGATGCACCAGGGCCACCGCGGCGCCAACCACCCGGTCAAGCGCTACGAAGACGGCGTCGTCGAGATCACCTCGATGAACCACGGTTTTGCGGTCGACAACACTTCGCTGCCCGCGAATGTGGAGGAGACCCACGTCTCGCTCTTCGACGGTTCGAACTGCGGTATCACGATCAAGGGCAAGAAGGCCTTCGGCGTGCAATACCACCCCGAGGCCTCGCCGGGGCCCCAGGACAGCTTCTACCTCTTCGAGAAGTTCGTGGGCATGCTGGGCTGAGCGATGTTTCGCCGCTTCCATCTCCTTCCCGTCCTCGCGCTGGCGGCCTGCGGCAATCCGCCGCCCAAGGCCCAGGTCGTGACCACCGACGGGAAGGCGATCGCCGAGATTTGCGGCGTGCCCGAGACGATGTTCTCGGGCGGAAAAGGCGAAGCCACGGTCACCCTCGTATCCACTCTCACGGACGAGCAGCGCACCTGCACCTTGCGCGAAGTGCGCCGCTCGCTCCCCGCCGCCCGTATCGTCGAAGCCGGATCGCGCAGCACGTCCGCGCCGTCCGCTCCGAACCCGAATTGACCCGAACAGATCAAAGGCAGGATTGAACCATGCCCAAACGCACCGACATCTCCTCGATCCTCGTCATTGGCGCAGGACCCATCATCATCGGCCAGGCCTGTGAGTTCGACTATTCGGGCACCCAGGCGATCAAGGCGCTCAAGGAAGAGGGCTACCGGGTCGTCCTCGTCAACTCGAACCCCGCCACGATCATGACCGATCCGGACATGGCCGATGCGACCTATGTCGAGCCGATCACCCCCGAGGTCGTCGCCAAGATCATCGAGAAGGAACGCCCCGACGCGGTCCTGCCCACGATGGGTGGTCAGACCGCGCTCAACTGCGCGCTGGCGCTGTTCAACGACGGCACCTTCGAGAAGTACGGCGTCAAGATGATCGGCGCCGACGCCGACGCGATCGACAAGGCCGAGGACCGCCAGCGCTTCCGCGAAGCAATGGACAAGATCGGCCTCGAAAGCGCGCGTTCGGGCGTGGCGCACACGCTGGAGGAAGCGCTTGCCGTGCTCGAGCGCACGGGCCTGCCCTCGATCATCCGCCCCAGCTTCACGCTCGGCGGCACCGGCGGCGGCATCGCCTACAACAAGGCCGAGTTCGAGGCGATCGTGAAGTCGGGTCTCGACGCTTCGCCCACCACCGAGGTCCTCATCGAGGAATCGCTGCTCGGCTGGAAAGAATACGAGATGGAAGTTGTCCGTGACCGCAAGGACAACTGCATCATCATCTGCTCGATCGAGAACGTCGACCCGATGGGCGTCCACACGGGCGACTCGATCACCGTCGCGCCTGCGCTCACGCTGACCGACAAGGAATACCAGATCATGCGCACCGCCTCGCTCGAGGTGCTGCGCGAGATCGGCGTCGAAACCGGCGGTTCGAACGTGCAGTTCGCGGTGAACCCCAAGGACGGGCGCCTCATCGTGATCGAGATGAACCCGCGTGTTTCGCGCTCTTCGGCGCTGGCGTCCAAGGCCACTGGCTTCCCGATCGCGCGCGTCGCGGCGAAGCTGGCCGTGGGCTACACGCTCGACGAGGTCACCAACGAGATCACCGGCGCCACGCCCGCCTCGTTCGAGCCGACCATCGACTACGTCGTCACCAAGATCCCGCGCTTCACTTTCGAGAAGTTCAAGGGCTCCAAGCCCGAGCTCTCGACCGCGATGAAGTCGGTCGGCGAGGTCATGGCAATCGGCCGCAACATCAAGGAATCGATGCAGAAGGCCCTGCGCGGGCTCGAGACCGGCCTCGATGGCTTCAACCGCGTGGTCGAGCTCGAAGGCGCGAGCCGCGACACGATCACGGCGGCGCTCTCGCAGCGCACGCCCACACGCCTCCTCAACGTCGCGCAGGCCATGCGCGAGGGCTTCACGGTCGAGGAGATCCACGCGATCACCTTCTACGACCTGTGGTTCCTGCGCCACATCGAGGAGATCATCGCCGAGGAAGCGAAGATCATGAAGGACGGCCTGCCGATCGACGCAGCCGGTCTGCGCCGCGTCAAGGCCATGGGCTTCTCGGACAAGCGCCTCGCGACGCTCGCCGTGCGTTCGGTCCACGTTGCGGGCGGTCTGGGTGAGACCCAGGCCAAGCGCGCCGGGCTTCTGCACGACACCATCCGCGCGATGGCCGGTGCCACCAGCGAAGAGGAGGTCCGTGACCTTCGCGCCAAGCTGGGTGTCCACCCCGTGTTCAAGCGCATCGACAGCTGCGCGGCCGAGTTCGAGGCGGTCACGCCCTACATGTACTCGACCTACGAAGCGCCGCTGTTCGGCGCCCCCGAGGACGAGGCCATGCCTTCGGAGCGCCGCAAGGTCGTGATCCTGGGTGGTGGTCCCAACCGCATCGGCCAGGGCATCGAGTTCGATTACTGCTGCGTCCACGCCTGCTTCGCGCTGGAGGAAGCCGGGTTCGAGACCATCATGGTCAACTGCAACCCGGAAACCGTCTCGACCGACTACGACACCTCGGACCGTCTCTACTTCGAGCCGCTGACCGCCGAGGACGTGCTGGAAATCCTGCGCGTCGAGCAGTCGAAGGGTGAACTCGTCGGCGTGATCGTCCAGTTCGGTGGGCAGACCCCGCTCAAGCTTGCGGCCGCCCTCGAGAAGGCGGGTATCCCGATCCTGGGTACTTCGCCCGATGCGATCGACCTGGCCGAAGATCGCGAGCGCTTTGCCGCCCTCGTCGACAAGCTGAACCTCAAGCAGCCCGCCAACGGCATCGCACGCAGCCGTGACGAGGCCGTGGCGGTCGCCAACCGCATCGGTTACCCCGTCCTGACGCGTCCCAGCTACGTGCTGGGTGGCCGCGCGATGGAGATCGTCGACAGCGAACAGCAACTCGACGACTACATCGCTACCGCGGTGCAGGTCTCGGGCGACAGCCCGGTGCTCATCGACCAGTACTTGCGCGATGCCGTCGAGTGCGACGTCGACGTGCTGTGCGATGGTGAGCAGGTTGTCGTGGCCGGCGTCATGCAGCACATCGAGGAGGCCGGTGTTCACTCGGGCGACAGCGCCTGCACGATCCCCGCCTACAGCCTCCCGCCCGCGATCATCGCCGAGATGGAGCGCCAGTCGCACGCGCTTGCGCTCGGCCTGGGCGTGCGCGGCCTCATGAACGTGCAGTTCGCGGTCAAGGACGGCGAGGTCTACCTCATCGAGGTCAACCCGCGCGCCTCGCGCACGGTGCCCTTCGTCGCCAAGGCCATCGGTCAGCCGATTGCGAAGATCGCCGCGCGCGTCATGGCGGGCGAGAAGCTCTCCACGTTCCCGCCGATCAAGCGCGAGCTGAGCTACTACGCGGTCAAGGAAGCGGTCTTCCCCTTCGCGCGTTTCCCCGGCACGGACCCCGTGCTCAGCCCCGAGATGAAGTCGACCGGCGAAGTCATGGGCATCGACCGTGATTACCCGCGCGCCTTCGCCAAGGCCCAGCTCGGCGCTGGCATGCGCCTGCCGACCGAGGGCACCGTCTTCGTCTCGGTCAAGGACAGCGACAAGGACCAGATCCTTTCGGCAGTCCAGAAGCTCTCGAACGAAGGCTTCCGCATCATCGCGACCTCGGGCACCCAGAAGTTCCTGGCCGACGCCGGGATCGCGGTGGAACGCGTCAACAAGGTCGCCGAAGGGCGCCCGCACATCGTCGACAAGATCGAGGACGGCGAAGTCGCCCTTATCTTCAACACGACCGAAGGCTGGCAGAGCCTCAAGGATTCGCAGTCGATCCGCGCTTCGGCGCTGACGGCCAAGGTCTCGATCTTCACGACGGCGGCGGCAAGCGTCGCCGCCAGCGAGGCGATTGCGACGATCCGTGGGAGCCAGCTTGAAGTCCGTTCGTTGCAAGATTATTATAGTTGAGATCGATCTAGCCTTCCCACATCGCTGCAGATCGGACCGGTCCCTGTTTGGCATCACGCCGGGGACCGGGCAGGTCTCTAGTCGCTGATCGCGGCGCGGCGGTGTTCGGGGGGGAGGCGACAGAAGGAAGATTTGGAAAATGGCAAGTGTTGAAAAGCTGCCGATGCTCGCCGAGGGCTACGAACGGTTGGCAGCGGAAATCAAGGCCCTGCGTGAAGAGCGCCCGCGCGTCGTCGACGCGATCGAGGAAGCGCGCGCGCACGGGGACCTTTCGGAAAACGCCGAATACCACGCTGCCAAGGAACGCCAGGGTCAGATCGAGGCGACGCTCGCCGACCTGGAAGACAAGCTCAGCCGTGCGCAGATCATCGATCCCGCGTCGCTGACCAGCGACAAGATCATCTTCGGGGCGACGGTCACGCTGCTCGACGACGAGGACAAGCCGGTCAAGTACCAGATCGTGGGCCCTTATGAGGCCGACGCGAAGGCGGGCCGCATCAGCTATGCCTCGCCGCTCGGCAAGGCGCTGATCGGCAAGAAGGTCGACGAGGAGATCGAAGTGACCGTGCCCTCGGGCGACAAGTTCTATCTCGTCGAGAAGATCGACTTCATCTGAATTCGCTTGGGCGGCCGGGCAGGGGGCTCCCTGCCGGTCGGCCGAGAAAGACATGAAAAGAGCCGCACAAGCCCGGTGCTTGTGCGGCTCTTTTCATGTCCTGCGATCGCGGTGGATCAGACCTCGGTCTGTTCCGGATCGAGCAGGCGGTGCAGGTGCACGATCACGTACTTCATCTCGGCATCGTCGACGGTGCGCTGCGCGGCCGACTTCCAGGCGTTCTTGGCCGTTTCCATGTTCGGGAAGACACCCACGATGTCCATGTTGTCGAGGTCGACGAATTCGAGACCGGTCGGATCCTTGACCCGGCCGCCCATCACGAGATGAAGTTTCTGCTGCATGCGATGTGCCACTTTTCCAGTTGGGAGAGCCTTGGCCTATAATTTTAGAGGCCCTTTTGGGCAAGGCCGTATCGCCTACTGGAAATACCCTACTCTGCTATCGCGAAGTATTATCAATATGGCTCAGCGATGGAGCTTCTTGCGCAAGGATTCCGCGATATCGAGCGCTTTGTGCGTGCCTTCGCTGGCCGCGTCCTCGAGACGTTCGGCCTGCTTTCCGCCCAATTTGCCAAGCGAAGACGCAGTTGCCAGCGCAATGGTCGCGAGTTTCTCAAGCCGGGTGGCGGTAAAGTCACCGATCCGCTCGGCCTTTGCTTCGATCCCGTAAAGCGCCTCGTGCGCTTCATCGCCGGCCCGGCCGGTCAGCCGCTTGATGTGCGAGCCCGCGCGCTTGCCGAACAGGGCTGTTGAGGTGCCTGCGGCCTCGGCGAGGTTCATCGCCCGGATCGCGGGGCCACGGGTGATCCGCCGGGGTAGCAGTGCGGCGACCGCAGCGCCGACCGCGAGGCCACCGGCTACCGCGACGACGGGATGGCGCTTGACGAAACCGAGCACCTTGCTCGAGGGCCTTTCACGCTGCTTCTGCCCCGGCAATGCGACGATATTGCCGGTGTTGGCGCTCGTCGCCGAAGTGGCGGGGATCGTGGGTTCGCTGTCAGCCATGCTCGATTTCCTCTTCTTTGTCGCCATCGGTCCGCAGGACGCTTCCGATCCACGCGATTAGCGGATTTCTGAATATCCAAAGCATCAGGGCGGCGAGAGTTCCTCCGACCAGCGCCGGGTGTTCCTCGGCAACTTCGACCGCCTCGTCGACGATGCCGACGGCCTTCTCGATCGTCTCGTCGATGATCCGCCCGGCAATGCCGCGTTCCTCCATGTCGGCGCGGATCGCACGGTAGCGCGAGTCAAAGGCGGCCTTGGCCAAGTTGCGCGTGTCGCGATTTGCCAGGACTTCCTCGGCCGAGACCCTCATTCGCTGGGTTCCCCGCGCAGGGGGGCGGACATCACCCGCTTCAACGTAGTGAGTGCACGTTTCGCGGCCAGCGCGCATATGATGGCAAGGATCAGCAATGCCATCGCAACAGCAGCCATCGCGCCCCACGGGGTGAGCAGCGGGCCCAGGGCGATGACAAGTCCGACGACCAGAGCCATGACCGCGAAGAACAGAACCACCAGAGCGGCCACGAGCAAGCCCACGATCCGGCCGATCTGGCTGCCCGCAAATGCGGCGCGCGACTTCTGGAACGTGACCTCGGCTTTGGCGAACTCGCGGGCTTCCTCGGCGAGCAGGCGCAAATCTTCGCCAAGGGTGATGCCCTCGCGGTCAGTGAGCGACGCGGATGGCGCCGGAGCTTCGTAGTTCATCAATCCAGGCTCGTTCGCGCCGCCTTACTTGCTCTTGGCGAAAAGGCGGCCCAGCACGTATCCGGTGAAGATGCCCATGCTCATGGCCATGACCGGGTTCGTGCGTACGAAGGTGCGCGCATCCTCGCCCAGTTCCTCGAACGACTTCGCGTCGAGCCGCGTCGCCACATCCTGCATCGATTTCGACGCCGAGCGGGCATAGTCCCCGTACTTGGGGCCAGCCTTGTCGTCGATGTAGGCGACGTTGTCGT
This sequence comes from Novosphingobium profundi, assembly GCF_018491765.1. Taxonomy (GTDB): domain Bacteria; phylum Pseudomonadota; class Alphaproteobacteria; order Sphingomonadales; family Sphingomonadaceae; genus Novosphingobium; species Novosphingobium profundi. Next base: position 123,966 of record NZ_JABWCU010000009.1, on the reverse strand, counting down.
CGATGACCTTGGAGAGGCGCACGATCGCCTTGCTCGTCTGGGCCTTGCCTTCCAACGCGTATTCGCCGGCCTTTGCCTTGGCATCGGTGGCGAAGGCGTCGGCCTTGGTCTTGGCTTCGTCCGAGCGGACTTTGGCTTCGTCGCTGAGAGTGGACTTCTTCTGCGCGAATTTCTCGCGGTATTCCTCGGCCAGCGCATGGGCGCCCGCCTTGGCTTCATCCATGGCCTTGGCGAAGTGGCTCTTGGCGGCTTCGGCGCCGTTCGTGTTCAGATCGTCGCCTGCGGTTACGGTGGGATCGACCATTGCAGATTCCTTCCTTAGCCCGAGCGCCGCAAGCACCTTCCCTGAGGGGAAGAGCACGGCGTCTGTATGATATGGTGTGCGCACAGTGTAGCACAAGCTCATCGTTATTGCTGCAACGCAACTTGTCACCGGTTGTTCCGCTGCTTAAGGCGCGGTTCCGGAGTCACTCGAAAGTGGCGTCAGAGGAGCTTTTGAAAATGACCGCGATCATCGACATTCATGGCCGTGAAATTCTGGATAGCCGTGGCAACCCGACGGTGGAAGTCGACGTGCTGCTCGAAGACGGCAGCTTTGGCCGCGCAGCGGTTCCCTCGGGCGCCTCGACCGGCGCGCACGAAGCGGTTGAACTGCGAGACGGCGACACGTCGCGCTATCTCGGCAAGGGCGTGCTCAAGGCGGTGGATGCCGTCAACGACGCGATCGCGGAGGCGCTCGTCGGGCTCGACGCCGAAGACCAGCGCGACATCGACCTTGCCATGATCGCTCTCGATGGCACCGAGAACAAGAGCCTGCTTGGTGCCAACGCCATCCTGGGCACCAGCCTCGCGGTCGCCAAGGCCGCCGCGAACGCACGCGGCCTGCCGCTCTATTCGTACATTGGCGGCGTTTCGGCGCATGTCCTGCCGGTGCCGATGATGAACATCATCAATGGCGGCGAGCACGCCGACAATCCGATCGATTTCCAGGAATTCATGATCATGCCGGTGGGCGCCGGCTCGATCGCCGAGGCGGTCCGCTGGGGTTCGGAAATTTTCCACACGCTCAAGAAGGGTCTTTCGGAAAAGGGCCTGGCCACCGCGGTGGGCGACGAGGGCGGCTTCGCGCCCAATCTTGCCAGCACGCGCGACGCGCTCGACTTCGTGATGGCCTCGATCGAGAAGGCCGGTTTCAAGCCCGGCAGCGAGATCCAGCTTGCGCTCGACTGCGCCTCGACCGAGTTCTTCAAGAACGGAAAGTACGAGATCAGCGGTGAGGGCCTTTCGCTTGAGCCGGGCGCCTTCGCCGAATATCTGGCCGATCTGTGCGCGGCCTACCCGATCATCTCGGTCGAGGATGGCATGGCCGAGGACGATTTCGAGGGCTGGAAGGCGCTGACCGACGCGGTCGGCAAGAAGGTCCAGCTGGTTGGTGACGATCTTTTCGTCACCAACCCCAAGCGCCTCACCATGGGCATCGAGAAGGGTCTCGCCAACTCGCTGCTGGTCAAGGTCAACCAGATCGGGACGCTCACCGAGACGCTTGAAGCGGTGTCGATCGCCAATCGCGCGGGTTACACCGCCGTCATGTCGCATCGTTCGGGCGAAACCGAGGACGCGACCATCGCCGATCTCGCGGTTGCGACCAATTGCGGCCAGATCAAGACCGGCTCGCTCGCACGTTCGGACCGGCTTGCCAAGTACAACCAACTCATCCGCATCGAGGAAGAGCTGGGCAATGCGGCACACTACGCCGGCGCCGGTGCCTTCAAGGCCTTCCTTGGCTGATTGGTTTTGGCCATCCCCGTTGGGAATGGCCGCCGCTGTGAAACAAGGGGCCCCGTTGCCGATAGGCAGCGGGGCCCTTCGCGTTCAGTTTCAGCGCATTTTCGCGAGAGGCACCGCGGGGGTCTCGTCGAGCAGGACGACCGACCGCGACGAGGCGGTGAAATAGTCGAGCATCGCGGCGTAGCCGCGCGCGCTGAGTTTCACGTAAACCCTGCGGGCATCTCCGGGGTCAGCTTCCCGCACCAAAAGGCCGTTGCGCTCGAGGATCGTGATCCAGCGCAAGGCGGTGGTGGAGGGGACCGCCGAGCCGATGCACGCGCTCGTGACCGAGACGCTTCGCCGTTCCTTGGCTGCGATGAAGAGGTCGAGCAGGATGTCCCAGGCCGGCTCACCGAAGAGATCGTCGGACTGGAATATCTTGGATCGCCTGCGCCGGTCCTCGTAGGTCTGACGTGCGAGCTCCACCCAGATCGGGTGGTCGCGCCGGCATACTTCGCCCGAGGCAGGCCCCTTTCGCAACCTCGTTGCATTGGTGCTCTGCGCGGAGACGTCAGTCAGGAAGTCGACCGGAGCCACGCCGTCGAGCGGGTCATCTCCGATTTCCAGCTGCCGCGCCATGGCCAGCAATTCGTTCGCAATTCCGATCAGGCGAATGGCCTTGTTTCGGTTGCGCATCATGTGTTCGGTATTTTCCATCAGTTCGGATCACCGTCGCCCAAGGTGGTGGTCCGATGGGCCGAATGGCCGACCGGAAGCCTGAACCCATGCCGACGTAGGGGGCACTCAACCTTGCTCGATCCGCCCGAACGATTTCTTGCCCCGACCGTTCAACATGGACGTTTACCTTAAGCGCAATTGCGGTTTCGCGTCTCCGCGAGGTTACTCCGAATCGGCGGCAGTTGGCAGCAATTCTATCGATCGTGACAACATGCAGGCCGCTGCGTCGAGATGCGCAGCCGCCACTGCCTCTCCCGCCATGTCGAGCTGGGCGAGTCGTAGATAGAGGTCCTCGAGCAAGGACTTCAGTTCGCGTTTGCTATCCATCGTGCCGTTTCTCCTGTCGGCTGTCGTTGCGTGTGTGCGACATCACGCGCATGGGATTTATCTTCTGCTCTGGTAACTGGATCAGCACCCGAGGGTTGTCATGTTAACATCCGGTATGGGCCAATCATCTCTTCTGCAATCAATTGCAACGATCCGGCGGATGTTGCAATAGCGAAGGTAAGGCCTGTCATGGCTTGGGACATGGGCCACATTGCCAATGCCGCAACCCCAAATAGCGCCGGATCGTTGACGCCGGCATGCACTTCCTGGCGTGGCTTCGATGGTGTGAAGGGGCTTGGATCGCGGCGCCTGAGACACTTTGAGCCCGAAAAAAAAGCGCCCCAGCGAAGTGCTGCGGCGCCTTGTTTGATGACTGGTTGTTTGACGGCGGGAGGTGGGAAAGACCCGGTCGCGCGGGCGTTCAGGCCCCGAACTTTTCCTGGAGCTTGAGCAGCGCGATGGCCGCCTTGGCCGCTTCGCCACCCTTGTCCTTCTGTGCGGGGTCGGCGCGGACTAGGGCCTGTTCCTCGTTCTCGACCGTCAGGACGCCATTGCCGATGGCGATGCCGTCCATCGTCAGGGCCATGATCCCGCGCGCGCTTTCGCCCGCGACGATCTCGAAATGGTAGGTCTCGCCCCGGATCACGACGCCGATGGCGACATAGCCGTCGTATTCGCCCGAGCCGTCAGCCAGCGCCAGGGCACCGGGGATCTCGAGCGCGCCGGGAACCGTGATGCAGTCCACCGAATGGCCTTCGGCCTCGAGGGCCTTGCGCGCGCCGGCGACCAGCATGTCGTTGAGGTGGTCGTAGAAGCGTGCTTCGACGATGAGAAATCGAGCCATGGTCGTGTGTTCCTTCAGCTTTCGCTTGCTGCGATCGGACGTTCGTCGACGATGTTGAGGCCGTAGCCCTCGAGCGCGACGAGCGAATGACGGGTGTTGGTCAGCAAGATCATGTCGTGAATGCCCAGTTCGGCGAGAATCTGCGCACCCACTCCGTAATCGCGCAGTTCCTCCAGATTCGGATTCCTTCCTTCGCGGAACTGGCGCTTGAGGTCCATGACCTGCGAGATGGAATGCTTCATCGGACTGTTGATGACGACGATCACGCCCGCGCCTTCTTCCGCAATGGTGAGCATCGAGCGCTGCAGGAGGTCGGAGCGATCGTCCGATTCCTCGCCGAACAGATCGACGAAGTTGGAGAGCGTGTGCATGCGCACCAGAGTCGGCTTTGCGGGGTCGATGCGGCCCTTGACGAGCGCGATCGTCTCGTCGCCCGTGGCGCGGTTGTAGTAGCAGCAGGCCGTCCACTGGCCGCCGTAACGGCTCTGGAAGGTGAGTTCATTCGTCTTCTCGACCATGCGATCGTGCTTGCGGCGATAGGCGATGAGATCACGGATCGTGCCGATCTTGAGATCGTGCAGGCGCGCGAAGGAAATGAGGTCGTCCATGCGCGCCATGGTGCCGTCGTCTTTCATGATCTCGCAGATCACGCCCGAAGGGTTGAGGCCTGCAAGGCGCGAGATGTCGACTGCCGCCTCGGTGTGACCGGTGCGCACGAGGACGCCGCCGTCGCGCGCGCGCAGCGGGAATACGTGGCCAGGCGTCACGATGTCGTCGCGTGACTTGGTGCCGTCGATCGCGACCGAGATCGTGCGCGCGCGATCGCCGGCCGAGATGCCGGTCGTCACGCCTTCGCGCGCTTCGATCGAGACCGTGAAGGCCGTTTCATGCCGGGTGCCGTTGTTGCGGCTCATGAGTTCGAGGCCGAGTTCCTCCACCCGCTCGCTGGTCAGCGTGAGGCAGATCAGCCCGCGTCCGTGGGTGGCCATGAAGTTGACCGCGGCCGGGGTCGCCATCTGCGCCGGGATCACGAGGTCGCCCTCGTTCTCGCGGTCCTCGTCGTCGACGAGGATGAACATGCGGCCATTGCGCGCTTCGTCGATGATCTCCTCGATCGGCACAAGGACTTGCGTGTCATCGTTCGAAAAGAGCACGTGCTCGAGCTTGGCGAGGGTCTCGGTGGTCGGATTCCAGCTTTCTTCGGTGCAGTCGCGCAGGGTGTTGGCGTGGAGGCCGGCGGCGCGGGCGAGGCCGGCGCGGCTCATGCCGCCGTCGGAGATGAGCTTGCGGACCTGATCGATGACTTTGGCGGGCATGTCGGATGTACTCACATTGCGATGTGCGTCCGGTAGACCTTAATCACATCACAATGCAAGCGCTGTCTTCTCGCTGTGCGGTCAGGCTTCGTGCTGGTGGCGCGCGACGCGGGCGCGGTTGACCTTGCGGTCTTCCAGGTCGCGTCGGGTAGGGACCCGATCGTCGAGAATGTCGGCCAGGACGGCGCCGCGCTTCCCGGGCGGGCGGTCGATGCCCTTGGTGGTGTCGCGGAAGACCTGGCGCTCGATTTCGGCGTTGAGGAGAGCGCCGAGAAGGACTCCGTAAGCCGAAAGATAGAGCCACATGAGAAAGACGACGATCGCCGAGAGCGATCCGTAGGTCGCGTTGTAGTCGCTGATGTAGGCGACATAGAGCGAGAAGCCGAACGATACCGCCAGCCACAGAAGCGTTGCAAGGCTCGCGCCCGGTGCGAGCCAGCGCCATTTCGCGGGGCGCCGATCGGGCCCGAAGCGCATGATGAGCGCGAATCCCGCCGTTCCCAACAGGATCGCGGCGAGCCAGGTGAGCCACTTGAACAAGGTTGCCGTCGAATCGCCCAGGAAAAAGGCCGCACGGCTTTGCAGCCAGGCGAAGACACCGCCCGAGAGTACGCCGGTCAGCGCGATGAGCACCGCGGCGAGCGTCAGGCTCGCGGCGCGCAGCGAGACGGCGATGGTCCCGCGCGTCTCGTGCTCCTCATTGACGATGTTGAGCGCGGCGATCATGCCATTGGCGGCGCGCATGCCGCCGAAGATCGCGAAGAACAGGGCGATGAACAGAGCGAGGCCGGTCACGCCCGAACTCGTCGAGACGATCTGGATCAGCTGCTGCTCAAGGACATGCGCGACTTCGGGCGGAACGATTTCGACGATGCTCTGCATCTGTTCGCGCACGGTATCGGCATCGCCGATCAGCCCGTAGATCATCACTGTGGCCGCAATCAGCGGCGTCAGCGCAAGAAAGCAGTAGAACGCGAGCCCCCCCGCGATCAGCCCAAGCTCGTGAAAACCAGCCATGATCCAGACGCGCCGCAGGATCGTCAGCCAGGCTCGTGGCGGCAATTGCACGGGCCATCGCGAATCCGCGCCGGGCGGATAGTCTTGTGGGAGATAATCGTCGCTCATGTCAGGACAAACTGATCGGGAACCATTGCGGTTGCAATGCGATACAGACTATCGCGGGTGCGAATGCGATCCGGCGCGCTAAGGAGCAGAAACGGCGTTGTTTATAAATGGGCTAGGCGTTACATCCATTTCCGGCGTTGGAACGGGAAGGGCTCGTGTTATCCGCTGCAGTTGCGCACTCCTGGCTCTGGCGGCGGGAATCGCCCAAGCTGCACCGCTCTGCGCTCAGGATGCGGCATCTGCGAACGCCACGGGCGCAAAGGCCGGCAGTTCGTCGCGGACCTCCCAGGAACGAGTGGAAGACAGCAACGCATTGAAGGCCGGGACCATGGATGTCCCCGCAGCGCCTGCGTCCGATCAGCTTCCGCAAGTCGAACCGGTGATCACCGACAAGGAATTCAACCGGCGCGTGCCGGCGCTCGATGCGAGCGACGATGCCGAACTCGACAAGCCGCTGGAATCGGTCCAGGCCTTCGAGAAGCGGCTCGCGCAGGAGCAGGCCGGCGCCAAGCCTGATGAAGGAAGCGCCCCGCCGCTCGGCGATGCGGCACTGGCCGATGGTGATGCCGACGAGGAAATCGGCGACGCTCCGGTCGAGGATGCGGAACTTGCCGTTCCACTCCCGCCACTCGACCAGTTCGAGGTGACACCCGTCGAGTTCGCCGAGGCGAAGAGCGACGAGAAGGCAAGCCAGGTGCGCTATGTCGTGGCGCTCGACGGGCTCCAGGATGTCGACAAGGAGACCACGACCAGCATCGAGGATACCTTCAAGTCGCTCTCGGCGCTCGACAAGGGCGATGGCAAGGCTGCCAACGCGGCGATGGTCTCGGCGCGGCTCGAGGAGGACAGCCAGCTCCTGCAGACCATCCTCGAATCCGAAGGCTGGTATACGCCGCGCATCCGCACGCGCCTCGCACCTTCGCGCGAAAGCGACGACGGCACGCTCAAAGCCAGCCTTACGGTGACGCCGGGCCAGCGTTATGTGCTCTCGAGCATCAAGATCGAAGCCGATCCGACCGTGCCGGAAAACCTCATCGCCGACAATTTCGCGCTCAAGGTCGGCGAGCCGATCGTCGCGCAGCGGGTCCAGGGCGCCGAAGCCCAGGTTGCGGTGGCGCTCCCGCAAAATGGCTATCCTTTCGCCGAAGTCGGTCAGCGCGACATTCTGCTGGACCGCGAGAGCGGCGAGGGGGATTACACGCTCCCGATCACGATCGGGCCGCGCGGCCGGTTCGGCGAGATCGTGACCGACGGCAAGACCGCGTTCGATGCCGAGCACATCGCGGTTCTGGCCCGTTTCAAGCCGGGCGAGATTTACGACAGCCGCAAGGTGGACGACTTGCGCAAGGCGCTGGTGGGCACGAGCCTGTTCGCGACGATCGCGGTCGAGCCCGAGAAGACCGGCAAGACCCTCGAGGATGGCACCGAGGCGGTGCAGTTGCGCGTCCATCAGGAGGCGGGCCCGCCGCACACCATCGCGGGCTCAGTTGGCTACGCGGCGGGTGAGGGCATCACCGCGCAGGCGACCTGGACCCACCGCAACATGTTTCCGCCCGAAGGCGCGCTCATCGCCAGCGGTATCGCGGGTACGCAGCAGCAGGGATTGGGCGCCACGTTCCGCCGTTCGAACGCCGGGCGTCGCGACCGGACGCTCGAGTTGACCGCCGAGGCCTTCCACAACGACTACGACGCCTACAGTGCCTATACCGGGCGCCTCGCCGCGCGTGTCAGCCGCGATTCGACCCCGATCTGGCAGAAGCGCGTCACTTACGCTTACGGCGTGGAGCTGATCGGCACGGCAGAGACCGACTACGACGCCGCCTCCAACGACCGCATTCGCCGCACCTACTATATTGCCGGTGTCAACGGACAGCTTGGCTTCGACACCTCGAACAGCCTGCTCGATCCCACGAAGGGCTACAAGGTCACCACACTGATCCAGCCCGAAGCGACGCTCAACAAGGGGTTCAACCCATACGTGCGTGCGCGGATCGACGGTTCGGCCTATTTCCCGGTCATGGACAGCCTGGTTCTTGCCGGACGGGTGCGCCTGGGGACGATCCAGGGCGTCGGCCTGTTCGACCTCGCGCCTTCGCGCAGGCTCTATGCGGGCGGCGGCGGATCGGTGCGCGGCTATAGCTACCAGGGACTGGGGGAGCAGGCACCTGACGGCAAGCCAGTGGGGGGACGCAGCCTCAACGAGGCCTCGGTCGAGGCGCGCTATCGCTTTGGCAACTACGGCGTCGTCGCCTTCGTCGACGCGGGGCAGGCCTATCGCGAGACGACCCCGCAGTTCAACGACATCCGCTACGGCGTCGGCATCGGCGGCCGCTTCTACACCAATTTCGGGCCGATGCGACTGGACGTCGCGACCCCGATCGATCGCCGGCCGGGCGAATCCAGGATCAACGTCTATGTCTCGATCGGGCAGTCCTTCTGATGGCGGATGAACCGATCCCCGAAGCCGTCGAAACCGAGGTGGTGGAGACCGCACCCGTCAAGCCGACCATCTGGCAGCGTACGCGCATGCGCCTGCTCAAGACGATCGTGGCCGGTGTGCTCGGCCTCGTCGTCCTCGTCGGGGCCTTCATCTTCGGGATCGACACCGGGCCGGGTCACCGCTTCGTCGCCGAGCAGATCGGCAGCCTCGCGTTCGAGAATGGCATGCGGATACGCGTCGGTCGGATCGAGGGCTCTCTCTACGGCAAGATGACGCTGCACGATCTTTCGGTGCGCGACACCAAGGGCGAGTTTCTGTTCGCGCCGCACATCGTCGTCGACTGGCGGCCTTTCGCCTACCTGCAGAACCACGTCGACGTACGCAGCGCGATCGCCGAGAAGATGGTGCTGCGTCGTTCTCCGGTGTTCAAGCCGACACCTGCGAGCGACGCGCCGCTTCTCCCCGATCTCGATATCGACATCGGGGAACTGCGTATCGATCGCTTCATCGCCGAGGCACCCGTTTCGGGCGAACGGCGTATCCTCACCGTGGCGGGGCACACCCACATCGCCAATGGCCGCGCCGAAGTCGAAGCCAAGGGCGCGACGATCGCGATCGAAGGCAAGGAGGGCGGGGACAGTTTCGACGTCAAGCTCGACGCCGTGCCTTCGCGCAATCGCCTCGGGATCGAGCTGGACCTCAATGCGCCCACGGGCGGCGTGATTGCCGCGCTGGGCGGTTTCAAGCAGCCTATGGCCTTGCGCCTCGGCGGCAAGGGCGACTGGGCGAGATGGGACGGCACGCTCAAGGGCACCTACGGCAAGAGCGATCTCGCCGACCTCGCGCTGACCGCACGTAACGGCACTTTCCACATCAAGGGGGACGCGCAGCTTGCGCAAGTGGTCGGTGGACCGACCGCGCAGCTCCTCGGACCGACGACGCAAGTCGACCTTACGGCTGCCCTTGCCGAGCGTCACATGGACGTGCAGGGGCTTGTCGCGAGCGAGGCGTTCCGACTGGTTCCCAAGGGACGCATCGACCTTTCCAACAACACCTTCCGCGGCTTTTCGCTCGACTTTGCCCTGCTGCGACCCTCGGCCCTGGCGCAGAACCTGAAGGGTGCGGGCGTAGATGCGCGGCTGGCGCTCGACGGTGCCTTCACGACCCCCACGGTCGCTTACACCCTTTCCGCCGCGCGGCTGGTGATGAACGACATGGGCCTCCAGGGGCTGCGTGCGAGCGGCAAGGCGACGGTCGATGCCGACAAGATCCTGATCCCTGTCGCAGCCCGGGTCACGCGGATCACCGGGCTTGATACCGTGGCGGGTGGCACGCTCGCGAACGTGCGTCTGGATGGCGACCTTGCGATCAAGGGGCCGCGCGTGCTTTCGGACAACATCCGCCTGCGCTCGGATCGCATCGATGCCGGCGTCATCCTCGTCGCCGACGTCAGCACCGGGCTCTACACCGGCGCCATCGACGGGCGGATCGACAACTACAAGCTGGCAAGCGTCGGCATTTTCAACATCCGCACCAACATGGATCTCAAGAGCCAGGGCGGTGCCTATGCGCTCGACGGGACCGTACGGGCGCAATCGACCAAGCTTCTCAACGACAATGTCGCGACGTATCTGGGGGGCAACTTCGCGGTGTCCTCGCGGGTCCAATACGGCTCCGATGGTGTGGCGCGCTTCTCCGATCTCGCGCTGACGGCTCCCTTGCTCAAGGTGCGCGGTGGATCGGGCCTGTGGTCGCCCGATGGCCGGATCGCCTTCCGCGCCAATGGCACTTCGACGAACTACGGTGCATTGGCGCTGCGCGTCACGGGGACCATCCGCAATCCCGATGCCCATCTGACCGCTGAGAAACCGGGGCTGGGGATCGGCCTCGCCAATCTCGAAGCGCGCGTTACAGGCGCGCCCAGGGGCTATCGCCTCGCGCTGACCAGTGACACCGATTACGGACCGCTCAAGGCCGACGTGACGCTGGAACTGGCACAGGCGACCGCCGTGCAGATCAACAGCGCCAACCTGTCGGGCGTCGACTTCGCGGGGCGGTTGGTTCAGACCAAGGCCGGGCCCTTCTCGGGTCAGCTGACCGCTACGGGCAACGGGATCGGTGGTGTCGCGGACTTGTCCGCCGACGGAGCCTACCAGGCGGCGGCGTTCCATCTTCGCGCCAAGGATGCCGTGTTCGATGGCCCCGCCAAGCTGACGATCGGTTCGGCGATCATCGATGGACGGGTGGTGCTTTACGACCAGCCCTTGCTGGTTGCCGATGCGCAAGTGGCAGGGACCCAGTTTGGCACGCTCGACCTTGCCGCCGCGCGCGTGCTGGTTGACTACCGCGACGGCAAGGGCAAGGCGAAAGCGCTGGTGGAAGGGGTCAGCGGCATTCCGTTCCGGGTGGGCCTCAACGCCGAGATGCAACCCGAATTGTGGCGCGTGGCGCTAAATGGGCGCATGCGCGGGCAATCGGTCAAGACGCTGAGCCCCGCGCGCATTGCGATCAAGGACGGCACCTACGAGCTGCTGCCCACCGCACTCTCGATCGGCAGCGGAACCTTGCGGGTGGCGGGCCACTACGGCGAGGACATGAAGCTCCAGAGCCGCCTCGAAGGCCTCGACATGGCCATGGCCAATGCCTTCATGCCCGGCCTTGGCCTCGGCGGTACCGTCAATGGCAGCGTCGATTTCGAGCAGGCCAGCGGATCCGGTTTCCCACGGGCCGATGCACGCCTTTCGCTTGTCAATTTCACCCGGACAAGCTCGAGCACGGTAAGCGAGCCGGTTGACGTCAATCTCGTCGGCAAGCTTCTCCCCGATGGCGGGGAGGCCCGCGCGGTCGTGCGCAACCGCGGTAGCGTCATCGGCCGCATGGTCGCGAGCCTGCGGCCGTTGCCGCCGGGTGAGGGCACCTGGATGTCGCGCCTGATGGAAGCACCTTTGAGCGGAGGCATCCGTTACAACGGTCCCGCGGGCACGCTGTTCTCGTTCGCCGGACAGCCGGGTCAGTCGCTCAGCGGATCGGTGGGCCTTGCGGCCGACTTCTCTTGCAAGGTCATGGATCCGTGCCTCAATGGTATCGTGAAGGGCCGGGATCTCGTTTACGAGAACCAGGCTTATGGCACGCGCCTTTCGGGCATGGCCCTTGCGGGCAAGTTCAATGGCAGCCGTTTCGAACTGACCTCGCTGACGGGCAAGGCCGGTGACGGTACGATCAGCGCCAGTGGATATGTCAGCCTCTCGGCGGCGGACGGCTATCCCATGGACATCAAGGCCAAGCTCGACAAGGCGAGCCTTGCCAAAAGCAGCGCGCTTTCGGCGAGCGCGACAGGCGATCTGCGCTTCAGCAAGGAGGCCAAGCAACCTCCGCTTCTCTCCGGCGAAATCCGCCTGCCCGAGACCCGCTACCAGATCGTGCGCGAGGGTGCCGCCGAAGTGCCCAAGCTCAGCGGGGTGCGCTTCAAGCCGCGTCGAGGCCCGGTTCGCGTAACCGGTGACGAGGAAGCCGAGACCCTGACCGGTGCCTTCGGCAACATCCGTCTCGACCTCCACCTCGTCGCGCCCGAGAAGCTCTACGTCTCGGGCATGGGACTGGAGTCCGAATGGTCTGCCGACTTCACCGTGAGTGGCACCAGCAGCGCGCCGACGATGGCCGGGACGGTCAACCTCGTGCGCGGGACGCTGGGCTTTGCGGGGCGTTCGTTCGACCTCAGTGACGGGTTGATCACGTTCAACGGCGGCCGCACGATCGATCCGACCGTGGCGATTACCGCGACCGAGACGATCGACGACGTCGACGTGAGTGTCGTTGTCTCGGGCCAGGCCTACAATCCGCAGATCGACTTCTCCTCCTCGCCCAGCCTGCCCGATGACGAAATCGTCTCGCGCATCCTGTTCGGGAGTTCGGTGGCCAATTTGTCCGCAATCCAGGCGGTGCAGCTGGCGTCCTCGCTCAACTCGCTGCGCGGGACGGGCGGCGGTCTCAATCCGCTGGGCACCCTGCGATCGGCGACCGGGATCGACCGCCTCCGGATCCTGGGGGCCGACGAGAGCACCGGGCGCGGGACCGCGCTGGCAGCCGGGCAGTACCTGACGGACGACATCTACGTCGAGCTGATCACCGACGCGCGCGGCTTCACGGCGACGCAGCTTGAAGTCAGCGTGACCAAATGGCTCTCGGTGCTCAGTCAGGCGGGCGGTTCGGGCGTCAACAGCGTCAACGTGCGGATCAAGAAGGACTATTGATGGCCGGATTGATACGGGTACGCCGCTGGGCCGTCTCGGGAGCCGTGTCGGCTCTCGTGCTGCTTGTCGGGGCGTGCCACCAGGAGCCGAGCTTCGACGAGCGCTACGATGCCGCCTCGCAAAGCATACAGGACCGCGCGCGGGAGATCGATGCGCGGATCGCGGGAGCGAGTGGTACGCCGTCGGCTGAGGGGAGCGTCGCGGAAAAAGGTGCGAGGTAAACGAAACGCGTCGTTTACCACCGTGGGCCTAAACCTTGGCGCCGACATCGACGAGCAAGCCAAGAGACCTCATGAACACTTCTGACGCCAACGATCGCCTGGCCTTGCGCCATGACGTGCTGATGCACGCGCGTTGCCGAAAGTCGCCCTGGCGAATCTTCGACGTCGAGCTTGGCAATATCAGTGCCGGCGGCTGTTCGATCCTGGACTCGCGCGAACCGTTCGCCGTGGGCGAGGTGCTGAGCCTGCGGATAGCCCACCTCAAGCCTGTCGAGGGGCACGTCTCGTGGGTCGGGGATGGCGCGGTTGGCGTCGAGTTTCGCAGGGCTCTGCCACCGGGCGTGATCCGCGTTCTCGAGGCGGCATACAGCCTTCGCGTCGTTCAGGGGCAGGCACGGCCCGCCGGGACCTGAGGGACCACCCATGCCGTGCGGCCATGTCGTCGGAGATCTGTCTGAAAAGGTATGGTGGACGCACTTGGGCTCGAACCAAGGACCCGCTGATTAAGAGTCAGCTGCTCTACCAACTGAGCTATGCGTCCCCATGACAGGGCCATCCCGTGGGGATGGTTGGTAAGGTGGTGGTGGACGCACTTGGGCTCGAACCAAGGACCCGCTGATTAAGAGTCAGCTGCTCTACCAACTGAGCTATGCGTCCCCACGTGGGGGCCATCCCGAAAAGGATGGTTGGTAAGGAAGTGGTGGACGCACTTGGGCTCGAACCAAGGACCCGCTGATTAAGAGTCAGCTGCTCTACCAACTGAGCTATGCGTCCACTTTATTCCTTCCCGCTGGACCCTCGATCGCCTTGCGGCGTCTCCGATTCGGCGGCGGAGTGGCTCCTATAACGCCTCTCCCGAGGATGGGAAGAGGAAAATTGGAAGAATTTCACGACAACGACGAAGGGCCGCGGTTCCAGCGGTTTACGGCCAGCAAAACTCCCAGGCAGATCATGTTGGTCATCATCGATGTGCCGCCATGGCTCATCCAGGGAAGGGGGATGCCGACGACGGGCGCCATGCCTGTGACCATCATCAGGTTGATCGCGACGTAGAAGAAGATCGTCGTTGTCATGCCCGCGGCGAGCAGGCTCGAGAAGCGGTCCTGCGACTTGCTCGCGACGCGCAGGCCCCAGCCCAGGATGATGGCGAAGACCATGATCACGAAGAGACCGCCGATCATGCCCCATTCCTCGGCCATGGTGGCGAAGACGAAGTCGGTGTGGGATTCGGGCAGGTATTGCAGGTGGCTTTGCGAACCGTTGCCGAAGCCCTTGCCGAAGAAACCGCCCGAACCGATCGCGATCTTGGACTGGATGATGTGGTAGCCATCGCCCTGGGGGTCGGCCTCGGGATCGAACAGCGTCAGGATGCGCTTGCGCTGGTAATCATGCAGCACGAAGAAGAACGCGGCCGGAATGATCGGGATGAGTGGAACGACCGCGCCGATGAACCAGCTGAGCGGCAGGCCCGCCAGGAACATGATCACCACCCCGCCAAAGCAGATCGCCAGCGCGGTGCCGAGGTCGGGCTGGATGAGCACCAGCAGCGCCGGGGCGCCGATCAGGATGCCGGCGGGGATCAGCCCGCGCCAGCTCGCGGTAAGTGGTGCGGGCAGGGTCTCGTAGAACTTGGCAAGCACCAGCACGATGCCCGGTTTCATCAACTCGGAAGGCTGGAGGGTCATGAAGCCCAGATCCAGCCAGCGCTGGCTGCCGGCCCCCACGCCCACGCCCACCGCGCCGACCAGTTCCACCAGGACCAGTAGAAGCAGCGCGGCAGCGTAAGCCGGATAAGCCATCATCCGGAAGAAATTGCGGCTGAAGGAGGAAATGGCGAAGGCCATGACCAGGAACAGCAGGAAACGCAGCACATGGCTGAGCGCGTAAGGGTGCAGGCTGCCGCCCGCAGCCGAATAGAGGACGGCTGCGCCCAGCGAGACCAGTCCGAAGAGCGGGATGAGCACGATCCAGGGCTGACGCGCGAAGGCGGCCGGAAGGTTCATGAGGTTCATTGCGTGCCTCCTCCCGTATTCGGATTGGGAGCCGCGCCGGACGACGGGGCCGGGCCATTCGATGCGGCGGGCCGCGTTGCCGCGCTGTCCGGTGCACCCGAATTGGTGGGGGCGGGCTCAGGGCGCGGGGTCTGCGCTTCGCTCATGATCGGTTGGGGCTGGTTCTGTGTGTTCTCGGCCGCACGCACGGCTTCGGCTTCCTGCTCGGTGGAGACCTTGGGCGCGCTTACGCCGTATTCCCGTACGTAGGAGGCATAGCGCGCGTTGGCGCGCTCCTGCGAAGTCCCGCCCCACTGGCTCTCGAGAGCCTCAAGCTGGGACAGGCCCTTTTCCCGGTCGAAGAGATAGGTCCAGATGTCGCGCGCGATCGGTGTCGCCGCGCCGGACCCGCCGCCGTGCTCGATCGAGATCGCGCAGGCGTAACGGGGCTTGTCCCAGGGTGCGAAGGACATGAAATGGCCATGGTCACGGTATTTGAACGGACCGCTCTTGCCGTTCGAGACACTCAGGCTGACGACTTGTGCGGTACCGGTCTTGCCCGCGATCTCGATGCCGGGAACGAGCGGCGCGGCAACGTGCGCCGTGCCGGGACCGTTGACCACGTCGCGCATCGCCTGGTGGACGTAGTCGAGGTGGTCTTGCGGGATGCCGAGCGATTCGGCCTCTTGCGGCTTGCCGGTGTAGAGCAGGCGGGGCATCAGCTTCTTTCCGCTGGCAATGCGCGAGGACATCACCGCCATCTGCAGCGGATTGACCAGGAAGTAGCCCTGACCGATCGTCGCGTTGACCGAATCGAAGGTCTGCCATTGCTTGCCGTACTTGCGCAGCTTCCAGGCCGGATCGGGCACCGTGCCGTAGGACTGACCCACGACCGGAAGATCGAATTCCTGGCCCAGGCCGAGCTTGCGCGCCATGGCAGAGATCACGTCCATGCCCATGCGCTGCACCATCGCGTAGAAGTAGACGTCGCAGCTCTGGTAGATGCCCTTGGCCATGTTGACCTGCCCGTGGCCACCGCGCTTCCAGCAGTGGAACACGCGGTTGCCCACGCGCAGGCCACCGCCGCAATAGACCGATTCGTCGGGGTCGAGGCCGGCCTCGCGAAAGGCCAGGCTCACCATCGGCTTTACCGTCGATCCTGGCGGATAGAGCCCGCGCAGGACCTTGTTGCGCAAGGGCACGTGGTCGTCGTCGGCCAGCATCTTCCATTCGAGACGGCCGATGCCGTCGGAAAAGCTGTTGGGGTCGAAACTGGGCATCGAGGCCATCGCGAGGATGTCGCCGTTCTGGCAGTCGATCACCACGATCGAGCCCGATTCGGTCCCCAGCCTGCGCGCGGCGAAGTCTTGCAGGCCAGCGTCGATCGTCAGCTTCACGGTCTCGCCGGGGGTGTCGTCGCGCGTCTCCAGATCGCGCACGACGCGGCCCATCGCGGTGACCTCGGTGCGGCGCGCGCCCGGCTTGCCGCGCAGTTCATGCTCGAACACCTTCTCCAGACCGTCCTTGCCGACCTTGTAGCCGGGGGTGAGAAGGAGAGGGTCGCGGTCCTTTTCATACTCTTCCGCCGAGGCCGAGCCGACATAGCCGACCAGGTGCCCGACGTTGACGCCGTCGGGGTAGAAGCGCGAATAACCGCGCTGGGTGACCACGCCGGGCAGTTCGGGCAGGCGCACGCTGACGGCCGAGAAGCTGTCGAGATCGAGGCGGCTCGCCACTTCGACAGGGGCAAAGCCGCGCGCGTCCTCGAGCTTGTCCTGCAGGTCCTGGCGCGCGATCGGGGTCATGTTGAGCAGCTTGCTCAACATCTCGATCGTGGCATCCTTGTCCTGCATGCGCTCGGGAATGACATCGACGCGGAAGTCGGCGCGGTTGGAGGCCAGCGGCGTGCCGTTGCGGTCGAGAATCCAGCCGCGGCGCGGCGGGATCAGCGAGAGATTGACGCGGTTGCTCTCGGCCTCGAGCTTGTACTTCTCGTTCTCGAAGATCGCGAGATAACCAAGGCGCGCGGCGAGCAGGCAGGCTACCCCTCCCTGCAACGACCCCAGCACGACCGTGCGCCGCTCGAAACTGTTGCGCAGGATACCGGAAGAGATGTGACGGGGGGGCTTGGCGCGGCGGAAGCGGAACTTCATCGCAGGACCCTGACGGCGGTCAGGCGAAGTCGATCGAGCCGGGCTACCAGATGACCGATGAGGGGGTAGGCGAAGATGGTGATCACGAGTTGCGGCACGACGACATGGATGGGGGCGTTGATGGCGCTCAAATTGGTGAGCAGGTAGCTGGCAAGAACATAAAGGATGATGAGGCTGGTGGCCACCAGCCATTCCATGGCGAAATTGCGCCAGGGAAAGCGCTCTTCGAGCAGGTCGATCGCGATTGCCGCCAGCGACCAGAGCAGCACGGCCGCGCCGAAGGGCTGGCCGGAAAAGAGGTCGTCGACAAGGCCCAGCGGCAGGCCGGCCCACAGCGGCAGCAGGCCGGGACGCAGCTGGCGCCAGGCGAGATAGAGCAGGAAGCCGAAGGGGGGCAGCATCGGCGCCGAGGCGATCACGAACCAGCCCGGGATCATCGAGCCCAGCACGATCGAAAGCCAGGGCACGACCCGGGCAATGATCGGGGAGGGGGCCCGGTTGATCCGGGGGCGCGGCCCGTCGTCGCGGCGTGTCGTGGGGCCTTCGAGCACTACGGCTTCTCCGCCTTGGCCGGGGGAGGCGGCGGGGGCGGCGGGGCCCAGACGTTCTCGACGATGACGAAATCGGCATCGGTGGGATTGCTGATGACGCGAGCGATCGCTCCGTCGCGCAGGATCTGGGTCAACACCGCCATGGGGGTGCCGGGACGGTAGAGGCCGCCGGCGCCCGAACTGACGATGACGTCGCCCTTGCGCAAGGGATTGATGCCCAGGTTCACCAGGCGCACGCGCAAGGTTCCGTCGCCCTGGCCCTGCGCGAACCCGGCAACGCCGTCCTTGGCGCGGCGAACCGGAACGAGGCTTTCGGTGTCGGTAATCAAGAGCACGCGCGAACTGTTCTGACCCACCTCGAGCACGCGCCCGATGAGGCCGGTCGCCGAGCGCACCGGCATGCCCTTCTGGATTCCCTTGCCCGCACCCGCGCCGATCGTCGCGAAACGACGGGTGCTCGAGGGAGTGGAGGAGGTCATGCTGGCGGCGGCAACAATGTCGTCGCGGCTGCGCAGCAGTCCCAGAAGGCCCTTGAGCCGCTTGTTCTCCGCGGCGGTGGCATCCGCTTCAACCAGACGTGACTTGGCGATCGCCAGCTCTTTCTCGAGCTGGGCGTGACGGCTTCCCATCTTGAAGAAGCCGGTGACGCCGTTCACCACGGAATGGCCGAAATTGCGCCCTTCGGACGTCACTTCGGCGGCGGGTTCCGTGGCATCGGCGGCAATCGAGCGCAGGCTTGCGAAGCTGCTCGGGTCGACGCTGGAAATGACGATCAGGACAAGCCCGATGACCACGCCCACGATGCCAGCCGTATGGCTGAGGAACGATGAAAGTTGCGCCCTGCGGGAGTAACCGGAGCGCTTGTTTGCCGGCGGCGCCATGCGCCCTGCACTCCAACTGCGCCGGCGTCCCCCGCTGTCAGGGGAGCCGGACCTCATTTCAATCAACGGGTGGCCGACGCGCTTGGCCCGCCACCCGGGCGGTGGTTCAGGCGGACATCAGAACGCCCTGGTAGACCGAATCCTCCATCGCCCGGCCGGTGCCGAGCGCCACGCAGGACAGCGGATCTTCGGCCACGCTCACGGGCAGGCCGGTTTCCTCGCGCAAGTAGTCGTCGAGGCCGCGGATGAGCGCGCCGCCGCCGGTCAGGACGATGCCCTGGTCGACGATGTCGGCGGCGAGTTCGGGAGCCGTGTTCTCGAGCGCGATGCGCACGCCTTCGATGATGGCGCCGATCGGTTCGGCCAGCGCCTCGGCGACGTTGGCCTGCGTGATCGAGATTTCCTTGGGCACGCCGTTCACAAGGTCGCGGCCCTTGATGAAGATGGTTTCGCCCGCGCCATCCTCGGGCATGGTGGCGATGCCGTAGTCCTTCTTGATGCGCTCGGCGGTGGCATCCCCGATCAGGAGATTATGGTGGCGGCGGACGTAGGAGACGATCGCCTCGTCCATCTTGTCGCCGCCCACGCGCACCGAAGTGGTGTAGGCGAGGCCGCGCAGCGAAAGCACCGCGACTTCGGTCGTGCCGCCGCCGATATCGACGACCATCGAGCCGACCGGTTCGGTCACGGGCATATCGGCGCCGATCGCGGCGGCCATCGGCTCGAGGATCAGGAAGACCTCGCGCGCGCCGGCGTTGCTGGCCGCGTCGCGGATCGCGCGGCGCTCGACCGAGGTCGAGCCCGAAGGCACGCAGATCACGATCTTGGGGTAGCGGAAGAGGTTGGACTTGCCATGCACCTTGCGGATGAAGTGCTTGATCATTTCCTCGGCGATTTCGATGTCGGCGATGACACCGTCGCGCAGCGGGCGGATGGCCTCGATGTTGTCGGGCGTCTTGCCCATCATCAGCTTGGCATCGTCACCGACGGCCTTGACCTTCTTGACACCGTTCATGGTCTCGATGGCCACGACCGAGGGCTCGTTCAGCACGATGCCACGGTCCTGCACGTAGACGAGGGTGTTGGCGGTACCGAGGTCGATCGCCATGTCCTGGGAGCCGAGTTTGAAGAATCGCGAGAAGGGGCCAGCCATCTATTATCCGTATGATTTCCGATCGCCTTGCCGCGGAATCGTGCGGTGCGGCGATAGTCTGTTGCGCAAGAGAGACGCTCCCTTAAACCATCGATTCGGGAAACGCCAAAATTTTGTGACGATTTCCGGTGGGTTTCGCACGGTATCCGTCTCGAAATCACGCCGCTTCGTCGTTAAATTCCCGGGAAGGGCGCACAGGTACCGCAAACGTGTGTCGCCGCTGTCGCAAAATGCGCGACGAACCTGCTGACTTGTCTGGATATTCATGCCCACGATTCGCCGCCTGCCCGAACATCTCGTCAACCGCATCGCCGCCGGCGAGGTGGTCGAGAGGCCGGCTTCGGCGCTCAAGGAGCTGGTCGAGAACGCGATCGATGCCGGCTCGCGCAACGTGACCGTCCGGCTTGCTTCAGGCGGGCTCGACATGATCGAGGTGACCGATGACGGCTGCGGCATGCGTCCCGACGAAATGGCCCTCGCGCTCGAGCGCCACGCGACCTCCAAGCTTCCCGACGAACATATCGAGCTGGTCAATACGCTTGGCTTTCGCGGCGAGGCGCTGCCTTCGATCGGTTCGGTCGCGCGGCTTACCATCGAAAGCCGTCCGCAGGGCGCCGAGGAAGGCTGGAAGCGCGTGACCGATCATGGTGTCGTTACCAACGATGGCCCGGCTGCCCTGCCTCCGGGAACCCGTATCCGGGTGGAGGATCTCTTCGGAAAGGTGCCCGCGCGCCGCAAGTTCCTGCGCTCGGCGCGTTCGGAATGGGCCGCATGTCAGGACGTCGTACGTCGCCTTGCCATGGCGCGCCCGGATATCGGCTTCGTGCTCGAGCACGACGGGCGACGGGTCATCGCGGTGCAGAGCGACGAGGAACTGGCCTCGCGGGTTGCGCGCCTCGTCGCGCGCGAGCTGGCCGAGGACGGCGTCTTGATCGATTCCGAGCGCGGGGAGGCACACCTGACCGGCGTCGCGGGCCTGCCGACCTACAATCGGGGCGTCGCCGATCACCAGTACCTTTTCGTCAACGGGCGTCCGGTGAAGGACCGGCTGCTGACGGGCGCGGTGCGCGGTGCCTATGCCGACATGCTCGCGCGCGATCGCCACGCCGTGCTTGCGCTGTTCCTTTCGATTCCGCCCGAGGATGTCGACGTCAACGTCCATCCGGCCAAGACCGAAGTGCGGTTTCGCGATCCGGCCTTCGTGCGCGGCTTTCTGGTTGGTGCGCTGCGTCACGCCCTCGAAGGGGCCGGGCAGAAGAGCGCGCAGGCGCCTTCGGCGAACGCGATGGGCAACTGGCAGGTCGAACCGTTGGCCGTGCCTCGTCCGACCGAGCCGGCGCCTTCGCTCGGCTCGCTTTTCGCGCGCGAATACGCGCCTGAGCGGACCTCGTTCCCGAACAGTTCAAGCCGGGTCTCCGAAAGCGCGGAAGCCTGGCGAGCTTACGAGGCTGAGGTCATGGCGCAGCCTTCGGGCCGAGCCGAAGCCTTGAACGAAGCGCCCGACAGCGCCGAGCAGGAAGCGCTGCGCTACCCGCTGGGTGTGGCGCGCGGGCAGGTCTCGGACACTTACATTGTTGCCGAAGCCGAGGATGGCCTGGTGATCGTCGACCAGCACGCCGCGCACGAGCGCCTCGTTCTCGAACGGCTCAAGGCGGCGGGCGCGGAGAACGCGATGACGCGCAGCCAGGCGCTGCTTCTGCCCGAGGTCGTCGAACTCGAGGAAGTTGCCTGCGATGCGTTGGAGGACAAGATCGCGGATCTTGCGCGTTTCGGCCTCGTGCTCGAGCGCTTCGGGCCCTCGGCGATGCTGGTGCGTGCGGTGCCATCGGTGCTCGGCAAGTCGAACGTTGAGGCGCTGGTCCGCGACGTGGCGGATGATCTCGCCAAGAATGGTGATGCGCTCTTGCTCGGCGAACGTCTCGATCTCGTGCTGGCGACGATGGCCTGCCATGGTTCGGTCCGCGCGGGCCGCTCGCTCTCGGTTGCCGAAATGAATGCGCTCCTGCGCGAAATGGAGCGCACCCCACGTTCGGGCCAGTGCAACCATGGACGCCCTACGTGGGTTAAGCTTGCTCACGCAGATATCGAGAAACTTTTCGGGCGAAAATGATGCAGGGAAAATGGGTTGCGCTGGCGCTGGTCGCGGTTCTGGCAGGCTGCGGGTCCAAGCCGGACCCGGTCGAGAAGAAGGCCGACGCCGCGAAGGACGTCGCCATGGTCGAGCGCATGAGCAAGGCGCCGTTCAAGCCGATCCTGCCCAAGCCGATCACCGATATCGACATGGAGCGCTACGGCCTCTCGCACCGCGGCTGCACTTTCACCGTGAAGGGCGACAAGATGCCTATCTTCGTGGCGGGGCCGGACGAAGGGTTCATGATCGTCGATCGCGATCTCGATCGCTACGCAGCCAAGACCGCCAGCGCCGAACTTCCGGGCAAGGCGCGCTCGACCTACATCGGGCTGGAAAACTGGCTCGATATCGTGCGGCTTCCCGACGAGGGCATGGGCGGCGATGCCATTCACTGGCCCGCGCGCCTGATCCTGCACGATGCGCAGGAGCGCGTGGCGTTCATGTCCGATGGCAAAATGGACTGCAGCTCGCCCGATAGCTGAGCGGGCTCTCTCGCCATCAGGTGACTGCGTGGGCCAGCATCCACAGTCCCATGCCGACCATGAAGAGGTTCTCGGTCAGCGAGACGAAGCCAAGCGGCACGTTGGCCGAGCCGCCCACGCACGCGCACTTGAGCTCGCGCTTCTGGACGTAGACCGCATGGAACACCGAGGTCGCTCCGATCGTGCCGATGAACAGCGACACCGGGATCGCGATTACCAGCAGCGCATGCGCGGTCATTAGCGCGCCCGCGCCCCATTCGAGGAAGGGGTAGGCATAGGCGTAAGGCACGTAGCGCTGCGCCAGCAGGTCGTAGCCCAGGAACATGCTGGAAAATTTCTCGACATCCTGCAGCTTGAGCATGGCGAGCAGCATCATCGCGATGGAGACGAACCATTCGGCGGTGGTGAGCGTCCAGGCCGTGCCGATGACCGCCCAGCTGGCCGCGATGGCGATGGCGGCGGCCGTCAGGAAAACGGCGAAGACCGGCGTGTAGGTGCGCGCCTCGGGATCGTGCACGTCAAGGTGCAGGAAGCGACGCAAGTCGGTGTAGCCGCCGATGCGCTGCCCGCCGATGAAGACTTGCGGCGTCGTCTTGACCTCGTGCTCGCGCTTGAAGGCGTCGGTCTGCTCGCGGGTCTCGAGCCAGTGGTCCTCGACGACATAGCCCTTGCGTTCGAGCAGGTGCCTGGCCTTGAGGCCGAAGGGGCAGATGTGCTTCTCCATCACCATGCGGTAGAGGACGGCGTTCTTGTTGGGACGGGTCATGATTTCTCAGCAGATGGCGTTGCGGGCCGCGTCGAGCTTGCGGCCGGGATCGGGAATGATGCGGTAGCGCGCGATGATGAGGCTGAAGAGGCCGAACAGGCAAAGGCCGATCGCGACGGCGACGTGGGCCGGTTCGAGTTCGCGCAAGTCCATGATGGCATCGCCCAGCGAACGCGCCTCGCGGCTGTCGCCGGACCAGGCCGTGCGCAGCAGAGACCAGCCGATCAGGGCGTAGACGATGGCGCGCGCCGCATAACCGGCGCGTCCGAGCCAGCAACTCCAGGAAGGCGCGCGCGAAGATACCCGCTTCATGAAGTCCAGCGTCACGGCCTCGCGCGCCTGAAACAGGGCTGCGGTTATGAGGGCAATTCCGGCTAGCGCCAGGACCACGGGGCCGAGCTGGAAGGCGACAACACCCGCGACCATGTCGTGGGTGTTGTCGCCCGCGCTCTGCTTGCTGCCGATGGCGAATTGCAGCGCCGACCAGGCAAGTGCGAGATGGACGAGCGCGCTGAAGAAGTGCCCGGCGCGCGCGGCGATGCCCTTTGCACCTGTGCCGTGGTTCTCGATGTCGAGAAAGGCCGAACACAGCCGGAACAGCGCATAACCGAGCAATCCGGCCGCAGCCGCGAAAAGCAGGGCGCTACCACCGGGGATGTCCTGGATATACCCGAGGATGCCAGCTTGTCCCGAGCGCACCGCGTCCGTCGCCGGGCTCGACAGGGCCAGGTAGCCGAGCAGGGCATAGACAACCCCGCGCGCCACGAAACCCAGGCGCGCCAGCCAGACCATCTTTTCCGATTTGTCGATCATGGCGCGCGTGCTCCTTGCCTCGTTTCGCAAGGGAGAACGCGCCAATTTCGGGTTTGTGCCGTGTGCCGCAGCCGGTTCGGCCCGCCATCCGCCCGGTTCGGGGCGGATGGCGGGCCAGAAAAGTCGATCAGACGTTGAACTTGAAGTGCATGACGTCGCCGTCGTGCACGAGGTATTCCTTGCCTTCCTGGCGCAACTTGCCAGCGTCCTTTGCCGCTGTTTCGCCGCCGAGCGACACATAGTCGTCGAAGGCGATCGTTTCGGCGCGAATGAAGCCGCGCTGCATGTCGGAGTGGATTTCACCCGCGGCTTCGGGAGCCTTGGCGCCCTTGTGCACGGTCCAGGCGCGCGCTTCCTTGGGGCCGACCGTGAAGAAGGTGAGCAGGCCGAGCAAGTCGTAACCGGCGCGGATGATGCGCGCGAGGCCGGTCTCGTGCAGGCCCATTTCCTCGAGGAAGACCATCCGCTCCTCAAGGTCCATGCCGACCAGCTCGGATTCGATCGCGGCGGAGACGATCACGGCGGTCGCGCCTTCGGCCTTGGCCTTCTCGAACACGCGCGCGGAGAATTCGTTGCCTTCGGCGGCGGCCTCTTCCTCGACGTTGCAGACGTAAAGCACGGGCTTGGCGGTCAGCAGCTGGGCCTGCGCGAAGACGCGCGCCTCGTCTTCGTCCTTGGGCTCGGTGAGGCGCGCGGGCTTGCCGTCACGCAGGAGTTCGAGTGCCTGGCCGAGGACCGAGGCCACGATCTTCGATTCCTTGTCGCCTTGCGCGGCCTTCTTTTGCGCGGCAGGAACGCGCTTCTCCAGGCTCTCGAGGTCGGACAGGAGCAGTTCGGTCTCGACCGTCTCGGCGTCGGCGATGGGGTCGACCTTGTTGTCGACGTGCTGGATGTCGTCGTTCTCGAAGCAACGCAGCACGTGGACGACGGCGTCGACCTCGCGGATGTTGCCGAGGAACTGGTTGCCCAGGCCTTCACCCTTCGAGGCGCCACGCACCAGGCCCGCGATGTCGACGAAGGAGAGCTGGGTCGGGATGATCTTGGCCGAACCGGCGATCTCGGCCAGCTTGTCGAGGCGCGGATCGGGCACGCCGACCTGGCCGACGTTCGGCTCGATCGTGCAGAAGGGATAGTTGGCGGCCTGCGCGGCCTGCGTCTCGGTGAGCGCATTGAACAAGGTTGACTTGCCGACATTGGGCAGGCCCACGATTCCGCAACGGAAACCCATCATCTACTCCGGTAAAGAAATTTGGCTGCCCATAGCGCCGCCGGGCGCTCTTGGCCAGTTCGCTGCCGCACTTGTGCGTGTTTGCCGCGCATAACGGAAAGTTCAGCCCTTGTCGTTAGGGACTTGTCACCATGAACAGATCGATCGCACGCTTTGCCCTTCCGCTCCTCGCGCTCGCGCTGACCGCGGGATGCGGGGACAATTCGCACACGCTCCTTACCAAGGCGCGCGAGAGTTACGCCCACGAAGACTACGACAAGGCCCGCATCGAGGTGGCCTCGGCGCTCCAGAAGGAGCCAGGCAACACCGAGATGCTGACCCTGCTGGCGCGCACTTACATGCGCCTTGGCGATCCGGACGGGGCCGAAGGGGCCATTCGCCGTCTTGAGGAGGCGGGAGGATCGAGCGAAGGGCTGGTCGCGCTCAAGGCCGAGATCGCGCTCTTGCGCGGCCATCCCGAGGACGCCCTTGTGAAGTTGGGCGACGCGACGAGCGCGGACGCCTGGCGGATCCGGGCCGAAGCCAACCTCGCTCTCGATCGTCGCAATGCGGCGATCACGGCATTCGAGAAAGGTCTGGCGGCCGGTGGGGGAATTCGCCTGGCCGAGGCCTATGCGCGTTTTCGTCTGGAAGGCAACGAGTTGTCGGAAGCCGAAAGTATCTATCGCCGGATGGTCGCGATGGATGCCAAGGCCTACGAAACGATGGTGCTGGGCGGTGACCTTGCCGCGGCGAAGGGGCGGGTCGACGAGGCGATCGCCGCCTACTCCAAGGTCATCGAGACTTATCCCGACTATCCAGCGCCGCGCGTGGCGCTGGCCAACCAGTACGACATCAAGGGCAATGTCGACAAGGCGATGGCGGTCGTCGACGCAGCGCGCAAGGAAGCGGGCGATACGCCCGACCTGCAGGCGCTCAAGATCCAGTTGTTGTCCGAAAAGGGCGATTGGAAAGCCATTCGGGATGAATTGCAGGGGCGGGAATCGCAGCTCGATCCCGGTTCTGCGCTCAGCATGAGTTATGGCGAGGCGCTGTTGCACCTCGGCCATGCCGAGCAGGCGCGCCTGATCTTCAAGCGGGCGACACTGGCGCTTCCGGCCAATCCCTATGCGCGTCTCATGCTCGGAATCGCCCAGATCGAGACGGGGGACAACGCCGGGGCCTGGGCAACGTTGAAACCGCTGGCGATGAGCCCGCTGGCAAGGCCCGAGGCCATCGACGCAGCGCGCCAGGCGGCCGAAGCGCTCGGGCGACCCGACGCCGCCGAACTTGCGGCAAGGCTCAAGCCGGAGCGGCTCAAGGCGGCACAGGCCCGGATCGCGGCGGGGCAGGCGGCGATGGCGCAGCAGGACTGGGGCAAGGCCATCGCAATCTATCAGCCGCTGCTTGCCCAGGGCGAGGACGTCGAGGTTCTCAAGCGCCTGGCTGTCGCCAGCGCGCATCTGGGCGATACGACGCAAGCACAAGCCTATGCCGACAAGGCGCTCGCGCTCGATCCGCACAATCCCGATTGCCTCTACGTGGCGGGGTTCGTCCGACTGCAGGTCGGCGCGGATCTCGGCAAGGCGCGGCGGCTGCTCGAGGCGGCAGCGGCGGCGGACCCGCGCAACGCGGTGATCGCCCGGGCCCTCGTCAAAGTGAAAGCCGCCGAAGGCTGAACCCTCGGCGGCTTCACGATCATCGCGGCAATGTCGAAAGCGGGAGCCGGCCCTGCCGCGCGATGCCCGCCAACTGCCTGCGCGATGGGCGCGCGGGCAGGGCGGAGGAGGCGTTCAGGCGAGGCGCGACTTGCGGCGGCGCGCGTAGGCGAGGCCGATGAGACCAAGACCCATCATGCCCAGCATGCCCGGCTCGGGAACGTCGGTGCCGCCCGAGGAGCCACCCGACGTGCCGCCCGAAGTGGTAGTGGTGGTGCCGCCCGAGGTCGTTGTCGTCGTGCCGCCCGAAGTGGTGGTGGTCCCGCCGGACGTCGTCGTGGTGCCGCCCGAAGTCGTGGTGGTGCCGCCGCATTCGGCGCTGCCGGCCGAGTGGCCGCAGTCGCAGTAGTGGGTGTGCGTGCCGCCCGACGACGAGGACGAGCTGCCCCACCACAGGAAGGTGGCGTGCGCCGGCGAGGCAACGGCCATCGACATGGCGGCGGAAAGAGCGAGCGTGCTAACGGTCTTGCGGATCATGATGTCTACCCCGAATTCCCTTTAAGGTTGCTGGCTAACTCAGCAAACCTCGTGCCAAGTACGGATTAGTGTACATTATGGTGGTTAACAGAAGAATCCATAATGGCTTAATGTAAACTAACTCGACACCTGATGCGCCTTCAGGTCTGTTGGCGCAGCGCGATTTCGCTCATGAAGCGGGCATCGTTGCCCTCGGCAAGCCATTGGGCTTCGGCGGCAATCGCGCCGAGCATGTCGGCAAGCGGGTCGATTTCGGTCTTTGCGAAGTTGCCAAGAACGTAGCCGGTGACGCGGTCCTTGTGTCCGGGGTGGCCGATGCCGAGGCGTACGCGGCGGTAGTCGGGCCCGAGGTGTTGCCCGATCGAGCGCAAGCCGTTGTGGCCGGCATGGCCGCCGCCCTGCTTGACCTTGACCTTGAACGGCGCGAGGTCGAGTTCGTCGTGAAAGACGGTGAGCGCGTCGCACTCGAGCTTGTAGAAGCGCATTGCCTCGCCCACCGAGCGTCCGCTTTCGTTCATGAACGTGGCGGGTTTGAGCAGGAGGATCTTGTCGGGGCCGATCCGGCCTTCCTGCAGCCAGCCCTGGAACTTCTTCTGTACCGGCCCGAAGCGATGGACGTCGGCGAGCGTGTCGAGTGCCATGAAGCCCACGTTGTGCCGGTGCATCGCGTATTGCGGTCCGGGATTGCCGAGGCCCACCCAGAGTTGCGTTGCCATTGCGGTCCTTTCGCTGTGATCGTGCCGGCGCGCTTGGTAACCGTGCGCAGGCAAAAGAAAAGGCCCTTTCCGCGCGCCGGACATCCGGGGCGGAAAGGGCCTGAACCTTGCGCGAAACGCTTATTCGGCGGTTTCGGACTTGCTCGTGTCGCCTTCTTCGCTCTTCAGAGCCGAAGGAGCAGCGATCGTCGCGATGGTGAAGTCGCGGTCGGTGATCGCCTGCGCGGCGCCAGCGGGAAGGGTCACGTGGCTGGCGTGGATCGATTCGCCCACGTCGAAGCCGGTCACGTCGATCTGGATGTCGTCGGGGATCTTGTCCGCGGCGCAAACCAGCTCAAGCTCGTGGCGCACGATGTTGAGGACGCCACCGCGCTTCAGGCCCGGCGACAGCTCTTCATTGATGAACACGACGGGCACGTTGACGTGCACGGTGGCGTTCTTCGAGAGGCGCAGGAAGTCGACGTGAAGCGGACGGTCGCTGACGGGGTGGAAGGCAACGTCCTTGGGGAGCGTGCGCAGCTTCTTGCCGCCAACCTCGATCTCGACGATCGAGTTGAAGAAGTGGCCGGTGCCGAGCTGGCGCGAAAGCTCCTTGGCCTCGACGTGAATCGAGAGGGGCTCTTCGTTGTTGCCATAAACCACGGCGGGGACACGACCTTCGCGACGCAGGGCGCGGGAGGCTCCCTTGCCTGCCCGATCACGCGTCTCGGCCGGCAGGGTAAGCGTATCGCTCATAGTACTTGCCTTTCGAAAACTGGAAAAATGTTACGACACGAGGCCGGTCATCGGACCCATGCGCTCCGTCACGCCTCCAGGGATGACCATGACGGAAGGCGGCCCCTTATGCGCAGCGGCGCCAAAAAGCAAGGCTGAATGCGTCTATTGCAGCCGCTCGACGGTAAGTCCCATCGCCGCGAGGCGTGCAACGAGACCGTCCGGGCCGACCATGTGGGCGGCGCCGACCGCCACGAACGGGCGATGCCCTGCGTGGATGGCTTGTGCGATCGTGCGGCTCCAGGCGACGTTGCGCCGTGTGAACAGCGCTTCGCGAAGTTCGGGGTCGGCGAGCAGGCCGCGCCGGGTTTCGGCTTCGAGCGCACGGGTGTCGCCCTTGCGCCAGCTTTCGGTGAGGCTGGTGCTGGGCGGTGCGCTGGCCTCGCGCACGACGGCGGCGAGGAGGTCGCGCTGCTCGCGTTCGGGCAGGGCGTCGAAGATGCCGAGCTGGCGCGCGGCGCCCTCGAGCTCGACCACAGGTCGCGAGCCGGCGGCACCCAGGATCGCGCGGTCCACGCCATTGGCGGCGTCGGCATCGGCATCGGCGTTGCGCGCGAGCGTGAGGGCGGCGGCCCAGGTCTCGACATCCGCGAACTGGGTGTCGGCATAGCCGGTGCGCGTGAGCAGTTTGTCCAGCGCGGCGCGGTCGGCGGGATCGATCCTCTGGCTGAGTGGCGGCTCGCCATGGCCCTTTGCGAGCCTGGCAAAGGTGGCGGCAACGGCGCTGTCATCGCGCAAGTTGCCGACTTCCACCATGATCGTGCGCGCCTCGTCGAGCGCCTTGCCGACAGCGGGTGTGCGCCAGGCGAAGGGCGCAGGCGCGCTGTGGATGGTGCCGAAGAGCCAGCCGGTGTGGCCGCGTGCGTCGCGCACCGACCAGAGCGCGGGGTGCGACGGCACCGGCGCCTTTGCGCAGGCCGCGAGGCTCGCCGACAGGGCGAGGACGAGGAGCAGCCGGAGAAGCGCGCGCACGGTCCCTTGCTCCTTATTGCACCCGAACGGCCTTTACGCCGTCGCGCGCGAGCAGTGCCTGCACGCTGTCCTTGCCGGCAAGGTGACCCGCGCCCACCGCCATGAATACGGTGCCGGGCGTGGCAAGGCGCTGCTCGATCCACTTCGTCCAGTTCGCGTTGCGGGTGGTCAGCAGGGCCTCGCGGATGGCCGGATCGCTCTCCTGTTCGTTGAGGATCTCGGCGAGCTTCTCGGCCTTGCCGTTCTTCCAGGCCTCGACCATGTCGCCGATGTCGGACTTCATCGTCGGCAGCGCCTCGATGACTTCGGCGAGGTAGGCGGCCTGGGTCTTGGGCGAGAGCGTCTCGAACTGGCCGAGCTGGTATTCGGGTGTTTCGAGCGCTTCGCGGGCCTTGCCCTGCGCGATGGCAGCCTCGGTGATCTGCTTGTCGATCCCGTTGGCAAGATCGAAGCCGCTCGCCTGGAGTGGGATCAGCGAGAGCATCAGCGCGGCGAACCACCCGTCGTTCGCATCGAAGGCGCCGACGGGGAGGCCGAGCGAGGTCATCGCCTCTTCGTAGGCTGTGCGGACCTTGGGCGGCAGCGTGTCGCGCAGGTTCTTGCCGTCGTCGCGCTGGCTGAGGCGCGCCATGGTGACCTGCGCGGCGCGGTTGTCGTCCATCGGCACTTCGGTGACGAGCGTGTCCGAAGCGGCAAGCGCCTTGGCGACGGCGCCGGTGTCCCAGTTGACCGGTTCGGGCAGGACGTGGATCGTTCCGAAGAGCCAGATCGTCGTGTCCTCGTCCGATACCTTCCAGAGCGCGGGGTGGACCACTGGAGTGCGGGCAGGGACCTTGCCGGCCGTTTCAGGCTGCGCCGGCGAGGCCCATGCGGGCGCGGCCGGCAGTGTGGCGGCTCCGGCGAGGCAGGCCGCCGCAATGCGCAGCCATGTGCGCGCGATGCCTTGGTGCCGGGGGCGAATCTTCCAGAGCGGCGCGGCGCGGCGGCGCAGTCCGGGGGCAGGCTCGGTCGCGCGAGCGGGGGGCATCTCGGGTTCCTGTCGTGGCGGGGAGGGAGGGCTCGATTGTGACGGCTTTCGTGTCCTGCCGTGCAGGCGGTGTCAAGCGGACCTTCCCCAAGCGTGTCGGGTGACGTCTTAATGCCCTTGCGCTGTTGATTTGATCGGCCTCATCCGCCAAAGGCAGCGGCGTCACATTCGACACGAAAAGAACAAGACGGATTGCCCATGCCGACGCCTGCGAAAGAGCCGCTCAGCTTCCAGGACATGATCCTCACGCTCCACGATTACTGGAGCCGCCAGGGCTGCCTGATCCTCCAGCCTTACGACATGCGCGTGGGCGCGGGCACGTTCCATCCGGCCACGACGCTGCGCGCGCTGGGGCCCGAACCCTGGAAGGTGGCCTACGTGCAGCCCTCGCGCCGTCCCACCGACGGGCGCTATGGCGAGAACCCGAACCGTCTCCAGCACTACTACCAGTACCAGGTGGTCCTGAAGCCAAACCCGGAAAACTTGCAGGAGCTTTACCTCGCAAGCCTCGCCGAGATCGGCATCGATCCGCTGGCGCACGACATCCGCTTCGTCGAGGACGACTGGGAGAGCCCGACGCTGGGCGCCTGGGGGCTGGGCTGGGAAGTCTGGTGCGACGGCATGGAAGTCACCCAGTTTACCTATTTCCAGCAGGTCGGCGGCTACGACTGCAAGCCCGTCGCGGGCGAGCTTACGTATGGCCTGGAACGCCTTGCCATGTACATCCAGGGTGTCGACTGGGTCTATGACCTCAAGTTCAACAACGAGGGCGTGACCTACGGCGACGTGTTCCTCGCCAACGAGCAGCAGCAGTCGAAGTACAACTTCGAGATCGCCGACACCGATGCGCTGTTCGCCGGGTTCAAGGCGGCCGAGGAAGAGAACCGGCGGTGCATCGAGGCGAAGATCCCGCTTGCCGCCTACGACCAGGCGATCGAGGCCAGCCACTTGTTCAACCTGCTCCAGGCGCGCGGCGTGATCTCGGTGCAGGAGCGCGCCAGCTACATGGCGCGCGTGCGCGATCTCGCGAAGGGGGCCTGCGCCTCGTACATCGAAGTGAATGCAGAGCGCTGGGAAAAGCAATTCCCGGGGTGGAGTGCGTAAGATGACCGATTTTCTGCTTGAACTGCGCTCCGAGGAAATTCCCGCCCGCATGCAGGCGGGCGCGCGCGCCGACCTTGAAAAGCTGTTCCGCAAGGAACTGGACGCGGCCGGTGTCACGCCGGGTGCGATCACCGTCTATTCCACCCCGCGCCGCCTCGCGCTGATCGCGCGCGACCTGCCGCTGGAAACACAGGCGGTGCGCGAGGAGACCAAGGGCCCCGCCACGAGCGCGCCCGAACAGGCGCTCGAGGGCTTCCTGCGCAAGACCGGTCTTGCCAAGGACCAGCTCGAAGTGCGCGACCTCAAGGGCAAGGACACCTATTTCGCGGTCGTCGAAAAGCCTGGCCGCGCGGTCCGCGACGTGCTCGCCGAGGCGATCCCGGCGATCATCCGCGCCTTCCCCTGGCCCAAGTCGCAGCGCTGGGGTGCCGCCTCGCTCAGCTCGGAGAGCCTGCGCTGGGTGCGCCCGCTCTCGGGCATCGTTGCGATCCTGGGCGATGAGCCGATCGCCTGCGAAGTGGGCGGTGTCGTCTCGGGGACGGTAACCAAGGGCCACCGCTTCCACGCGCCGGGCGAAATCACGCTCTCGGGCGCGGCGACATACGTCGAGACCCTGCGCGCGGCCTTCGTGCTGGTCGACCATGCCGAGCGCCAGGACCTCATCCGCACCAGGGCCGCCGAGGCGGCTTCGGCGGCCGGGCTGACGCTGGTCGAGGACGAGGGCCTCGTCATCGAGAACGCCGGGCTTACCGAATGGCCGGTGCCGCTGCTCGGCCGCTTCGATGAAGATTTCCTCGAAGTCCCGCCCGAGACGATCCAGCTCACCGCGCGCGTCAACCAGAAGTACTTCGTGTGCGAAAAGGACGGCAAATTGGCCGACGCCTTCGTGTGCACCGCGAACATCGCCGCGACCGACGGGGGAGAGGGCATCGTTGCGGGCAACCGCAAGGTGCTCGCCGCGCGCCTGTCCGACGCGCGCTTTTTCTGGGAGCAGGACCGCAAGACCCCGCTTTCGGAACACGCCAGGAAGCTGGGCCGGATCACTTTCCACGAAAAGCTGGGCACCGTCGCCGACAAGGTCGAGCGCGTCGCCAAGCTCGCCGAATGGCTGGCCGCCGAAGGCGTGGTGCCCGATTGCGACCCCGCACTGGCGCGCCAGGCGGCCGAGCTGTGCAAGGCCGATCTCGTCACCGAAATGGTCGGCGAGTTCCCCGAACTCCAGGGCCTGATGGGCGGCTACTACGCCCGCGCCGAAGGGCGGCCCGATGCCGTCGCCGATGCCATCCGCGACCACTACAAGCCAGTGGGCGCGGGCGACGACGTACCGACCGCGCCGGTCTCGGTGGCCGTGGCTCTGGCGGACAAGCTCGATACCCTGCGCAGCTTCTTTGCCATCGACGAAAAGCCGACAGGTTCGAAGGACCCCTTCGCGCTACGCCGAGCGGCGCTTGGCGTCATCCGCCTGATCACCGACAACAATCTGCGCTTTGGCGTGGCTGAAGGCGATCTCCTCGACTTCTTCGCCGACCGCTTGAAGGTCCAGCAGAAGGAAGCCGGTGTCCGCCACGACCTGATCGACGCCGTCTTCGCCCTCGGCGGTGAGGACGATCTGGTGCGCCTGCTCACGCGCGTCCATGCGCTCCAGGCCTTTGTCCAAACGGACGATGGCGCAAACCTGCTGGCGGGCTACAAGCGCGCCAACAACATCCTCAAGAAGGAAGGGTTTGCGGCCGATGAGCGGATCGCGCGCACGGGGGACGAGGACCCGCTCGAAAACGTCGACGATCCCGACATGACCGAGATTTATGCGGCGCGCGGGCAACTGGCCTATACGCCCGAACCCGCCGAACAGGCACTGATCGAGGCTCTCTCTGTTGCAGCGCCGAAGGCGGAGGCCTCCGTGGAGGCGGAGGACTTTGCCGCAGCGATGGCAGCGCTCGCCTCGCTGCGGGTTCCAATCGACGCGTTTTTCAACGACGTAACCGTGAACGATAACGATCCGGCGAAGCGCACGGAACGGTTGGGCCTCCTCGACCGTTTTCGTGTTGCAGTGCACAAAGTAGCTGACTTCTCCAGGATCGAAGGCTAGTATTTCTGTCCGGCCTGGAGGAGGGTCGGACGTAATTAGGAAAGCCAATACAATGACGAGGCAGGTCTACACCTTCGGTGGTGGCGTAAAACATGATGATCCGCGCGCCAAGAACAAGATAATCACGGGCGGCAAGGGTGCCAATCTTGCGGAAATGGCCGGAATTGGTCTTCCGGTTCCCCCGGGATTTACGATCACGACTGAAGAATGCGTGAAGTATCTTGCTGAAGGTGGTGATTTTTCGGACGCGTTGCGCGCCGATGTGGCGCAAGCACTTACCCATATCGAGAAGACCGTGGGCAAGTCGTTCGGCTCGGCGGCCGATCCGCTGCTCGTCTCGGTCCGCTCGGGCGCGCGCGTCTCGATGCCGGGCATGATGGACACGGTGCTGAACCTGGGCCTGAATGACGAGACCGTGGAGGGTCTTGCTTCGGTGGCCGGCGACGACCGCTTTGCCTGGGATTCCTACCGCCGCTTCATCCAGATGTATTCCGACGTCGTCCTCGGCCTCGATCACGGACGCTTCGAGGAAGCGCTCGAGATCGTCAAGGAAGACAACGGCTTCATGAACGACGTCGAGCTTTCGGCCGACGACTGGCGCGCGATCGTCAAGCAGTACAAGGCGATCGTCGAGGAAGAGCAGGGCAAGCCTTTCCCGCAGGACGTCCACGAACAGCTCTGGGGTGCGATCCGCGCCGTGTTCGACAGCTGGGATTCGGACCGCGCCAAGGTCTACCGCCGCCTGAACGACATCCCGGGCGACTGGGGCACCGCCGTCAACGTGCAGGCGATGGTCTTTGGCAACATGGGCGAGACGTCGGCTACCGGCGTCGCCTTCACCCGCGATCCCGCGACCGGTGAGAAGGCCTATTACGGCGAATACCTCGTCAACGCGCAGGGCGAGGACGTCGTTGCTGGCATCCGCACCCCGCAGTACCTGACCAAGGCCGCACGCGAAGCCTCGGGCGCCACAGCGCCGTCGATGGAAGAGGCGATGCCCAAGGCTTATGGCGAGCTCGCCGCAGTCTTCGAGCTGCTCGAGAAGCACTACGCCGACATGCAGGACATCGAGTTCACCGTCCAGCAGGGCAAGCTGTGGATGCTGCAGACCCGTTCGGGCAAGCGCACCGCCAAGGCCGCTCTGAAGATGGCGGTCGAGATGGTGGGCGAAGGCCTCATCGACGAGGCGACCGCGATCAAGCGCGTCGATCCGATGGCACTCGACCAGCTGCTCCACCCCACGCTCGATCCCGAGGCCCCGCGCGACATTCTCGCCAAGGGCCTGCCCGCCTCGCCGGGTGCGGCTTCGGGGCAGATCGTGCTCGATGCCGATACCGCCGAAAAGCGTAGCGAACTGGGCGAAGCGGTCATCCTCGTGCGCGTCGAGACCTCGCCCGAAGACATCCACGGCATGCACGCGGCCAAAGGCATTCTCACCGCGCGCGGCGGCATGACCAGCCACGCCGCCGTGGTTGCGCGCGGCATGGGCCGCCCTTGCGTCTCGGGCGCCTCGGGCGTCTCGATCGACATGAAGGCGCGCACGCTGCGCATCGGCACGCGTGAACTCAAGGAAGGCGACGTCATCACGCTCGACGGCGCGACCGGCGAGATCATGGCGGGCGAAGTGCCGACCATCGAACCCGAGCTGGCCGGTGACTTCGGCACGCTCATGGAGTGGGCCGACAAGCACCGCCGCATGAAGGTGCGCGCCAACGCCGAAACGCCCGCGGACTGCAAGATGGCCCGCCAGTTCGGCGCCGAAGGCGTGGGCCTGTGCCGTACCGAGCACATGTTCTTCGATGCCACCCGCATCTCGGCGGTGCGCCAGATGATCCTCGCCGAAGACGAGGCCGGTCGTCGCGTCGCCCTCGATAAGCTGCTTCCCGAGCAGCGCGCGGATTTCCACGCGATCTTCGACGTGATGGCGGGCCTTCCGGTCACCATCCGCCTGCTCGACCCGCCGCTTCACGAGTTCTTGCCCCAGGGCGATGCCGAATTCGTCGAACTGTCCGACACGATCGGCATTGGCGTCGACACGCTCAAGCGCCGTGCGGACGAACTGCATGAGCTGAACCCGATGCTCGGCCACCGTGGCTGCCGCCTGGGCATTACGTTCCCCGAGATCTACGAGATGCAGGCCCGCGCGATCTTCGAGGCGGCTTGCGACGTGGCTTCGGCTTCGGGCGAGGCTCCGGTTCCCGAAGTGATGATCCCGCTGGTCGCCACCCGCAAGGAACTCGCGATCCTCAAGAAGCTGGTCGACGAGACCGCGGCCAAGGTCTTCGCCGAGAAGGGCTGCACGCTCGAATACATGGTCGGCACCATGATCGAGCTGCCGCGCGCCGCGCTCATGGCCGGTGACATCGCGGAAGAAGCTCGCTTCTTCTCGTTCGGTACCAACGACCTGACGCAGACGACGCTGGGTGTCAGCCGTGACGACGCCGGGCGCTTCCTCAGCCCTTACGTCGAAAAGGGCATCTACCCGCGCGATCCGTTCGTCAGCCTCGATGTCGAGGGTGTCGGCCAGCTTGTAGAGCTGGGCGCCGAGCGAGGCCGCAAGACCCGCGCCGACCTCAAGCTCGGCATCTGCGGTGAGCATGGCGGCGATCCGGCTTCGATCGCGTTCTGCGAGAAGGTCGGGCTCGATTACGTCAGTGCCTCGCCCTATCGCGTGCCGATTGCGCGTCTGGCGGCTGCGCAGGCGGCGCTGGGCTGAAGTAAGAAAGGGGAATTCAAGGGGTTTGCCACCCCTTGACCCCGGGACCGTCGAACTGGGTGCATGCCGTTGACGGTTTTGGGAGCTCGAGGGGCTATGCCCCTCGAAATTCCTTCTGCTACTTCCTCCAACCCGAGAGGGTCAGGATCTCGAAGGTCTCAACGGTTCGGCCGTCTTCACCTTTCGCGGTGAAGGCGGCCGAAGCGCGTTCGAGGGCGGCGCGATCGAAGTTCGGGCCCGGGTCGGCCAGCACGTTCGAGGCTCCTTGCGCGCGCAGATCACCGACGAGCCGGCAGAGGCTGCGAAAGGCGACCTTGAGCCCGCGCTGGTCGATCACCGGATCGGCAAAGCCCGTGCGCTGGAGCAGCTCGCCACCGGCGCGCACGTCCACCATGGGGTGAAGCCGTGGGGCAGGGCGCTCGCCATCGGCCTCGAGCATGGCTTCGCGAAGGCGCGCGAGACTGCCGAGTGAGAGGAAGCTGGTAATCATCATCCCGCCTTTTGCCAGCGCCTGGCGGATGTGGATGAGCGCGCCGGGCAAGTCGTTCACGGTGTCGAGCGTGCCGAGACTGGCGATGAGGTCGAATTCGCCGAAGGGGTAGGGCTGTTCCTCTTCGAACCCGTCGGCTGGGTCGGCCTCGATTACCTCGCAGCCCTTGGCGCGCAGCGAACGGGCCAGTTCGCCCGTGTAGTCGCCGACTACCAGCACGCGTCGGGGATCGAAGCGCAGGAAGGCGAGACGTTCGTGAACGTCCTCGATCATGTCCTCGATGAGGTAGCGCGCGGCGTCGGGCCGGGCTTGGAGCGCGCGCAGCCGCTGGCGCAGGGCCTGTCGGCGGTTCTTTGCGAAGATGCGGGGCGGGGTG
Organism: Novosphingobium profundi; assembly: GCF_018491765.1. GTDB lineage: Bacteria > Pseudomonadota > Alphaproteobacteria > Sphingomonadales > Sphingomonadaceae > Novosphingobium > Novosphingobium profundi. The sequence goes on along the minus strand of NZ_JABWCU010000009.1, from coordinate 86,351 downwards.
CGAGGGGGAGACATGCTGGCCATGCGATGCTCCCTGCCTGCTTGGTTAAATGGTTGCAACCGCTTGCTCGCCCCGTCGCGGTGGGTAGCCTGCATGGGATGGGCCTCAAGGACGTGTTTGCACCCGTCGTCGACGTGGTTTTTCCGCCGCGCTGTCCGCTCTGTGGGGCGCGGATCGGCGGCCAGACCGGCTTGTGTGGTCCTTGCTGGTCGACGCTGGTCATTCCCGGCGAACCGGCATGTGCGGCATGCTCGCGTCCGTTCCCCGATGCCGTGGCGCATGGGGCGATCTGCGCGCCATGCCTGGCCCAGCCTCCGCGCCACGACGGTATCGCGGCGGCCACGCTCTACAACGAGGCTTCGCGCCAGCTGGTCCTGACGCTAAAGCACGGCAATCGCATCGCGTTGGCGCCGCTCCTGGCCGAGCTGATGCTGGGCAAGCTGGCCACCGTCGATCAGGACTGGTTGATCGTCCCGGTGCCGCTGCACCGTTGGCGGCTGTGGCGTCGAGGTTACAACCAGTCGGCCGAGCTCGCCCGCGCCATTGCGCGAAGGACGGGAGCGCGTCTGCTTGTCGATGGATTGGTGCGCACGCGCCCGACGCCGTCGCTCGGCGGTCTCGGAAAGGCGGCGCGCCAGCGCGTGATGAAGGGCGTGATTTCTCTCGCGCCGCGCCATGCCGAGGCCTTGCGCGGAGCCAGGGTGCTGCTGGTGGACGACGTGATGACGAGCGGTGCGACATCGGGCGCCTGCGTTTCCGTGCTCAAACGGGCAGGGGCAAAATCCGTTGTGATTTCGTGCTTTGCGCGTGTTCTGGATGAAGCGCTCGGTGCCACATGATTGTCATGATGCTCGGGCAATAGAGGTCGCGGAGAGAGGATGCCCAAATCGAAAACGCCCGGAATGAAAACATTCCGGGCGTCCTCGTGACGAAACTGTTCGGACCCTGCGAAGCGAGGTAATCTCCCCGAAATTACCTGGTCCGTCCCTCAAGGCGATGATCCGGTTGACGGGATCTTGTCGCAAATTCTCCCTGAACCGTGGCGCTTGTCAATCAGCGACCTATGGGTCAGAAGCAGCCCCCCAGCTGCCTGTCCTTTTTCCGTCACGAAGGCGGAATTGCAAAGGGCTTTCAGCGGATCAGCATGATTTTGGGTTGCAGCTGTGGTTATCCTGCAACAATCGAAATACGCAGAGTGTGCCGGAGGAATTTTTTGACAATGGATGAGGTAAGCAAGGCGGATCGTGAACTGGGAAATGCCTTCCTGCCGCGCTTCGACAAGCAGGGGCTGCTGATCGCGATTGCGGTGGACGCGGCCAGCAAGGACATCCTGATGGTGGCCTATATGGACGAAGTCGCTCTGGCCAAAACGCGCGAGACCGGGCTGGCCCATTTCCATTCGCGTTCGCGCGGCAAGCTCTGGTTGAAGGGCGAGACTTCGGGCCATTTTCTGCGCGTGCAGGAAATCCAGGTCGATTGCGATCAGGATGCGCTCACGCTCGTCGTCACACCCGAAGGTCCTGCGTGTCACACCGGTGCCCCCAGCTGCTTCTACCGTCGTCTCGAGGGGGACGAGCTCGTACGCATCGCCTGAGACCGGCATGAAAAAGCCCCGGAGCCTAGGCGGCCCGGGGCTTTTTGAAGAGCAGTCTGCGCCGATCAGGCGCCGAGCGTCTCATCGAAGAAGGAGAGCATCGCGGCCCAGCTCTGGCGGTCGGCGCTACGGCTGTAGGCCAGGAATTCCTGGGTCTTGTGGTCGCTGTCGGGATCGGTGAAACCGTGGCGCACCTGGCCGTAGGCGTGGAAATGCCAGTCCGCCCCGGCCGCGTTCATTTCGTCCCAGAAGCCCAGGACCTGCTCGTGCGGGACGAGTGGGTCACCATCACCGTGGCAAACGAGAACGCGGGCCGAAATTTCGCCGGCCTTGGCGGGCGCCTTGGTATCGAGCGTCCCGTGGAAGCTCACGACCGCCTTGACGTTCGCCCCCATGCGCGCCGCCTCTAGCGCGGCCTGACCGCCCATGCAGTGGCCCATCGCCAGCATTGGGAGTTCGGGAGCAAGCGCACCCAGCGCATCGATCGCCGCGCCGATGTTGCCGCGGTAGAACGACCAGTCCTCACGCAGCGCCGTGCCCATCGGGAACGAGGCTTCGAAGCTCTCGACCGGTTCTCCGTAGAAGTCGGCGACCATGGCGAGGTAGCCCGCGTCGGCGAGGGCCTTGGCGCGCGTTTCCATCAGCGGGATCATGTTGGCGATCGTGGGATAGACGACCACCGCTGCACGCGGGGCGCCGGCCGGGCGGGCGAGCCAGCCCGTGAGATCCTTGCCGCCGTGGCTGTAGGGGACCGCTTCCAATGTGCTCATGCGTAGTTCCATCTGGCTTTTGGGGGGAGAAAGGGAGGCAGGGCCCACGCGGGGCGCCTGCTCATTCGGGGAGGAAATCGGGGACCGAGAGATAGCGCTCGCCGGTGTCGTAGTTGAAGCCCAGGATGCGGCTGCCAGCGGGCAGGTCCTGAAGCTTCTTGGCGATGGCGGCGAGGGTCGCGCCCGAACTGATGCCTACCAGCATGCCTTCCTTGACGGCGCATTCGCGGGCCATCGCCTTGGCCTCGCCGCCGTCGACCTGGATGGCCCCGTCGATGGCCTGGGTGTGCAGGTTGCTGGGGATGAAGCCCGCGCCGATTCCCTGGATCGGGTGCGGGCCGGGCTGGCCACCGGAGATCACCGGGGAAAGTTCGGGCTCGACGGCGTAGGCCTTCATCTGCGGCCAGGATGCCTTGAGCGTTTCGGCGCAGCCGGTGAGGTGGCCGCCGGTTCCCACGCCCGAGATCAGCACGTCGATCGGGGTCTCGGCGAAATCAGCCAGGATTTCCTGTGCGGTGGTACGCGCGTGGATGGCGGGATTGGCGGCATTGTCGAACTGCTGGGGCATCCAGGCACCGGGCGTGGAGGCAACCAGTTCGGTGGCGCGCTCGATCGCCCCCTTCATGCCCTTCTCGCGCGGGGTGAGGTCGAACGTTGCGCCATAGGCGAGCATCAGGCGACGGCGCTCGATCGACATCGATTCGGGCATGACGAGCACGAGCTTGTAGCCCTTGACGGCGGCCACCATGGCCAGGCCGATGCCGGTGTTGCCCGAGGTCGGTTCGATGATGGTGCCACCGGGCTGGAGACTGCCATCGGCCTCCGCGGCCTCGATCATGGCAAGAGCGATGCGGTCCTTGATCGAGCCGCCCGGATTGGTCCTTTCCGATTTCACCCAGACCTCGTGGTCGGGGAAGAGGCGCGAAAGGCGGATGTGGGGCGTGTTGCCGATCGTGGCGAGAACGCTTGCTGCCTTCATGGCTCAGGAATCCTCTCTTGCAGGTGATGTGTCAAAAGTGCGGGCACGGCGGATTTCGGGAAAGAGAAAGGCCCACAGCGCCGTGATCAATATGGCTCCCGCGCCGCCAAAAACAACGGCTCCCGTCGCACCGAGGAAGGCGGCGGCTATGCCCGACTGCATTTCGCCCAATTCGTTGGACGCCGAAATCGCGAGGCCCGAAATCGCCGAGACGCGGCCGCGCTTGTCGTCGGGCGTACGCAGTTGCACCAGGGAGCCGCGCACGAACATCGAGACCATGTCGGCCGCGCCGAGCAGCGCGAGGAAGACGAGAGAGAGGGCGAGGCTGCGCGAAAGCCCGAAGGCGAGCGTCGCGGCGCCATAGGCGCCGACTGCCAGCAGCATCTTGACGCCGACTTCCTTGGCGATCGGACGGAAGGACAGGAAAAGCGCCATCACGGCCGCGCCCGCCGCCGTGGCCGCACGCATTTCTCCGAGGCCAGCGGGACCGACATGCAGGATGTCGCGCGCAAAGACGGGCATCAGGGCCGTGGCGCCGCCGAGCAGGACCGCGAAGAGATCGAGCGTAATGCAGCCGAGCAGGAAGCGTTCGTACCAGATGAACTGAAAACCCTCGACAATCTGGCGGACGGGGTGGGCTTTGCGCGCGTCGGGATGGACCTCGGGAAGGTTGCGGATCGCCATCACGCTGATCGCGGCGATGACCTGGAACACCGCCGAGGTGGTGTAGGGAAGCGGAGCATGCCAGGCGAAGAGGTAGCCCGCAGCGGCCGGGCCGACGATCGTGCCCACCTGCATCGCGATCGAGTTGAGCGCGATGGCCTTGGGAATGAGCCGGGGCGGCACGATGTTGGGCGCAATCGCGCCCATCGCGGGACTGATGAATACGCGCACCACGCCGTGCAGCACCGCGAAAGCGTAGAGCACGGGCAGGCTGTGGAGCTGCATCGCGGTCGTGATCGCAAGGCCCACCGCGACGAGGCAATCAAGGAACGAGGCAGCGGCCGCCACCTTGCGGCGATCGATCCGGTCAGCGAGTACGCCCGCGACCGGGGTCAGCAGGAAGACCGGCATGAACTGCGCGAATCCCAGCAGGCCGAGTTGGAACGAAGCCTGCGCGATCGACATGCCGTAATGGCTGCGCGCGACGTCGTAGAGCTGGTATCCGATGATCACGACCATGGCGGTCGAGGCGAGGACAGCGCAGCAACGTGCCAGCCAGAACTTGCGGTAATCCGCAATCTGGAGCGGTGACGTCGGGCTGCCAGTGGGAGTCGAGGTATTCACGAAACGCTGCATGGCAGCGAGGCGGCGAATTGCCAAGCCATGCAGCGTTTTATGGCCAGTAGACGATCTTTGTCGGAGCGAGTCGCGACGCACATGCCCAAGTGCGCAGTTCGCCCGCGACGCGTCCGTGGTATTCAAAGTCCAGTGCGGTGCGACCCGATCTGGTGGCTCGGCTTTGCGCGTGGCCGGACCTCGTATCCGGCGTGACGGGCGCGCAGGACCCCGATCGTGTTCTTAGCGGCGGGGGCGAAGGCGCGGGTTGGGCTGGAGGTTGTCGACCAGCTTGAGGAAGTCGTCGATGCGGATGATGCGCTCGAACTGGAAACCGGCACGCCCTTCGTGGGCCCAGATCAGGTGCGCCTCGATGCGGCCGATCACCGGCAGGCGCATCACCAGACGTTCGCCGCGTTCAAGGCCCAGCTCGCCCTGGGCCATGAAGCCCTGGGCCGAGATATTGACGATGTGAAGATGCACATCACCGAGCTGACGATGCTCGGCAATCACCTTGTAGTCGACGGGGTGGCGCGCCGCGCGCCGCTTGTCGGTTACAGTGAGCTGTGCTCCTGCACTCATGGGCTTTTGCCTCTGCTTGTGGATGACTCCGACCAGCTTTGGCTCAAAATGGCAAACAATGCGTTAAGACGACTGTGCAATATGGCAGGAATTTGCCGTTAGTCCGGGTTAAATACCCTTGATAACACCGTGCTTTTTCTTGCCGACGCTCAGTTTGGCCGATGTGCCGTGTGCCACCGTGATGAGGAAGCCGGGATCATCCATCAGCACCTCGTCGAGACGCACCGCACCTTCGCCGATCTTGCGCTTGGCCTCGCCGTTCGAGGCGGTGAAGCCGAGCGCGGTGCAGGCCGCGCCAAGGCGGACGCCCTCCGAACCGACTTCGAGCGTGGGCAGGTCCTCGCCCAGGCCACCGGCGGCGAAAGTCTGCGCGGCGGTCGCCTCGGCGGTCTTCGCGGCCTCTTCGCCACGGCACAGACGGGTCGCCTCGTTGGCGAGGATCACCTTGGCGTCGTTGATCGCGCTGCCCTCGAGCGCCTCGAGGCGGGCGATCTCGTCGAGCGGCAGGTCGGTGAACAGGCGCAGGAACTTGCCTACGTCACGGTCGTCGCAATTGCGCCAGAACTGCCAGTAGTCGTACGAGGGCAGCATGGCCTCGTTGAGCCAGACCGCACCCGAAACCGACTTGCCCATCTTGGTGCCGTCGGCCTTGGTGATGAGCGGGGTGGTGAGGCCGAAGACCTCCTTGCCATCCATGCGACGGGCCAGTTCGACGCCGTTGACGATGTTGCCCCACTGGTCCGATCCGCCCATCTGCAGCCGCACGCCCATGGTGTCGCTGAGGTGGCGGAAATCGTAGCCTTGCAGGATCATGTAATTGAATTCGAGGAAGGTCATCGGCTGCTCGCGCTCGAGGCGCAGCTTGACCGAATCGAAGCTCAGCATGCGGTTCACGGTGAAGTGCGTGCCGACCTTCTGGAGCATCTCGATGTAGCCGATCTTGCCCAGCCAGTCGTGGTTGTTGACCATGACCGCATCGGTCGGTCCGTCGCCGAAGGTCAGGAACCGCTCGAAGGCGGTGCGGATCGAGGCGATGTTGCCTTCGATGGCCTCGTCCGACAGCATCTTGCGCACTTCGTCCTTGCCGGTGGGGTCGCCGATCCGCGTGGTGCCACCGCCCATAAGCACGACCGGCTTGTGGCCAGCCTGCTGGAGACGGCGCAGCAGCATGATCGAGACGAGGTTGCCGACATGGAGCGAGGAGGCCGTGGCATCGAAGCCCACGTAACCCGGTACGACCTGCTTGGTGGCAAGGGCGTCAAGCTCGTGTGCGTCGGTCATCTGGTGGATGTAACCGCGCTCATCGAGCAGGCGAAGCAGGTCCGATTTGTACTGGGTCATGATGGACGAGCGCTTAGCCACCGGCGAGGCGGGTGGCAAGAGTGTGGGCGCGGTCTCGACGCCTGTCGCAGCGCTCGCTAAAAACGATGGCCGCGACCGAGGAGATCGAATTCGCATGTCGTCCGAGACCTTTACGCTTGTCTGTCACCCGCAGACACCCGCCAGAACCATAACCGCAGTGCGCGGGCGCGTTACGCCCGACGGCGAATGGCTGCGGCTGCGCTGGCGCATCGAGGGCGCGGGTGAACTCGTCGTTCCGGCCTTCGCGGGCAAGGGCCGGGCGGACAACCTGTGGCAGACGACCTGCTTCGAGTTCTTTCTCGCCAGCCCTGTTGAGGACGGCTACAGCGAATTCAACCTGTCGCCTTCGGAGCGTTGGGCGGCTTATGATTTCAGCGCGATCCGGACCGGCATGGAGCCGCGGCCGATGCCCCACGAACCGGTCTGCACGATGCGCAAGGGCGAGACGCTCGCGATCTTCGATGCCGCCTTGCCGCGCGCAGCCCTGCCGGCCTTTCCCTGGCGTTGCGGGATCACCGCCGTCCTCGAGGAGACCGGCGGGCAGCGCAGCTACTGGGCGCTCGTCCATGGCGCTTCGCAGCCCGACTTCCACGATCCGGCTTGCTTCACGCTCGCGCTTGCGGCACCGGAAGGAGCATGAACTTCGGTATCGATCGTCTCCTCGCAGACCCTGAACTGCGCAAGCCCCTCGAAGGCCAGCGCGTCGCTCTCGTAGCCCATCCCGCCTCGGTTACGAAGGACCTTGTCCATTCGCTCGACGCGTTGATCGCGGCGGGCGTGAACGTGACGTCGGCCTTCGGCCCGCAGCACGGGCTCAAGGGCGACAAGCAGGATAACATGGTCGAAACCGCGGATGAGCGCGACCCGGTCCACGGCATTCCGGTCTTCAGCCTCTACGGTGAAGTGCGCCGCCCCAGCGCGGCGATGATGGACACCGCCGACGTCTTCCTGTTCGATCTTCAGGATCTGGGCTGCCGCATCTACACTTTCGTGACGACCTTGCTCTACCTGCTCGAGGCCGCCGCCGAAGGGGGCAAGTCGGTCTGGGTGCTCGACCGTCCCAATCCCGCGGGGCGTCCGGTCGAGGGGACCACGCTCCTGCCGGGGCAGGAAAGCTTCGTCGGCGCGGGTCCGATGCCGATGCGTCATGGTTTGACACTGGGCGAAATGGGCCACTGGTTCGTCCGCCATTTCCAGCTCGACGTTGATTACCAGGTGATCGCGATGGAGGGTTGGGAGCCGCTGGCGGGGCCCGGCTTTGGCTGGCCGCAGGACCGCATCTGGATCAATCCCAGCCCGAACGCGGCGAACCTCAACATGGCGCGCGCCTATGCCGGCACGGTCATGATCGAGGGGGCGACGGTATCGGAAGGGCGTGGCACCACGCGCCCGCTCGAAGTGCTGTTCGGTGCGCCCGATCTCGACGCCAAGGCGATCCTGGCCGAAATGGAGCGGATTGCACCGGAGTGGATGGCGGGCTGCGCGCTACGCGAATGCTGGTTCGAGCCGACCTTCCACAAGCACCAGGGCACACTGTGCAGTGCGCTCATGATCCATGCCGAAGGCGGCTTCTACGATCACGGTGCGTTCAAGCCCTGGCGTCTTCAGGCGCTGGCCTTCAAGGCGATCCGCAATCTCTATCCCGACTATCCGCTCTGGCGCGATTTTCCCTACGAGTACGAGTTCGATCGCCTCGCCATCGACGTGATCAACGGCGGTCCGGCACTGCGCGAATGGGTGGATGATCGCAGCGCCTTGCCGGGCGATCTCGACGCGCTGGCCCGTGCCGACGAAGCCGCGTGGCGCGCCGAAGTCGCCGATCTGCTGCTTTACCCCGCCTGAGGATCACGCGGGCAGGGCGACCTCGTCGAGGACGCGGGTGTCGCCCAGCAGGTACGAGGTCATCGACAGCGCCGAGTCGATGGTGTCGTTGAACAGGCCGACCTGGTCTTCGGGCAGTCGCGCGCCGACAGCGTAGAGCAGCGGCAGGTAGTGTTCCGCCGAATTGATCGCGTTGGCGGCCGCCTGGTCCTCGCGTGAGAATTGCGTGAGCGCGGCAAGGTCGTTGGCGATCACGGCCTGGTTGATCCGCTGCTGGAATTCGACGGCCCATTCCGGCTTGGTTCCTTGCGAACCGCGCCAGAGCCGCAAGTTGTGCACGATGTTGCCGCTCGCAACGATCAGCACCCCTTCACGGCGCAGGGGGGCTAGCCTTTGGGCCAGGGTCAGGTGCTGCTCGGGCGTGAGGGCGTGGTTGATGCTCATGGCGACTACGGGAATGTCGGCCTCGGGAAAGAGTGGACGCAGCACGCCCCAGACGCCGTGGTCGAAGCCCCAGCTCGCATCGCCGCGAACGGGAATGTCGCCAGCGCGCGCGGCGATGGCTTGCTGCAGTTCGGGCGAGGTCGCGGCCGGATAGAGCATTTCGTAAAGTTCCTGAGGAAATCCCCGGAAGTCATGGATCGTGCGGGGAAATTCCTCTGCGCTGAAGTGCGTTGCCCCTCGCGTCTCCCAATGCGCGGTGACCGTGAGGATCGCCTTGGGGCGGGGCAACGCTCGACCCAGCGCCTCCAGGAAACGGCGCTCGGGGTTGTCGGTGATCATGGTCATGGGCGAGCCGTGGCCGACGAAGAGGGAGGGCATGGTCTGGTGCATGCCTAGAAGATGGTCGTTGGCGGCGCGGCATGCAATTCGTCACGAATGCATACCACCCATGCACTTATTCACGCGCCACGTGTTCGAAGCGCGATCATGTGCGGCGGGTCAGGTGCCGCATCGCGCCGTCGAGACCGGCAAGGGTCAGCGGGAACATGGCGTCCTGGACCAGTTCGCGCATCATCCTGGTCGACTGCGTGTAACCCCATTGCGGTTCGGGCACGGGGTTCAGCCAGACCGTTGCGGGATAAGTCTGGACCACGCGGCGCATCCAGCTTGAGCCGGGCTCTTCGTTCATGTGTTCTACCGATCCGCCCGGATAGCTGATCTCGTAGGGGCTCATCGCCGCGTCCCCCACGAAGATCACCTTGTAGTCATGCCCGTACTTATGAAGGATGTCCCAGGTCGCGATGCGCTGCGACCAGCGCCGGGCGTTGTCCTTCCAGACGCCTTCGTAGAGGCAGTTGTGGAAGTAGAAGAACTCGAGGTTCTTGAATTCGCCGGTGGCTGCGCTGAAAAGGTCCTCCACCATCGTGACGAAGGGGTCCATGGATCCGCCGACGTCGAGGAAGAGCAACACCTTCACCGCGTTGTGCCGTTCGGGGCGCATGCGGATGTCAAGCCAGCCCTGTTTGGCGGTACCGCGGATGGTCGCATCGAGGTCGAGTTCCTCACTGGCGCCCTCGCGGGCAAAGCGTCGCAACCGCCGCAGCGCCACTTTCATGGTCCGGGTGCCAAGTTCGCGCGTATTGTCGAGGTTCGCGAATTCGCGCTTTTCCCAGACCTTGATCGCGCGCTTGTGCTTGCTTTCGCCACCAATGCGCACCCCTTCCGGATTGTAGCCCGAGTGGCCGAAGGGGGAGGTGCCGCCCGTGCCGATCCACTTGCTGCCGCCCTGGTGCCGCTCCTTCTGCTCCTCAAGGCGCTGGCGCAGGGTGTCCATGATCGTGTCCCAATCGCCGAGCGAGGCGATCCGCTCCATTTCCTCGGGGGTGAAATAGCGTTCGGCGAGTTGCTTGAGCCATTCCTCGGGAACTTCGACCGGCTGCTGTCCGAACTCGGTGAAGACCCCCTTGAAGACCTTCTGGAAGACCTGGTCGAAGCGGTCGAGCAGGCCCTCGTCCTTCACGAACGTCGCGCGGGCAAGATAGTAGAAGGCTTCCGGTGTCTGCGCGATCACGCCCTTGTCGAGCGCTTCGAGCAGGAGAAGGTGCTCCTTGAGTGAGGCCTGGATCCCCGCATGGCGCAGTTCGTCGACAAAGTTCAGGAACATGGCGCGGGCGTTCCGGCGCCGGGCAGCTGGCGCGTTCGGGGGTGATGGACGACGGCAACCAGCACGAACGAGATATACATGAGAAGATACCAGGCCCCCAGCTTCGCAGGATGCACGAGGGTCCAGCCATGGGCCTGCGCCGGGTAGATCCACGCGCGCGAAAAGGTTGCGAGGTTCTCGGCGAACCAGATGAAAAGCGCGACCAGGAACCAGCCCAGGAGCAGTGGCATCCAGCGATCCTCACGCCAGACGCGAAACCAGATGCGGGTACGGGCGAAGAGCAAGCCGAGGCAGGCGAAGAGGCCCAGCCGCGCGTCGGGAAGCCAATGGTGTGCGAAGAAATTGACGTAGATCGCGATGGCCAGGAAGACGCTCCACTCGCGCGGCGGATAGGCGGTGAAGCGAAAGTCGAAAATGCGCCAGACCCGTGCGATGTAGCTGCCGACGGCGGCGTACATGAAGCCCGAGAACAAGGGGACTGCGCCGATCCGCAGCAAGCTGGGCTCAGGATAGAGCCAGGACCCATGCGCTGTCTTGAACAGCTCCATGACCGTGCCCACGACGTGGAAGGCAAGGATGACCTTGGCCTCGTCGAGCGTCTCCAACCGCAAGGCCAGCATGGCCAGCTGGATGCCAAGCGCCGCTATCGTCAGAAAATCGTAGCGGGTGAGCGGGGCCGTGTCGGGATAGAAGAGGTGGGTGGCGAAAAGGAGCACGAGCAGCAGGCCGCCGAACAGGCAGGCCCAGCCTTGCTTGAAGCCGAAAAGCAGGAATTCGTAGGTCCACGCGCGCCAGCCAGGCCGCGGCTCGAAGGCCTCCAGCCGCGTTCGCACGCGGGCGAACCGGGTGTGTTCGAGCGCGGTGCTCACGCCGGGGGCGGAGCCGGAGGTTGCTGGGGCCAGACTTCGAGCTCGGAATCGATGACCGCCCAATCGGGCGCATCTTCAGTCCAGATCGCCATGGAGGGTCGCAGGCCGTGATCGGCATCGAGTGCCCCCATGCGCATCGTCATGAGGTGCTGGCGGGCCGAGCTTTGTCCATAGATTTGCGTCCCGCACTTGGGACAGAAATGGAACGTCAGCGTATTGCCGCTGGCGGCCGTCCAGCTTGCCGAGGCGGTTTCGCCCTGAAGCGTGACGTCCTGCGCCTTGAACATCGCATTGTTGGTAGGGCCGCCCGCCGCGAGTTGCTGGCATTGGCGGCACCAGCACTGGCGCGTACCAACAGGCTCTCCGGCGATTTCGAGGGTGATCGCGCCACAGGCGCAGCGTCCGGTATAAGGTGTCGTCATTGTCCGTTTCCGCGCCGGGCCATGAACGCCAGGCGTTCGAAGAGCATGACGTCCTGTTCGTTCTTGAGCAAGGCTCCGTGGAGAGGTGGAATTGCCTTGCCCGCGTCGCGGCTTTGCAGGACGTCGAGCGGCATGTCCTCGTTCATCAGGAGCTTGAGCCAGTCAAGCAGTTCGCTGGTCGAGGGCTTCTTCTTGAGGCCGGGTACCTCGCGCAATTCGTAGAAGATTTCCATGGCTTTGCGCACCAGGGTTTTCTGGATTTGCGGGAAATGGACGTCGATGATCGCCTCCATCGTCGCGCGGTCGGGAAAGGCGATGTAGTGGAAGAAGCAGCGGCGCAGGAATGCGTCGGGCAGGTCCTTCTCATTGTTCGAGGTGATCACCACGATCGGGCGTTCGCGCGCGGCGATGTGCTCTCCGGTTTCGTAGACGTCGAAGGCCATGCGATCGAGTTCGGCGAGCAGGTCGTTGGGAAACTCGATGTCGGCCTTGTCGATCTCGTCGATCAGCAGCACGGGCAGGCGCTCGCTGGTGAAGGCTTCCCACAGCTTGCCCTTGCGGATGTAGTTCGAGATGTCGTGGACGCGCGCTTCGCCCAGTTGCCCATCGCGCAGGCGACCGACCGCGTCGTATTCGTAGAGCCCCTGGTGGGCCTTGGTCGTCGACTTGACGTTCCAGGTGATGAGCGGCGCGTCCAGCGCCTCGGCGATCTGTTCGGCGAGAACCGTCTTGCCGGTGCCCGGTTCGCCTTTCACCAATAAGGGGCGGCGCAGCAGGACGGCGGCGTTGACTGCGACCTTCAGGTCGTCGGTCGCAACATATTGGCTCGTGCCTTCAAAGCGTTGCATCGTGGATCCTTGTCATCCGGGCGCGGATTGTCGCCTTAGTTTGGTAGGCGGGCGAGGGCATTGCAAGGGGGCAGGGCGGAGCCGAAGCTTCGCATGCAACCTCGTGGCCTGCGGTGTATTGCTTTGGTCGAACGGACGAGGCCCGGGAGCGGGCCGATTGAAGAGGACAAGACCCATGGCTCAGCGCCCGACCAGCCGCACGCGCAACATCGCTCTTTTGATCGATGCCGATAACGCGTCGCCTTCCAGCCTCGAGAGTGCGCTGACGATCCTGGGTGATCTGGGCACGGTCAATATCCGGCGGGCCTATGGCAACTGGAGCAAGCCCGCACTCAAGGGGTGGTCGAGCCTCGTTCATCGTTACGCGCTCGAACCGCAGCAGCAGTTCGACCTGACCAAGGGCAAGAACGCGACCGACATGAAGATGACGATCGATGCGATGGACCTGCTTTATGACGGTCATGTCGATGGTTTCGGGCTGATGACCAGCGACAGCGATTTCATGCCGCTCGCCATCCGGATTCGGCAAAATGGAACCCCGGTCTACGGCTTTGGCACCGATCGCACGCCGGAGGCATTCCGGGAGGCATGCACCCGTTTCATCGATCTTGGCGCTGTTGCTGCCGAACCTTCCGGTACGAACGAAAAGGCAAACGGGCGAATTCCACAAGTCGATGAAACGCTGATCTCACTCCTAGGCGACGCCTGGCGCGCCAGTCGGCGCGATGACGACGGGTTCGCAAGCCTTTCCGAAGTGGGCCAGCGCGTTGCCAATCGTTCGAGCTTCGATGCGCGAAGCTATGGCTTCTCGCGACTTTCAGAACTCGTTCAGAGCTTGCCGAACTTCGCGACCGAGAACCGTGAAGGAGCGCTTTATATCAAGAGATTGCGCTAAAAATATCCGAACGTTGCACTGGTGATGCAGGGCTATTTCATCAATGGACCAACTTGACCCCTGGCATTCGAACCTTGCTTCTCAGCGCATTGTCCGACTGGCGATAAGCTTATTAGTCAGGTGATGTGCAAATCGGATCACCCACCAATAACCCATATTGTCATATCAAAATGACACGTTGAATCGGATGCGTCTGAAACGGGACGTGCGCTCGGCCGCTTGCAGGGTCGGGTTCGCGACGCGGCGTGAAAAGTCGGTGCGATAGTGTCCGGGAGTTGTTGACGCGCGGCTGTATCAGGAGGCCGCGCCAAGCTTGGGGATTTGAAGAGAAATGAGGATCATTCAACGCCGCGCGGGTGTGCGGGCGCTGTCGTGCGCCCTGTTCGCGGGAACCGCGACGCTCGCCGTACCTGCCGTCGCGCAGGAAACCAGTGACACCGCAGCCCACCCGATCGATAACACGATTCTGGTCACGACAGCGCGCAAGCGCGAGGAATCGGTGCTCGACGCGCCGATCGCGATCACCGGGTTCACGGGAGACCAACTGGCCGCCAAGGGCGTGACCACGGTCATCGACCTCGCCCAGCAAACGCCGGGTCTCAACATCAACAACAATTATTCGGGCCGCGCCGACCGTTCGTATGCCCAGGTTATCATCCGTGGCTTCACGTCGTCCTCGCCGACCGTGTCGACCGCGTCGATGTTCATCGATGGGGTTCCGGTTTCGTCGACTTCGGCGCTGTCTTCGATCAACAACCCGGAACGTGTCGAAGTGCTCAAGGGGCCGCAGCCGGTCTACTTTGGCCGGCAGACCTTTGCAGGGGCGATCAACGTGGTGAACCGCGATCCCGGCGACGAGCTCGGCGGCAAGGTCGAGGCTACGCTGGGCACCCGCAACAATTATGAGCTCTACGGCGAATTGAACGTCCCTGTCGTCCAGGACGTCCTTTCTTTCCGCGTCACCGGCGACAAGTGGGCGAAGGACGGCAGCTATACCAACGGCTACAACGGTAGCACGATGGGGGATCAGTCCAGCGAGAGCTACACCGCCTACATGGTGTTTACGCCCAGTTCGAACCTGAAGATCAAGGCCTTCGGTCTCTATTCGAAGGACGATGACGGCCCGTCCGCGACCGGTATCCTGGCCACTCACGACTATTCGGGAACGGATGGCAGTTCGATCTTCAGCGACCAGTCGAACTGCACCACGTCGAACGGAAATCCGTGGTTCTGCGGTGTCGCTCCTAAGCTGGCCAATGGCATTGCCACCAACACCAGCATGACGAATTACGAGAAGGACTGGCTGTCGAGCCAGGGCAGCCTGTTCAACGACGATCTCGATCACTACGGGCTTGTGCGCGATTACTACCACGCGCACCTGAACGTTGATTATGATCTGGGCAACGGGTTCAGCGTTTCGAGCCTGACGGGCTACAACTTCGAGAACTACGCGACGCTTCTCGACAGCGACAACGCCGACACCTCATCGATTACGACGACGTATGGCCCGGGCTACTTCAACTATATCTACGTGGCTGAAAGCCGGAACGAGGACGTGTCGCAGGAAGTGCGCTTCGCCTACGATACCAGCGCGCTCCATGCCACGCTTGGCGCCAGCTATCTCGACGCCACGGTCACCTCGGGCGGCGGCGGCGGGACCGACCTCTCGACGGCCACGATCAAGCGTCGCGGCAAGAGCGAGGCGGAAACCTGGGGCATCTTCGGCGGAGTGACCTACAAGTTCGACAACGGAATCAGCATCAGTGCGGAAGGCCGCGTTCAGTGGGATACTCTCAGCGCTTATTCGGGCGAAGGCGGGACCACCGTCACCAATGATGCGACTGGCATCGCGGCCGGGACGTACGATGACGGTTCGCTGTTGCTCCAGAAGACTTACGTCAACTTCCTGCCGCGTGCGATCGTGCAGTACGACATCCCCGGCTCCGACCTGATGGTCTATGCCTCATGGTCGAAGGCGGTCAACCCGGGCCAATTCAACTCGAGCTTCCTGACCTATAGCGATTCCATCGTCGAAAGCGCCACAGAGGCCGGCCTCCAGGTCGAAGTGAAGCCTGAAACGGTCACGAACTACGAATTGGGTCTGAAGGGCGCACTGTTCAACAACGCGGTCACGTTCAGCTCGGACGTCTACTACGCGCAATGGCGCGATCAGCTCAACACGATCGCAGTAACCGCAGTCGATTCGAGCGGCAACGCCCAGATTTTGTCGGGCGTGGCCAATACCGGTAGCGTAAACCTGTGGGGCATCGAGTTCGAGGCCAACTGGCGCGTCAACCACATCGTCTCGCTCAACGCCGGAGGTTCGATCAACGACACCGACGTGCAAGACTATACCTATCCGCTGACCACGGCGTTGACGGGTATCTCGGACTTCTCGGGCAAGCAGATGCCGAACACGTCGAAGTACTCGGCGGTCGCAGGCATCTCGCTCGAGGATACGTTCAAGGGCTCGGACACGAGCTGGTTCGCCCGTGCCGACTACTCGTTCAAGTCGGGCGTGTGGTCGGACGTCGCGAATACCGTGCGCACGCCCGACCGCAGCGTGGTCAATGTGCGTGCCGGCGTGAAGTTCGGTCAGACGCGCATCGAGGGTTGGGTGAAGAACCTGTTCGACAACCGTCAGTACACCTCGATTTACGACAACTACATGCTGACGCCGGGCTACGCCTACTATTCGGTGCAGTCGGCGGTCGTCGTCGGCCTGCCCGAGGGGCGCACGGCAGGTCTGAAGGTCTCGATGGGCTTCTAAGCCCTGCGCATCGTCAGATAAAAGAAGGCCCGCAAGGTTATCGCCTTGCGGGCCTTTCGTTTGGACGCGGGATCGATCGCAGGCGTCGTCGCAAGGTACGCTCGTCAGGCGTCGATCAGGTCGCGATCGACGTCGCCCGCACGGTTCTGGATGAACTGGAAGCGGTGTTCGGGATTACGGCCCATCAGGCGGTCGACGAGGTCCTTGACCACGGCGCGGTCTTCGTACTCGCTGGGCAGCGTGATGCGCACGAGCGAGCGGCTGGCGGGTGCCATCGTCGTCTCGCGCAGCTGCTGCGGGTTCATCTCGCCGAGGCCCTTGAAACGGCCGATCTCGACTTTCTTGCCCTTGAACTGGGTCTTTTCCAGTTCGGCGCGGTGCGCATCGTCGCGCGCGTAGGCCGAGGTCGATCCCGACACCAGGCGATAGAGCGGGGGCTGCGCGAGGTAGAGATGGCCCTTGCGCACGATATCGGGCATCTCCTGGAAGAAGAACGTCATCAGCAAGGTGGCGATGTGCGCACCGTCAACGTCGGCATCGGTCATGATGATGATGCGATCGTAGCGCAAGTTGTCGGCGTTGCAGTCCTTGCGCACGCCACAGCCGAGCGCGAGCATCAGGTCGGCGATTTCCTGGTTCGCGCGGATCTTGTCCGCGCTGGCCGAGGCGACGTTGAGGATCTTGCCGCGGATCGGCAGGATCGCCTGGGTCTTGCGGTCGCGCGCCTGCTTGGCCGAGCCGCCGGCCGAGTCGCCCTCGACGATGAAGAGTTCGGTCTCTCCGTGGCCTTCGCCCGAACAGTCGGTCAGCTTGCCGGGAAGGCGCACTTTCTTGGCGTTGGTGGCGGTTTTGCGCTTGACCTCGCGCTCGGCCTTGCGACGCAGGCGCTCTTCGACGCGCTCGAGTACGGTGCCGAGCAGCGCCTTGCCGCGTTCGAGATTGTGCGACAGGAAATGGTCGAAATGGTCGCGCACCGCGTTTTCGACCAGGCGCGTGGCCTCGGTGCTGGTGAGGCGGTCCTTGGTCTGGCTCTGGAACTGGGGGTCGCGGATGAAGACCGAGAGCATGATCTCGCTGCCCGTCACCACGTCGTCGGGCGTGATGTCCTTGGCCTTCTTCTTTTCGCCGATCAATTCGGCGAAGGCACGGATGCCCTTGGTGAGCGCGGCGCGCAGGCCCTGTTCGTGCGTGCCCCCATCGGGCGTGGGGATGGTGTTGCAGTACCAGGAATAGGAGCCGTCCGAATAGAGCGGCCAGGCGATCGCCCATTCGACACGGCCCTGCTGGAGGCCCTCGTCGTTGTCCGGAAAATCCTGAGAGCCCGAGAAGAACTCGGAGGTGACGCATTCGCGCCCCTTGACCTGTTCGGCAAGGTGATCGGCAAGGCCGCCCGGGAACTGGAAGGTCGCCTCGGTGGGCACGTCCTCTCCGGCGAGCGCGGGCGCACACTTCCAGCGGATCTCGACCCCTGCGAAGAGGTATGCCTTCGAGCGCACGAGCTTGAACAGGCGTGCAGGCTTGAACCTGAGTTCGCCGAAAATCTCTGTGTCGGGCGTGAAGGTGACGGCGGTGCCGCGCCGGTTGGGCGCCGCTCCGACCTTCTGGATCGGCCCCAACGTCATCCCGCGCGAGAATTCCTGCGCGTAGAGTTCCTTGTTGCGGGCCACTTCGACACGCGTCTTGCTCGAGAGCGCGTTGACGACCGAAATACCCACCCCGTGCAGGCCACCCGAGGTCGCATAGGCCTTGCCGGAGAACTTGCCACCCGAGTGCAGCGTCGAGAGGATTACCTCGAGCGCGGACTTGCCGGGGTACTTGGGATGTTCGTCGACCGGGATGCCGCGCCCGTTGTCGGAGATGGTGATGCGTCCCGCGGTGCCGGGCTCTTCCTCGAGCGTGACCTCGATACGGTTGGCATGGCCCGCGACGGCTTCGTCCATCGCGTTGTCGAGAACTTCGGCGGCAAGGTGATGGAGCGCGCGCTCGTCAGTGCCGCCGATGTACATGCCCGGACGCCGGCGAACCGGCTCGAGGCCTTCCAGAACCTCGATCGCCGAGCCGTCGTAGGTTTCGCCGCCCGATGCGGGCATGTTCTCGAAAAGATTATCCGACATGCCCTGATCTATAGGGGGCGCATATCCGCGCGAGCAAGCGGAGTGCCCCCTTTTTTCCGCTGTTTTGGAGCCTTCCTGGAAAATCAGGGGCCGAAACGGGTCGGGGCCGGGTTCACGACGCGCACAGTGCCTGCTGCGACTTCACGCACTTCGAGCGCGCGCTCGACCACGCCGCCGCGGGTGAAGCGGAAGGGCCCGTCGAGGCCGAGGAAACCATCGGGCGACACCAGGTTCGCGGTCGGAAACTTGGTTCCCTGCTTCCAGTCACGCGCGACGCGCAAGGTGAGCAGCACCGCATCGTAGCCGAGTGTCGCGATGCGGTAGGGCTGCGCACCGAAGCGGCTGCGGTAGCTCGTCGAGAACTGGGCGAAGCGCTGGTCGGATACGGTCGAGAACCAGGCACCGCGAAGCGCAGGAGTGGTTGCGAGCTTCTTTTCGCCGCCCCACAGTTCGGTGCCGAGCAGGCGAACCGAGCTACCCTCGTCGCCAGCGCGGTATTCGGTCGCGGCCTGGGCCGAAAGCGAGCCGCTGTCGGCAATGAGCAGCGCACCGTAACCGCCCTTGGCCTTGATGCGCTGCGCGGCAGCGCGGATCGAGGCGGGGCTGCGGTCATAGGCTTCCATCGCGATCACCGCACCGCCGCCCTCACGCACCGTGTTCATCAGCGCCGAACTCGTACGCTCGCCATAGTCGCCGCGCGGGACGAGCGCGCCGAAGGTCGTGATGCCCTTGGACCGCGCGTACTTGACCGTGCGCGCGATCGACTGGCCGGGCAGGTTGCCCATTACGAAGACCGAACCCGACGCCATCTTCTCATCGTTCGAGAACGAGATGAGCGGTACGCCAGCCTTGTGCGCGGCGGCGTTGACGATGGGGATGTTGTCCGAGAGCAATGGCCCCAGGATCAGGCGGTTGCCGTCCGCGAGAGCGCGGCGTGCGGCTCCGGCGGGATCGGTTGCGGTGTCGTAAGTGGTGATGCGAAGGTTCGAGGCGTTGGTGTCGAGCAGCGCCATCGTCGCGGCGTTGGCGATCGACTGGCCGACCTCTCCGTTGCTGCCCGTCGTCGGGACGAGCAGGGCAATGCGGTGATGCGCGGTGTCGGTGGGCAGGGTGCTTTCGCTCGGCTTGGGCTCGGGCGGAAGATCGGGTGCGGACGTCTTGGGTACCACGGCGCAGCCCGCGACCAGCGTCATTGCCGCTGCTGCGAGCAGGCTGCGCCGGTTCGTGAAACTTTTCAGGCCAGTGTCGAACATTGCTTGCCGCTCCCGTAGTGCTTGGGCATGAGTTTCGTTATGGAACATTCTCTAGACCCCGGCCTCTATATAGTCGCCACCCCGATTGGCAACCTGGGCGATATAACGCGGCGAGCCGTTGAGGTTTTGCAGCAAGTCGAAGCTGTTGCCTGCGAGGACACGCGTGTCACCGGCAAGCTGATGCACCATCTCGGCTTCAAGACCCGCCTCATCCGCTACGACGATCACGCGGGCGAGGGCGACCGCGAGCGCTTGCTGGCCTTGATGCAGGAGCATCCCGTGGCGCTGGTCAGCGATGCCGGAACCCCGCTCATTTCCGACCCCGGCTATCGTCTGGTGCGCGAGGCGCGCGCGCGCGGTATCGCGGTCACCAGCCTCCCGGGTCCCAATGCTGCAGTGGTGGGCATGACCTTGTCGGGGCTTCCCAACGACCGCTTCCTCTTCGCGGGGTTCCTGCCCAACAAGGCCAAGGCGCGCGAGGACGTCCTGCTCGAACTCGCGCCGGTGCGCACGACGCTGATCTTCTACGAGACCGCGCCGCGTCTCGATGCGAGCCTGGCCGCGATCGGGGCGCTGATGCCCGGACGCGAGGTTTCAGTGGCGCGCGAATTGACCAAGAAGTTCGAGGAATGCCGCACTGGCTCACCCGAAGAGCTGGCGGCTTATTACGCGCAGCATCCTCCCAAGGGGGAGATCGTGCTGCTCATCGCACCGCCCGCGGACAAGCCGGTGGACGCGCTCGATGTCGATGCATTGCTGCGCAGCGAGCTTGAAGTCTCGAAGGCCTCGCAAGCGGCCGCGAAAGTCGCGCGGGCGACCGGGCTCGACCGCAAGACGCTTTACGCGCGCGCGCTCGAACTGCGGTGAGCCCGTGGCGTGATCGGGCTGCGCGCGATCGCGCCGAACGCGAGGGGCGGCGCGCGGAGACCTGGGCTGCCTGGTACTTGCGCCTCAAGGGCTGGCGGGTCCTTGCCCGGCGCGTGCAGACCCACCGCGGAGAAATCGACATCGTCGTGCGCAGGGGCCGGACCTTGTGCTTCGTCGAAGTGAAATGGCGGCGTAATCGGGCCGATCTTGACCGGGCCATCGATGCTTACCGCTTGCGCCGCGTGGCAGCGGCAGCCGAACTCGTCTCGAGTCGATATGCAAAGCCCGGTGACAGCGTCCGGATCGATGTCCTTCTGCTATCACCGGGCTGCTGGCCACGTGTGATACCCAATGCCTGGATGCCAGGGCTATGAGGGCCACACGGGTCGGCGGGGGTTCGTTTCAGCCGTGTGGCTTGGCTTCCTCGTGATGCTCGCCATCGTGATGCTCGCCGCCCTTTTCGTGGCTGGCATCTTCATGTTTGCCGTCCTCGTGCTTTCCTTCTTCGTGCTTGGCATCCTTGGCAGGGTGTTCCGAGCCATGATCGGGTTCGGCGGCCAGCGCGAGCGGCGCCGTCGCGCTGGCGGCAAGGACGCAAGCGAGAAGTGCAATTGTGGTCTTGTTCATGGACTTCGAAACTCCCAGATGGTGCTGTGCTTTCCCGCGAAGCTTATTCGCGTTGGCCCATGATTCGCTTTAAGCGAGCTCCCGGTGGAAATCCTCAGGACACGATAACATGACATTGCGCATAGCCGTACAGATGGACCCGATCGAAACCGTCAACATTGCCGGGGACTCCTCGTTCGCGCTGATGCTGAGCGCGCAGGCGCGTGGCCACGAGATCTTCCATTATGACGTGAGGACCCTTGCGTTCGATACGAGCGAAGGGGCTGGTGGCCGCCTGACCTGTTGGGGGGCGCCGATCACGGTGCGCCGTACCGAAGGGGCGCACTTCACGCGCGGCGAATACCGCTTGATCGACCTCGTCAAGGACATCGACGTCGTCCTCATGCGTCAGGACCCGCCGTTCGACCTGGGCTACATCACCGCCACGCACCTGCTCGAGCGGCTCAAGGGGCAGACGCTAGTGGTGAACGACCCCGCCTCGGTGCGCAACGCGCCGGAGAAGGTCTTCGTGCTCGACTATGCGCGCTTCATGCCGCCCACCTTCATCGCGCGCCGTATCGAGGACGTGAAACGCTTCCAGGCGCAGATGGTCGAACGCGGTCTCCCCGGTGACCTCGTCGTGAAGCCGCTCCACGGCAACGGCGGCAAGGCGATCTTCCGCGTGCCCGAGGACGGCAGCAACCTCGGCGCGCTGGTGGAGATGTTCCAGAACGCCTGGGTCGAGCCGTTCATGGTTCAGCCTTTCCTTCCCGACGTTTCCGAGGGCGACAAGCGCATCGTGCTGGTCGACGGCGTGGTGGCCGGCGCGATCAACCGCAAACCGGGCGCAGGCGAGTTCCGTTCCAACCTTGCGGTGGGCGGTTCGGCGGAGGCTTGCACGCTCACTTCGGCTGAAGAGGAGATCTGTGCGGCGCTCGGGCCGGAACTGCGTGCGCGTGGGCTCGTTTTCGTGGGTATCGATGTAATTGGCGGAAAATGGCTCACCGAGATCAACGTTACCTCGCCCACGGGCATTGTCGCAATCGACCGGTTCAACGGCACCGATACCGGGGCCATGATCTGGGACGCGATCGAGGCGCGCCACGCGGCGATGTGACGCTTTTTCACAGCCCTGGACGAGGGGTGTGACATGACCGAATTGATCTACGAGGTCATCCGTCAGGGCGGCTACTTCGGCATCTTCGTGCTGATGGCGCTCGAGAACATCGTCCCCCCGATCCCTTCCGAACTCATCATGGGGCTGGGGGGATTGGCGGTTGCGCGCAACGACATGGCGTTCCTGCCCGTGCTGGTCTGGGGCACGGCGGGGGCAACCTTAGGCAACTACGTGTTGTTCCTCATAGCCCATCGCATGGGCTATGAACGTCTGGAGCCGGTGGTCGAGCGTTGGGGGCGCTGGCTGACGCTGGAGTGGCACGACATCGAGCGTTCGAGCCGCTTCTTGCGCCACCACGGACACTGGGTCGTCCTGGTGTTTCGTTTCATGCCGATGTTCCGTACGCTCATCTCGATCCCGGCGGGACTAGCGCATATGGGCCATGTGCGCTTCCTGGTGTTCACGTTCGTCGGGGCAGGGGTGTGGAATCTCGCCCTCGTTGCGGGCGGCGCCTGGCTTGGCAAGACTTTCAAGGACGCGGAACAGTGGCTTAGCTGGGCGACCGTCGCCATGATCGTCGCGGCCGGCATCTGGTATGTCTGGCGTGTAGCGACCTGGAACCGCGCCGACACGGCGGAAGACTAGAGGTCAGTCCCCCGCTTCGCGCGGATGCGCATGGCGATAGACGTCGAGCAGGGTGGCGGCATCGACCTGGGTGTAGATCTGTGTCGAGCCGAGCGAGGCATGGCCGAGCAGCTCCTGGAGCGAGCGCAAGTCCGCCCCCGCACCGAGCAGGTGCGTCGCGAAACTGTGGCGAAGCGCGTGCGGGGTCGCCGTCTCGGGCAGCCCGAGCACGCCGCGCGCTCGCGCCATCGCCTTCTGTACGATGCCTTGCGCCAGCGGGCCGCCCTTGGCGCCGCGAAACAGCGCGGATTCCTTCGCCATCGGCCAGGGGCAACGCGCGACGTAATCGTCGATAGCCTCGCGCACGATTGGCAGGACGGCAACGACCCTCTGCTTCCCGCCCTTGCCGGTGATGACAAGTCGGTCGGTCAGCGGGAGGGCGGCCCCAGTCAGCGAGAGCGCTTCCGAAATGCGCAGGCCTGCGCCGTAAAGCAGCACCAGCACGGCCCGGTCGCGCGCGCCGATCCAGTCTTCGCGGGCAAGGTCGTCGACCATCGAGGCGAGCCCGACCGCTTCGTCGGGCGTGACCGGGCGGGGAATGCCCTTCTTGACGCGCGGGCCGCGCAGACGCGGCGGCGCGGCGCTGTCGTCACCTGTCTGCTTGCGCGCAAAGACAAGGAAGGCCTTGAGTGCGGAGAGTTCACGGGCGGAGGAGGAATTGCCGATACCGTCTCCCCGCCGCTCGGCCAGGTGCTGGCGCAAGGCTTGTGTGTCGCAGCGTGCAAGCTGAGCCCACGAGACGTGCGTGGTGATGTCTACACCCAGGAAATCAAGCAGGCGGGCAGCGGTCGCGAGATAGGCGCGGACGGTGTGGGGGCTGCGGCGAAGCGCGTGCCTCAGGTGATGCCCCCAGGCCTCGAGGACATCGGCGCGGGTCATTGCGTGACGAGGTCTGCAGGCACGAGTTCGCCCAGAAGCCCGTCGAGGAGCGGCATGCCCGCCTCGGTAACGCCCATGCGAACACCCTCGCGCCAGACGAGGCCCTGGCTCTCGTAGAACGCGGCCTTGTCCGCGTGGCACAGCGCCGATGTGGGCAAGCCGAAACGCCGGGCGAGGCTTTCGAGTTCGATGCCCTCGCGCAGCCTGAGGCCCATCAGCATGGCCTCGGAGGCCTGTTCGGGGCGTTCGAGATCGCGGCTCTCGACGATGCCGTGCGCCTCGGTCTCGAAGGCGGCGAGCCAGTTCTCGGGCTTGCGGTGGCGTACCGTGGCCTGACCCGCGCGGCGGCCATGCGCGCCCGGGCCGATGCCGCAATAGTCCTCGTAGCGCCAGTAAGTGAGGTTGTGGCGGCTTTCCTCGCCGGGCCGCGCGTGGTTGCTGATCTCGTAGGCGGGAAGGCCTGCCGCCGCCGTGCGTTCGCGGGTGAGCGCGAACATGTCTGCGCAGGCGTCTTCGTCGAGCGGTGTGAAATCGCCCTTGCGCACCATCGTCTCGAAGCGGGTGCCGGGCTCGATGGTGAGCTGGTAGAGCGAGAGGTGGCCCGTTCCGAAACCAAGCGCGCGCGCCAGTTCCGCGTCCCAGTCCGCGAGGCTCTGGCCGGGGCGGGCGTAGATGAGATCGAAGCTGACGCGCTCGAAATGCCGCTGCGCGACGTCGAGTGCGGCAAGGCCCTCGGAGACGTCGTGAAGGCGGCCGAGAAAGCGCAAGGTTTCGTTGTCGAGCGCTTGGAGGCCGAGCGAGACGCGGTTGATTCCCGAGGCCGCGAGACTGGCGTAGTTGGCCGCCTCGACCGAGGAGGGATTGCCTTCGAGCGTGATCTCGATGCCGGGAGCGAAGCCCCATAGCGCTTCGGCCTCACGCAGCAGCCGCTCGACAAGCGCGGGCGGCATCAGCGAAGGCGTGCCGCCGCCGAAGAAGATCGAGTGCAGCGGTTCACCGCCCGCAATGGCGTGCTCGTGGCGCATGTCGGCCAGCATCGCGGCTTCCATCGCGCCGTTGTCCACGCGCTCGCGAACATGGCTGTTGAAGTCGCAATAGGGGCACTTGGCCAGGCAGAACGGCCAGTGGATGTAGAGAGCGCGAGCCATCGGGTGAGCTTAGCGGTCGAACTGCTCCGCGACCAGCTTGGCGAAGGCATCGGCGCGGTGGCTCATCGCCTGCTTCTCGGCCGGGTCGAGCTGGGCGAAGGTCACGTCCCTGCCCTCGGGTACGAAGACCGGATCGTAGCCGAAGCCCATCGTGCCGCGAGGCGGCCAGGAGAAAGTACCGTTCACGCGGCCTTCGTAGACCACCTCGTCGCCATCGGGCCAGGCGATCGCGAGTGTGCAGGAAAACCAGCACGAACGGTCGACTTCGGGACCCTTTTCGGCCAGCAGGCCCTCGACCTTGCCCATCGCCATGTACCAGTCGCGCCCCGAAGGCCCCTCGAACCATTGCCGTTCGGCCCAGTCGGCGGTGTAGACGCCCGGGCGCCCCTCAAGCGCGGTGACCGAAAGGCCGCTGTCGTCCGAAAGCGCGGGCAGGTTCGCGGCCTTGGCGGCGGCGTGGGCCTTGAGGAGGGCGTTCTCGGCGAAGGTCGTACCCGTCTCGGCGGGTTCGGGCAGACCCAGCTCTCCGGCCGAGACGCACTCGATCCCGAAAGGTGCGAGGAGGGCGCCGATTTCCTTCAGCTTGCCGGCGTTGTGCGTGGCGATGACGAGCTTGGTGCCGTCGAGCTTGCGGGTCATGTGCGCCCTCCTGTCAGTTTCGAAAAGTTACTTGCCGACCGCTTCGGCCTGCGCGGCGAAGATGCGGTCGCAGCCGATACGGGCGAGGCGCAGCAGTCGCAGCAGGCCTTCCTCGTCGTACGTCGCGCCCTCGGCCGTGGCCTGGACTTCGGCGATCTTGCCGCCTTCGATCAGGACGAAGTTGGCGTCGGCGTCGGCCGAGCTGTCCTCGATATAGTCGAGGTCGAGCACCGGGGTGCCCTCGCAGATGCCGCAGGAGATTGCGGCGACGCGGCCCATGATCGGGTCTTCCTTGATCTTGCCTTCGGCCATCAGTTTGTCGACGGCGAGGCGCAGCGCCACCCAGGCGCCCGAGATCGAGGCGGTACGGGTCCCGCCGTCGGCCTGGAGCACGTCGCAGTCGAGCACGATCTGACGCTCGCCCAGCTTCTTCATGTCGACCACGGCGCGCAAGCTGCGGCCGATCAGGCGCTGGATTTCCTGCGTGCGGCCCGACTGCTTGCCCTTGGCCGCCTCGCGGCTGCCGCGCGTGTGCGTGGCGCGGGGCAGCATCGAATATTCACCCGTGACCCAGCCTTCGCCCTTGCCGCGCAGGAACGGGGGGACCTTTTCCTCGACCGACGCGGTGACCAGCACGCGCGTGTCGCCGAACGAGATCAGCGCGGAGCCTTCGGCGTGCTTGGTGAAGCCGGTCTGGATGTCGATGGTGCGCATTTCGTCGGATGCACGGCCGGAAGGTCGCATGAATTTGCCTTTCGCTGTTCTTGGAGCCGCCCCTACGCGCTTTAGGCTTGAGGCTGCAAGAGCAGAGCCTAAATTGTCACGCATCATGCCAAGCCCACCGATCACCGAACTGACCAGTCGCGCGCGCGACATTTTCCGCCTTGTCGTGGAGGGCTATCTCGAGACGGGCGCGCCTGTTGGTTCGAAGGCGCTGGCGGGGCCGGGCGGGGTCGGGCTTTCCTCCGCCTCGATCCGCTCGGTGCTGGCGGATCTCGAATCGCTGGGCCTGCTTGCCGCGCCGCACACCAGCGCGGGGCGCCTGCCGACCGAGGCGGGCCTGCGCCTGTTCGTCGATGGCATCATGCAGGTGGCCGAGCCGAGCATCGAGGAGCGCCAGGCGATCGAACGGGGCCTTTCCGCGCCCGGCCCTATCGAGGCCGCTTTGGAGGCGACGAGCTCTCTCCTTTCCAATCTCACCTCGAGTGCGGGGCTGGTCATGGTCCCCCGGCGCGAACCGCGCCTTTCGCACCTGCAACTGGTCCCCCTGGGGCCGGGACGCGCCCTGGCGGTCGTGGTCGACGATGACGGCGCGGTCGAGAACCGGGTCGTCGAACTTCCCGAGACGCTGGCTCCGGGGAGCCTGGAAGCGGCTTCGAACTTCATCAGCGCGCACCTCAAGGGGCGCACGTTCGGCGAGGCGACGCGGCTGATGCAGGCCGAGATCGCCTCGGGCAAGGCAGCGCTCGATGCGGCGAGCCGTGAACTCGTCGAACGCGGTCTCGCTGTGTGGAGCGAGGACGCGTTGGCGCGCCCGGTGCTGATCGTGCGGGGCCAGGCGAACCTCCTCGACGAGAGCGCTCTGTCCGACCTCGAGCGCGTGCGGTCTCTGCTCGACGACCTCGAAAACAAGCAGTCGGTCGCCGAATTGCTCGAAAGCGCGCGCGAGGCGCGCTCGACGCGCATCTTCATCGGGTCGGAGAACCGGCTTTTCGCGCTTTCGGGCTCCTCTGTCATCGCTTCGCCCTATCGCGACCGCGAGGGCAGGGTGATCGGCGTGGTGGGGGTTATCGGTCCGACGCGGTTGAATTACGCGCGGGTCGTCCCCATGGTGGACTTCACCGCCCGAAGTCTGGGCAAGCTTATCGGATAGCTGGAACCAAAGAAGACATGACTGACGACAAGACGCAGCCGCCAGTGGATCAGGATGTGGCACGCGAACTGGAAGGGGTGCCCGAGGAAATGCTCGATAACGGCGAACCGGACGCCAACGACGCGCAGGACGAACTCGCCAAGCTGCGCGAGGAACTCGCCGTGGCCAAGCAGGACGCGCTCTATGCGCGCGCCGAGACGCAGAACGTGCGTCGCCGCCTCGAGAAGGACATCGCCGATGCGCGCAACTACTCGGCGACCAGCTTCGCGCGCGAGATCCTTTCGGTTGCCGACAACCTGGCCCGTGCGCTTTCGGCCATTCCCGCCGACCAGCGCGAGGACGAAAAGCTGAAGAACATCGTGGTCGGCATCGAGGCGACGAGCCGCGAGATCGACAAGGTCTTCACCAATCACGGCATCACCCGCGTGGCCGCGATGGGCCTGCCGCTCGATCCCAACCAGCACCAGGCGATGATCGAAGTGCCCTCGGCCGACGTCGAGCCGGGCACCGTCGTGCAGGAATTGCAGGCGGGCTACATGATCAAGGACCGCCTGCTGCGTCCGGCCATGGTGGCCGTCGCGAAGAAGCCGGACTGAGCTTTTTCGGATCGTGCGCTTCGCCTTTGGCGATGGTCGCATTCCAAGCGGAGCCGTGATCGAGAGGTCGCGGCTCCGCTTTGCGTTTGGGCCACCTTGCGGCCAACTTTCCAAGAAATTCCGGAACTCTTTTCCGGTGGCTCCGTTGGTTCTGGTAACAAACGATTACCGGAGTAAATGGGATGCGCAACTACTGTAAACTGATCTTGCCCGTCATGGCTGCTGGCTGCTTCGCGATGGCCGGCTGTGCCAGTAACTATGCCGGCGAAGGCGCGCTGGCAGGCGGTGCGCTCGGCGCCGGTGTCGGTGCGGTCGCTGGCGGCGATGTCGGCACTGGCGCGGCGATCGGGGCGGCTGCGGGCGCGGCGGCCGGGTCGCAGGTCAAGAAGAAGGATGGCTGCTACAAGTACGATCGCCATGGCAATCGCTACTGGGACGACCACTGCTGAGCGCGCTTCGGCTCGTTCATGAACACGAAAACGGGGGCTGATGCAGCGGTGCACCAGCCCCCGTTTTCGTGTCCGGCGTCAGGTCGCAGATCGCAGTTGCGGCGTGAAGGGCAGCAGTTCGAGGTAGACAGACAGCGGCGCCAACCCTTCAACGGATACGCCGCTCAGCAGCATGAAGGCGTGGCGCACGATCTCGGCCTGCTGCTCGAGACCGTAGCGCTCGAAGGGCTTGCCCGGCTCCAAGGTGTATTCATAGCGGCACCAGGGATGGCGGTGTGTGGGCAGGAAGTGCCAGCCCTTGCGCTGCGCCTGCCAGACGTGCGTCATCTCGTGGATGAACAGGCCTTGCAGGTCCATCCCGCTTGCGGCGAAGTCGTCGCAGTAGAATTGCGCGCGGGGATGGAAATGGATGTGGCCGCACGGCGCCATGACCGTGCGCAGCGGTTGCCAGGGAAACCAGCGCCGGCGCCGGATGCGTACCGGAGTATAGGCGATCGCGTCGCCGAAGACGCGGCGCGCCAGAGCAATTTCCGCAGCGGTCAATCCGCGTTCCTCACCCGGCGGGCACGTGTGCTCCATGCTCGCGGGATCAGTGCTGCATCGTGTCCATCGCGCCGTGGTCCATGGACGCGTGGTCCATCGCCATGCCCGCATCGGTGTCCATTCCGGCGCCCATCTTCTCGATCGCGAGCGGCATCGAGATCTTGTCGCCATCCTCGAAGGTGATCGTCATTTCGGTCGTTCCGCCACTCGCCAGTTTCGCAGTGTCGAGATCGAAGGCCATGACGTGATACCCGCCGGGTGTGAATGTCACGGTTTCACCAGGGGCGACCGCGAGACGTTCGACCGCGCTCATCTTGCCGCCTTCGGTCTTGTGCATCTCCGCGCTGTCGGCGCCGTCGATGTGGATCGAGGCGAGCGCGACGGGCTTGTCGCCGCTGTTGGTGAAGCTGAAATAGACCGCGGCGGGACGCCCCGCGACGACGGGCAGGACGAGGCGTCCGGCCTTCGCGCTGGTGCCCGGCTTGGCGTCGGGGCCCAACGCCTCGCTCGCACCGGTCGCGCTTTCGGACGGGGTGGGCTCGGGCGATTTCTGACAGGCAGCCAGGCTCAGCACGGCCAGCGAGAGGGCTGAAAAGGCGGCGATCTTGCGGGTCTGCATGGCGGAAGCATCCTTGCTGGCGTCGGTGAATTCGAGGGTGACGCTAATGCCAGCACGATGGTCTTGTTCCAAGAAAAACCGCACCTATATCCCGCTTCGACGATTGAACGTCACCGAGCCGCACAAGCCGCCTTGCCTCAAACAAGGGAGGCGATCCGCGCGGTGTCAACCATTGACGTGAGGAATGGGGATAATGGGTAAAGTAATTGGTATCGACCTTGGCACCACCAACAGCTGCGTTGCCGTCATGGACGGCGGCAAGCCCAAGGTCATCGAGAATTCCGAGGGCGCGCGCACGACGCCGTCCATCGTCGCCTTCACCAAGGACGGCGAACGCCTGATCGGACAGCCGGCCAAGCGCCAGGCGGTCACGAACGGCGACAACACGATTTTTGCGGTGAAGCGCCTCATCGGCCGCCGCTTCGACGATCCGGTGACCAAGAAGGACACCGAGCTCGTCCCGTACACCATCGTCAAGGGCAAGAACGGCGATGCCTGGGTCAACGCTGGCGGCGAAGACTATTCGCCCTCGCAGATCTCGGCCTTCACTCTTCAGAAGATGAAGGAAACCGCCGAATCGTACCTGGGTGAAACGGTCACGCAGGCGGTCATCACGGTGCCTGCGTACTTCAACGACGCGCAGCGCCAGGCGACCAAGGACGCCGGGCAGATCGCGGGTCTCGAAGTTCTGCGCATCATCAACGAGCCGACCGCGGCCGCGCTCGCCTATGGCCTCGACAAGAACGACGGCAAGACCATCGCGGTCTACGACCTTGGCGGCGGCACCTTCGACGTCTCGATCCTCGAGATCGGTGACGGCGTGTTCGAGGTGAAGTCGACCAACGGCGACACGTTCCTGGGCGGTGAAGATTTCGACACCAAGCTCGTGGAGTGGCTGGCCGACAAGTTCAAGGCCAAGGAGAACATGGATCTCCGCACCGACAAGCTGGCCCTGCAGCGCCTGAAGGAAGCGGCCGAGAAGGCCAAGATCGAGCTGTCCTCGACCGCCTCGACCGAAGTCAACCTGCCCTTCATCACCGCGCGCATGGAAGGTGGCGCCACCACGCCGCTTCACCTCGTCGAGACGATCACCCGCTCGGACCTCGAGAAGATGGTTGCGGATCTTATCAAGCGCACGCTCGACCCGTGCAAGAAGGCCTTGGCCGACGCCGGCGTTTCGGCTGCGGATATCGATGACGTGGTGCTCGTGGGCGGCATGACCCGCATGCCCAAGGTGCGCGAAGTCGTGAAGGAATTCTTCGGCAAGGAGCCGCACACCGGCGTGAACCCGGACGAAGTCGTGGCCATGGGCGCGGCGATCCAGGCCGGCGTTCTCCAGGGCGACGTCAAGGACGTGCTGCTGCTCGACGTGACCCCGCTTTCGCTGGGCATCGAGACGCTGGGCGGCATCATGACCAAGATGATCGACCGCAACACGACGATCCCGACCAAGAAGAGCCAGGTCTACTCGACCGCCGAAGACAACCAGCAGGCGGTGACGATCCGCGTGTTCCAGGGCGAGCGCGAGATGGCGCAGGACAACAAGCTGCTCGGCCAGTTCGACCTCGTCGGCATCCCGCCGGCACGTCGCGGCGTCCCGCAGATCGAGGTGACCTTCGACATCGACGCCAACGGCATCGTGAACGTGTCCGCCAAGGACAAGGGCACGGGCAAGGAACAGCAGATCCGCATCCAGGCTTCGGGCGGTCTTTCGGACTCCGACATCGACCAGATGGTCAAGGATGCCGAGAAGTTCGCCGAGGAAGACAAGAAGCGTCGTGAGGCGGCCGAAGCCAAGAACAACGGCGAAAGCCTTGTCCACGCGACCGAGCAGCAGCTCGTCGAGAACGGCGACAAGATCGACGCTGGCCTGAAGGGTGAAGTCGAGGCCGCGATCGCCGCTGCCAGGACCGCGCTTGAAGGCACCGATGTCGCGGAGATCACCGCCAAGACCCAGGCCCTCACCGAAGTGGCGATGAAGATGGGCCAGGCGATCTACGAGAAGGAACAGGCTGCCGGCGGCGCCGACGCGGGCGCTTCGGCTCCCCAGGCCGACGACGACGTGGTTGATGCCGAATTCTCGGAAGTCGACGAAAACAACAAGGGCTGACAGTCCTGATGAAACTGCAGGGCGTCGTCGGTGCTCAACGCGCCGGGGGCGCCTTGCGGCATCGAAGGAGGTGAGACCACAGTGTCAGCAACCGAAATCGACTATTACGAACTCCTCGAAGTTTCGCGCGATGCCGACGACAAGACGATCAAGTCGGCCTATCGCCGGATGGCCATGCGCTTCCACCCGGACAAGAACCCGGGCGATGCTGAGGCCGAATCCCGCTTCAAGCAGTGCAGCGAAGCCTATGACTGCCTGAAGGACCCGCAAAAGCGCGCCGCCTACGACCGCTTCGGTCACGCCGCGTTCCAGCAGGGCATGGGCGGTGGCGGTGGGCACGGCGGCCATGGCATGGGCGCCGAATTCGGCGATATCGGCGACATCTTCGAATCCATCTTCGGCAGCGCCTTCGGCGGTGGCGGCGGTGGCCGCCAGCAGGCCCGCCGCGGCGCCGACTTGCCCTTCGACATGGAAATCGCGCTCGAGGATGCCTTCAACGGCAAGAAGACCGAGATCACCATCGAGGTCTCGCAGGTCTGCGAACCGTGCGAGGGTTCGGGCGCCGAGCCCGGCACCGGCAAGCGGACGTGCTCGATGTGCGCGGGCCACGGCAAGGTGCGCGCCCAGCAAGGCTTCTTCATTGTCGAGCGCACCTGTCCGACCTGCCACGGTCGCGGCGAGGTGATCGAAAAGCCGTGCCGTTCGTGCGGCGGTGAAGGCCGCGTCGACAAGCCGCAGACGATCGAGGTGGAGATTCCCCCGGGCGTCGACAACGGCACGCGCATCCGTTTGTCCGGCAAGGGCGAGGCGGGGCCATTCGGGGCGCCTCCGGGCGATCTCTATATCTTCCTTCACGTCAAGCGCCACAAGGTGTTCGAGCGTGAGGGGACGACGCTGATCACCCGCGTTCCGATCACCTTCACGACGGCGGCGCTTGGCGGATCGATCGAGATTCCGGGTATCGACGGGGCACCGATCACGGTCGACATTCCCGCCGGCATCCAGTCGGGCAAGCAGCTTCGCAAGCGCGGCGCGGGCATGCCGGTGCTGCAGGGGCGCGGCCGCGGCGATCTCGTCATCGAGATCGCGGTCGAGACGCCTACCAAGCTCACCGCACGCCAGCGCGAGATCCTGCGCGAGTTGCAGGAAACCGAGACCGGCGAGGAATGCCCCCAATCGAAGGGCTTCTTCGATCGGATCAAGGATGCCTGGAGCGACCTGACCGAGTGACCCGCGGGCCTCAGTCGCGCGACAGGATCTCGTTTCGAACCTGATCGACAAGGGAGGGATCGGCGCATAGCCGGTCCCTTTCTTCGTCGAGCACCGCGAGAAACGCCTCACGGCGCAAGCTGCGCAGCTCTTCGTGGCTGAGCGCGTGGTCTAACGGCACGGTCGAGGCGATCAAATCGATCATCCGCTCGGCGCCGTGGAGGCGCCCCCATAGATAGTCGTTCTCACGGTAGGCACGGCTGAAGAAAGCCCCGAAGGTGAAGAATTCGGTGCCGCGCAGAGGCGACACGCCGCCTTCGGGCCGGATCGCGGTGCAATCCTCGGGCGAGATGCGATCGACCTGGATCGGATCGAATTCGTTGAGCCCTTCGCCGCGCAGCATCGGAAGCGTCGCCGCGTCGTAGAAGGGGAAACCAAGGTACGCGAGCAGGATGCGCCGACGCAAGTTGCGGGGCATTTCGGATAGCGCTGCGGTCAGGATCTCGTCGACCTTTTCGTCGGTTTCCTGCAATCGCCAGATGCTATCGAGCACGTTGAGCGCCTTGGAGGGATGCTCGAGGATACGCGCTGCGCTGGCCTGGAAGGCGCCCCGCTGCGCCACGCCCCAGTTCGCCTCCTGATAGAGACTGAGCGCGGCGTAGATGGCATCGCGCGCCTTGTCGCGGTCGCTCTCGTTTACACCCTGGTCCTGTTCGCGCTCCTGCGTCACGCGGCGCGCAAGGAAGCGAAGGCGCCGCGTGCGGTAGGCGATGTCGTAGCGGCGGAAGAATTCGATGAGCCTGGGCGAGCTGCCGTTGCGCAGACCCTGGCTGCGGTCGAGGCCATCGTCGGCCAGTTGGCGTACAAGCCGATCGACCAGCGGTTTGGTCGAGCCCTGATCGAGCTCGGGCGCGGCTTCGAGCGCGCGGCGCGCGATGCGTTCGAGAACCCCCGTCAGCTTGATCTGCGCATAGCTGTGATAGGCGAAACCGGCCTGTTCGCGCGTGGCCTTGTGCGCCTTCTCGCGCCAGTTGGCGAGGCGCGAGGGCGTCGGGTGATCGAGGAAGAAGGTATGCCCGAACAGCTTCTCGACGGTTTCCTCGATCTCGGGGCGCAGGGCCTCGATGATCTCACGCAGCGTTGCGGTCTCGCGCGAATCGAGTTCGATCGCTTCGAGATTGTCGCGGATCGGTTGTTCGCGCGGGATCGAGGAGAGTGCCCCGAAAATGACCGAGAAGAAACCGGGCGCCTTGGGGTGGCGCCGTGCGGCTTCGCCGAAGGCATCGGGCGTGGGCTCGATGTAAACGATCCGGCGATCGACCTCGCGCGCGGCGGGCCGGTTGCGCAGCACGCTCATGGCGTCGCGGAAGGGGGCATTAACGAGCACCGAGCCGTCGATCAGCGCGACCGCGTCCAGATCGCCGCGCTGCGTGTGTTCGGGCATGATCCGGGCAAGGAAATCGTCGCGGCCTGGCCAGTTCATTTCCCGCTTCGCGACGAGGTCGTCGATCTCGGCGAGCTGCAGTGGAGGGAAGGCGCCCGGAAAGCTCGAAGTCGCCCGGGCCGCCAGAATGAGTTCGGGCACCGCGGTGAGCGAGGAACCGCCCTGCGCAGGTGTGCGGGCGTGGAAGTCGATCGTCAGGCGGTGTTCGCTCTCCAGCACGAGTGGCGGGGAGTGGAGCTTGAGACCCTCAAGGTGCCCTTTGAAATCGGTCGCGGTCACGAAGAGGTCGAGAGGATGGCGGGCAGGAAGCAGCGGGGCGCCGCCAGGGGCGCGGGCCATCGCCTCGAAGGCGGCGGCCAGCGTTGTCGACAGGCCCTGGCCGGAGAAGGGCGGTTCGAACCAACGCGAACGGATCAGGCGCGAGAGCTTCTCGTGCACTTCGCTGCGGGTTTCGGGGGCGACGCTGTCATGGATCGCACTGTCCTGCCGGCCGAGCAGGATCGAGACGATCGGGCGCGCCCAGAATTTCGATGCCGCCGACCAGGGACGTGCCTCGGGATCGAGCAGGGCGTCGATATCGGCGCATTCCAGCCAGAGGTTGGTGAGCGGTTCGAGCGACTGTCCGGAATGGATCGCCTGGGCCAGGAAGACGCTGTTGATCCCGCCCGCGCTCGCTCCCGCGACGACATCGGCCATGACCCGCAGGCGAATGCCGCACCGTTGCGCGATGGTCTCGAGCATGCGGTGATAGACCGCGACACTGCCCGCCTCCGGTGGCTCTCCCGCCCAGAACGACTGGCTGGCCTTGAGGGCCTTCCACAGCTCCTTGGTGACCCCATGCATGTAGACGGCGAGGCTGACGCCTCCGTAGCATACCAGTGCGATCCGCAGTTCTTTTTGCCGCATGCCGCCACGGTGGACCCGAAGCGCTTGAAAGGCAATTGCGTTCTTGCTCCGTTCCGGTTACCTCCCTCGCATGGCAAAGCCCAAACGTCGATATGTCTGCCAGGCCTGCGGGGCCGTTTCCACGCGCTGGCAGGGTCAGTGCGCGGATTGCAGCGAATGGAACACGCTCACCGAAGAAGCGCCCCAGACCGTCTTCTCGTCCAAGCACGATCTGTCCTCCGGCGGGCGCCCGATAATCTTCACGCCGCTAGATGCGCCCGGAGAGCTCCCGGTGCGCCGGGCCAGCGGCCTTGCCGAATTCGACCGCGCACTGGGGGGAGGGCTGGTGCCCGGTTCGGCCATCCTCATGGGTGGTGATCCCGGCATCGGCAAGTCGACGCTTCTGCTCCAGGTTTCCGCGCACATCGCCAATTCGGGCGGCTTGTCGGTCTATGTCAGCGGCGAGGAGGCGGCGGGGCAGGTGCGCCTCAGGGCCGAGCGCCTCGGCCTCTCGAAGGCGCCGATCCAGATGGCCTCGGCGACCTCGGTGCGCGACATCCTGACCACGCTGGGTTCGATGGAAACGCCCGCACTTCTGGTCATCGACTCGATCCAGACGATGCATTCCGACCAGATCGAGGGGGCGCCCGGAACCGTTAGCCAGGTGCGCGGCTGTGCCTTCGAGCTCATCCGCTACGCCAAGGAAAACGGCGTGACGCTGATCCTCGTCGGGCATGTCACCAAGGATGGCAATATCGCGGGGCCGCGCGTGCTCGAGCATATGGTCGACGTGGTCATGAGCTTCGAGGGCGAGCGCAGCCACCAGTACCGTATCCTGCGCAGCCTCAAGAACCGCTTTGGTCCCGTCGACGAGATCGGTGTGTTTTCGATGGAAGGCGCCGGGCTGGCCGAAGTCGGCAACCCCTCGATGCTGTTCCTTTCGGGGCGTGACGAGCCGATGGCAGGGAGCGCGGTGTTCCCCGCCATGGAAGGCACGCGGCCGGTCCTGATCGAGATTCAGGCGTTGATCGTGCGGCTGCAGAGCGGAGCAACGCCTCGGCGAGCCGTCGTGGGCTGGGACAATGGGCGCATGGCCATGCTGCTGGCGGTGCTCGAGGCGCGTTGCGGGCTCAATTTTTCGAGCGCGGAAGTCTATCTCAACGTGGCTGGCGGTTACCGTCTGTCCGATCCCGCGGCCGACCTCGCGGTCGCGGCCGCGCTGGTTTCGGCGCTGGGCGACAAGCCGCTTTCGAGCAATGCGGTGTGGTTCGGCGAGGTTTCGCTGGCCGGGGAAATCCGGCCGGTCGCACATTCATCGATCCGACAGCGCGAATCGGCCAAGCTCGGGTTCGCCAAGGCCTTCGGACCAGCTTCGGCCCCCGCGGAAGAGGGGAGCAAGGGACTTGCGTTCACGGGTCTTGGCATGCTGCCCAATCTCGTTGACCGTATCCTTGGTGATGCCTAGGAAGCTCGACCCATGACAGGTTTCGATATTGTCGCGCTGCTGTTCGTCGCTATCGGTGCGGTCACCGGGTTCCTGCGTGGTTTCGTACAGGAAATATTGGCTCTATCCGCCTGGATATTCGCCATTTTCGCGATCCGCCTGCTGCATGTTCCGCTGACCTACCAGCTTGAGGGTTTTCTTGGCGAAGGAAGCAGTGCCAGCGTCCTGGCCTTTGCACTGCTGTTGATCGTGCCTTACGCTCTCGTGCGTCTCGTGGCGAAGTGGGCGGGCTCGCGCAGCCGCAAGTCCGTCTTGGGTCCGATCGATCGCGTACTGGGGCTGGGCTTCGGCGCGATGAAGGGGGTCATCGTCATCGTGCTGGGCTTCTCGGTGCTGATGCTCGGCTACGATACGGTCTGGGGGCCTTCGGGCCGTCCCGCGTGGATCACCCAATCGCGCACCTATCCCTTCATCAACGCCAGCAGCGAGGCACTGGTGAAGATCATCGCCGAACGCCGCAACGCAATGCGCGCCGAAGCCACTGCGCCGGACGAGGACTGATGGCGACGGTGCTTTATACGCCGGAGGTCCTGGGGCTTGCGGTGGACCTCGCCGGTTATCCCCTCGACGAGGCACTCCCACTGCTCGGTCAGGCACGATCGGCAACTTGTGGCAGTCAGTTGCGTCTGGGCCTGTCGTGCGACGCGCAGGGACGTGTCATGCGCGTTGGCCTCGCCGCACAGGCCTGTGCGATCGGACAGGCGGCGGCCGCGATCTTTGCCAAGGGGGCGACGGGCAAGACGCCCGACGACATCGATGCGGGCGCGCAAGCCATTCGTCTCTGGCTCGCCAAGGACGGCGCGATGCCCGAATGGCCCGGCTTTGAGGTTCTCGCGGCGGTTCCCGATTACCCGGCCAGGCACGGGGCGGTCCTGCTGGCCTGGAACGCGGCGTCACAAGCTCTTTCCTCGACGCACCAGCAGCGCTAGTCTCGTTCCCGAGAGGCCTGGATACAGGTTCGAGGGGGAGAGACGTGCTTCATGACAGGAGCGGAAACGGGCGACGTCGTTCGCGAACCGAGCGCATCGGACATACGGCTCGTCATTGCCGCATCGTCGATGGGGACGGTGTTCGAGTGGTATGACTTCTTCATTTACGGAACGCTCGCGGGGATCATCGGTCAGGCGTTCTTTCCGTCGGGAAACGCGACGCTGGAAACCTTGCTTGTCTGGGCCGGCTTCGCGGTGGGATTCGGATTTCGTCCGCTTGGTGCAATCCTGTTCGGGTATCTGGGCGACAGGTTGGGGCGCAAGTACACCTTCCTCGTCACCGTCACGCTGATGGGAGTGGCAACGGCCGGGGTCGGGCTGATCCCGGAGGCGTCGAGCATCGGCTTCGTGGCGCCCGTGATCGTTCTGGTACTGCGCGTTCTACAGGGACTGGCGCTCGGAGGTGAGTACGGCGGCGCGGCGATCTACGTCTCGGAACATTCCCCGCCTGAACGGCGCGGCTATTTCACCGGCTACATCCAGGCCAGCGTCGTAGGCGGCTTCGTGCTGAGCCTGATCGTCGTGCTGGGTTGCAAGGCCTTGCTGAGCGAGGAAGTCTGGCTCGCCTGGGCCTGGCGCCTGCCGTTTTTGCTTTCGCTGGTCCTGCTCGGAATATCCCTCTGGATGCGCCTCAAGCTATCGGAAAGCCCGGTGTTCCAGGCCATGCGCGCGGAGGGCGAGGTCTCGGGCAATCCGTTTACGGAAAGCTTCACGTACCCCGGTAACCGCAAGCGCATATTCATCGCGCTGTTCGGCATCGCGGCGGGCCTGACCGTCATTTGGTATACCGCGATGTTCTCGGCGCTCGGCTTCCTGAAGGGAGCGATGCGCATGGAGACGACCGCGGCCGAAGTCATCATCGGTGCCAGCGCCGCGATCGGCATGGTCTTCTTCGTGGTCTTCGGAGCGCTTTCCGACCGGATTGGGCGCAAGAAGCCGATCGTCTGGGGCTATGCGCTGACGCTGGTCGTGCTGTTTCCCGCATTCTGGATCATGGGCGAGAGCGCCAATCCCCATCTCGTGCAGACCAACCGCGAGGTGCCGGTCTTCGTTGCGGGCCCCGGATGTGCGTACAGTCCCTTCAAGGCCGAGCAGGCCTCGCCTTGTGCCAGTCTCCTCGGCGACCTGACCGAACTGGGTGTGACTTACACGCTCTACCCCTCCGATACGCTCATGCTGCGCATCGGCGAGCAAGTGGAGGATCTTTCCGCGCATCCCTGGAGTTTCGCCAAGGCCCGCAAGGAGCGTCTGGCCGGCTTGCTGCACGCGGCCGGTTACAGCTTCGAGCGGGTCCGCCCCGCGCCCTTGGCCGCCCTCAAGATCGCCGCGATGCTGCTCGTGCTGATGGCCTTGTCGGGAGCGACCTATGGCCCCGTGGCCGCTTTGCTGGCCGAGATGTTTCCGCCCCGCATACGTTACAGCTCGATGTCGATCCCTTATCATATCGGCACCGGCTATTTCGGAGGTTTCCTGCCTCTCATTTCCAGCTACATGGTGGCGAGCAGCGGGAATCCCTTTCAGGGCCTCTGGTATACCTGGGGCGTTGTGGCCTTCGCGTTGCTGATTTCCCTTTGGGGTCTGCAAGGCGGACCGCCGCGTGATTTTGGAAAAGATGCACCCTGACTGCCTCCAGGCGCCGCTGCGCCTCGATTTCGACGACGATGCCCTGATCGCCAACTGGACCACGCTTGACCGGCTTTCGGGCGCGGCGCGGGCAGGTGCGGCGATCAAGGCAAACGGCTACGGGACCGGGGCGGCGCACGTTGCCCCCTTGCTGCTGCGCGCGGGCTGTCGCGATTTCTTCGTCGCGCATTGGGGCGAGCTCGCCGATGTCCTGCCTGCACTCGAGCCGGGTATGGTTTCGGTGCTCCATGGTCCGCTGTTCGAATCCGACGTCGCTTACGCGCGGCACAGTGGCGTCAAGCCGGTGATCAATTCGCTGGAGCAGGCCCGCCGCTGGATCGCGTCGGGGGGCGGGCGCTGCGACCTCATGGTCGACACGGGCATGAACCGCTTGGGCGTTGCGATGGAGCAACTGGGCAACGAAGTCCTGCAAGGGCTCGACGTCGACCTGCTCATCTCGCATCTGGTCGCGGCCGAGGAGGACACGCCGTTGAACGAACGCCAGCGCCAGCGTTGGCGCGAGGCCTGCCAGATCGTTGCGCACCAGCGCGCGAGCCTTGCCAACAGCGCCGGGATTGCATTGGGTGAGGCCTACCACGGGCAGGTGACCCGACCGGGCATCGCCCTATACGGGGGTGTGCCGCGCGCCGAAATGGCGCCGGTCATCCGTCCCGTCGTCCGCCCCCAGGCCGCGTTGCTGCAGGTGCGCGACATCGCCGCGGGCGAGACGGTCGGGTACAACGCCACCTTCACCGCCAGCACCGCAATGCGCGTGGGCACCGTCGCACTCGGCTACGCCGACGGCTACTTGCGCTGCTGGTCGGGGAAAGGCGTGCTGCGATCACCCGGAGGGTGTGCGCTGCCGGTGCTGGGGCGCGTCAGCATGGACCTTACCATCGTCGATCTCAGCGCCGCGCCGGACCTTTTGGAAGGCGACTGGCTGAGCGTCGACTACGCTCTCGAGGAGGCCGCGCGGACCACGGGTCTGAGCCAGTACGAACTTTTAACTCTGCTGGGACGTCGTTTCCGGCGGTAGTTAGCCATTCCAGCAACTATTGCTGCGCAGCAAATCCTGTTGCAACGCGACATATCGGGGGGTACGTTCGTCGCCAACAGAGGATTGAGGACTGCTATGGCTGACAAGGCATCCAAGGACGACAACACGGTCATCATCAAAAAATACGCGAACCGTCGTCTCTACAACACACGTTCATCCAGCTACATCACGCTGGAGCATCTTGCCAAGATGACCCGCGAGGGGGTCGACTACAAGGTGCTCGACGCGAAGTCGGGCAACGATATCACCCACACCATCCTGACCCAGATCATCATGGAGGAGGAATCGAACGGCGAGCAGATGCTTCCGGTCAATTTCCTGCGCGAACTGATCGGCATGTACGGCAATTCGATGCAATCGCTGATCCCGCATTACCTCGAAGCTTCAATGGAGAATTTCCGGGCCAACCAGAGCAAGCTTGCCAAGGCCTTCGAGGACAGCCTGGGGAACAACCCGCTCGCCAAGCTGGCCGAGCAGAACATGGCGATGTTCCGGGCCGCTTCGGCAGCGTTCATGCCCGGTGCCGAAAAGCACGAAGGTCCGGCCGCAAAGTCGGAAGATGGGGACAAGGACCTCGCCGCCCTGCGCGATCAGATGGCGGAGATGCAGAAGAGGCTTGACGCGCTCGGCAAATAAGTATCTGCGCAAGGGCTTGGCGCCGGTGATTCCGGCGCCTTGTTTTTCCACCTTGCGGGCGGCCGAACCGCCCAGAATGCAGTTACAGAAAGTACGCCCGTGTCCGCAATTCGCCATGCCCTGACGACCAAGCGCGAGAACGACTTCGCGCAGTGGTACCAGGAAGTCATCGCCGAAGCCGAAATGGCTGAAGAATCCGGTGTTCGTGGCTGCATGGTGATCAAGCCGTGGGGGTATGGAATCTGGGAACGCATGCAGCGCCTGATGGACGACCGCATCAAGGACGCGGGCGTCTCGAACTGC
The DNA here is from genome assembly GCF_018491765.1 of Novosphingobium profundi. Taxonomy (GTDB): domain Bacteria; phylum Pseudomonadota; class Alphaproteobacteria; order Sphingomonadales; family Sphingomonadaceae; genus Novosphingobium; species Novosphingobium profundi. The sequence goes on along the minus strand of NZ_JABWCU010000009.1, from coordinate 44,907 downwards.
TATTTCCCGCTGTTCATCCCACTCTCCTACTTCTCCAAGGAAGCCGAGCACGTCGAGGGCTTCGCCAAGGAGATGGCGGTCGTTACCCACCATCGTCTGGTTTCCGACGGCAAGGGCGGCCTGGTGCCCGATCCCGAAGCCAAGCTCGAAGAGCCGCTGATCGTGCGCCCGACGTCGGAGACCGTGATCGGCCAGGCGATGGGCCGCTGGATCCAGTCGTGGCGTGACCTTCCGCTGATGACCAACCAGTGGGCGAACGTCGTACGCTGGGAAATGCGCACGCGCATGTTCCTGCGCACCAGCGAGTTCCTCTGGCAGGAAGGCCACACCGCGCATGCCGATCGCATGGGCGCGATGGAAGAGACGCTGCGCGCGCTCGAGATGTACCGCGAGTTCTCCGAGAACGTCCTCGCGATGCCGGTGATCGCGGGCGAGAAGCCCGAGCACGAGCGTTTCCCCGGCGCGGCCGCGACGTACTCGATCGAGGCGATGATGCAGGACGGCAAGGCTCTTCAGGCCGGCACCTCGCACTACCTCGGCACAGGCTTCGCCAAGGCAGCGGGCATCAGCTACCAGGACCGCGAAGGCACGCAGCAGCTGTGCCACACCACCTCGTGGGGCACGTCGACCCGCATGGTCGGCGGTCTCATCATGACGCATGGCGACGATGATGGCCTGCGCGTGCCGCCCGCCGTGGCGCCGCACCAGATCGTCATCCTGCCGATGCTGCGCGACAAGCCCGAGGATGGCGAACTGCTCGCCTATTGCGAAGACCTGCGCAAGGCGCTCGGCGCACGCCAGGCGCTGGGCGAGAAGGTCCGCGTCCTGCTCGACAAGCGCCCCGGCAAGGCCGCGCTCAAGCGCTGGGGATGGGTCAAGAAGGGCGTGCCGTTGATCCTCGAGATCGGCGGGCGTGATGCCGAGAACGGCCAGATCACCGTCGTACGCCGTGACCAGTTGTGGAACGAGGCGGGCAAGGTCAATTTCAAGGCGATGTCGCGCGATGCCTTCCTCGGTATCGCCGCAGGTGAACTGGAAGACCTGCAGGCGGCGCTCTTCAACGAGGCCAAGGCCAAGCGGGATGCCAACATCACCCGCGTCTCGAGCTTCGAGGAACTGGCTGCGTTCTTCGCCGAGAGCCGCAAGTACCCGGGGTGGGCCGAAGTGCAATGGTCGCGTCCGACGGGCGCGGAGCTGGAAGATGTCGTCCAGCGCCTCAAGGCCCTGAAGTTGACGATGCGCAACACGCCGCTCGATCCCGAACCGGTGGATGGCACCTGCATCTTCAGCGGTGCGCCGGCGGTCGAGCGCATATACGTCGCGCGCGCGTACTGACGAAGCGGACGAGGAGGGGGAACGATGAACGTGATGGAACCGATCCGGCACTGCCTGGGGAATCTCGTCACGTTCTCGGGGCGCGATTCGCGTACCACCTTCTGGTTCTATGTCCTCTTTCTCGTGGTGGTCTATTTCGCCATCTCGTTGGCGGTAGGCGTGTTCGCGGGCGGTGCCATGGCCGTTGACATGGTCCGCAACGTCTCGAAGCACGCTGGGCCCGACGAGGCAGCCATCATGGCCTCGATGAAGACCCGCATGATCTCGACCATGCGGCTGAGCTTCTGGGTTAACGCCGTGATGTCGCTGATCATGGCCGCACTGCTTGTGGCCGCCTTTGTCCGGCGCCTCCATGATTCGGGCAAGCCGGGCTGGATTGCGGCCATTGCCGTGGCGTTCAAACTCGTCGCCGTCGCGGCCTCGGTCGGCACGATCCAGAAGATGAGCGCCGCTCTCCAGACACTGGACTTCAATCACCCCGAGACATTCCAGGCGCAGATGCAGGCGCAGCAGGCTCCGCTTTTGGCGCTCATCAGCCTGGTTCCGTTGCTGATCGTGGTCGTCTTCGGCTGCATGGGTTCGGCGGACGGCGATAACCGTTTCGGGCCCGAGCCTGACGACTACTGATCTTGGTATTCTGTCGAGGGGGTGACACCGGGGCTTGCTTTCCGCAGCTCGTGACGGAACACTGCGAGCCATGATAGCTCGTAAACACCTGATCGCTCTCGCTCTTCTTTCCACCTCGCTCCAGGTTCCGTTCGCGAGCGCGCAGACGGTGGCGAAGGCATCGCAGGACCGTCTGCGCGCCGACGTCGAAAAGCTCGTCTCGTTCGGCACGCGCCACACGCTCTCTTCCGCGAGTGACCCGGTTCGCGGCATTGGTGCGGCGCGCGCCTGGGCGGCGGCGGAGTTCGGCCGGATCGGCGTGAACTGCGGCAACTGCCTCCAGGTCGTGCAGCCGGAAGACACGGTGACCGGCCCACGCGTGCCCGACCCGACCCGGATCGTCGACGTGGTGGCCATCCAGAAGGGCACCGAGCGACCCAACGAGGTCGTCATCGTGCAGGGGCACATCGACAGCCGTGTTAGCGACGTCATGGATGCGAAGAGCGATGCACCCGGCGCCAACGACGATGCTTCGGGCGTCGCGCTGGTGCTCGAATCCGCGCGCGTTCTCTCGCAGCATCGCTATCCGGTGACGATCGTCTACGCCGCCCTTTCGGGCGAAGAGCAGGGCCTGCTTGGTGGCAAGGTACTGGCCGACTACGCCAAGGCGCAAGGCTGGACGGTGAAGGCCGTTCTCAACAACGATATCGTCGGCGGATCGTGCGGCTCGGACGGCTACTGCGACGATGCGCACGTACGTCTGTTCTCCGAAGGTCCACGGGCCGACGCCAACGACAAGACCCGCGCGGCCGCGCGCCGCTTCGGCGGCGAGAACGACAGCCCCGGGCGCAATCTTTCGCGCTTCATCGCCGGTCTTGCGCCGGTACAAGGTGATGCGCTCGACGTACGCCAGATCTGGCGGGCCGACCGCATGGGGCGCGGCGGCGACCAGCTTCCCTTCCTGGAACTGGGCTATCCGGCAGTGCGCTTCACGGTGGCCGTGGAAAATTACGACCACCAGCATCAGGATCTGCGCACCGAGAAGGGCACTTTCTACGGCGATACGATCAAGTACATGGATTTCCCCTATCTGGCCAAGGTGACCGACCTCAATATTGCCGCGCTGCAGGCGCTGGCGTTGGCACCGATGCCGCCCGCGCCCAGTGCCGACGCGGCGGTCAAGACCTGGACCGACGTCACCTGGCGGCCCGTGCCGGGGGCCGTGGCCTACACGGTCTGGAAGCGCGCCACCGATGCCTCGGAATGGGAAGCGACCCCGCTAGTTGCGAAGACCAGCGAGACGAGCGTCAAGCTCGAGGGCCTGCGCGGCGACGACTGGATCATCGGTGTCAGCGCGCAGAGCGCCGCTGGCCATTCGAGCCCGATCGCGGCGGCGGTGCCGGGCGGCGGGTTCCACCCCCTCGCGCAGGACTGACGCGCCGGAGGGGCTCTCACGCCCCATTGCATTCGCGCGCGTGGTGTCCCATGGCAGGGGCATGGCTCCCAAACATCGGCCCGAACCGGGTCTGCCGACGCGCAAGCAGATCCTCGACTTCATCCAGAACGCTGACGGCCCCGCCGGCAAGCGCGAGATTGCGCGCGCCTTTGCCTTGAAGGGCAACGAGAAGATCCAGCTCAAGGCGCTGCTCAAGGACATGGCCGAGGAAGGCCTGATCGACGGTAACCGCACCGCGTTCCACCGCATGGGCGGGTTACCCAAGGTTACCGTCTTGCGCGTGATCGACATTGACGAAGGCGAGGCAGTGGCCGTGCCCGACACCTGGCAGCCCGAGGACGCAACCCCGCCCCCGCGCATCCGGCTCGTCGAGCCCAAGGGCAAGCGCAACCCGATGGGCGCGCTAAAGAAAGGTGACCGCGTACTTTCCCGGACCGAGGAAACCGGAACGGGGTGGCGCGGCTATCCGATGAAGAAGCTCGCGCTGCGCTCCGAGCAGATGCTGGGCGTGGTCGAGATCGACAAGGCCGGCGGTGCCTGGCTCCAGCCCGTCGACAAGCGGGTGCGCCAGTCGTCCAAGATCAGCGATCTGGGCGGCGCGGAGGCCGGCGAGCTCGTGCTGGCGGAGCCTATTGGCAAGTCGATCCGCGCCTCGGTCAAGGTGACCGAGGTGTTGGGCGAACCGCTCGCGCCCAAGGCGTTCAGCCTGATCGCGATCCACAAGCACGGCATCCCCAATGTTTTCCAGGAGGAAACTTTGGCCGAGGCCGAGGCGGTCGCGAAGGTCCCGCTCAACCCCGACACCCGCGAGGACTTGCGCCACCTGCCGATCGTCGCGATCGACCCGTCCGACGCGCGCGACCACGACGATGCGATCTGGGCCAAGCCCAACGCGTCCGGCGGCTTCGATGCGCTTGTCGCGATCGCCGACGTTTCGTTCTACGTGCGTCCGGGCGGAGCGATCGACCGCGAGGCACGCAAGCGCGGCAACTCGGTCTATTTCCCCGACCGCGTCGTGCCCATGCTGCCCGAAATCCTGAGCGCCGATGTCTGCTCGCTGCGCTCGGGCGAGGACCGCGCGGCCATGGCCTGCCACCTTTCGATCGACGCGAAGGGCAAAGTCGTCGACTGGCGCTTCACCCGCGCCATCGTGCGCATCGACGAGGTCATCGCTTACGAAGAGGCGCAGGCGCGCATCGACGAGGGGCGGGCGGGCGAGAACCTGCAAGGGCTTTGGGCCTGCTGGAAGGCGCTGGCCGAGGCGCGCAAGGCGCGCGATCCGCTCGAGCTCGAACTGCCCGAGCGCCGCGTGAAGCTCGACGAGAAGGGGCGCATCACCGAGATCGCCACGCGCGAGCGGCTCGATGCGCACCGCGTCGTCGAGGACTTCATGATCGCGGCCAACGTCGCGGCGGCCAAGGCACTCGAAGCCAAGGTCGCACCCGTCGTCTACCGCATCCACGAGACGCCGAGCCGCGAGAAGCTGGTTGCGCTCAAGGACTACCTCGCCACGTTCGACAAGAAGCTGGCGATGGGCCAGGTCATCACGCCCGGCCTGTTCAACCGCCTGCTCAAGGACATCGCCGACGAGAGCGAGAAGGCGCTGATCATGGAAGCGGTGCTGCGCAGCCAGACACAGGCCTATTATGGCCCGCGCAATGCGGGGCACTTCGGGTTGGCGCTGGGTTCGTACGCACACTTCACCTCGCCGATCCGCCGCTACGCCGACTTGCTTGTCCACCGTGCGCTCGTAGATGCCTACCACCTCGAACAGCCCGCACCGGGAGGTGAGATCCCCGCCACCAGCGGCCTCTCCGAGCGCGACCGCGAGGATCTGGGCCGCGTCAGCGACGCCATCAGCCAGGCCGAGCGCCGGGCGATGGAAGCCGAACGTGAAACCATTGACCGCTATGTCGCGGCCTGGCTCGCCTCGCGCGTGGGTGAAGTGTTCGACTGCCGCATCACCGGCGTTCAGAAGTTCGGCTTCTTCGCAACGATCTTCTCGCTCGGCGGCGATGGGCTCGTGCCTGTTTCGACGCTGGGCGATGAACGTTTCGCCTATGACGAGAAAGCGCAAGTCCTCGAAGGTGAGCGAACCGGCACGAGCTACGCCATCGGCCAGATCCTGCCGTTGCGTCTTGCCGAGGCGAATGCGCTGACCGGTGCGCTCAAGTTCGAGCTCGAGGAAGGCGGCGGCCGGATCGAGCCGCGCGGCAAGCCGATGGCGCTCAAGAAGAAGGGCCAGCACCTTGTTGGCAAGCGCGGTCGCCCGAACAATATCCGCCACCAGGGGCGCGGCAAGAAGCGCTAGTCGCCCGCCAGGCGAACGGCATCAGGTGACCGGCCCTAGTTGTCGGCAAGACGCTCGATTGCATCGTCGTCGAGGCTGCCCGGGATCACGAAGACCGGGCAGGCCATGCGGGCAAGGCCCGAGCCGGTGAAGTGCGAGACGAGGGGGCCCGGACCGCCCTCGCGCGCGGCACCGAGCACCAGCGCGGAGACCTCGGGGTGGTCCTCGAGGTACTTGCGCACCACCTTGATGTCCTCGCCGGCTTCGACCGAGATCAGCGGCATCTTCGCGCCTTGCGAGAGCAGGTTGCCCGCCGCCGCGGTGACGAGCGTCTCGGCGCGGGCGCGTGCCTCTTCCTCGATCGTGGCCTGCACGCCGGCAAACGCGTTGAACTCCTGTGGGGGTACGATTGCAAGAAGGTGAAGTGCACCTTCGGTTTTTGCAGCTCTCCTTGCTGCATATTGCAGGGCGACGAGAGCCTCGTCGCTTTCGTCCACAATGACCAGATATACGCGCATGTCCGTCCTCTCCCGCGCCTTATCGGGGCTATTGAGCCTGCGCGCAACCCATCCCATATGCGAAAAAAGCACACGTTGGGAGCTTGTGCGCAAAGCTCAACTTGTTCAATGAAGGGGCAACCCGAACAACCTCCCACGGAATTAAGGGACATAACAGCTTCCATGCCCATCGAGATCAAGATGCCCGCCCTTTCCCCCACCATGGAAGAGGGCAAGCTGGCCAAATGGCTGGTGAAGGAAGGCGATACCGTCAGCTCCGGCGACATCATGGCCGAGATCGAAACCGACAAGGCAACGATGGAGTTCGAAGCGGTCGATGAAGGCGTGATCGGCAAGATCGCCGTGCCCGAGGGCACCGAGGGCGTGAAGGTCGGCACCGTCATTGCGCTTCTCGCCGAAGAAGGCGAGGATGCCTCGGCCCTGGCGGGTGCTTCCGTTTCGGCCGCTCCGGCGGCGCCCAAGGCCGAGGCCGCTGCTGCTCCGGCCGCAGCCCCCGCGCCTGCCGCTTCGGCACCGGCTCCGGCCGCGCCCAAGGCGAGCGAGGGCCGCATTGCCGCCTCGCCGCTGGCGCGCCGTCTTGCCGAAGCCAAGGGCGTCGATCTCGGCTCGGTCCAGGGCTCGGGCCCGAATGGCCGCATCGTCAAGGCCGACATCGAAGCCGCGCAGCCCGGCGCAGCCAAGCCTGCCGCCGCGTCGGCCGCTCCTGCCGCCCCGGCTGCGGCTCCCGCACCGGTGGCCAGCGCCTCGGCGATCCTCGATGAGCGCATTCCGCACACGATCGAAGCGCTTTCGGGCATGCGCAAGACCATCGCCAAGCGCCTCACGCAGTCCAAGCAGGAAGCGCCGCACATCTACCTTTCGGTGGACGTGAAGCTCGACAAGCTCATGGCGCTGCGCGCGCAGGTCAACGAGACGCTGGCGAGCCGCGGCATCAAGGTCTCGGTCAACGACATGTTGATCAAGGCGCTGGGCCTGGCACTGATGGAAGTGCCCGAGTGCAACGTCGCCTTCGCCGGCAGCGAGCTCATCAAGTACGAGCGGGCCGACATCTCGGTCGCGGTCTCGATCCCGGGCGGCCTGATCACCCCGATCGTGCCCGACGCGAACAACAAGTCGTTCTCGCAGATCGCCACGATGACCAAGGACCTGGGCAGCCGCGCCAAGGAAGGCAAGCTCAAGCCCGAGGAATACCAGGGCGGTACGGCTTCGATTTCGAACATGGGCATGATGGGCATCAAGTCGTTCTCGGCGGTGGTCAACCCCCCGCAGGCGATGATCATGGCCATTGGCGCGGGTCAGAAGCAACCCTGGGTCATGGACGACGGTTCGCTGGGCGTCGCCACCGTGATGAGCGCGACCGGCAGCTTCGACCACCGCGCGATCGACGGTGCCGACGGCGCGCGCCTGATGGCCGCGTTCAAGGATCTCGTCGAGAACCCGCTGGCGCTGATCGCCTGAGATGACGCACGAGGCCGGGGATCGCGGTGCGGGTGACCTTGTCATTCGCGTCACCGCGATGCCCACCGATCTCAACCCTTACGGCGGGGTCTTCGGCGGTTGGCTGATGTGCCAGCTGGCGCTGGGTGCGAGCTCGCTCGTGACCCGCCGCACGGGTTTCAAGGCGGTGGTCGTGGGTGCGACCGATTTCGCGTTTCCGGGCGTGATGCAAGTGGGCGACGAGCTCAACGTCTATGCCGAGGTTGCCCGCGTCGGGCGCACCTCGATGACGGTGCGTACGCGCGGTTTCGGCCGGGCGCGGGCCAGCGAGGACATGGTGGAGGTCGCCAACGGCACCTTCACGTTCGTCGTGCTGGGTGAGGATGACCGGCCACGCCCGATAGCGCAGGCGCTTTCGGAGGCCGTGAAGGAGGCATGAAATGCCCGATATGATTGCAGACAAGCGGGAGCCGACGATCCGTGTTTCCGCGATGCCGGCCGACACCAACGCCTATGGCGACATCTTCGGTGGCTGGCTGGTCAGCCAGATGGACATGGCCGCCGGCCTTGTCGCGGCGCGCTATTCGCGTGGCCGCGCGGTGACCGTCGCCATGGATTCCATGCAGTTCCACAAGCCGGTCAGCATCGGTGACGAAGTGACCGTCTATGGAGACATTCAAAAGGTGGGCCGGACCTCGATGACGATCGCCGTCGAGGCCTGGCGTCGCCATCGCTACGAAGAAGAGCGCGTGAAGGTGACCCAGGCGGTCTTTACCTTCGTCGCGATCGACGATGCGGGGCGGCCCCGCGTAATCGAACAGGAGAATTAAGACAGTGGCAGCTTCCTACGACGTCATCGTCCTCGGTTCCGGCCCCGGTGGCTATGTTTCGGCGATCCGCGCCGCGCAGCTGGGCCTCAAGACCGCGATTGTCGAGCGCGAACTGCTCGGCGGCATCTGCCTCAACTGGGGCTGCATCCCGACCAAGGCGCTGCTGCGCTCGGCCGAGGTGTTCCACCAGATGCAGCACGCGAAGAACTACGGCCTCGCCGCGGACAACATCCGCGCCGATCTCGACGCCGTGGTCAAGCGTTCGCGCGGAGTGGCCAAGCAGCTCAACCAGGGCGTCACGCACCTGATGAAGAAGAACAAGATCACCGTGCACATGGGCACGGGGACGCTTCTTGGCGGCGGCAAGATCGAAGTGGCTGGCGAAGCCGGCAAGGAAACGATCTCGGCCAAGCACATCATCGTCGCAACCGGCGCCCGTGCACGCGAACTGCCGTTCGCGCCGGTCGACGGCAAGCGCGTGTGGACCTATCGCCACGCCATGACCCCGACCGAAATGCCGACCAAGCTGCTGGTCATGGGCTCGGGCGCGATCGGCGTCGAGTTCGCGAGTTTCTACAACGACATGGGCGTCGAGGTCACGATCGTCGAAATGCTCGACCGGATCATGCCGGTCGAGGACAAGGACGTCTCGGCCTTCATGGAAAAGGCACTGACCAAGCAGGGCATGAAGATCCTGACCGAAGCGGCGGTGCAGTCGGTCAAGGCCGGTGCCAAGGACGTCAAGGTCGCGATCAAGGCGAAGGACGGCAAGGTCACCGAAGAGACCTACAGCCATGTGATCTCGGCCGTGGGCATCGTGCCCAATACCGAGAACGTGGGTCTGGAAAAGGTCGGCGCCAAGCTCGACCGCGGGTTCATCCAGATCGACGATTATGGCCGCACCGGTGTTCCGGGCCTGTGGGCCATCGGCGACTGCACGCCCGGACCCTGGCTGGCCCACAAGGCGAGCCATGAAGGCGTGACTGCGGCCGAAGCTATCGCACAGGAACTGGGCAACAAGGACGTCCACCCGCACGGCCTCGATCGCAACAACATCCCGGGCTGCACCTACTGCCACCCGCAGGTGGCCTCGGTCGGCATGACCGAAGCCAAGGCCAAGGAAGCGGGCTACACCGTCAAGGCGGGCACGTTCCCCTTCATCGGCAACGGCAAGGCGATTGCGCTTGGCGAACCGGAAGGCTTCGTGAAGACCGTGTTCGACGCCAAGACCGGCGAACTGCTGGGCGCACACATGGTGGGCGCGGAAGTGACCGAGATGATCCAGGGCTACGTCGTGGGCAAGACGCTCGAGACGACCGAGGCCGAACTGATGCAAACGGTGTTCCCGCACCCGACGATCTCGGAATCGATGCACGAATCGGTGCTCGCCGCCTTCGGACGCGCAATCCACATCTGATCGCGCATCGCGCGACAGGGCAATCAACGGGAAGGGCGGGCCATCGCGGTCCGCCCTTTTTCGTGTCAGTCGCTCCTCTGGCGAACGAGGTGCTCGAACACGGCAACGTGGAGCGGTGCGGTGAAGGCGCAGCCCACGCCATCGCCCTTGGTCCAGCGCACTTCGGCGGTAAGCATCTGAAGGCCGGGGATGCGAATGCGCAGCGGAACGTGCGCTTGCACATCGGGAAGCCAGGCGATGCGAAAGCCCTCGGGAGAGAGGTCTTCGAGACGGACCAGGCGCCAGGGGCGCGAGCCTTGCCGCACTTCGCAGATCAACATGATTTCGCAGCGCGGTGCGCGCGGAGGGGATGTCGACACGAAACAAGGCCTTTGCTGTTGGGCATTAGGCCTTGGCTCGATCACGTTTGCGAACGGGTTAGCGCACCTCCTCGGTTAGGCCCGCATGTGTGGATAACTTGTGGATAAGATGCGCATAACCTGTGCATTTCACGCGGCGGCGCGCGGGTGCACGACCGAGCGGATCGCTTCGAGTGACGAAGGATCGTCGATCGTGGGTGGCGGCGCGAAGTCCTCCCCGCTCATGATCTTGCGAAGGGCATTGCGCAGGATCTTGCCCGAGCGCGTCTTGGGCAGTTGCGGGACGAGGTAGGCCGTCTTGAGCGCGGCGACCGCACCCAGTTCGGCCCGGACGCGTGCGATTGCCCGCGATGCGAGCGTTTCGAGTTCGGGCGCTTCGGCGCGGGCGATGATGAAGGCCACCGGGACCTGGCCCTTGAGCCCGTCGTCCGCGCCGATCACGGCGCATTCCGCCACACCGTCAACCGAAGCCACGATCTGTTCCATCTGCCCGGTCGAGAGCCTGTGGCCGGCCACGTTGATGATGTCGTCGGTGCGTCCCATGATGTGGAGGTAACCCTCGGCATCGAAGTGGCCCGCATCGCCGGTCTCGTAGTAACCGGGAAAGGTCTGGAAATTTTTCGCAAAGCCCTCGGGGTTGTTCCATAGGCTGCGGAAGGCGCACGGCGCCAGCGGGAGCTTCATCGCGACGGCGCCGCTCTTGCCGGTGGGGACGGGCTGGCCGTCTTCGCCCAGGATCGCAAAATGGTTGCCGGGTACAGGAAAGCCGGCGCTGCCACGCTTGCGCCGGCTATCGCCCAACCCGAAGCACGTCGCGATCGCCGGTGCGCCGAGCTCGGTCTGCCACCAGTTGTCGATGACCGGGAGGCCAGTGTGCCCTTCCGCCCAGGCGATTGTCTCGGGATCGGCGCGTTCACCAGCCAGGAAGATGGCGCGAAGGGCTCCAGTGCCGATCTGGCCGAGGAAGCTCGCGTCCGGATCCTCCTTGCGGATTGCGCGGATTGCCGTCGGGGCCGTGAAGAAGGTCTTCACCCGATGCCGCTCGATCACGCGCCAGAAGGTTCCGGCGTCGGGCGTGCCGACCGGCTTGCCCTCGAAGAGGACCGTGGTCGCTCCGGCGAGCAGCGGGGCATAGACGATGTAGCTATGGCCTACGACCCACCCTACGTCCGAGGCAGCCCAGAAGACATCGCCCGCCTCGATCCCGAAGATCGCCTTCATCGTCCAGGCGAGTGAGACCGCGTGCCCGCCGTTCTCGCGAACGACGCCCTTGGGGGTACCCGTCGTGCCCGAAGTATAGAGGATGTAAAGCGGATCGTCGGATGCCATTGGTGCGCAGGGTGGGACCGGATGGTGCGCGGTCACGCTCCGCAGGGCCTCCCAATCGTGATCGCGCGGGGCGTCGATCTTGGCGGGCAGGGCATCGCGGTTGAATACGATGACGCTCTCCACCTGATGATGGGCTGCGCACAGAGCCGCGTCGACCAGGGGCTTGTAGGCGATCGTGCGCGTGCCCTCGATTCCGCACGAGGCAGTAAGGACCACGCGCGGCGTGGCATCGTCGATGCGCTTGGCGAGTTCGTGCGGGGCAAAGCCACCGAAGACGACCGAATGGATCGCGCCGAGGCGAGCGCAGGCAAGCATCGCAAAGACCGCCTGCGGGATCATCGGCATATAGATGACTACCCGGTCACCTTTGGTAACTCCACGCGCCGAGAGCATCGCCGCGACCCGGCCGACCTCGTCCAGCAATTGGGCGTAGGACCACCGGCGCACGGTGTCGGTGACAGGGCTGTCGTAGATGAGGGCGCAAGCCGCGCCGCGACCTTCGGCTACGTGTCGGTCGACCGCGTTCCAGGCGGTGTTCAGCGTTCCCCCGGCGAACCAGCCGTGCTCGGGATCGTGGATGGTTTCGGGCGGCGAGATCCAGTCGATCGCGTGGGCTGCCTCGCGCCAGAAGCTTTCGGGGTCGGCAAGACTGCGCGCCCGGCACTGCTCGTACAGGTCCTTCATGATCCTCTCCTCCTCGGGCGGCGTCCCCTATTGCTCTCTTACGGGTGGGACGCCGCCGGTGTGGTCGCTATCGAAAGGCTTTCGACAGCACGACCATCGTGGGGTCGCCGTCGAAAGGTTCGGGCGTGAAGCCCTTTTCGCGCTCGAGCTCGATCGCGGCGTGGTTGTCGCGGCTCTCGATGGCGATGGCGCGGCGGCATCCGCGGGCCTGGGCCTGCTTGGCGAGGAAGTCGAGCATGGCCCAGCCCACGCCCTTGCCGCGGTAGGCGCTGGCGACCGAGATCGCGATCTCGCCGGTATCGAGCGGACCGTCGCAGGCGAGCAGGCCCGAGGAGATCAGCTCGCCGCTTTCGGTGTCGAAGCCGAGCCAGGATTCGGTGCGGAAGTGGTCGGCCTGGACCATCGGCGCGAGCTGTTCGGGGCTCACATGTTCGGCGGCGGCGAGGAAGCGGAAGCGGCGATCCTCGTCGCTTACGCGGTCGAAGAATTCGGCGAGGATTGTCGCGTCGTCCTCGGTCGCCGGACGGATGTCGAGCTCGATGCCGGAGCGGGTGGGAAGCGTGACGGCGGTTACTGTGGACATCTGGAATACTCCGTAGGGGGAGGGTGCAGAATTTCCTCTAGACTTGCGAACGCCCGCGTACCTTGATTGAAATCAGGCCTTGCTTGAAAACAGGGTACGCAGACGAACGCAGTGGATCACCTGTTGACGTCCGGTTCAATCATTCATCGATATTTCGACGGAACGTTTCGGGCAGGAAGATCACCCCGATCACCACGGTCAGGATCGCGACGACCACCGGGTACCACAGACCGTAGTAGATATCGCCCGTGGCCGCGACCATCGCAAAGGCGGTGGTGGGCAGGAAGCCGCCGAACCAGCCATTGCCCAGGTGATAGGGCAGCGACATCGAGGTGTAGCGGATCTTGGTCGGAAACAGTTCCACCAGCATGGCCGCGATCGGTCCGTAGACCATCGTCACCAGCACCACGAGGTAGAACAGGATGGCGACAACCTTGACGGTGTCGATCTCGTCCGGATTTGCAGCGGCAGGGTAGCCCGCATCGGCGAGGGCCTTGCCGATTTCGCCTTGGTAGGCGGCGATGGCTTCGGCGCGCGCGGGTCCGGTGACCTGCGCCGGATCGGGGGCGACGAGCGCGGTACCGCCCACCGCCACGCTCGCCACGGTGCCCGCTGGCGCTGCGGCATTGGTGTAGTTGATGCCGTTCTTGGCGAGGTAGGCCTTGGCGATGTCGCAGCTGGTGGCGTCGAACTTGTTCTTGCCGATGGGATCGAACTGGAACGAACACTCGCCTTCATGAGCCGTGACGACCACGGGGGCGGCCAGTGTTGCGCGCGCAAGCGCCGGGTTGGCCGCTTCCGACAAGGCGTGGAAGGCAGGGAAGTAGGTGGCGGCGGCAAGCAGGCAGCCGCCCAGGATGATGTACTTGCGCCCGATCCGGTCGGACAGCCAGCCGAAGAAGACAAACAGCGGCGTGCCGAGCGCCAGCGCGATGGCGATGAGGTAGTTGGTCGTTGCCCCGTCCACCTTGAGGATCTTCTCCAGGTAGAACATCGCGTAGAACTGGCCAGTGTACCAGACCACCGCCTGGCCGGCGACCGCGCCGAACAGGGCGATCAGCACGAACTTGAGGTTGCCCCACTGTCCGAAGGCCTCGGTGAGCGGCGCCTTGGAGGTCGTGCCCTCTTCCTTCATCTTCTGGTAGACCGGGCTTTCGCTCAACTGCAGGCGGATCCACATCGAAACTGCGAGCAGGATTGCCGAAAGCAGGAACGGTACGCGCCAGCCCCAGCCGGCGAAGGTGTCCTCGCCCATCCCGGTCCGAACCCCAAGGACGATCAGCAGCGCGGCGAACAGACCGAAGGTCGCCGTGATCTGGATGAAGCTGGTGTAGAGGCCGCGCCGGTTCTGGGGAGCATGTTCGGCAACGTAGGTCGCCGCGCCGCCGTATTCGCCGCCAAGCGCAAGGCCCTGGATCACGCGCAGCGCGACGAGGATGATCGGCGAGGCGATGCCCAGCGTGTCGTATCCGGGCAGGAGGCCGACCGCGAAGGTCGATACGCCCATCAGCCCCATTGTCACGAGGAAGGTGTACTTGCGTCCGACCAGGTCGCCCACGCGGCCGAAGACGAGCGCGCCGAAGGGGCGTACCGCGAAGCCCGCCGCGAAGGCACCCAGCGCGAGGATGAACCCGGTGGTTTCGTTCACGCCCGAGAAGAAGGTGCGCGAGATGAAGCTGGCCAGAAGGCCGTAGAGGTAGAAATCATACCATTCGAACACCGTCCCCAGCGACGAGGCGGTGATCACCAGCTTCTCGTTGCCGGTAGCCCTGTGATGCTTTGGCAAGGCATCGTATGTTGTCGCCATTGCTCTCTCTCCCAATTCGATGCGGCCTTGGCCACGGGGTTGTTTATCTAGAAACTGTACTTCGCGGCAAACTCCAGGCGGTCGAGCGCCCCGTCGGCGCCCGAGACGGTCTCGCGCACCGCGTGGCGGTATTCGACGCCCACGTCGAAGTGGCTCACCGGAGTCCAGAACAGGTTGCCCGCCGCGCTCCACGACCGCTTGTTGGCAAGATCGTTGACGAGGTAGCCTGCGGGATAGCCCGCGCTCTGGTAGCCGCCCATGAAGGTGGAGCGCAGGGTTCCGCCCCAGGCAAGGCGCAGCGCGCCGGTGGCTGCGAAATTGGTGATGGGTTCAAGATCGTAACCCGCCGCGGTCTGAACGACATCGCCGACAAAGCCGAGACCGATATACCGTCCGATGCCCTCGCCATAAGTTACCATCACGCGCAGATCGTGGCGGTCCCCGTGCCCGAACAGGATCTTGCCCGAACCGGACAGGCCCCAGCCCAGGGCCGTCTCGCTATGGCCATTTTCCTCGGTGCGCATTTCGCGGGCGATCGCGGCGAGCGCGAAGGAACCGAAGGAAGGCGCCCAGTTGAGGCGGCCGACGAGATCGGGCAGCCTGTCCTCGTCGTAGTCGGCGTAGCCGGTGCTCGTGCCGAGCAGAACTTCGGTCTGCGGGTTTTCGAGAGCCAGTGCCAGTTCGAGCCCGGGCGCGAGGCCATGGGTATAGCGCACGAGAGGTTGTCGATTGAACACCGTTCCTTCGATCGATCCGGCGAAATCCGTCGATTCCGGAAGTATGGCAACGTTCTGGAACGTCGACCATTCCTGGCCGATCAGCCAGGGGCCATACTGGATGAAGGCCCGGCGCAGCGTCGGCGTGTAGGCGTTGGTCGCGCGCTGGGCGCCGGCAGGCGCGGTGGCGATCGCGAAGTCGAATTCGAGGTAGCCCTTGATCTCCTTGTCGCCCACCGGCGTTGCAGCCCCCAGCGAGAAACGGGTCTGCCGGGCCATGATGGTCATGTCGTGGCTGGACGGGGCATCTCCCACGGGGATCTGCTGAGGCAGATAGAATTCCTTGCCGAGCGCCCCCACGCCCACGTCGCCTTCGCTCCAGCGGGAGGAAATCGCGTTCACCTTGACGAAGCCCCCGAGGGTGAACCGGGTCGCTCCGACCTGAAAGCCGGAGACCTTGTCGGCCTTCTCGACGGCGGCGATCCTGGCTTCGGTCGTCGCGTCGCGTGCGCTGGCATTGGCAAGCGCCTGTTCGCTGCGATTGTCGCTGCTCGCCTGGGCCTCGCGCGCCGAGGCAAGGTCGGTGCGCAACTGCTGCATTTCGGCTTCAAGACGTTCGAGCCTGGCCTCAAGGGCGGCCTCCCGTTCGGTTGTGGCGGCCCGTGCCAGTTGCGGCGCGGCAAGACTGCTCGCAGCCAGCAAGGCACAGGCCAGCGGCCTGTTTCTCGACATTGATCCTCTCCTCCAATGCCGGGGCCCATCCTCTCTCTTGGGATCGTTCCTCGGCGTTCCTATCTTTGGAGAGAAGGCGGGTGCACGCTATCCCGACCTTTGGCGCAGGCCTACGACCATTGTCTAATGTCGTGGCGGCTCGTGGCTTGTGCTAGAGCTCGGTCAAACCCCGGATCAACCGGTGCGCAACATACCGGAGAGGAGATGTCTATGGTCGAGGCCGTCTATCCCGTCCCGCAGGACTGGAGCGAGAATGCGCTGATCAACGAAGCCAGCTACATGGAGAAGTACCAGCGTTCGTTGGAGGATCCGGAGGGCTTCTGGCGCGACGAGGCGCAACGCATCGATTGGATCAAGCCCTTCTCCGTGGTCAAGCAGACGAGCTACCACGAGGAGGATTTCGGGATCTCGTGGTTCACCGACGGCACGCTCAACCTGTGCGCCAATGCGCTCGACCGCCATCTCGCCGAACGCGGTGATCAGGTTGCGATCATCTGGGAGCCCGACGATCCAAAGGACCCCGAACGCCGCATCACCTATCACCAGTTGCATGAGGATGTGTGCCGCTTCGCCAATCTCCTGAAGGCGCGTGGCGTCAAGAAGGGCGAGCGGGTGACGATCTACCTGCCGATGGTGCCCGAGGCGGCGGTGGCGATGCTGGCCTGCGCGCGGATCGGTGCGATCCACTCGATCGTCTTTGCGGGCTTTTCGCCCGACGCCCTTGCTGGACGCATCGTCGATTGTGACAGCTCGATCGTGCTCACATCCGACGAAGGCCTCCGCGGCGGCAAGCGCGTACCGCTCAAGGCCAACGTCGACGCCGCGCTTTCCGGCTGTCCGGGCGTCGAGACGGTCATCGTCTTGGCAAGGACCGGGGCTGAAGTGCCGATGGTCGAGGGGCGTGACATCGATTGGGCGAGCAGCGTCGCAAGCCAGTCGCCGGACTGCCCGCCCGAGGAGATGCACGCGGAAGACCCGCTCTTCATCCTCTACACGTCCGGCTCGACCGGTAAGCCCAAGGGGGTGCTCCATACGACCGGCGGCTATTCGGTCTGGGCCTCGATGACGCACCAGTACGTCTTCGACTATCGCCCCGGCCAGATCTACTGGTGTGCCGCCGACATCGGCTGGGTCACCGGCCATTCCTACGTGGTCTACGGTCCGCTCATGAACGGGGCAACGACCGTGATGTTCGAGGGCGTACCCAGCTTCCCCGACGCCAGCCGCTTCTGGCAGATCGTCGACAAGTACGAGGTCGAGATCTTCTACGGCGCCCCGACCGCGCTGCGCGCGCTCATGCGCGAGGGTGACGACTATGTGAAGACCACAAGCCGCAAGAGCTTGCGCGTGCTGGGATCCGTCGGGGAACCGATCAATCCGGAGGCTTGGTCCTGGTACTACACCGTGGTGGGCGAGGGGCGCTGCCCGATCGTCGACACCTGGTGGCAGACCGAAACCGGCGGCGTCATGATCACGCCGCTGCCCGGAGCAACGGCCCTGAAGCCCGGCTCCGCTTCCAAGCCGATGTTCGGCGTGAAGCCGATGCTGCTCGACAACGACGGCAAGGAAATCACCGGAGCGGGCGAAGGCTGCCTTGTCATCGCCGACAGCTGGCCGGGGCAGATGCGCACCGTCTGGGGGGATCATGAGCGCTTCTTCCAGACCTATTTCAGCACCTTCAAGGGCTTCTACTTCACCGGCGACGGCTGCCGCCGCGACGAGGATGGCTACTACTGGATCACCGGCCGCATCGATGACGTGATCAATGTCTCGGGCCACCGCATGGGCACCGCCGAAATCGAATCCGCGCTGGTCGCGCACCATAAGGTCGCAGAAGCGGCGGTCGTGGGCATGCCGCACGAGATCAAGGGGCAGGGCATCTACGCCTTCGTCACCACCAACAGCGGGGTCGAGCCCGACGAGGACTTGCGCCGCGAGCTGATCAAGTGGGTTCGCCAGGAAATCGGCCCGATCGCGACACCCGACGTGATCCAGTTCGCCCCCGGCTTGCCCAAGACCCGCTCGGGCAAGATCATGCGCCGCATCCTGCGCAAGATCGGCGAGAACGACTTCTCCAACCTGGGGGATACTTCGACGCTCGCTGATCCTTCGGTGGTCGACAACCTGATCGAAAACCGCCCGCAGCCCGCGACGGCATGATGCGGCGGTGCTAGGCCTCGGGGATGAGTCGCAGCATCCTCATCGCCGATGACCATCCGCTGTTCCGCCAGGCGCTGGCCCTGGCGGTGGGGCAAGTCGCTCCCGACGCGACGATCGTGGAGGCCGGTACGCTGGTGGCCGCCTCCACGGCCGTCGCGACGACGACGGACCTGTGCCTGATCCTTCTCGATCTCAAAATGCCCGGAGCCGTCGGCTTTTCGGGCATTGCCCTGTTGCACGCGGAGCGCCCCGAGGTGCCCATTCTGGTCGTGTCGAGCGCCGAAGGCGACAATGCGGCGGATGAGGCGCGGATCTTTGGCGCGCGCGGTTTCCTGCGCAAGGACGCGGACTTGTCGGTGATTGAAAACGCCATCGCCAAAGCCCTCGACGGAACCTCCTCGATGCCCCGCAGTTCGGCCCAAGTGCAAAGCGATCTCGACCCGATCCGCGAAAGTGTGGCCGGGCTGACCCCGATGCAGCTCAAGGTCCTGCTTGCAGTGCTTGACGGTCAGCTCAACAAGCAGATCGCGCATAGCCTTGGGGTCAGCGAGGCCACGGTTAAGGCCCATATGACGGCCGTCATGCGCAAGCTCGACGTTACCAACCGAACCCAGGCCGCGCTCGTCGCGCGCTCACTCGGGCTGCACTTGCGCCACTGAGACCGTGGCGAGGAACGTTTCGATGAGATCGGGAGCAACGGGCTTGGCAAAGATCGGCACGCCCAGCGCTTCAGCGCGCTCGCGCACCTCGCCATTGGGCTCTGCCGTCAGGATCGCGGCGGGAAGCCCCGGGCGCAAAGTTCGCAGCGCGACGATCAGGCCGGTGCCGGTCTCGCCCGCATCGAGGCGATAGTCGGCCAGGACCACGTCAACTTCGCCCGCGCAAGCCAGAGCCTGCGCGACGTTGCGAACGCCCCGGGCCCGGTGGCCGAGCTGTTCGACGAGCGCGACCGTCGCGTCCACGATCCGTCGGTCGTTGTCGACGACGAGGACGGCGAGACGCCGACAGGCGGCATGGGGCGTCGCTGGACCATCTTCGTGCATCGCGACGGCAGGCAGCTCGCCGGCGCGAGGGAGAAGAAGGCTGAAACGGCTTCCGCGCCCCTGGTTCGAGAAAACCTCGAGCCGTCCTCCCAGCAGGCGCACGATCCGTTCGACGAGCGCGAGGCCCAGCCCCAACCCTTCGGCCTCGACGGCGCCCAGGCGGGTGAATTCACCGAAGATCGCCTGGCTTTCCTCTGGTGAGAAACCCACACCGGTGTCGACCACGTCGATCCGCAGCCAATCGCCGCGCCGGCGCACCCCGACCACGACACCGCCATGGCGGGTGTAGCGGATCGCGTTCGAGAGAAAGTTCTGCATGACCGAGCGCAAGAGGCCCGGATCGGTCTCGACCTGGCCAAGCAAGGATCCGATCTTGAGGCGCAGACCCTTGGATTCGGCGCTTGGTCGGAAGCTCTCGGCAAGGTCGGTCAGGAACGGGGCAAGCGCCACGGGTTCGGGATCGGGCGTGACGCCGCCAGCATCGATGCGCGATATGTCGAGAAGGGCGCGCAGCAGTTCCTCGGCGGCGACGATGGCGTTGTCGACGCGGGTGACGAGCGGCTGGGCGTCGGCACTTGTCTTGCGCCCGAGTGCCGCGGTGAACAGGCGCGCGGCGTGGAGCGGTTGCAGCAGGTCGTGGCTGGCCGCCGCGAGAAAGCGCGTCTTGTCCTGCGTTGCGCGCGCGAGCAGCCGGTTGGCCTCGCGCAATTCGCGCGTGCGGTCCTCGACCCGGCCCTCCATCTCGGCCAGCGTGCGCTCGAGCTCGTCGCGCACGCGTACTTCCTCGGTCACGTCGGTGAAGGACATGACGTAGCCACCGCCGGGCATCGGTCCCCCCACCGTCTTGACCACGCGGCCATCGTCGCGCCGGCGCTCGAAGCTGTGCTGTTGACGCGCTCGCAGGTGATCGAGGCGCCGTAAAATCGCGGCTTCGACATCGTCGGTGCCAAAATCGCCCCGCTCGGCGTTGTGC
This sequence comes from Novosphingobium profundi, assembly GCF_018491765.1. Taxonomy (GTDB): domain Bacteria; phylum Pseudomonadota; class Alphaproteobacteria; order Sphingomonadales; family Sphingomonadaceae; genus Novosphingobium; species Novosphingobium profundi. Next base: position 24,632 of record NZ_JABWCU010000009.1, on the reverse strand, counting down.
CGGATCAGCGTCTCGATCGGCATGCCCGCGTGGAGCATTCCGGTCGGGTACTTGAGGATATCCTCGTAGCGCGAATTCCAGGCGATCAGGTTCAGTTCGGCATCGACGACGCTGATCCCGGCATCGATGTTCTCGAAGGTTGCGGCCAGCAACTGGCGCGAGAAACGCAGTGACTGCCCCCCTTCGTCGAGCAGGCGGGTGACGTCGGCGATGTCCATCTGCCCGCTCGCCAGTGCCGAGGCGACCAGCGTGCGCGCCGACGAGGCTCCGACGACTTCGGCGATCAGCGCCTGGGCGCGGTGTGCGGTCGACCGGTCGACTGCCAGACCGTGCTCGGCCTCGGGGAAGACGCCAAGCGCGCGCTCCTCGCCGATGAAGCTGGCCACGAACTGCTCGAGCTCGCCCCGATTGGAGACCCGGCGCGAGGCCGCGAACAGGCGCGGCAGGGCGGGGGCTGGCATTTTTCGCGCGGCGGCGAGGGCATGGACGCCGATGTTGAGCGTCAGGCTCCAGAGCACGCCATGGACGAAGGGGCTTGCATGACCGATGCCGAACAACCTTTCGGGATCGAGCAGGGTGTCATGGAGGAGCTCCAGCCAGCCCGGCGGCAGGATCGGCGGGAGTGCAAGGCAATAGGCCCAGGCGACGAGACCGATCGTCAGGCTGGCGCGCGCGGCAAACGGATCCCGGTCGCGGCCCTGAACCGCCAGCAGCAGGTGGGGGGTGAATTGCGCCATCGCCGCGAAAGCGACGAGGCCCATCGAGGCGAGCGAACGATCCTGGTCGACGAGAAGCGCAAAGGCCAGGGCGAGCATCATGATGCCGGCAATCGACAGTCGGCGCAGGACCAGCATGCGCCGACCAATTTGCCCCGCGCCCAGCGCGGCCTGGGAGCCGATCACGGCCCGCGCGAGCAGGTCGTTGGAGACCATCGTGGCAAGGGCGGTCGTATCGACGATAGCCATGGAAGCGGCCGCGCCGATGCCGCCGAGCAAGGCGGCGGCCAGGGCGATGTTCGATCCCGCCCAATCGGGAAGGCGAAGGACGTAGAGGTCGGGCGGCGTGCCGATCGGAAGAAGGGCCTGCCCGGCAAGCGCGATGGGGACGATCATCACCGCCATCGCGGCGAGGTAGAGAACGAGGCCGAACCTGGCCCGGTTCATGTCCTCTTCGCCGCGGGCCTCGACGAAACCCATGTAGAATTGGCGGGGCAGGGCGATGATCGCGAAAGTCGATACGAGCAGGATTACCGGGACATCGAAAGTCAGGCGATTGGCGGAGAAAATTTCGCGCAGGGACGTCAGCCCGCGATCGACGCTCGCTGCCTGGGCATCCGCCAGAAGCACGACGGCCAGTAGCGCGACGATTCCGAGCGCAGCGATCTTGATCGCCGAATCGAGCCCGATTGCGAAGAGAAGGCCCTCGCTCCGGCCGGCAAGTTCGAAACGGCGTGCCCCGAAAAGGATCGCGAACAAGGTGAGGAGGACCGTCGCCACGATCATCGCCGGGGGCGCGATCGGCGAACCTGACACCGTCGTCAAGGCATTGCCGATCGAGCGCAACTGGAGCGCGAGATAGGGAATGGTCCCGAGGAGTGCGATCAGCGTGACGAGACGCGCCACGACGGGGTCGTGACCAAATCGCGATGCAATGAAGTCCGACACGCTCGTGGCGCGCTCCTGCGCCACGGCGCGGCTTAACCGGCGCAGGAAGCGCTGGGCAAAGACCAGCAGCAGGATGGGGCCAAGATAGATCGGCAGGAAGGCCCAGCCTGCCGTCACCGCCGTACCGGTCGAGCCATAGAAGGTCCAACTGGTGCAATAGACACCGAGCGCCAGCGTATGCGCGACTTGGCGCAGCCTCGGTCGAAGCCGCCTGGTCTCGTCAAGGTGCTCGACCCCTGCCGCAACCAGAAAGAGGCTCAGCATCAAGCCGAGGCCGACGAATATCACTCCCAGAACTGTCACGGTTTGGAATTTGCCCTATGCCGCGCCGCTTGGGGCCCCGGTCCCCGCCCAACATCGTTCACATCGCTACTCCTCTCGGCCGATTTGCTTACCGACTTGCCTCTGGCCTGTCATCGTCGCTCTGGGCCTTCGCACGGCTATTCTCTCCCGAAAAAGAAGAGGAAGTGGGGCGAGGTGCCATATTTTTAAGGCGGGGTACGCCGCCAAGTATTGCCGTGTTCAATGATGAACATAGCCTTTAGGAAAATGAGGTCTTAATCGAGATGGTTTAGATTTGGTATACATGCTTGACCGTCGGATGCTCTATTGAGAACGTTTGCAAGCCGGCCGTGAGACTGACTTGTCGGCAAAATAGTCCGTTAAATAGATCAACTATGGAGACTACGGGTCATGAATAAGATTACCATTGGATTTACCGTTATTGCTGCCGGGGTTGCGCTCAGTGGCACGGCATTCGCTGGTACGCATGCGAGCCATCTGCCCAAGTCGATGATTAACGCCAAGGCGGTTCCGCAAGGCCTCCAAAAGGCACTGGAGAAGGCCAACGAGCACGCTGGCAAGGGCCTTGCACAAGCCATGAAGCACTACGGCAACAAGTCCAACGGCTGCTGATAGCCTCGGCAAAATAACTCAATAGAAATTCGGGAGAGGGGCCTGGAAGGCACCTTTCAGGACAGACGGTTGGAAAGACCGCAATGTGCCTTCCTTGGTCGCGACGCCAGGCATTCACACGATAAATCTGCCATCTTCGGTTCCGGACCAGGCATTGGCGAATGCATACATCTTGCGTTGTGAATTTGCTTCCACTCATCGCAGAGGTGCTCGATCATGGCCTGGTCGACCATGGACTGCGTACATGCGGGCCTTGGTGCATGTCCCGTGGGCAAACGCGGCTCTGAGCCTTTGGCTCAAGGCTGTTAAGCTGGGGAGCACAGCGAACTTGTCTGAGTTCGAGGGCAGAGCCGAAAAGGAGCCAGTTCTGGGCCGCTTGGCGGACAGGGTGGGATTTTCAGATTTACTTACAATGCTCTGAAAAGGTTCACCTTGTTGACGCCCGTTATTCTACTTCCCACATTTTTTTGCCTCACGCACCCAGAACATCACTATATTCCGGTGCTTTAGAGACTATGCAGATAGGTGAAACGCGTGTCCAGTCCCGTCTGTTGCAAGCCCCGGAACAGCACTTCAGGATGCGAAATATTGAACTCAAGTCGCGTCTCAGACCGAGGTGGCCCGGTTCGTCTAAACAGCCTTTGACGTTTGATAAGTGGATCGTCTGCGGTTGTTTATTCAGGCTGGGGCCTAATGTCGTAGTGGGGCCGATTGCGGAACGTCGGGCTTCCGCTCAGCGGTGGGCGATAGCTGCCGGTCCTCTTCCGATGCTGGCGATCGGTCTCAGATGGAAATAGCGGTCGGTCGGCCGTCGACCGATTGCAGACATTCGCACTTTCGCTAAATCAGTGCTGCGATGACACCAGAACCAGACTACACTGTCCCAAAACGTTGGGTGTTTTTCCTTGGCGCGCTTGGGCTCTGTGTTTTTGCCGTCATGATTTTTATCACTCAGGATGGCGACAAAGCTGCTTTATCCGCCTTCGCGTTTATGACTATTGCATTGGCAGCGAGGGTCAGATGGGATCTACGTGGAGAGTGGTATTATTGGCTGCTACTTTTCGTGATGACTTTGGCACACGTCGGCCTAATCGCTGGAACGAAAATTGAGCTGCCGAGCCCGACAATCCAATTTGCGCCTTTTGTAGTGATCGACTTCGCAGCCATTGTGTTTGCAATCTTCGGCGCTGAGCGGGCCGCTAATTCATTCCGGCACCGCGATTAGGCTAATGTCAGCAATCCACCCCGAACTCGCCTTCAGCGGCATTCCGGCCGGCGCCAAAAGCCGCCCGTCAGCAAACGACCGATTGCGGACATCCTCAAAACCGCGCTGCAATCTTCGGGAGAACCCTAATTGCCCTATGAACCCGCAAAAGAGAATGTTGAAATGGCGAGGACTATCGTGGTCACCGCAGTAGTTGGCACATTTGACCTAAGTGGTCGTGCCAGGCGAACAGATTTGCTTGGTTATCTAATAATCAGTGGAATTGTTGGGTTCTTTGCAAATTTCCTCCTGCATTTTTCACTCTCTTTCAAAGCGTCGATCATTGCAGGTGTTCTTATCCAGACTGCATTTTATATCCCGCTTCCTGCGCTATTTGTTCGCCGACTGCACGATCAAGCCAGATCAGGTTGGTTTGGATTACTCATTCTACCCGCGATCGTCATGCAGATATATCAGGGCGTCGCATTCGCAACTGGCACGTTACCCGAAGGATTTTTCAACCCCCTAAACCCTGCGCGGCTTGCGGTGAGTGTTTTTTCCCTTCTGTGCATGGTGTTCGGGCTATGGCCGGGAAGCACCGGCGAAAATAGGTTTGGCCCTGATCCGCGGCAGATATAGCGACGGCAGCTATCCACCCGTCACCGCCATTCTGGCTGCGGATCTGGCGAGGGCAAAAAGCGGACGGACGGGACTAGCGCGCCTCGCTGCGCCATTCATCCGATCAAATCGCTGGGTTGGGTGGCTAGCTGCCGTTCCCGGATGGCAGGTGACAAGCGTCTAGGTCGGCATCCCACACGCCACCACGATCCAAACAACGGTCGCTCGCGATAAGGCCGCGACTAGCCCAACCTGCTGAAATGCCAACGAGGAGGGTGACAAGAACAGCGATCAGAATGCGGGGCTTCATACCGCTAAGCTGTCGATTTTCGGAAGAGCCGTCAACGTCTGCAATTGGTCGGCGGCCGACCGTCCTCTTTTTGCGTTGCCAGATGGACCGCTTATTCCCAGTCGAATGACCGCTTCCGGGAAATCCATAGGAGCCGGCGAACGGCGAGGATGGGCGCAAAGAGGCCTTCTTCTTGCTCGTTGGGAATCTTGTCCGGCGCTTAGCCCGCTCCGACGAAGGCGCAATCAAGCCGCACCTCGTTGAGCAGGCTCTCGATGGCGGCGCGTTGGGCATCGGTGCCGCCAGGCCTGACATCCCAATTGCAATGCGGGTGCGTCCTCCTGTCGCGCACGATGACCTTGCCGACGGCTCGGCGCCAGATCTGAGTGGTGCCGCCATTTTGCCGGACGAGGCGTGTTATCAGCAGGTTATCAGCAGGTGTTCGAGATCGGATGCCGTCATGCCCGCCGCATAGCTGCTCGTGTCGACTATTCCAACACGGCGCGCGCTCGGTCCGTCACCCGAAGGTGTCTAGCCCCAGCCTTCGGGTGCCAAAGGCCGGTCCCGAGGGCGGCGGCGTCAGCGCAATTGGCTGTCCTTGCTGCCGCGCCGGTTGATGCGAGAATAGGCGATCGTCTTGTCACGTTGTCCCTGGCAGGCGACGCAGGTTCGCACGCCTGGCAGAGCTTCGCGCCGACGGGGAGGAATGGTCTCGCCGCACTCTTCGCAGTATTCGAGCCCCTCGCCAGCGGGCATCCGGGCGCGTGCGCCGCGCACCGCGTCGTTTACCGTATCATCAATCTGATCCTGCACCGCACCATCGCGCGACCATCCATCGGCCATATCCATTCCCATTCGTATCGTGGGATACGACGTGGGGACCCGATGCGGGCGATTCAATGCTGCCTCCCTGCCAAACACGGCGCTCAGCTACTGGGGAGAGGGGGCGTCGTCAGCTTGGAGGCATCCGGTGCTTCGGCAAGGTCGACCTCGTCGACTTCGCTGAACGTGCCGAAGGTGGCGCCGTAACGCGCGATGCCGGGGAGGCGATCTCCGGGGCGAACCTAAATCTGGCCGTCGGCGTCTGCGAGGGGCTCGATACGGCTTCCCACCCATCCAGGCTACTGGTCGATCTGCTCGGCAAGGGAAAGCGGACCGGCCGGTCCCTGGCAGGCCAAATCAGCCCCAGAACGACCGACAAGGGCGCAAAGAGGCCTTCTTCTTGCTCGGGGGGAATCTCGTCTGGCGCTTAGCCCGCTTCCACGAAGGCGCATTCAAGCCGCACTTCGTCGAGCAGGCTTTCGATGGCGGCGCGTTGGGCATCGGTGCCGCCAGTCCTGACATCCCAGTTGCAATGCGGGTGTATCTTTCTGTCGCGCACGATGATCTTCCCGACGGCTCGGCGCCAGGTCTGGGTGGTGCCGCCATTTTGCCGGACGAGGCGTGTTATCAGCAGGTGTTCGAGATCAGATGCCGTCATGCTCGCCGCATAGCTGTTCGCGGCGGCTATTCCAACACGGCGCGCGCAGGCGCTTGGGCGGCGGCGTCAGCGCAACTGGCTGTCCTTGCTGCCGCGCCGGTTGATGTGAGAATGGGCGATCCTCTTGTCGCGTTGCCCCTGGCAGGCGACGCACGTTCACACGCCCGGCAGGGCTTCGCGCCGACGGGGGGGAATGGTCTCGCCGCACTCTTCGCAGTATTCTAGGCCCTCGCCAGCGGGCATCCGGGCGCGTGCGCCGCGCACCGCGTCGCTTACCGTGTCATCAATCTGATCCTGCACCGCGCCATCGCGCGACCATCCACCGGCCATATACATTTCCATTTGCGTCGTGGGTTACGACGTGGGGACCCGATGCGGGCGATTCAATGCTGTCGCCCTCAGGCACCGTACTCAGGAGTTGGGGAGAGGGGCTTGCATCGTTAGAAGCGGGCCCGCAGGCCCAGGGTCCAGCGGCGGGGCGCGCCGGGGCCATAGGCGCGCGGGTTGAAGGCATCCGGGGCTTCGGCAAGGTCGACCTCCTCGACTTCGCTTAACGTGCCGAAAGTGGCGTAGTCGCGGTCAAGCAGGTTGCGCACGTTGGCAAAGAGCGAGAAGCCTGGGACCAGTTCCAGGCTCGCGCGGAGGTGGACCAGGACATAGCAGGGGACACGCGGGGTGAGGTTGGCCACGTCGCCGACCAGGCCCTGACCCGAACGCGCGAGGACATCGCGCCTATCGAGAAGGTCCGGCTGCCCAGCAGGCCTTCGTAGTCGGTGCTGAGCGTGGCGCCGTAACGCGCGATGCCGGGGAGTCGATCTCCGGGACGAACCTGGATCTGGCCATCGGCGTCTGCCAGGGGATGCGAGGGGCTCGATACGGCTTCCCTTCTTTGGACGCCCTCACGAACGCAAGCGGTATTTAGGAGATCAGGCACGTAGTCGGATGCTGCCATCTGACCGGCAAGGGAAAGCGGACGGGCCGGTCCCTGGGAAGACAAATTCGCCCTCGAACGACCAGCTTGGGCATCTGACGGCTTCTCCCGCCAGAGCCCCTTCTGGGCCCGACCCTTTGCCGTCATTCAGCCGCCAAAATTCGAGGCCAAGGTGCGGACCGGCAGCTAACCCAGCAGGTATAGATCAAGGCAGGACGTTTACATCAGTTCCGGTGAGCGCCCGATCTTGGCGATCAAGCGAGGTGTCGAGAGAGGCGGCTTTGGCGGCGGAAAGCGCCAAATGAAGGGCATTCTATGACGCCCGAAATTTCCGCCGATATGTAGCAGGAGAGGTGCCCATTTCGCGGCGGAAGGCGGCGTGAAATGCGCTGTCGCTTAGGTAACCCGCCTGTGATGCCACCTCGCTGATGGTCTTCAAGCCTGCGGCAAGCTGACTTGCAGCCACACGCATGCGCCAGTTGGTCGCATAGCCGACCGGCGGCCTCCCGACGCGGCGCGCAAATCGCTCGGCAAAAGCTGATCGCGAAGTACCTGCTAGAATGGCGAGTTCCTCAAGCCGCCAGTGGCGTGCCGGATCGGCATGGATCGCCTGGAGCGCCCTTGCCACAGGAGGGTCGGACAGTCCGCCGAGCCAGCTGGGAATGTCTGTGCCGCCACTGAAATGGCTGCGGAGAGCCTGCACGAACAACAGACGGATCATGTCATCGCATGCGGCTCGCGCGCCGGGCAGATTGCTGCGCCATTCGGTATCGAGTTGGGAGATCAGCCATCCCATCGGCGAGGCGCCCGCTTGATTGGCTTCTGTCAGCAGTAGGCCGGGCAGCAGCGGCAAGATCAAGTCCGCCTGAGCGCTGTCGAAATTCACGCTGCCGCCCAGTATCTCCGTATCCGGGGTCGGTCCCACTCGTGCTTCACTGGCGTCGTTTCCGAACACACTAACGGCATCGATCGCGGGTAGTCCCGGATCGCTCGCCAGCACGAAGGGCGTGCCTGCCACCATGAAGCAATCGCCGGATGACAATCGCCGCGTCGTGCCTTCTGCCAGGATCCAGCAGCTGCCGGAGCGAACAACGTTGAACTTGACGTGAGTTGGTGAGAACCGCAGCGCCCAGTCGCCGCCGGCGGCGAAGCGCACGCTACATGCCGCGCTCGCCTGCACGATACCTAGTACATCCGAGAGCGGATCTGCCGGCGCATCCTGGACGATCACGACGGGAATCCGGATGAATGAGGATCGATCATCCGACCGCTTTACTCCAGAAATCCGCTTATGACGACACTGCAAGAACCCATCGGATCGCCTTTCGGCGCCGCATCCACCGCCGACGACGTGATCGCCGGCATCGATCTTTCCGGCCGTACTGCCATTGTTACGGGCGGCTATTCCGGCCTTGGCCTGGTGACAACCAGAGTGCTTTCCCGGGCTGGCGCAACAGTGATCGTGCCAGCACGCGATATCGAACGGGCGCAAGCAGCGCTCACCGATGTCGAGAAGGTAGAAATCGCGCCCATGGACCTGATCGACGTCGCATCTGTCGCCGATTTCGCCAGCGGTTTCATGGCCAGCAAGCGGCCGCTTCATCTGCTGATCAACAGCGCGGGCATCATGGCCGCACCGTTGCGACGCGATGCGGCCGGGCATGAGGCGCAGTTCGCAACGAACCACCTCGGCCATTTCCGCCTTGCCTGCTTGCTCTGGCCTGCGCTGGTCGATCAGGGCGCTCGCGTCATTGCCGTGTCTTCGCGCGGGCACCAGATCGCGGGCGTTGATTTCGACGATATCGATTTTGAACGCCGTCCATACGACAAATGGGTGGCTTATGGGCAGTCCAAGACGGCGAACGTGTTGTTCGCCCGCGCGCTGGACCGGCGGGGCAAGGGGAGCGGGGTTCGCGCCCTTTCACTACACCCCGGCCAGATCATCACCGATCTGGCCAGGCATCTCTCGGAAGAGGAGATGGCAGGATTTGACGCGCTCGACGCGTGCGGCAAGCCTATCATCGACCCGGCACGCGGCATGAAGACGCCCGAGCAAGGGGCGGCGACAGCCCTGTGGTGCGCAACGAGCCCGCTTCTCGAAGAAAAGGGGGGCGTCTATTGCGAGGATTGTGACGTCGCCGGAATCAACCGGGCGGAAACGGGGCGCAAGGGCGTCGCTCCCTGGGCCATCGACGATGAGGCGGCCGAACGCCTCTGGACACTCTCATCACAATGGACGGGCTGCACCCGCTAGATCGCCGGGCGCTAGCTTGGGAAGTGAGCAAGGCGGGCAGGCTGAGAGCGGTCCGCCTTTCCACCCTCAATGCAGATGCTTCAGCTTGTCGGGATTGCGCATCACATAGATGCCGATGATCCGTTCATTCTCGATCTCCAGCGCAGTGGTCTGCAATTCGCCATCAGATTCCCGCGTGACGAAGCCGGGAAGGCCGCTAATGATCCGCGTGCCGACCAATTGCGAGCCATGCTTGCGGAGCAGCACCGCCAGCGCCTTGTGGAACTGCAGCACCAGACGGCTGCCCAAGATCGGCCGGACCACAGCAGGGCGCTTGCCGCCGCCATCTGAATGCATGGCGACATCGCTGGCCAGCATCGCGCCCAGCGCAGCCATGTCGCCGCTGCGCGATGCCTCGAAGAAGGCTTGTGCGATAGCGAGGCCGCGCTGTTTCTCGACCGCGAAGCGGGGTCGCGCCTCCCGCACATGGGCGCGGGCGCGCGCGGCAAGCTGGCGGCAGGCAGCGGCGTCTCTATCAATGGTTGCGGCAACCTCGTTGAACGCCGCGCCAAACACATCGTGCAGCAGAAAGGCCGCGCGCTCGAGTGGTGACAGCCGTTCCAGCGCCAGCATCAACGGCAGGGTCACGTCCTCTTCTTCTTCCTCGTCCAGCACCGGGTCGGGCAGCCAGGGGCCGATGTAGGTCTCGCGGAGGTGTCGGGCGGATTTGAGGTGATCGAGGCACAGGCGCGTAACGGTCGTGCGCAGGAAGGCCTCCGGCTCGCGGATTGCCGCGTGGTCGGTGCGCAGCCAGCGGATAAAGGCGTCCTGCACCACATCCTCCGCGTCCGCGACCGAACCGAGCATTCGATAGGCGACCCGGATCAGGCGGGGGCGGAGCGGTTCGAAGGCATCCACGGCGGCATCTGAGGGTTGCGGTTCCATCACCCGTTTACCGCATGCGCCATGGCTGACTCGCCACCTTGCCTGCCGGCGAACACCGGATCCTGAAGCATGGCCCTGGCTCCTGCTGCCATCGCGATGCCAGCCTGCACCGGATTCACCAGCCCTTCAAGATAGATGAAGCGCACATCGGATATGCCGATAGTGGACAGCACATCAGTGAGATAGCCAGTCAGATGGTCCGGCTGCCCGGCTTCCTTCCCGGTGACCGCCCCGCCAGAAGTCACCACCACCAAAACTGGCCGGTCGCCCAACAACCCGGTTTTCACGCCGTTCACGGGTGCGAAGCTGCGGCTATGGCGAAGCACCAGGTCGATCCACAGCTTCAGGCTGGCGGGCACGGTGTAATTGTGCATGGGCGTGGCGATGGTGATAAAGGCCGCATCCTCTACCTCGCGGATCAGCGTTTCGGAAAGGTCAAAGGCGGCATGCTCGCTCGGTTGCCGCGCCAGCACCGCATCGGCATAGGAGGACGGGATGACCGACCGGGCAAGTGTTGACAGGTCGCGCTCCACAAGCGCCAGCGAGGGATCCGCCGCCTGAAGGTTGGCAGCAGCCTGCGCCGCCAGCGTGGCGCCGCGCGAAGCGGCGCCATAGGGGCTGGCAAGGATGGAAAGAATGGACGCCATCGGCCTGCTCCTGTTCTCAGGCGAGGCCGGCGCGGTCGAGGCCGAAGGCCTTGTCCGCCGATCCCGGTACGGAGCGGAAAGCAATGGAAGCGCGGTTCCAGGCGTTGATGACCATGACCATGTAGGTAAGGTCGATCAGTTCTCGCTCCGAGAAATGTTCGCGCGCGTCGTCATAGATGGCATCCGGCACGCCATCGGCTGACAGGCGCGTCACCGCCTCTGTCCACTCCAGCGCGGCGCGCTCCCGGTCATCGAACAGGGGCGACTCCCGCCAGATCGCGACATGATGCAATCGAAGCGGGCGTTCCCCCTGGAGCGTCGCCTCCTTGATATGCATGTCCACACAAAACGCGCAGCCATTAATCTGCGAGGCGCGGATCTCGACAAGGGAGAGAATTGCCTTCTCCAATGCGCCCTTCTTTACCGACAGGGTAAGATCGGTCAGCTTCGCGGTGAGTTCGGGATGCTGCTTCAGATGGTCCAGACGCTGCGACATGGCTTGCTCCTTGAGTGTTGATGCAAGCCTTGACGAAGCAGCGCGCCGGGATGTGACATTGGACGGAAATCAATCTGGCGCGGATGCCGCGCAGAGATGCTCCAAACTGTGGCTCACGGCAGTTGCTCGGTAATATGAACCGATGGCAGCTATCGGAAGCCAATGACTGATGCGCCAATGGCGGCTCTGTCGGCGAGTGCTGACGATCGTGGTGGCCCGTCTAACGTCTGTTTTCCGCGCTCTTGCTCCTAAAAGCTGCCGGGTCTGTAAACGGCCATTTTAAGCCACCTAGCATCACACCTGTTCCCTTCCCTAGGCCATGCGGTGTGGACAAATTTACTGGCCTTGGAAGGTGGCAATTGAGGCTTGAAAAACCAAGGCGCATGGTAGGCGGCAGATGTGCTGCCAACTGGCACCTCGACCGGATCTAGCCTGATCTTCACTCGGCACCCTCTCGCCTGAGCAGGTCGTCGAGATGTCGAACCATCTCTGGCGCTGACATTTCAATGCTTCCGCCGTGCCCAGCGAAAATTCGAGAAAACCCCAAACCCCGCAGAGCCGCGATCGACGCAATCTGCTGGTCCCAGTCGAACCAGCAATAGCGCCTGTATCCACGCAGCCGCCGCTCGTTGTGATCCCATGCCAGTGTATCGCCTGTAAACAACGTATCTCCGGCGACCAGATAGGCCACGCTTCCGCGCGTATGACCCGGGATCGGCACGATCCTGATTTCGGGATGGGGCGAGGCAAGGTCGTCGTCGTGAATGATCCGATTGGCAAAGGGCGCGGCATCGGCGTCCGCCTGGTGAATCCAAACATCAGCACCGAAATATTCGGCATAACGTTTAGTATCACCGATATCGTCGCGATGAGTCAGAAGGATGTGATCCAGCCCGCCGCGCTGCTCCATCCAGCTTGCCAGCCGGGTCGACCATCCCGGCCCGTCCACAAGGAAATTCATATCGCCCGCGCGGCCGAAGTAAGAGTGCGCCCCATAGGAACCTTTCGTGTTGTGGCCCATCCGAAAATAGCCAGCGACCTCTTCGGGAAACAACGGTCCGTATTTAGGCAGACCATCCGGCGGCCTTACAGCGCCGACCGGGCACAATTGCGCGGCCTTCCAGGCGGCCTCGATCTCTTTGTCGGTTTCCGGCTGCCTGGCGAATACCGATTGGCCACTTTTTTCAACCAGCAATTCAGGGGCGATGGAACGCGATGCCATGCAATTGATGCATCGCGATTCCACAGTCCATCGGTCGCCTGTCGTCCCGCCTTCGGTCTGCCTGTCGTTCATCGGCATGAAGTCGATACTCCTCAGTGGAAAGTTGCGCCGCCATCGATCACCATGATCTGGCCGGTCAGGAATTCGGCCGCATCGCTCGCTAGAAAAACGCATGCCCCGGCAAGATCGTCTGGCCGCTCCTCCCTGCGGATTGACCGAGAGGCGACGACGCCGTCGCGCATCGCCTGCGAAAACGCCGCGTTGCTCTCGATCCCTTCGGTGATCGTCAGGCCGGGCGCGAGTGCGTTGACGGTCACCCCATCCTGCCCGACTTCGGTCGCCAGAGAGCGGGTCAACGAAACGATCGCGCCTTTGCTGGCGATGTAATGAAGCATATTGGGCACGCCGATGAACGCCGTGCCAGAAGTGAGATTGATGATCCGCCCCCAGCCCGAACGGCGCATGTGACCGATGACCGCGCGACTGCACAGAAACTGGCTTAGGACGTTAGTCTGCAGAACGCGTGCGAATTCTTCAGGCGGAATCGCATCGAACGGTCGCAAATCCAGAGCACCGGCAATCGCCGCATTGTTGACGAGAATATCGACGCCGCCCGCTTCCTCTTCAATCCGACTGACACACCGCTGGACGCTATCGACATCGGCCACATCACATTGCAGGGCCTGGATGTTCGTCTCGGGCTCATCCTCCCAGGACAGGTCGGCACCATATACCCGGTGGCCTGCCCCGGCGAGGGCTCTGGAAAGCGCTGCACCAATGCCGGTTGCAGCGCCTGTGACCAGTGCGGTCTTGGTCTGAGAGGTCATAGCAAAATATCCTAATATCCTGTTGTCCTGTATCGAGGTGGCCATGTGCGAGGGGCCACGCTAAGATATGCTTAGTTTACCTAACTACCTAGGGGCCCTTTTGTGCCGAAGAATGTCGCCCACGCGCGTTTCGAGCGATATTCGCTTATCGCCCAGCAATTCGGAGCGCGGACGGTTATGTTTCAGCAGGCAGCGGCGCGGCTGCTCGACCTCAACGTCACGCAGTTGGAATGCTTGCAGCTGATCCGTCATCTGGGACCGATCACTGCCTCGGACCTTGCGCGCGAGATCGGCATCACGCAGGCGTCAATGAGTGTCGTGGTGGGGAGACTGATCGAGCGCAGGCTGGTTTCGCGAAACCGTTCTTCCGATGACAAGCGCAGGCGCCTCCTGCAGCTTACGGAAGGCACAGCTGCGTTCGTCGACGCAGTCTATGACAGGCACGTCGCGCGGATGAAGGCCATCATCGACGGCATCTCGGAAACCGAACTCGATAGCGCTCTTTCGTTCATGCAGATCCTCGAAAAAGAGATGCGCACGACGGCGATCGAAATGAACAAGAGCGCGGGTGACATGGGGAACGATCCGCTGTTTTAGCAGCGCGCCTGGCAAGTGACGACATCAGGTCCGACCTTTGCCTACGTCTGCTTTCGCGAGTTTTCGACCAAAAGCCGCCAGTCCGCAATCGGCTAAATTCTTACCCGTAATCAGCCTCGTGAATGTACGGCAGGTTTCGGCGGGCGGTTCAGGGGCCGGGAATGACGGCTCTGTCGGCGTAACTGGACAGGCCCCCAGCAGCACCTTAAGCGAACGACAGGACAATCTTCCCGCGAACTCGCCCAATTTCGGAGAGCTCAAGGGCGTCCTTGACCTGACTGAACGGAAAGATCTGGTCGACATGGGGAGTGAGCTTGCCACTTTGGACCATTTGCCCAATCTCGCCGAGGGACTCGCTGTTTGGAACAGTGAAGGAGCGCTTGACCGTTACCCCAAATCGCTCGGCCTCGTCGCCTGCGGGAAAAGCCACCACCGTTACCATGACGCCGCCTTGGCGTAGTGTTCGAAACGCCCGCTCGAAGGTGTCCGATCCGACCGTGTCGAAGACCACATCGATGTCCCGGACCAAATCTTCAAACGGATCAGCAGTATAGTCGATGACCACGTCTGCACCCAGACCGCGTACGAAGTCCAGATTTCGTGGGGATGCCAACGCGGTGACATGAGCGCCAGATGCCTTGGCCAGCTGGACAGCCAGCGACCCCACGCCGCCTGATGCGCCGGTAATCAGCAAGCGCTGGCCTTCCTTCAGGCCGCCTTCGTCGAACATCGCCTGCCATGCCGTCGTTCCGGCCAGCGGAAGAGTCGCGGCCTGCACGGCATCGATAGCCGCGGGTTTGAGCGCGATATTTGCCGCATCCACGACGAGATACTCCGAGAATCCGCCCGTCTTGACCATTCCAAAGACGTCATCGCTGATCGCGAAGGCCGAAACATCGCTTCCGATTTCCTCGATCACGCCGACAAACTCGCTACCTAGGCGTATGGGAAGCGTCATACCCATACGTGCACCGGCCCCATTGCGAATCTTCCAGTCGACAGGGTTGATCCCCGCGGCTCTCACCCTGACCAGAACTTCGTTCGAGCCGGGCACCGGGCGGTTCATGTCCGCCAAATTGACGACATCGTTGGAGCCATATTCTTCGATCAGCGCAGCGAGCATGTTTGACCCTTTGTCACTTGAGATTACTTGCACATGATCGTATCAGCTTATCTCATCGATATGCAGCCAACATACATCGACAACACGCCATCCTCGCCGTTCGACATTACCCTGCACAAGGTGTGCAAACGGCGCGCGGAAGCCTTGCCAGAGCATGACCACGATCACGCGCAGCTTACCTACGTAGCTTCGGGAATGGCGCAGCTGCGAACTGCAAATGGGATTTGGCTGCTTCCCCCGCAACTCGCGGCTTGGGTTCCTTCGGGAGTGCGGCACCGGCTTGACATCATGACGGATGCCGAAGTCTGGATCATGCTGTGGGATCCTCGCGCGATAAAGGCGTGGCGACCGGATGGATTTCCGGCGCATTCCTTCGTTTCGGGCATGTCACCCTTGCTGCGCGGCCTCTTGGATGCGCTCTCGCAAGGCGACCTGGCTTCGGAACGCGGCGAGATCATGTGCCGATTGGCGCTTCACGAACTGAGCGTTATCAAGCAGGCGCCAACGTACCTCCCCATGCCGGAAAGCGAGATCGGAATGCGCGTCGCCGAAATTGCCCTTGCGGACCATCGCAACGAATTGCCACTTGAGATACTGGCATCGCGCGCTGCGACGTCGACCCGCACAGCAAGCCGGCGCTTCCCGGAAGAAACCGGTATGACATTGAAAGCATGGCGCCAGCGCGCGCGCATACTCTGGGCTTTGCCCGAACTTGGAGCCGGCAAGCCGATTTCGCGCGTCGCTTTGGAAGCCGGCTTCGCGAGTGTCGCCGCCTTCTCCCACGCATTCCGGCAGGTAATGTCATCAACACCTAGCGAATTTCTCTCAGCGCCTAAGTTTGACCGCGGGCCTTCTTGACGCATCGGGTAAGCATCACTCATCGAAAGCAGTGGGCATCGCTCGGCAGCGCTCCATTTGGTCGCGCGAGGTTCGCACCAGCCTGGCGGCCGGCATAACACGGGTGAGCGGCGCACCTTGGCCGGCCTATTGCGCTCCGAAACCGTATTCACCTTACCTTTGCGGCAGCGTGAAGGGCTTTCCCGGCATCGTAGGCGATTGGATAGGCCGGCGGAAGCCGTCCGCCCTGCCGGCCGGCCATGGCCGTGAACCGGTTGGTGAGCGCTCGCGCGGGACGGCCGGATATGAGCGATGTCAGCTTTGTATGGTGGCCCCATGATCATCCGGTACGCTTGCGACGCCATTTGCCGGTCGGGAAGGCTATATTGGCGTCGCGGGCCTGCAAGAATTCGGACCGGTTCCGCCACTGACTGTCATTGGTATAGGCAAGGGCTACGCGCGCGGGATCGCGACCGTTTCAACCATCTTAGGCAGCGCGGACCTTTTGCAAGGCAGTTTCGCGAGTAAGCGGGGCAAGGACGGTCGCGACATCGACGTTTCCTTTCAAGCAAAAGGCGTGGCGAACTCGAGTCGAATGCCACCGGGAATGAAGACGAGAAAGTGGCGTGTCGAAGAACCCGCTTGGATCGGGCTCGGTGCGGCATCGACCATGACTTCGGGATGCGCGGTCACCGCCTGCCACGCTGCGTCCAGGGCCGCATCGTCAGCAACTGCCAGCGAAAGATGATGGAGGCCGATATTGGCTCGCCGGTCAAAGGCTCGGGCGGTCAGTGGGTCGGCCGCGCGCCACAAGGTCAGCAGGATTGCGCCATCCGACACGAAAATGGACGGATAATCGGGGACGCCGCCCACCTCCGCGAAACCCAGAGTGCCGCAAAAAAATTCCCGCGCCTGCTCGAGATCGGGCACGGTGAGGCCGACGTGATGGACACCTCGAGTGAGCTTACCGATCATGATGAGTTTCCTTCCAGTTGGGCGATGCGGCTACGTAGCGCCGCGATTTCGTCGATGAGGGGCAGGGAAGCACGTCGGACTTCCTCCTCGGTGAAGCGCGGGGTGATGTGCTGCGGGCAGTTCCAATCGAAGCCGATGACGTCGATCAGGAAGGCGCGCTCGGGCAATGCCGCGTAATCGGGCGGCATCAGCGCGGTGATCACGGCCGGCTCTTCGCTCGCGTGGGCATGGCCGATAATCTTCAGGCGTCGACGGTTCGGATAGTCCATCAGGAACAGCGCGACACGGTCGTCGGCTGCGACATGGGCCGTGGAAAGATATTGCGATTGCCACGAAAGTCGGTGAAGCCGATGCGATTTCCCTGAAGATGCCTCAGAATGCCCGGCGGCCCACCGCGATGCTGGACATAGGGCCAACCGTCTTCGGAAACGCTCGCCATGTAGATAGCTATCGCGAGCCACAATGAAGTCGATTTCGCGGTCGGTCAGTATATCGAGCGGCCCCGCTTCCTCCTCCATGCGAGCATACGCGCCGCGGGAACCGGCGGCCTCCTGAAGCGCGCGAGCCCCGGGACCGAATAGGGTATGGATGAAGGTCTGTGCCATGCCGCGAGAGATAACGCATTGCAGTGATTGCGATAATACACGATGATCGGCGATCACTATTTCAATTTGAGGAATAATGGACCGCTTTGAAAGCCTATCCGCCTTCGTCGCCGTAGCCGAGCAACGCGGATTTGCGGCCGCCGCCCGAACGCTGGGAAGGTCGCCACCAGCCATTACGCGGGCAGTCGCTGCGCTGGAGCGGCATCTGGGCGTAACGCTGTTCCATCGCTCGACACGGGCCGTGGCGCTAACGGCCGACGGCGCAGCGTTTCTCGATCGGGCACGACGGATATTGACCGAACTGCGTGAGGCCGAGCAGATTGTCATGGGCGGGCGATCCATGCCGCGCGGGCAGCTCTATGTGACCGCGCCGGTGGTGTTCGGGCGCCTCCATGTACTCCCAGTCATCAATGCAATGCTGGTGCGCCATGCAGGCCTGAGTGCGCGCATGATGCTGCTCGATCGCAATGTCCGCATCGTGGAGGAAGGGATCGACGTGGCAGTGCGGATCGGCGCACTATCTGAAAGCACCTTGCGTGCCGTGAAGATAGGATCCGTCCGGCAGACCATTGTGGCGAGCGCAGCCTATCTCGCCAAACATGGCGTGCCCTCCGTTCCCGCAGATCTGAACACACATCGCTGCGTCGTGGGCAGCGGGGTGCGTGTCAGTGGCGCCTGGCCATTCGGCGCGCGCGGCGGCGACATGGTGGAGGTAATCCCGCGCCTGACCGTCAACAGCATAGATGCGACAATCGCCGCGGCCGAGGCCGGCATAGGCCTCGCCAATGTGCTGAGCTATCAGTCAGCCGCCCACATCGCTAGCGGCGCATTGGTGGAAGTGCTGGCAGATCACGCACCACCGCCCATGCCGGTAAGCCTGCTCTACGATCCCGGTCGAGCCGTCATGCCCGCGGTTCGCGCTTTCATCGGGGCTATGCAGGAGCAGGCAAGACAGAACGTTTGGGATTGAGGGAAAATTGCTACTGACGTCCGACGCCCGAAAGAGGTGATCGAACGGCGTCGATCGTGACGCTCTCACCCCCCCCGCTCAAGGTCCGACGTGGCGGAGGGCAGCTGTGGCTGCGCGAACTCTTTAGAGATGAACGGTCGGCAGCTTCCGATGCCACGATCCGGCCTTGGCAAAGGCGGCAATGTCGGACGAACCGGAACGTCTCCTTCCAGAAGCGTAGATTGGGATAGCGGACGTTCCGGGCTGCGCACCAGCAGGCCAGATTCGCGCCCCATAATCGCCCACCCATGCAGGTTTGGGCTGTTCCTGAAAGCGGACGCGGTCAGCTCTCGGCATCTCCAAGGTGAAGCGGCCGTTCGAAGTCCCCCTCGGCCCGCCACGCACCGCCGCGCGCCGCCGTTGCCGTCCCACACACCGTAACGATTTCGCTGCCGCTATAGGACGCCGAGCAGCAATAGGGTGCCCATTCCGCCTCTTCACGCCAACCCCGGGCGCACCTCTTCGACGTTCGAACCGCGACTGGTTGCAAATAAACGAAATGGGCTCGACTCTGATATTCCTCTTTTTTACGTTCTGCAGCAACCTAGGAGGGCAGTATGTCGGTTTTGCTGGTGACGTATGACTTGGACGAACCCAGCCGGAATTATGATGGTTTGATCAAGGCCATCAAGAAGAGGACGTGGTGCCACGCTTTAGATTCGGTGTGGTTTCTCGACACGGCTGATGATCCTGCGACTGTGCGGGACGAACTCAGTAAGGAATTGGATAAAGGCGACCAGCTATATGTCTTTCGACTTCGGAAGCATTGGGCCGCCCACAAGAAGGACTCGGCCACCGAGTGGCTTAAGTCAAATAGCCGGACTTGGGACTAAGCTCAGGCTCGAGCTGAAAATTCGCTATTCGACGAAGTCGGAGCGCTTTTTGGGCGCCGTGGTCAACGGGTTGCTAAAGGTTTGATGGGTAACGACACCTGTGGGGGGACGGATGAGGCTTTCGACCGTATACGCGCGCTTTTACAAGTCGTTCAATTTTGACCGCATCAGGAAGGCAAAGCCAGGCGGCTCTCCCCGAGGGGACTGGGAGTTATATCGTGGGCAATGGTTTCCCTACATAGAGGTGAGGATCGACGATCGCTTGACAACAGTCGTTGGCGCGAACGAGTCGGGCAAGAGCCATCTCCTCAGCGCCATTGAGAGGGCCGTTAGCGGCGAGGGTTTCGCTCGTCGAGATCTGTGCCGCTACTGTGAGTTTTTCGGCGTCACGGCAGAGCAAGCGAGTTGGCCGCACCTCGGGGTCGCTTGGTCTGGCGTTATGCCGGACGAGTGGGATGCTATCCGTAGCACTATCGGTTCAACAGCGCCTGCCGTGGCGGAATTCATGATGTTCCGCGAGGGGCCGGACTTGTTGACCGTTTGGATTCCGTCCGAAAATGGGTGGGAGCCGCATCAGCTTGATAAGCCAACAGCGGACCGCTTCACGGCATTGTTGCCCAGCACGTACCGTATCCACTCGGATGTCGCCCTGCCCGACAGCGTGCCTTTCAGGTGGATCGTCTCGGGCAACCCAGCCGGCGTGCGTCGCGTGCGCGCATCGCTACTCGACAGCATGTCGTCGCTCTCGGGTATGATTGGTCAAGATGCATCCTCGGTCGCGAGCAACGCGCCAAGCATCTTTAGTCTGCTCAGGCCTCTAATGGACGAACTCGCCGAGCCCGCCCCAACAGCGGATGATGGTCGAGCGCTGGATCTTGCCCGCAGCCTGCTGGTTGACTTGGCGCAGATCGACCCGAAGGCAATCGTCGAGCTTGCTGACGCGATCGCGGACGGTGCTGATGGTTATGCGAACGCCTTAGTCGAACGCATCAATGCCCAGATCGAGCAGGCTTTGAACTTCCGGCGCTGGTGGGTGCAGGACCGCGACTTCTCACTTCGCGTTGACACCCGCGAGCACGACTTGGTCTTCACGATCCGTGACCGCACAGGAACCGAATACACATTCGCCGAACGTAGCAGCGGGCTAAAGTATTTTCTCTCCTACCTCATCCAGTCTCAGGCCCATCGGCCTGGGACAAGGGAACGTATCCTGTTGATGGACGAGCCCGACACCTATCTGTCGGCCGAGGCGCAGCAGGACCTTATGCGTATTCTGCGCGATCTTGCGGAGAACCAGCCCGACCGTCCGGCGGTCCAGGTGGTTTACGTCACTCACTCGCCGTTCCTGATCGACAAAAATCACGCTGAGCGCATCCGCGTGCTAGAAAAGGGATGGGGCAGAGACGGCACGCTAGTCGTCGATAACGCCGCGCAGAACCATTACGAGCCTCTCCGCTCAGCCTTCGGTGCCTTCGTTGGCGAGACGGCGTTCGTGGGTTCCGCCAACCTGCTGGTAGAGGGGATCACAGAGCAGGTCCTTCTCGCTGGTGCCTCCCGCTCGATCCGAAAGGCAGGTCGCCCGGAAAATGAGTCCCTCGACCTCAACGGCATGGTCATCGTGCCATGCGGGTCGGCGAGCCATATTCCTTACATGGTGCATCTCGTGCGAGGGCGCGACGCCGAGAAGCCCCCAGTCGTCGTACTGCTCGATTCCGACAAAGCTGGCGACGACGCAGTCAAACTCCTCAAGCGGAAGCCACTAAGCGGCCTATTGACGACAGAACTGGTCCTCCAGCTCGGAAAGGTGTCTCAGGATGTCGGCAACGTCGTCGAGATCGAGGACCTGCTGCCACCGGGGCTCGCCGCAGCCGCAGTCAGCCTGTGTGTTCAGGAACTCGCCATGTACCGCGCCGCGAGCGCAGCGACAGTGACCGCCGAGGAATTGGGCGGGCGCGAGGTCGGCACAGGCATGTTCGACCACATCGAGGCGGTTCTTGCCGGCAAGGATATCAGGATCGAGAAGCTACCGTTCGCTCGGGCCGTTGTTAGCCTATGCGAAAATCCGGACGCCGAACTTACCGCCGATGTCGACCTTTATCTCGCCCGGATGGGCAAGCTATTCGTCGCGCTGAACCGACTTCGTCGCAAAGCTGAGGCGGAGGCTGGGCGCGATCGTCTCAGCCATCTGGTTGACCGGGAGCAGCAACTGTTCGTGCGAGATCATGCGCGAACAGCTACGAAGGAAGAAGTCGCCAATCTACTCGAGAAGATCGAGAACCTCTTGGACTCCTCTGTCGAGGCGGAGGCGATCCGTCGCTCGACACAACGGATCCGGCGCGAACACCGGCTCGAGGACGATCCGGTCGATGCCGTCTCTAACCTGCCCGCACTGACGACCTCGCTCGCCGCGCTCAAGGATTCGCTTAAAATTGAGCGCCAGGTCGTGACTGCCGCGACAGTCGCTGGACCAGAGGCGGAGCCGGAAGTCCCGTTCGATGGCTCAGCAGCGCCAAATGAGGAAGTTGCCCCCAAGGCTGGGGGCAAAGGCGATGAGACAAAGGAGGATGAGCAGCAGGGCGCCTAATCATTTGTTCCGCATCGGGGCGCTATGTGCAGTTCCCCTCATTCTCAGATAGGGGCCTTATATTAGGACTATAGCGTACAAATAGTGCTCATCATCGGGCGTGGCCTGCCATACTCCGCCGTTTCCGGTATACCCACTGAGGTCAGTCATGCGTGGCCATGTCCCGCAAAGCAGCCTGTCCGCTTACGGCCCAGGAGGCGCCATACCTGGCCGCGTGAATGAACGGCCGGTTTCAACGGCCAAGCAAAGCGCCGCTAAGGTCGGCTTTGTCAGCGGATGTGGCCATCAGGCAGATGCGATCCGAACGTCCGGCTTCCTCTTTCAGCGCTCCAAAGGCGACTGTCGGCTGAGTCCCAGGAGCTGGCATTCAGGAATGCTAACTCAATGCCCATTTTCAGAGCGTCGAGCCTGGTCGATCAGATCCTTCAAGCTGGCATACGGCACAAGCGTCATGGTGCCGACCTTGACGACTTCGATGCGGCCCTCTGCAATCAGCTCGTAGAGCTTTGAACGGCCGATGCCGGTCAGTCGGCAGGCCTCCGGAATGCGAACAGAGATCGGCTCGATCGGCGTGCTGGTTTTCTGAATCATAGATCAAACTCCTGCTGGTCCGCGAGCCCGGATGGGCTGGTCATTTGCCGAGCACTTGCCTCGTCACGATGCACGGTTTTGCGCACCGATTGGTGGGGCGTTTTGGAACCGACGTGTGCTCGCACCTCTCCATGAGAATGCCCTTCCGACGCAGCGGACAACTGGGCGTCTAAAAGGATATTGATGATCCGATCGAGCTTGGCCTCAAACTGCATGGCTTGGCAGTCTTGGCGATCGCACACGCCCATGACCGGAGTTTGGGTGTCCTGTTCGAACCAGGCGGCCAATGCCTTAGTCAGGATAAGGGTCTTCGAGTTGCCGGGCTCGGCAGCCGCCTTCGCAAGGCTCTCGGAAAGGCCGTCGGGCAAGTAGAACTGATGGCGGGTTTTGGCGGTCGGCATACACGCGAGATTGCACGATGCCGCGCCGGTTCGGCAGTGCCTGTCCGGTGCCGATCGGTACCTTTGTCGAACCGCAATTCCTGAGCCAGGCAAGCTTGCCAACTACCGGCCCCAAACGCACCCGTGACGCGCACTTGTGCAAGGCGTGCTTGCCTGCCTGTTTGAACGCAATCCTGGCTGCCCCTCAGGCCGCGCCAGTCGATGACTGCCCTGTCCAGATTAAGGGCGCGACTGGCGGACAAAATGCCGCATCGCCGCCTCGTACTTTCGAGACGCCATAGCCCGCGCTTTGCCAGCGCGGATCCACGGGATCTCCCGTCGCAAAGGCTCGGTGCAAAAGCGGATCAGCCTCCAGGCACGGGCGCTACTGCAAATCCGGCACAAGCCCGCATTGCAGCCAGCCGAATGGGCCATGTGAACCGGCTTCACGCCATGTCTCGCAAGTGTCTCGCCCAAACAGCGACTATCTCTCTAAAAAACGATGTGCAGACAGATGCTTACGGGTGGCGCGAGACACCCTTTTCTCTTGCCCTCGCCACCATTTCCTTCCCTCATGCTTTCCCGCGCCTTGCCTCCAACTGCCTCCCCCTCCCAAACCCTCCTTCTTTCATATGTTCGCCATATGTTCTACTCTTGCGTTCTAACTTGAGTCGCATGGAGGTATGACAGCATGGGTGTTCACATCGAGGTTGGAGGGCGATCGTGCCTGCTGCTGACGGGCGATATCGAGACGCGTCTCGATGTGCCCTCGCGCGGGATTACCGAGGGGTTTTCGCTGGCGTTTTCGGATGGAACCTTGCTGCGTGGGACGTTCCTGGACGATGCCTCCAGCTGCCATTTTGCCCTCGCGGTCGAAGGCGCAGCGCAGGTTCGCATCACGCGTCACGATGACGGTGACCGGGTCGATCTGGACTGGGGTTTCGAGTGGATCACGCTCGCTTGCGGCCAAGAAACCCTGCAGCCGGAAGCGGCCGATGCGGACGAGGATGTGCTGCAGCTCACCCTCGACATCGTTGTCGAGGAGCGCGTCTGAAAGGGAATGGAAACCAGCCGCTCAGCTGGCTTCGCGGGCGGTCTCTTCGAGCTGGGCGATGCGTTCGGAGCACACGGTCTGGACGACGCGGCCGAGTTCCTCGACCTGTTCGCCGAGCCAGGTCAGCTCTTCCTCGCTCACGGTGTAGTGCTTGGAGTAGCGCGCCTTGACGTAGGCTTCCTTGAGCTTCTCGAACATGCCGCGCTGCCAGCGGTTCTCACGCGGCCAGGCGTAGACCAGCCGGGGATCGAGACGCTCGGCCTGGGTGCGCAGGAACGCCAGATTGTGGACGTGCGGGGTGTAGAAGGTCGAGACTAGCAGGACGCAGTGATAGAGGCGCTCGGTGGCCTGATGGAGATCGAAAGCAGCATCTTTGAAAAAGCTCTGCGAGATGTCGAACTTAGCGATTTCATACCGCTTGAGTGCAGCGGGATACCACTCTTCGAAGTACTCCTTGGCCAGATCCAGCGCGGCATGCGGGGTCTTGGGTTTTGGGGTCGCCAGCTCGCTGTCGTCGGCCTCGTAAAGCGCGATGCCGTCGCGGGCGATGTCCATGAAGAAGTAGCGGCCCTG
>NZ_JABWCU010000083.1 GCF_018491765.1 Novosphingobium profundi | reverse complement strand
CGCGAAATTCCTGATTTTCCAGCGAGCGATCGGTGAACCTACCCTGCCGGTTGGTATAGATGGCGGCGGCAAGCGTGTGCCTCGCCTCGCCTTTGTTGAGACCGGCCTGACAGGCACGTCGCAGTTCCGGTTGTTCAAGCCAATCGAGCGTGAACAAAGTGCGCTCGATACGGCCCAGTTCAGCCAATGCAAAATCCAGCCTGTTCTGGCGTTTGTAGGCGGCAAGTTTTCGCAAGATTACTGACGGCGCCACCGTGCCATCCTTGATTGAGGCGACAATCCTGACGATGTCATCCCAATCGGCCTCGATCGCTGCCGTTTTGATGGTGCGGCCCATCAGATTTTCGATGCCCTTGTATGTCGATGGCGCAGCGATCGAACCCAGCTTGCGGTCGCCAATATCGCGCAGCCGGGGCGCGAAGCGGAACCCGAGTAGGTGGCAGAGTGCGAAAACATGATCGGTGGCGCCGCCGGTATCGGTATAGTGCTCATGCAACGGAAGGTTGCCGGCGCCCAGGACAAGCCCGTCGAGCACGTAAGGCGCTTCACCTGCCGTCGCGGACATGATCCGTGATCC
>NZ_JABWCU010000082.1 GCF_018491765.1 Novosphingobium profundi | reverse complement strand
CCCCCCCAAAAAAACCGTCGAAGAAATTGGCCCAAGACCGGTCCAGCAGCATACGCCGATAAAGAAGCCGCCGGTTTGTTTTGCGAAGTGCGGTCATTGGTGTGATATGCTTCGGATATGAGCACAAATCGGCTGCCCCTTAAGGCATTAGCTTTCGGATTTTTGGCATTTGGCAGTATTGCGAGTGCTGGCCCTGCGGATGGATGTCTAAGTGGCCTTGGCGATGCTTTGATCTCAGGTGGCTTTACCGGTTCGGTCGATTGCCGTCATGACCAACTCTCCATTCAGGAAGTCGGTAAAGTGCCTGCGCAACGGAGCACTTTCACCGTTTATTCCTACCGTTATAGGCTGGCGCCTGCTTGCGCAGATTGCGCGATCCACGGCGGCCAACGAATCATCATCATGGATGGCGGTCGATACATCGGGCAATACAAAGCGGATTTCGTAACACCTTCAATCGAGCATGGTAACTTGGTGATGAAAGCCACCGGAGAAGCGCCTGTGACAATCGCGTTTAGGCGGAACGGCCCACCAGATGAAATTCTAGTTGATGGAGAAGTGCTTCGCATCTTCAAGTAGACGTTCGCTCACCTCGAAAAA
>NZ_JABWCU010000081.1 GCF_018491765.1 Novosphingobium profundi | reverse complement strand
GCGCACAGCACGCCCGGCGAAACCGGCGAGACGGCGGGCCACGAACCCATCAGCCTGGCGACGGCATTGACGTGGAGCGGACCCGCCCCGCCAAAGCCCATGACCGCGAAGTGCCGGGGGTCATAGCCCTGCTGCACCGAGATCATGCGCAGCGCGCCGAACATGTTCTCGTTGACGATGTCGATGATGCCGCGCGCGGCTTCCATGAGGCCGATGCCCAGCTTGTCGGCGATCGTCTGGACCGACTTCTTGGCGCCCTCGCGGTCGAGCTTGAAGGTGCCGCCCAGAAGGTTCTCGGGCAGGTAGCCGAGCACGACGTTGGCGTCGGTCACGGTGGGCAGCGTGCCGCCCTTGCCGTAGGCGACCGGCCCCGGCACGGCGCCCGCCGATTCCGGGCCGACGCGCAGCGCGCCGGTGAGTTCGGGGACATAGGCGATCGAGCCGCCGCCCGCGCCCACGGTCTTGACGTCGAGCGCGGAGGCGCGGACCGAGAGGTGGCCGACTTCGGTGGTGCGCACGCGGCGCGCCTCGAGGTTCTCGATGAGCGCGACGTCGGTCGAAGTGCCGCCCACGTCCAGCGTCAGGATGTTCTTGATGCCGGCGTTCTTGCC
>NZ_JABWCU010000080.1 GCF_018491765.1 Novosphingobium profundi | reverse complement strand
GCCTCCGCGAGTTCGTGGCGCCACATGGGCTTTTTGGGTGCGGGGAGGCCGGTTTCTTCGAGGCAGTTCTTGCGCAGGGTGTCGATGTCGGGGCCGAAGTTGAAGACCTCGACGGTTCCGCGATCGCTACGCATCTTTTCGCGAAGGGCGCTGGTGGCGGCTTCGTCGACGGCTCCGCCTGCGATGACGACGCCGTAGTCGAGGGCGCCGGTCTCGGTGACGAGGCCCTGGCCGATTTCCTTGAGGATGAGCGCGGGATCGCGTTCGAGCGGGTCGCCCCAGCCGCCGCCGCCCCAGGTGATGAACTGGAGTTCGTCACCGGCCTCGACGGGGTAGTCCTCCAGCTTGTTGCCCACGATGATCTGCGTGCCGTCGGCCTTGGTCAGGATCTTCTTGGCGCGCTTGCCGGGCAGGCCGCCGTTGACGCCCCAGGGCGGCACGAACCAGCGGTCGTCGTGGATCGCGATGACGCCCGGCTCGAAGAAGCGGTAGACCATGTTGATGCCGTTGCCGCCGCGGTGAAGCCCTGCGCCGCCGCTGTCGGCGACCGTCTCGTACTTGACGATCTCGAGCGGGAAGTAGCGCTCGAGGAACTCGTTGGGCACGTTGGTGAAGCCGGGGAACAGCGAGTGGCCGTCGGGGCCGTCACCCATCGGACGCCCGGGGATGCCGCCAAAGCCGATCTGGAAGAGCTGGAACCACTTACCTTCCTTGTCGTG
>NZ_JABWCU010000008.1 GCF_018491765.1 Novosphingobium profundi | reverse complement strand
CGGCGGACATCGATCGTCCGCCGCGGCCCCTTTTCGTTGCACCCGTCCTGCGCGAGGACGTGCTTACTTCGTCGCGTATTCGCCGGCTTCGGCGTTGAAGTTCTTGCGGGCATAGGCCTTGGCCGCCGACTGCGTCTCGAAGATCTCGTCCTGCAGCTTGGACGAGACGATCGGGTAGCCGATCGAGTTGTAGCGCGTGGTGCGCACGGTGAGACGGAAGTTACCCGTGTCGTCCTTCTGGATGAGGAAGGGCTTGAGGGGGCCTTGGGCCATGGAAACTGCTCCTAATCGGGCCGACGATGCGGCGTTGCTGTCAGACGGAGCCACGCCGTGCATCACCCCGTGGCGACGCACCGGAACAGCTCCGCAAACGCGAGCCGATCGGCCAGGATGGCAGCCGAAAAGCGCCCGGAGACGCGGATGCGTCCGGGCTTCGGCAGGAATGGGCTGTACAGCGATCCGAACGGGCTTCCGGCGCGGACAGACGACACGAATGAACGGCGTGTGTGCAGCCAGGAACTCTCAAGGGTCTTGCAGCCACGAGCGCCTCTTGGCCGTGAGCTCGTGTTGGGAGCCTTATACGCCTCTTGTGCATAATTTGCAAATGGAGCCCGCACCAACTTCTCGACAGGTGGCCATCGCCTTGGCATGGACTTGGGCATGACCCAGGCACATCTTTCCGCCCCCGCGCACGCGCCCTTTTCGATCAAGGGCTTCGACCTCGACGCCTTCGTTTCGGCGACTCTGGACGAAGACCTCGGCGCGGGGCTTCCCGGCGGCGGCCGCGACGTCACCAGCGAGAGCGTGATCGCGCCTGAGGCCCGCTTTTCGGGCGTCATGGACTCGCGCGACGCGATCACCGTCGCGGGGCTGCCGATCGCGGCGGCCTTCTTCCGCACGCTCGACCCGGCGATGGAGATCGAGATCCTCGTCGCCGAGGGGGCGCAGGTTTCGCCCGGCACGCGCCTCATGCGCCTTGCCGGCAACGCGCGCGCGCTGCTGACGGCCGAGCGCAGCGCGCTCAACACCGTGCAGCACCTCTCGGGCATCGCCACGATGACGCGCAGCTACGTCGAGGCCATGGCGGGCCATGCGACGCTGCTCGACACGCGCAAGACGATCCCCGGCCTCAGGCACCTCGAAAAGTACGCGACGCGCATGGGCGGGGCGCAGAACCACCGCATGGGACTGTGGGACGCAGCGATGATCAAGGACAACCACGTCCTCGTCGCCGGCGGCGTCGGCCCGGCGGTCGCGCGGGCGCGCGAAGCCGGCGTCGCGCAGATCATCTGCGAGGTCGACCACCTCGATCAGATCGAACCCGCGATCGAGGCGGGCGCGCACCATCTTCTGCTCGACAACATGGGGCCCGACAGGCTGCGCGAAGCGGTCGCCCTCGTCGCGGGCCGCGTTCCGACCGAGGCTTCGGGCGGCGTCAACCTCGCCACCATCGGTGCGATCGCGGCTTCGGGCGTGACTTACGTCTCGGTCGGCCGCCTGACCCAGAGCGCGCCCGCCGCCGACATCGGGCTCGACTTCACCCCGCTGTGAACGCCGCGCAATGAGCCCGAGACCAACGTCGATCCGGATCTTCGGCTGGCTCCTGCTGGCCGCGACGCTGGTCGCGCTCACGACGCTCGTGGTGTTTGCCCCCGTGCTGCGGGCCCAGGCGCTGGCGCTCGGTTTCGCCGCGGCAGGGCCCTTGCTCGCGATGTTCTGGGTCTGCGGGTACAACTTGTGCTTCTGGTATGCGGTGGCGCGGCGCGCGAGCCGGGTCTCGGCCTGGATCTTCAGCGGCTTGACCGCCTTCAGCCTCGTCACGATGGTGATCGACCGGGCGGCCTACATCGCGCTGGGATGGGGTTACGTGCTGCCCACCGGACTGGCCACGCTGCTCCAGATCGCCGCCGTCGCGATGCTCTACCGAGGCGACGCGCAAGGCTGGCTGAAGGCGCGCGGGCGCCTGCCCGATCACGCCGACATCTTCGGCTGACATGCACCGGATCGCGCTCGCCCTGTTCCTCGCGCTGGCTCCGATGGCGCAGACCGCCCAGGCGCAAGCCTACCAGTGCCGCGTGCCCCGCAGCCTGCCGCCGCTCCGCCCGATCACGCCCGACGGGCCGACCCGCAAGCGGCCGATCGCGGGCTACACGCTCGCGGCCAGCTGGTCGCCCGACTGGTGCAAGACCCACCGAAACACCAGCTCGATGCAGTGCGACAGGCGTTACGGTCGCTTCGGCTTCGTCCTCCACGGCCTCTGGCCCGAGGCGGCGTCTGGAAGCCCCCCACAGTGGTGCCAGACCCTGCCGCTTCCGCGCCCCGCCACGCTGCGCCAACATTTGTGCATGACCCCCTCGCCAGGGCTCCTCGCGCACGAATGGGCCAAACACGGCAGCTGCATGGCCCCGACCCCCGAGAAGTACCTCAAGGTAAGCGCGATCCTGTGGCGTTCGCTCCACTGGCCCGACGCCGACCGCCTCTCACGCAAACAGGGCCTCACCGCCGGCGACTTTCGCAACGCCTTTCTCGAGACCACCTCGGGCTGGCGGCGCGAGGCGATCGGCATCGAACTGAGCAAGGGCGGCTGGCTGCGTGAGGTCCGGCTCTGCTACGGGCGCGACTTCCGGCCCACTGCCTGCGCCAGCCACCAGTTCGGCGCGCGCGATGCAGCGCCGATGAAGATCTGGCGAGGACTCTAGGAAAGATTTCCGAGGGCCATCGCCCTCGGGCTCCCGAAACAGGCGACCTCACCTTTCGCACGCTACGTCGATCGAGCACGATGGACTCGACGATTTTGGGAGCTCGAGGGCAATGGCCCTCGAAATGTCTACCTTCTTTCCCGAAAGAAATCGCGCAGCAGCGCCGCCGCCTCGGCCTCGCCTATGCCCGAATAGACTTCGGGGCGGTGCAGGCACTGGGGATGGTCGAAGACGCGCGCGCCGTGCTCGACCGCACCGCCCTTGGGGTCGCTGGCGGCGTAGTAGAGCCTCTCGATGCGCGCGTGGGCAATGGCGCCCGCGCACATCGCGCAAGGCTCGAGCGTGACCCACAGCTCGCAGCCGGTCAGCCTCTCGTCCTCCAGCACCCGCGCCGCCGCGCGAATCGCCTCGATTTCGGCGTGGCTGGTGGGGTCGTGATTCGTGCGCGGGGCGTTGCGGCCGCTTGCAATCACCTTTCCGTCCTTCACCACCACCGCGCCGATCGGCACTTCGCCCGAATCGGCGGCTTGCCGGGCTTGCGCGAGGGCGAGAGCCATGTATGGAGGGAGCGGCCAGCGGGTCATGACCCAGCGCTAGCCTGCGAAATGCGGCCTTGCAACTTGACCTTTGCACAGGGAATCAGTAAGGGCGCGCCTTCCCGTATTAACGGCAACCGTTTTTTTCGAGCGAGAGTAAACATGTCCCGCATCTGCGAACTGACCGGCAAGGGCCGTCAGGTCGGCTGCAACGTCAGCCACGCCAACAACAAGACCAAGCGCGTCTTCCTGCCCAACCTGCAGAACGTCACGCTGATGTCGGAAGCTCTGGACCGCAGCTTCAAGTTCCGCGTGTCCACCCACGGCCTGCGTTCGGTCGAACACAATGGCGGCCTCGACAACTGGCTGCTCAAGACCTCGGACGCCAAGCTCAGCCCGCGCGCCGTCAAGGTGAAGCGCGAGCTCAAGAAGCAGCAGGCCGCCTGATAGCTTCGCCCCGCAAGGGGTGAACTTACAGCGCCGCGCATCTTCGATGTGTGTCACGAAAGGGCGTGCGGTTTTCCGCGCGCCCTTTGTGCTGCGCAGCACGGGCATCGGCGACGATCGGGCGATCAGCAAGACTATCTTCCTGCCCGCCAGGGCGCGGCCTTCTTCACTCGGCGGGGCAAGTATCCGGTCCGGTCAGGGCAACTCGGCCGGGTCGACCGAGAGCTTCCAGAGCAGCGTTCGCTGCCAGTCGTTCATCATGTTGTTGTCGGAGATGAGCCAGACCGTCACGCGGCCGTCCTTTCGCGCCTCGCCCGAGACGGCAAGACCCTCGAAATTGTCGATCGGCATGTCCGATGCCAGCACCGCAACTTGGCGCGAGGTCCAGACCTTTCCTGCCGCGATCTGACGCGGATCGGCGATCACGATGCGCCCGGCAAAGCGCAGCGGCATCGGCCAGACCAGGCGGCGCATGAGCAGCAAGACCCGTCCATCGGGCAGCTGGGCCATGTCGACCACCGCAAAGTTGCGCGGCCCCTCGAATTCAAAGCGCGCGCCGCGCGCGCCGCGAGTCGGGTCGCCCGCGAAGACGAATCCTTCATGGCGTCGTCCTCCACTGCCGGCGATGCCGGTCTCCTGCAGGACGAGGAAGCGTCCATCGGCAAGCCGGACGAGCGCTTCCGGCCCGGAATTGGTGCCCCAGTGCCGCATCTCCTGGGGCATCACGCGCGCCTGCTCCTGCAATTTCGGGTTCGTACGCACGATGGCGTTGACCCCTTCCATCCCCAGCCAGACCGTCCCGGTTGCGGGATCGCGGGTCGCCGATTCGATGTCGCGCAGTTCCTTGCCCCTGCTTCCCTTGCGCAAGCCGACCTTGTGTACGCTGTAGTCGGGGGGCTGGCCTTCACGCAGTTCGAACCGCGCCGACCAGCCCGTGTCGCTGATCGCCACGAGACCGTGGTCAGAGGGCGCAAGCAGGGCGGAATAGCCGCCGTTGCGCAAACTGCTCAGGTGCCAGGCTTGCTCAAGGCGGAATGGGCCAAGATCGCTTGCAAGGCGGGCGGGATTGGAAATGGTCTCGCGTGCGAACGTGATGGCCCCCCTCTGATCCCTCGGAATCAGCGGTCGTTGCATCCACGTCGGGATCAGCAATCCCAGGACAAGCACAATTAGGGCGAGGCTGCGGCGCACGGGAGCTTCCTTGGTCGGGTGGCCGCAGATCAGGCCGGAAAGGCTGGCTGTTCAACCGCTACGGGTTGGATCAATCCATCGGTCCGGTGAACAGGATCGGATCGAGACGCGCGTCCTTCCATTTCAGCGACCAGTGCAAGTGCGGCCCCGTGGCGCGACCGGTCATGCCGATCTTACCGATGACCTGCCCCTGCTTCACGTGATCGCCCACTTTCACGAGGATCTGCGAGCAGTGCAGGAAAGCGCTGTTGAGGCCATTGCCGTGGTCGAGCATCAGGAGATTACCCTCGAGCGAGAAGGGCTTGTCGGCGGCGAGGATCACCACCCCGTCGGCGGGCGCCACGAAAGGCGTGCCGCTGGTGCCGGTGGCGATGTCGATGCCCGAGTGGTAGGCACCCGGCTCGCCGCGGTAAATGCGCTGTGAGCCGAAGCGGCCCGAAATCCGCCCTTTCGCAGGCCAGATGAAGTGCTCCATCCACCCCTTGGCGCCGGTACGCATGTCACGCGCGGCGTTGATCTGCGCCAGTTCGGGGCGACGGATCTTCATGAAGGCCTCCGAGGGGCCTTTCGCGGTGCGGGCAACGTTGATGTTCTCGATGTTCCAGTGGCGCGGCGCGACGCTGATCGTCCGGTCGACCACCCGTCCATCGGCAAGCTTCGCCTCGAGCGTCACGCTCGACTTGGCGTCGCGGTCGAAGGCGGCAAACCACTGGCCGCTCGCGGGGTCAACTCCCACCGACTCGCCATCGAGCGAGAGCGACACGGTCCCCTTGGGCGCCATTCCACGAATCCAGCCGCCCTGAGTCACCTCACCCGAGAAGCCGAGGTCGACGGCGGCCGTGGCGGCCTGCGCCTCCTGCCGGGAAAGTGCGAGGCTGCCGGCGAGGGCCAGCGCACAAGCGAGCGCGCTCCCCAGGGCGATCCGGCCCGGGAACGGCATGCGTACGTTCTTGGTCATGGCGTTTCCCCGTCCGATCAGGCGTCCGCGAGCAGGCGACGGGTCGCGATTTCGGCGCTGGCGTAAGGCTCCTGCCGCTCGGCGCTCCAGTAGCGCAGCTCCTCCAGCGAAATCGGCTCTCCGGTCACCGCGCAGTTCACGTAGCTCCCCGGGGTGAGCATGCGGAACCCGTTGGGACCAAAGGCGAGTTTCGCGGGGCGATCAGCAGACGTCATAAGCATGGGGCAAAGCTAGCAGAGCGCCGCCGTCAAAACAAATCGCCCTGTCGCGACTCCGTGCTCTTCGACCGCGCGGGCCGGCGGGCGGCCTCGGGCGCCGTGGGCGCCGGAGCCGTTACCGGCGCTTCGTCGCCCACCGCGACCTGCAGTTCGCCGTCATGGAATTCGAGCACGAGGTGCGCCTCGGCACCCGCCTTCGCGCGCGAGGTCAGCGCCTGGCCTTCGCGGTTCTTGACCAGCGCATAGCCGCGCTGGAGCGGACGGCGCGGATCGAGCTGGGGCAGCACCCGCGCGAAGGGGGCGAGCCGGTCGCGATCCTGCGCCCAGCGCCGGGTGAGCAGGCGCGGATCGAGCCCGGAACCGGCGAGGTCCTTGCCGGCCTGGATGACCTGGCGCTGAAGCAGCGGCAGCGATAGCCGCGCGGCGACGACACCGAGCCGCTCGCGCTTCTGCCCGGCCTTGTCCTTGAGCCCGCGCCGCAAACGGTCGGTCAGGTCGTCGAGCGCCTGCGCCTTGAGCGCGAGGATCGCGTCGGGCCGGGGCAGGCGCTGGACGCGCGCTTCGAGCCGCTCGCGCCCGAGCGTGACGGGGCGCAGCGCCGAACGGCGCATGCGCAGGCCCATCTCGTCCAGCTGGTTCTGCAGTTCGCCGCGCACCGGCACCGCCATCTCGGCGGCGGCGGTGGGGGTGGGCGCGCGCCGGTCGGCGGCGTAGTCGCACAAGGTGGTGTCGGTCTCGTGCCCGACCGCCGAAATCACGGGGATCGAACATTCCGCGACCGCGCGCACGACGACTTCCTCGTTGAAGCTCCACAAGTCCTCGATCGAGCCGCCGCCGCGCGCGACGATGACGAGATCGGGACGCGGCACCGGACCGCCGGGCTGAAGTGCGCTGAAACCGCGCACCGCGTTCGCCACCTGCTGCGCGGCGCCCTCGCCCTGCACCAGCACCGGCCAGACCAGCACCCGACTCGGGAAGCGGTCGGCCAGGCGGTGGAGGATGTCGCGGATGACCGCGCCGGTGGGCGAAGTGACGACGCCGATGGTGCGCGGCAGGAACGGCAACGCGCGCTTCCTCTCGGGCGCGAAGAGACCTTCGGCGGCGAGCCGCGCGCGCAGTTTCTCGAGCAGCGCGAGCAGCGCCCCCTCGCCCGCAATCTCCATCGTCTCGATCACGATCTGGTACTTCGAGCGGCCGGGGTACGTCGTCAGCTTGCCGGTCGCGACGACCTCGATACCGTCCTCGGGGCGGAACGCGAGACGCTGCGCCCCGCCGCGCCACATCACCCCATCGATGACCGCCTTGTCGTCCTTCAAGGCGCAGTAGAGGTGTCCCGAGGCCGCCCGCTTCACGCCCGAAAGCTCCCCGCGCAGGCGTACGAAGCCGAAGCGATCCTCGACCGTGCGCTTCAGCAGAGCGGAAATCTCGGTAATCGAGAGCGGCGCGGCGTTGTCCCCTGCGCCCTCCTTCGCTACCAGCCCCTGCGAACGACCGTATTCGGTATTGTCATCGTCATAGGATCGATTGAAAGGCACGGGGCTATGAACATCCTTCTGCTGGGCTCGGGCGGCCGCGAACATGCGCTGGCCTGGAAGCTGGCGCAATCCCCGCTCTGCGAAACGCTTTACGCTGCCCCCGGAAATCCGGGGATCGCGGACCATGCGACCTGCGTCGCGCTCGACGTCGCCGACCATGGCGCCGTCATCGCCTTTTGCGAGGACAAGCGCATCGGCCTCGTCGTGATCGGTCCCGAGGCGCCGCTTGTCGACGGCCTTGCCGATTCGCTGCGCGGCGAAGGCATTCCCGTGTTCGGCCCCAACAAGGGTGCCGCCCAGCTCGAAGGCTCGAAGGGCTTCACCAAGGACTTGTGCGCCAAGGCCGACATCCCCACCGGCGGCTACGAGCGCGTGACCAACGAAGCCGATGGCCTTGCCGCGATCGCGCGCTTCGGCGCGCCCGTGGTGGTCAAGGCCGACGGTCTTGCCGCGGGCAAGGGCGTGACCGTCGCGATGACCATGGCCGAAGCCGAGATGGCGATCATGGAGATTTTCTCGGGCCGCTTCGGCGAGGCGGGCGCGGAAGCGGTCGTCGAGGAATTCCTCGAGGGCGAGGAAGCCAGCTTCTTCGCGCTGACCGACGGCTCGACGATCGTCCCCTTCGCCAGCGCGCAGGACCACAAGCGCGTGGGCGACGGCGACACCGGCCCCAACACCGGCGGCATGGGCGCCTACAGCCCGGCGCGCGTGCTCACCCCCGCGCTCCAGGCCGAGACGATGACCCGCATCATCGCGCCCACCGTGCGCGCGCTGGCCGACGAGGGCGTGCCCTACAACGGCGTGCTGTTCCTCGGCCTCATGCTGACGCGCGAAGGCCCCAAGCTGATCGAGTACAACTGCCGCTTCGGCGACCCGGAATGCCAGGTCATGCTGATGCGCCTGCAGAGCGACCTCGTCGAACTGCTCCACGCCTGCGCGCAGAACCGCCTCGGCTCGGTCGCCCCGCCGCGCTTTTCCGACGCCACCGCGCTGACCGTGGTCATGGCCGCCAAGGGCTATCCCGACACGCCCGAGAAGGGCGGCGAAATCCGCGGGATCGAGGCCAACGAGAACGAACACGTGAAGGTGTTCCACGCGGGCACCGCGGTGAAGGAGGGGGCGCTGGTCGCCAACGGGGGCCGCGTGCTCAACGTGACCGGCGTGGGTTCCACGGTCAGCGAGGCGCAGGGGCGCGCCTACGCCGCGCTCGATGCCATCGACTTCCCCACCGGCTTTGCCCGCCGCGACATCGGCTGGCGCGAGGTGGCCCGCGAGAAGAGCGCCTCGTAAGCCCGATGGTCAAGCACGCCGACGCCATCCTCAAGCTCTCGCTCGCGGCCGCCGCGCTGATGGCGGGGGCGGGCGTCGGCTTCTACTACGGCATCTATCTGCCCGCACAGGACATCCGGGCGCAGAGCCAGGCGATGACCGAGCACGTCGACGTCGTGCGCCAGCAGAGCGACGCGCTCGCCGAGAAGGCGCGCCGCGAGAAGATCGCCCAGAACGCCTACGCCGATTGCGTCAGCGGGGCCGAGCTCACTTACAAGAACCACTGGACCGCCGCCTGCCGGGCGCAGAGCGCGGCCGACGAGGCGGCTTACGAGGACTGCGCCGACGACTGGTTCTCGACCGAGGCAGGGTGCCGCCGCAAGCACCCGATCCGTCCCGAGCGCGGCTGCGCGCTGACCACGCGCATGGCCGAACGGCTCGTCGAGGAGCGACGCGACGCGCGGCGCCAGTGCGACGCGGCGCTTCAGGCCGCCCAGCAGAGTTGAGGCGATGATGCGGGCAGCGGCCAGAAGGGCACAAGGGTGACGCCACGCCCCTGGACCGCGATCGCGCGCCTCGCCCGGCGCGACCCCGCGCGCGCGCTGCGCCAGAGCGTTCCGCGCCCGTTGCGCATCTTCATCCAGCGCCACCGTCATCGCCTGCGCCAGAGCGAATCGGCGTTCATCGTGCTCGCGCTGCTTGCCGGCCTCGCCGCCGGTGCGCTGACCAACATCCAGGGCTTCATCGCCCACGCCTTCCAGCGCCTGTTCTACGGGGTCAGCCTCAATCGCCTGAGTGCGCTGGGCGAAATTCACCATCCCTGGCGCCTGCTCGCGCTGCCGCTCGGCGGACTGCTGCTCGTTGCCCTCGCCCGTGTGCTCCAACGCCGCCGCCGCGCACCGATCGACGTGGTCGAGGCCAATGCGCTGCACGCGGGGCGCATTCCCTTCATCGACAACCTCATCATCTGCACCCAGACGATCATCTCCAATGGCGCGGGCGCCTCGGTCGGGCTCGAGGCGGCCTATGCGCAGATGGGCGGGGGCGTGGCCTCGGTGCTGGGCCAGGCGCTCAAGCTGCGCCGCGCGGACATGCGCACGTTGGTCGGCGCGGGCGCGGGCGCCGCGGTGGGTGCGGCTTTCGGGGCCCCGCTCGCGGGCGCCTTCTACGCCTTCGAGATCGTGATCGGCACTTACACCCCCGCCGCCGTCGCCCCGGTCATCGCCGCCGCATTGGGCGCCGCCTTCGTCACCCGCGCGCTGGGCGTCGAGCCCTACCTCATCGCGACGAGCGTGGACCCGAGCGTTTCGACAATCGACTATGCCCTTTACATGCTGCTCGGCCTTGTCTCGGCGGTCGTCGGCATCGTCGTGATGCGCCTCGTCACGAGCTGCGAGGCGCAAGTCCAGAAGCTCAAGCGGATCGCCCGCTGGCGCCCGCTGATCGGCGGCCTGCTGCTGATGCCGATCGCCTTCGTCTCGCCCCAGTCGCTTTCGGCCGGGCACGGCGCGATGCACCTCAACCTTGCCTTGCTGCCGCCAGTCTCGTTCCTGCTTGTCGTCCTCGCGCTCAAGATCGCGGCTTCGGTGATCTCGCTCAGCTTCGGGTTTCGCGGCGGGCTGTTCTTCGCCTCGCTGTTCCTGGGCTCGCTGGTCGGGCTGATCTTCGCCGGCACGCTCGACATGCTCGCGCTTGGCCATACCCTCGCCCCCAACGACGCCGCGCTGGTCGGCATGGCCGCGATGGCGGTGGCGATCGTGGGCGGGCCGATGACGCTCGCCATGCTGGTGCTCGAAACCACCCACGACTTCGCGCTGATGGGCGCGGTGCTGGCCGCCTCGCTCGTCGCCAGCGCCTTCACCCGCGAATTCTTCGGCTATTCGTTCTCGACCTGGCGCCTGCACGTGCGCGGATCGATCATCCGCAGCCCGCGCGACATCAGCTGGATGGTGGGACTCACCGCCGGGCGGATCATGCGCAAGGACTGGGTGAGCGCGCCCGCCGCGCTGAGCGTGAACGAATTCCGCGCGCGCGTGCCGCTGGGCTCGGCCAGCAAGGCGATTCTCGCCGACGACGACCAGCGCTACGCCGGCATCGTCACCACCGAAGCCGCCTACAATCCCGACCTCGATCCCGAGACACCGCTCGCCGAGCTTGCACGGCTGACCGGCAAGCACCTCTCGCCCGCCTCGGACATGCGCGCGATGCTGCGCCTGTTCGACGATGCCGGGGCCGACGAGCTGGCGGTGGTGGACGGGATCGGGCGGGTGGTCGGCGTCGTCTCCGAACGCCACGCGCGCCGGCGCTATTTCGAGGAAATGGAAGCCTCGCAGCGCAGCCTTTTCGGCGAGACCTGAGAGATCCCGCACATCCGGCTCACACCGCCGCGCGGCTGAGCCCCTGCGGCGGTTCGTCGAGCAGGAGCTTGACCATCATCGCCAGCCGCTTGGCGTCCTCGCGCGCGAGATGTTCCTGGGGCAGCTCGGCCTTCGCCGCCTCGAGCGCGCGCACTACCTGTTCGCGGGTATAGCCGCGCCGCCCGATGAATTCGCCAAGGTACCGGATCGGGAAGGGCATCGCTCGCCCCACCGCGTGGCACAGCACCTCGAACCAGTATTCGTCAAGATCGGCGTCGGCGTAGAGGTCGCAGTCCTCGGTAAAGGCGATCATCTCGGCCACGACCTGCGTCGCGGGCTGCCCCTCGGCCTCGAGCATCGCGCGCGAAATGCCGTGGAGGTCCTCGGCCTCCTGCGACCAGTCCCAGTAGCGCCATTGCGGGGAAGGCTTGATCAGCCAGGCTCGGCTACGCCCGTCGACGCGGGCGATGGCGACCTCGATCGGATAGGATTGCCCGTATTCGGGCAGGCAGCTCGCCTCGAAGTCGATCAGCGCCGGACAGGTCAAACCGCGTTCTCCCCATGCTCACCGTGCACGAAGGAAGCGCTCCGTCGACCCGCGGCCGACGGAGCGAATGGCTCAGGCGACTTGCGCGGTCAGCGCCTCGAGGTCGGCCTCGGGGCGCGCGCCCATGTGCGAGATGATCTCTGCCGCGCAGATTGCACCAAGCTTGAGGCACTTGGCAACCTCCAGCCCGCGCACGTGGCCGGAGAGGAAGCCCGCTGCGAAAAGGTCGCCCGCGCCGGTGGTGTCGACGACCTTGGCGATCGGCTCGGCGGGAACCTGGGTCAGCGTGCCGTCCACGACCGCGACGGCGCCCTTCTCGCTGCGCGTGACGACGAGCGTGGGCACCTTGGGAGCAAGCGCGGCGATCCCGGCGTCGAAATCGTCCTCACCGGTCAGCGAGGCCAGCTCGACCTCGTTGGCGAAGAGGATGTCGATCTGCCCGGCCTCGATCAGCGCGCGGAAGTCGTCGCCGTGGCGGCTGATGACGAAGGCGTCGGAGAGCGTGAAGGCAACCTTGCGCCCGGCCTTGCGCGCCGCATCGATCGCCTGGCGCATCGCCGCGCGGGGTTCCTCGGGGTCCCACAGGTAGCCTTCGAGGTAAAGCACCTTGGCGCTCGCGATCATGTCAAGGTCGAGCGCGGCAGCGGGCAGGTACTGCGAGGCACCGAGGTAGGTGTTCATCGTGCGCTGGCCGTCGGGGGTGACGAAGATCAGGCAGCGCGCGGTGGGCGGGTTGCCCTCGCGCGCCTCGGTGGTGAAGGCGATGCCGCCCGAGCGGATGTCGTGCGCGAAGATTTCACCCAGCTGGTCCTCGGCGACCTGGCCGATGAAGCCGCACTTGGCACCCAGCGCGGCAAGGCCCGCCAGCGTGTTCGCCGCCGAACCGCCCGAGATCTCGGTCGCCTGGCCCATGCGCGCGTAAAGCGAATTCGCCCCCTCGGTGTCGATCAACGTCATGCCGCCGCGCACGAGGCCCAGCTCCTCGATCAGGGCATCCTCGCAGTGGGCCATGACATCGACGATGGCATTGCCGATGGCAACGACGTCCAGGGTGGTCTCGCTCATGCAGCGTGTTTCCTCAAGTAAAAGGGTTGATCGGCGGGAAAGGATAACCGGCGCGGCTCGCGCGCGCATCATGCCGCGAGTAGCCTGCCGTCCGTCGCGGTGCAACACCCCTGCATCGCGCGCCCCCGTTGACAGCGCGCGGCGGGCGCGCGATGCGCGGGGGAAGATGACAGTTCATTCGCCCGTGCCCGCGCACCCTCGCCTGCCGAACCGGACCCTTTCGCGCCCACGTGGTACCTCGCGCGGCGGTTCGCGCGGCGCCGTGCTCGCCGCCGCGCTCGCTCTGGCGCTCCCGCTCGCAGGCTGCGTCTCGAGCGGGGCGCCGAGCCGGCCGACAGGTTCCTCGCGCCCCACCCATTCGACCACGATCCGCCCCGCCACCCCGTCAGGCCCGCGCGATCCGCAGTTCATGACGATGCGTGGCCTCGAGGGCGTCATCGGCGTGACCGAACGCGAACTCGTCCGCCAGTTCGGCCAACCTCGCCTCGATGTCTGGGAGGGCGATGCGCGCAAGCTGCAGTTCACCGGACGCGCCTGCCTGCTCGACGTCTATCTCTATCCCACCAGCAATTCAAAAAGCCCCGTCGCCACTTACGTCGATGCCCGCCGCCAGTCGGACGGGCAGGACGTCGACCGTGCGGCCTGCGTCGCGGCGCTGCGCCAGCGCTGATACCGGGCCCTCGACGCGCCTGTCGGCGCGCCATTAACCGCCCATTAGGCGCGAGGTGACAGGCTCTTCCCAACGGCGATCGCGGGGAGAAGCGACACCATGACCACGCATTTCGGCGCGATTGCGCAAAAGGTCTCGGCAAGCGGAACGATCGAGGAGGCCGACATCCTCGCGCTGCGCCGGGCCGGATGGCGCGACGCCACGATCACCCAGGACGAGGCGCAGACGATCTTTGCGATCAACCGGGCGCTGGTCGAGCCGCCCCCGGCCTGGTGCGCCTTCTTCACCGAAGCGATCGCGCACTACCTCGTCGAGACGATCGAACCGCGCGGATACCTCGATGAAGCCAACGCGCGCTGGCTTGTCGACGCGATCGAACGCGACCAGGCACTTTGCCCCGAGACCGAGCTCGCCGTCGTGGTGCGCGTGTTCGAAACCGCCCAATCAACACCCGAATCGCTGCGGGTCTGGGCTCTCGAGCGCCTCGAGCGCGCGATTCGCGATGGCACCGGTCTCGCCAGGCGGGGCCCGCAAGTGGAGAAAGGCACGATCACGCGTGAGGACACCGCGATCCTGCGGCGGATTCTCTTCGCCAGCGGCTCAGAGCGCCCCGCGGGCGTGAGCCGGCGCGAGGCCGAGCTGCTCTACCGCCTCAAGGACGCGACGCTGGGGGCTGCAAATGCGCCTGAATGGAAGGCGCTGTTCGTCCAGGGCGTGGCCAACTACCTCCAGGGGTTCACCCGGCACACCCCGGTCAGCCCCGCGCGCGCGGCCGAACTCGACCGGTACATGAACGATCACGCCACCTCGGTCGCCGGCTTCCTCGGCAAGACCGCGCGGGCCATGCTCCATCCCAATCGCGCGGGCAAGGTCTTCGGGCGCAAGCCCGCCCGGCCCGATGTCAACGCGCTCGTCGAAGCCGCCACCGAAGTGACCGGCGAAGAGCAGATCTGGCTCGACGAGCGGATCGAGGCGAGCGGCGCGGTCGACGATTACGACCAGGCGCTTCTGCGCTTCTTGGCCGAAGGCTGAAGCCCCGCCGTCGAGCGGAAGCGCGACTAGACGGTGA
Organism: Novosphingobium profundi; assembly: GCF_018491765.1. GTDB lineage: Bacteria > Pseudomonadota > Alphaproteobacteria > Sphingomonadales > Sphingomonadaceae > Novosphingobium > Novosphingobium profundi. The sequence continues at coordinate 260,472 of NZ_JABWCU010000008.1, read as the reverse complement.
AGCTCTCACCGCAGCCGCAGCTGCCCTTGGCATTGGGATTGTTGAAGACGAAACCGGCGGTGAAGTCGTCCTCCTGCCAGTCCATCGTGCTGCCGATCAGGTAGAGCACGGAAGCCGCGTCGATGTAGAACACGCCGCCGGGTGTCGCGATCTTTTCGTCCATCGCGTTTTCCTGCGTGACGTAGTCGACCGAATAGGCAAGACCCGAGCAGCCCCGGCGCGGGGTCGAGAGCTTGACGCCCACCGCGCCCTCGGGCGCCTCGGCCATCAGCTTGGCGACACGCGCCTCGGCGCTCGGCGTCAGGAGGACGGCGGCGGGGCGCGGACGGGTGGTGGTGGTTGTCGTCATAGCTTCTTTTCCCAGAATTGCGCTGTGCCTGCCTCGGGATCGAGCGCATAGTCGCGGTAGCCCTGCGCGCGGTAGAGCGCCTTGGCCGGGGCATTGCCCGAAAGCACCTCGAGCGTCACCTTGCAGGCCCCGCGGGTGCGGGCCTCGTCCTCGACCGCGACCATCAACGCAGAGCCTACGCCCTTGCCGCGATACGGCGAAAGTACCACGAGATCGTGGATGTTGACCAGCGGGCGCGCCGCAAAGGTCGAGAATCCGGTGAAGCAGTTGGCAAGGCCCACCGGAACTGCCCCCGCGAAGGCGAGCACCGAGAACGCGCCGGGGAAGGCGTGGAGCGCCATCGGCAGGCGCTCGGCGACCTGCGTGGCCAACCCCTCGCCCCCGCCCATCGGATCGCGCGCATAGGCATCGAGAAGCCTGACAATCGCGTGCCCGTCCGCCTCGTAGCCGAAATTGGCAAGGCGCACGCTGAACGCGGCCACCTCCAATGTCGCCAGCGGCCCTTCTGCGCTCACAGCATGCCCAGTTCGAGCTTCGCCTCGTCCGACATCTTGGCCATGTCCCACGGCGGATCCCAGACCAGGTTCACCTCGGCGTCGCGCACGCCGGGAACGGCGGCGACACGCAATTCGACTTCGCCCGGCATCGATTCGGCGACCGGGCAGTGCGGCGTGGTCAGCGTCATGGTGACCGCCACCGAAGCCTCGGGCGAGACGTCGACCGCGTAGATGAGGCCGAGGTCATAGATGTTGACCGGAATTTCGGGATCGAAGATTTCCTTCAGCACATCGACGACACCGTCGTAGATCGCGCCGCCCGGCGCGCCAGGATCGATCCCTTGCGGCTTTTCAGCCAGGAAACCATCGAGGTAGTCGCGCTTGCGCTCGCCGGTCGTCTCCGCTTCGGGCTGGGGGGCATCCTCGACCCGTGCGCGCGGCGGGGTCGGGGCCTGGTCGACCGTCTCGACCGTGAAGGGGGGCTTGGCCTCGTTGCTCATCCAAAAATTCTCCTGGTGCGCTCGATCCCTTTCAGGAGCGCCTCGATATCGCTTTCATCGCTGTAAAGGCCGAAACTGGCCCGCGCTGTGGCCGAAACGCCAAGGTGATCCATCAGCGGCTGTGCGCAGTGGTGGCCGGCGCGGATCGCCACGCGGCTGCCATCGGCGCCTTCCTCGTCCAATATGGTACCCAGATCGTGCGGGTGAACCCCGTCGAGCGCGAAACTGACGATACCCAGGGCATCGTCCGGACCGAACAACGTCACGTCGTTACGCGCCGCCAGTTCGCGGCGCAGCGTCGCGGCCAGATCACGCTCGTGCGCCTCGGCGCGGGCAAGCCCTACACCGGACAGCCAGTCCATCGCCGCCGCCATGCCGAGCGCCTCGACGATCATCGGGGTACCCGCCTCGAAACGCTGCGGCGCAGGGGCATAGGTGGTCTTTTCAAAGGTCACGCGGTCGATCATCGCCCCGCCGCCGTGCCAGGGCGGCATCGCGTCGAGCAGGTCCTTCTTCGCCCAGAGCACGCCGATCCCGGTGGGACCGTAGAGCTTGTGCGCCGAGAAGGCATAGAAATCGCAGCCCATCGCCTTCACGTCGAGTGCGAGGCGCGGCGCGGCCTGGCAGCCATCGACGAGCAGCTTCGCCCCCACCGCGTGCGCCAGCTTCGCGGCATGTTCCACGTGGAGCACGGAGCCCAGCACGTTCGAAACGTGCGCAAAGGCGACCAGCTTGTGCGTCGGGGTCAGAATGCGCTCGGCGGCCTCGAGATCGATCCGGCCGTCCGCGGTCAACGGGCAGACGTCGATCACCGCGCCGACGCGCTCGGCGAGGAGCTGCCAGGGCACGATGTTCGAATGGTGCTCGAGCACCGAGAGCAGGATGCGATCGCCCGCCTTGAGGTTCGCCTGGCCCCAGGTCTGCGCGACGAGGTTGATCGCCTCGGTCGCGCCGCGGGTGAACACAATCTCGTCCTCGGCGGCGCCGATGAAGCGCGCACTCGTGCGGCGGGCCGCCTCGAAGGCCAGCGTCATCTCGGCCGAGCGCGCGTAGACGCCGCGGTGCACGGTCGCGTAATCGCGGCCCATGGCGTTGACCGTGGCGTCGATCACGGCCTGCGGCTTCTGCGCGGTCGCGGCGGTGTCGAGGTAGTGCCAGTTGCCCGCCCCATTCGCCGAAACGAGCCCGGGGAACTGGTCCTTCAGGGTCAGCGTAGCGGTGGTCATGCCAGGATCGCCTGCAACCGCGCCTGTGCCGCCGCGTTCAACTCGTCGCTCTGCGGCGCGCCCGCGAAGGCCTCGGCCACGAAGGCCTGAAGCATCAGGCGCTTGGCATCGAGCGGGGGAAGTCCGCGCGACATGAGGTAGAACAGCCCCTGCGCGTCGAGTTCACCCACCGCGCAACCGTGCGCGGCCTTCACGTCGTCGGCGTAGATTTCCAGTTCGGGCTTGGCGTTGGCGGTCGCCGTGCGATCAAGCAGCATCGCGCGCACCGACTGCTGCGCATCGGTGCCGTCCGCACCGCGCTCGACACCGATGCACCCCAGGTACGTGCCAACCGAAGTGCCGCCGAGCACCGAGCGCACGATCTGGCTCGAGCTGGCGTTGAGGCCGGTGTGGACGACCTTGGTCACCACTTCGAGATTTTCCGAAGCCGTCGCCAGTTGCGCCGCGCCGAAGGTGAAATCCGCCCCCTCGCCGAGCCGCACGTCGATGGCGAAACGGCCATAGGCCGGACCCGCCGAAAGCACGCGAAGGTCGAGCTTCGCCCCCTTGCCAAGCGTGATCACGAGATGACGCGCGATCGGCGCGCCGCCGTCGAGGACGAACTGCAGCGCTTCCTCGTCGCCGTCGGCGATCGCGATCGTCTCGGGCACGATCGGCCAGAGCGCCTCGAGCGCCTTGAGGTCGGAGTACCGGAAATCCTCGTCCCGGCGGGTGGGAAGAGACAGGACCTCGCTCATGCGGCGGTCTCGGCGACGACGGCCTCGTAGCCCTCTTCCTCGAGGCGCAGCGCAAGGTCGGGACCGCCCGACTTGACGATGCGGCCCGCCGACAGGATGTGGACATAGTCCGGCTTCACATAGTCGAGCAGGCGCTGGTAGTGGGTGATCAGCAGCACCGCCTTGTCCTCGCGGCGCATGATCGCGTTGATGCCCTCGCCGCAGATGCGCAGCGCGTCGATGTCGAGGCCCGAGTCGGTCTCGTCGAGGATCGCCAGCTTGGGATCGAGCACGCCCATCTGCACCATCTCGGCGCGCTTCTTCTCGCCGCCCGAGAAGCCCACGTTCACCGGGCGCTTGAGCATGTCCATGTCCATCTTGAGAAGACCGGCCTTCTCCTTGGCAAGCTTGAGGAACTCGCCGCCCGACAGCGGTTCCTCGCCGCGGCTCTTGCGCTGGGCGTTGGCCGCCTCGCGCAGGAACTGGACGAAGGAGACGCCCGGAATCTCCACCGGGTACTGGAAGCCCAGGAACAGGCCCGCCGCCGCGCGCTCGTGCGGTTCCATGTCCAGCAGGTCCTCGCCGCACAGCGTCGCCGAGCCGCCGGTCACCTCGTAGCCGGGGCGGCCGCCGAGCGTGTAGCCCAGCGTCGACTTGCCCGCGCCGTTGGGGCCCATGATGGCGTGAATCTCGCCCGCCTTGATCTCGAGGCTGAGGCCCTTGAGGATCGGCTTGTCGGCCACGTTGGCGCGCAGGTCTTCGATCGTGAGCATCGGTTCAATCGTCCAATTCATGTCGTTTTCGTCCCGGCGAAGGCCAATCTTGGCCAGAACGGCATTGATTTTCGCGCGCTCCCCGCAGGAGTGCGCCAGTTCGTATTCTTCGAGCAGTCCAGCTTCGACGAGACGTTCGTTGACCGTCATCCCTTCGAAGCCGTGCCCGGCCACGGCCTCAGCCTTCAGCGCCGGTGTCGTCGAACCGGGGCATCGGGACCCCGCGCCGCGCCGCGCGCTTGTCGAAGGGCTTGTTGACCTCGGCGGTGATCGCCTGGACCACACCGGCGGTGTCGCCCAGCACGTCGGCCTCGGCGAAGCGCAGGAGGCGCACGCCGACCTGGATCAGCTTGCCGTCCTGAAGCGTCGCCACTTCGGCGTTGGCGCCTTCGGGCGTGATCTGCACTGCGATCCAGCGCGCCGGGCAGGCAAAGTCGACGATCGCCGAGCCGACGATGGCCTGGCGGATGAACTTGACCCCGCCCAGCTTCGAGCCGCGCAGTTCCTCCCACAGGAGCGCCTGCGCCTCGCTGGGATGGTGGCGCTGCTCGCGGGCGCGCTCCTTGAGCTTCTCATAGCGCGCGCCGGTCAGCACGAAGCCCTGGCGGGCATCGCCCCGGATGCCGGTATCGGCGCGGCTCACACCCAAAGTCTTGCGTTCTGCGGTCATCAACCGACACTCCCTTCCAGCGAAATGCCGAGCAGCTTCTGCGCCTCGACCGCGAATTCCATGGGCAATTGCTGGAGCACTTCCTTGGCAAAGCCGTTGACGATGAGGCCGACCGCCGCCTCGGTGTCGAGCCCGCGCTGCTGCGCGTAGAACAGCTGGTCGTCGCTGATCTTCGAGGTGGTCGCCTCGTGCTCGATCTGGGCGCTGGGGTTGCGCACCTCGATGTAGGGGACGGTGTGCGCGCCGCACTCCTTGCCCAGCAGCAGCGAATCGCACTGGGTGAAGTTGCGCACGTTCTCGGCATTCGCACCCACGCGCACGAGGCCGCGGTAGGTGTTGTTCGACTTGCCCGCCGAGATGCCCTTGGAGATGATCGTCGAGCGCGATCCCGCGCCGTTGTGGATCATCTTGGTGCCGGTGTCGGCCTGCTGATAGTTGTTGGTGACCGCGACCGAGTAGAACTCGCCGACCGAATCCTTGCCGTTGAGGACGCAGGACGGGTATTTCCAGGTGATCGCCGAGCCGGTCTCGACCTGGGTCCAGGAGACCTTCGAGCGGTCCCCCTGGCACAGCGCGCGCTTGGTCACGAAGTTGTAGATGCCGCCCTTGCCCTCGGCGTTGCCGGGGTACCAGTTCTGGACGGTCGAATACTTGATTTCGGCGTCTTCCAGCGCAACCAGTTCGACCACGGCGGCATGGAGCTGGTTTTCGTCGCGCTGCGGCGCGGTGCAGCCCTCGAGGTACGAGACATAGGCGCCCTTGTCGGCCACGATCAGCGTGCGCTCGAACTGGCCGGTGTTCTCGGCGTTGATGCGAAAATAGGTCGAGAGCTCCATCGGGCAGCGCACGCCCTCGGGCACGTAGACGAACGTGCCGTCGGAAAAGACCGCGCAGTTGAGCGCGGCAAAGTAGTTGTCCTGGACCGGAACGACCTTGCCCAGCCACTTCTTGACCAGCTCGGGGTATTCGCGGATCGCCTCGGAGATCGAGCGAAAGATCACGCCCGCGCTCTCCAGCTCCTTGCGGAAGGTGGTGGCGACCGAAACCGAATCGAAGACCGCATCGACCGCGACCTTGCGCGCGCCCTCGACGCCGGCGAGCACCTTCTGCTCTTCGAGCGGAATGCCCAGCTTCTCGTAGACGCGCAGGATTTCCGGATCGACCTCGTCAAGACTCGCGAGCGCCTCCTTCTTCTTGGGCGCGGCCCAATAATAGGCTTCCTGGTAGTCGATCGGCGGCACGTCGAGCTTGGCCCAGTCGGGCGGGGTCATCTCGAGCCAGCGGCGATAGGCCTTGAGACGCCATTCGAGCATCCACTCCGGCTCGTCCTTCTTGGCCGAAATGAAGCGCACGGTATCCTCGGACAGGCCCTTGGGGCCGTATTCCTGCTCGATGTCCGACGACCAGCCGTGCTCGTATTCGGCGACGCGCGCAGCTGCCTCGCGCGCGGCCTGATCGCGCTCCGGGGCCTCCGGAGTAAGAGGGGCGGATCCTTGTGTCATTTATGCTTCCTCGACGAACTGGGTGAGGGGCACCTGTGCCAATGCCCCGCGCAGGGCCGCATTCACCTGCGGCCAGTGGGGGCGCACCGTGCATTGCCCCTCCAGCGTGCAGTCATGCTTGCCCTCTTCGATGCAGGCGGTGAGCGCGATCGGCCCTTCCACTGCCTCGACGATGTCGGCGATCGTGATCGCAGCCGGCGGACGGGCCAGCTTGAGCCCCCCGCCAGCGCCACGCGACGAGCGCATCAGCCCCGCCGCGGTCAGTTTGCTCACCAGCTTCTGCACCGTGGGTGCCGGAAGTCCGGTCTCCTCGGCCAGTTGCCCCGCATTCACGCGCACGCCGCCGCAATGCCGCGCGGCGGCGGACATGATGACGACGGCGTAGTCGGCCATGCTGGAAAGGCGCATAAGCGGAAGCTTCTCGAAACCCTGTGGTCAAACTGGATCAAATCTTTCCGATTTAACTAGCGCATGCGGGCGCGCGTTTCAAGGCGGGCCCGGCGCGCCGTCCGGGGGGGCAGGAATGCAAAACCTGCACGTGGCATGACCCAAAACGGCGCGCAGCGTTCTAAAAAGGTGGGAATGGCGCGAAAAAAGGGCGGCTAGGCGCTAGCCGCGCCAAGCCGCCCTAAGGTATAAAGAACTCGAGCGCATCCCGCTACGAGCCCTTCGGGTCGCAGGGGTTGTGTAAGCTGACGATCCGTTCAGGAATTGTAGATTTGCGACACGCTGATGCGTTCGCAGTTGCGTCAAAGACGCTTTTTTGCTGACAATTGTTGTTAGACGAAAGATTTGTGGCCTTCCTGCAACGCAGCTATGAGCGCTAACGTTATGTACGCACTCCTAACCAAGGCCTTGTTCCGACTCGACCCCGAATCGGCGCATGGAATGGCCCTTCGCAGCCTTCCCCTGCTCGCCGCGCTGACCCCGGCCCGCGCAAATCCCACGCTCGCCACCGAGGTCGCGGGAATCGCCTTTCCCAATCCCGTGGGCATGGCCGCCGGCTTCGACAAGGACGGCGAAGTTCCCGACGCGCTGCTCAAGGTGGGCTTCGGCTTTGCCGAGGCAGGATCGATCACCCCGCTTCCCCAGGCCGGCAATCCGAAGCCGCGCCTGTTCCGGCTCGTCGAGGACCGCGCGGTGATCAACCGCATGGGCTTCAACAACGGCGGCGGCGAAGCGGCGCGCGGGCGCTTCGCGGCGCGCCTGGGACGCCCGGGCGTGCTCGGCATCAACATCGGCGCGAACAAGGATTCGGACGACCGCGTGGCCGACTACGCGGCGATGGCGCGCATGATGGCCCCGCTCGCGACCTACCTCGCGGTCAACATCTCCAGCCCGAACACCCCGGGCCTGCGCGCGCTGCAGGACGAATCGGCGCTGACCGGCCTGCTCGACGCGGTCAACGAAGCCAAGGCCCAGGCTTGTCCCGAGGGCGGCCCTCCGGTCTTCCTCAAGGTCGCCCCCGATCTCGAACCCGCCGACATCGACGCGATCGCGCGCATCGCCATCGAACGCAAACTGGGCGCACTGATCGTCTCGAACACCACGATCTCGCGTCCGCCGCTGAAATCGGCGCATGCGGGCGAGACCGGCGGGCTTTCGGGCGCGCCGCTGAAGGACCTCGCGCAGCAGCGCCTGCGCGACTTCCGCAAGGCGACCGGCGGCGCACTGCCGCTGGTGGGCGTGGGCGGCATTGCCACCGCCGAGGACGCTTGGGCGCGCATCCGCGCCGGCGCCAGCCTCGTCCAGGTCTACAGCGCAATGGTCTATGAAGGCCCCTACATTGCCCGTTCGATCTGCAAGGGACTGGAAAGGCTCATGAAGCGCGACGGGTTCACCACCATTGCCGAGGCGGTCGGAAGCGAATAGCCTCGGGCGCGATGTTCCGCAGTTCCCTGATCGGCCTTCGCGCCTCGCTCGCCCTTACCGCCACCACCGCCCTCGCCGCCTGCGCCGCGCCGGTCGCGACGATGCCCCCGCCCGGCGGCGGCATGGCGTCCTCCGCCCAGGCCCGCGACGCCACCGGCACCGGGCTCGTCAGCGCAGCCGACCCCCGCGCGGCCGCGGCAGGTATCGCAATCCTCAACCAGGGCGGCAGCTCGACCGACGCCGCGATCGCCACGATGCTCGCGCTCAACGTCGTCGAGCCGCAGAATTCGGGGATCGGCGGCGGCCTGTTCTGGCTGCGTCACGGCGCCGACGACCATTCGATCGCAACGATTGACGGACGCGAGACGGCGCCCGCCGCCGCCGACGGCAACTGGTTCGTGGGTCAGGACGGCAAGCCCCTGCCCCCGGCGCAGATCTACACCGGCGCGCTTAGTTCGGGCGTTCCGGGCGCGCTCGCCGCGATGGCACAGGCGCACAGACGCTGGGGCAAGCTGCCCTGGGCGGCGCTGTTCCAGCCCGCGATCGCGCTGGCACGCGACGGCTTCGTTGTCACCGATCGGCTGCATAACGGGCTCAAGCTCTACAGCCAGCACGTCACCGGATGGGCAAAGGACACTTATTTCCCGGGCGGCCAGCCGGTGGCGGTGGGAACGACGCTCAAGACTCCCGCGCTTGCCGAGACCTTCGAACGCCTCGCCAGCCAGGGCCCCGAGCCCTTCTACAAGGGCGACATCGCCAAGGACATCGTCGAGGCGCTGAATACGGCCAAGCCGCTCTCCTCGCCGATCACCACGGCCGACCTCGCCGCCTACCAGGCCAAGGAGCGTGCCGCCGTCTGCGACAGCTACCGCGGCTACAAGGTCTGCTCGATGGGCCCGCCCTCCTCGGGCGGCCTCACCGTGCTGATGATCCTCAAGCAACTCGAACGCTTCGACATGAAGGCGCTGGGCAAGGACAGCCCGGTCGCCTGGCACCTCCTCGCCGAATCCGAGCGCCTCGCCTATGCCGATCGCAACCTCTACATGGGCGATCCCGATTTCGTCGGCGTGCCGGTCAAGGGCCTGCTCGACCCCGCCTACCTCGCGCGGCGCTCGGCGCTGATCCAGCCCGACCGCACGATCGCCGTGATCGAGCCGGGCACGCCCGATGGCGCCCCCGAACGCCAGCGCGTCCCCTTCCGCGACGATCCGGGCACGAGCGACCTTGCCGTCGTCGACAAACAGGGCAACGTCAGCCAGGTCACCACCACGATCAACGGCTACTTCGGCTCGGGCATCTCCACGCACGGCTTCATGCTCAACAACGAACTGCCCGATTTCGACCCGGTGCCGAGCCAGGACGGCTATCTCGTCGCCAACCGCGTGGCCGGCGGCAAGCGCCCGCGCAGCTCGATGGCCCCCACCATCGTCTACAACCCCGATGGCACGGTCCGCCTCGCGGTCGGCGCGGCGGGCGGCGCGACGATCATCTGCCAGATCGCCAAGGCCATCGTCGGCGTGATCGACTGGGACCTCTCGGCACAGGACGCCATCGCGCTCGGGCTGATCTACGCGCCCGGCTCGAAGGTCGCGAGCCTCGAGGAGGGCACCGAACTCGCCGCCATGGTCCCCGCGCTCGAGAAGCTGGGCGAGAGCGTCAAGGTCGTGCCGCTCGGTCTCAAGGCCAACGCCGTGGAGAAGGTGGGCGGGCGCTGGATCGGGGCCGCCGATCCGCGCAGCGAGGGCGTGGGAATGGACACGCTGGGCAACGTCACCGTGATCAAGCGGCGCAAGAACAGCCTCAACGGCGCGCACGAGTAGTCTGGTGGTTCGCTTCTGACATGTGCCCACCCCTTCGGGGGGATGCAAATGTCAAAATCAATCCACTGGCCTAATCGGGACAATTCTGACAGGAGGCGCGGCGATCTTGCCGCAACCGTTTGCCGCGCCTAAACGTTCGGCAAACGAGCCTGCCCCTGGCCGGCGCGTCCGACCGGGGCCGCGACTCTGGACGGGAGCGGCCGGACCACACACCGGGTGAAACGCGAGGCGCACGAGAGGAATGTCCCAGGTCATGGATCTTGCCGAATTCGACAGGAGCGCGAACGTCGTGTCGCTGTTCCTCAAGCGCGCCGACGCGCTGGGCGAGACTCCCATGCTCTGGTCCAAGCACGATGGCGAATGGCGCGCGATCAGCTGGGCCGAAGTCGCCCGCCGTGTCTGCCTGATGGCCAGCGCGCTGCGGCGCATGGGGCTTGCCGACGGCGACCGCGTGCTGATCGTCTCGGAAAACCGGCCCGAATGGTGCATTTCGGACCTTGCGATCATGGCGGCCGGCTGCGTGACGGTGCCGACCTACACCACCAACACCACCCGCGATCACACCCATATCCTTGAAAATTCAGGCGCCTGCGCGGCAATCGTGTCGAGTGCGAAGCTGGCCAAGGCGCTGCTTCCCGCGATCGTGCAGACCGACTTGTGCAGCCACGTGATCGGCATGGACGAACTGCCCAGCCTGCAGGGCGGCAATTTCGACACCGCGCTCTTCGCCGACATGCTGACGGGCGATGCCCAGGCCGCGCGCGCAGAAGTCGAAGCGCGCCTCATCCACATCCAGCGCGATACGCTCGCCTGCATCATCTACACCAGCGGCACCGGCGGCGCGCCGCGCGGGGTGCGCCAGCATCACGGCATGCTGCTGACCAACGTCGCCGGCACGACCGCGGTCATCCTCGAGGACTTCCACCTCGACGTGCCCGAGAAGTTCCTCTCCTTCCTCCCGCTCAGCCACGCCTACGAGCACACCGCGGGGCAGATCTTCCCCGTGACGCTCGGCGGCCAGATCTACTACGCCGAGGGGCTCGAGAAGCTCGCCGCCAACATCGAGGAAGTGGGCCCGACCATCATGGTCGTGGTGCCGCGTCTCTTCGAAGTCCTGCGCACCAAGATCATGAAGCAGATCGAGAAGCAGGGCGGCGCGGCCAAGTGGCTGATGGAGCAGGCGATCGCGCTCGCCGCGCGCAAGGCGCAAGGCCGCACGCGGCTCACCGACGGGCCGCTCGACTTCCTGCTCGAACGCACCTTGCGCCCCAAGATTCGCGCGAAGTTCGGCGGGCACATGAAGGCGCTGGTCTCGGGCGGCGCGCCGCTCAACCCCGAGATCGGCCAGTTCTTCGACGCCATGGGCCTCACCCTCCTGCAAGGCTACGGCCAAACCGAAAGCGGCCCGGTGATCTCGGTCAACCGCCCGCGCGCGGGCATCAAGATGGACACCGTCGGCCCGCCCTTGCGCCACGCGGAGGTCAGGATCGCCGAGGACGGCGAGATTTGCGTGCGCGGCGAACTGGTCATGCACGGTTACTGGCAGAACGAGGCCGCCAGCCGCGCCGCGCTCCAGGACGGGTGGCTGCTCACCGGCGACATCGGCCACATCGACGACAAGGGCCGCATCTGCATCACCGACCGCAAGAAGGACATGATCGTCAACGACAAGGGCGACAACGTCTCGCCCCAGCGGATCGAATCGATGCTCACGCTTCAACCCGAGATTGCGCAGGCCATGGTCGCGGGCGACCGGCGACCCTATGTCGTGGGCCTGATCGTGCCCGATGCGGACTGGGCGCGCGAATGGGCGGCCGAACGGGGCCTCGCGGGCGATCTCGCCGCGCTCGAGCCGACCGCACCTTTTCGCGCCGCGCTGCGCGAGGCGATCGACCGGGTGAACCGCGAGCTCTCGGTCATCGAGAAAGTGCGCCAGTTTGCCTTCGCCGACGAGCCCTTCGCGATCGAGAACGAGGAAATGACCCCTAGCCTCAAGATCCGCCGCCACAAGCTCAAGGAGCGCTACGGCGAGCGACTCGACCGGCTCTACCGGAACTGACGCGAAAAAGCCGGACACGAAAAAGGGGCGACCTCCCATCGGGAAGGCGCCCCTTTTCGCGAATGGCCCAAGGCGGCCCTACTTGCGGCCCGAGGCGACGAACCAGGACAGGAAGACCCCCTTCGATTCGGTCCCGAAAGTGCTCGCCGAAAGATCGGGCCCGAAGACCGCGTCCTGGAAGCCGATCCTGCAATCCTCGAACCCGGCCTCGCGCAGCAAGGCGGCATAGTCCGCCGAAGTGGCCTCCTGCCAGGCAGGTTCGTTGTTGTAGTCGCGCTCGACCCCCGCGATTACCTGGCTCCACAAGTCGAGCGTCTCGTACTTGACCGGCACTTCGAGATGGACCGCGACGCCGCCCTTGCGCAGCAGGCGGTGGCTTTCGGCGATGATGCGGCGAATCGCCTCGGGCGAAGTCTCGTGCATGACCGCAGCGGTGAACACGAGATCGAAGCTCCCGTCCTCGAAGCGGGTGCGCTCGGCATCGTCCTGCACGAAATGAATGTCCGCGCCCAGGTGCGCCGCGCGGGCGTGGGCATAGCGCAGCACCGAGGCGCCGACGTCGACAGCATAGGATTGGGCCCCGGGATAGAGATTGGCCACCGGGATCACGCTCGAACCCACTCCGCAGCCCAGTTCGACAAGCTTTTCGGGCGCGAAATCGGGATAGCAGGTGGCAAGATGCGCCGCGACCGCCTTGCCGCGACCGTCGTTGAGGAAGCCGCCGTTGCGCCCGAGCATGTAGACCGCGCCGCCGCGATCCATCAGCGCGCCCTGACGCACGCCCTCGGTGTCCGAACCGTAGCCGCCGGGCATGAGGTGGACGTGCGAATCGGCGAGATAGGCGGGCACCGTGAAGTCGGGATCAAGGCTCAGCGAGCCCAGTTCACCCGCCTCGGCGGCCTTGGCGTCGAGCGCTCCGGCCTGGCGATCGACACAGTTCCACACCGAATCCCACAGCAGTTCCTGGGTCGTGCGGCGCAAGTTCGACCAGCCCAGGAACGCGGGCTCCGCGTGGAGCGCCTCGAACACCGCCTCGGCGCGCGAATTGTGCGAAAGGCCGGGATCGAGCTGCTCGGCGATCTGGCGCTCGTGGGGTTCGACTTCGGTGTAGAGCCAGGTCTGCAGATCGCGCACGAAGAGCTGTTCGGCGGTCTCGTCGTGGTTGGCACTGGCCAGCATGGGATGCGACATCGGTTTCAGGCTCCCTTGGTCGGGGTCGATTGGGCGGCGCGGCGGATCGCCGCCTCGCGGATCGGCCGGAAGACCTTGCCGATCATCCGCTGGCGCAACGCGCCGCGCGCCTTGGCGGCCTCCTCGTCGGGAACATAGGCCTCGACCGCGTCGGCGTCGAGCGTGCCCTGCGCCGCCAGCAGGCGTTCGAGCGTGTCGATACGCTCGCGCGCCATGGCCAGTTCGCTGGCCAACGCGGCAATCATGCCGAAAGTCTGGTCCTCGCTGTCGTCGAGCCCGGGCATCGCCCGCCGGCCTGCCGTCTGCGGTTTCATCGTCACGTCCTGCACCTCATGTTCCGGCGCGTCCGCGCAGCCGGTCTTCCATGATTGCAAGGATGCCACAATCGCACGGCGATGCGCACCGGACTTGGATCTATCCGAATGGCGACAATCACCGCCCGCAGCTCAGGGCCTCACGCAAGGCCCTGTCGCAAGAAGGCCGATCGCCCGGAGGTGATCGGCCCTTGGTGCCTTTTGGCGAGCGAGGGAACGGTGCGACCCGAAGTGACCCTCTCGATCGGTCGCAAGCGCGTCAGGCGGCTTCCAGCTCGATCCATTCGGGGTAGAAACCGGGTTCGCGGGTCGACCAGCCGGGCGCGGTGGCGGCCGCCTCGCTGATCGAGTGGAGCAGCGTCTTGCGCCGGTCGGGGCGGATCTGCGGGAGCGCCGCCGCACCGCAGAAGGCGCCCGGCAACCAGGGCCGCGCCCCGGCGCCCAAGAGACGCTCGTAAAGAAAGCGGAAGGCCGAGAAGCTGGTCAGGCTGCCCTGCGCGAGGTCGAACATGGCGAGCCGGATGAGCTTGCCCATGAACACGTCGAGATCGACCACCCCGTATTCATCGGGCTGCTGCGCGCGCAGCACCGGCAGGTCGCGGTACATCTCGTACTGGCAGCGGATCGAGGACTTCTCTTCCGCATTGCGCCCCCACAGCTTGAACGCATCCTGCCGGCCGAGACCGACATCGAGGCTGCGCCGGATGTAGCGCTGCTCCGAGGGCGTAAAGCTTGCGAATTCGCGAAGTTCGCTGATCGTGAGACTTGCCGTGCCTGCGTATTCCATGACCGTGTCCGTTTCTGTTTTCTAAGCTTTGGCCTTTCCTCTGCTGGACACAGTAAACCACGTTCCGGTTACCCGTGCGTTAAGTATGCAATCGTTTGAACACCTCACTGGCCGAAAGGATTAGGAAACGAATTTGTTAACCATCAAATCATGCCGGAAAGCGGGCTCGAAGGGTCGGCGTAACGACGTTTCGCCATGCGGCCGGAAAGATATGCGTGCCGTCCGGCCTCTACCGCGAGGCGCATCGCGAGCGCCATGCGGACCGGATTTTTCGCTTCGGCGATCGCGGTGTTCATCAGCACGCCGTCGCAACCCAGCTCCATCGCCACCGCCGCTTCGGACGCGGTGCCCACGCCCGCGTCGACCAGCACCGGCACCTTGGCCCCCTCGACGATGAGCCGCACCGTAACCTGGTTCTGGATGCCCAGCCCCGAACCGATCGGCGCGCCCAGCGGCATGACCGCGACCGCGCCCGCCTCTTCGAGCTGCTTGGCCGCGATCGGGTCGTCGACACAGTAGACCATCGGCAGGAAGCCTTCCTTGGCGAGGATCTCGGTGGCTTTCAGCGTCTCGCGCATGTCGGGGTAGAGCGTGCGCGCCTCGCCCAGCACTTCCAGCTTGACGAGATCCCAGCCGCCCGCCTCGCGCGCCAGGCGCAGCGTACGGATCGCGTCCTCGGCGGTGAAGCAGCCCGCGGTGTTGGGCAGATAGGTGATCTTTTTCGGGTCGATGTAGTCGGTCAGCATCGGCGCCTTGGGGTCCGAAACGTTGACCCGGCGCACCGCGACGGTGACGATCTCGGCCCCCGAAGCTTCGACCGCCGCCGCGTTCTGCTCGAAATCCTTGTACTTGCCCGTGCCCACGATGAGGCGCGAGGTGAACGTGCGCCCGGCGACCGTCCAGGTGTCGGCGGCGTCGGCAGGGGTGGTCGGGGCGGGAGCGGAGGCAGTGTCGGTCACGGTTCGCATCCTTTCAAGGGGGGCGAGAATCGAGGGAAAGTCGGCAATGGGGGGGAGGGGGGCGGGTCCGAACGAGGGACCCGGGACGCTCAGCCGCCGCCGACGAAGTGGACGATCTCGAGGCTGTCGCCATCGCGCAGCACGATGTCGGCGAGCGTCGAGCGCGGGGCGATCTCGGCATTGTGTTCGACCGCGACCTTGGCGGGATCGAGTCCGATTTTCGCGACAAGGTCGGCAATCGTCGCCCCCGCCTCGATGCGGTGCGGCTCGCCGTTGACGGTCAGCGAAAGAAGCGGGCTGGGCGTGTCGTTCCGGGTCATGTGACCGCAGATAGCGCGCATTGCGCCGAGCGCAAGGCGCAGCTTCAGTGCGCTGCGTGGCCGCGCAGGTTGGTGAGATGTGCAGTGGCGACCAGCACCACTCCGCAGATCGTGAGCAGCGCCTCGTGCAGTCCATGGCCGACGAAGAGCGCCATCGCCATCAGCGCGAGGCCCACGCCGCCCAGCGCCAGCGGGGCGAGACGGCCGTGGCGCAAAACGCCGAAACCGAGCGAAAAGGCGCCGAACAGCACCGCAAGCGCAAGGCCGATCTCGTGGATTGCGGGCGCGAGCAGGAACTGGCCACCCAGACCGAGCACGCCCACGAGCAGGATCCCCGCCACGCAATGCACCGCGCACAATCCGCTCAACAGGATGCCGGCCCGGTCGAGCCGTCCGCGAATCGGGGATGTAGTCCTGCGCATGCCCCGGCCAATATGTAACGTTGTAACATTAATCAAGTGATCTCGGCGCCGGGGGACTCGTTCCGTCGCACGAGGCTACCGCATGGTCCAACCCCTTGCGCAAACCGGCCCGAGGGCTCAGGGAGTGTCCTCATGAAGAATACTGATGGTCGCCCCCTGATCGGAACCTCCGACGATATCGCCGCCATGATCCGCTGGCTGCTTGCCGTCGCCGTGCTCATCGTCCTCATCGTGGCGGTGGGCGGGATCACCCGGCTTACCGAGTCCGGCCTCTCGATCACCCAGTGGAAGCCCGTCACCGGCGTGATCCCGCCACTCGGCGAGGCGCAATGGCAGGCCGAATTCGCCCGCTACCGCCAGATTCCGCAATATCTCGACGTGAACGGCCCGGCGGGCATGACGCTGTCGGACTACAAGTTCATCTACTTCTGGGAATGGGCGCACCGCCTGCTTGCACGGATCATCGGACTGGTCTTCGTGCTGCCCCTGATCTGGTTCTGGATGCGCCGCACGATCCCGCTCGGCTACAAGCCGCGCCTGATCGCGCTGCTCGCGCTCGGCGGCCTGCAGGGCGCGGTGGGCTGGTGGATGGTGTCCTCCGGGCTCTCCCCCGAGGCGCTCGACCGGGTCAGCCACTTCCGCCTCGCCGCGCACCTCCTGACCGCACTGTTCACGCTTGGCGGGCTTGTGTGGACCGCGCTCGACCTCGCGATCCTCCAGCAGGGCAAGGCGCGCGCCTCGCTCAACCGCTTCACCGTCCTCGTCCTCGCCGCACTGGCCTTCCAGCTCTTCCTTGGCGCGCTGGTGGCGGGGCTGCGCGCGGGCTACGTCGCCGGTGCGGGCTGGTTCCACCTCGACGCCTGGCCGCTGATGCAGGGCGCGTTCGTCCCCGCCGGCATCGACCTAGGCGCGAACGGCCTGTTCAGCGATCCCTATCTCGTCCACTTCCTCCACCGCTGGTGGGCCTGGATCGTCGTGGTGCTGCTCATCATGATGGGCCGACGCCTGCGCGCGGTGCGCCAGCGCCCGGCCTCGGTCGCGATCCACATGGCCTTCGGGCTGCAGATCCTGCTCGGCATCTCGACCATCTGGTCCGGAGTGAGCCTGTGGATCGCGGTGGCGCACCAGGTCTGCGCCGCGCTCCTCGTCATGGCCACCGTCTGGGGGGCGCACGCGCTCGGCCGGCGCGACCCGGTCAATCGCCTGAGCGCGGCCTGAGCCCCGGCGTGAGATGACCGCCCCGGACCCACGCGGCGCGCTCGTCTGGAGCCCCTTTCCCGACGAGGCGAGCGCGCTCGAAGCCGCCCGCACGCTCGTGACTGAAAAGCTCGCGCGGTGCGGCAACGTGCTTCCCGGCGTGACCAGCGTGTTCGAATGGCAGGGCGCGATCGACACCGCGCGCGAGGTCGGCCTGCTGCTCAAGACCCGCGCGGACCTCCTCGAAACCGCGGTTTCGCGCCTCTCCCGCCTCCATCCCTACGAAACGCCCGCGGTGCTGGGCTGGATCTGCGAGAACGGCGCCGCGCCCACCCTCGCCTGGCTCGGCGAGCTACCGGAAAACTCCTAGAGGTATCATTTTACCTCTTCGCAAAGCCGCGCTCCGCTTGACTTGGCGGCCCATTTCGACGAATTGGCGCCACTTCCCGCGCACAGCGCAGATTCGCATTCGTGAATCCGGCACTGGGCGCGCGCACGAAACACAAGGGATAGACCAGCCATGAAGGCGCTCACGAAGGTCACCCGGTCGATCAAGCCGGCCGAGGTGGAAAAGAAGTGGCATCTGATCGATGCCGAAGGTCTGGTGGTTGGCCGCCTCGCCGTCATCATCGCCGACCTCCTGCGCGGCAAGCACAAGCCGAGCTTCACCCCGCACGTCGATTGCGGCGACCACGTCGTCGTGATCAACGCCGAGAAGGTCCGCTTCACCGGCAACAAGCTCAAGCAGCAGACCTACTACAAGCACACCGGCTATGCTGGCGGCCTCAAGGAAGTCACCGCGGACAAGGTCCTCGCCGGTCGCTTCCCCGAGCGCGTGCTTGAAAAGGCGGTTGAACGCATGATTCCCCGTGGCCCGCTCGGCCGCGACCAGATGCGCGCCCTGCACGTCTACGCCGGCACCGAGCACCCGCACGGTGGCACCCAGCCCGAAGCACTCGACGTCGCTTCCATGAACCGCAAGAACAAGGTGGGCGCGTAATGTCCGATACCGATACCGTCCAGAGCCTGTCCGACCTCAAGGACCTCGGCGCCGAAGTCGCGACCGAAGAGACCACTGAAGAGCAGGTCTTCACCCCCGTCGTCTCGAACGCCCCCCTGCGCGAGCAGGAGCTCGACGCCCACGGTCGCGCCTACGCCACCGGCCGCCGCAAGGACGCCGTGGCCCGCGTGTGGATCAAGCCCGGCACCGGCAAGATCACCGTCAACGGCCGTGACCAGTCGGTCTACTTCGCCCGTCCGACGCTGCGTCTGGTCATTGCCCAGCCGTTCCAGATCACCGCGCGCGAAGAGCAGTACGACGTGATTGCCACCGTCAAGGGCGGCGGTCTCTCGGGCCAGGCCGGCGCGGTCAAGCACGGCATCTCGCAGGCTCTCTCGAAGTTCGAGCCGACCCTGCGCGCCACGGTCAAGGCCGCCGGCTTCCTCACCCGCGACAGCCGCGTGGTCGAGCGCAAGAAGTACGGCCGCGCCAAGGCCCGTCGTTCGTTCCAGTTCTCGAAGCGCTAAGTTTCAACTGGACCGGATTACCGGTTACGAAAATGGGGCTCGCGGGAAACCGTGGGCCCTTTTTTCGTGCGCCAGGCATACCGCCCATTTTGCTCTTGGGAGCCTCAGGGAACGCCTGGAGCTTGTTTCCAGTCCCACGCCTCCACGGACTTGAAATCGCCTCTTCAGGGCATGGGAAAGCCCCGGAGCGGCACGAAGCCGGTCCGGGGCCCCTGCCCTCCGGGAAAATGAGTCCGCGCAGCGCGTGCGCGCTTACTGCTGCCCCTGCTTCATGAATTCCTCGACCACGTTCGACATGTCGAACGAGGCGCCGCCCTGGACCGGCGGATAGTCGGCCAGCGTCTTGAGATGCCGGTTCATCAGCACCCCCATCGGCTGCATCAGCCAGGACACCTTCTGGAGCAGGTGCCCGTAGGAATCGACCGAATCGTAGCTTTCGAACGGGTCCATGCGAATGTTGAACATGAGCGGCGCGGTGCGCGGCACGAGGTTGTCGTAATAGTTTTCCTTGGTGGAGAAGTGCATCTTCCACGGTCCCATGCGCACCGCCGTGAGCTTGCTCTCGTAGTAGTGGAAGATGTGGTCGCGATTGGAATTTTCCTGCTGACCGGTCCAGTAGGGCAGGTTGTTCACGCCATCGATGTACTGCTTCTTGGCGCTCATCACCTTGCTGTTGACGTCGGGCACCCCGGCGACCGCGGCGAGGCTGGTGAACATGTCCTGGTGCGCCTGGATGCCGTTGAGGATCTGGCCCTGCTGGATCATGCGCGGATAGCGCAGCAGCGAGACCACGCGCACGCCGCCCTCGTAAGTCGTCATCTTCTCGCCCCGGAACGGCGTGGTCGCGCCGTGCGGCCAGGAATCGTGCTCGGGCCCGTTGTCGGTCGAATACCAGATCAGCGTGTCGTCGAGGATCCCTTGCTGGGCCAGCCAGTCGAGCACGGTGCCCACGTCGCGGTCGTGCTGCATCATGCCCGAACCGTGGATGTCGGCCTCGGAGGTGTATTTCTCGGCCGCATAGCGCCATTCCGCATCAAGATGCGTGTAGACGTGCATGCGCGAGGTGTTCATCCAGACGAAGAACGGCGCGTTGGCGCTCTTGGCCTTGCCCATGAATTCGAGCGCGGTGGGGATCATCTCGGCCGAATCGAAATTTTCCATGCGCTTGGCGGTCAGTGGCCCGGTGTCCTGGATCGTCTGCTTGCCGACCTTGCCGAAGCGCGGGTCGCTGGTGGCATCGTCCCGGTCGGTCGCGAAGGAATGGATCACCCCGCGCGTGCCGAACTGCGACTCGTACTTTTCCAGGTCGCCCGAGAATTGCTTCCCGAAGGCCTGGTAATCGCGCTGCTCGGCCTCTTCCTGCGTGTTGAGGTGATAGAGATTGCCGAAGAACTCGTCGAAACCGTGCGCGGTGGGCAAGTGCTCGTTGCGGTCACCCAGATGGTTCTTGCCGAAATGGCCGGTGCGGTAGCCCGCCGCCTTCATCACTTCGGCAAGGCAGGGCGAGGCCGCCTGCAGCCCCAGCGCGGCGCCCGGTTGCCCCACCGTCGTCATGCCTGAACGGATCGGGTACTGGCCGGTGATGAAGGCCGCGCGGCCCGCCGTGCACGAAGGCTGCGCATAGTGATCGGTGAACTTGATGCCCTCGCGCCCGATCCGATCGATATTGGGCGTGTGGTAGCCCATCGTACCCAGGCCATAGGCGGAAACGTTCTGCCAGCCGATGTCGTCGCCCCAGATCACCAGGATGTTGGGCTTGCGCCCCGAGGCCGCCTGCGCCAGCGCCTTGGAGGTGCCCACCAGAGTGCCGAGCGCGGGCAGCGCGGCGGCCATTCCCGTCGCCGAGAGCATCTTGCGGCGCGAGAGGCCGTCCGGCTTGGAAGCGGCCGTTTCAACATTGTCGATGTCGGGGGTCGGCGTATCGTCGTGCATCACGCGGTCTCCTGTTGGACGTGAGGGGGCCGGAACGCCCCGCAATGACGAGTCGCGCGTGAAGCCCACCATCCCTCTCGGACCCGATTGTTCCGCGAGGACAGGGGTCTGCGATATAGGGGTCTACCCCGAGTTCGCTGCGGGTCTCGACCCGAGGCCCCGTCAATTCTGCGCGCCATTTCCGGCAATTACCCCAAGCAAGGTACCTTGCACTGGATGCGTATGGTTCATTGCAATGTATCAATCTTTCCAAGGTACCTTGCATCATACACTAGCTTGCATTACACAGTCTCCATCGACAGGAGATGATTCGATGTCCGAAATCGAAGTGCAGCTGAAGAAAGGGGTGCTCGGCCTGTGCGTGCTGGCCCTCCTTTCGCGCCGCAACAGCTACGCCTATGAGATCGCCAGCCGCATGGCTGACGCGGTCGACATGGGCGAAGGCACGATCTACCCGCTCATGCGCCGCATGCAGAAGGATGGCCTGGTCTCGACCTACCTCGAGGAATCGCCCTCCGGCCCGCCGCGCAAGTATTACGCCATCACGCCCGCGGGCCGCGACAGCCTTGCCGCCCAGATCGCCGAATGGCGTGGCTTCACCAAGGCTGTCGACCAGTTGATCGACGGCGAGGGCTTCGGCGCCCAACCCACCCAGACCACCGCGACAGCGACCGAGCAGGAAGGGGAATCCCGCCATGACGCGTCTTGAATTCATCCGCCGCCTCGAAATGGGCCTGAAGGGCCTTCCCGCCGACGACGTCGACGACATCCTTGCCGACTACGCCGAGCATTTCGACGCCGGCATGGCCGAGGGCCGCAGCGAGGCGGACATCGCCGCCGCGCTTGGCGATCCGGCACGCATCGCCCGCGAACTGCGCTTCGAGGCCGGCTCGCGCAACTGGAAGAGCGCGCGCTCGCCCTCCTCCGCCTTTGCCGCGATCGTCGCCTTCGTCGGCCTCGCCTCGCTCGACATCCTGATCCTGCTGCCGATCGTGCTGGCCGTGCTCGGCACGCTGCTCGCGCTTTTCGTGGCCGCTCTGGCAGTTTTCATCGCCGGCGGCTTCGTGCTTGTCGCAGGGCCCTTCAGCGGGTTCCCGGGCGGCTGGGCGGTCGCGCTGCTGGCGGGGCTCGGCACCATGGCCGGGGCAATCGCCGCCGGCGCGGTGCTGACGCTGCTCTCGATCTGGATCATCAACGCCATCATCTGGTTCGGCCGCCTGCACTTCCGCGTGCTCGAGCCCGCCATCCACACCGAAGCCTGACCCCAAGGGCGAACAACGCGAATTAGGAGATACCAAGATGTTCAGGAAACTGCTCATTGTCTTCGCCAGCGCCGCGATCCTCTCGATCGTCGCCTTCGGTGGGGCCTGGATCGTCGGCGGCAAGGACTTGCGCCAGGAATTCACCCAGAACGGGGGATGGAGCTGGGACTTCGACGAGGACGAAGGTGAACTCGGCCCCACCACCACGCGCGCCTTCGCCCTCGCCTCGGGTGCGCAGATCGCGATGGAAATTCCCGTCGAGCTCAGCTTCACCCGCGGCGACACGCCCGGAATGACGGTCCGGGGCCCGGCCAAGGTGCTCGACCGTCTGGTCTGGAAGGACGGCCGCCTCTCGGTCGACGGCAAGCTCGCCAGCCACCGGAGCCTCAAAGTCCAGATCACCGCGCCCGAGATCGACAGCCTCGATCTCGACGCGCCCGGCGACGTCACGCTGGTCGGCCTCGACCAGGAGCGCTTCTCGCTGAGCGCGAACGGAGCCATCGATCTCGAGGCCCGCGGCAAGGTGCGCACGATCTTCGTCACCGCGCACGGCGCGGGCGACATCGACCTCGGCAAGGTCGAGGGTGACGACGCCACCGTGCGCGTCGATGGTGCAGGCGACGTCACACTGGCCCCCCGCCGCCTCGCCGACATCAAGATCAACGGCGTGGGCAACGTCACCTTGAAGCGCAAGCCGCAGATCCTGCGCAGCGAGATCAACGGCATCGGCTCGGTCGACCACGATTACACCGACGACAAGGCCGAACCCGCCCCGCAGGCCCCCGCCAGCAACGTCATGTAATTCCGACCCCATACCCACGAAAAAAGCCGCGAGGCCCCGACGGGCTTCGCGGCTTTTTTCATGTCCGAAGCAAAATGGGGTATCAGTTTACCGGGGGATCGACCGGGGGGACGTGGCCGACCGGCGCCACCGGTTCGCCCGGCTCGCGCGGGGGCAAGGCGTTCTCGGGCACGTCGCAAATCATCATGTCGCGGCTCGCCACGTCCGCGAGGTTGCGCGCGGTGACGCGGATTTCTTCGCCCTCGATCACGATTTCGTTGAAGCTGGGCGGTGTCGAGCGGATGCGCTTGGACAAGGTGCCCGCCCCAATCATGCGCAAGGGCCCCGCGGGGGTCTGCGCCACGAGATCGAAGGGATCGTGGATGTGCCCGGTCAGGATCGCGGCCACCTTGCGGCCGGCCAGCGCTTCCATCGCCTTGTTGCCGTTAATGGTGAGCAGCTTGTTGTCGCGCTCGCGCCTCTCGGTGAGCGGGTGGTGGGCGGCAACGAGCACGCGCGTACCCGCCGGCTGCGCGTCGATCGCGGCGAGAGTCTCGGCGAGCGCGCGCCTGGTCACCCAGCCGTTCGACCAGGGAAAACGCTGCCACTGCGCGCGGGTGGTGGTCTTGAGCGGAATCACCGCGAGGCGCGGCAAGTCGAGCTCGACCTCGAGCAGGTCCTCGATCGCGTTGAAGCGGCGATAGGGGTCGAAGAAGCGCTGGTAGAGATTGGTGTAGGGAATGTCGTGGTTGCCCACTTCGACCGTCACCGGCACGTCGAGCTGGCGGATCCAGCGGCAGGCTGCGTCGAATTCGCGGGTTCGCGCGCGCATCGTCAGGTCGCCGGTGATCGCCACCGCGTCGGGCTTCTCGCGCGCGATGCAGCGCTCGACCCAGGCCAGCGCGCTGCGATCCTCGAGCCCGAAATGAATATCGCTCAGATGGAAAAGCTTGAGCGAACGATCCTGCATCAAAAAATCACCTGCCTCGTGTTTGGGGTGTCGTCCCCCGGCAGCCCTGCCAGCGAACTATGTCTCCAGCGTGGCAATAAGATCGACCTCGCAGCGTGCAAGCTCGAATATCTCCTCGGCCTTGCCGTCGAAAGGCTCGCCGTCGATGAGCAGGCCCATCGGCTCGCCCGCCGAACAGACCAGCCGCACCGTTTGGTGCACGCCCAGTTCGTCGTGGGGGCCATCGCGGAAATTGCGGTTGAGCAGCGCGATGCCCTGCCCCGCGTAGTCGGCCAGCGATTCGGCGTAGTAGCCACGCACCAGCAGACCTTCCTCGCGCGGGTTGATGGTGATCGCTGCATAGCCTTCCTCGCGGCCGCAGTCGCTCTGCGCGCAGACGACCTTGGGGCCATTGGCCGACCAGCTGATCGCCTGCCGGGTCGTCGCCACCATCTCCACGATGTTGGCCGCGCGCATCGCCTCGCGCACCTCGTTCCATACGGTGCCCGGCCCGGCGAGAACGCCGGTGAGTCCGAAACCGTGCGGCGATCCGATCACCGAGGGGCGTTCGCGCCGCCCCTGCCCGCCGGCGAGCCGGGACGCAATCGTGGATGGATCCACGTCGCCGTGCAGCGCCTTGGCAAGCAGGTTCATCGTGCCGCCGGGCAGCACCAGGACCGCGCCGCTCCAGCCGAACAATCCGGTGACCACCGCGTGCGTCGTGCCGTCACCGCCGAAGGTCACGACGAGGTCGATCCCCTGCGCGTCGAGATCGGCCGCCTCGGGAGCGGGTTCGTCGGGAAAGCGGATGGTCCGCGCAATCGTGAAGCCGGCCTCCTCGAGTGCGGAGCAGACGTCGCGCTGCGACTGCTCGTCATTGCTGCCGCTCGCCGCGTTGCACACCAGCCAGACCTGCCGAGAGGTCAAGCCCGGCGCAGCTTCTCCATCCGATTGCCCAATGCCCGATTGCTGTTCCATGCAGCCAAGAACCGTGCGAAGGCGCGGCGGTTCCCGTCTAGAAGCGCTCGGTGACGATCATCCAGGCCGCCACCGCGTTGGCCAGCGAGTAACCGAGATAGAGCAGCGCCCAGCCTTGTGAGCCCGCGGCCACCATCAGCATCGTGCCGAGCAGCATCACGAATTCAACGACCAGGCTGATCGGCCCGCCCAGCGGCTTGAACAGCCAGGGCACTTGCGCGAGCATGCGATGGCCGCTTTCGAGCACGGCCTTGTGAGCGGCGAAATTCCCCACTCCCAGAACGAAGACGACGATCAGCGCTAAGGTCACGAAGCGCAGACTAACGCCAGCAGCCGGCGCGCGCCACCCCCGCCTGGAGACCGGCACTAGGCGGCGGCCCATACCTTCGTCCGGCAAACTTAGCGATTCGTCGAAGCGAGCCGGGAACCCGCGCATTTGCGCGCTTCGGCGCGTACGACGTTCGTCGACTACAAATGTCGTTTGTCGCCATGCGCCGCCCTTGGTCGAGCTTGGACGACCCACCATAGAAGCTGGCGTGAAGCGCGTCGCAATCGGGGGCAAACCAGACTCATCGAGCCGGCCGAGACACATCGCGGACCTGCTCACCGAAGGAGGAAACCCGATGTTCAAGAAGACCGCATTTTTCGCCGCCGCCCTTGTCGGACCTGCCGCTCTCGCCGGCCTTGCCGCCACTTCGAGCCCGGCCGCCGCCCAAGAGGCGATCCCCACCGCCACCGTCTACTACACCGATCTCGACCTGAGCTCGCCCGACGACCAGAAGATCCTCGAACGCCGCCTCGTCAAGGCCGCGCGCAAGATCTGCAAGATGGACCAGCCCGCCGTCGGCTCGAACCTGCCGAGCGCCTCGTCGCTTGCGTGCTACCACCAGGCCACCGACAAGTTCGACGGCCAGATCGCCGCCGCAACCCGCGACCAGAACACGTCGATCCGCCTCGGGGGCTGATGCCCCCGCCCACGAGGTCCCATAAGAAGAAACGACCCGGAAAAACTGCGGCGGGGGCCCTTGCGGGTGCTCCGCCCTTTTCCGTGCCGCGCGGATGCCCTGGCCCGCAGCGCGCCCCGCTGCCTTTCGCCCGAGGTCGCGGGCCCGCCTTTCAGCGGCCGGCCATCTTCTTGACCTCGGGCAGGTAGGTGCGCCCGATGCGCAAGGTCTCGCCGTCGGACGTCTCCACCGACCACACGCCCAGCCCTTCGTGCCTGAGGCCGCTGACGTGGTCGCGACGCAGGATGTGGCTGCGGTGGATGCGGATGAAGCGGTCGGGGTCGAGCCGCTCCTGCAGACTGGTGATGGTCTGGAGCAGGAGGTAGCTCTGCTCGCCCACGTGGAGGCGCACATAGTCGCGCTCGGCGTCGATCTGGCGCACGTCCTCGGCGGGCACGCGCACCAGTTCGGAGCGGTGCGGCACCCAGAATTCCTCGAGCCAGTCGCTGCGTGGCTGCTTGCGCTCGCCGCGCCGCGCGATCACGCGCGCGATCGCCCGTTCGAGGCGCTCGGGGCTCACGGGCTTGAGCACGTAGTCTACCGCGTCGAGATCGAAGGCCTCGACCGCGAATTCGTCGTGCGCGGTGACGAAGATCACCGCCGGCGCATCGGCGCGGCTCGAAAGCCGGCGCGCCACCGTCAGCCCGTCGGTCTCGGGCATCGTCAGGTCGAGCAGCAACAAGTCGGGGGACAGCGCCTCACTGAGGCGCAGCGCGGCCTCGCCGTCGCTGGCGGTGCCGACCACCGAAACCGATCCGATCCTCGCGCAGATCACCTGCATGCGCTCGACCGCGAGCGGCTCGTCGTCGACGATCAGCGCGCGCAAGGGCGCGACGCCGGGGGTATCCATAGGGGAATTGCGCTCTGTATTCTGCATTGCCTGGGCGTCCGTCACATCCGATCTCCAGCGGCACGCGTATCGAGGATCGCATGGCAATCCTCGATCTCGAGCGGCAGGTCGAGCACGGTCGCGAAACCGCCTTCGTCCTGCGCCCCGAAGGACAGGCTGGCCCCCTCGCCGTAGCGGGCGCGCAACCGGTCCCGGACATTGGCAAGGCCGATGCCGCACCCTTCGGCCTTGCTGAGCGCCGCGCCCGGACCATCATCGCCAACAGTCAGGACCAGTCGCTGCCGCCCCTCGCGCCGCGCGGTGATGGCGATCGTCACCGGCCGCTGCGTCGCCGCGACCGCGTACTTCACCGAATTCTCCACCAGCGGCTGAAGGATCAGCCCGGGCACCTTCGCATGTGCAACGTCCTCGTCAATCGCGAACTTCGTCTGCAAACGATTAGGGAAGCGCACCGCCTCGATCGCGAGATAGAGCTTCTGCATCTCGATCTCGTCGGTGAGGCGCAAGTCGCCGGTCGGATCGCCGTTGAGAGTGCGGCGATAGAAAGTCGAGAGCGTCTGGATCATCGTCTCGGCATCGTCCTGCCGCCCGGTCATGACCAGCGCCGACAGCGAATTGAGCGTGTTGAACAGGAAGTGCGGATTGACCTGGTAGCGCAACGAGCGCAGCTCGGCCGCCTCGGCGGCGCGGCGATACTCGCCTTCGCGCCGCTCGGCCGCGCGCGCTTCCTCGGCCTTGGCGAGCGCGAAATAGAGCGCGGCCCAGGCGAGCACGAGGAAATAGCGGCCGAACGTGGTGTCGGCGAGCCCCGCCCACTGCCCGAACAGGTTGCCCGCCTTGTGCCCGCTGGCGCGGATGGTGATGCCCGAATCGCGCGGTGAGGCCAGGATGCCCTCCCCCGCGCCGCCCTCGACCAGCGGGCCCGGATCGTCGAGAGCACCTTGCGCCTCTGCGTGTTCGTCGCTGGCTAGCGGGGCCGGCGTTGGTGCCGCAGGCGCAGCCGGTGGTCGCGGGGCCTGCGTGGCCTTGGCCGCATCGGGAAGGTCGACCAGGATGTTGCCGGCCTCGTCCTGCATGATCCGCACGCGACCCGGATCGATCCGGGTCAGCCCCTGCTTCTCGGCGGTCTTCATTGCCAGCGTGATGTCGGCGAAGACCATCGTGTTGATGAGACTGAGCGCCATCGCCAGCGGCAGCGCCCCCACCAGCACGACCAGCAGCCGCATCGCGTTGGACTTGCGGTCGAGCATCTGCAGCAGCGGCCAGACCGAAGCCATGACCATCATCGAGAGCAGGCAGATCGTCAGCCGGCGCGAGACGATCGGCCAGGCCAGCTCATAGCCCATGAAGGCGCCCCGCAGCGTGGCGACGAAGAAATAGCAGGCCCACAACGCGGCGAGCGAAAGCAGCACCATGCGGGCAGGAACACGCGGATTTTCAGATACTATGGCCATGTCCTCCCCGCCTTAGCGCCGGTGGACACGATCAGGCCAGTTCGCCGGTCGGAGCGCAACGGCTTTTTGTCGAGCCGCCCTCCTCCCGGTCACGAAAACGGGCGGGTCGGCCCACGCCGCCCGCCCGTCTTCATCTTCGCGAGGAGATCCCGGCTCAGTCGGCCAGGAGGTGTTCCTTGGCGATCTTGTCCTTCCACACCAGCGGCGCGAGCTGGTGGACGTTCTTGCCCTCGGAATCGACCGCGACGGTCACCGGCATGTCCTCGACGGTGAACTCGTAGATCGCTTCCATGCCCAGGTCCTCGAAGCCGACGACCTTGGCTTCCTTGATCGCACGGCTGACGAGATAGGCGGCGCCGCCCACGGCCATCAGATACGAGGATTCGTGCTTGGCGATGGACTGTGTCGCCGCCGGGCCGCGCTCGGCCTTGCCGACGCAGGCGAGCAGGCCCTGTTCGAGCATCATGTCCATGAACTTGTCCATGCGCGTGGCCGTGGTGGGCCCGGCCGGGCCGACGATCTCGTCGCGCACCGGATCGACGGGCCCCACGTAGTAGATCACGCGGCCCTTGAAATCGACGGGCAGCTCCTCGCCCTTCTCGAGCATGTCCTGGATGCGCTTGTGCGCGGCGTCGCGCCCGGTCAGCATCTTGCCGTTGAGAAGCAGGCGATCGCCCTGCTTCCAGCTCTTCACGTCCTCGGCCGTAAGCGTGTCGAGATCGACCCGGATGGCTTCCTTGCTCGGCTTCCACTCCACGTCGGGCCACTCGGCGAGGTTCGGCTTTTCCAGGTACTTGGGCCCCGAACCGTCGAGCGTGAAGTGTGCGTGACGGGTGGCCGCGCAGTTGGGGATCATCGCGATGGGCTTGTTCGCCGCGTGGCAGGGCCAATCGAGGATCTTGACGTCGAGGATGGTGGCAAGACCGCCCAGCCCCTGCGCGCCAATGCCCATCGCGTTGACCTTGTCGAAGATCTCGATGCGCAGCGCCTCGATATCGTTCTGGGGGCCGCGTGCCTTGAGCTGGCCCATGTCGATCGGCTCCATCAGGCTCTGCTTGGCCAGCTTGACGCAATGCTCGGCGGTGCCGCCGATGCCAATGCCCAGCATGCCCGGCGGGCACCAGCCCGCGCCCATCTGGGGCAGCATTTCCAGCACCCAGTCGACGATGTTGTCGCTGGGGTTCATCATCTTGAACTTCGACTTG
The DNA here is from genome assembly GCF_018491765.1 of Novosphingobium profundi. Lineage (GTDB taxonomy): Bacteria > Pseudomonadota > Alphaproteobacteria > Sphingomonadales > Sphingomonadaceae > Novosphingobium > Novosphingobium profundi. The sequence continues at coordinate 231,356 of NZ_JABWCU010000008.1, read as the reverse complement.
GCTTCCGAGCCGCCGCCCTTGGCCGCAACGTCGACCGAGACCTTCGAGCCCGGGACCATCGTCACCGAGAGCACCGAAGGCGTGTTGTCCTTGGTGTTGCGGCGGGTGAAGGCGGGGTCGGCCAGCACCGAAGCGCGCAGCTTGTTCTCCTTGTTGCCGTAGGCGCGGCGCACGCCCTCATCGACCACTTCCTGCAAGCTGCGGTCACTCTCGAGGCGGCAGTTCTGGCCCCACTCGATGAACACGTTGACGATGCCGGTGTCCTGGCAGATCGGGCGGTGACCTTCAGCGCACATGCGCGAATTGGTGAGAATCTGCGCGATCGCGTCCTTCGCGGCGGGGCCCTGCTCGGCCTCGTAGGCCTCGCCCAGCGCGCGGATATAGTCCATCGGATGGTAATAGCTGATGTACTGGAGAGCGTCGGCGACACTTTCGATGAGGTCGTCTTCGCGGATAGTCACCATTTCGGCCATGGGATCAAACGCTCCTGTTGCACGGTCCCGGATCGGGACCTCTTGTCATTTTGGAAGTTCCCATAGGCGCGAGACCCCCCATCGTCAAAGCGTCAAGAGTGATCGACCAGTGCCGTTCAAAGCACTTGGCCTATAAGGCACGTTGGCCTAGAAGCGCCTTCTGGAATTGCCGACTTATCCGCGCGACCTGCCGCCTGCGACCACCAGGCCCCATAGCCGCGCTTGCTTGAGGGAATGCACGAGATGACCCTGACCGAGGACCGGTCCGCCCCCGTAACCGAAACGGGCACCAACGAAGCCCGCCGCGCCATGGTCTCGAGCCAGCTGCGCACCAGCGGCATCAACGAACCCTGGGTGCTCACCGCGATGGCCAGCGTCGCGCGCGAGGATTTCGTGCCCGCCGACTGGAAGGCCGCCGCCTATATCGACCGCGCCGTGCCGCTGGGCGAGGGCCGCTTCCTGGCCGCCCCGCTGTTCTACGGTGCCGCGCTGACCGAGGCCGACCCCACCCAGGCCAAAAAGATCCTGCTCGTCGGCGATGCGAACGGCTACTTCGCTGCGCTGCTGCGCACGCTCGTCGCCCAGTTCGACACGATCACCCCGGCCGAAGCGCTCGTCGCCGGCCCCGGCGGCTATGACCTCGTGATCGTCGATGGCGCGGCCGAGGAACTGCCCGAAGCGCTCGTGGCCCGTCTCGAGGACGGCGGCCGCGTGGTGACCGGCGAAATCCTGCGCGGCGTCTCGCGCCTCGCGGTCGGCTGCAAGACCGCGGGCACGCTCGCGCTGCTGCCGGTCTCGGAAATGGGCATCCCCGCCGTCGGCGAATTCGCCGCCCCCAAGCGCTGGACCTTCTGATCGTGTCCCGGCTCGCGCGGCGCGCCGGGATGATGACAGGTGCGACACTGGTCTGCCTCGCCGGAGTGCTTCCGGCGCGGGCCGAGACCTTGCGCGATGCTCTCGTCCAGGCCTACCTGACCAACCCCACGCTGGAAGCCGCCCGCGCCAACCAGCGCGGCGTCGACGAGGGCGTCCCGATCGCCCGCGCCGCCGGTCTGCCGAGCGCGAGCGCGGACGCCACCTACACCGAATACCTCCAGACCAGCCGGACCTCGTTCACGGCGCCCAAGCGCCTGTTCAACGCCGGCGCGGACCTGGGCGTGCCGATCTATTCGGGCGGCGCGGTGAAGAACCAGATCAAGGCCGCGAAGATCCGCGTCGAGGCCGGCCAGGCCGACTTGCGCGGCACCGAGAGCTCGCTCTTCGCCAACGTCGTTGCCGCCTACATGGACGTGATCCGCGCCGAGGCGCTGGTCGGGCTCAACGCCAAGAACGTCGCGGTGCTCGAGACCAACCTCCAGGCCACCAACGACCGTTTCGAGATCGGCGACGTGACCCGCACCGACGTGGCGCAGTCGGAATCGCGCCTCGCGGTCGCGCGATCGAGCGCACGCACCGCACAGGCCGATCTCGCCTCCTCGCGCGAAACCTACATCCGCCTCGTCGGCAAGCCGCCCGAGAGCCTGGCCCCACCGCCGCCGCTGCCGGGCCTGCCCGACAGCCCCGAGGACGCGGTCACCATCGCGCTCGACAACAACCCCGACCTCATCGCCGCGCACCAGCGCAGCCTCGCCGCCGACAAGGACATCGACGTGGCGGGGGCCGGGCGCCTGCCGCGTGTCAGCCTCTTCGCCAGCGGCAGCTACAGCAACTACCTGAACACGCTGGGCGGGGCGAGCTCCGCGCTCTACCCGCAGACCGACCGCACCGCACAGGCCGGCGCGCAAGTTTCGATCCCGATCTTCCAGGGCGGACTGCCCGCGGCCCAGCGGCGCCAGGCCCAGGCCCAGGCCTCGGCCGCGCTCGAACAGGAAATCGCCACCGAGCGCGACGTCATCGCCCAGGTCCGCGCGGCCTATACCGCCTGGAAGGCCTCGCTCGACGTGATCGCCTCCTCGCAAGTCGCGGTCGATGCGGGCGAACTCAGCCTCGAAGGCGTGCGCGCCGAGAATTCGGTCGGCAACCGCACGATCCTCGACATCCTAAACGCCGAGCAGGAATACCTGAACGCCCAGACCGACCTCGTGACTGCACGGCGCAACGCCTATGTCGCCGGCTTCACGCTGCTCGCCGCGATGGGCCGCGCCGAGGCGCGCGACCTCAATCTCGAGGGCGGGCTGCTCTACGACCCGCAAGTCAATTACGAACGGGTGCGCGGCAAGATCTCGGACTGGGGTAACGATCCCGCGCCCGTGGCACGCGCGACACGCACCGTTGACACGCCAGTGCAGGACGGGAACATTCCGTCGAATTAACTTTGACGAAGCGCGATTCGCCCACCATGAAGCGGCTTCGTACGGTATGGTGCCACCCTTCGCCGGGAAAGCGCCGCAATTCAGGGGGTCTTTAGGTCATGCGCCAGAACGGTGAACCGTCGGTCGAGGAGATTCTCCAGTCGATCAAGAAGGTCATCTCGCGCGACATGGCGGGCCTGCGCGGCCAGTCGGTGCCCACCGGCATGGCGGCGGAAACCGCGAGCAACCGCTACGAGGAATCGGTGCTCGAACTTGACGAGGCCGAGGCGCTCGACGCCGGTTACCCCGAAACCCCGTCCCCGGAAGCCGAATCGCTGCTCCAGCCCCAGGCGCGCAAATCGATGCAGGATTCGCTCGCCGCGCTCGCGATGCTGTCCGAGCCGGGCTCCAAGCCCAAGATCGTGCGCTCGGGCGAGACCTCGCTCGAAGACATGGTGCGCGAACTGCTGCGCCCCGCGCTCGCCGAATGGCTCGACCGCAACCTGCCGCCGATGGTCGAACGCCTCGTCGCCGACGAGATCGCCCGCATCGTCGGCAAGAAGGGCTGAAACAGGGTTCACCCGCCCGGCAGCGCAAGACAGGCACTGGATCGCGGCCGTGCGCCGTCCTAGATGTCGTTCCATGGCAAAACCCGATCCCCGGCTGCTCGACGCCGCCCGCTACCCCTTCCATTGCGAGATCGCCCCGCGCTTCGCCGATCTCGATCTCAACCACCACGTCAACAACGTCGCGATCGCGGCCTATGTCGAGGACGCCCGTGTGCGCTTCTACCGCGCCTCGGGCCTGCGCGCGCAGTTCGCGGGGCTGAGCACGATGGTGGTCAGCCTCAACATCGAATACTTGCGCGAAACCGACTATCCCGCGCCCGTCAGCGTCTACTGCGCGCTCGAACGCCTGGGCACCACCAGCATGACCATGGTGCACGTCCTGACGCAGGACGGCGCAGCCGTCGCCTTCTCGCGCTGCGTGACGGTGGCGGTGAACGGGGAGGGCAAGACGGTACCGCTTCCCGAGGGCCTCGACGACTGGATGCTGCGCCCGTGAGCGTCGATCCGGACGAACTGCACACGGCGCGCAAGGCGCTTGGCAAGACGGGTGGAGAGGCGATCACGCGCCACATCTTCCTGTGCGCCGAGCCGCAAAAGGCCAAGTGTTGCTCGCCCGAGAAGGGCCAGGCCGCCTGGAAGTATCTCAAGAAGCGGTTGAAGCAGCTCGGGCTCGACGGGCAGGGCGGGGTGGCCCGCACCAAGGCGGATTGCCTGCGCATCTGCGCGGCGGGGCCCGTCGCCGTGGTCTGGCCCGATGGGGTCTGGTACCACTCTTGCACCGAAGACGTGCTCGAGGCGATCATCCAGCAGCACCTGATCGGCGGCGAGCCGGTCGAAGCCTACCGCCTCCATCCGGAATGAACGACGCCTGAGGCTTTCAGGGTCGGTCGCGCTCATCCTCGAGCGGATCGGCGACGGCCTCGTCATGGCCAGTCCCGCTCGACAGGAACGCAAGACCCATCAGCGCCGAGGCAAGCAGCATCGTAAAGCCCACGCCCAGCGCCGAGGCGATGTAGAAATGGATCGAGACCGCCCCGTTCGAACGGTAGAGCAGCACGATCGCGGCCACCACCAGCCCCACCGTCACCAGCATCATCCAGCGCATGATGCGCAAGTAGCGCGCCCAGGCGTGGGCGGCCTTCTCGGGATCGTCGAGGGGGGAGGGGCGTGCCATGACTCTCCCTCTGCGCCTTTGCGGGGACGGCGGCAAGAGGGGGCGGGTTCCAAGAGGCTCAAGGGAGGATTTCGAGGGGCAGGGCCCCGCGAGCTCCCACGACCGTCCCGGGCAGTCGGGTCCGGACGCCTCGCGCACGGTGCCGGGCTCGACGGTATACGGGGTCAAGGGGTGGTAAACCCCTTGAAACTCGCATGCTTTGTGATGTCCCGAGACCAGAAGATAACCAGGTCCTGAACCCCACCCCCTGTAACTGTGCGCAAGTGGCAGACGGGAAGAGCCTGTGATACGCTGTGCCTCGCCGGTCCAACGAGTCCGGCACAGCGCTCTAGCAGAGGGAGAGCCATGGATGACGATTGAAAGGATAATCGAGGGTCACCACGACATTGTAACCTGCCCCGCCTCGGCCAGCGTGCGCGAGGCCGCGAGCCTGCTCGCCGACCGCCGCATCGGCGCGCTTCCGGTCATGGACGGCGAGACGATCGCGGGCATCTTCTCCGAACGCGACGTCCTCTATCGCCTGCGCGAATTCGGCGCCGCAGTGCTCGACATGCCCGTGCGCGAGGTCATGACGACGCCCCCGGTCACGGTCGAGCCCGAGACCTCCGCGATGACCGCGCTGGCGATGATGACCAAGCGCCGCATTCGCCACCTGCCGGTGGTCCGGGGCGGACGGATGATCGGATTCGTCTCGATCGGCGACATCGTCAAGTACCGCATCGACAAGGTCGAGGGCGAAGCCGCGGCGATGCGCGACTACATCCAGATGGCCTGACCTCGGGAAACAGCAGGGCAGGGGCCATCGGCAGGGCCCCGACACGCGCGCTCACGTCCAGCACGAGGCACGTGAGCGCGTCGAACTTGTCGATGGGCCCGTACGGGCCTACATTGGCGCCATGGAACAGCCCGCAATCACTCTGAGCCCCTCTGCCGCCGCCCGTGTCGCCACGATCGCGCAGAAACAGGGCAAGCCCGCGATCCTGCGGCTTTCGGTCGAAGGCGGCGGCTGTTCGGGCTTCCAGTACAAGTTCGGCCTCGCGGAGGCGCCCGAGGCGGACGACTGCGTGGCCGAGACTGACGGGGTCCGCCTCGTCGTCGACACCGTGAGCCTCGATCTCGTGACCGGCTGCGTGGTCGACTACGTGGAATCGCTTGGCGGCGCCGCGTTCCGGGTCGAGAATCCGATGGCGGCCGCGGGATGCGGCTGCGGATCCAGCTTCAGCATCTGATTCCGGCACGGGCGCGCGGGGACAACCGCGCCCGACCCGCCGGAAACATCCGCGAAGGCCTTGACGCGGCCCCTCGGCCTTGTCGAGAAGGCGAACCATGAAAATCGCCAGCTTCAACATCAACGGCGTCAAGGCACGCCTGCCCCGCCTGCTCGAATGGCTCGCGGAAACGCGCCCGGCCGTCGCCTGCCTGCAGGAAATCAAGTCGCAGGACGAGGGCTTCCCGATCGCCGAGTTCGAGAAGCTGGGCTACAAGGGCCTGTGGCACGGCCAGAAGAGCTTCAACGGCGTCGCCATCCTCGCCGACGGGGAAATGCCCGTCGAAGTCCAGCGGGGCCTCGCTGGCGAGCCCGAGGACGATCACGCGCGCTATCTCGAGGTCGACGTCTTCGGCGTGCGCGTTGCGGGCATCTACCTTCCCAACGGCAATCCGGTGCCCGGCCCCAAGTTCGACTACAAGCTGCGCTGGATGGAACGGCTACGCGCGCGCATGGCCCAGATTCGCGCCGAGGAAGTGCCGGCAATCGTCACCGGCGACTTCAACGTCATCCCGCATGACCGCGACATCTGGTCGCCCGCCGCGATGGCGAGCGACGCCCTGATGCAGCCGGAATCGCGCGACGCCTATTTCCGCCTGCTCGGCGATGGCTGGACCGACGCGATCGCGACACACAACCCGCAAGGCGGCGTGTGGACCTATTGGGATTACCAGGCCGGCGCCTGGCCGCGCGACCACGGCTTTCGCATCGATCACGCGCTGCTCTCGCCCGAACTCGCCGACCGGCTCATCGCCTGCGGCGTGGACAAGGCCCACAGGGGCCGTGAGAAGGCCAGCGACCATGCACCCGTCTGGGTCGAATTGCGCGCCTGACACGGCACTGGAAGGCAAAAAAAGGGCAGCGTAGGCCAACCGCCTGCGCTGCCCGTTCTACAAAGGGCTATCAGCGATAGAAAACGTGGTTGTCGACGCGGGCCAGCCGATTGCGGCTCCAGCGCGGCGACACGCGCGCCGAATGGAAGAACAGCGCGCCCTTGGCGGGATTGGTCCAGCTGTCGGCCACCGCAATGCTGGCAACCGCAACGGCACGCTTCCACGCCGCCGACTTCTGCGGAATGTGCGGCAGGCGCCCACGGCGCACGAACGAGAACTGCGAGGGCTGCAGCACGACGCCGCAGTAGCTGTCGGGGAAACGGCCCGAATCGCTGCGGTTGACGACCACGCGGCCGACCGCAAGCTGGCCTTCGAGCGATTCCCCGCGCGCCTCGAAATAGATCGCGCCGGCAAGACAGCGCATGTCGCGGCTGAGCTGCTCGGGCATGTCCTGCATGGCGACAAGCTGCGCGAGCGAGGTCGCGGTGTCCTCGACCGGCTCTTCCGGAAGGGCCTGAACCACGGGACGCGCAACGAAGGTCACATCGTCCTTGGCATCATCGCCGACGGCGGAAGCGGTCGCGGAGGGGGCAGGGGCCTCGAGGACCGGCTGCGCGGGTTCCTGCATGATGGCCGGTATCGGAAGATAATCCGACGCGGCGGCACCCGAACCCTGGGTGCTCAATACGGCAGTAACAACAGATGCGGCCAGCGCCAGTGCGCTCGCCCATTCAAGCTTCGTACCCATCAACACAAGGTCAAATGCGGTGAACCGGTCCGACACAGGCTGGAACGAAATGGCTCTGAGAGCCGTTTCCTATTCGTTCGAGCCTGCCGACGATCCCCCGTCTGCGTGCTAGCCTGGTGTGCCGAAATGCCACCGTGGCCGCTTTCGCGTCTGCGACGGGCCGTTTAGCTTGCAAGGCTTGCAAGTCAAGGCCGAAAACTAACCGTTAACGATGAACCGCTCGGAATCGGAGACGTCCAGTTCTACGATCCACAAATCGGGGTCCTGCGCGCCGCGCCGGTCCAGAAATTCGGAAAATTCCCAAGGTTTTTCAGGATCTTGAGCTTTGGAAAGCGTCCAGGACCGAGTTCCGTCGAGCTGCGGCATGCGTTCATAAGCTCTTGAATCACGGCCTTTTTCAACCAGCACGAGCATGAGCGTACCGGCGTCGCGCTCGCCCTTGCTCAGCACCATCCCGAAGCCGCCTTCGGCTTCGACGCGGCGCAACAGGCCGCTCACTTCGAGATGTGCGGGAAGGCGGGCGTCCACCGGCTCAGCGCTTCGTGGCCGCGCCGTAACCGGCCAGGCTCGAGAGAGCGATGCGCGAGCGCATGAAGGTGCCGCTGCCCCGGCCGACCTCATCGCCGGCCTCGTCGATCAGGCGCGATTCCGCAACGAAGACCCGCCGCCGCCCGCTCACCCAGGTCCCCTCGGCGACAAGGCGCCCGCCGGTGATCGGCTTGGTCAGGTGCAGGTTGAACGAAGTCGTCAGCAGGAAGCGATCGGTCACCAAGGTGTTGGCCGCGTAGAAGGCTGCATCGTCGAGCATCTTGAAATAGATCGTGCCGTGCGCGGCGCCAGCCGCATGGAACACCGCCGGGGTGACGTCGAAATGAATGCGCGCACGCCCTTCACCCAGGATCTCGAGCGAGGATTCGAAGGTCTGGTTGATCGCAGCCGAGGCGTAGAGGCTTTCCAGCGCGCGCCAGTGCAGGTTTGCGCCGGTCGGGCCCGCTTCAGGCAGCATCGCGCTCGATGACATTGCTGAGCAGCGCGTAGAGCGCCTCGGGGCCGGGCGCGTCCATCAGCGCATCGTGCATGCGCTCGTTGCGCATCATGCGCGAGATCGCGGCCAGCGCATGAAGGTGCGTGGCGCCCGCGCCGTAAGGCGAGAGCAGGCCGAACACGAGGTCAACCGGCAAACCGTCGGCGGACTGGAACTCGACCGGGGTATTCAGCCGCACGACCGCGGCGACCGGGCGCTTCAACCCTTCGATCCGCGCATGCGGAATGGCGACGCGGCGCCCGAAACCGGTGCTGCCAAGCTGTTCGCGTTCAAGGATGCTGGCAAGGACAATCTCGCGATCAAGGCCATAGACCTGCGCGAACACGCCCGCGATATGCTTGAAGATGGCGTCCTTGCCGTCAACGTCGATGGCGGTGACAGCGGCCGGCAACAGGGTGAAGAGACTGGTCATTGCGGCGTGTAGTGAGGTCGGATGACCATTCTTCCATCTAATCTGTGCACGACCAGCCCCCGAAAACTCGGGGGCTGACCATTTCCCATTGCGAGAAATGCGGGATTGCGCAAGCCCGTCAGGCCGGTTCAACCCACCCGATCGAACCGTCGCCGCGGCGGTAGACCATATTATGGCGCCCGGTGCCAGCATTTTTGAAGAAGAGCGCGGTAGTGTTGCGCAAGTCGAGCATCATGACCGCGTCCGAAACGGTGGCCTCGGGAATGTCGACACGTGTCTCGGCAATCACCACGGGTGCATCGGTCTCGATGTCTTCTTCATGTTCAAGCGAAATCTCTTCGAAGATTGTGTAGGCCGCTTCTTCCATCACCGTGCCGTCGGCCATGGCGAGGGCGTGCGCGGCCTGCTCGCTGCGATCCTTGAGGCGGCGCTTGTAGCGACGCAGCTGCTTGTCGATCTTCTCCGCAGCCTGGTCGAGAGAGACGTGCGCGTCCTGCGCGAGGCCGGTGCCCTTGAGTACGAGGTTCTGCATGGCGTGCATCACGATGTCGCAGCGGAAAGCTCCGGCCGGCGCTCGGCCGAATGTCACCTGAGACGATATAGCCCGGTTGAAGTACTTTTCAGTGATCGCCGTCAGCCGTTCGTTGGCGTGGATCTGCAGGGCCTCGCCGGTTTCGACTTGATGACCGGAGACACGGATATCCATGGGCGAATACTCCTCTTGCTATTGTTATCAGGCACCCCAGAGCGGGGTATCGACCGTTGCCAGGAACGCGGCGTGCGCCGCGAGCTCGGCTTGGGTAGCCGCGTGGGGACGCGGCTGTCGAAAAGGCCGGTCCTTTCGGACGAGGACCTTGGTTTCCGACACGATTTCAGTTGTTTCAGCGACCAGTTCGAGGCCGATCTGACGACCGCCACGCAGTTCGACGTAGACCTGCGCCAACAATTCGGCGTCTAGCAAGGCGCCGTGCTTGGTACGATGACTTCGATCAATTCCATAGCGCGAGCAAAGCGCGTCCAGCGACAGCTTCGAGCCCGGATGGCGTGCCTTGGCGAGCGCCACGGTGTCGACCATGCGCTCGCGGCTGACCTCGGGCAGGCCCACCAGCGCGAGTTCGGCGTTGATGAAGTTGAAGTCGAAGCTGGCGTTGTGCGCCACCATCGGGCTGTCCTCGATGAAGGCGAGGAACTCCTGCGCACAGGCACCGAAAAGCGGTTTGTCGGCCAGGAAGGCGTCGGACAGTCCATGGACCGCCTCGGCTTCGGCGGGCATCGACCGTTCGGGGTTGAAGTAGGCGTGGTAGGTGCGCCCCGTTTCCACCCGGTTGACCATCTCGACGCATCCGATTTCAACCATGCGGTCCCCGTTCTTGGGGTCGAATCCGGTCGTTTCGGTATCGAAGATAATCTCTCGCATCTTATCTCATATCTGCCTGACGTGGCCCGTGTGCAAGGGCCGGACGCCGATTATTCTGCACGGCCCAACTTCGTCACGAGCGCGCAAACCTGCGCGCGCGTCGCCTCCAGGCTGGTTCCCGTATCGATCACGAAATCGGCCCTTTCCCTCTTCTTAGAGTCGGGCACCTGAAGTGCCAGAATCCTCTCGAATTTTTCCGCGCTCATACCCTCACGCGCAAGCACGCGTTCGCGCTGGACCGCAGGCGGCGCGGAGACCACCGCAACGCCATCGAGCTCCCGGTATCCGCCCTTTTCGTAAAGCAGCGGTATATCGAGAATAAGGAGAGGATGCGCGGCCTCGGCCCGCAGGAACGCCGCGCGGCGATTCGCGACCACGGGATGGACGATGGCCTCGAGCCGCGCGAGCGCATGCGGGTCCCCGAACACGGCTGCGCCCAAAGCCCCCCGGTCGACACCGGCGGGACCGGTCGTGCCGGGAAAGGCGGCCTCGATCGCAGCGAGCAGTTCACCACCGGGCCCCTGCAGGCGATGGACTTCGGCGTCCGCATCGAACACCGGCACGCCCAGTTCGCGAAACATGCCCGCAACGGTCGACTTGCCCATGCCGATCGATCCGGTGAGGCCAAGAACGAAAGGACCGGATTTTCCAGACGCGGCTTTCGTCATCCTTTCAACTCTCCCGATTGTCCCGCACGCTCCTTCAGGAGCGCCTCAGGACGCGATCCGCGCGCGCAGGGCCTCGTCGTGTTCGCGCGGCGCCTTCGCGCCAAAGAAGCGCGCGAAGGCAACGTCGGCCTGCCCGATCAGCATGGAGAGTCCGTCAACGGTGGCGAAGCCCTTCGCGTGGGCCTCGCGCAGGAAGGCGGTCTCGAGCGGGCTGGTGACGATGTCGTAGACCACCGAGGCGGGCGGCGCATGGCTGAAGTCGAAGGGCAGGGGGGGCTGCCCGGTCATGCCCAGCGGGCTGGCGTTGACGATGAGGTCGAAGCAACCCTGGCGGTCGTCGAAGGCGAAATCGGTGGCATCGGCGAAGTGGTCGAACGCGATGGCGTGGTGTTCGCCGTCGGGCGCAATTTCGTCGAGCATCGAACGTGCCTTTTCGGGGCTGCGCCCGGCGAGCACGATGGTGAAGTGCTCGGCCGCCAGCGCCGCGACGATCGCACGTGCCGCGCCGCCCGTGCCGAGGACGCGCGCCATGCGGAAGAGATGGGTTTTGGCCAGAAGGGGGCGCAAGGGCTCGAGGAAGCCGGGCGCGTCGGTGTTGGTGCCGGTGAGCGTGCCGTCGTCTTCGCGCAGGATCGTGTTCACCGCGCCGATCGTCTTGGCGATCGGTTCGAGCCGGTCGAGCAAGGGCATGACCGCGAGCTTGTGCGGCATCGTGACGTTGCACCCGCGCCAGGCCGGATCGTCGCGGCGCTGCGCGAGGTAGTCGGCCAGGCCCTCGCGGGTCACGTGGCAATGGTCGTAGCGCGCCTCGATCCCCAGCTGCTCGATCCAGAAATTGTGGATCACCGGCGACTTCGACTGGGCGATCGGATCGCCAATCACTTCGGCGTAGGGCGTCATGGTTGCGGATGTCCTTCGAGATGTCCCAGCGCGCGCAAGGCGGACTGGACCTTGAGCAGGGGCATGCCCAGAATCGTGAAGTAGTCGCCCTCGATCGCGTCGAAAAGCTGCACCCCGCGCCCCTCGATACGGAACACGCCGACGCAGTGACCGACTTCGGGCCATTCGGCCTCAAGATAGCGTTCGATGAAATCGTCCGAAAGCGCCGCAACGTGAAGCCGCGCTTCAGCGGCTTCGGCCCAGAGCACCTCGTTGCCACGCGTGAGCGCTGCGGCGCTGTGCAGGTGCATCACCTTGCCCGAAAAGAAGCGCAAGTGCTTGGCCGCTGCCGCGCGGTCCGCGGGCTTGTCGAAGCGCACACCGTCGCAAACGACCAGCGAATCGCTGCCCAGGACCAGTTCCCCCGGTGTTTCACGTGAAACACCAAGCGCCTTCGCGCGCGCCAGCGCCAGGGCGACGTCGTGTGGGGCAGCCTCGCCGAGCGCCTCCTCGATGGCGCGCTCGTCGACCTGCGAGGGCTTCACGGTGAAGGCGATATCGGCCGCTTCGAGCATGGCGCGGCGCGAGGCGCTCTTCGATGCAAGTACGATCATGGTTCGCTGCTCGTTTGTTCAGATAGCCCTGGGGGCTCAAATCGGCTTCGGGCCGATCTGGCCCTGCCGACCCGAGGCCTTGCGTTCGTTGAAGAGGTTGATCACCGCCGCCGCCGTCTCCTCGATCGAACGGCGGGTCACGTCGATGACCGGCCAGGAATTGTCCGCGAACATACGCCTTGCGTATTTCACTTCGCTTTCGACCTTCTCCTGCTGGACGTAATCGGTATCGGGCGACTGGCTGAGCGAGAGCAGGCGATTGCGCCGCACCTGGATCAGGCGCTCGGGCGCGGTGGTGAGCCCCACCACCATCGGCCGCTTGAGCCCGAACAGAAGCCCCGGGGGAGGGCTCTCGGGCACGATCGGGATATTGGCCACCTTGAACCCGCGGTTGGCGAGGTAGATCGAGGTCGGTGTCTTGCTGGTGCGCGAGACGCCGGCAAGGATGATATCGGCCTCCTCCCAGTCCTCCCAGGCAATGCCATCGTCGTGGGCGATGGTGAACTGGATCGCGTCGACGCGCGCAAAGTAGGCGTCGTCGAGCTTGTGCTGGCGTCCGGGGCGCCCCTTGGCTTCCTGCCCGAGCAGCGCCTCGAGGGCGTCGGTCACCCCGTCGAGCACCGCGATCGCAGGCAGGCCGAGCAACTGGCACTTCTCCTCGAGCCGGCTGCGGGTATCCTCGTTGACGAGCGTGAAGAAGACGAGGCCTGGATTGCTGGCGATCTCGCCCATGATCCGATCGAGGTGCTGCTGCGAGCGGACCATCGGCCAGAAGTGGCGCAGGACTTCGGTATCGTCGAACTGCGCAAGCGCGGCCTTGGCGATCATCTCGAGCGTTTCGCCGGTCGAGTCCGAGAGGAGGTGGAGGTGGAAACGTGCCATGCCAGCCCTTTAGCGTCCTTCCGGGGGAACGGGACAGCCCTGTGGATAGAGGGGCCATAAACCACGGGACAGAACCGGTGACAACCGGAGAGGTCGCTTTCCTCCCCGCTACCCCGGATTCACTCCTCCACTTCTGGACAGGCTCCAGATTCCATCCACAGCCTGTGGAGAGTGCGGATAACGAATCTTTGACTCGGGAGTCAGCAAGAGTCGTTCGGACTCATCGGCACTGTTCATCCGGGGACAATTCGGGCATTGCCCGCCAATCCCCGATATCCACAGGGCCAACAGACTCCTTCAACCTTTTATAAAAATTCTAAATTTTTTTGATTGGATCGGAATAGAACGCGATGCCTGGTCTTCTTCTCGACACTCTGCGCGGTACGAACACGCACAAGCGCCCGGTATGGCTCATGCGCCAGGCTGGCCGCTATCTGCCCGAATACCGCGCCTTGCGAGCCGAGAAGGGCGGATTCCTGGCCCTCGTCTACGATACCGACGCGGCTGCCGAGATCACCCTGCAACCCATCCGCCGCTTCGGCTTCGACGGCGCGATCCTCTTCTCCGACATCCTGATCGTGCCTTACGCGATGGGGCAGGACCTCACCTTCCTGGCTGGCGAGGGGCCCAGGCTGACTCCCCGGCTCGTCGATCATGCCCTCGAGGCTCTCGTCCCGGTGCCCGAACGACTCTCACCGATCTACGAAACGGTTCGCAAGGTTCGCGCCCAGCTGGGAACCGAAACGACGATGCTGGGCTTTGCAGGATCGCCCTGGACGGTCGCCACGTACATGACCGCAGGCGAGGGGAGTCGTGACCAGGCGGAGACGCGCGCGATGGCTTACGCCGATCCGGAAGGCTTCCAGGCGATCATCGATGCAGTGACCGGGGTGACCGTGGAATATCTGTGCGGCCAGATCGAAGCCGGCGCCGAAGCGGTGCAGCTCTTCGACTCCTGGGCCGGGACTCTGTCGCCGACCCAGTTCGAGCGCTGGGTGATCGCGCCCAACGCGCGGATCGTGGACGAAGTGCGCAAGCGTCATCCTGAAACCCCAATCATCGGCTTTCCCAAGGGAGCGGGCGAGAAGCTTCCCGGCTACGCCCGCGAGACCGGTGTCGACGCGGTCGGTGTCGACGAGACCATCGACCCGGTCTGGGCCGCGCGCGAACTGCCCGCAGGAATGCCCGTCCAGGGCAATTTCGATCCGCTCCAGGTGCTCGCGGGCGGGCCTGATCTGGAGAGCGGTGCGCGCCGCGTGCTTGATGCCTTCGCGAACCGCCCCCATGTCTTCAATCTCGGACACGGCATCGGCCAGCACACCCCGATCGCCCATGTCGAGCGGCTTCTGGCCGTCGTACGGGCCTGGGAACGCAACTGACCCTTTCCAGACCGGCCTTGCGATCCTAGATAGCGGCCGACAGGGCAGAACGAACGCTTTCAAGAGGGACGTCCACGCCGCATGGAGCAGATCTTGCAGACCACCTATCTCTGGCTCAAGGCCGGTCACATCATCTTCGTGATCTTCTGGATGGCCGGGCTGTTCATGCTCCCGCGCTATTTCGTCTATCACCAGGAAGCGGAGCCGGGTTCGCCCGAAGAGGCGCGCTGGATCGATCGCGAGGCCAAGCTGCGCAAGATCATCCTGACCCCTTCGCTGATCATGGTCTGGGTCTTCGGCATCGCCCTTGCGACCGCGATGCAGTACTGGTCCGCACCCTGGCTCCACGCCAAGCTGCTCTTCGTGCTCGGGCTCTCGGCCTACCATGGCTGGCTGGTGAGCTACGGCAAGAAGCTGGCGAAGGGCGAGCGCACGATGAGCGCCAAGGCGCTGCGCATGCTCAACGAGGTGCCCAGCCTGGTCGCGGTCGTCGTGGTCATCCTGGTGGTCGTGAAGCCCTTCTAAGGCCTCTTCCAGGGGATTTCTGGGGGGACCCACCCCGAACCCCGTCCGCCATCGCAAATCCGTTTACCGCAGCCTGGGCCGCATCGGGCCCGAAGCAGCGGCGCGCCGTGTCACGAGTCATTGACCCGAGGCTGGCAAAGGCTTATTTGCAGCGCTGTCCCGGAACCACGGCGGCCTTCGCGTTCGCCGACCCGGATCTGCTTTCCCCAAGCCCCTCGATCCCTTCCGGCCGACCCTCCTTTTTTCCATTCGGAATCCAGACAAATGCATCTGAAAGAACTCAAGAAGAAAACGCCGGCCGAACTGGTCGAGATGGCAGAGGAAATGGGCGTCGAAGGCGCCTCCACCATGCGCCGCCAGGATCTCATGTTCGGGATTCTCAAGGAAGTCGCCGAGGACGGCGAGGAAATCATGGGCCTGGGCACGATCGAAGTGCTCACCGACGGTTTCGGCTTCCTGCGCAGCCCCGAGGCCAACTACCTCGCGGGCCCCGACGATATCTACGTCTCGCCCAACCAGGTCCGCAAGTGGGGCCTGCGCACGGGCGACACCGTCGAAGGCGAGATTCGCGCGCCTCGTGACGGCGAGCGCTACTTCGCGATCACCAAGCTGACCAAGGTCAACTTCGACGATCCCGACGCCGTGCGCCACCGCACCAACTTCGACAACCTGACCCCGCTCTATCCCGACGAGCGTCTCAAGCTCGACAGTCTCGACCCGACGGTCAAGGACAAGTCGGCGCGCGTCATCGATCTCATCAGCCCGCAGGGCAAGGGCCAGCGCGCACTGATCGTCGCGCCGCCCCGCACGGGTAAGACCGTTCTGTTGCAGAACATGGCCAAGGCCATCACCGACAACCACCCCGAGGTGTTCCTGCTCGTCCTGCTGGTCGACGAACGCCCCGAGGAAGTTACCGACATGCAGCGCTCGGTGAAGGGCGAGGTCATTTCCTCGACCTTCGACGAACCCGCGCAGCGCCACGTCCAGGTTGCTGAAATGGTGATCGAGAAGGCCAAGCGCCTCGTCGAGCACAAGCGCGACGTGGTCATCCTGCTCGACTCGATCACGCGTCTGGGCCGGGCCTACAACACCGTGGTGCCGAGCTCGGGCAAGGTCCTGACCGGCGGTGTCGATGCCAACGCCCTGCAGCGCCCCAAGCGCTTCTTCGGCGCGGCGCGCAACATCGAGGAGGGCGGTTCGCTCTCGATCATCGCCACCGCGCTGATCGACACCGGCAGCCGCATGGACGAAGTCATCTTCGAAGAGTTCAAGGGCACCGGTAACTCGGAAATCGTGCTTGATCGCAAGGTTGCCGACAAGCGCATCTTCCCCGCGCTCGACGTGGGCAAGTCGGGCACCCGCAAGGAAGAGCTGCTGGTTCCCAAGGACCAGCTCTCGAAGATGTGGCTGCTGCGCCGCATCCTCATGCAGATGGGCACCATCGATGCGATGGAGTTCCTCCTCGACAAGATGAAGGACTCCAAGACCAACGAGGACTTCTTCGCGACGATGAACCAGTAAGCGGACAAGCGGGGGCTTTACTACGTGACTATCCTTGGAGCCTTGGTCGCATCCGCCTCGCTGGGCGGACCGGCCGAGATCTGGCAGCATATCGCCTCGGACTTCGCCAACATCACCGAACCGGCGGCCTTGGCCGCCTTCGGGCAGGTCCTGATGATCGACTTGCTGCTGGCGGGCGACAACGCCATCGTCGTGGGTGCACTCGCGGCGGGTCTTCCTGCAGCGGACCGCAAGAAAGTGATTCTGATCGGCATCGGCGCCGCGCTTTTCCTGCGCATCGCCTTTGCCCTGATGGTGACCTGGTTGCTCGGTGTCGTCGGCTTGATCTTCGCGGGCGGCTTGCTGCTCTTGTGGGTGGCCTGGAAGTTCTGGCGCGAACTGCGCGAGGATTCGGGCAATGTGGGTTCGCCCGAGATCGAGGGGGACGAGCATTCGGGGCTGAAATCGGCGAAGAGCTTCGCCGGCGCGGCTTGGGCCGTGGCGGTCGCCGACGTTTCGATGAGCCTCGACAACGTGCTTGGCGTGGCCGGCGCTGCGCGCGAGCATCCCGGCATCCTCATCGTCGGGCTGCTGCTTTCGGTGGCGCTGATGGGGCTTGCCGCGAACGCTCTGGCGCGGGTCATCGGGCGTTACCGCTGGATTGCCTATCTGGGCCTCGTCGTCATCCTCTACGTCGCCTGCAAGATGATCTACGAGGGATGGATCGATCCGCAGCTGGGCATTGTCTCGCTGTTCTGACTTCAATTGCACGACACACGAAAAAGGGCCCGCAAGACACTCCAGTCTCGCGGGCCCTTCGTGTATTCGGTGGTGGGGCGATCAGGGGATCAGCACGGTCGATCCGGTCGTGGCCCGGCTTTCCAGGGCGCGGTGCGCCTCGGCGGCCTGGTCCAGCGCGAACGTCTGCCCGATTTTGACCTTCAAGACTCCAGTGGCGATGCGATCGAACAGCTTGGCTGCACTGGCATCGCGCGCTTCGGGGGTGGCGATGTAGTGGGCGAGCGTGGGCCGCGTGGCGAAAAGCGAGCCGCCGCCCGCCTTCATCAGGTCAAGCATCGGTACCGGGGGGACCGGACCCGATGCGTTGCCGAAGCTGGCGATCAGCCCCCGGCTGCGCAGGCAGGCGAGCGAGGCCTCCCAACTCGCCGCGCCGACGCCGTCGTAGACGACCTGGCACATTGCCCCATCGGTCAACTCACGAACCTTGTCCGGCAATTCGGCAAAGCTGCAATGAAGCGAATGGCTCGCGGGGACGGGGACGCTGTCCGCCTTGGCCTTGCTTCCGCAATGGGCGATGACGGTGACGCCCTTGTCGGCCAGCCAGGGCACCAGCAGCGAGCCGACACCACCCGCAGCGGCGTGGACCAGCGCCACGTCACCCGCCTTTGCGGGAAAGGTGTCCTCGGCCAGGTAACAGGCGGTCAGGCCCTTGAGCAGCACCGCGGCAGCGATCTTCGGATCGATTGTCGCGGGAACGCGGATAGCGCCGGCTGCCGGGATCAGTCGGTGCGTGGCATAGGCACCGCCCGCGCCAGTATAGCCCACGCGCTCACCGATCGCGAAGCCTTCGACGCCTTCGCCGAGCGCGACGATCGTTCCCACGCTTTCCGAACCGAGCACGATAGGCAGTGCGTCGGCATAGAGGCCCGCCCGGTAATAAGTGTCGATGAAGTTGAGGCCGACGGCTTCGGTTTCGATCAGGATCTGGCCAGGACCAGGGGAGGGGACCTTGAATGTTTCACGTGAAACTTTCTCGGGTCCGCCGTGCTCGGCAACGATCATGCGGTAGGCGCTGGTCATCAAGATTCCTGTCCTGGGTTGGGTTTCAAGGTTTTAGATAGGAACCGGGGCAGGATTTGGTAGGCGTGTGATTCAAGCCGTGATTCAAGGGGTTTACCACCCCTTGACCCCGTATACCGTCAGGCCTCTCTTCGATTGCTTCACGGCAATGGCAACTTGAGCGGTTACAATGCTCTAAACTCTCTAGACCCGCCGGAACGTTTCCGCGCTCGCCACCTTCCACGCGCGTGCGTAGGGCGTACTATCCGCATCGGCGAGCAATTGTCCGGGCTGGATGAAGGGATAGACTTCGTCGAGCGGACCGGCCTTGGCGCTGTCGATGCGCTGGTACATGTCGTGCTGAGTCAGCTCCCAGGGACTGCGGTATCCCATGGCAACGACGATCTCGCGCAATGCCTTGAGAGTCTCGTGTTGGAAGCGCGCGACGCGTTCGGCCTTGTCGTCGACGACGAGACCCTTCTGGCGCCAGGCGACTTGTGTGGCGACGCCGGTCGGGCATTCGCCCGTGTGGCACTTCATCGATTGCACGCAGCCCAGTGCGAACATGAAGGGGCGCGCGGCGTTGCACCAGTCGGCGCCGAGCGCGAAAGCGCGCGCCATGCCCGCGCCCGAGTGAATCTTGCCCGAGGCTCCGAGGCGGACGCGGTCCTTGAGATTGCTGCCGACCAGCGCATTGCGCATCAGGATCAGGCCTTCGCGCAAGGGCATGCCAACGTTGTCGGTCAGTTCCTGGGGTGCCGCACCGGTGCCGCCTTCGGCGCCATCGACGACAATGAAGTCCGGCGCGATTCCGGTTTCGACGATCGCCTTCATCAGCGCCATGACTTCATGGGGCTGTCCGACGCAGAGCTTGAGGCCCGCTGGCTTGCCGCCCGAGAGCTCACGCAGCCGCGCGGTAAATTCGAGCAACTCAATCGGAGTCTGAAAAGCGGGGTGGGCTGCGGGTGAGATGCAGTCCTCGCCGATGTCGACCTTGCGCGCCTCGGCAATTTCCGGAGTGACCTTGGCGCCGGGAAGCACACCGCCATGTCCGGGCTTTGCACCCTGGCTGAGCTTGATTTCGACCATCTTGACCTGGTCGTCGCGTGCTTGCTCGGCGAACAGCTCGGGGTTGAAGCTGCCGTCCTTGTGGCGGCATCCGAAGTAGCCGCTACCCAGTTCCCAGATCAGGTCGCCGCCGTGCTTGCGGTGGTAGCGGCTGATCGAGCCCTCGCCGGTGTCATGCGCGAACCCGCCGATGGCAGCGCCTTTGTTGAGCGATTCGATCGCGTTGGCCGACAGCGCGCCGAAGCTCATCGCCGAGATGTTGAGGAGGGACGTGCTATAGGGCTTGGCGCATTCATCGCCGCCGACGCGCACGTGCCAGCTTTCCGGAGCCGCTTCGTTGGGCGCGATCGAGTGACCGAGCCATTCGTACTCGTCCGAGTAGACGTCGAGCTCGGTGCCCATCGGGTGCGTCGAGACTTCGCCTTTGGCGCGCGCGTAGACGAGGCTGCGCTCATCGATGGTGAATGGGCGACCCTCGCGGTCGCTCTCCACGACATAGGCGCGCAGGAAGGGACGGAGATCCTCGAACAGCCAGCGCACCCGGGCGATGAGTGGGTAGTTGCGGCGAAGGGCGTGGCGGTTCTGGAAGAAATCTAGGAAGGTCAGCAGAAATACCGGAACCATGATCACCAGCAGGATGTGCAGAGGGGCGATCAGGAGGCAGGCAAGGCTGAGAGCAAGAACCAGGAGAGGAACGAGATAGCGCGGTCCGGGCAGGGCACTCATGCGCGGATCTCGATATCCGGCGTGGAATCCGGGACGATCGCGGGCGTTGTATGGGTCATGGGTTTGCTCTCCTGTCTGGCAATGCCGTCCGTCCTGGCGCAAGGAGGCGGCTTGCCTAGCAGGTAGGGACTGGCAATGGACTTTGCCAAGCGTATGTGTCAGCCTTCGTTCAACAAAAAGACGAGAGAGCAGGAGGGCCTCATGAAGGTCAATGTCGAGGTCGAATGTTCCCCTGAAGAGGCGCGCCGGTTTCTCGGCCTGCCCGATGTGACGCGTGCCAACGAGGTCTATGTCGAGGCACTCACGAACGCGATGAAGGGGGCTGGCAGTTTCGACCAGCTTCAGGAACTCACCAAGCAGATGGCGCCGATGGGCCAGATGGGCTTCAAGCTCTTCCAGCAGTTCCTCGAAAGCGGGATTGCCATGGCGATGAGCGGCCAGGGTTCGAGCGACAAGTCGAAGGGCAACTAAGCGAGAGAGGCGGAAGCGAGCGCCTTCTCCCGTTTTTGCCATTTGCTCCGTTGGGTCCGGATCGGCTAGGCGCGCAGGCGATGAACGACACGATCTTTGCCTTGTCCAGCGGAGCGCCACCGGCCGCGCTCGCCGTCGTCCGGATCAGCGGACCTGCGGCGGGTTCGGTTCTGGAGCGGCTTGCCGGATCGCTTCCGCAGCCGCGCCGGGCAAGCCTGCGGACCTTGCGTGTTTCACGTGAAACAGTTCTCGACCAGGCACTCGTGCTCTGGTTTCCCGGTCCAGCTACCGCGACCGGTGAGGATCTAGCCGAATTGCACTTGCACGGCGGCCGCGCCGTGGTGCGCGCGGTCGAGTCTGCGCTGGCAGATCTGGGCATGGCGGGCGAGGGTGGAGCGGCGCTGGCGATCCGTGCGGCACAGCCGGGTGAATTCACCCGCAGGGCTTTTGCGAACGGGCGCATCGATTTGGCCGAGGCGGAAGGCCTTGCCGACTTGTTATCATCGGAGACCGAGCTTCAGCGGCTTGCGGCCATTGCGATGGCAGGGGGCGCGTTCTCGCAGCAGGTCTCCAACTGGCGCGACCGGGTCCTTTCGGCTTCGGCTGCGATCGAGGCCATTCTTGATTTCAGTGACGAGGATGACGTCGCCGAACTGCCCCCTCACTTTCGCGCGGACCTTGTCGCGCTGTCCGGCGAATTGGAATCCTGGCTTACCCGTCCTCGTGCCGAAGCCTTGCGCGAAGGCCTGCGCGTGGTGCTTGCCGGACCACCCAATGCGGGCAAGAGTACCCTGTTCAACGCATTGGTCGAAGACGAGGCCGCGATCACCGCGCCGCTTGCCGGAACGACGCGCGACGTGCTCGTGCGCGCTGTCGCGTTGGATGGCGTGCCCTTTGCCTTCATCGATACCGCTGGCTTGCGCGAGGGGACGCAGGACGCGATCGAGGCGATCGGTGTCGACCGGGCACGCGGCGAACTGGCGAAGGCTGACCTTGTGCTCTGGCTGGGCCCAGAAGGTGAGGGCCCCGAAGGTAGCTGGGAGATCGAGGCGCAAGCGGATCGAGATCAGCATCTCAGGAAGGCTGGACCGCGTCACCGGTTGTCGGCAATCACTGGAGAAGGACTTGATGGCCTGCGCCGAGACCTGGTCCGGTTCGGCAGGTCCTGCCTGCCGCGGCCGGGTGAGGTGGCGCTCAACCAGCGCCAGGGCCAGCTGCTGTCCCGGGCGCGACTGGCTCTTGAGGGAGCGTTATGCGTTACTGACCTTCTGCTTCAAGCCGAGGAGTTGCGCAGTGCGCGGGTCGCCTTCGATTCCCTGATTGGAAGATCAACAACCGAGGATATGCTCGACGCTTTGTTCGGGCGCTTCTGCATCGGGAAGTAGCTCCCGCATGTTTCACGTGGAACAGGCAAAATCGCGCGCGGACTTTGACGCAGGCAAGGCGGTAGAGTAAGCGCTTGAGCCATGCATTCCTTCGATGTCATCGTGATCGGCGGCGGCCATGCCGGCTGCGAAGCGGCGGCTGTTGCCGCGCGCATGGGTGCCCGCGTCGCCCTTGTGAGTTTCGATCTCGACGCGATCGGTGCGATGAGCTGCAATCCCGCGATTGGCGGCTTGGGCAAGGGGCACTTGGTGCGCGAGGTCGACGCCTTCGACGGCCTGATCGCGCGTGCAGCCGATGCGGCCGCGATCCATTACCGCATGCTCAATCGCTCCAAGGGCAGTGCCGTGCAGGGGCCACGTGTCCAGGCCGACCGGCGCCTGTTCAAGGCGGCAATCCACCGGCTGCTTAAGCAGCAGGGCGATCTTACGCTTGTCGCCGGAGAGGCGGCTGCCTTGGTGATCGAGCAGGGACGGGTCGTGGGAATTGACCTTGCCGATGGCGCGCGCCTTTCGGCCCCCGCTACGATCCTGTGCACAGGTACCTTCCTGGGCGGCACGCTGTTTCGCGGCGAGGAGCGTCTCGTGGGCGGGCGGATCGGTGAGGCATCGGCACAGCGCCTGGCGCAGCAGATGCGCGCGGCGAGCCTGCCGATGGCCCGTCTCAAGACCGGCACGCCGCCGCGTCTCGATGGCCGGACGATCGATTGGGGACGCCTCGAGGAACAGCCCTCCGACGCGGAGGACTGGACGATGTCGGCGATGGGGAGGCGCGTGGTCCCGCAAGTGTTCTGTGCAATCACGCGCACCAATCCGCAGACGCACGATATCATCCGCGCCAATCTCGATCGCTCGCCGCTCTTCTCGGGCGCGATTGGGGCGAGGGGGCCGCGCTATTGCCCCTCCATCGAGGACAAGATTCACCGTTTCGCCGATCGCGACGGACACCAGATTTTCCTCGAACCGGAAGGGCTCGATACGCATCTCGTCTATCCCAATGGGGTGAGCACTTCGTTGCCGACCGACGTCCAACTCGCGATGATGCGCAGCATGGAAGGACTCGAGGCGGTAGAGATGGTCGTGCCGGGCTATGCGGTAGAATATGATCACATCGATCCGCGGGCCCTGCGTCCGACTCTCGAACTGCGCGACATGCCGGGTCTCTATTGTGCAGGCCAGATCAATGGAACGACCGGCTACGAGGAAGCGGCGGCGCAGGGACTGGTCGCGGGCATGCAGGCGGCAGCGCAGATACTGAGACGCGAACCGGCCGCGCTCGATCGTGCCAACAGCTACATGGCGGTCATGATCGACGACCTGACGTTGCACGGTGTGAGCGAGCCGTACCGCATGCTGACCGCGCGCGCTGAGTACCGGCTTCGTTTGCGCGCGAACAATGCTTCGACGCGTCTTACGCCCCTGGCGATCGAAGCTGGGGCCGTCAGATCCGTGCGCCGCGCCTGGTTCGAGCGGCGCGAGGATGCGCGCGCGGGCCTCGAGGAAGCGCTCGACCAACCCGTAGCGGCGAGCGTGCTGGCGCAGGCGGGAATGTCGGTGCGGATGGACCTGGGCCGTTTGCCGCTTCGCGAATGGCTTCGTTTCGACGGGATCGACCTCGATCGGCTCGAACCGTGGCTGGCGCGGGAAGGGGAGACGCATCCGCTTGCCGATCGAGAGCTTGCCGGGGAGGTGGCCGAAGATGCCGCATATGCACCTTATCTCGAAAGGCAGGAGCGCGAGCTCAAGGATCTGCGCGCGAGCGAAGCGCTCCACTTGGGCGACCATTTCCCTTACGACGAGATTCCGGGCCTGTCGCGCGAGATGGTCGAACGATTGACCAGCGCACGCCCTGCCAATCTCGCGGCGGCCGGGCGCATTCCCGGAATCACACCGGCGGCGCTGGCCGCGGTTCTTGTTCGCGCCCGGCGGGAGACTTCGGCGGCATGATTACGACAAACGCCGAGGCGCGATCCTGGCTTGAGACGTTACCTGGCTACGATGCGGAGGCGGCTGAACGCCTGGAATGTCTCGTGGCGATGCTTGCCGAGGAGAACCAGCGCCAGAATCTGGTCTCCGCCGCCAGTCTCGAACAGGTCTGGCTGCGCCATATCGTCGATTCGGCACAGCTTCTCACTCATGTTCCACGTGAAACACACGGACCCTGGTATGACCTCGGGACGGGAGCGGGGTTTCCCGGATTGGTGATCGCCGCGCTTCGCCCCGAATGCGAGGTTGTCATGGTCGAGTCGCGTGCGCGGCGGATCGACTGGCTTGAACGCGCCCGAATCGCCATGGGCCTCGACAGGGCACGGATTGCCGGACAGCGACTCGAACTGGTCGAATCGCAACGCGCCAGCGTGATTTCCGCGCGTGCCTTCGCACCACTCGAACGGCTTTTGGAATTATCCTCTCGATTTTCCACAGGTGACACGATCTGGGTGTTGCCCAAGGGGCGCTCGGCACAGCAAGAATTGCAGGACCTTCGCAAGTGGCGGCACGTGTTCCACGTGGAACAGTCCCTGACGGACCCGCAGGCAGGCATCATTGTCGGGAAGCTCACCGACAGGAAGGGATAGACCACGTGATCCGTATTGCTATCGCCAACCAGAAGGGCGGCGTCGGGAAGACTACCACGGCCATCAACGTTGCGACGGCGCTTGCAGCCACGGGCTGGAAGACCCTGCTGATCGATCTCGATCCGCAGGGCAATGCGTCCACGGGGATCGGTGTCTATCCGGCCGATCGCGATTTCTCGTCCTACGATGTGCTGGTCGATAAGAAACCGCTGGCGGAGTGCGTTGTGCCGACGTCCATTCCTGGATTGGACCTGCTGCCCGCCACGGTCGATCTGTCGGGGGCCGAAGTGGAGCTCGTCAATGCGGACGACCGTGCACATCGCCTGAGCAGCGCGCTGCGTGACGATTCGGCCTACGATGTCTGCCTGATCGACTGTCCGCCTTCACTGGGTCTTCTGACGCTCAACGCCCTGACCGCGGCCGACAAGTTGCTCGTGCCCCTGCAGTGCGAATTCTTCGCGCTGGAAGGGCTCAGCCAGCTCCTCACGACGGTCGAGCGGGTACAGCAGCGCTTCAATCCCGACCTTGGTATCATCGGGATCGTGCTGACCATGTTCGATCGCCGCAACCGTCTTACCGACCAGGTCTCCGATGACGTGCGTTCGTGCCTGGGCCAGCTGATCTTCGAAACCAACATTCCGCGCAACGTGCGCTTGTCCGAAGCGCCGAGCCACGGTGTCCCAGCCCTGATCTATGATCATTCCTGCGCTGGCAGCCGGGCCTACATGGCCCTGGCGCGTGAATTGATCACCCGACTTCCCGAAGCGAGAAAGGCAGCATGAGCGACGAAACCGCCCCCCGCGCACCGGCATTGACTCCGAGTGCGTCGCGGCAGAAGCCAAGAGGGCTTGGTCGTGGGCTTGGCGCCTTGTTGGGGGAAAGCCGTCGCGAGGAACCGGTCGCGGCGCCGGGCGCCGCTGCGGGTTCGGATGCGGATGGAGCGGGTGCTGTTCCACGTGGAACAGGCTTGCGTTCGTTGAGCCTGGCGGAAATCAAGCCCGACCCACAGCAGCCGCGTCGCTATTTCGACGAAGAAGCACTCGACGAGCTCGCCGCCTCGATCGCGCAGCGTGGGGTGATTCAACCTATCATCGTTCGTCCGACCGATACCGGCGGTTTCCAGCTGGTAGCAGGTGAGCGCCGTTGGCGTGCAGCGCAGAAAGCGCAGCTTCACGAGATACCGGCGCTGGTGCGCGATCTGTCCGATCGCGAAGTCATGGCGCTGGCGCTGATCGAGAATCTCCAGCGCGAGGATCTCAACCCGATCGAAGAGGCGCGCGCCTATCAGCGCCTGTCCGAATCCGAAGGGATGACTCAGGCCGAGATCGCACGCCTCGTCGACAAGAGCCGCAGCCACGTCGCGAACTTCCAGCGCCTGCTCGCCTTGCCCGACGATGTCGTGCGCCTGGTCGAGAAGGGCGATCTGTCGATGGGCCATGCGCGCGCGCTGATCGGATGCGACGAGGCCGGGGAACTGGCCGCGCAGGCGGTCAAGTCGCAGATGTCGGTGCGCGATATCGAGAAGCTCGTGCGCAAGAAGATGCGCGGCGATACCACGCCTCGCCGTCCGGCGCGCACCGCGCGCGATCCGGCGCAGGATGCGGACATTGTCGCGGTTCAGGACCACCTCGAGGAGTTCCTCGGGCTTCCGGTCAAGATCCAGTCCGATGCCGATCCGCGTTCGGGAACGGTAACGATCAAATATACGACGCTCGACCAGCTCGATTTGGTCTGCCAGCGCCTGACCGGTGGCGCGATCTGAGTTAAGAAGATTTTTCGAGGGGGAAAGGCCCCTCGAGCTGCCAATACCGTCCAAAATTGTGCTGACCGGATGTGCCGGGCAGGCCGTCACCATCGACGGCATACGGGTCAAGGGGTGGTAAACCCCTTGAAACGCTTTTCTTTCCTACCGGCTAGAAGGCCTCTAGTCGCGAGCGCCGGATGCGGCTGCATGAGCCGGCAGCCGCTGAACCACCTCGTGCGATACAAATTTTAGACCTGCGGAGCCACCAGGCTCGCTGGCATGGGTATAATCGGCGCCGTAACGGCGCGGATCGTAGCCGGAAATTATGGCGCCGGTCTGTGGGTGATAGCCGGCATAGCCCGCGTGCGTATAACGTTCGTAAAAGGCGTCGAGATAAGCCTGGCATTCATCGGTCGGTACCCGGCCAACGGGGCGCGCGCTCGGGCTGGAGTCGCGCGCAGCCACTTTCTGGTGGCAGTCGGCAAGCCAGGCATCCCGCGCAACCGGGTCGAAGCCGCCATAGCGGACGCGGGGAGATTCTGAAGTTGCCGGTTGGGCATGGACGACCTGGGTGGGCAAGAGTCCAAACCCGAGCAGCAGCACGGCTAGGGCTGCGGTGGAACGGAAGTGACGCATAGGATGCACCTTTTCGCGAGACAAATCCGGTCTGGCCGGGCGTTAACGAAAAATTTAGCATCTAATGCGGCGTATTACCATGCAATTGGTCGCATTGGCGGTCGCGTGTCCCGGATCGGATCAGGCGACCGTCGTGAGTTTGAATCAGGCGAGGACGTTCGCCGCGATCGCGGCGAGGCGGGCGAAGCCTTGCGCGTCCTCCTCGTCGAAGCGTCCGGGCAGGGGGCTGTCGAGGTCGATTACGGCAACCACACCACCTTCGACGATAACCGGGACCACGAGTTCCGAGCGGCTGGCTGCGTCGCAGGCAATGTGGCCGGGAAAGGCATGGACGTCGGGGACGAGCTGCGTCTCGCCGCTCGCTGCCGCTGCGCCGCACACGCCCGCGCCCAGAGGAATGCGGATGCAGGCGGGCTTGCCCATGAAGGGGCCGAGCACCAGCTCATCCTCGATGCGGCGGTAGAAGCCGGCCCAGTTGAGGTCGGGGACGAATTGCCAGATGAGCGCGGAGAGGTTGGCCATGTTGGCGACGGCATCGGTTTCGCCATCGACGAGAGCCGTGGCGGCACGCGCCAGTTCCTCATAGAGTTCGCTCTTGGGCAGGTCGGAGAGGGATCCAAAATCGTACATGCTCCCCGGTTAGCGCAACTCGTGGTTGCCGCCTAGCCGGTAGGGTCCTATCTCGGTCGCCATGCGCACGATCCTGCTCAAGGCCCTCGGGGCCGTCGTCGTCCTTGTCCTCGCGCTGGTCGCGTTCTTTGCCTGGACCCAGTATTCCAACACCTCGGACCTGCCGAGCGACGCCACCGCGGGCAAGGATCCCAAGCTGGTCGATCCCGATCCGCAGATGATCCCGAGCATGAAGCTGGTCGACACCATCGGATGGCAGCCGGGCGAGGCTCCGGTTCCCGCCAAGGGCCTCGTCGTCGAGCGCTTCGCCGAGGGGCTGGCGCATCCGCGCACGATGCTCACCCTGCCCAACGGTGACGTGCTTGTGGCCGAGACTTCGGCGCCCAAGGCCAGCGAGAGCGGCGGGATTACCGGCACGGTGATGGGCTGGGCGATGGGCAAGGTCGGCGCGGGCGGTCCTTCGCCCGACACGATCGTCCTGCTGCGCGACAGCAACGGCGACGGCAAGGCCGACCAGAAGTTCGATCTGCGCAAGGCCGACCTCGTCTCGCCCTCGGGCATGGCTTATGGCAACGGCAAGCTTTACGTCGCCAACCACAATGCGATTCTCGAATGGTCCTTCACGCCGGGCCAGACCAAGCTGGAAGGCAAGCCGAAGAAGCTGATGGATCTGTGGCCGGGCGGCAACCATTGGATGCGCAACCTGCTGCTGACGAGCGATGGCAAGCACCTCTACGTCGCGGTCGGTTCGGCGACCAACATTGCCGACAACGGCATCGAGGAGGAAGCGGGCCGCGCTTCGATCTGGGAGGTCGATACCGACACCGGCCGGCGTCGCCAATACGCGGCGGGCATGCGCAACCCCAACGGGCTCGACTGGAATCCTTCGACCGGCGAAATGTGGGCGACGGTGCAGGAGCGCGACATGCTCGGGCCCGATCTCGTTCCCGACTACTTCACCAACGTCCCCGTCGGCGCGCAGTACGGCTGGCCCTGGGTCTACTGGAAGGACGTGTTCGATACCCGCGTCGAGCTCGACATGCAGACTTACATGATCGAGTACACGCGCAAGCCCGAATACGCGATGGGCGCGCATACCGGCACGCTCGGCATGGTCTTCGACAAAGGCGGTACATTGATGGGCCCGGCCTATCGCAACGGCGCCTTCATTGCCCGCCACGGATCGTGGAACCGTCGACCGGCGGTCGGCTATGATGTCGTCTTCATTCCCTTCGATGCCAACGGCAACCCCAAGGACGTGAAGCCCGTGCGCGTGCTGACCGGGTTCCTGACCAAGGACGGCGACGAGACTCATGGCCGTCCGACCTGGGTCGCCTTCGACAAGGCGGGTGCGCTTCTCGTTACGGACGACACCGCCGGGATCGTCTGGCGGGTTCACGCCGCCGGGGCCAAGCCCTCCGACCCGATCAAGCCGGTCGAGACCGAGCATCTCAAGCCGCGTCCGGGCCTGATCGATCCCAACTCGCCCGAAGCGGCCGAGCAGCGCCTGCAGGCCGGCTTCAAGGGCGAGGACCGGATCCTGACCCCGGAGAAGTGAGAGGGCGCCGTCGGGCGCCCTCCGGGTCCTAGAGCGCGACGCCAGCGCGTCCGGCCAGTTCGTTGACGTATTGCCAGGCTACGCGGCCCGATCGCGCACCGCGTCGCCGCGACCATTCGAGCGCGTCGCCTGTTTCCCACGTCAGGCCGAATTCGCCGGCATAGCCCGCGATAATGGCGAGATAGGCGTCCTGATCGCAGGCGTGGAAGCCGATCGAGAGGCCGAAGCGGTCAGCGAGCGCGAGACGGTCGTCGACCACGTCGCGCGGGTTGATCGGATCGTCCTGCTCGCGCATCGAGCGCGAGACGATCGCGCGTCGGTTCGAGGTGACCGCGAGGCGCACGTTGGCGGGCCGGGCCTCGACGCCGCCCTCGAGCCAGGAGCGCAGCAGGCGCGGGCCCGCGCCGTCATTCTCCTCGAAGCCGAGATCGTCGACGAAGACGAGGAAGCGCCGCTCGACCTGGCCCAGCGTCGCGAAAAGATCGGTCACGCCCGAGAGCGCGTCCTGGCCGACCTGGACGAGCGCGATTCCATCGGCGTGTTCGGCCTGGCCCTTGCGGATCGCGGCGCGCAGCAGGGCCGACTTGCCCATCCCGCGCGAACCCCACAGCAGCATGTCGTGCGCGGCGTGGCCGGCGGCGAGGCGCAGCACGTTGGTGACGACGCTTTGCTTCTGGTCGTCGATGCCGCGCAGCATGGCGAGCGCGGGCGCATCGAGGCGGTCCACCCCGCGCGCACTCGATCCGCTCCATACGTAGGCGGGACAGGCGAGCCAGTCGATCGCGGGGGGAGCGACCGGGGCAAGCCGCTCGAGCGCGTCGGCAATCCGGGCGAGCAGGGGGAGGGTTTGGGATTCGGGCGTTGCACTCGTCATTTTGATACGCTTTTCCTTGGCTTTCGCACCGCGCGGCTATAGCGCCGGGGCATGAATCCCGCCAGTCGCCCGCGCCTTCTTGCCAGCACCACCCCGGACATTGCCGAGGCGGCGGCCATTTTGCGTGGCGCCGGCCTGGTCGCGGTGCCCACCGAGACCGTCTACGGGCTCGCCGCAAGGGCCGATCGCGACGAGTCCGTCGCGGCGATCTATGCGGCCAAGGGACGACCGAGCTTCAACCCGCTGATCGTCCACGTTGCCGATCTCGCCGGGGCCGAGGCGATCGCGCTGCTCGACGAGCGTGCCAAAGCATTGGCCGAGGCGTTCTGGCCGGGCCCGCTGACGCTGGTGCTGCCCTTGCGCGAAGGGGCTCCGGTCGCTGCGGCGGTGACCGCCGGGTTGTCGACCGTCGCGCTGCGCTGCCCGGCGCATCCCGTCATGCGCGCGCTGATCGCCGAGACCGGCTTGCCGCTAGCCGCGCCTTCGGCCAATCGCAGCGGCGCGGTAAGTCCGACGACGGCGGGGCATGTCGTTGCCTCGCTCGGCGACAGGGTCGATGCGGTGATCGACGGCGGGGCGTGCGCGGCAGGCCTTGAATCGACCATCGTCGCGCTGCGCGAAGGCACGCGCTGGCAAGTCCTGCGTCCGGGCCCGATCGCGGAAGCCGAGCTCGCGGCGGTGCTGGGGCAGGCGAGCGAGCCGGTCACCGCGCAGGCGATCGAGGCGCCGGGCCAGCTTGCCAGCCACTACGCGCCGGGCAAGCCCGTGCGGCTGAACGCGCTGAAGGCCGAGCCGGACGAATTCCACATCGGCTTTGGGGCCGTGGCGGGGCATGCGACGTTGTCGGCGAGCGGCGATCTTAACGAGGCTGCGAGCCGGCTCTATGCGCTGCTGCACCAGGGTGCGGCGGATGGGCATGTACGCATCGCCATCGCGCCGGTACCCGAGACCGGGATCGGTGCGGCGATCAACGACCGGCTGCGCCGCGCGGCGGCCTGACTCGCCCTTGCGCGAACCGACTATCGTCAAATCGCGCGGGGGCAGCTAAAGGCGCGCGATGAGTTCGATCAAGGATAGCGCGCAACTGGGCAAGCTCGTCGCCCACCATCATGGCTGGGCCGCGGCCAAGACGTTCAAGACCTATGCGCTGAACGAAACCGACCAGGCGGCGCTTTCGCGCGCCGCGCGCGATCTGCTCAAAGTCTTCCCGCAAGTGCCTCGCGCAGGTGCGCTGATGAGCGCGGCGCTGGCGGTGACGCTCGAGCGGCAGATCGCCGCGCCGATTCACCTCGTCGCGGGTACGCTTTCGCTCGAGGGCGCGCCGGTGATCGGGGATGGCGGGTCTTTCGACGGGGCAGAGGTCTTCGCCGGGCCGCAGTTCGACTGGGACGGGCACGTCTGGCTGATGATGGGCCCGCAGGTGGTCGACATCGGGCTGTTCCGTCTCGCCTATTCGGGCGAGGGGCCGGCGCGGCTCGCCAAGCACGTCGATCTCGTGTTCGGGCCGGGCAAGGCGCTTTACGTCGACCACTGGAGCCGCACGCGCAAGCAGGGCCTGCGCTACGAGCCCCACTACGTGCTGAGCAGCGAGGAGGTCACGCGCCTGATGGGCCATGCCTTCCGTGCGATCCAGGCGGCGCGCGGTGGACCTTCCCACCAGGAATAGGGCCGAAGGTCAGAGCCGGTCGAACACCGATCCCATGCGCGGGCTGAAAAGCCGCTCGTAAGTCTTCAGGAGGTGGGTGTCGGTCATCGCGGCCACATGGTCGCAGATGACCCGAAGATCGCCTGAGGCAGCTTCGTAGCGCCTCAGGGCGGCCTTTGGGAGCAGGCGGGCCGGATCGGCGGCGAGCGCCTCGAACACGGCGACGACCATCGTCTGTCCCTTGAACTCCAGATGCTGGACTTCGGGGCTGGCGATGACCTCCTCGACGATGAAACGCTGGAGCGCGTCGAGGAAGGCGCGCCGCGGCCCTTCGAGACTGACCCGCCAGCGCAGCAGAGGTTCGGCGAAGGCCGTTTCCTCGCGGTAGGCAGCGCCGGTCAGGAAGTGGTGGACGAGGCGGCTTATGTAGCGCTTGCGGGTGTCCTCCTCGCCGAACAGGTCCTCGACCATCGCCGAGAAGACGTCGTTTTCGCTTTCGCCGGGGTATTTCGCCTTGAGCGCGTCGAGGAAGGGTGCACAGGGACTTTCGATTGCAGCGGCAAAGCGGTCCTTGGCGACGAGACCGAGCGCAATCGCGTCTTCCAGGTCGTGGACGCCGTAGGCGATGTCGTCGGCCAGATCCATGATCGAGCAGTCGAAGCTCTTGTGAAGCGTTCGGGCGTGCTTTCCGGGGCGTTCCTCGATGGTGACGAAGGCGTCGCGCTCGGTCGGAGTGAGCGGGGCGAGAATCCAGTCGGCTACCTCGGATTCGGTGTCGAGATAGGCCTTGGGCGGCTTGCAGGCGGCGGCATCGAGCACGCGGATCGTGCTCGGCCCTTCGCGCAGGCGGGGCGTGAGCGCGGGATTGGCGGCGCGCGCGAAGGCCACGGGATATTTCAGCACGCCCAGCAGCGTGCGACGGCTCAGGTTGGCCCCGGCGTTGGCCGAAAAGCTCTCGAGCCGGGCGAGGATGCGCAAGGTCTGGCCGTTGCCCTCGAACCCGCCGGCTTCCCGCATGCAGTAGTTCAGGGCGACTTCACCGCCATGGCCGAAGGGCGGGTGCCCGAAATCGTGCGTGCAGCCGATCGCGTGGATCAGGCTGCGGTCGGGCAGGTGGGCGGTGGCGGGATGGTCGGGAAAGCTTTTGGCAAGCTGGCGCGCGAGGCCGCCCGCGATCTGCGCCACCTCGAGCGAATGGGTGAGGCGGGTGCGGTAGAAGTCGCTGTCGCCCAGGTTGAGGATCTGGGTCTTGCCCTGGAGCCGCCGGAACGAGGCGGAGTGGACCACGCGGGCGTAGTCGATGTCGCCATCTTCGCGCGCGTCCTCGACCTGCGCGGACCATTGTTCGCGCCTCTCGTACCAGCTCATCGTGTCGTCGTGTCCTTGAAGGGGCAGGGCCGTTCGTTCACGGCGTGCGCGTGCGAAGCTGCTGCAATTCGGCATAGTCGTCGCGTGCGTCGAGACAGGCGCTCTGGCGGCCCTTGTCGCATTCGCGCAAGTTCTTCTCGTAGCGGCGCTGAACCTTGCCGATCGCCTCCTCGTTCTTGCGCAGGGCGCGCCCGCGCTTCTCGTCGGCTTCGGACTGGCTGGTGGTCGCCCAGTCGACACCCTGGCCGACCGCGCGCACCGGGGCCGTGGCGACATCGGCGACGGTGCTGACCACGCAGCCGGAAAGCGCCGGGAGGGCGAGGGCCAGGACAAGGAGGGTGGAGCGCGACACGCCGGAGCCAGAAGGGTTCATGGCCGAAGACCTGTCATGCCAGGGCCCGTCTGGCAACGGCTATGCGGTGGCGAGAGGCAACATGTCCGTTCGCCAGACACGAAAAAGGGGCCGCTCCCGCGCGGGAGGCGACCCCTTTTCGATTGCCACGAAATCCTGGATCAGGCGGTTTCGGTGGTTTCGTAGTACTTGGGCGCGTGCTCGTTGAGGATCGCGAGGATCTTCTTGAGCGCGGCCGGCTCGTCGGTCTTTTCCATCGCGGCCAGTTCGCGCGCGAGGCGCGAGCTTGCGGCCTCGAAGATCTGGCGCTCGGAGTAGCTCTGCTCGGGCTGGTCATCGGCGCGGAACAGGTCGCGGGTGACCTCGGCGATCGACACCAGGTCGCCCGAATTGATCTTGGCTTCGTATTCCTGCGCGCGGCGCGACCACATGGTGCGCTTCACCTTGGGCTTGCCCTTGAGGGTATCAAGGGCTTCGCGCAGCGTCTTGTCCGACGACAGCTTGCGCATGCCGATCGATTCCACCTTGTTCACCGGAACGCGGAGCGTCATGCGCTCCTTCTCGAAACGCAAAACGTAGAGTTCGAGCTGCATCCCGGCAATTTCCTGCTTCTGCAACTCGATCACACGGCCCACGCCGTGCTTGGGATAAACGACGTAATCTCCAACATCGAAGGCATCGGCCTTGGTTGCCATGTATCGTCCTTTCACCTGCAGGGTGGATGCAAGAAAACAGGCGGTAGGAGTCATGTTCCGGATGGCAAAGCGACCAGGAGGCACGAAAGCCTCCGCCGTCCGGTCAGATCACTCTCTTACCGCTTGAATTCGAACCCTGCCTCGTCATGAAAAATTTCTGCCAAACGAGTAGAAGACTCGGGCAGTTGGCGGATTATATAGCATCGATGTGACAAAATATCCAGTGGCCCGCTGCGGAATCCTGCGCTAGCGTGGAACCGGGTTTCGAATCAGCGCCTTATCGCGCGATTTTTGGCCGTTTTGCGCGGCCTTGGGCGTGCCTGGGGCACACCGGAAGT
This sequence comes from Novosphingobium profundi, assembly GCF_018491765.1. Taxonomy (GTDB): domain Bacteria; phylum Pseudomonadota; class Alphaproteobacteria; order Sphingomonadales; family Sphingomonadaceae; genus Novosphingobium; species Novosphingobium profundi. The sequence goes on along the minus strand of NZ_JABWCU010000008.1, from coordinate 196,817 downwards.
TTCCGCAATGGACGGTGTTACGCGTCCATTGCGGTGGAATTCGTGAAAATCAGTCGCCTTCGCCCGGTTCGGGCGAGAAGAACTTCTCGAGCTTGTTCTCAACGTCCTTGAAGTCGTCCGCGTCGGCGGGCGCGTCCTTCTTGGTGGTGAGGTTGGGCCACTCGGCGGCGTACTTGGCGTTGAGCTCGATCCACTGCTCGAGACCGCTCTCGGTGTCGGGCAGGATGGCTTCGGCCGGGCACTCGGGCTCGCACACGCCGCAATCGATGCATTCCGACGGATTGATGACGAGCATGTTCTCGCCTTCGTAGAAGCAATCGACCGGGCAGACCTCGACGCAGTCCGTGTACTTGCACTTGATGCAGGCGTCGGTGACGACGTAGGTCATGACGGCGAAATCCTTATCTGAAGAGACTTATGGCTGGAGGCTCGCCGCTACGGGATGAGACGGGCTGGCGTCAAGCACTCTGTAGCAGGCTTGCGCCTCATTTGCCGGTCCACGGCGCTCGGGGATGGCAAGAATTTCTATCACCCGCACGTGCGTGCCTATGGGCACGGTGAGCACGTCCCCCACCGCCACTTTCTGGTGGGCCCGGTCGATGCGCCGTCCGTTGAGCCGCATATGCCCGCTCTGGGCGAGCCCCTGCGCCACGGCCCGGGTCTTGGCCAGGCGCAGGAACCACAGCAACTTGTCGACACGCATCAGCCGACCCGCGACATGGTCAGCGGACCATGTCGGCCAAAGCCGCAAAGGCACTGCCTTCGCGCACGCGCGGGGCGCGCTCGGTTTGGGGGGCGGGGGCCTGACGGCGCGGAGGGCGCCAGGTCCAGCGCTGCTCGGCCGGAGCCGCAGCGGCGACTTCACTTGCCGGTGCACCCGTCTCGGCCGACGTTTCCGTCGCGATGTCCGCGGGCGCCGGTTTGCTCTCCTTGCCGCGTGGATGGGGGTTCACCGGCTGGAATCCACCGAGGCGCAGCAGGCGCTCGTAGCTCGCCGGGGTCAGCCCCATCGAAATCGCGCGGGCCGGATCGAGCGCAAAGCTCGGGCGCGGGTCGCGGTTGCCGCGCCCGCCGCTGCGGCCCTGGTCGCGACCCTTTGCGCGATGGCGGCTGCGGTCCTTGCCACTTTCCTTGTTGCCCCGGTTGCCACCTTTGCTCTTTTCGGGACTTGCGGCCTGGGCGGGTTCCTCGACAGCTGGCGCGCTGTCTGCCGTGGCCGGTACCTCGGTTGCATCCGGCGCGGTGTCTTGCGTTTCGACCTCGGTTGCCGGCGTTTCGGCGGCTACAGGCGAAGGCGTCTCGGTCGCTTCGACGATGGCCGTGTCCTGCGTCTCGGCCACGGGCTCGGCTTGCGTCTCGACCGGCTTGGCGGCGGCTTCCTCGCGCTGGGCATGGGCCTCGCGCAGGAGCTTTTCGGCCATGTCGATGCGGATGAGCTGCTTGCCCAGGTTGCGGTAGCCGGGGATACGGTCACGCCGACCGACCGCGAGCGCGGGAGGCATCGTCTCGTCGGGCGCACCGCCGCGCGGGGGCTTCCCCGACAGCCGTGCGAGTTCGCGCCACAACGCGATCGGGCGCGGGCGCAGCATGGCGGGCACGAAGAGGTCGAGCGCGCCCACGCGCACGCCGAGGCGCGCCAGCATCGTGCGGCGCTCCTTGTCGAGCTTTTCGAGGCCCGAGCTTTCGCGCGCGAGTATGCCGCCCTGTTCGACGAGGTGAATCAGCAATGCGCGAAGATCCGGACCGGCCTCTTGCGAGCGGCTGGCTTCCTCGAGCTTGCCGAGCGGCGCGAGCGGTTCGAGCTCCTTCTCGAGCCAGGCCTCAACTGCCGCGACGAGCGCCTTGCGCGCGGGGGCGGGAATTGCGTCGAGCAGGCGGTCGGGCACGAAAAGGGGCGTCAGCAGCGCACGTCCGACGCCCAGCTTGCCGAGCGGCTCACCTTCCCAGGTGATCGCGCCGGCGGTGAAGGCGAGCGGGGCGGGGCCCTCGTGAATCGCCTTGGTGAGCGCCTCGGCACGCGCCTCGAGCAGTCCGGGCAGGTGCTTCTCGGCGGCCGAAAGCAGCAGCTTGCGGTCGGTCAGACGGGTCTGAGGGTCGATCTGGAAGGCAAATCCGCGAAGTGAGCCGATGTGCTCGCCTTCGACCAGAACCTCTTCGTCTTCGAGCCGTACAGAGAGCAACCCTGTGTCCGGTCCCAGTTTTTTCATGAGCAGCGCTGTCCTGCGATTGATGAAACGTTCGGTAAGCTTGCCGTGCAGGGCATCGGAAAGCCGGGCCTCGACGGCGCGCGCACGCGCGGCCATCTCGTCGCGCGCCAGCACCCAGTCGGGTCTCTGGGCGATATAGGCCCAGGATCGGATCGCGGCAATCCGCCCCTGCAAGGTGTCGATTTCGCCGCCGGTACGGTCGAGATGGGCGATCTGCTGGGCCATGTAGTCGGCGCCGAGCTGCCCGTGGCGCAAGTCCTGCCACAGTCGCGCGACGAAGCGCGAGTGAGTCTCGGCGCCCTGCTGGCGAAAGTCGGGCAGGCGGCAGACGTCCCAGAACCGCGCCACTTGCCCGCGCCCGCGCACCGAATCGGCGATCTCGGGCTCGTCTGCGAGCCGCTTGAGTACGGCAAGGTCGATCGCCTCGGGGGCAAGCCGCAGTTCGCGCCGTTCGGGTGGGGTCTCGAGATCGGCGATCAGCGTTGCGAGACTGTCGAAACGTGGCTCGGGGGTGCGCCAGAACAATTGCGTGAGCGGCGGGAAGCGGTGCTCCTCGATCGCGTAGATTTCCTCGGGCTCGAATTCGAGCTCGCCGTGGCCGTGACTCATGCCCGCCAGCGTGCCGAACGTGCCGTCGGTCTGGTGGCGCCCGGCGCGCCCGGCGATCTGCGCCATTTCCGCCGAAGTCAGCCGCCGGTGGCGCTGCCCGTCGTACTTCGACAGGCCCGCAAAGGCGACATGCTGGACATCGAGGTTGAGCCCCATGCCGACCGCGTCGGTGGCGACGAGGTAGTCGACCTCGCCCGACTGGTAGAGCTCGACCTGGGCGTTGCGCGTCTGCGGGCTGAGCGCGCCCATCACGACGGCGGCCCCGCCCCGGAAGCGGCGCAGCATTTCGGCGAGCGCGTAGACCTGCTCGACCGAGAAGGCAACGATGGCGCTGCGCGGAGGAACCCGGCTGAGCTTTTTGGGCTCGACGTGGCTGAGGGTGGAGAAGCGCGGGCGCGAGACCACCTCGACCCCGGGTATAAGCGCCTTGACCATAGGCTCGAGCGTCGCGGAGCCGAGGATCATCGTTTCTTCGCGGCCGCGGGCGTGAAGCAGGCGGTCGGTGAAGACGTGGCCGCGCTCGCGGTCGGCGCCGAGCTGCGCCTCGTCGATCGCGACGAAGGCCATCGAGCGCTCGGTCACCGGCATCGCCTCGGCGGTGCACAGCAAATAGCGCGCGTTCTTGGGTTCGATCCGTTCCTCGCCGGTGATCAGCGCGACGTTGGCCTCGCCCTTGATCTTGCAGACCCGGTCGTAGACCTCGCGCGCGAGCAGGCGCAGCGGAAAGCCGATCATGCCGCTCGAATGCGCGCACAACCGCTCTATCGCCAGGTGGGTCTTGCCGGTGTTGGTCGGCCCCAGGACCGCCTTCACCCCATCGGAGGCGTCGTTTCGCACCATCGCATGAGGGGGTTTGATCATGACAGCGTCAAGTGTGGCATCGCCACCGGTCGCTCGCAAGGGGCGTCTCGGCCGGATTGGCGGATATAATCCACAATGTAAGGGCGCAATTAACCTTGAGCGGGCAGGGTCCTTGCGGGAAAAGGCGCAGGATGCGCGGCAAATCGGACGGGGCGGGCCCGCGCTGGTCGCCTCGCGCGGTGTGGGTACGGGTCGCAGAACGAAGGACGGTTCGGGTGTTCAAGGGTCATGGCAGGGATAGTGAGGACGGCGGGAGCGAGACCCCGCAGGCCGCCCACCTGTCGCACGCGCAGATGGTTGCGGCTGCGCCGCGGCCCCGGCGCGCCCGGCCGCGTCCGGGCCGCCTGCGCGCCTTCGAGGCCTGGTGCGCGCGCGTCGATCTTGCGCCCGACCTTGCCAGCGACATCGGCAGCCGCACGTGGTTTCGCGGAGTTGCGACGCTGCTGGGCCTCGGCGCGCTGGCTTTTGCCTTCTCGCCCGACCTGACATCGGTCGAGGCGGCGACCGCCACCCCCTTGCAACCCCGCATGCGCGACGAATTTCGCAGCCAGACGATCGCCCCGCTTGCGCTCGGCGCCGACAGCGGGCGGCACATGGGAGCCAGTCCGCTGGTCCGGCCTTTGGCGAGCGCGCCCGAACGCCCCCGCATCGAGCTGGTCTCGACGCTCGGGCGCGGCGACAGCCTCGCCGCGATGCTCGGCCGGGCGGGCGTGGGCGCGCTCGATGCGACGGAAGTGGAGAACCTCGTCGGGCAGGCGCTTCCGGTCGACGACATCGAATCGGGCACGCAATTCGACATCACGCTGGGCAAGCGCCCCCAGGGCAACGCGCCGCGCGTCCTGGAATCGCTCGGTTTCCGGGCGCGGATGGACCTCGACCTGTCGATCGAGCGCGCCGCAGGCAAGACCAGCGGCGCGCTTCACCTCGTGCGCCACCCGATCCGCGTCGACACGACGCCGCTTCGGATCACCGGGACGGTCGGTTCGAGCCTCTACCGTTCGGCGCGTGCCGCCGGGGCACCGGTGGCGGCGATCCAGGCGTACCTGCGCGCCATCGACAAGTACGTCAGCCTCGACAGCGACGTGCGCTCGGACGACCGCTTCGACATGATTCTTGCCTACAAGCGCTCGGCCAAGGGCGACCGCGAGGTGGGTGATTTGCTCTATGCGGGCATGGAACATGATGGGAAACCGCGGGTCCAATTGCTGCGCTGGGGCAAGGACGGACAGATGTTCGCGGCGGGCACGGTCGACCAGGCGCAGTCGGTGCCGATCGGCATGCCGGTCGCGGGGCACATCACCTCGAGCTACGGCATGCGGCGCCACCCGATCCTGGGTTATACCCGGATGCACGCCGGGATCGACTTCGGCGCGGCCTATGGCTCGCCGATCCATGCGGTGGCGGCCGGACGGGTGGTCTTCTCCGGGCGGCATGGCGGCCACGGCAACTACGTCAAGATCGACCATGGCGGCGGCCTTGCCACCGGCTATGGCCACATGAGCCGGATCGCGGTCTCCTCGGGAACTTCGGTCCGGGCCGGGCAGGTGATCGGCTACGTCGGCTCGACCGGGCTTTCCACGGGCCCGCACCTCCATCTCGAGGCCTATCGCAACGGCCATACGATCAATCCGGCGGGACTGAAGATTCTCTCGCGCCCGCAGCTCGACGGCCAGGAGCGGCAGGAATTCAAGACCCGCATGGCTTCGCTGCTGACCGTGGCGCCGGGCGCCGCGCTCGCCGACATCGCCGTGCCCGAGGCCCAGACCCCCGATGCCGCGCGCGAGATCGACCGGCTCGCGCCCAAGACGGTGAACTGAGCGCGTACGGGGCATGTTAGAGGCGGGCCAGGCGCCGGCCCCGCGTCGCCCGGCGCAATCCCGGACCCGTTCCGGGCAATTGAATCGCCTGGGATTTTGCGGCAAGCACACCGCCATGACTTATCCGCACACCCGCCTGCGCCGCGCGCGCGCCACGGCCTGGAGCCGCGCTCTCCACCGCGAGACCATCCTCACCCCGGCCGACCTCATCTGGCCGGTCTTCGTCACCGAGGGCGAGGGCGTAGAAGATCCGATCGCCTCGCTGCCGGGCGTCTCGCGCTGGTCGGTGGACCTCCTGGTCGAGCGCGCGAAGGAAGCGGTGGAGCTGGGCATTCCCTGTCTCGCGCTGTTTCCCAACACCCAGCCCGAGCGCCGCAGCGCGACGGGCGAGGAAGCGCTCAACCCCGACAACCTGATGTGCCGGGCGATCCGCGCGATCCGCGCGGCTTGCGGCGATTCCATCGGTCTTCTGACCGACGTCGCGCTCGATCCCTACACCGACCACGGGCAGGACGGCCTGATCGACGGCGACGGCTACGTGCTCAACGACGAGACGGTCGAGGCGCTGGTCGGCCAGGCGCTCAACCAGGCGCGCGCGGGAGCCGACATCATCGCCCCTTCGGACATGATGGACGGGCGCATCGAAGCGATCCGCGCCGCGCTCGAGGCCGAGGGCCACATCAATGTCCAGATCATGTCCTACGCGGCCAAGTACGCCTCGGCCTTCTATGGTCCGTTCCGCGATGCAGTGGGCTCGCGCGGATTGCTGAAGGGCGACAAGAAGACCTACCAGATGGACCCGGCCAACACCGAGGAAGCGCTGCGCGAGGTCGAACTCGATCTTGCCGAGGGCGCCGACAGCGTGATGGTGAAGCCCGGTTTGCCCTACCTCGACATCGTGCGCCGGGTGAAGGAAGCCTTCGAGGTCCCCGTCTTCGCCTACCAGGTCTCGGGCGAATACGCGATGATCGAGGCAGCCGTGGCCGCCGGCGCAGGTGACCGCGACGCGCTCGTCCTCGAGACCCTGCTGGCCTTCAAGCGCGCGGGCTGCTCGGGCGTGCTGACCTACCACGCGGTCCACGCCGCGCGCCTGCTCCGGGGCTGAAGCGGGGCCTTGGGGCGCTTGCGGATCACGACGCCAAGGCTTGCCTTGCGCGAATGGGACGAGGCGGATCTTGCCGCGTTCCAGGCGATCTGCAGCGACCCGGTGGTCATGGCAACCCTGGGCGATCCGCTGAGTCTCGAGGAGACCGCCGCGACGATCGCGCGAATGCAGGCCACGCAGGCCGAGCATGGCCACTGCTTCTGGGCGCTCGAGCGGCTGGAAGATCGACGCCTGATCGGTTGGTGCGGGGTAATTCGCGGGCGGACCGGTCCGGTCGCGGGGAAGGTCGAGATCGGCTGGCGTCTTGCTGCCGATTGCTGGGGGCAGGGCTATGCCAGCGAGGCGGCACGCGCCGCCCGCGACTGGGCCTTCGCCCATCTTCCCGATGATGCGCTTTACGCGATCACCAGCAGGGGCAACCGGCGCAGCCGCGCGGTGATGGAGCGCCTGGGCATGACCTATTGCCCCGAACTCGATTTCGCACATCCCGGCGTGCCGCACTACAGCCCGCTGTGCCCACACGTGACCTACCGCCTTCTACGCGGGGACGCGCCGGGGGATGCCCCGCAAGGATGACCATGTCTCCGCGTGGCCGGTCCTTCGACCGCGCCCTGTTTCTCCTCGCCATCCTGCTTGGCAGTTTCCTGCTGTTCCTGGTGCAGCCGATGGTCGCGCGCATGGCGCTGCCGCTGCTTGGCGGCGCGCCCAACGTCTGGAACAGCGCAATGCTGGTCTATCAGGCGCTGCTCCTGGGCGGTTATGCCTATGCCCATGCGCTGGGATGCTTCGCGGTGCGCACGCAGGCCCTGATTCACGGCGCGCTGCTGCTGCTTGCCGCCCTGACTCTGCCGATCGGCCTTGTCGCGCTGCCGCCCGCGCCCGAGGGCAGCGAGGTCCTGTGGGTGCCGCTCCTCCTCGCTCTCAGCGTGGGTCCGGTGTTCCTGGCGGTGTCGGCGCAGGCCCCGCTTCTCCAGCGCTGGTTCGCCACCGATCCCGACGCGGGACAACCTTGGGCGCTTTACGCCGCGTCCAATCTCGGCAGCTTCGGCGGGCTTCTCGCCTATCCGTTGCTGGCCGAGCCCCTGCTTTCGCTCCAGGCGCAGAGCCGGGGCTGGGCGCTGGGCTACGGCTTGCTGGTGCTGTGCGTGATCGCCTGCGGCTGGGCGCGCCGCGACCGGCCCGCGTCCACGCGGTCTTCGGCAGAGCAGGGGCCCGCGCCGACATGGCGAGGGATCGCCTTGTGGCTGGTTTTGGCGGCAGTGCCGTCGGGACTCATGCTTTCGACGACGACGCATCTCACCACCGACATCTTCGCGGCGCCGCTGCTCTGGGTGATTCCGCTCGGCCTCTATCTCCTGAGCTTCGTGGTGGCCTTCGCCGACCGACGCGGTCCTGCGCGCGGGGTCGGCGCGATCACGCCCGTCGTTCTCCTGCTCGGCGGAGGCTATGCCATGGCCTCGAGCGGTATTGTCGGGATCTGGGCGGTGGGCCTTGCCTGTCTGCTGCTGCTTTGCGTGTGTGTCACACTCCACGCGCGGCTTTATGAACTGCGTCCCGAATCCGGATGGCTGACCCAGTTCTATCTCGTCCTGGCGGCGGGCGGTGCGCTGGGCGGACTGTTCACCGCGCTGCTCGCCCCGGTGCTGTTCGACTGGACCTGGGAGCACCCGGTGCTGGTCCTGGCCGCAGCCGCGCTGGTCCCGCTGCACCCGCTATTGGCCTGGCGCACGCGCGAGGACATCGAGCCGGGCATGGCCCGGCTGGCCGAAGGCCTGCTGCTCGCGCTCGCGGTGTTTCTCGGCTGGCAACTCAAGGACCTCTTTGGCGATCCTTCCGCCGGGATCTGGCGGATGGTCCTGACGGTCTTCCTCGTTGGCACCGGTGTGCTGCTGATGGCCACGCGCGCGGCCTTCGTGGTGGTGCTCTTCATCGCCATGATCGGGCAGGGCGGGGCCTGGACGTTGCAGGGCTCCTGGGCGGGACAGCGCACGCGCAGCTACTTCGGCATCTACACCTTGCGCGACGACCCCCAGTCGCACCTTCGCATCCTGGCGCATGGCACGACCCTGCACGGCAAACAGTCGCTCGACCCCGCGCACGCGCACGATACGTTGAGCTATTATGGGCCCGGTTCGGGGGTGGCGCTGGGCCTGGGTGCGCTGCCCGCGCTTTACGGACCTTCGGCCCGCGTGGGCGTTGTGGGCCTCGGCGCGGGCTCGCTCGCGTGCCTGTCGCATCCGGGGCAGAGCTGGACATTCTTCGAGATCGATCCGGTGATCCTGCGCTATTCGCGCGAAGGTGCTTTCACCTTCCTGCGCGATTGTACGCCGCGCGCGCGCGTGGTGATCGGGGATGCGCGGCTGCGCCTCGCGCACGTCTCGCCGGCGGCGTTCGATACGCTGGTGATCGACGCCTTCTCCTCCGATTCGATTCCGCTGCACCTTCTCACGCGCGAGGCCTTCGCGATCTACGAACGCGCGCTGGGTGCCGATGGCCTGCTGCTCGTCCACATTTCCAACCGCTACATCGATCTCGTTCCCGTCATCGCCGCTCTGGCGCGCGAGCGGGGCCTTGTCGCGCGCGCGCATCTCGACCTGCCCGAGGACATGGAGCGCTATTCGCCCTCGCGCTGGATCGCGCTGGCGCGCAAGCGCGAAACGCTGGACAGGATGGCGGCGGTGCATCCCGAACAGGCCTGGACCGCGCTCCCTTCGGTGCGCGATCGGGCCTGGAGCGATGACCACGCCTCGATCCTGCCTTATATCCGATGGTCGCAGCTCACAGGAACCCCATGACCCAGACCCGCACCGACATCACCATCGCCGCCATCCACGGCAAGGCGCCCCGGATCCACTCCAGCGCCTTCATCGCGCCCGGCTGCCGGATCATCGGCGACGTCGAGATCGGCCCGGATGTGAGCATCTGGTACAACTGCGTCGTCCGCGCCGACGTCAACCGCGTCGTGATCGGCGCGCGCACCAATATCCAGGATGGCAGCGTGGTCCATTGCGACAGCCCCAAACCCGCGCGGCCCGAGGGCCACGCGACGCTGATCGGCGAGGACTGCCTGATCGGACACATGGCGATGGTCCACGGCTGCACGCTCGAGGATCGCGCCTTCGTCGGGCTGGGCGCGATCGTGATGGACGGCAGCGTGATCGAGAGCGAGGGAATGCTTGCGGCGGGCGCGATGCTGACCGGCAAGCGGATCGGCGCAGGTCAATTGTGGATGGGTCGTCCGGCCAAATTCGCGCGTGACCTTGACGCGGCCGCGAGGGCCGCCAACCAGGCCGGCGTGCGTGGTTACGTGCAAAACGGGCGCGACCATGCCGCCGCGCTCGGGCTTGGTTGAGCCGTCATGGCGCGCGTACGTACCGAAATGCCCGCGGCCGGGGCGGTGGCGGCGCTGGTCGATGGCGAGGGGCGCCTCGCCGTGCGGGTAACTCCCGGATCGCGCAGCGAGGCGCTGGCGATCGAGGAGGGGCACCTCATCGCCAAAGTGCGCGCCAAGCCGCAGGACGGCAAGGCCAACGAGGCGGTGCGTTCGTTGCTGGCGAGCGCACTTGGCCTTGCGCCCTCGCGGCTCGAATTGTTGCGCGGCGCAACTTCGCGCGAGAAGCTGTTCAGGGTTGCGGATAGCGGCAGCTGACGTGCAGCCCTGCCAGCGTCAGCAGAGCGCTGGCGCCGGCGGCAAAGAACAGTCCGCTCGCGGCGAAACGGGTGAAGCTGAGCGCACCGAGCGCCGCGCCCGCGGCAAGCGCGAGCCACAGGAGCGCGTGCGCAAGCACCGGTTGCGGCGGACGCCCGGTCAGGCGATCGGCGAGCCAGTGGCCCATGCGCACCACGGCGCCGGTGAGATAGGTCAGCGCCACCGGGACCTCGCCGGCGCGCAGCGCCATGTTGAGCGCCCCCATGGCGAGGACGAGAAGCACCATCATCGCGGCAGTCTGCGCGAAGAGGGCGCAGATCGCGGCGAGCGCGAGCAGCGCGGTGACCAGCGCCAGGACCGCGCACTTGCGCCAGCGACCCGCAAGGTGGGCGGTCACCCCGCCGAGAGTGACCCCGAAGAGGAAACCGGCAATCAGCAGCGCGGGGATCGCGGCCAGCCTGGGGGCGACGATCACTTCGGTCGCGAGGCGGGTGGTGTTGCCCGACATGAACGAGACGAAGTAGCGATCGGCGCTGAGATAGCCGGTGGCGTCGACGTAGCCCGCGAGGGCGGCCAGGCCGGCGGCCAGCGTCCGGCGGGATCGATCGAGCCTGTTCATGGGGCGAGGCTAGCCGAGCGCGTTTCTCCTGTCAGCCCGTGTGGGGGCCGAGGCTTCTCAGGAGGTCACTGGATTCTGCGGAGGGCGCACCGCCATCGCCGCGCACAAGTCGGCGAGCACTTCGCCCATGGCATCGGCGATCTTCTTGGGTTCGGGGGCGACGTCGGCGATGGCGCGCTGGATCGCGCCCGCCCACTGGTCGGCGGTCTGGGTGGTGATGCGGAAGGGCTTGTGGATGCTCATCATGCAGCGGTCGGGGTGCGCCTCGAACCAGTCGCGCGGCCCGCCCGCCCATCCGGCGAGGAACTGGGGCAGCGATTCGCGCATCGGGGTGAGGTCGGGCGCGTGCATCGCGCGCAGCTCGGCATAGGCCGGATCACTGTCCATGAGATCGTAGAAGCGCTGGGCGATGGCCTCGAAGACCGGCATTCCGCCCAGCAGGTAGAAAGGCGTGCGCGGCGTCGTGGGAGGCGTTTGCGAAGCCGCATCGGGGCGCGGCGGGGCATCGGCGTGGGCGGTCACGGGCAGGTCTCCACAGGCGGCTTTCGGGACGCTTGCGTGCTAGCCCGGAGCGCGTGCGCCGTCCTTGATACCGGTCAAAGCGGCCCGATTCAGTCCTGCACCAACGCGCGCAGCGTGGCGAGGCGATCGGCCTCGTGCGGCGGCTTGTCGGCGCGGATGCGGCTGATGCGCGGGAAGCGCATGGCAAGGCCGGACTTGTGGCGGCGGCTTGCGTGGACCGAATCGAAGGCGACCTCGAAGACCAGCGACTTGTCGGTTTCGCGCACCGGCCCGAACCTCTGGACCGTGTGGGTGCGCACGTGGCGGTCGAGCTGCTTCAACTCCTCGTCGGTGAAGCCGAAATAGGCCTTGCCCACCGGCAGCAGCTCGGCCCCCGCGTCGGGGTCACCATCCCAGCAGCCGAAGGTGAAGTCCGAATAGAACGAGGAGCGTTTGCCCGAGCCGCGCTGCGCGTACATCAGCACGCAGTCGATCAGCAGGGGATCGCGCTTCCATTTGTACCACAGGCCTGTCTTGCGCCCCGCGACATAGGGGCTTTCGCGGTGTTTGAGCATGACTCCCTCGATCGCGGCGTCGCGCGCCGTTTCGCGCAGGCGCGCAAGGTCTGCGAAGTTGGTTACGCCGATCAGCGTGGAGAGATCGAAGTGCTGCGGATCGAGCCGGGGCAACAGGGTCTCGAGCGCGGCGCGGCGCGCGTGCCAGGTCCGGGCGCGCAAGTCTTCGCCCTCGCGCTGGAGAAGGTCGTAGAGGCGCACGAAGGCGGGGGCTTCAGCGCGCAGTCGCTTCGAGACGGTCTTGCGACCGAGGCGTTGCTGGAGCGCGTTGAAACTGCCCGCGCCACCGTCCCTGCCGCCTTGGGCATCTCCGCGCACGAGCAATTCGCCGTCGAGCACGCAATCGATGTCGAGCGCCTCGGTAATCTCGGGGAAGCTCGCCGAGATGTCGTCGCCCGAGCGCGAATAGAGCCGGGTTTCACCAAGGCCGCTTTCGCCGGGGCTGCGCACCACTTGCACGCGGATGCCGTCCCACTTCCATTCGGCGGCGTACGTCGCGAGATCGAGTATCTCGTCCTCGCCGAGCGGGTGGGCGAGCATGAAGGGGCGGAACAAGGGCAGGTTGCCGGTCTCTGGCGCTGGTGCACCGCGCGCCGCCCAGTCGAACAGCGCGGTATAGGGGGGCGCCTGTCCGTGCCAGTGTTCCTCGACGTCCTCGAGCGCGACGTCGAAGGCCTGCGCGAAGGCGGTCTTGGCGAGCCGGGCCGAGATCCCGATCCGCATGGCCCCGGTCGCCAGCTTCAGGAGGGCATAGCGGCCCTCGGCGTCGAGCCGGTCGAGCAGGCGGGGCAGGTCCTCCATCACGTTGGCGCGTGTCATTGCGGAAAGCGCGGCGACCGCTTCGCCGACCGTGGGCGGGGAGGCGGGATCTCCGGATTCGGGCCAGAGCAGGCTGGCGGTCTCGGCGCTGTCGCCCACGTAGTCGCGGCTCAGCGTCCAGAGTTCGGGATCGACCCGCTCGCGCATCAGGTTGCGGATCGTGCTGCTCTTGACCGCCGCGAAGTCGAGCCCGTCGGACAAGGCGGCGAGCGCGTAGCCTCGGTCGGGATCGGGCGTCTCACGCAGGTAATGCGCCAGGGCGGCAAGCTTGGCGTTGCGGCTGCGCGTGTAGACGAGCGTGTCGAGGAGGGCGGCGAAGCGTTCCATCAGCCGTCCTCGTCCTCTTCGTAGCCCAGCATCGCAAGCGCGCGCGCCTTGCGCTGGTTGAGTTCGCACCAGCGCAGCATCGCGTCCTCGCGCCCGTGGGTGATCCATGTTTCACGTGGAGCAACGTCGACCACGGTCTGCGTCAGTTCGTCCCAGTCGGCGTGGTCGGAGATGATCAGCGGGAGCTCGACTCCGCGCTGGCGCGCTCGCTGGCGCACGCGCATCCAGCCCGAAGCCATGGCGGTCAGCGGATCGGGCAGCCGGCGGCTCCAGCGATCGTTGAGCGCCGAGGGCGGGGCGAGGACGATGTGCCCCGCCAGCGCCTCTCTCGAGGGTGCATCGGATACGAGCTTCAAGGATCCCAGGTCGATGCCGAAGTTCTCATAGAGCCGGCACATTGCCTCCATCGCACCGTGCAGCCAGATGGTCTGGTCATGCCCGGCCGCGCGCAATTCCGCGATCAGGCGCTGCGCCTTGCCGAGGGCATAGGCGCCCACGAGCACGCAGCGTTCGGGCTGCAGGGCCAGCGCCCGGGTGAGCTTGGCGATCTCGTGCGCGACGGGGGGGTGGCGAAAGACCGGCAGGCCGAACGTGGCCTCGGTGATCAGGACGTCGCAAGGGGTGACCTCGAAGGGAGGGCACGTGGGGTCGGCGCGGCGCTTGAAGTCGCCGGTGACGATGACGCGTTCGCCTGCGTGTTCGAGCAGGATCTGCGCCGAGCCCAGCACGTGGCCCGCCGGTATCCACGTGGCGCGTACCGAACCGGGCAGGGTTACGCTTTCGTGGTAGGGCGCAGGGCGGGCGCCTTGCGAAGTTGCGTAGCGCAACTTCATGATCGCCAGCGTTTCGGGCGTGGCAAAAGTCTCGCCGTGGCCGCCGCGCGCGTGATCTGCGTGGCCATGCGTCACCAGCGCGCACGCGACGGGCCGGGCGGGATCGATCCAGCAATCGGCGGGAACGACGTGAATTCCCCAGGGCTCGGGGTGGATCCAGGCGAAATCACGGGGCATGCATGAAAAATGGGGCGGGAACCGCGTGGTTCCCACCCCATTCGTTCGAGTTCACTGCAACGGCGATCAATCGTCCGAGCTGGCCTCGGGCTTGGGATCGGCCTCGGAGCCTGAGTCCGACTTCTTGGCCGGTGCCTTCTTCGCGGTCGTCTTGCGCTTGCTGGTCTTGGAGACCTTGGGCGCGGACGGGGTCAGTTCGAAGTTGAGGCCGTTCTCGTCCTTGACGGTGACATGGACCTCGCCGCCGTGCGCGAGCTTGCCGAAGAGCAGTTCCTCGGCCAGCGGCTGCTTTACCTTCTCCTGGATCACGCGGCCCATCGGACGCGCGCCGTAGAGGCGGTCATAGCCCTTGTCGCCCAGCCAGGCGCGGGCGTCCGCGTCGAACTGGATGTGCACGTTCTGGTCCGCCAGCTGCAGTTCGAGCTGGAGGATGAACTTGTCGACGACCCGGCTGATGGTGTCCTTGGCAAGGTAGGCGAAGGGCACGATGGCATCGAGACGGTTGCGGAATTCGGGGGTGAAGAGGTTCTTCACCGCCTCGTCGCCCGCATCCGCCTTCGAGATGTCGCCAAAGCCGATGCCGTTGCGCGCCATGTCCGAAGCGCCCGCGTTGGTGGTCATGATCAGGACCACGTTGCGGAAATCGACGGTCTTGCCGTGGTGGTCGGTCAGCTTGCCGTTGTCCATCACCTGCAGGAGGATGTTGAACAGGTCGGGGTGCGCCTTCTCGATCTCGTCGAGCAGGAGCACGCAGTGCGGCTGCTGGTCGATCGCGTCGGTAAGCAGGCCCCCCTGGTCGAAGCCGACATAGCCCGGAGGCGCACCGATCAGACGGCTGACCGAATGGCGCTCCATGTATTCCGACATGTCGAAGCGCTGCATCGGGATGCCCATGATCGAGGCGAGTTGCTTGGCGACCTCGGTCTTGCCCACGCCCGTGGGGCCCGAGAACAGGAACGAGCCGATCGGCTTGTCCGGATCGCGGAGCCCGGCGCGGCTGAGCTTCATCGCGGTCGAAAGCACGTCGATCGCCTTGTCCTGGCCGAAGACGACGCGCTTCAGGTCACGTTCGAGATTCTCGAGCGCCTTCTTGTCGTCCTTCGACACCGACTTGGGCGGGATGCGGGCCATCGTCGCGATGACCTGCTCGATCTCACGCGCGCCGATCGTCTTCTTGCGGCGGCTGGGCGGCACCAGCATCTGCATCGCGCCGACTTCGTCGATCACGTCGATCGCCTTGTCGGGCAGCTTGCGGTCGTTGATGTAGCGCGCCGAAAGCTCGACCGCGGTCTTGATCGCATCGGGGGTGTACTTGACCTTGTGGTGGTCCTCGAAGGCCGAACGCAGGCCCTTGAGAATCTTGATCGTATCCTCGATCGAAGGCTCGTTGACGTCGATCTTCTGGAACCGGCGCAGCAGCGCGCGGTCCTTCTCGAAGTGGTTGCGGAATTCCTTGTAGGTCGTCGAGCCGATGCAGCGGATCGTGCCGCCCGACAGCGCGGGCTTCAACAGGTTGCTGGCATCCATCGCGCCGCCGCTGGTGGCGCCGGCGCCGATCACGGTGTGGATCTCGTCGATGAAGAGGATCGCGTGGGGCATCTTCTCGAGTTCGGAGACGACTTGCTTCAAGCGTTCCTCGAAGTCGCCGCGGTAGCGCGTGCCGGCCAGCAGCGAACCCATGTCGAGCGAGTAGATCACCGCCTCGGAGAGCACCTCGGGCACCTCGTCCTCGACGATCTTGCGCGCCAGGCCCTCGGCGATGGCTGTCTTGCCCACGCCCGGATCGCCCACGTAGAGCGGGTTGTTCTTCGAGCGACGGCACAGGATCTGGATCGTGCGGTCGACTTCGGGGCCGCGCCCGATCAGCGGGTCGACCTTGCCGTTCAGCGCCTTTTCGTTGAGGTTGACGCAGAACTGGTCGAGCGCGGAATCCTTCTTGTTTCCGGCGGCCTTGGTCTCGGCCTTCTCTTCGGGCTGGGGCGCGGCGTCTTCCGCACCCTTGCTCGAGCGGTCCTCGATGCGCTTGCCACCCTTGCCGATGCCGTGGCTGATGTAGCTCACCGCGTCGAGGCGGCTCATGTCCTGCTGCTGCAGGAAATAGACCGCGTAGCTGTCGCGTTCGGAGAACAGCGCGACCAGAACGTTGGCGCCGGTCACGGTGTCCTTGCCCGAGGACTGCACGTGCAGGATCGCGCGCTGGATCACGCGCTGGAACCCGGCGGTGGGCGAGGGATCGCCCTTGTCCTCGGTCTTGAGCGACTGGTATTCCTGGTCGAGGTACTGGCGCACCACGTCGCCCAGGTCGCCGAGATCGACGCCGCACGCCTGCATGACCTGCGCCGCGTCGGTATCGTCGATCAGCGCGAGCAGCAGGTGCTCGAGCGTCGCGTATTCGTGGCTCCGCTCTGACGCATGGGACAGGGCCGAATGCAGGGTTTTCTCAAGGCTTTGTGCGAAACTGGGCATTTAGCACTCTTTCCAGTTGGAGGATGGCTCCTCTTGAGGGGGAACTGTGATGGATTGTCGTTTCAGACTCAATATAGGCGGTCTCAGGACGCTTGCGAGGGTCGATCGTACAACCCGGGAAGATCCTGAGGCGCCCATCATGATTCCTGCCTGAACGGATCAGGAGGGGAGGACGGGGCCGGTGCGGCGGCCTTGCCGAACAGCGCCTCGGCTGCGAGGCGGTGCGAGGCGGCGCGGGCACGGTGCGCGGTGATCCGGGAAATCTCGGTTTCCAGCAGCGCCTTGCGCGCATCCAATTCGTCAAGCGAGTAGCTGTCCAGGTTCTCCCCGGAGAGGAGACTGGCTGCTCCGAACTTCTGTTCGGACGGCCGGGGCCGAGGTCGCTCGTCGTCGTCCATTGCCCGCAGCATCGGACCTTGGGGGGGGACTTGTCAATGCCTTCTCAATCCACTCGAAAACTGTTCCCAAGCTCCCTCGGATTGTGGCAACAGTGCCCCATGATCGCGTGTTTGCCCGAGACGATGACCGCGGTGGGCTTTTCCACCCCCGGCGGCCCCGAGGTCCTCCAGCCCCAGACAGAGCCGGTTCCCGCGCCTGGCCCCGGCGAGGTTCTCGTCGCAGTGGCCTTTGCAGGGGTGAACCGCCCCGACGTGGTGCAGCGCCAAGGGCACTATCCGCCGCCGCCCGGCGCCTCGCCACTGCCCGGGCTCGAGATTTCGGGGACGGTCGTGGCGCTTGGCGAGGGCGTCGATCAATGGGCACTGGGCGAGCGGGTCTGCGCGCTCGTGGGTGGGGGCGGTTACGCGCCCTACTGTCTTGCGCGGTCCGAACAGTGTCTGCCGGTGCCAGAGGGCCTCGCGATGGACGAGGCGGCGGCCTTGCCCGAGACGCTGTTCACGGTGTGGCACAACGTCTTCGAGCGCGCCTATGCCCGCGAGGGCGAGACGCTGCTGGTTCACGGCGGTACCAGCGGGATCGGCTCGATGGCGACGATGCTGGGGCGCCTGTTCGGGCTCACCGTGATCGTCACCTGCGGCTCGCCGGACAAGTGCGCGCGCGCGCTCGAGATCGGCGCGCACCATGCGATCGACTACAAGGCGGCCGACTTCGTCGAGGAGGTGAAGGCGATCACCGCTGGGTGCGGTGTGGACATCGTGCTCGATATGGTCGCGGGCAACTACGTGGCGCGCAATCTCAAGTGCCTCGCGATGGACGGGCGCCACGTCACCATCGCGGTGCAGGGCGGGGCCAAGGCCGAAATCAACATGGCGGTGGTCATGATGCGTCGTTATACCCTGACGGGATCGACCCTGCGGGCCCGTTCGGATGCGTTCAAGGCGCTCCTGACCCGCGAGATCCGCGAACAGGTCTGGCCGCTCGTGGCCGCGGGCGAGCTTCGTCCGGTCATGGACCGGCGTTTCGCGCTCGAGGAGGCCGGAGCTGCCCATCGTCGCATGGAAGAGGGCCATCACGTCGGAAAGATCGTTCTCGAGGTCGGGTGACCCCGGGGAGAGGGCATAATGAAAGGGATGCGATGAGCGAGGAACTGGTCCTGCACGAGGACCCGCGCAGCGGCAATTGCTACAAGATCCGGCTTACCGCCGCGCTGCTGGGGCAGCCGCTGCGGCGCGTCGGCTACGACATCCTGCGCGGCGAGACGCGCACGAGCGAATTCCTCGCCCGGGTCAACGGCAACGGACGCATCCCGGTGCTGCAGATCGGCGCGCGCTTCCTGCCCGAAAGCAACGCGGCCTGCTGGTACCTCGCCGATGGCTCGCCGCTGATCCCCGCCGACCGCTTCGACCGTGCCGACATGCTGCGCTGGATGTTCTTCGAGCAGTACAACCACGAGCCCAACATCGCGACGTTGCGCTTCTGGCTCCTGTACCTGGGCGAATCCAACCTCACCGCGAACCAGCGCGAGCAGATCGCGATGAAGCGCGCGGCGGGCGAAGAGGCCTTGCGGGTGATGGACGAGCATCTCGTCGGGCGCGAATGGTTCGCAGGGCACGCGGTCTCGCTCGCCGACATCATCCTGTTCGCCTATACCCATCTCGCCGAGGCGGGTGGTTTCCGGCTGGGCGACTATGGCCAGGTCTGCCGCTGGCTGCGGCGCATGGCCGCGTTGCCGCGCTTCGAGGCGATGGATGAGGCCTGAGCGGGCCTGAGCGAACGGGCCCGCGTGTGTCCGGGGCCGGCGCGCGCCGGGTTCGCTCCCCCTATTTGATCCTCAGGGTGATGATACCTATGTTCGCGGCGTGAAGCGCGACCAGCCCCCCGCAGCGAACCATGCCCCCGGGCCGGCGCGATCCGGTCGGCTGTCCGGCGCACGTCGCGCGCGGGCCGCGGGGGCGATCCGGGGATGGGCGGGGCCTGGCACTCGTGCTTTCGCGATTACCCGGCGCGTTCTCGCAGGTGCCTGGAACGATGGCTTCATCCACGCCGGCAACCTTGCCTACATGACGCTGATGGCGCTGTTCCCGTTCTTCATCGTGCTGGCCGCGATCTTCTCGGTGCTCGGTGAGGCGGGGCGGCTCGACGCCTCGATCGACACCGTGCTGCGTTCCATGCCCCCGCGCGTGGCCGAAGTGCTGGCGCCGGTCGCGCGCGACGTGGTCGCCGCGCGCCATGGCTGGCTGCTGTGGTTCGGTGGCCTGGCCGGGCTGTGGACCGCGACGAGCCTGATCGAGACGATCCGCGACATCCTCCACCGCGCTTATGGCGCGCGCAAGCGCCGGGCCTACTGGCACTACCGCCTCTATTCGAGCGGCCTCATCTTCGGCTCGGTGCTGCTGGTGTTGATCTCGTTGTCCTCGCAGGTCCTGATCGGGGCGATCGAGGAGATCGTCGCGATCCTGTTTCCCCGGCTCGAACGCGTGCTCGACCAGATCGTGGTCACCCGCAGCGTCAGCGCGTTCACGCTCTATGCATCGATTTACGGCCTTATTTACCTTCTGACTCCGGGTCGCTATCAGGCGCGCGAATATCCCAAGTGGCCAGGCGCCGCGCTTGTCACCGGTTGGTGGCTGCTGGTGGCCTGGGCACTTCCGCGCGTTCTGCGCAATTTTTTCGTCTATGATCTCACCTACGGAAGCCTTGCCGGGGTGATGATCGCCCTTTTCTTTTTCTGGCTCGTCGGCTTAGGGATGGTCGTGGGGGCAGAGTTGAATGCAGCACTTGCGGTAGCGCCCGATCAAGGAACCAAGGGCGAGCCAACCGCTGCGGCCACCGGGCCGTACGATAACGAAACACGGGAAGATAACGAATGACCGGTCTGATGCAGGGTAAACGCGGCCTGATCATGGGCCTCGCCAATGACAAGTCGCTGGCCTGGGGTATCGCCAGGAAGCTGCACGAGCAGGGAGCAGAGCTCGCCTTTTCATACCAGGGCGATGCGCTCAAGAAGCGCGTGCTGCCGCTTGCCGAGAGCCTGGGCAGTGATTTCCTGATCGATTGCGACGTCTCGGACATGGACGCGATCGACGCCGCCTTCGCCACGCTCGCCGAGCGTTGGGAGACGATCGACTTCGTGGTCCACGCGATCGGTTTCTCCGACAAGAACGAGCTGCGCGGCAAGTACGTCGACACCAGCCTCGACAATTTCCTCATGACCATGAACATCTCGGCCTACAGCCTGGTCGCGGTGACCAAGCGCGCGATGGCGATGATGCCCGATGGCGGCTCGATCCTGACGCTGACCTACTACGGCGCGGAGAAGGTCGTACCCCACTACAACGTCATGGGCGTGGCCAAGGCGGCGCTTGAGACTTCGGTGCAGTACCTCGCCAACGACCTCGGGCCCCAGGGTATCCGTGTCAACGCGATCTCGGCCGGCCCTATCAAGACGCTGGCCGCCAGCGGCATCGGCGATTTCCGCTACATCCTCAAGTGGAACGAGCTCAACTCGCCGCTGCGCCGCAACACGACGATCGACGACGTGGGCGGCTCGGCGCTCTACCTCCTGTCCGACCTGTCCTCGGGCGTGACCGGCGAAGTCCACCACGTGGACTCGGGCTATCACCTCGTCGGCATGAAGCAGGAAGACGCTCCCGACATTGCGCTGAGTTGATCGGGAGGGCCTTTCGGCCATCTGCGAAAAAGGGGCCGGGAACAGACTGTTCCCGGCCCCTTTTTCGTGTGTGGTGCAGGACCTCTTTGGCCCAGGCGGATCTCGCCAAAGATGGGGAGCGCGAGGGCGATGGCCCTCGCACACCGTCCTTGCCGCTTACTGCGGCGGCGTGCCTTCGGCCGGAGCCGCGGCGGCCTTGGCGTCCTCCTCGGCCTTCTTCTTGGCGAAGTAGGCGTCTTCCTCCTTCTCGACGGCCTTCTGCTCCTGCGCGGCGCTCTGGTCGATGGTGGAGAGGCGCTTTTCGCGCTCGGCCTCGATCAGCTTGGAGAACTTGACGTCCGAGCCGTTCTTCTTGGAAGCGTAGGCCTTGTCGATCAGCTGCTGTTCGCAGCCCGAGGCGCCGCTCGCGCCGACCGGCGAGCAGCTCATCGTGCCGAACGCGCCGACGGTTTCGTAGGCCTGCACCTTGTCGGTCCAGGTCTGCGATTCGGGGCGGTCGATGCCGCGCAGCGGGGCGGGGATGCGATAGCGCTCCTCCTCGGGCTTGCGCGCGCAGACGGTGATCTCGTTGTCGGTCGACTTGGGGCAGGGATCGTCGCCATAGACGATGACCTGGTTGACGCGGTCGCCACCCTCGTCCTGGGCGGCGGCGGGTGCGGCGGCCAGGGTAAGGCCTGCGCTCAGGGCGGCGAGCGCGGCGGCAGTGGTCAGAAGGCGGGTCATCGTCTCGAACTCCAGATTCCGGCGGCCAGGCGCACCGTCATTGTTCTATACCCCGGCGCGGCTTGAACGATAGCTTAAGTTCGCGCGCAAGGACTTGCGGGGGATCAAGGGCGCGCAGGGCCGGGTCAGATCCGCTCGGACAGCTTGATCGCGGCACGGCAGCCCAGGCGGATGGCGTTGAACAGCAGCGGATAGGCGGGCGCCTTCTCGGCCCCCGCGGCGAGCGCGGCGTCGCGGTGTTCGCGTTCCTCGTCGCGGAACTGGCGGATCGCGTCGCCCAGTTCGGGATCGTCCTCGCCCAGTTCCTCGAGCTGCTCGGTGTAGTGCTTGTCGATCTCGGTCTCGATCGCCGCGGTGCAGGCCATGGCCGCCTCGGGTCCGATCAGCGCGGTGGCCGCGCCGAGCGCGAAACCCGCGACCTTCCACACCGGCTGGAGCAGCGTCGGGCGCACGCCGCGCTCGGCGACGAGCTCGT
The DNA here is from genome assembly GCF_018491765.1 of Novosphingobium profundi. GTDB lineage: Bacteria > Pseudomonadota > Alphaproteobacteria > Sphingomonadales > Sphingomonadaceae > Novosphingobium > Novosphingobium profundi. Next base: position 174,985 of record NZ_JABWCU010000008.1, on the reverse strand, counting down.
TGAAGCGGCGCCAGTGAACGTCCTCCTGCTCGGCCATGTGCACGACTTCGCCCGAATGGGGTGCGCGGTTGCCCATTACCGCCATTTGCCCGGCGTAGATGCGCACGGCGCCGTATTCACCGGCCTGGTCGACGCGGATCATGCGGTCGGTCAGCGCCTTGCGCGGGGAGGTGGTCATCTCGTTCATGCCTTCTTGCCAAAACCGATCAGGAACAGGATGGCAAGCGCCGAGGCGGTGGAGACGAGGAAGTTCCACCCGGCCATCGAGATGCCCAGAAACGCGAATTGCACGACGTCGCAGCGGATCACCGGCGCGGCCATGATCGCATCGAGCGGGTTGCCACCCTGCGTGGCGGTGGTGGCGCACGTCGTGACGCCTTCCCACCAGCCCATTTCGACCCCTGCGTGGTAGCCGCCGATGAGGCCCGAGGTGAGGATCGCGAGCGCCGCGACGGCGACCAGCGGGCGCACCGGCGCGCGCAGGAAGGCGAGCGCGGCGAGCGCGAGCGCCAGGAAGTGCGGATAGCGCTGCCACCAGCACATCTCGCAAGGATAGAGATGGAAGCCGTACTGGCCGATGTAGGCTCCTGCCAAGGCGCCGGCAGGAACCAGCAGGGCAAGCGCGCGTGCGGCGCGGATCGGGGCGGGGACGGGAACGCTCATGGCGGTGCGCCTCAGTCCTTCTTCGCCGGGGCCTTGGTCGCGGCCGGGTTGGGTGAGACCGGCTTGGCCGCGGCGGCCAGTGCGGCGGGCTTGCCCGCGGTGCGCTGCAGGGTGGAAATGGCGTAGTGGAGCTGGAAGTCCTTGATGCCCTGCGCCTCGAGTTCCTTGGGCGTCGCCGCGAAGCGCGGATCGTCGGTCTTGTCGCTCTCGAGGTCCTTGTCCTCGAGGCCCGCCTCGTTGATCAGGTGACCGCGCAAGTCGGATTCGCGCACCGCGCGCTCGGCGCGCAGGCGCGCGTCGGGATCGGAAAGCTGGGGGACCTCGATGTCGGGTTCGATGCCGCCTTCCTGCACCGAGTGGCCCGAGGGGGTGTAGTAGCGCGCGGTCGTGAGCTTGATCGCGCTGGTGCGGTCGAGCGGCAGGAACGACTGGACCGAACCCTTGCCGAAGGTGCGCTCGCCCATAATCACCGCGCGGTGCTGGTCTTGCAGCGCGCCCGCGACGATCTCGGAGGCCGAGGCCGAGCCGGCGTCGACAAGCACGGCGATGGGCGTGCCCTTGAGCGCGTCGCCCTTGAACATCGTCTCGGCGCGGTAGAACTGGTTCTCGCTGGCACGGCGCCCGCGCTGCGAGACGATCACGCCCTTGTCGAGGAAGAGGTCCGAAAGGGCGACCGCCTCGTCGAGCGAACCGCCCGGATTCTGGCGCAAGTCGAGCACGAGGCCGACCATCGGCCCGGTGCCCTTGGTCGCGGCCTGCTTGCGAAGGTCGGTGATCGCCTTGGCGACGTCGACGCCGACATCGCGCGAGAACTCGTTGACCGAAATGTAGCCCACGTTTTCCTTGAGCTCCCAGGTCACCGGCTCGAGCTCGATCACGCCGCGCGTGACGGTCACATCAAAGGGCTCGTCGCGGCCGGGGCGGTAGATCGTCAGCTTGATCGAGGTGCCGGCGGCCCCGCGCATCTTGGAGACCGCCTCGTCGAGGTCGCGCTCGTAATAGAGCACGCCGTCGAGGTGGGTGATGTAGTCGCCCGCCTTGAGGCCGGCCTTCTCGGCCGGGCTGCCCTTGAACGGGGCGATGATCTTGACCGCGCCTTCGTCTTCGACGACCGAAAGGCCAAGGCCCGAGTAGTTGCCGTCGATCATCGTCTCGAGGCGCTGCAGCGAGGGACCGTCAAGGTAGTTCGAATGGGGATCGAGGCTCGCCAGCATGCCGTCGATCGCGCCCTTGAGCAGCTTGTCGTCATCCACCTGGTCGACGTAGTTGTCCTTGATCAGGGCGTAGATGTGGAACAGCTTGTCGAATTCCGGATTCACACGGCTGTCGACCGCGGCGAGGCCGGAGGTCGCGGCCGGCAGCACGGCCATGGCCGAGACCAGCAGCGCAGCGCGCATCAGGGGAGCGAACTTCATCGGGCGTTTTGCCTCATTCCTGGTGGTGGCTTGGGTGTTTCGCCACTGGTTTCCGGATTTGCACCCTAACGGCGTGGCGCCCCCCGCGCAATTGCTCGTCCTGCTCGCCCGCCCGCGTTTGCGTCTATTCGCGGGTAACGGGTGGCGGCGAGGAACCAATTGGGACGGCGTCGCATTAACGCAAGGATCACAATGCGTTCATGGCACGCTCAGGATGAACACATCCTTGCGCCGCGTGCCTTAGGGGACAGGGCAATGACGGCAGGTAACTTCACGATGGTCTTCATTGACGCGCAGGGGACCGCGCAGCGCCGCAAGGCCTTCAAGGCGCAGAGCCTTTCCGATGCCTTCCTGCAGACACGCAACGCGGCGATGGAACAGGCGGTCGAGCTGTGGAAGGGCCGCTCGCGCATCTGCACGCTGAGCCCCGGAAGCTGAACAAACCTAGAGATCGCGCAGGAACTGGAGCGGATTGACCGCTTCGCCCGCGCGCCGCAGTTCGACCATGACCCTGGGGTTGCCGGGCCCGGTCATGCCAAGCGGCGCGCCGCCCACCACGCTCTGGCCGACCTCGACGTCGAGCCGGGCGAGCCCCGTGATAAGCGTCATCCAGTCGGCGTCGTGTTCGAGAATGACGATCCGGCCGTGGCCGCGATAGGGCCCCGCGAAGGCCACGCGCCCGGCGGCGGGGGCAACGATCTGCGCGTTGGGGCGGGTCTCGAGCGTGATGCCCTTGGCGCGCATCTGCCCCGGCTGGTCCTCGCCGAAACCGGTGACGAGGCGGCCCATTACCGGCATCGTCCAGCTCGAGAGGCCTTCGGGTGGCGGCACGAACTGCGCGGCGTCGAGGACTTGCGCCGCCTCGGGACGGGGCGGGCGCATCAGCGGGCCGGGCAGGGCGGCAAGTTCCGCACGCAGGCGCCCTTGCGCGTCCATCGTCTCGACGAGCTCACCCAGGTCGCGCGCCTGTTCGGCCAGTGCGAGTGCACGACGGCTCTCACGCGCGGCATTGCCACCCACTTCGTGGCTGGCGAGGCGCTGGCGGGTCTCGAGCACGGCAAGGTCGCGGCGCTTGGCGAGCATGCTGGTGTTGGCCTTGCGCAAGCCGGCTTCGGCGAGGCGGGCCTCGGCCTCGAGCGCGCGGCCGCGTTCGATCTCCCGGCGCAGCGCGGCGGTGCGCGTCTCCACTTGCGGGAGCATCGTGTCGAGCAGCGCGCGCAAGTAGACCGCGTCGCGCACCGAGCCCGGGCGCAGCAGCGCGAGCAGGGTCGGGCGGCGCGAGAGGCGTTGCAGTGCGCCGGTCAGGCGCACCAAGGGGCCCTGCCGCCGGGCGAGATCCTCGCGCAAGTTCCCACGCTTGGCTGTGACCAGTTTCACCTTGGCTTCCTGCGCGGCGATTTCGGCTTCGTTTTCCTGGATTCGCGCGGCGAGAGCGGCGGCCTCGCGCGCGGTCTTCTCGGCCTGTTCGGTCACTGCGCGCGCGCGTTTCTCGAGCGCCTCGGCGCGCTTGCGGGCCTGCGCGCCCTCGCGCTGGGCGGCGAGAATCTGCTCTTGCGCCTTCGTGGCATCGACGCCGGGTGCCAGCATCGCGAAGCCGCCGGGCTGGGAAAGGGCGTGAGAGGCGAGCAGGCCGCCGGTTCCCAGACCACAGACCAGCAGCAGGAAAGGCGCGCGCTTCATGGATCCAGCCCTAGGCCAAGGCGCGCCCGTGGGGAAGGGGAGGGTGGTCCATCCAAGGGCAGACCCCTGACATTTCCGGGAAAAATTCCTATCTACCGGTTCGAGAAGCGCCAGAACGAGAAGAAGAAGACCGGATCATGTTTGCGATCGGCTGCCTCATGCCTGCCCTGCTGTTCGTCGCCGGGGCCATTTTCGGAGCCATGCTGGGGGGAAACAGCGGGTCGATGTGGGGGGCTGCGCTCGGCTTCGTCGTCGGCTGTCTGGTGCCCGTCGCGATGTTCGCGCTGGCCCGCGGCCAGGCGCGGCGATGAAGGGCGTGCAATGCGAGGCAGGGTCGCGCGGGCCTTGCGAATGGATTTGCTATGGTCGGATTGCGCTGGGCTTGCGGCCCGGTAAGGAGTAGGCCGGAGCGATGTTGGACATTCCCTGGGATCAGCCTGCGACGCTGATCGACCTCGACGGCAAGACGCCGATCATCGGCACGGTGCTCGACTGCGTGCAGCACTTCGCACTGTTCAAGCCCTTCGCCAAGGCGCAGGCGCGTATCCTGTTGACCCGGCCGGTGTTCCGGGTCGGCCAGAAGACGCGGACCTGGGTGCTCAATCCCAACGAGATCGAAATGCTTGTGCAGCGCCGCGTTGCGGAAGAGAATCACCAAGCCCGTCACTAGGCAGGCCCGGGCCAGACGGAGCCTTATTCCGCCGGAACGGCGAGCGCCAGGGTCTCGTCGGAATTCGCCGCAGAGTTTGCGGAACGCGCGATCGCGGGCGGCATTTGCCCGCCATTGGGGGCGAGGCGGCCGTCGATGCGCGCGCCCTGTTCGACCGTCAGGCTGTCGTAGGCGACGTCGCCCTCGATCTTGGCCGACTGCGCGATCACCACGTCGCGCGCGGCGATGGTGCCCTTGACCGTACCGGCGATGCGCACGCTCTCGGCGCGGATCGCGCCGGTGATCGTGCTCTCGATGCCCTGAACGAGCGAGGAGCAGGTGATGTCGCCGGTCACCCGGCCGTCGACGTGGAGATCGACGCTGGCCTCGATGTCGCCCGTGATGGCGGTATCCGCGCCAAGCATGGAGAAGGTTGCGGCGCCGCTCGAGCGGGCCGTGGCAGCGGGCTTGGCCATCGGATCAGCCTTCCTGGTGAACATGGGCGGAGTTTTGCGCGGAAGCTTCGAGGAACGGGCGCGGATTGACCGGCTTGCCATTGACACGCACTTCGAAGTGAAGGTGCGATCCGGTCGAGCGGCCGGTGCTGCCCATGGCGGCGATCGTGGTGCCGGCCTCGACCTTCTCGCCGACGTGCGCCTGGAAGCGCGAAAGGTGCGCGTAGCGGGTCATCAACCCGTTGCCGTGGCTGATCTCGATGCAGTTGCCGTAGCCGTGGCGCCGGCCGACGAACGTCACGCGGCCCTTGGCGGCGGCGTAGATCGGCGAACCCATCGGTCCGGGAAAGTCGAGCCCGGCGTGGAACGCGGCGCCGCCGGTGAAGGGGTCCGAACGGTAGCCGTAGCTCGAGGAGACGTAGGCGACCGAAGCGGGCTTGACCTGCGGGATCGAGGCGAGTCCGTTCTCGAGCGCGTCCATCCGCGCGAGGCTGGCGCCCAGGCGCTGGAAGCGCGGGTCGATCGAACCGTCGGCGGCGGTGGAGAGCTTGATCAGCGGGCCACCTTCGGCCCTGCGCGAATTGCCCTCGATCACCTTCGGGTTGAGGCCGAGCTTGCGGATCGCTTCGCTGGCGCTGGCGGCGCGGCGGTCGGCGTAGCGGGTGAGGTTTTCGACGAAGGCGAGCTGTTCGGCCTCGATACGGGCGAGCGCGCCGGCTTCGGGCACCGCCAGGCTGACCTTGTCGACGGTGCGCTTGGCCTCGGCCTCGCTGTTCGAGACGGTCTCGCCCTTCTGCGAATCCTTGGGCAGGTCGCCGATGTGGGCCTCGACCATCTGTTCGATGAACTTCTGGCGGCGGGCGAGGTCGGAGGCGACCTCGTCGATGCCGTCGCGGTAGTTCTCGACCCGGTCCTCGGCGCGTGCGACCTTGGCCTCGCGGGTGAGCAGCTCGGCCTGGTCGGCGGCGTCGCTCATGCGCGAGAGCGCCATGGCGCCCATCGAGCCGAGCCAGACACTCGCCAGCGCCAACGCGCCGCACAGCGCAAGCGTCTGCGTACGCGACGAAATGCGGATGAAGTGGACATGTCCCTGCGAGCGCATGATGAACTCGCGATCCGGGAAACCTGTCCTGAGACGCGACAGCAGCGCCCCGGCAGATGTGAACTTCAAAACGACCCCACGCTCAGTTTTTAACCAGTCCCCGGGCCGGTCCGGTAGCAGTGAGGGGGTAACAAGGCGAATCTTCCGACCGCAAGGAGGCGCCGATTCAGGGCGAAACGTTCATCAGGAGCGACGAATTGATGGAACTAATGTTCGATCGAGCCTTTGCTCTTGGGAAGCGTGAATTTTGCGCGTTCACCATTGTACGCTCGCCAGAGCGCAAGGTGGATGCCCGAACCGGCACGGCATGCCCGTCAACATGCCCATCCTCGCGGACCGTCCGCGGGGCCCGATCGTCGGACGCGACCGTGACACATGCAAATACAGATGGTAGGCCGCTCCTTATGACTGTTGATACCCTTAGCGCCGGCAGCACCGTTGCCGAGACCCCCGAAGCGCTCGTCGCGCGCCTTGCCGCCGACGGACGCGCCGCCCAGCGCGTGCTGGCCCGCATGAGCGAGGGCCAGAAGGCCGAAGCGCTGCGCGCGGCGGCCGAAGCCCTGCGCGAAGACGAGGCGGCCATTCTCGACGCCAACGCCAAGGACATTGCGGCGGGCGAGGCCAAGGGTCTTTCGGGCGCGATGCTCGACCGCCTGCGGCTCGACGCCGGGCGCCTGGCGGGCATCGCCGACGCCGTCGAACAGGTTGCCGCGCTGCCCGATCCGGTCGGCCAGGTGATCGAGGAAACCTCGCGGCCCAACGGGCTCAAGCTCAGCCGCGTGCGCATTCCCATCGGGCTCATCGGCATCATCTATGAAAGCCGCCCGAACGTGACCGCCGATGCCGCCGCGCTGTGCCTGCGTTCGGGCAACGCGGCGCTGCTGCGCGGCGGCAGCGAGGCGGTGAACTCGAACCGGGCGATCCGCGCCGCCTTCGCCAAGGGGCTGGAGAGCGCCGGGATTCCCGCCGCAGCAATCCAGCTCATGCCGACCCAGGACCGCGCCGTCGTGGGCGCGATGCTGACCGCCGCCGGGCTCATCGACATGATCGTGCCGCGCGGCGGCAAGAGCCTCGTCGCGCGCGTCCAGTCCGATGCACGCGTGCCCGTGCTCGCGCACCTCGACGGCATCAACCACACTTACGTCCACGCCGCTGCCGACCCGGCCATCGCGCGCGACATTGCGGTCAACGCCAAGATGCGCCGTACCGGCATCTGCGGGGCGATGGAGACGCTGCTGCTCGACGCGCAGTTCCCCGGTTCCTCGAACGTCGTCGCGGCGTTGCTCGAGGCGGGCTGCGAACTGCGCGGAGATGCGCGCGCACGCGCGCTCGACCCGCGTATCCTGGCGGCGGACGACGCCGACTGGGATACCGAATACCTGGACGCGATCGTCTCGGTCGCGGTGGTCGACGGCCTCGATGCCGCGCTCGACCACATTGCGGCGCATTCCTCGGGCCACACCGACGCGATCATCACCGCCGACGAGGGGGTTGCCGAACGCTTCCTCGCCGAAGTCGACAGCGCCATCGTCATGGTCAACGCCTCGAGCCAGTTCGCCGATGGCGGCGAGTTCGGCCTCGGCGCCGAGATCGGCATCGCCACCGGGCGTCTCCACGCGCGCGGTCCGGTCGCGCTCGAGGGTCTGACGACCTACAAGTGGCAGGTGCGCGGCACCGGCCAGGCGCGCCCCTGACCGCGGCGAATCGACCGCAAGGACAGCTTGCGTGACGCACGGACCGGTCACCGGCCTGCTGGGCGGGAGCTTCAATCCCGCCCATGACGGGCACCGGCGCATCAGTCTCTTTGCGCGCGAGGCGCTGGCACTGGACGAGGTCTGGTGGCTGGTCTCTCCCGGCAATCCGCTCAAGCCCGCAAGCGGCATGGCGCCGCTTGCGGCGCGGCTCGAATCGGCGCGCAAACGCACGCGTGGCGCGCGGATTCGGGCGACTGCGATCGAGCGCGAACTGGGCACGCGCTACACCGCCGATACCCTGCGCGCGCTTGTGCAGCGTTATCCCAAACGCCGCTTCGTGTGGCTGATGGGAGCGGACAACCTCGCACAATTCCATAAGTGGAAGGACTGGCGCGGTATTGCGCGAGTCATGCCGATTGCGGTTATCGCGCGTCCGGGGTATGATAGGGGTGCCCTCGCGAGCCCCGCGATGGCCTGGTTCAGGCGCTACCGGACGTCCGTCACCAGTCTACGTCATCCGGCGAGATGGAGCGCACCCGCGCTGGTGACATTGCGATTCGACCCCGATACGCGGTCGGCCACGGATATCCGCAAGGCCGATCCGGACTGGGCCCGGAAGACCCTGGAAGGCCATGATGGCCACAGGCTTTCGCGCGATGCCGTCACGCACCGCCCCATTTGCGGAGATGCTGCGTGAGCAAGGCGCATCGCCTTCCCCGCGTATCTTCCGGCCAAACCCGCAAAACCGATCGTGCCCTGCGCCAGGCTGCCCCACTCGGGGTATCCCGGCACTTCGCGTGCGGTCCCCTGAAAGGAGCAGTAAAACCCTAAGATGCCCCAGGCACAGATACAGCCGGTTACGACCGGTGAAACGCCCCCGGCCATGACGGATAGCGACGATCCGCTGCTGGCCACCGTCCTGCAGTCGCTTGACGACGATCAGGCGCAGGACCTCGTGACGATCGACCTTGAAGGCAAGTCGAGCATCGCCGACTTCATGGTCATCGCTTCCGGCCGCTCGACCCGCCAGGTCGCGGCCATGGCGCAGAAACTCGGCGAAAAACTGAAAGCAAACGGCTTCGGCAGCCCGCGCATCGAAGGCCTTCCGGCCGCCGACTGGGTGCTGGTCGATGCCGGTGGCGTGATTGTCCACCTGTTCCGTCCCGAAGTGCGTTCGTTCTACAACCTGGAACGCATGTGGGGCTTCGACGGACCTTCCGGCGCAGCCTGACGGCTGCGTCGCGCGTTCTCGCGCGCCGTTCCAAAATGATCACCCGGCCTGCTGACAGGGCCGGACAACCGGGAAAGGATCGCCCTGCCGGGCCGAGGGGAACCTCGCGCGCCGGGTCGGGCCTGTCATTCCCCGGCCAATCGGCCTAGAAGCGGGGAATGCTCCTTCACATCATCGCGCGTGGCAAGATTGCGCGGTCGCCCGAGGCCGACCTGCTCGACCGCTACGCCAAGCGGCTTACCTGGCCGTTCAAGCACACCGAACTTCCCGATGTCGGCGGGAAGATTCCCCCTCCCTCCCAGACCCCGGTTCGCGAGGTGCTGCTCGACGAACGGGGAAAGGCGATGTCCTCCGAGGAATTCGCCGCGCTGCTCGGGCGCTGGCGCGACGAGGGCGTGCGCGAATGCCGCTTCCTGATCGGCGCTGCCGACGGCCATGGCGACGCGGCCCGCCGCGAGGCCGACCATCTCCTGTGCTTCGGCAAGATGACCTGGCCCCATCTCCTCGCCCGCGCGATGCTGGCCGAGCAGCTCTGGCGCGCGACCGCGATCCTGGCGGGGCATCCTTATCATCGTTCGGGGTGAAGTGTTTTGGAGGGATTGATTCAAGGGGCCATTGCCCCTTGACCCCAAAATCGGCGAGGGCGTGCCGAGCGCGACACTGCCGTGCCGGCACTGTCCGGGACGGTATTGGGAGCTCGAGGGGCGATGCCCCTCGAATTGATCCTTCTTCCCTTTGCCCCACGAAAAAGGGCCACACTCGCGTGCGGCCCTTTTCGATTTTGTGAGGCTGGAAAGCGCGGCTTATTCGCCGCGTTCCTCGGCCTCGGCGGCGCGCTTGGCGAGGAGCCAGGCAGCGGCTTCGGCTTCCTGCGCGGCTTCGTGCGCGGCCTTCGAGGCGGCTTCGCGTTCGGCGCGCAGTTCCTCGATCAGGGCCTGGCGGTCGTCGACCAGGCGTTCGTCCTGGGCACCGTCATCCTCGATACCGGCCTTCTTCGCGGCCTTGGCGACGATCGCGTCGAGCTCGCGCTGCGAGCACAGGCCCAGCGTCACCGGGTCCTTGGGGGTGATGTTGGCGATGTTCCAGTGCGAACGGTCGCGGATCGCGGCGATCGTGTTGCGGGTCGTGCCGATCAGCTTGCCGACTTGCGCGTCCGAGACCTCGGGGTGGTTGCGCAGGATCCAGGCGATGCCGTCGGGCTTGTCCTGGCGCTTGGAAACCGGCGTGTAGCGCGGGCCCTTGGTGCGGCTCACGGTCACCGGCGCGCGGTGCATGCGCAGGCGGTAGTCCGGGTTGCCCTCGCCTTTTTCGATCTCGTCCATCGTCAGCTCGCCCGCGCGCACGGGGTCGCGGCCGGTGTACTTGGCCGAGGTGAGGTCATCGGCCATCGCCTGGACCTCAAGCATGTGCAGACCGCAGAAATCGGCAATCTGTTCAAACGAGAGCGCCGTGTTGTCGACCAGCCACGAGGCGGTCGCGTGCGGCATCAGCGGAGTGGGCTGGCTCATGTCTCTATCTCCGGCGGAAACAATAAGGGCCGCCCCTTCGCGGAGCGGCCGTACCGCCCCGACTTAGGAGAACTTTGCGCCTTGGGCAAGGACTAGAGCCCGATTCCGCGCATTTTCGCCGCAATCGGGGGCGGATTTCGGGTCGAGGCTCCGTGCTTGTGCCTATCCGGGGAGGCTCAGCCGCCCAGGCGTTCGCGCACGTTGCGGGTATCCTTCCAGCCTTCGAGTCGCGCCGCAAGGTCCTCGTCGCCCTCGGGAAGCACGATCTCGAGGCGGATCAACTGGTCGCCGCGCGTGCCGTCCTTGCGGGTCATGCCCTTGCCCTTGAGGCGCAGCGTCTTGCCCGAACTGGCGCCGGCGGGAACCGTCAGCATGACCGCGCCCGAAGCGGTGGGCGCGCGCACCTTGGCGCCGTTGACCGCCTCGTCGAGGGTGATCGGCAGGTCGACGCGCAAGTCGTCGCCGTCGCGCTCGAAATAGGGATGGCGCTGGATCGCGATGGTGATGATGGCATCGCCCGCGCCGCCAAGTCCCGCTTCGCCCTTGCCGGTCAGGCGCATCTGCGTGCCGTCCTCGACGCCCTTGGGCAGCTTGAGATCGATCGTCTTGCCATCGGACAGGGTGATGCGCTGGTTGGCGAGCTCGGCCGCGTCGGTCAGCGAGACCGAGAGGCGGTAGCTGACGTTGGCGCCGCGCGGCGCGGCACGGGTGCGACCGCCACCCATCCCGCCCATGCCCCCAGGGCCGCCGCGCTGGCCGCCGCCGCCGAAGATGCCGCCGAACAGGTCCTCGAGGTCAATGCCGTCGTTTCCGCCGAAGCCACCGAAACCGCCGGCGCCGCCCATGCCCCCGCGCTGGCCGCCACCACCGAAGCCACCCGCCCCGAAGGGCATGGTAGGGTTTCCCTCGGCATCGATCTCGCCCCGGTCGAACTGCGCGCGCTTCTCCTTGTCGGAGAGCAGGTCGTAGGCGCGGGTCACTTCGGAGAAGCGCTCGGCCGCCTTCGGGTTGTCCTTGTTCCGGTCGGGGTGGAGCTCTTTGGCGAGCTTGCGATAGGCGGACTTGATGTCCTTCTCGCTTGCGCCGCGTGCGATGCCCAGGGTCGTGTAAGGATCTGTTGCCATAATGCCACTTAGCTAGGTTGCGCGGATCGTTCCGGCAAGTTCTTCACTCGGTTGCGGAACAACTTTTCGCAACAGTGTCTCCCTATAGACGCCGTGCGGGCTTTTCGAGCGCGCGCGTGCAAGCTATTCGCCAAGGCGCGAAACCCGTGGGGGCACCCTTTGTTGCGGCCGATCAAGGCCGCGCCCCGTCGTCTGGGGCAGGGAGCCTGCGCGGGCGCGAATCCGGCCCGCCGGCCCCCGGGGCCGTGGCACACCAGGACAGGACCAGGACGATGGAATCCGAACAGACCCGCGAAGTCATCCCCGATGGTGATCCCCTTGCGCTGTTCACCGCGTGGTACGACGAGGCGCGCGGCACCGAACCCCACGATTCGAACGCGATGGCGCTGGCGACAGCGACGGCGGGGGGCATTCCCTCGGTGCGCATGGTGCTGCTCAAGGGCTACGGTCCCGAGGGCTTCGTGTTCTACACCAATGGCCACAGCCGCAAGGGCCACGAGATCGCTGAGAATCCGCATGTCGCGCTGCTGTTCCACTGGAAGAGCCTGCGCCGCCAGATCCGCATCGAGGGCGCGCTCGAGCCGGTGAGCGCCGAGGAGGCGGATGCCTACTTCCATTCGCGCCACCGCGATTCGCAGCTAAGCGCGGTCGCCTCGGACCAGTCCGCCCCGCTCGACAGCCGCGAAACCTTCCTCGCGCGCTACGAGGACGTGCGGGCGCGTTTCGAGGGCGGCGAGGTCGAACGGCCGGCGCATTGGGGCGGCTACCGCGTGGTCCCCGTCGCCCTGGAATTCTGGCAGGATCGGCCCTACCGCCTCCACGAGCGCCGCCGCTTCGTGCGCGAGGACGGGGGCGCCTGGTCCAGTTCGCTGCTCTATCCGTGAGGTCTTTCAAGCCATGAGCGATGGACGCAGCCAGGTCCGGGCGATGCTGACCAAGAGCGCGGCCGCGGCGAGCATCGCGGCCGCGCTGTTCCTGCTGGTGATCAAGATCTGGGCCGCGATCGCCTCGGATTCGACCGCCATGCTCGGCAGCCTCGCCGACACCACGCTCGATCTCGTTGCCAGTCTCGCGACGCTGCTGGGCGTGTGGATCGCGGCGCAGCCGGCTGACGACAAGCATCGCTTCGGGCACGGCAAGGCCGAGGCGATCACCGCGCTGTTCCAGATCGTGCTGATCGTCATCTCGGCGCTGGGCATCGGCGCGCGCGCGGTCGAGCGCCTGCTGGTCGGTGCCGAAGTCAAGGCGGCGGGCGAGGGTATCGGCGTCTCGATCGCAGCGATCGTGGTGACGCTGGCGCTGCTGGCCTGGCAACGCCACGTCATCCGCCGCACCGGCAGCCTCGCAATTCAGACCGACAACGTGCACTACCAGTCGGACCTGTTCCTCAATCTGGCGGTGATCGTTGCGCTCGTGCTCGAGACCTATGCCGGGCTGGCGGGGGCGGACGCGGTGTTCGGGCTCGGGATCGCGGGCTGGCTGGCCTATGGCGCCTGGGGCGCTTCGGACGAGGTGCTCGACCAGCTCATGGACCATGAGTGGCCCGAAGAAAAGAAGCAGCGCTTCCTCGAGGTCCTGGCGCGTTTTCCGGACATCAGCGGGGTGCACGACTTGCGCACGCGCACCTCGGGCGAGAAGGACTTTGTGCAGTTCCATATCTGGGTCGACCCGCGCATGACCGTGCGCGAGGCGCACCGGGTGATGGACGGCATCGAGCATCGCCTCGCGGCCGATTTCCCCGGCGTCGAAGTGCTGATCCACACCGATCCCGATGGCCTGGTCGACGAGATCGGCGATGCCGGGCGCGACGTCCTGCCGCCGATCCGGGTGAATCTCGAGGAGGGGAGGGGGCGCTAAGAGGCCGGGATCGCTTCCCTCCCGTCCTCGCGCCGGGCCCGACCATTCTGGGAGCCCGAGGGCGATGGCCCTCGGAAATCCTATTCTTCCATCTTGAAGCCCGAGTTCTCAGCCGCCCGGGAACAGCGCCAGCAAACGGCCGATGCGCTCGTGCGCCTCGCGGGCCTGGACGGCGTTGCTTCGGCCCAGGCGCACCACCGTCAGGAGCTGGTCGGGCGAGCTGACCACGAACTGGCCATATTCCCCCAGGCACGCGAACGTGTCGGCGGGGGCCTGTCCGGGCCAGAGCCGCGCCTCGTCGCCCGCGGGCGCCCCGTTCAGCCAGATGCCCGCGCCATAGGCGGGGTTGCGCGGGCTGGGCTCGCGCATGAAGCCGATCCAGCGCCGGGGCAGGACCTGCGCGCCCGCGACCGAGCCGCGATGGCGCAGGAATTCGGCGAGCTTGGCCCAATCGCGCGCGGTCGCGTGAATCATTCCGGCGCCGATCATCGTGCCGGCGCGGTCGAAGCCGACGCGGGTCGAGGTCATGCCGATCGGGGTCAGCACGCGGTTCTGCAGATAGCCCATGACCGCCGCGCGGCGGGTATTGGCATCGCCGTCAGGGGCGAGCACGCGCGCGGCGAGGTCGGAGAGGATGATGGCGTTCGCGCCCGATTCGGAGAAGACCTGCCCCGCCGGCGCCTCGAGCGGCTGCGCTTCGGCGTATGCGGCCATGTCGTCGCGCCCGTCGAGATAGAGCAGGCGCATGGCGTCGGACTGCTGGTTGACGCTGCCCTCGTTGCCGGGACGGCGCTCGACGTGGCGCAGGCCCGAGCGCATCTGCAGGAGCTGCTTGAGCGTGACTTCGCCGCGCGGGTCGCCGGGGCGGCGCCATTCGGGAACCGGCGCGGAATCGTCGAGCCGCAGGCGTCCGTCGCTCACCAGCTGGCCGATCATCAGGGTGGTCAGGCATTGGCCCGCGCTCCAGCCTGGCAGTCGCGTCTTCGCGTCGATGCCCGGGGCATAGCGCTCGGCGATCACCGAGCCGCGCTTCATGATCACCAGCGCCTGCGTCGCCCCGACCGTGCTGGCGTTGAACAGCCCGTCGATGGCGCGCCCGAGTTCGGCATGCGGCGCACCGCCGTCGGACGTGATCGCGGCTTCGGCCTCGGTGCTTGGGGGTGGCGGTCCGTCGGGCGCACTTTCTCCACAGGCCCATAGGCTTGGCAGGGCTAGGAGCGGCAGGATAAGGCGAAGGCGACGCACCGGCATGACGCACGGTGTAGTGTGCGAGAAGATCGGGAATGGCAACACCGCCCAAATTTGCAGCAGGGGACAAGCTTCGCGCAGGCTGGCGCGAACTCGTCGGGGCGCTTGGTCGCGTGCGGCGGGGACCTTCGGCGTCGCGCCGTGGACCGGCCCCGGCCTACCCCGTGCGCCAGCCTTCGCGCTGGCTGCGCAATCTGGTGCTGGTGGGGCTGGTCGTGGGCGGCAGCGTGCTGGCCTGGCAGTGGTCGAGCCTGCGCGAGCGCACGCTGATCGGCTCGGCTTATGCCGCGCGGATCGGCTGCGTGTGCCACTTCGTCTCGCAGCGCGACCTCAAGAGCTGTGAGGGCGACCTCGCGATCGCCCCGCTCAGCGGGGTGGCGGGCATGGTGTGGCTCGACGCCGACGATGCCGAACGGTCGGTCTCGGCGGGCCTGCCGCTGCTTGGCAGCCAGACCGCGCACTACGATCGCGACTACGGTTGCCGTCTCGAGCCCTGGAAGGACTGAGGTTCAGAGCGGGGTGGCCGGTGACGTTTCCTCGATCCAGCCTCCGCCGACGACGCGTTCGCCGGCGTAGAGCACCGCCGCCTGGCCCGGCGCCACGCCGTATTCGGGCTGGGCGAAGCGGATCACCGTCTGCGCACCCTCGCCAAGGGGCCCTTCGAGCGTCACCGGCACGGGCCTGGCGAGCGAGCGGACCTTGGCGGTGAGCGCGACGCCGTCGGGCAGGGGCCCGATACGGTTGGTCTCGATGATGCGCGCCGAGGCGACGCCGAGGAGATGGCGCGGGCCGACGAGGACGCGCGCCGAGGGGGCATCGATCCCGACCACGTAGAGCGGTTCGGGTTGCCCGCCGATCTCGAGCCCCCGGCGCTGGCCCACGGTGTAGTGGATCACGCCCTTGTGCGCGCCGAGCACCTCGCCGCTCTGCGCGTGGACGATCTCGCCCGGAGCCACGCCCTCGGGCCGTACCGAACGCACGATCTTGGCGTAGTCGCCGTCGGGTACGAAGCAGATGTCCTGACTGTCGGGCTTGTCGGCAACGCGCAGGCCCGCGGCTTCCGCGAGGCGGCGGGTCTCGGTCTTGGGCAGGCCGCCCAGGGGGAAGCGCAGGAAGTCGAGCTGGGCCTCGGTGGTGCCGTAAAGGAAATAGCTCTGGTCGCGCGCGGGGTCGGCGGCGCGGTGCAGTTCGGCTCCGGCCGGCCCCTCGACGCGGCGCACGTAATGCCCGGTGGCCAGGCAGTCGGCGCCGAGGTCGCGCGCCATCTGCAGGAGATCGGTGAACTTGGGCCCCATGTTGCAGCGGATGCAGGGGATCGGGGTGCGGCCGGCGAGGTAGTCGTCGGCGAAGCGGTCGACCACTTCCTCGCGAAAGGCGCTCTCGTGGTCGAAGACGTAGTGCGCGATGCCCAGGCGATCGGCGACCGCGCGCGCGTCGCGGATGTCGTCGCCCGCGCAGCACGCGCCCTTGCGACCGGTCGCCGCGCCGTAGTCGTAGAGCTGGAGGGTGATGCCGATGGTTTCGGCGCCGCTTGCGGCGGCAAGGGCCGCGACCACCGAACTGTCGACGCCGCCGGACATGGCAACGACGATGCGCCGCGCGGAAAGGGGCGCGGGCAACTGGAAGAGCGCGGCCGGATCGAGGCCGTTGAACAGGTTTGCATCTGCGGACATGGCGCTGCTCATACAGCGCCTCGTCGCGGATTCCTACCCGACCGACGCAAGTGGGCGCCAACACGGCATTTCCGGCGCGCGCCTTAAGTTTTCATTGACCATGACGGGCCTAGACTGGCGGCATGAGCCCATACCCGATGATCCCCTCGACGCAGGCCGCCGGTGCGATGGCCTTGCGTCCTACGCCCCGGGCGACGTTAACCTCGCCAGGCTTGCGGCCCGGGCCGAGACGGCGGCGGGGTGGACTTTGTCCGTCGTGCGGGCCGATTAAAAATCTGCAAGATACTAATATTCCAGACTCTTCCTGGTTAGCGCGAGCGGTCAAAAGCATGGCGGTAAATCCTTACCGTGAATCCCTAATCTCCGTTAACCGTACTGCTTCAAGCAATGGCAAGTCGGGGCAGGCCAATAAGGACGCACCGTCGGCTCCAGCAAAACCGGCGGGCGAGGGCTAAGATGATCGAAAACCAGAAAATCCGACCCGCGCAGGTAATCGGGCCTCTTGGCGAGCCACTGACCCTGGAGTCTTTGCCGCCGCCCAATACCACGCGCTGGGTCGTGCGCCGCAAGGCGGAGGTCGTGGCGGCCGTGAATGGCGGGCTGCTGACCATCGACGAAGTTTGCGAGCGTTACCAGCTCACGCTGGAGGAATTTGCCTCCTGGCAGCGGGCGGTCGATCGTTCGGGCATGCAGGGGCTGCGCGTGACGCGGATTCAGCATTACCGCGACCTCTACGAGCGTCAGCAGAAGTACTGATCGCCTCACGGCATTCCCCGTTGATCCGAAAGCGGCGGCAGACTTCGTGTCTGCCGCCGCTTTCTCTTTGCCCTGCGACCGTTTTCTCCGCAGGTCCTTTGCTCGCCCGACCTTCGACAGGCCGCCCAAGTCGTTGGTCGATCCAAGTCGCCCCCGAGGCGAGAGCGCGTTGCCACCCGTTCTCCCCCCGTATATGTGATGAATCGGGATTATAGGCCGTGATCCGGGCCGTGCGTATACGTAGTCGTTGCGTGCGGATACGACAGGGAGCCCGGCAACAGGTGCCGGAATTTGGCGGTCAGTGCGGTGACGGGATGAATTACTCAAGTAAACTGGACAAGGATCATGCCGAGCCTGCGGGCGAGGTCGGGGTCGTGACGCACGATGCCGACGATGCGTTCGAGCCATCGGCGGCGCGGGGCTCGTGGCGGCTGATCGGCATCGGCATCGCCGCGGCCTTCGCGCTCCTCGTCGCGATCTGGCTTTACCTGCACCTGGGCCAGAGTGCCGAGGATGCGGACGCGGCCGCCGAGCAGGTTCCGGTCGTCACCGTGGTGCGCCCCGGGCGCTCGACCGTCGTAGGTACGATCACCGCCACCGGCACGCTTGCGGCGCGCCGGGGCATGCCCGTCGGGTCGGTCGGCGAGGGCGGCGAAGTGCGCGCCGTGCTGGTCGAGCCGGGCGACTGGGTCAAGGCCGGGCAGACGCTCGCGGTGGTCGATCGCTCGGTCCAGGTCCAGCAACAGGCGAGCCAGGCCGCGCAGATCCGCGCTGCGCAAGCCGATGCGCGCCTTGCCCAGTCCAACCTCGATCGTGCGCTCCAGCTCGTCGATCGCGGCTTCATCTCCAAGGCCGACGTCGACCGCCTGACCGCGACGCGCGACGCCGCACTCGCCAATGTCGAGATCGCGCGCGCCTCGCTGCGCCAGCTCCAGGCCCAGGCCGCGCGCCTCAACATCGTCGCGCCCGCGGCGGGGCTTGTGCTCGAACGCAACGTCGAGCCCGGACAGGTCGTCGGCGGCGGCTCGAGCGTGCTGTTCCGTCTTGCCAAGGACGGCCAGATGGAACTGCTCGCCAATCTCGGCGAGGACGATCTGGCGCGTGTGTCAGTGGGGGCCCGCGCCGAAGTTACGCCGGTGGGATCGGACCGCGCCTTCTCGGGCGAGGTCTGGCAGGTCGCGCCTGTCATCGACCCTTCCTCGCGCCAGGGCACGGCGCGCATCGCGCTGGCCTATGACCCGGCCTTGCGCCCTGGCGGCTTCGCCAGCGCGACTCTCAACAGCGGTACGCTGGTGGCCCCGATGCTGCCCGAATCCGCGATCCAGAGCGACGACAAGGGCAGCTACGTCTACGTCGTGGGCAAGGATGACCGGGTCATGCGGCGCTCGGTCAAGACCGGCATCGTCACCGCGCGCGGCATCGTCATCAGCCAGGGGCTGGCGGGCGACGAACGCGTCGTCCTGCGCGCCGGCGGCTTTCTCAACCCGCAGGACAAGGTCAAGCCGCAGCTGGCCGGAACCGACGGGTGAGCGGGGCGCGCGACTGACATGAATTTCCGCAATATCTCCGCCTGGTCGATCCGCAACCCGATCATCCCGATCGTGCTGTTCATCGGCTTGATGATCGCCGGCCTGGTCTCGTTCAACCGCATGAACGTGAACAACATGCCTGACGTCGATTTCCCGGGCGTGGTGGTGCGCATCAGCCAGCCCGGCGCCGCGCCGACCGAGATCGAGACGCAGATCACCCAGATCGTGGAAGGCTCGGTCCGCTCGATTAACGGCGTCGAGGAGATCGAATCGACCGCTTCGGAAGGCAGTTCGGTGACCTTCGTGCGCTTCGCGATCGGCACCGACGCCGACGTCGCCACGAACCAGGTCAAGAACGCCGTCGACCAGACGCGTGGCCAGTTGCCCGAGGGCATCCTCGAGCCGCAGATCACCAAGGTCGAGGCGGGCGGCGACAGCACGCTGGCGGTCTTTGCGGTCCACGCCGACGACATGACGATCGAGCAGCTCAGCTGGTTCATCGACGACACCATCTCGAAGAACCTGCTTTCGGTGGAAGGCCTCGCCTCGGTCGAGCGCAATGGCGGCGTCGATCGCGAGATTCGCGTCGTCGTCGATCCCGACCGCATGATCGCGCTTGGCGCGACCGCGCGCGACATCAACACCGTGCTGCGCCAGGTCAACACCGATGCGGCCGGCGGATCGGCGGAAATCGCGGGATCGCGCCAGTCGGTACGCGTGCTGGGCAACGCCGACACCGCCTATGATCTCTCGCAGACCCGCATCAACCTGGGCAACGGGCGCCAGATCAAGCTTTCCGACGTCGCCAAGGTCTACGACGGCTATTCCGAGCGCACCCGCATGGCCAAGCTGCACGGCCGCGAGGTCGTGACCTTCAGTTTCGCGCGCGCGATCGGGGCCTCGGACGTCGCGGTCTACGATGCGGCGATGAAGAAGCTCGATGCGATCCGCAAGGACAACCCCTCGATCCATTTCACCCGGCTCTTCTCGCAAGTCGACTACACCCGCGAGCAGTACACCAGCTCGATGGAGATGCTGGTCGAGGGCGCGGTGCTGGCGATCGTGATCGTCTATCTGTTCCTGCGCGACTGGCGCGCGACCTTCATCGCGGCCATCGCGATCCCGCTCTCGGCGATCCCGACCTTCTGGTTCATGGATCTCATGGGCTTCACGCTCAACTTCCTCTCGCTGCTTGCGCTGAGCCTGGTAGCGGGGGTGCTGGTCGACGACGCGATCGTGGAGATCGAGAACATCGTGCGCCACATGCGCATGGGCAAGAGCGCCTACCAGGCCTCGATCGATGCCGCCGATGAGATCGGCCTGGCGGTCGTCGCCACCACCTTCTCGATCGTCGCGGTGTTCTTCCCGGTCGGCATGATGCCCGGCATTTCGGGCCAGTTCTTCAAGGCCTTCGGGTTGACGGTGGTGGTCGCGGTGCTGATCAGTCTTGCCGTCGCGCGCATGATCACGCCGATGGTTGCGGCCTATTTCCTCAAGTCGCACGGCCATGCCGAACACGGCGGCGGGCGCGCCATGGACCTTTACGTGCGGCTGCTCGCCTGGACGCTCGACAGCCGCGTGGCGCACCGCCTCAAGGCCGAGCTGGTGCGCCCGACGCGCGGAGGATGGTGGTCGGTACCCGCGATCGCGCTCATCCTGGTGGTGGTCGCGATCGGGATCGGCGTGGCGGTGGCCGTCTTCAAGCTGCTTGCGGCGGGCCTTGCTGCTCTGGGCATGAGCGACAGCGTGCAGGTGGTCGTGCCCGCACTGATCGCGCCCTTCGCGGTGCCGCTCGCGATCTTCGTGGTCGGCGCGATCTTCCGCGCGGTATGGGGGTTGACGGGGACTTTTGGCGACTGGTACCGCTACTGGAGCGACCGGTTCCGGGCGCGCACGCGCGACCATCGCTTCTACGCCTTCCTGGTGGGGGTCTATGCGCTGGTGGTCACTTTCGCGCTGCTGATCGGCTTGCCGCAGCAATTCCAGCCCGCCAGCAACAGCGACACGAGCCGCGTCAACATCGAGATGGTGCCCGGCACCACCATCGAGCAGACCGAGGCCGTGGCCGATGAGGTGACCCGCATCATCGAGGCGCAACCGGAAGTCTCGCTGGTCATGGCCGCCTCGCGCGAAGCCCTGGGAACGCTCTACATCACGCTCAAGCCCGCCGACGAGCGCAAGGCGACCAGCATCGAGTTCGAGCGCCGGCTCGCACCCCAGCTTCAGGCGATTCCCGACGCGCGCGTCTCCTTTGCCTCGCAGACGGGGGGCTTCGGCAGTGGGCGCGACATCTCGGTCATGCTCTCGGGCAGCGATTCCGAACTGCTCAACCAGACCGCGCAGACGCTGGCGAACCAGATGCGCACGATCCCGGGCGTCGTCGCCCCGCGCATCGCGGCCGACCTGCAGCGCCCCGAACTCGTCATCGTGCCGCGTCTCGACCTTGCCGCGCAGCTTGGCGTGACCACCGCCGCGCTCAGCCAGACGATCCGTATCGCGACGCTCGGCGAGATCGACCAGAATGCGGCCAAGTTCTCGCTTTCGGACCGCCAGGTGCCGATCCGGGTCGTGCTCGGACGCAATTCGCGCCGCGATTTCTCGACGATCGAGAACCTGCCCGTGACGACCAGTTCGGGTGGTTCGGTGCCGCTCAAGCGGGTCGCCGAAATCCGCTTCGGCGCGGGCCCCACCCAGATCGCGCGCTACAACCAGTCGCGCCGGGTCTTCGTCGGTGCCGACCTCGGCCCCGGCCAGGTCAAGGGCACGATCATGGAGCAGATCCAGAAGCTGCCGATCATGAAGAACCTGCCGATGGGCGTCTCGAACGCGCCGGTCGGCGAGGACCAGTGGCAGGCCGAGATGGTCACCAACTTCATCATCGCGGTGATCAGCGGGATCTTCCTCGTCTTCGCCGTGCTGGTGCTGCTCTACAAGCGCTTCGTCTCGCCGCTGGTGAACATGGCCTCGCTGCTGCTTGCCCCGCTTGGCGGCCTCCTGGCGCTGGCGATCAAGGGCGATCCGGTCTCGATGCCGGTGTTCATCGGCATTCTCATGCTGCTGGGCATCGTCGCCAAGAACTCGATCCTCCTGATCGACTTCGCCATCGAGGAGATGCACCGCGGCGTCGACAAGGTCACCGCCATTATCGATGCCGGGCACAAGCGCGCGCAGCCGATCGTGATGACCACCGTCGCGATGACCGCCGGCATGGTGCCCACCGCGCTCTCGGTCTCGGGCGACGGCGCGTTTCGCGCGCCGATGGGCCTGGTGGTGATCGGCGGTCTCGTTCTCTCCACGCTGCTGACACTGGTAATTGTGCCCGCAGCCTTTAGCCTTGCCGATGGTTTCGAGAAGCGGATCGGGCCCAAGCTGCGCACGACGCTGCTGACGTTCGAGCCGCATCACGCCGAGGAGGCACGGGGCCGTTCGGTCGAGGGCGGGGCGCTTCCCGCCGAATAAGGGAAGGCGGGCAGGTTGCCGCACGAGGAAAGGTTGACGTCGATTTCCCCGCAGCGTGCCGCGGCGCCGGGTCCCGACCGGGCGCGGCGCATGCGCACGATCGCCACCGGGCTGCTGCTGGCGATGGCGCTGGTCTTCGTGGTGCTCCACCGTCTCGACGCGTTGTTTCCGGCCTGGGGAACGCCGCTCGGCTACGGCATCGCCTTCACCGAGGCGGCGATGGTGGGCGGGCTGGCCGACTGGTTCGCGGTCACCGCGCTGTTTCGCCGTCCGCTCGGCCTGCCGATCCCGCACACCGCGATCATCCCGGTCAACAAGGACCGCATAGCCGATTCGATGGCGCGCTTCCTGCGCGAGAATTTCCTGACGCCCCAGGTCGTGGCGCGCCGGCTCCACGGTTTCAACTTCGCGACCAGTCTGGGTGGCTTCCTGGGCGATCCGCGCCGCGAGGAGCAGTCGCGCGTGCGTGCGGGCGCGGCCAATCTTCTCGCCGACGTGCTCGAATCGCTCGACCCCGAGCAGATGGGCGGCATGGTCAAGCAAGGCCTCAAGGGGCAGCTCGAGAAGATCGACGCGGCGCCGCTGCTCGCGCAGATGCTCGAGAACGCGATTGCCGACAAGCGCCACCTGCCCGTGCTCGAGGCGCTGCTGCGCAAGATCGGCGAGGTCATCGAGAGCAACGAGCCGATGATCCGCGAGATGATCCACACCCGCGCCAACGCCATCCTGCGCTGGACCGGGCTCGACGAGCGGCTCGCCAACGGCGTGCTCGACGGCGCCTACCGCCTGCTTGCCGAGATCATCGTCCAGCCCGACCATCCCTTGCGCGGCAAGGTCGACGAGGCGCTGACGGGCTTCGTGCGCGATTTGCGCGGCGATCCCGAGATGCAGGCCCGGATCGCGCGGCTCAAGTCCGAACTGCTTGCCAATCCGGCGCTCGGCGGATGGCTCGACGCCATGTGGGAGCGTGCGCGAACCGCGCTGCTCGAGGCCATGCGCAACCCCGATAAGGCGCTCTCCGGGGCCTTGGGACAGAGTCTCGGGCAGGGCCTTGCGCAACTGGGCGAGGCGCTGAGCGAGGACCTGCGGCTCCAGATGATGGTCAACCGCTTCGCGCGGCGCACGTTGGTGGGCGTGAGCGCACGCTATGGCAGCGAGATCGTCCGGCTGGTCTCCGAGACGGTCAAGCGCTGGGACGCCAAGACCGTGTCGGATCGTATCGAGGGGGCGGTGGGGCGCGACCTTCAGTTCATTCGCATCAATGGCACGCTCGTCGGGGGACTGTTCGGGTTGGCCATCCACACCGTGGAGAACCTCTTGTGACACCTCTCCTCGAGGTTCGTGAACCCTTGCTCGTCACCGAGCGGTTCGAACTGTGGCAGCCGCGCGCGAGCGACCTGCCCGACTTGTGCCGGCTGCTCGAGCATCCTGAGATGACGCGCTTCCTCGGCCCTGCCACAAACGAGGCCAAGTCGCAGTTCGACCGGCTCTTGCGCAACGCGGGTAGCTGGGCGCTCTATGGATATGGGATCCTGGCCGCGCGCCCGCGCGGGCAGGGGACGATCGTCGCGACCTGCGGCGTGTTTCATTCGTTCCGGGGCTTCGGCAAGGGCATGGACGACGTGCCCGAGGCGGGCTGGATCGTGCGCCAGGACTGGTGGGGCCAGGGCGTCGCGCGAGAGATCGTGGGGGCGTTGCTCGCCTGGTTCGACGCGGTGCATGGACCGCAGCGCATCGTCTGCATGATCGAGGATGGCAACGCGGCCTCGATGGGTGTCGCGGCCGGGTTCGGCTTCGCGCTCTATGATCGGCAGGAGCCGGAGGGAGAGGAAACGGTCGCGCTCAACCTCTACGAGCGCCTGCCGGGGTGACCCGCGTCAGCCCTGCCGTCTCTGGGTGAAGAGCGTCGTCGTCGTGAAGTAGCTGGCTACGCCGCTTCCGTCGGCCCGGCGCGCGGGCTCGAACTGCAGCTTCATCATGCGCTCGCAGACCATTTCGTCAAGGCGCTGGTCGTTCTGCGAAATCGGGACGCGGCAACTGAGCGGCGTGCCCTTGGCGTCGAGCGTGACGACCACGTTGACCCGTCCCTGGGCCCCTTGTTTGCCGAGATCGCTCATGAAGTCGGCCTTGAGTTTGCGCACGAGCGCCGAGGTTCCGGCCATGCGCGGCCGGGTCACGACCTGGCGCTGCAGCTCGGGATCGACCCCCCATTTCGCGAGCAGGTTGTCCGCGCACTGCGTCAGCGCGGCGAGCGGCTTGGCGAGGCTGCCGGTCTGGAACACGAGTTCGCGCAACTTGAGGTCGACGTCGAGCGAGTGGACTTCGTCGGCCAGCGGACGAACGAACGGCTTTGCCGGTGCATCGTCACTGGCACGTGCGTTCGCATCATGCGCCATTGCCGCGAGTTGCGCGGCGTCACGGGCAATCTGCGTGCTGAACACGAGCGATGGGTAGGTGGTTGTTGCGTTCTTGACGCTGGCGCCCATCGCGTTCGCTTCATATTCCGGAAAAGGGGCGAAGGCGACCGAGATCGCACGCTTTGGTTCGCGCAAGTCGGCCAATTCTCCGGTCAGCTGGATCTGGTAGTTTGCGCCAGGCACGAAGGCCATGACGCGCAGGAGCACGCCCTCGTCACCTTCGCCGAACATGCGCTGGAGAACGCAGTAATTGTTGGCCCAGTCGACGTTCCAGGGCGAGGAGGGCTGGAGGTTGTAGACTTTGTCCCGAGCATGGACGGCTCCGGCCTGGAGAAGGCCTGCAAGGGCGAGGCATGTGCCCGCCAGCGTCATCTTCGTCGTCATGTCGTGCCCCTGTCGCCTCGGCTGCGCGAGTGAGGGCAAGGTTACACCCGCATTTGATTGAGACAAGTGTCTTGTCGCACGGCACAATCCGTCGGTCGCAGCGGCATAAAAAAGGGCCCTGGCGGGACGCGCCCGCCAAGGCCCTTCTTTAAAATCGTGGCGCGAAGCCTCAGAGCTTGCCGGTCAGCTCGGGCACCGCGTTATAGAGGTCGGCGACGAGACCGATGTCGGCGACCTGGAAGATCGGCGCGTCCTCGTCTTTGTTGATGGCGATGATGGTCTTGGAGTCCTTCATGCCGGCCAGGTGCTGGATCGCGCCCGAGATGCCGATGGCGATGTAGACTTCGGGGGCCACGATCTTGCCGGTCTGGCCGACCTGGTAGTCGTTGGGGACGTAGCCCGCGTCCACGGCGGCGCGCGAGGCGCCGACGGCCGCACCGAGCTTGTCGGCCAGCGGCAGGATGGTCGCCTCGAAGGTCTCCGCGTCCTTGAGCGCGCGGCCACCGGACACGATGATCTTCGCGCTGGTCAGCTCGGGGCGTTCCGAAGTCGCGATCTCGGCGCCCACGAAGCTCGAGAGACCCGCATCGCCGCCACCCGAAATGGCTTCGACCGCGGCCGAGCCGCCTTCGCAAGCGGCCTTCTCGAAGGCGGTGGTGCGAACGGTGATCACCAGCTTGGCATCGGTGCTCTCGACCGTCGCGATCGCGTTGCCCGCATAGATCGGGCGGGTGAAGGTCTTCTCGCCTTCGACCGAGAGGATGTCGGAGACCTGCATCACGTCGAGCAGCGCGGCAACGCGCGGCGCGAGGTTCTTGCCGGTGGTGGTGGCCGGCGCGAGGAAGGCGTCGTGGTGGCCCATCAGATCGACGATGAGCGGTGCGACGTTCTCGGCGAGTGCGTGGCCATAGGCGGCGTCGTCGGCAAGGTGGACCTTGGCCACGCCCGCGATCTTCGCGGCGGCCTCGGCCACGGCCGCGCAACCGGCGCCCGCGACGAGGAGGTGGACTTCACCGAGCTTGGCCGCGGCGGTGACGGTGTGGAGCGTGGCGTCCTTGACGACGGCGTTGTCGTGTTCGACCCAAACAAGCGTCTTCATGTCAGAATCCTTTTCCCGGATATCCCCTGAGCTTGCGCTCAGGCGACGCCCATTTCCTTGAGCTTGGCGACGAGCGTGTCGACGTCGGGCACCTTGATGCCAGCGCTGCGCATCGGCGGCTCGGCGACCTTGAGGGTCTTGAGGCGCGGGGCGATGTCGACGCCGTAGTCGGCGGGCGTCTTGGTATCGAGCGGCTTCTTCTTCGCCTTCATGATGTTGGGCAGCGAAGCGTAGCGCGGCTCGTTGAGGCGAAGGTCGGTGGTGACGATGGCGGGGAGCGTGAGCTTCACGGTTTCAAGACCGCCGTCGACCTCGCGGGTGACCGCGACGGCCTCGCCCTCGACAACGACCTTCGAGGCAAAGGTGCCCTGCGGACGGCCGGTCAGTGCGGCGAGCATCTGGCCGGTCTGGTTGCTGTCGTCGTCGATCGCCTGCTTGCCGAGCACGACGAGGCCCGGGTTCTCCTCAGCCATGATGGCCTTCAGGATCTTGGCGACGGCGAGCGGCTCGACGGTCTCGTCGGTTTCGACCAGGATTGCGCGGTCTGCGCCCATCGCCAGCGCGGTGCGCAGCGTTTCGGCGGCCTTGGCCGGTCCGACCGACACCGCGATGACTTCCTCGGCCGAGCCCGCTTCCTTGAGGCGCAGGGCTTCTTCGACCGCGATCTCGTCGAACGGGTTCATGCTCATCTTGACGTTGGCGAGGTCGACGCCGGTGCCATCGGCCTTGACCCGCGGCTTGACGTTGTAATCAATCACCCGCTTCACGGGGACGAGGATTTTCATGAGAATATGTCCTCTCAAACGTTCGGCACGGTTTGAATTTAGCCGTGCGATTAAATTGCGCGGGGCCAGCCATCGCGTTGAACGTGCAAGACGTCAACCCCCGCAATTGTTCCTTGGCGACAAGACAGGCTTTAGCAGACCTGCACGTGCGGGCGACGCGTGTCCAGACGGCCGGTGCGCAAACGAAAGGCGGCGGGAGTGAACCCCCCGCCGCCCGTTCGTCTGGTGATGCGCAGCGCGCCGATCAGGCCGCGGCGACTTCCGCGACGATCTTCTTGGCGGCATCGCCCAGGTCGTTGGCGGGGACGATCGGCAGGCCGGAGTTGGCCAGGATGTCCTTGCCCTGCTGGACGTTGGTGCCTTCGAGGCGAACGACGAGCGGCACGCCCAGGTTCACTTCCTTGGCCGCCGCGACGATGCCCTCGGCGATCACGTCGCACTTCATGATGCCGCCGAAGATGTTCACGAGGATGCCCTTCACGTTGGGGTCCTTGAGAATGATCTTGAACGCCGCGGTCACCTTCTCGGTGGTGGCGCCGCCGCCCACGTCGAGGAAGTTGGCGGGGAACGAGCCGTTGAGCTTGATGATGTCCATGGTCGCCATGGCAAGGCCCGCGCCGTTCACCATGCAGCCGATGTCGCCATCGAGCTTGATGTAGGCGAGGTCGTACTTCGAAGCCTCGATCTCGGCCGGGTCTTCCTCGGTCTCGTCGCGCAGCGCGAAGACGTCGGGGTGACGGTAGAGGGCGTTCGAATCGAAGCTCATCTTGGTGTCGAGGACGAGCAGCTGGCCGTCCTTGCTTTCGACCAGCGGGTTGATCTCGAGCATGTCGCAGTCGAGGTCCATGAAGGCCTCGTAGATCTGCTTGGCGATCTTCTGCGCCTGCTTGTTGAGGTCACCGGTCAGCTTGAGGCCGAAGGCCACCGCACGGCCGTGGTGGGGCTGGAAGCCTTCCGCCGGATCGATGGTGATGGTGGTGATCTTTTCGGGAGTCGAGTGGGCGACTTCCTCGATGTCCATGCCGCCTTCGGTCGAGGCGATCATCGCGACGCGGCCCGAGGCGCGGTCGACGAGCATCGAGAAGTAGTATTCCTTGGCGATGTCGACGCCGTCGGTGACGTAGAGGCGGTTGACCTGCTTGCCCGCATCGCCGGTCTGGATGGTGACGAGCGTGTTGCCGAGCATTTCCTTGGCGAAGGCTTCGACTTCCTCGATCGACTTGGCGAGGCGCACGCCGCCCTTCGCGTCGGGGCCGAGCTCCTTGAACTTGCCCTTGCCGCGGCCGCCTGCGTGGATCTGCGCCTTCACGACGTAAAGCGGTCCCGGGAGCTGCTTGGCAGCGGCAACAGCCTCTTCAACGGTCAGTGCGGCGATACCGGCGGGGATGCCCACGCCGTACTTCGCGAGCAGTTCCTTGGCCTGATATTCGTGAATGTTCATCGGACAGTCGCTTTCTGCTGGAGTTTCCTCGAGGGAGGGCGCGAGTGGTGATTTTTGCCACGCCGCCTAAGCATATCCCTGCGCGCTTGAAAAGGCCTGAGAGGCTCTGCATGACCTGTGAAATCGACATCTGGACGACTTTGTCGGCAAATCGCGAGCGAGATTTGAGGTAATGAGATGCAATATCAATAAGCCGGTGCGAATGGGGTTCGAGCCGTGATCGACCGGGCGCGACTGGAATCGATCGTGCGCGAAGCCGGACGTATCGCGCTGGCCGCCTGGCCAGGCGACGGCCATCGTCTCGAGCATTGGGAAAAGGATCCGGGCAGCCCGGTGAGCGCGGCCGACCTGGCGGTCGACGAGTACCTCAAGCGCGAATTGCGCGCGCTCCTGCCCTCGGCGGGCTGGCTCAGCGAGGAGACCGCCGACAGCGGCGCGCGCTGCACGCAAGACCTCGTCTGGCTGGTCGATCCGATCGACGGGACGCGCGACTTCATCGCCGGTCGCCAGGGGTGGGCCGTCTCGGTGGCGCTGGTGAACCGCCACCGGCCGCTGTTCGGCTATCTCTTCGCCCCCTCGCGTCGACGGGGAGAGGGTGGGGAATTCTGGAAGGCCGAACTGGGTCGGGGTGCCATGCGCAACGGCGAGGTGCTGGTGGCGAGCACGCGCGGCGATCTCGCCGGTGCGCGCGTGCCCGCGCCCAAGCTGGCGCCCGAGGACGCGGATCTCGTACGTATCGACCAGCCCAACTCGATCGCCTTGCGCATGGCGATGGTCGCGGCTGACGAGGCGGACCTCCTGGCCACGCTGCGCTGGGGTTTCGAATGGGACATCGCCGCCGCGGCCCTGATCGCGCGCGAGGCGGGGGCTGCGGTGACCGACGCCTTCGGCAAGCCGCTCAACTACAACAAGCTCGACCCGCGGGCTTTCGGTGTGCTGTGCTGCGCCAGCGCGATGCACGGCCAGGCTGTGGCGCGGCTTGCCGAGCGGGCGGCACGCTATTCGGCGTAGCTGGGCGCTTTGGGCCGAGCGCCGGGTGTCGGTGTTGCACGCCAGAGCGTGTCCATGCTCTTGAGCCCGGCCGGAACGGGGGGCTCGGCCAACTGGGGGAAGCCGCTGGCGGTGGCGGCTTGGGCCGGAGTCTCGCTCTGCCTCGCGGCGTGGCTCGCGGCCACGGCGAGCAGCGTCGATTTCAATTCCTGCGCGCTGCAGGGCCAGGGAAGGTAGGCGCCCGCACCCTTGAGCAGGGCCGACGAGCGCCGCATCGGGCTGGCGTCGGAGGAGAACGCGACGAAGGGCAGGTCCTTGGCGTGGAGCTTGAGCAGGCGGCACAGCGAATCGACGCTGCCGCCGGCATCCTCGACGAGGAGAACTGCACGCCGGGGCCAGCACTGGGTCAGTTCCGAGTAATGCTCGAGAGGAATCACATAACTCGCCATGTTCGTAAGCGAATGGGCGATTTGCGCACGGCGGTGAATGTCACCATCAATAAGCACGACTTCGGTTCGTTCCACAGGATCCTCCAGGATGAAAGCGTTCATTTCTCTCGCCTGACAGGATCGCCCGAATTTCATTTCGGGAATGCTGATTGATTGGGCTAACGAATCCGGCCCATTACCTCGGGGAATTTTCTTAGAGGGCGGTGAAATTGCCGCGCGATGGCGGGGCATTGTCCGATCCGTGCGGGGTCGCGATTGGTCTCTGATGTGTCCCTTGCAATTTGAATCGCATCCGTAACTATCTGAAAAATATATCTGTTGCAGATTGTGCAATCAATATCGCTGTTTCGTCATTTGCCCCCGGCGCGCGCATTGCCTAGATCGAACGGGCCTTTCAGGCATCCTCTCCCAAATGAACTAAAACGGCCGGCCCCATCGGGACCGGCCTTTTTTTTGTCTCTTTCGCCTTGGCGCGAGAGGTCATGCGACCGCTCGCGCCAGCAAGATGTCGGGCGCGACGCGCTTAGTGCGCCGCCTGCGCCTCGTCGGTGGAGACCGGCGTGATCTTGATCTCGACGCGGCGGTTGAGCGCACGACCCTCGGGGGTGGTGTTGTCGGCGACGGGATAGTCCTCGCCCATGCCCTTGGTCTGCAGGCGCGCCGAGGAGACACCGCGGCTGATCAGGTAGCGCGCGACCGAATCGGCGCGGCGCTTCGACAGATCGAGGTTGTAGGCGGCCGATCCGGTCGAATCGGTGTGCCCGTAGACGTCGACGAGGCTGTTGGGATACTGCACCATCGACTGCGCGACTTTGTCGAGCGCGGCCTGGAACGAGGGGCTGATGGTCGTCGAATCAACGGCAAAGGTCACGTCGGGCAGGTTGACGAGAATGCCGTCGCCTTCCTCGCGCACGTCGATCCCCGATCCGGCGGTCTGCTCCTTGAGCTCCTTGATCTGCTTGTCCTTCTGGTAGCCGATCACGCCGCCCGCGACACCGCCGATGCCCGCGCCCACGATGCGCGCGGTCTTGCCGCCGATCACGCTGCCCAGCAGATAGCCGAGGCCCGCGCCGCCCACGCCGCCGATGGCGGTGCGCGAGACCTTCTTCTCGCCGGTGTTGGGATCGGTGACACAGGCCGAGAGGCCGACGAGCGAAAGTGCTGCCGCAGCACTGACGATCAAACGCGTATTCTTCATTTCGATGCCTTTCCTAGCTCCGCAAGCTTTCTGCCGGACTGTGCTGATGTGAACATTAATCCCAACTGTCCGTGCTGCCCACAACGAATGGATGACGCGCGCGTTCCCGTTCACGCGCGTGGCCGTGACGCCGTGAAAACAGTCGAACCAAGTGCTTCGCGAAAGGCATGAACTCTGCTAGCGGGGTTTCATTGTGACGCCATTTCCCTGGACCGACCTCCTCATCATCATTGGGCTCATCCTGCTCAATGGTCTTTTCGCAATGTCCGAGCTCGCGATCGTCTCGGCGCGCACGTCCCGGCTGCAGGTCGCGGCCGACAAGGGCCGCAAGGCTGCGCTGACCGCGATCGCGTTGGCGCAGGACCCGGGCAAGTTCCTCAGCACCGTGCAGATCGGCATCACCCTGATCGGCATTGTTGCGGGCGCCTATTCGGGCGCGAGCCTGGGCGGTCCGGTGGGCGAGCGCCTGGCGCTGCTGGGCCTGCCTGCGCGCTACGCCGACCATTTCGGTTTCGCGCTGGTGATCATCGGCACGACGTACGGCAGCCTCGTCGTGGGCGAACTCGTGCCCAAGCAACTGGCGCTGCGTGCGGCCGAGCCGGTTGCCCTGATCATGGCGCTGCCGATGGCCTGGATGGCGCGGATCATGGCGCCCTTCGTGTGGTTGCTCGATCGGTCCTCGGGGCTGTTCCTGCGCCTGTTCTCGATCCGTGGGGGCGATCAGGAGCGCCTGACCTCGGAGGAACTGCAAATGATTTTCGCCGAGGCGACCCGTTCGGGGGTGATCGAGGAGGAGGAGCGCGCGATGATGACGGGCGTGATGCGCCTCGCCGATCGTCCGGTGCGCGAACTGATGACGCCGCGCAACCAGATGGACTGGATCGGTGTCGATGCCGATCTTGCCGACTTGCGCGCCAAGATCGCCGGTTCGCCGCATTCGCTGCTGCCGGTGGCCGAGAGCGAGACGCGCGACAACATCATCGGCGTCCTGCGCGTGCGCGAGGTGCTTGCCGCGATGGTCGCGGGCGAGGAGGTCGCCATCGCCGCGATGATGAAGAAGGCCGAGGTCATCCCCGACCAGCTCGACGCAATGGACGCGCTGCGCAAGCTGCAGACCGCCGAAGTGGCGATGGCCTTCGTGCACGACGAATACGGCCACCTCGAAGGCCTTGTCACGCCGACCGACGTCCTCGAGGCGCTTGCGGGCAATTTCGTCAGTCACCAGGACGAAGGTGACGAACCGATGGTGATCGACCGCGAGGATGGCTCGATGCTGGTTTCGGGCGCGATGCCCGCCGACGCGCTGGCCGACCGCCTCGACGTAACCCTTCCCGACGACCGCGAATTCGCGACGGCGGCGGGCTACGTCCTCGCCGTGCTCAAGAAGGTCCCGCGCGAGGGTGAGCATTTCTCCGAGCAGGGCTGGCGTTTCGAGGTCATCGACATGGACGGCCTCAAGATCGACAAGATTCTCGTCCAGCGTGAACGCGAGGACGACGGCGGGGACGGGGTCTCCGGCGAGGGCTGAGGCCTTCGTCTTTTCGGCAAAGTTCCAGAAGCAGGTTTCCGAGGGCCATCGCCCTCGGGCTCTCCGAATGGCCTGGCTCCCGGCGCGCGCGCAATGCGCGAGGAGGGGCGCGACGTCGACGGTACTGGGGTCAAGGGGTGATAACCCCTTGCATCAATTCGGGTCCTTCGATTTCGCTTCTCCCCTGCATTGCTCTCTCAAGGACCACGGCTTATCTTTCCGTCCGTTCCACCAGAAGGCCGTGCGATTCCCCCGGGGCGTAGGCGTACCGCGCGGCCACCTGTGAAAGGCATGGGCGTGCAGCAGCAGATTTCGGTCGTGACGCTCGGGGTTTCGGACCTCGCAAGATCCTCGCGCTTCTACCAGGAGGGGTTCGGCTGGGCACCGGTCTTCACCAATCCCGAGATCGTCTTCTACCAGATGAACGGGCTGGTATTCGGGACCTGGCTCAAGGCCTCGCTGGAGGAAGACCTGGGCGGCGCGAACCTGGTGTCGCCCGGGGCCTTTGCGATGGCGCACAATGTCGCGGCGATGAACGATGTCGAGCCGCTGATGGCCCGGCTCGAGCGCGCCGGAGGCCGGATCGTCCGCGCGGCCGATGCGCCGCCACATGGCGGCTATCGGGGCTATATCGCCGATCCCGACGGGCACGCCTGGGAGATCGCCTGGAATCCGGCCTGGACGATTACGCCTGACGGGCAGGTTCGGTTCGCACTCTAGAGCGGTTTACGATCAGATTGCATCAGATCGACCGAACTAGCTTGTTGTTTCGACGCATTTTCTGTACCGTCAGGTGATTCCGCCTGACTGGAATAGGCTCTAGCCGCTTGGACATCACGCCACGAAAAAGGGCCGGGAGAACGCCTTGCGACGTTCTCCCGGCCCTTTTCGCATTGCGGTCAGGTTGGCTTAGCCGCCGACCGCAATCTGCGCGTCGCGTCCGTCGCCTTCGGGGGCGGACAGGATCGAGCGGGTTACCTGGCCCTTGGCGACGGTGTAGGTCTGCGGATCGCCGACGGTCGAGCGGATGCCCGGCTCGGACGGGCCGGCCATCGCGATTGCGGCCTTCTCGACGTCGCTGCGAGCCTGCGGACCACCGAACAGCGCGTCGAGCGTCTGCTGCTGGAGTGCGCCGTCGGACGGGCGGGGCTCGCCCTGCTTGGGCGGCTGAAGCGCGAAATCGGGCGGAACCACCAGCGGCGACTGGCGCTGCACGGCGAATTCGTCGGGGCTATTGTGGTTGAGCAGGCCGGTGCTGCCGCAAGCCGACAGCAGGAACGCGCCGCTCGTGGCCAGGATCAGGGCACCGGTTTTCTTTACGAACATCAAATCAACTCTCCGGAGCGGGGCTTGCTGGGGTTTCGGGCTTGTCGCGCGAAAGCAGCGAACGGGCAAGGATAATCAGGACACCCAGGGTGATTGCGGCATCGGCGATGTTGAAAACCAGGAAAGGCCGCCAGTCGCCGAAATGAAGGTCCGCGTAATCGATGACATAGCCGAAGCTGAAGCGGTCGCGGATATTGCCGATCGCGCCGCCCAGCACACAGCCGAGCGCGGCGATTTCGGGCAGCTTGCGTTCGCGCAGCAGCCACACGAAGACGAACAGCGCGATCGCCCCGGTCATGGCCACCAGCGCCCAGCGCCCTTCGAGCGAACCCGCCGTGAACAAGCCGAGCGAGACGCCGAAGTTCTGCGTGAAGCGTAGCGCGAAGATCGGCACGATTTCCTTGACGTCACCGATCCGGTCAAGCCCGAGCGGGCCGGTCACCCAGGCCTTCACGCCCTGGTCGAGGACGAAGACGAGCGCCGCGACCAGCAGGCCGAGCAGCCGTTTGCGCATCAGGCTCACGCCGGGTTTCCGGCGTCGATCACGGCCACGGCCTCCTCGCAGCGTCCGCACAGAGCGCCATCGTCCGAAACGTCGGGCAGATGGCGCCAGCAACGGCCGCACTTGTGGTGGGTGGTCTTGGTGACGGTCACGTCCTCGCCTTGCCCGCGCGAAACTGTCGCAGTGATGAACAGCTCGGCGAGCAACTCGTCCGAGACGCCCTCGGGCACGGCCGTGGTGGGAACCGAAACTTCGGCCTCGAGGCTCGAGCGCACGATCTTTTCGCGGCGCAGCGGCTCGATCGCCTCGGTCACCTTCTCGCGCAGCGCGCGCAGGGCGGCCCACTTATCGGCGTCGGCTTCGACCGACGGGACCTCGGGCCATTCGAGCAGGTGCACGCTGCCACCTTGCGGATAGCGCGCGCCCCAGACTTCCTCGGCGGTGAACACGACCACCGGGGCCGCGTAGCGCACGAGCGCGTGGAACAGCGTGTCGAGCACGGTGCGGTAGGCGCGGCGGTTCGCGTCCGCCGGATCGTCGCAGTAGAGACGGTCCTTGCGCACGTCGAAGAACAGCGCCGAGAGGTCCTCGTTGCAGAAGTCGAGCAGGCGGCGGACATACGTATTGAAGTCGTAGTCGGCGACGGCCTGCCTGAGGTCGGCGTCGAGCGCGCCCAGCAGCGCGAGCATGTAGCGCTCGAGCTCGGGCATTTCGGCGACCGAAACCCGCTCGTCCTCGGCGAAGTCGGCAAGCGCGCCCAGCAGGTAGCGGAAGGTGTTGCGCAGGCGGCGGTACTGGTCGCCCACGCCCTTGAGGATCTCGTCGCCGATGCGGTGATCCTCGGTGAAGTCGACCGAGAGCGCCCAGAGGCGGATGATGTCCGCGCCGTTGGTTTCCATGACCTTCAGGGGGCTGATCGTGTTGCCCAGCGACTTGGACATCTTCATGCCCTTGGCGTCCATCGTGAAGCCGTGGGTGAGGACCGCCTTGTAGGGCGCGTGGCCGCGAGTCGCGCAGGCCTCGAGCAGGGAGGACTGGAACCAGCCCCGGTGCTGGTCGGAACCTTCGAGGTAGAGGTCGGCGTGCGGGCCCTTGTAGCCTTCGGGGCGCAGAAGCTCGGGCCAGGTGCCCGATTCGAGCACGAAGGCGTGGGTCGAGCCCGAATCGAACCAGACGTCGAGAATGTCGGCGACGCGCTCGTAGTCCTCGGCGGCATAGGCATCGCCGAGGTATTCCTGCGCGCGTTCGTCCGACCAGGCATCGACCCCGCTCTCGCGGATCGCGGCGACGATGCGCGCGTTGACCGCCGCGTCGACGAGGTATTCACCGGTCTTGCGGTTCACGAAGAGCGTGATCGGCACGCCCCAGGCGCGCTGGCGCGAGAGCACCCAGTCGGGACGGCCCTGGACCATCGCGCCGATGCGGTTGCGGCCCTTGGCGGGGACGAAGCGGGTCTCGGCGATCGCCATCTCGGCGGTCTCGCGCAGCGTCATGCCCTGGGGCATGCCGGCCTTGGCCGCGACCTTGTCCATCGGCACGAACCACTGCGGCGTGCAGCGGTAGATGACCTTAGCCTTCGAGCGCCACGAGTGCGGGTAGGAGTGCGCGTAGTCCGCCGTGGCGGCAAGCAGCCCGCCCACTTCGCGAAGGTCCGAGCAGATCGGGCCGTCGGGCGCGGTGAACTTGGGATTGATGACCGATCCCTGGCCGCCCAGCCAGAGCCAGTCCTCGCGGTAGCGGCCATCGGCCTCGACCACGAACTTGGGATTGATGCCGTGCGCCTTGCACAGCTCGAAGTCGTCCTCGCCGTGGTCGGGGGCCATGTGGACGAGGCCGGTGCCCGAATCGGTGGTGACGAAGTCGCCCGGCAGCATCGGGCGAAGCTCGGCGTAGAAGCCGCCCAGGTGGTGCATCGGGTGGCGCACCTTGGTGCCTTCGAGCCCGGCGCCCTTCATGAAGAAGTGCAGGTCGTGGGTCTCGTGGCCCAGGCGCTTGATGAAGGCGTCGACGAGCGGTTCGGCGATCAGGTAGCGCCGGCCGTCGGCCTCGATCAGGTGGTAGTCGATGTGCGGGCCATAGGCGAGCGCCTGGTTGACGGGGATCGTCCAGGGCGTGGTCGTCCAGATCACCGCGTAGGCGCCGACGAGATCGGGGTCCTGCGACTCGACGATCTCGAAGGCGACGTCGATCTGGGTCGAGACGATATCCTCGTACTCGACCTCAGCCTCGGCCAGCGCGGTCTTCTCGACCGGCGACCACATCACCGGCTTGGCGCCGCGGTAGAGCATGTCGCTGGAAGCGAACTTCAGGAGTTCGGTGACGATGGTGGCCTCGGCGTCGAAGTCCATCGTCAGGTAGGGCTTGTCCCAGCGGCCACCGATGCCCAGGCGCTTCAACTGCTCGCGCTGGGTGTCGACCCACTGGCGCGCATAGGCGCGGCATTCGGCGCGAAATTCCTCGGCCGGGACTTCGTCCTTGTTCTTCTTCTTCTTGCGGTACTGCTCTTCGACCTTCCATTCGATCGGAAGGCCGTGGCAGTCCCAGCCCGGCACGTAGGGCGCGTCCTTGCCCAGCAGCGTCTGCGTACGCACCACCATGTCCTTGAGGATATGGTTGAGCGCGTGGCCGATGTGCATGTCGCCATTGGCGTAGGGCGGGCCGTCGTGGAGGATGAACTTCTCGCGCCCCGCGCGGGCCTCGCGCACTTGCGCGTAAATCTGCTCGTCTTCCCAACGCGCAAGAATGCCGGGCTCCTTCTGGGGCAGGCCGGCCTTCATGGGGAAATCGGTCTTCGGGAGGAAGACGGTGTCTCGATAGTCGCGTTGTTCAGTCATGACCGGCCGCCACTAGAGCAATTGCGCGGTTCTTGGAAGGGAGGAAGAGCGCCTCTTTGGACTCTCTTTTTCGCTTCAGACCACCTTGGCGAGCAGTTCGCGCGCCTTCACGCAGTCTCGCGCGATCTGCGTCATCATTTCCTCGATCGAGGCGAACTTGGCCTCGGGGCGCAGGAAATGGTGGAAGGCGACCTCGATCTCGAGGTCGTACATGTCCTCCGAGACGTCGAAGAAATGCGGCTCGAGCAGCTCGACGGGGGGCTGGATCGTGGGGCGGATGCCCAGGTTCGCCGCGCCCGGAATCCGGCGCCCGTCGGGGAAATGGCCGACCACGGCGTAGATGCCGTAGTGCGGGCGCAAGTACTTGGCCATGTCGAGGTTGGCGGTGGGAAAGCCCATCTGCCGCCCGAACTTGTTGCCGTGCTGGACCACGCCGCGCACCGCGAAAGGGCGGGTGAGCAGGCGCGCCGCGCCCTCGCAGTCGCCCGCCACCAGCGCCTCGCGCACGCGGCTCGAGGAAATGGGTCCGTACTGGTCGTGAACGGCGGCGACGGTGCGGTTGGTGAGCCCGAAACGCCCTCCGACCTCGCGCAGGACTTCGGGGTTGCCGCCGCGCGCCTTGCCGAAGGTGAAGTCCTCGCCGGTGACGACGCCCACCACGCCGAGCTGGCGGACGAGCACCTGCTCGATCCATTCCCCGGCGCTCATGCTGGCCATGAGGCGGTCGAAGTGGAGCACCAGCATGGCATCGGCCCCGGCGGCCTCGAACAGGTCCTGGCGCTGGTCGAGCGTGGTCAGCCGGAACGGCGGCGCATCGGGCTGGAACAGGCGCACCGGGTGCGGATCGAAGGTCGCGACGATCGCCGGGCGCCCTTCGGCGCGGGCCCAGGCGATGGCCTCGCCGACAACGGCCTGGTGGCCCTGGTGGAAACCATCGAAGTTGCCCAGCGCGACAATCGCGCCATGGAGCGAATCGGGGACGGGAGCACGGTTGTCGAGGCGAATCATGTCGGGCGGCTATAGGTCGCGTGTGAGGGTCACGAAAGCGTGTGCGGGAAATTTGCCGCTGGCTGGATGTTCCTCGCGCGCAATTTCGCGCCAGGCATCGTCCAGGATCGGCAGCATCGTGTCGCCGGGATAGTCGGCGTGGACTTCGGTAAGCTCGATCCGGTCGGCCGTCTCGAGGAAAAGCGCGTAGATTTCCGCACCGCCGATCACCGCGACTTCTCCGTCGCCTGCGCAAGCGAGTGCTTCGTCCACGGAGTGGACCACTTCGGCGCCCTCGGCCTGCCATTCGGCGCTGCGGGTGAGCACGATATGGCGCCGGCCCGGGAGCGGGGAGGGGAAGCTCTCGAAGGTCTTGCGGCCCATGATCATCGGCTTGCCCATCGTCAGCGCCTTGAAGCGCCTGAGGTCGGCGGGCAGGTGCCAGGGGAGCGCGCCGTCGACGCCGATCACGCCGTTGGCCGCCCGCGCGGTGATGAGGAAGATGTCTTGCGCCATATCCGGAAAGTTCCCCGTCGCCCTGCCGCGTTCAGTCGAAGTGGAGCCGGGTGACGTGGCCCATCTTGCGCCCGGGCCGGGCCTCGCCCTTGCCGTAGAGGTGCAGGTGGTTGGCCGGCTCGGCGAGGATCTGTGCCCAGTCGTCGGCCTGTTCGCCGATAAGGTTGCGCATCTCGACCGCGTCGGCGGCGAGGGCGGTGTCGCCCAGCGGCAGCCCGCAGATCGCGCGCACGTGGTTCTCGAACTGGCTGGTGACCGCGCCCTCGATCGTCCAGTGGCCCGAATTGTGCACGCGCGGGGCCATCTCGTTGAACACGGGACCCTGCGCGGTGGCGAAGAATTCGAGCGTGAGAACGCCGACGTAGTCGAGCGCCTCGGCCACTTTGGCGGCAAGTTCGCGCGCGGCGGGCACTTGCGCCAGGATTTCGGCCGGCGCGGGCGCGGTGCTGAGCGCGAGGATGCCGCCTTCGTGGCGGTTGTGCGCCGAATCGAAGTAGCGGATTTCCCCGTCCTGGCCGCGGCACAGGATCACCGAGAACTCGGCCGAGAAATGGACGAAGCCCTCGTAGATCAGCGGCTGGTCGGGCAGCTCGAGGCCTTCGGCGTCCGCCGGGCTCATGATCCGCCACTGGCCCTTGCCGTCGTAGCCGTCGCGCCGGGTCTTGAGGATGCCGGGCGTGCCGATGGTGGCGATCGCCCGGGCGAGGTCTTCGGGCGTGTCGACGGGCGCGAAGGGGGCGGGGGTCCCGCCGAGCTCGGTGACGAAGGTCTTCTCGTTCAGGCGGTCCTGCGCGGTCTCAAGCGCGCGCGGGTGGGGGAAGACGGGAACGTCCCCCAGCGCCGCGAGCGGGGCGACGGGCACGTTCTCGAACTCGTAGGTCACCACTGCGCAGTTCGCCGCGAAGGCGGAAAGGCCCGCCGCGTAGTCGTAGTCGGCCTGGGTGAAGCTGGCGCTGACTTCGGCGGCGACCGAATCGGACTCGGGTGCGTAGATGTGGCAGCGGTAGCCCAGTTGCGCCGCGGCCATCGCGATCATCCGGCCGAGCTGGCCGCCGCCAAGGATTCCGATGGTTTCGCCGGGAGGGATCATGCGCGTTCGGTGCTGCCTGTGCTGTCGTGTCAGTCGGAGGTGGGGCGTTCGGCGACGCTGGCGGTCTGGTCCGCGCGCAGGGCCTTGAGCCGTTCGGCGAGCGGCGCGTCGTTGAGCGCGAGGATCGCCGCGGCCATGAGCCCCGCGTTGGCCGCGCCCGCCTCGCCGATGGCGAGCGTGCCGACCGGGATCCCGGCGGGCATCTGCACGATCGAGAGCAGGCTGTCCTGGCCCGAGAGCGCGCGGCTCTGCACCGGCACGCCGAGCACGGGCAGGTGGGTCATCGCCGCGACCATGCCGGGCAGGTGCGCGGCGCCGCCGGCGCCCGCGATGATGACCTGGAAGCCCTCGGCCTCGGCCTGCTTGGCGAAGAGCACCAGGCGGTCGGGGGTGCGGTGCGCCGAGACGATGCGCGCGTCATAAGCGACCTCGAGCTTGTCGAGCATCTGGGCGGCGCGCTGCATCGTGGGCCAGTCGGACTGGCTGCCCATGATGATCGCGACGCGGGGGGCTTCGCTCATCTCAACGCTCCGAGAGGTAGTAGCGGTCGATCACCGCAAGATCGGTGTCGAGATCGTAGACGATCGGCTGGCCGGTCGGGATCTCGAGACCGGTGATCTCCTCGTCGGAGATCTGCGAGAGGTGCTTGACGAGCGCACGCAGCGAATTGCCGTGCGCCGAGACGATCACGCACGAATCGGCGCTCGCCTTGAGGTGCGGCACGATGCTGCTTTCGTAGTAGGGCAGCACGCGCGCGATGGTGTCCTTGAGGCTCTCGGTCATCGGCACGTCGATGCCGGCGTAGCGCGGGTCGCTCGAGAGATCGAACTCGCTGCCCTTCTCGAGCACCGGCGGGGGCGTGTCGAAGCTGCGGCGCCAGATCTTGACCTGCTCGTCGCCGTGGCGCGCCGCGGTCTCGGCCTTGTCGAGCCCGGTGAGGCCGCCGTAGTGGCGCTCGTTGAGGCGCCAGTCCTTGGTTTCGGGGATCCACAGGATGCCCGCGGCCTCGAGTGCGAAATGCAGCGTCTTGATCGCGCGGGTCTGCAGCGAGGTGAACGCGACGCTTGGGAAGATGCCCTTTTCCTTGAGCAGGCGGCCGGCGGCGCGTGCTTCGCTCTCGCCCTTCTCGGTGAGGTCGACGTCCCACCAACCGGTGAAGCGGTTCTCGAGATTCCACTGGCTCTGGCCGTGGCGAACGAGGATCAGACGAGGCAAGGCAAGCATCCTTTGCTGGTATCGCCACTGGGGATGCGCGTCCGCGTGATGCGTCATTCCGGGGCGATGGTACGGGTCCTGGGTGAGCCCCTAGCTTTCCGGGGGCGATTTGGGAAGCCTGTCCGATTCGCTGTCGGCGCCGACTTCGTGCGATTCGCCCGATTCGCCCGATTCGCGGGGCGGGGAGGGGGCATCGAAGGCGCGCGCCTGGGCCTTGCGGCGGCGCAGGTTCTCGCGCAGCTTGGCCGCCAGGCGCTCTTCGCGCGTCAGGCTCTTCGCCCCGGAATCCGCCGGTCCGGCAGGGTTGCCACGGGTGTTTTCAGGTCCGCTCATGGGCCCTGCAATGGGCGTGGATGCACGAAAGCGCAAGCAGCGCTTGACAATTGTTCCAACCCCGACCATTAGCGCGCCCCTGTCCTGACGACGATGGCACGAACATCGCGAGATCGGGACGGCGCCCCGGAAATTTCCGGGCGCCCGGAACGGCGCTGCTGTAGCTCAGTGGTAGAGCGCACCCTTGGTAAGGGTGAGGTCGGGAGTTCAATCCTCCCCAGCAGCACCATTCCCCTTCTCCCCCAACGATAGAAGACGGATCGACTCCGGCTCTGGCGCGTGTGTCAGTGGTGTTCGACTTCAAGGCGAACGATTCGGCGTCGGCCGAAGGCGAGCGTGTCGCGAAACCAGGTGACCTTCACCCGCAGGCCCGCGTGCAGCGGCACCGC
Organism: Novosphingobium profundi; assembly: GCF_018491765.1. Classification (GTDB taxonomy): domain Bacteria; phylum Pseudomonadota; class Alphaproteobacteria; order Sphingomonadales; family Sphingomonadaceae; genus Novosphingobium; species Novosphingobium profundi. The sequence continues at coordinate 133,459 of NZ_JABWCU010000008.1, read as the reverse complement.
GCTGTCCGAAAGCGCACAGAGCGTGGCGGCCGACAGGCACCGTGCCTTGGGCCAGGAGAAGCTCTCGTCGCCCAGCGAGAACCCTTCGACGATGCGCGTGCGTTTCGCGCGTCCGGCGTACAACCGGGTGTCCCGGGTCCCCTGGCGCGTTTCCCAGACGCGGCCGATCGTGCCCTGGCTGACCTCGAGGTCTTCGGCTTCGAGGTGCCCGACCCGCGCGCGATCAAGCAGTGGCGCGACGCCCAGGCTGACGAGGCCGTAGAGGAGCGCGACCGGCAGGATCCAGGGCACCAGGCCCTTGTAGTGCGGGCCGAAGATGCGGGCGAGGGGCGCGGGCAGCGGTATCCGCCAACCTGCGGCGTGCCACAGAGCGCAGGCTGTCAGCAACAGCGTGAAGAGCGAAAGGAAGAGGATCGCGGTGCCTTCTGCGGGCGCGTTCGCACTGTCGTAGGCAAGGACCACGCTCTCGACTCCCCGGGCCCCGGCGAGCGGAGCGCCGGGACTTTTTCGCATCGTTCTACCAAGATGAACCCGGTCGCAGGGCATGAACTTCTTGAAAGTCCGCGCCCGCCGCCGTGCCGGGCGACGGGCAAGCGCCTCGCGGCGTGGTTTGCCGGCGTGAATTCAATCGCTTGCACACTTAGCGTTTTCAGCAAGTTGTCATGGAACTGACAGAATAACAGCACGCAGCTGTCACATTGCATCCCTACCGGCCCCTTCAAACACGTTTGACCAGGGAAATCGGGGGTCCTCCTAAGATGAAAAATTCGGTTCGTTTTCTGGCCGGCCTGCTGGCGACGGCCTCGCTCTCGACGATGGCCCACGCGGGCGAAGTCGTCGGCAATGTCTCGGACGCCACGGGCACGCGCGCGCTGCAGTCGGCGACGGTCCGCATCGTCGAGCTCAACCGCAGCGTCGACAGTGCCCGCGACGGCAGCTTCATTTTCGCCGACGTGCCCGCAGGCACCTACACCGTCGAAGTGACTTATGTCGGTGCGGTGGCCGAGACGCGCACGATTACGGTCCCCGAGACCGGCCGCGTCGAGGGCAACTTCGCGCTGTCGGGCATCGGCGGCGACGCCATCCTGGTCATGGGCCAGAGCGCCAACCTTGCCAGCTCGCTCTCGCGCAAGCAGGCGGCCGACGGCGTGTCCGACGTGCTGACCCGCGACGCTGCCGGCGAATTCCCCGACCAGAACGTCGCCGAATCGCTGCGCCGCCTGCCCGGTGTCAACATTCTCAACGACCAGGGCGAGGGGCGCTTCGTCTCGATTCGCGGTCTCAACCCCAACCTCGTCTCGACCTCGCTCAACGGCGTGCGCGTGCCGGCTCCGGAATCGGACGTGCGCCAGGTCGCGCTCGATGTGATCAGCTCGGACACGATCGAATCGATCGAGGTCAAGAAGTCGCTCACCCCCGACATGGACGGCGATGCCATCGGCGGTTCGGTCGAAATCCACACCACCAGCGCCTTCGACCGCAAGAAGGACTACTACTCGGTCAAGGCCGAGGGCAGCTACAACCAGTACGACGGTTCGATCACCCCCAAGGGCAGCCTCGACTTCTCCAAGCGCATCGGGGACGATTTCGGCGTCGCGGGCTCGGTCAGCTACTACAAGCGCAAGTTCGAGACCGACAACGTCGAATCCGACCCCTGGACGACGACCGACGACGGCACCGCCTATAGCGAAAACATCGAATACCGCGACTACGACGTCGAGCGCACGCGCATCAACGCCTCGCTCAACTTCGACTGGCGCGCGAGCGACACCACCACGGTCTACCTCAAGGGCAACTGGTCGCAGTTCGACGACCAGGAATACCGCCGCCGCACGACCTTCAACTTCGAGGACGCCAGCGACATCACCGCGACCGATACCGGCGTCGCGATCTCGGACACCGACGGCACGATCGAGGTGACGCGCGACCTCAAGGACCGCTTCGAGCGCCAGCGCATCCGCACCGTCGCGCTGGGTGGTGATACCGACACCGGCACCTGGAAGTTCAACTGGCTCGCCAGCTACGCCAAGTCGAGCGAGGAGGAGCACGGCTCGATCGACCCGATCGCGTTCCGCAGCAAGTTCGAGGACGACGGCGTCGCCATGAACTGGGACTACTCGGACGTGCGCGTGCCCAGGTACACGCTCACCGGCGGCGAGGACCTCGTCAACGATGCGAGCAACTACACGCTCAACAAGGTCGAGGTGACCACGCATTCGGACAGCCAGGACGAGGAATACGCGCTCAAGGCCGACCTCGCGCGCACGTTCGCGATGTCGGGCGGCGACCTCAGCCTCCAGGTCGGCGCCAAGCAGCGCTGGCGCGACAAGTCCTATGACCTGACCCAGACCGACTACGCCAAGGACAAGACGCTGACGATGGCCGACTACCTCGGCTCGCAGACCTACCGCCTCGACGGCATCGACCTGGGGCCGGTGCTGGCCAAGTCGGCGGGTGTGAATTTCATGTCCGATTACGCCGACAGCCTGGTGATCGACGAGGACGGCACGCTGATCGACTCGGCCGCCAGCGACTACACCGCCAGCGAGGACATCACTTCGGCCTACGCCCTGGCGCGCTGGGATAGCGACACGCTGCGGGTCATCGGCGGCGTGCGCATGGAGCACACCCGCAACGATCTCACCGGCAACCTCTACAACGAGGACACGCTGGAGGTGAGCCCGGTCGAGTACACGCGCAGCTACACCAACTGGCTGCCCAGCCTCACGCTGCGCTGGAACAACCTGGAAGGCAATCTCGTCACGCGCCTTGCCGGCTACAAGAGCCTGATGCGCCCCAACCTTTCCGACATGGCGCCGCGCCTCTCGGTCAACGAGGACAACGAGGCCGAGTTCGGCAACCCCTATCTCAAGCCCTACCAGGCCTGGAACCTCGACTTCGGCGTCGAATACTACTTCACCGGCAACGGCGCGGTGACCTTCGGGGCCTTCTACAAGAAGGTCGATGACTTCATCGTCACGCGTTACTACACCGACGCCTTCTCCTCGGTGACGGGGGCGACCTACGACGAACTGCGCATTGCCGAGAACGGCGGTTCGGCGGACATCGCGGGCTTCGAGGTCGGCTACAGCCAGGCCTACACGATGCTGCCGGCGCCCTTCGACGGGCTGCTGACCCAGGTGAACTATACGTATTCCTACTCGAGCGGCACGGTCTACGACACCGATGGCGCGGCCTACCAGACCTCGCTTCCCTCGAACGCGCGCAACACGTTCAACGTGGTGCTGGGCTACGACAAGGGCCCGATCGACCTGCGGCTTGCCGGCACCTACCGCGACAAGTACCTCGACGAGCTGGGCGACAGCCAGGAAGAAGACCGCTGGGTGGACAACCATTTCCAGCTCGATTTCTCGGCCAAGCTCGACATTCTCGAGGGCGTGAAGCTGACTTTCGACGTGATCAACATCAACAACGCCAAGTACTATGCCTATGAAAACTATGCCGGCGCCAAGCGCCTGCTGCAGTTCGAGAAGTACGGCCCGACCTTCAAGGCCGGCGTGAAGGCGAACTTCTGATGGACATGCGTTTCACGAAGATCGCCGGTCTCGTGAAGCAGGGGTCGGGAGCGTTGCTCCCGGCCTTTCTGCTTGCCGGCTGTGCGACTACGGCGGTGGCGCCCAAGGCCTACCTTCCCGCCACCGACGTGCCCGCGCTTGCCGAGACGCAGCCGGTGGGAACGGCCAACGCCGATGCCGCCGACGACCCGGCGATCTGGCGCAACGGCGCCAATCCCGCGGCCAGTCTGATCGTCGGGACCGACAAGAAGGCGGGGCTTTACGTCTACGGCCTCGATGGCAAGGTGCGTGACTTTGTCGCGGCGGGGCGCCTCAACAACGTCGACTTGCGCGAGGTTGCGCTGGCCGACGGGTCGCGCCGCGTGCTGGTGGCGGCGAGCGACCGCACCGACGAAGCCGAACCCAAAATTGCGCTGTTCTGGCTCGACACCGCCACGGGCAAGCTGGCGACGATCGCCACCGTCCCGTTCCTGCGTGCGGGGCACCGGCCGCTGGAGGCCTATGGCTTCTGCATGGGCGCGCCGCTGGCATCCGATGAACTGGCACGCGCCTATGTCGTCATGAAGGATGGCAGCGTGATCGAGAGCGCGCTTGCATCTGAAGGCAGCGGACTGCGCGCGCGCGAGGCACGCGAGGTCAAGGTTGCGACGCAGGCCGAGGGCTGCGTCGTCGACGATGCGACGCACACGCTCTACCTGGCCGAGGAAGACGTCGGCATCTGGCGCGTGCCGCTGGCCGATGCGGCGCTTGCCGCCGTTCCTTTCGCCAAGGTCGGCGCGGCCGATGGGCTCGTCGACGACGTCGAGGGCCTTGCCGTGGCGCGCGGAACGGATGGCGGGGCGGACGGGAAGGCCTGGCTGGTGGCCTCGAGCCAGGGCGACAACGCCTATGCCCTTTTCGCCTTGCCCGAGGGCCGCTTTGCCGGACGCTTCCGGATCAACGGCGGCGCGATCGATGGCACCAGCGACACCGACGGCATCGAAGTCGCGCTCGGCGACTTCGGGCCGCAGTTCCCCGGCGGCCTGTTCATCGCGCAGGATGGCGACAACGCGCCCGAGGCGCAGAACTTCAAGCTCTTGTCCTGGGATTCGATCCGCACCGCGCTCGGCCTCGACTGATCCGGTGCAACTGTGCGCGACGGGAAGCGAGAACCTTGCCCGCCGTCGCGCGCACGCATCTTACGGCCTGTTTTCGCGGCGTGAATTGCGATAGACAGGCGCACATGACGAGGCTTGACGACCGGCACCGATTCGCGCGCCGTGCCGCGCTGTGCGCGGTGCTGAGCCTTTCTGTACCTTTTGCCATGGCACCGGCCCGGGCCGACGTTCTCGAGGTGGGCCGTAAGGGGGCGCAATGGGTGGCCGGTGGCCCCGCCACCGCGACGGGGCCTTTCGAGCCGCAGCCGGTGGGCGGCAGCGCCGACGTCCTCGCGATCGGCGCGGACGGCATCTTGGACGATGCCGAGATGGTCGGCGACGTGCCGGTCTCGGTGCACCAGTCTTCGCTGACGCTCGCGGCGGACACCGCAGGTCCGGCGCGCTGGCGCCAGCGCGTGGCGCAGCTCGCGGCCAAGTACGACATCAGCCCAGCGCTGCTCGAGGCGGTGGTCTGGCAGGAAAGCCGCTGGAACGAGCGTGCGCTTTCACCGGCCGGCGCGCGCGGCCTTGCCCAGCTCATGCCCGGCACCGCGCGCACCATGGGGGTCGATCCCGACGATCCGCAGGCCAATCTCGAGGGCGGTGCGCGCTATCTGCGCCAGCAGCTCGATGCCTTTGGCGGCGATATCGAGAAGGCGCTCGCGGCCTATAACGCGGGGCCGCGGCGCGTGCTTCAGGCGGGCGGCATTCCCAATATCCGCGAGACCCAGGCCTATGTCGCCGCGATCATGGCGCGGCTGAGCGATCCGGTCCGCCAGTAATCGGCAAATCGCATTGCGCGGTGCATGGCGCTTCGCCGTGCCGGCTGGTAGGGGCGCAGCGCCTTACCCATCCCGAAATGCAAGAAAGAGACTGGCGATGATCGAGCCCGGCCCCCTGTTCAAGGACAACCTCAACCAGCTTCCCTCGATCGAGGGCGTGGCGCGCGTCGACTTCCTCGACGCGGACGGTGCGGTCGTCGACAGCATTCCCCACGCGCCCGGCAAGCTGGGGTCGCTGGCGGTCTACCAGTACCTCCAGCAGGTCTTCGGCGGGCTCGACGCGAAGGCGGCCGAACATGGCCTCGCCGTCTTTGCCGAGCACGTCCCCGACGCGCGCGCCAACCCGGGCGCGCACCCCAATGTCGATCGCCTTCTGGACATTGCCGCCGGTGCCCCCGCGCTTCGCATCGCGGTCGTTACGGCCTGATTCGCGGCCGGGTGCAGCCATGAAAAAGGGGCGCCATCCCTAAGGATCGGCGCCCCTTTTTGGGTTTGGGCCTTGGTTGGCCGGATCAGCCCAGGAGGCGCTGGGCCATTGCGCGCACGTCGGCGCCCATGTCGGGACGGTCGAGCGCGATCGCGAGCGTGGCCTCGACGAAGCCGAGCTTCGAGCCGCAGTCGAAACGCTGGCCCTCGAAGGTGACCGCATGGAAGGGCTGGGTGTCGATCAGCTTGGCCATCGAATCGGTCAGCTGGATCTCGCCGCCTGCGCCCTTGCCCTGGCTCGCGAGCAGATCCATGATCTCGGGCTGGAGGATGTAGCGACCCGAGACGATCTTGTTCGAGGGGGCGTCCTCGACCTTGGGCTTTTCGACCAGGCCCTTCACTTGCGTCAGGTTTCCGTTGACCGCGCCCGGCTTGATCACGCCGTAGCTCGAAACCTCGTTTTCGGGCACTTCGAGCACCGAGACCAGGTTGCCGCCCACTTCGTTGTAGGCCTCGATCATCTGCGCCATGCAGCCGGGCGAGCCGTACATGAGTTCGTCGGGAAGGAAGATCGCGAAGGGCTCGTTGCCGGTCACGGCGCGCGCGCACCACACGGCATGGCCCAGGCCCAGGGGAACCTGCTGGCGCACGGTGACGAGATTGCCGGGATTCATCCGGGTCGATTCAAGCGGTTCGAGCGACTTGCCGCGCCCGCTCATCGTCGCCTCGAGCTCGAAGGCCGTATCGAAATGCTCAACAATAGCGGTCTTGCCGCGCCCGGTGACGAAGACAAACTCCTCGATTCCGGCCTCGCGCGCCTCATCGACGGCGTATTGAATAAGTGGCCTGTCGACGATCGGAAGCAATTCCTTGGGAATGGCCTTGGTCGCAGGAAGAAAACGGGTCCCCAGTCCGGCCACGGGAAAGACGGCAATGCGGACGGGTTTGCGAAAATTGTTTTCAGTCATGGACCTTGACGTAACCTCCGGATGTTGCACTGCGATTAAAGCGGGTTCATCGCTGCAGCGCAACCAGACGCTTCCACAAACACATGAGCTTGCGACAGGTTGCCCGCTTGCTGCGACGGCAAATCCCGCTAAATGACAGGCCATGGACAAGATCGTTATCGAGGGCGGCAAGCGCCTTTCCGGCACCATTCCCGTTTCGGGCGCCAAGAACGCGGCACTCACCCTGCTGCCCTGCGCGCTGCTCACCGAGGAACCGCTGACGCTGCGCAACCTGCCGCGGCTTGCGGACATCGACGGGTTCCAGCACCTGATGAACCAGTTCGGGATCTCGACCGCGATCGCCGGTTCGCGGCCCGAGGACTTCGGCCGGGTGATGACGCTCCAGGCGACGCGCATCACCAGCACGGTCGCGCCCTACGACCTGGTGCGCAAGATGCGCGCCTCGATCCTCGTGCTCGGGCCGATGCTTGCGCGCATGGGCGAGGCGACCGTCTCGCTGCCCGGCGGCTGCGCGATCGGCAACCGCCCGATCGACCTGCACCTCAAAGTGCTCGAGGCGCTCGGCGCGCAGATCGAGATGGCGGCGGGTTACGTCAAGGCGGTCGCGCCCGACGGCGGGCTTCCCGGCGGGCGCTTCTCCTTCCCGGTCGTCTCGGTCGGCGCGACCGAGAACGCGCTGATGACCGCGGTGCTGTGCAACGGCACCTCGCACCTCCACAACGCCGCGCGCGAGCCCGAGATCGTCGATTTGTGCAACCTGCTCGTCGCGATGGGCGGGCAGATCGAGGGCATCGGCACCTCGGACCTCACCATCCACGGCGTGCCGCGCCTCCACGGGGCGACCTACATGGTCATGCCCGATCGCATCGAGGCGGGCTCCTATGCCTGCGCTGCGGCGATCACCGGGGGTGACGTGATGCTCAAGGGCGCGCGCATCGAGGACATGGAAGCGACCGTGCAGGCGCTGCGCGATGCGGGCGTGCTCGTCGAGGAGCGCCCGGGCGGCCTCTACGTCGCGGCCGAGGGCAAGCTGCGCCCGGTGACGCTCTCGACCGCGCCGTTCCCTGGCTTCGCGACCGACATGCAGGCCCAGCTCATGGCGCTTTTGTGCAAGGCGGAAGGCTCCTCGGTGCTGACCGAGACGATCTTCGAGAATCGCTACATGCACGTGCCCGAGCTCAACCGCATGGGTGCGCGGATCGAGACCAAGGGACGCACCGCGATCGTCCATGGTGTCGACAAGATGCACGGGGCCGAAGTCATGGCGACCGACCTGCGCGCCTCGATGAGCCTGGTCATTGCCGGCCTCGCCGCCGAGGGCGAGACGCGGGTGCACCGCCTCTACCATCTCGACCGCGGCTACGAGCGTCTGGAAGAAAAGCTCGCTCTGCTCGGCGCGCAGATCGAACGTATCGGCGGGGACTGAGGAACCCAAGGCGCCTCTCGCGCATTCCCTTCCCGAGTGAGCGAACATGTTCGAGAGGAGATGTGACGATGGGTCTGATGCGAATGGCCGTTCTGGGAGCTGCGGGCTACGCGCTCTACAAGTACACCCAGAAGGAGAAGGCCGAGACCGCGCCGATACGTGACGCGGGTCCCGCGAACATGCGATCGGCGCCCAAGTCGTGGTCGAAGACCGACGAGGCGCTTGACGAGACCTTCCCGGCCAGCGACGCCGTGGCGAACTACTGACACCGGCGTCGGTCCTGATTTGAAGAGTTGTACCCGAGGGGCGGAGCCGCAAGGTTTCCGCCCCTTCCCGTTGGGCGCTGCGCCGCGGAGTAGGGGTCAGGCGTCGAGCGTGGTGACCGAACTTGCGAAGCGCAGCATCAGCCAGACCCGGATCGCGCTGGCAAGGCCGGGCGGGGCCGGGGCTTGCGCACGTTCGAGGTCGATCCGCGCGACGAGCGCGTTGATCGGCAGGCGCTCTTCCTCGGCGGCCGAGACGAGCGCGTCCCAGAACACCGGTTCGAGGCTGATCGAGGTCTTGTGCCCGGCAATCTCGACCGAGCGCTTGACCGGGGGATGATAGGGCGAGGTCACGAGGACCACCTTAGGCGCGGGTGTGCCAAACCCCAACGAAAATCCCCTGCAAGGCCGCGGCCTTGCAGGGGATGCGTGGTTTTCGGGCCTGCGGTCCGCCCGATCAGTACATGTGCTGGCCGCCGTTGATCGAGAGCGTCGATCCCGTGACGAACTCGGCGTTCTCCGAGCACAGGAAAGCGACGCCGCGTGCGATCTCGTAGGCATGGCCGAGGCGGCCGACGGGGATCTTGGCGACGATCTTCTCGAGCACCGGGGCGGGCACGGCGGCGACCATCTCGGTGTCGATGTAACCGGGCGCGATGGCATTGACGGTCACGCCGAACTTGGCGCCCTCCTGGGCGAGCGCCTTGGTGAAACCGTGGATGCCCGACTTGGCGGCGGCGTAGTTGACCTGGCCGTACTGACCGGCCTGGCCGTTGATCGAGCCGATGTTGACGATGCGCCCCCACTTGCGCTCGCGCATGCCGGGGAAAGTCGCCTTGGCCATGTTGAAGCAACCGCCCAGATTGATGCGCATGACCTCGTTCCAGTCCTCGAAGGTCATCTTGTGCAGCACGCCGTCGCGCGTGATGCCGGCGTTGTTGACGACGATGTCGACGGGGCCGATGTCCTGCGCCACTTGCGCCACGCCCGCGAGCGTCGCCTCGTGGTCGCCCACGTCCCACTTGTAGGCGGGGATCCCGGTCTTTTCCGTAAAGGCCTTGGCCTTTTCATCGTTGCCGCCGTAATTCGCGACAACCGTGTGGCCTCTGTCTTTCAGAGCCAGTGAAATGGCTTCTCCGATCCCCCTAGTGCCGCCTGTAACAATCGCAACGCGTGCCATATTCAGCCTTTCGCTTTCGTGTGCATCCACCAAGCACAGTGCTAAGAAAGGAATATGAAAGCGGCAAGCTCAGCTTGGCATTATTTGCAACCGGATCGGCCAATACTGGGTGCGAGAAATGCAAGTGGGCTTGCGCGGCGCTGAAGCCGTGCACGATTGTGGTGAGCCCGATGGATCAGAAGCGGAACTGGGTGCCCACGTAAACCGCCTGGCTGTCCTGGCGCCCGTCGGTGAGCGGCTGGAGGCGCTCGCGATCCTGATAGTAGCGCACGCCCGCCGTCACGTTCAGGTTCTTGGCCACGCGGTAGGCGCCGCCGAGGTCGACCTCGCCCTCGTCGCCCGCGAAAGTGCGCGGCGCACGGCCGGTGGCGTGCTTTTCGTCGATCGAGATGCGCGGGGTGAAGCGCGGTTCGCGCGAATCGGCGGTGCCCGGTGACAGGCTGTACGATTTGAGGTCGGGCAGGGCGGCAAGGCTGCGCTTTTCCGGCTGCTTGACGAGATCCTGCGCGAAGTTCTGGTAGCCGCGCGAAACCCCCAGGCTGAACGAGGTCGAGGCGATCTGCGGGCTGGCGGGGCGCGGCGCTTCGTCGGCCGGGGCGAGATAGCGCCCGCGCACGATGATCGCCTTGGCCGCCACCGGATCGTCGCGCACGACGACGAGCACCGAACGTTCGGGGCGGTTCGGAGTACCGGCGGGCGTAAACGGGAATCCGCCGTCCTTGGCCAATGAGCGCATCGCCACGGCGCGGGTGAAATTGGCCGTCTCGGTGCGCGAATCGAACGAGCCGAGCTTCTCGGCGTTGGCGGCATCGGTGCGGAAAGTGGTCGTGAAGGCCATGACCGCGCTTGGCAGGGCAAGCAGGCTCACCGAACCGGCGAGCAGGGCTCCGGCTCGCACTCCTCCGCGCGAAGCGGTCGACATGGTCGTTTCAGCGTTCTCGTGCATGCTCTCTCGTGGCGTCACGTCTCTCTGGCATCTCGACTGGCAGGACGGTCCTTAACACAGCCTGTGCGCCATGGCTTAGCACATCGCAGGCCTGCAAGGGAATTGGAGATCGCAAGGCGGTTCGGCAAGGCCCTTCCGCACGAGTTCGAAGGTGGCGGGTGAACGCGCGTTCATCGCCGGTTTAGTCGGAGCAGGGTTAACAGCGCAGGCGGGTGGTGCGCCCTGCCTTCGTGCAGGCCCGGCCGATCGATCGCTTCGATCGATCGCTCCGATCAATCGCAAGGGCGCTCTTGCTCCGAGGCAATGGCGGTTATAGAGGCATTTCTTCACGTCGGGGACTGCGGGGCCTGCTTTTGGCCGATCCCTGCCGACACAGATCAGGAACTGGGAACTAAAATGACAGGCACCACTGAATTCGGCCTTCTCGCCCCGCGCAAAGTGGCAAGCGTCGCGGTTTGCGTCGTGGCGGCTCTGGCGCTGGCCGGGTGTGGCGGCAAGAAGCCGGACGTCGCGTCGGCCGCGATCGCGCCTTCGCACGTCACCACCATCGGCGTGAACAGCTACCTGTGGCGCGCCAGCCTCGACTCGCTCTCGTTCATGCCGCTGCTCCAGTCGGACAGCGCCGGCGGCGTTCTGATCACCGACTGGTACGTGAACCCCGACAAGCCGAGCGAACGCATGAAGGTCTCGGTGACGATCCTCGACCAGGACCTGCGCGCCGACGCGCTGCGCGTCTCGGCCGCGCGCCAGGTGCTCCAGAACGGCGAATGGGTCGGTGCGCCGGTCCAGGCCGCGACCGTGCAGAAGCTCGAGAACGTGATCCTCACCCGGGCGCGCGACTTGCGCCGCGATTCGGTCACCGGCTGATCGCGCGGGCATCCGCCCTGATCTTTTTTCCGGCCTCCTTTGGGGGCCGTTCCTGACGTGATAGCGCGAGGGCCGCAGTGGTCCTCGCAGGAGACCAGACTGAAATGACCGAGCGGTTCGACCCGGCGCAGGCGGATGTCCGCTGGCAGGCGGCATGGGACGAAGCCCAGTGCTTCAAGGCGGACGACACCTCGACGAAGCCGCGCAGCTACGTCCTGGAAATGTTCCCCTATCCCTCGGGCCGCATCCACATCGGTCACGTGCGCAACTACACGATGGGCGACGTGCTCGCGCGTTACAAGCGCATGCGCGGCCACGAAGTGCTCCACCCGATGGGCTGGGACGCTTTCGGCATGCCCGCCGAGAACGCGGCTATGGAAAAGGGCGTGCACCCGGGCGGCTGGACGCGCGACAACATCGCCAACATGAAGGCGCAGTTGAAGCGCCTCGGCTTCGCGCTCGACTGGAGCCGTGAACTGGCGACCTGCGAGCCCGAATACTACGGCCATGAGCAGGCGCTGTTCCTCGACATGTACGCCCACGGCCTCGTCACCCGCAAGGAATCGGCGGTGAACTGGGACCCGGTCGACATGACCGTGCTCGCCAACGAGCAGGTCATCGACGGGCGTGGCTGGCGTTCGGGCGCGCTGGTCGAGAAGCGCAAATTGAACCAGTGGTTCCTCAAGATCACCGACTTCGCCGACGAACTGCTCGAGGGCCTGGGCGATCTCGACAAGTGGCCCGAAAAGGTCCGCACGATGCAGGAGAACTGGATCGGCAAGAGCCAAGGCCTGCAGTTCCGCTTCGAGCTCTCGGATGGCGGCTCGGTTGAAGTCTACTCGACCCGTCCCGACACGATCTTCGGCGCGAGCTTCGTTGCCGTCGCGGCCGATCATCCGATCGCGCAAGGGGTGGCCAAGGACAATGTCGCGGCGCAGGACTTCATCGCCGAGTGCAAGCGCGGCGGCACCACCGCGGCCGAACTCGAGACCGCCGAGAAGCTGGGTTTTGATACCGGCATCACCGCGAAGCACCCCTTCACCGGGGCCCAGATCCCCGTGTTCATCGCCAACTTCGTGCTGATGGATTACGGCACCGGTGCGGTCATGGCCGTCCCCGGTCACGACCAGCGCGACTTCGAGTTCGCGACCAAGTACGAGCTCCCGATCCTGCGCGTCGTCGCGGTCAGCGCCGACGAGGCCGACAAGCCTTTCGCGGGTGAGGCGGAAGCGGGTGACGGTGTGCTCGTCCACTCCGATTTCCTGAACGGCATGTCGGTCGCCGAGGCCAAGGCCGAAGTCGTCAAGCGCGCCCAGGACGGCGGCTGGGGCGAGGGCAAGACGGTGTGGCGCCTGCGCGACTGGGGCATCTCGCGCCAGCGCTACTGGGGTACGCCGATCCCGTTCATCCACTGCGAGGTCTGCGGCGTGGTGCCGGTGCCCAAGAAGCACCTGCCCGTCACGCTCCCCGAGGACGTCGATTTCAAGACCCCGGGCAACCCGCTGGAACGGCACCCGACCTGGAAGCACGTCGACTGCCCGCAGTGCGGCCACGCGGCGCGCCGCGAAACCGACACGCTCGATACTTTCGCCGATTCGTCCTGGTACTTCCTGCGCTTTGCCAGCCAGCCCGGCGACAAGCCCTTCGACAAGGAAGCCATCGCGAAATGGCTTCCGGTCGAGCAGTACATCGGCGGCATCGAGCACGCGATCCTGCACTTGCTCTACGCCCGCTTCTGGACGCGCGCGCTGGCCCGCATCGGCCTCATCGACGTCAAGGAGCCCTTCGCCAGCCTGTTCACGCAAGGCATGGTCACGCACGAGGTCTACTCGCGCAAGGAAGGCGGACGCGACGTCTTCTTCGCCCCTTCCGAGATCACCCGCACCGCCGATGGCGCGACGCTCAAGGCCGACGGTTCGGCCATCGAGGTCGGCAAGGTCATCAAGATGTCGAAGTCGAAGAAGAACGTGGTCGATCCTGACGAGATCGTCGCGACCTACGGCGCCGACGCGATCCGCTGGTTCATGCTCTCCGACAGCCCGCCCGAGCGCGACCTGCCCTGGTCCGAGGCCGGCATCGAGGGCTGCGCGCGCTTCGTCCAGCGCCTGTGGAGGCTCTTTGCCCAGTTCGACGCCGCCGCTGAAGGTGAAGACAAGGCGCTCGATCGCAAGCTGCACCAGACCATCGCGGCGGTTGCCGAGGACATCGAGGCGCTCGGCTTCAACAAGGCCGTTGCGCGCATCTATGAACTGACCGGCGCGATCGAGAAGGCCAAGCCTTCGGCGAGCCGTTCCACCGCGATCCGCGAACTGCTGCTGCTCATCGCTCCGATGATGCCGCACTTGGCCGAAGAGGCCTACTCCGCGTTCGGCCAGGGGCTCGTCGCCGAGGCGCTCTGGCCCGAGGTCGACCCGGCGCTGCTGGTCGAGGACGAGGTCACCATTGCGGTCCAGGTCAAGGGCAAGCTGCGCGACACGCTGACAGTCGCCAAGGGGCTGTCGAAGGACGACCTCGAGGCGCTTGCGCTGGCCAGCGAGAAAGTCCAGCGTGCGATCGATGGTGCTGAAATTCGCAAGGTAATCGTTGTGCCCGATCGTCTGGTCAATATCGTCGCGTGAGGCCGCTCCACGCTCTTGGTGCCGCCGTTGCGCTGACGCTCGCGCTCGGCGGCTGTGGCCTTCAGCCGATGTACGCGGGCGGTGGCAGCGGCGCGGTGGCGCGCGGCCTGTCGGACATCCAGGTCTCCGCGATCCAGGGTCGGGCCGGTTGGCTGGTGCGCAATGCGCTCGTCGACAAGATCGGCGAGACGCCTGCGGGTGCGAGCCCGCGCTACCGTCTCGACGTGCGGCTCGATGACCAGCTCGAAGCCTATGCGCTGCTCTCGGACGACACCACCGGGCGTGAACGGCGCACCTTGCGCGCGCGCTACCAGCTCGTCGACCTTTCGAGCGGGGCGGTTGTGGTCGACGCGACCGCGGGGTCGGATGCGGGGATCGACGTGGTCTCGTCCGATTACGCGACGATCGCGGCCGAGCAGACCGCGCTCGAAAATCTCGCCAAGGACGTCGCGAGCCGCATCGTCACCAATCTTGCGCTGCGCATCCGCGACCAAGAGCGTCCGTAAGGTCTCGTGAAGGCCACCCAGAAGGATTTCGCCTCGGTCGCGGCACGGGTGGCACGTGAGGTGCGGCTGTTCTTCTTCTGCGGTCCGGACGAATCGGGGGCCAGCGACGCGGCGGCGCGAATCGTCGCGCTGCTAGAGGATCCGGGCGAGCGAATCGAGATGAGCGGGGCCGAGCTGCGCCGTGATCCGGTCCGGCTCGGCGACGAGGCGCGTTCGACTTCGCTGTTCGGGGACGCGCGCCACATCTATGTGCGGGCGCAAGGCGACGAGGCCCACGACGCCGTCCAGACTCTGCTCGAGAACGACGTCGAGGGCTGCCCGGTTCTGATCGTGGCCAATGGCGCCACCGACAAATCGCGCACGGCCAAGCTCCTTGCCGGGCGCGGGGATGCGCTGGTGGCGATGTTCTATCCGCCCGACCTTGCCTCGGTCACCGCGACGGTGCGCACGCTTGCCAACGGGGCTGGCCTGAAAATGGGCAGCGACGTCGCCGAGCGTATTGCACGCGGGGCCGGACTCGACACCCGCCTTGCGCGCTCCGAGGTCGAAAAGCTCGCGCTCTATCTCGACGCCGCGCCCGAGACGCCGAGGCCCGTCGCGATGGCCGCGCTCGACGAGATCGGCGCATCGACGGAGGACGATGCCTTCGCTCCACTGGTCGACACGATCCTTGGGGGCAAGCGCGAGATGCTGGCCGCGGAGCTCAAGCGCATGCACGATCTGCAGATCAATCCGGTCGGCCTGCTTTTGGCGCTCGAACGCCGCGCTGCACAATTGGCCGCCTTGAATGCACAGCTTGGCCATAGTTCTGATATTGCAGGTTTACTTGAAGCCGAGGCAAAGGCGCGCCGGGTCTTCTGGAAGGACAAGCCAGCACTTGCGCAACAGCTGCGAATCTGGCGTGGAGCACGGCTCGACCGGCTAGTTGCGCGTCTTGTTGCACTGCATCAATTATTGCTCGGGAACAGTTCCGACTCTGAGTTGTTGTTGGCCGATGGATTGCTAAGGATAGCCAGAATTGCGGTCGGCTCGACGAAACAACGCACAAATAGAACAGTCTAGAGTTTTTCGATTGCTTGAGGCTCATCAGCGGGACTATACGTACCGCGTTGCAGCATTTCGGTCTGCGAATGAATTCGCGGAAAGGGAGGCGGAGTGAAGCTGGCTATCGGGAGTGCCCTAGCAATGAATGCGCCCTTTGCTCCGCGTGCGGTGCTTGGTGACGTCGATGGTCTTGTTGCAACCCCGGTTGCTCCGTCGCTCGAGCGGCGGCGGCTGCAATGTTATCTCGGATTAATTCTGGGCGATATCTTCGCCATTTCTGTCGGATTCGCTGTAATCGGGTGGTTGGTCAACGCACGCCACGCCTTGCCGCTGGCCGTCGTGCACAGCCAGTTGATCCTCCCGATCTTCCTGACCCTGGCGCTCTACAATGGCAGCTATTCGATCAAGACGCTGCACAATGCCTGGAGCGGGATTGCGCGCGCGCTCGTCGCGATGACCATCGCCGTGGCGGTGACGGTCTTCTTCGAATTCCTGATCCGTCCGACCGGAGAAATGCCGCGCGCCGCGTTCCTGGTCGGCTCGATCGCGGCGATGCTGCTGATCTGTATCGTGCGCGTTCAGATGCGGCATCTCGTGCGCTGGCGTTGCGGGGCGAGGGTGCTCAACGAACTGGTGATCGACGACGGTGGCCCGAAAGTGGACCTGCCCGGCGCGATCCGTGTTTCGTCGACCGCGATGGGGCTGCGGCCCGATCTCAAGGATCCCGATGCGCTTGACCGGTTCGGGCTTGTCCTGCGCAACATCGACCGCGTGATCGTGAGTTGTCCGGTCGGCCGCCGGGCTGAGTGGGCGATGATGCTCAAGGGCGCCAACGTCGATGGCGAAGTGCTCGACGAAGTCGTCGTGCGCCTCGGCGCACAAGGCGCGCGCGTGCTGGGCAACCAGGGCCTCTTGCTCGTCTCGGCGGGGCCGTTGGGCCTGCGTGAGCGCGCGATCAAGCGCATGTTCGACCTGGCCTTCGCGGGGAGCGCGATCTTCGCGCTCTCGCCGCTCCTGATTGTCGTCGCGCTCGCGGTGAAATTCTACGACGGCGGTTCGGTGTTCTTCGTCCAGCGCCGGATGGGGCGCGGAAATCGCTTTTTCAACATGTACAAGTTTCGGTCGATGACCGAGGCCATGTGCGATGCCAATGGCAACCAGTCGGCCTCGAAGAACGACCAGCGCATCACCCCGATCGGCCGTTTCATCCGCAAGACCAGCATCGACGAGCTGCCCCAGCTCTTCAACGTGCTGCTCGGTGACATGAGCCTGGTCGGCCCGCGCCCGCACGCCACCGGCTCGCTCGCCGGCGACAAGCTGTTCTGGGAAGTCGACTTGCGCTACTGGCAGCGCCACAGCCTGAAGCCGGGTCTTTCGGGCCTTGCGCAAGTGCGCGGCTATCGCGGCGCGACCGACCGCGAGGCCGATCTCATCAATCGCCTTCAGTCCGACCTCGAGTATCTCGAAGGCTGGACGATCATGCGCGACATCCAGATCATCTTCCTGACCTTGCGCGTGCTGGTGCACGACCGGGCCTTCTAGGCCGCTCATCCCGGTATCCGACACGAAAAAGGGGCCCCGCGTCGGGGCCCCTTTTTCGTGTCGGAACTCGTGTCGGTCCGGCGGACGGCGCGCGCGCCGTCGCCGGGCGCTCAGTTCGACTGCTTGGGTACGTTGAAGGTGCCCTGCACGCGCCCGCCCGAGGCCGAGGAGACGCCGGTGTTGAGGTCGACGACGAAGCGTCCGCCGTGCAGCGTGTCGGTGTTGCCGCGCTTGAGCGAGGCGTTGCCGACCATCGTGATGATGCGCTTGTTGAAGTCGTAGACGGCGACGTCACCGGTCGCCACCTGGTCGGCCTGCGTCACCCGCACCCCGCCCGTGGCGGTGATGCGCTGGACCTGCATGCGCTGGGTATTGGTGAAGTTGACCACCGTGCGCGCGGCGGTCAGGCGCAGGCCGTCCTGCTTGATGTCGACATTGCCGGTCAGCACGACGCGGTCCTGCTTGTCCTGCAGCTCGATCTTGTCGGCGGCAAAATCGACGGGTGCGTTGGAATTGTGCCCCGAGAGCGTCTGTGCGCCGATCTGCTGGGTGGCGATGAGGGCCCCGGTCCCGATCACCGCGCCGGCGAGTGCCGCGCGCAGGAATGGGCTGCGCCCGAAAACCGATCGCAGGGCCGTTCGGGGAAGGCGGCTCAGGGACGTCATTGCGGTATCTCCAGCTTGCTGCCGGGGGTCATCCGCAGCTTGGCATTGCCTTCAAGGGTTACGGTGCGCGCGTCGAGATCGGCCTGCATGGTGTCGGCCTTGAAGGTCCCGCTCGGAACCCGGCCTTCGACGCCGCCCGAGCCCTGCGCGGTCTTGGATCCGATGTCGACCGCGACGTTGTTGGCGGTCATGTGATAGCCGTCGCTGGCCGAGAAATCGACGGGTCCGTCGACGTCGAGCAGGTCGCGGTTGTAGTTGTAGCGGCCGCGCGGAGCGACGATCTTGCCCGGCCCGTCGCTCAGCGCGATCTGGGCGGCGAGATCGAACATCTCGACGATCGGAGTCGCGGCCGATTCCTGCACCGCCGTGCCCGCCGTCACCGTGAAGTCGCGGCCCTTGTCGTCGCGCCCGCGATAGGCGGCGTCGTTCACCGCGATACGGTTGTCGGTGACGTCGACCTTGTTGCGGTCGAGCAGGAAGCTGACTTCGCCGCGGGGGCCGAGCGGCATGAGGATCATCACCGCGGCGACGAGCCCGATCGCCGCCGGAAGCGCCTTCGAGAGGAAGGACACCATCCGGTCGTGCGAACCGCCCGGCGCGGCAAGGTGCCGGCGGCGGTTGCGGATCTGTCTGGCTTCCTCAGACATAGGCTCGTCTTAAATCCTGCGGGGTCAGCCCTTGCGGGATCAGGCCGCTTCGTGGCTGAAAATATCGTGGTCGGGCCACCCGGCGAGATCGAGTCGGGCGCGGGCGGGAAGGAAATCGAAGCAGGCCTGCGCGATTTCGGTGCGGCCCTCGCGGGCGAGGCGCTCGACGAGGATCGTGTGCATCGCGTGCAGATGGCGCACGTCGGAGGCGGCGTAGTCCTTCTGCGCGTCGCTGAGTTCGGGGGCACCCCAGTCGCTCGACTGCTGCTGCTTGGAGACTTCCTTGCCCAGCAGTTCGCGCACGAGGTCCTTGAGGCCGTGGCGGTCGGTGTAGGTGCGCACCAGCTTGCTGGCGATCTTGGTGCAGAACACAGGCTCTGCCATCACGCCCATGTAGTGTTCCATGGCGGCGAGGTCGAAGCGCGCGAAGTGGTAGAGCTTGAGCCGCGCGGGGTCGGCCAGCACGGCCTTGAGGTTGGGCGCGGCGTAGTCGCTGCCCGGCGCGAAGCGCACGAGGTGCTCGTCGCCCCCGCCATCGGAGATCTGGACGACGCAGAGGCGATCGCGGCGGGTGATCAGGCCCATCGTTTCCGTGTCAACGGCAACGGGCCCCGGCGCGAGGACGCCTGCGGGAAGATCTTCTTCGTGGAGATAGACAGCCATGGTCCGAAAGTGCTTAGGGATTGCCGCCCGGTTGCGCAATGGGCGCAAGGCCGGCTTGCTGTCCGGCGCGGAGGAAATTTGCGATGAGCGGAAACGAGGCAACACTGGCCGGTACGGCAGCGTCCGGATCGCCGACCGGATCGCCGACCGGATCGGTGCAGGGCGGCGCGCGGGACCTTTTTGGTGCTTGCCCCCAGAGCTGGCGCACCGCGCTTGCCCCTGCCTTGCAAAGCCCCGAGGCGCAGCGGCTCGGTGCCTGGCTCGACGCCGAAGCGGCGGCGGGCAAGGTGATCTACCCGGCACGTGGCGACTGGTTGCGTGCCTTCGAACTGACCCCGCTCGATGCGGTCAGGGTCGTGATCCTGGGCCAGGACCCCTATCACGGTCCGGGGCAGGCGCATGGGCTTGCCTTCTCGGTGCAGGAGGGCGTGCGCGTGCCGCCGTCGCTGGCCAACATCTACAAGGAACTGGCGCGCGAGGGCGTCGTGCGCCCGCCCGCGCAGGGTAGTCTCGAAGCCTGGGCGCGTCAGGGGGGGCTCCTGCTCAACAACGCGCTTACGGTCGAGGAGGGCCGGGCCGGGTCGCACCAGAAGCGGGGCTGGGAGGCGATCACCGACGCGGCGGTCGCCGCCGTCGCGGCACGGTCGGAACCCTGCGTCTTCCTGCTCTGGGGCGCGCACGCGCAGAAGAAGGCGATGCGCGTTCCGGGGCTGCTGCAGGGGCCGCATCTCGTGCTCGAGGCGCCGCATCCCAGCCCGCTCTCGGCACACCGCGGGTTCCTGGGGTGCGGGCATTTCAGCCGGGCCAACGCCTTCCTCGAAAAGCACGGGCGCGGCGCCATCGATTGGTAAAAGCGATCACTGTGACCGGAAACGGGGTGGGAACCGGTCCGGGGGGCGGGCGCGTTGTGCCGGTATAGTGCAATCGCCGAGAGGACCCCAAGATGGCCGACAAGCCCACCCTGACGACCAGCGCCGGTGCACCGGTACCTTCCAACGAACATTCGCTGACCGCAGGCAGGCGCGGCCCGGTCCTGATGCAGGACTACCAACTGCTCGAGAAGCTCGCGCACCAGAACCGCGAACGCATCCCCGAGCGCACCGTCCACGCCAAGGGTTGGGGTCTGCAGGGCACGTTCACGGTGACCAAGGACATTTCCAGGTACACTTGCGCCAAGATCTTCTCCGAAGTCGGCAAGCAGACCGAGGTGCTCTCGCGCTGGTCGACCGTCGCGGGCGAGGCGGGTGCGGCGGACGCCGAGCGCGACGTGCGCGGCTTCTCCCTCAAGTTCTACACCGAGGACGGCAACTGGGACATGGTCGGCAACAACACGCCGGTGTTCTTCGTGCGCGATGCCTACAAGTTCCCCGATTTCATCCACACGCAGAAGCGCCACCCGCGCACGAACCTGCGCAGCCCCGAGGCGATGTTCGACTTCTGGGCCGCGCAGCCCGAATCGGTCCACCAGGTCACGATCCTGATGTCCGACCGGGGCATTCCCAAGAACCCGATGCACATGAACGGCTACGGCAGCCATACGTTCTCGATGTGGAACGCGGCCGGGGAGCGGTTCTGGGTCAAGTTCCACTTCAAGACCCAGCAGGGCCACAAGTTCTATACGAACGAAGAGGCCGAAAAGCTGATCGGCAAGACCCGCGAGAGCTACCAGGAAGACCTCTATAACGCGGTCGAGAAGGGCGAATTCCCCAAGTGGACGCTGTTCATTCAGGTTATGCCCGAGGAGGACGCGCTCACGACGCCCTACAATCCCTTCGACCTCACCAAGGTCTGGCCGCATGGCGACTATCCGCTGATCGAGGTCGGCGTGCTGGAAATGAACCGGAACCCGGACAACTATTTTCAGATGATCGAGAACGCGGCGTTCAGCCCGTCCAACGTGGTGCCGGGCATCTCGTTTTCGCCCGACAAGATGCTCCAGGCCCGGGTGTTCTCCTATGCCGACGCGCACCGCTATCGCCTGGGCACGCACTACGAGGCGCTGCCCGCCAACGCACCCAAGGCCGCCCAGGTGAATCATTACCACAAGGACGGCGCGATGCGCTTCTTCACCAACGACTTCGGCAACGCGGACGCCTATTACGAGCCCAACCAGTACGGGGGGCCGGTTGCCGACGCGGGCGTGCAGGAGCCGCCGATGAAGATCGACGGCGACATGAACCGCTACGGCAACGCGCAGGAAGTCGACGACTACACGCAGCCGCGCGCACTCTACGAACTGATGGAGGCCGACGAGAAGGCGCGGCTCTATGCGAACTATGCCGCCGCGATGGGACCCTGTTCGCAAGGGGTCAAGGAGCGCTGGTTCGCCGTGCTGGAAAAGGTCCACCCCGATTATGCAGCGGGCGTGCGCAAGGCGGTCGCCGACATGGACAGCGACGTCAACGCGGTGCCGATCACCTCGGAGACCGCGACCGATGCCGAGGACGTGAACACCGCGCCCGATACGGTTCCCGCGCACTCCGAATAAGCGGCAGGATTTCGTCGTCCGCAGCTCCGGGCGGACGCAAAGGCGCGCAGCTTGTCCTTGGACGGGCTGCGCGTTTTCGCGTGGAGTGCTGCGGGATCAGGCGGCAGCGCTGACCGGCGCGGCGTCGCCGCCGCGGCCCGCCACGCTGGTGCGACGCAGTGGTTCGCCTTGTCCGGCAATGTCGGGACGGGCCTCGCGAATGCGGGTGCGGAAGGAGGACATCATCTCGGTAAGCGTGCGCGCCTCGTTCTCGAGGGTGCGCGTGGCGGCGGTGGTCTCCTCGACCATGGCGGCGTTCTGCTGGGTCATGCGGTCCATGTCGCCGACCGAGGTGTTGACCTGTTCGAGATCGCTCGACTGCTGGCGCGAGGACTGCGCCATGCTGGCGATGAGGCTGTGGAGGGCGCTGACCTGGGCGACGATGTCCTCGAGCTTGCGCCCGGTCTCGCCGACGAGCTGGACGCCCTTGTCGACCTGGGTCGTGCTCTTGGTGATCAGTTCCTTGATGTCGTGCGCGGCCTCGGCCGAGCGCTGCGCGAGCGCGCGCACCTCGGTGGCGACGACCGCGAAGCCCTTGCCTGCCTCGCCCGCGCGCGCCGCCTCGACCCCGGCGTTGAGTGCGAGCAGGTTGGTCTGGAAGGCGATGCCGTCGATCACGTCGATGATCGAGGAAATTTCCTGGGCCGAGGCCTCGATCGCGGCCATCGCGCCGACCGCCTCGCGCACGACCTCGCCACCCTGGCTGGCCTGGCCGTGGGCCTTGTCGATCGCGTCCTGCGCCTCGCTCGCGGTCCCCGCCGCGTCGCGTATGCGGCCGGTAACCTGCGCCATCGCGGCGGCGGTCTCCTCGAGGCTTGCCGCCTGCTGCTGGTTGCGCAAGGCGAGGTCGTCGGCGCCGGCGCGAATTTCGCTGATCGCGTTCATCACGCTGGCCGCGCCCACGCGCACCGTGCCCATCACCCGGCACAGCGCGGTGACCGCCTCGTTGAAATTGCCGCGCAGCGTCTCGTAGCTTGGCGGGAAGGGCTCGACGATGCGGTATTCGAGGTCCTTGGTGGCGAGCTTGTGCAGGCCGGTCGAGACCGCCTCGACCACGCGCTTCTGCGCAGCGTCGGCTGCGGCCTTTTCCATTCCCGCCTGCCGGAACACTTCCATCGAGCGCGCCATGGTGCCGAATTCGTCGCGCCGCTCTATGCCTTCGATCGGGCTGTCGAATTCGCCCGCGGCGAGGTGGCCGAACGTGCGGCTGGCCCGCTCGAGCGGGGTGACGACCGCGGACTGGATCCGGCGCGTTGCCCACAGGATCGCGCCCGTGAGGACGACCGCGATCAGTGCGCTGGCGAGCAGGCAGGCGAAAGTGATCCAATCATCCACGCGCACCGCCTGATCGGTGAAGGCGCGCGAGAGCGCCACCAGCTTGAGCACTTCGGCGCGCTGGCGTTGGTAGACCGGGATGATCTCGCGGTCGTGGATCCAGTACATGGCATCGCGGTCGCGGTTCTTCGCCGCGCGGGCGAACTTGCCGTCGACGATGCGCCAGAACTGGTCGGCGATGTGGATGACCCGATCGAGCTGGCCCGCGATTTGCGGGGGCACGGGATTTTCGGACCAGTAGGCCTTGCGCTGGCGGTACTCGGCTTCGAGCCGGGCCAGATTTTCCAGTTTGAAAGGGGCGCTTCCCGGGTTTTCGGTGGCCATCACGGTTTCGAGATAGGGCTCGATCACGAAGGCGGGCGGGGGCAGGATGTCGGCGAGCATCTCGTTCTGCAATGCGTGCTTGCGTTCGATCGGTCCGCCGAAGCGGATCGTGTAGAGCACGAAGCCGGTCAGGAGCACCGCAAGCGCGACGAGTGCGGTCAGCAGGCGGCCTGCCTTCTGGGTCTGGTCCTTGATCATCGTCCCTGTCGCCGCTCCTGCGCTCGCCCCGATCTCGATTGCACCTTGCGATGGACTAACCGACCAGGGTGAAGTGCGGATCAAGCCAGGACTAGGAGTCTTCCCGGAGTTCCGCGTCGCATTCGGCAGCCGCGCCGTAAACGCGTGAATTCGGATGAATCATGTTTAGGATCAACTACTTGATGGAATGCCGGGGCGCTCGTGAACGGCCTTTGGCCATTCCGCGGCGATCCGGGGGCGCGGGAAAAATCGGCTTCTTTCAATTTGTGATGTTGTATCGTGACATGCTCCGCGCTATCGGGGAGCCACACCAGCCCAACCGGCCAACAATCCACCCCAACGATCAAGGTGCATAAAATGAGGGTCCGACTTCTTGCGGGCAGCGCCAGTCTTGCGCTGCTCCTCCCCGCCGCGGCCATGGCCCAGACGGCCGAATCGAACGCGAAGGTTGCCAAGACGGGTGACTATCACGCGCAGCCCTCGGGCGAGATCATCGTCACCGGCGCGCTGCCGACGCGCCGCCAGGACATGCTCTCGAGCGTGGCGGTCATCCAGGACGAGCAGCTGACCCAGGCGCTGCGCCCCTCGATCGGCGAGACGCTGCAGCACGAACCGGGCGTTTCGGCGACCTCGTTCGGCCCGAGCGCGTCGCGCCCGGTCCTGCGCGGCCTGCAGGGTGAGCGCGTGCGCGTGCTTACCAACGGTATCGGCTCGATCGACGTCTCGAACACCTCGGTCGACCATGCCGTGGTGGTCAACCCGCTGCTCGCCGAGCGCATCGAGGTCCTGCGCGGGCCCCAGTCGCTGCTCTATGGTTCCTCGGCGATCGGCGGCGTCGTCAACATCATCGACAAGCGCATCCCGACCAAGGTCCCGGAAGAGGCCTTCCACGCCGATGCGCTTGCCAGCTACGGCTCGGCGGCGGACGAACGCTCGGTAGCCGGCTCGGTCGACGTGCCGCTCTCGAAGAACTGGGTGGCGCACGCCGACGGCAGCTACATGAAGAGCGACGACATGCGCATCGGCGGCTATGCGATGACCTCGGCGCTGCGCGCGCAAGCGCTGGCGACCGACGCTGCGGGCGGCTCGGACGACGAGATCGACTTTGCCGCCAACGCCAACCAGAAGGGCAAGCTGGCCAATTCGGCCGCGAAGACCTGGACCGCGGGCGCGGGCCTCGCCTATATCGGGGATGGCGGCAGCTTCGGCGTCGCCTATAGCCACTACGACAGCCTTTACGGCGTTCCCATCCGCTACGCCACGCAGGAAGGCGAGGAGCAGGAAGCGCCCCGCCTCAGCCTCGTGCAGGATCGCCTCGATGCGCGCGCCGACATCGATGCGAACGGCAGCGTGATCGACAAGATCTCGATGCGCATGGGCTATGCCACCTATCACCACTTCGAGCTCGAGGAAGACGGCTCGGTGGGCACGGCCTTCTACAACAAGGGCATGGAGGGCCGCCTCGAACTGACCCAGACCCAGCACGGGGCCTGGCGCGGGGTGACCGGCATGCAGCTCTTCACCCGTGACTTCAACGTGGTGGGTGATGAGGCCTTCCTGCCCAAGAATTCGACCACCCAGGTCGGCTTCTTCACCTTGCAGCAGCTCGACTACGGCGCGCTCAAGTTCGAGGCGGGCGGGCGTTACGAGCACTCGGCGCTCACCTCGCTTCCGCTCGACGACCAGGACTTCTACCGCGGCACCAAGACCTTCGACGCCTTCTCGGGATCGCTCGGCGCGTCCTACGGGTTCAGCGACAATTGGCGGCTGGGCTTCAACCTCGCGCGCACCGAGCGTGCGCCCGCGGCCGAGGAACTCTTCGCCGACGGCCCGCACGCCGGCACCGAGGCCTACGAGATCGGCAACCCCGACTTCCAGCTCGAGAAGTCGTGGGGCGTAGAGGCGATCCTGCGCGGATCGGGCACGAACTACACCTTCGAGGCCTCGGCCTACCACACCTGGTTCTCGAACTTCATCTACGATGACCAGACCGGCGCGGTCGAGGACGGCCTGCCCGTCTACCAGACATACCAGGCCGACGCGCGCTACTATGGCTTCGAGGCGCAGGGGTCGCTGACCCTGGCCGAGATCGGGACGACCAAGATCGTTGCCGACGCGCTGGGCGACTATGTCCATGCGACGATCGAGGACGTGGGCCCGGCACCGCGCATTCCCCCCTTGCGCGTGCTCGGCGGCGTGGGCGTCCAGACGCCCAAGTTCGACGTGCGCGGCGAAGTCGAGCACGCCTGGGCGCAGGAGCGCACCAGCGAGTACGAAACCCGCACGCCCGCCTACACCCTCGTCAACGCCGAAGTGAACGTGCGTCCCTGGGGCGACACCCGTCCCCTGAGCTTCGCGCTCTCGGCGAACAACATCTTCGACGTCGTCGCCCGCCGCGCGACCTCCTACCTCAAGGACTACGCCCCCCTCTCGGGCCGCGACATCCGCTTGACCGCCAAGGTCAGCTTCTGACAGGTCCGCCAAGGACCGGAGGCGGATTTCCTCGGGTCGCATCGACGGATCACCTCCCGGAAAGGGCCGCCACGCGCGGCCCTTTTTGCGTGGGGGGAAGTGGTCAGTTTGCGCCCTTGCCGGTCATTTCAGAAATGATTTGACGGTCTCGCAAGCAGTCGGTCCGGTTCAAGATCTTGGCCATGTCGGTCAACGGCTCCCACTAGCTGTTAAGCGTCAAACGCCCTGCCACTCGAGGCCGCCCGGCAAATCGAATGCCGCATAATCGACTTGAAGAACTCGACGACTTTTCGGGTCTTTTGCCGCATCAGACGCATGCAGAATCAACGTGGAATATAGCCAAATGTCACCCGCCTCGGCTAAGCACATTTCCACACCATAGCGGGCCACAACTTTTTCAATTTCGCCAATGGGCACCATCCCTTCGCGATGGGAGCCCGGCGCGAACATCAAGGGTGCATTTGTCTCAGGAACGTCATCCAGATGAACCCGAATGGTCATCATCTTAGCCAGTAGTTCAACTGGTGGAGCGACATGAAGCAGTCCTTGTTTGACTGTCCATGGACCAAAGCCTTCAACGTCGCGCCTTCCCTTGACGCAAATGGTTCGGTCTTGATGCCAAGCCAACGACCAATTCGTTTCAGCGCTTTTGTTGAAGAGAATGGCGCGTACTGGCTTTGCGAGCGGCCCCAAGAATTGTCCTGGAATTGTGCCGATGGCACCGTCTGTAGCCAGCATTTCTTGCAAGGGAAGTATGCCATGAAGACGAGCGCCCGCGTTTTCCTGAGACACAGAGGCCAAGGCCATCTCCAACTCGGTCATGCATGAAACAAGCGCACCTCGAAAGCGGATGGCGCCCGATTGAGCCAACTCGTCCGATACATTTAAATCCATGCGATTGCGGTAATTGAGCAATTCACTACGGGCAATGGCTGTGTTGCGAGCACCCCACCGACAGGTAGGCGCCCTTGCCAGTCGTTCGATGGCCGAGTTGGCGCGCCAGAACACAGAGCGTCCGGATTTCCTTTCTGACCAGAATCGTAAGCCGCCGAATTGGGAGAAAGCGATAGAGGAGATAGGTCGATGTGCACTGTTGTTTAGAGCCAACCAGTGACTTTCAACAGTGGTGGACCTAGCGTGAGCAGTCCGATCACAGCTGCTGCCATCGACGCGACGAGTACCGCGCCCGCAGCTATGTCCTTTATCCGCCCGATGGCTTGATCGAATTGCGGGCTGACCCAATTGCAGAGGTCTTCGATAGCGGTATTGATTGCCTCCGTTACCCAAACAAAAGCAATCGCAGTGACGATCCACCGCCAATCGTTGAATGATATATGCAAAGCCAAGCCAGCGATGACGGCAGATAAAGATGCGCCCAAATGTAGCCAGGCGTTGTGCTCGTCTTGTGCTAACCAACGTATTCCGCGGCCTGCGTAAACGAAGCTTTTCAACCGAGCCCGTATACTGAAGTTTGGCTTTTCAGCAGGATGCTTGTGATGATCGACCATGAAGGTCTTTTGGCACTCGCTTGGATGGGGGGCAATCGGCCCGTTAAGCTAATTGCCAGCGGCAGGCGCTCGTACCCGCTTCCGGGACCGCTATTGCGATACGCCTACTGATTTCGTCACGCTGGCAGGCCCCTCTAAACCGGGGTGAGTCAATACTGCATTGGCGGCTTTAGCTGGCTGCCTGCTCTAAACCGGATAGCCCGCTACCGGCCCAAGCTCCCCTCGACGGTAATGGGGTCAAGGGGCGATGGCCCCTTGGAAATCGACTTGCTTTCTGAAACGAAAAAGGGGCGCCCGAAGACGCCCCTTTTCCAAAACCGATGCGTGCCTGGGTAGGCTCAGCGCGGCAGTTCGCTCGCGCCCATGAGGGCGAGGTCGATCGAGCGGGCGCACTGGCGGCCTTCGCGGATCGCCCATACGACGAGGCTCTGGCCGCGGCGCATGTCGCCGCAGGCCCAGATCTTGTCGTCCGAGGTCTGGTAGACGTTCGTGTCGGCCTTGACGTTGCCGCGCGCGTCGAGTTCGACGGCGGCCTGGTCGAGCATGCCCGACTTCTTGGGGCCGACGAAGCCCATGGCGAGCAGGATGAGGTCGGCCTCGAGCGTGAACTCGCTGCCTGCGACCTCGGTCATCTTGCCGTCCTTCCACTCGACCCGGACGCATTCGAGGCCCTTGACGTCGTTGTCGCCCACGACGCGCTTGGTCAGCACGGCCCATTCGCGGTCCGCGCCTTCCTGGTGGCTGGAGGAGGTGCGCAGCTTCAGCGGCCAGAACGGCCAGGACATGCCCTTGTCCTCGTGGACCGGGGGCTTGGGCATGATCTCGAGCTGGGTCACCGACTTGGCGCCCTGGCGGTTCGAGGTGCCTACGCAGTCCGAGCCGGTGTCGCCGCCGCCGATGACGATGACGTTCTTGCCGGTGGCGGTGAGCGAGCCGCGCGGGGCGGCGCGCAGTTCATCGTCGCCCGCGTTGCGCTTGTTCTGCTGGGTGAGGAACTCCATCGCGAGGCGCACGCCGGGCAGTTCGGAGCCCGGAATGCCCAGCTTGCGCGCATCCTCGGCGCCGCCGGCGAAGACGATCGCGTCGTAGTTTTCCTTGAGCGAGGTGATCGAGACGTTCACGCCCACCTCGGTCGAAGTCTTGAAGGTCACCCCTTCCGCTTCCATCTGCGCGGCGCGGCGGTTGATGAGGTGCTTCTCCATCTTGAAGTCGGGGATGCCGTAGCGCATCAGCCCGCCCACGCGGTCGTTCTTTTCGAACACGGTGACCGAGTGGCCCGCGCGCGCCAGCTGCTGCGCACAGGCCAGGCCCGCCGGGCCCGAGCCCACCACCGCGACCGACTTTCCGGTGCGCCTGGCGGAAATCTTCGGCGTGATCCAGCCTTCGGCCCAGCCCTTGTCGACGATGGCGCATTCGATCGACTTGATCGTGACGGGCTCGTCGATGATGTTGAGCGTGCAGGCCGCCTCGCACGGGGCGGGGCAGATGCGGCCGGTGAACTCGGGG
Organism: Novosphingobium profundi; assembly: GCF_018491765.1. GTDB lineage: Bacteria > Pseudomonadota > Alphaproteobacteria > Sphingomonadales > Sphingomonadaceae > Novosphingobium > Novosphingobium profundi. Next base: position 104,374 of record NZ_JABWCU010000008.1, on the reverse strand, counting down.
AAGTTGTTGGTCGAGTGGAGGACTTCCAGCGCATTGCGGAAGTCGTCCTCGTAGACCAGGTGGTTCCAGTCGGGGATGATATTGTTCACCGGACAGCCGGTGTGGCAGTGCGGCACGCCGCAGTTCATGCAGCGCGAGGCCTGCCCTTTCAGCGTTTGTGCCGAAAGGGGGACCACGAACTCCTTGTAGTTCTTCAGGCGCTCGTCGACCGGACCATAGGTGCGGTCCTGGCGGTCAAGCTCGAGAAAGCCGGTTTCCTTGCCCATTGTATCAGTATTCCTTCGAATTCATTCGGCCGCGACGCTGGCGGCTTCGCGACGCTCGGCTTCGAGCATCTTGAGCGCCTTTGCGTAATCGCGCGGCATGACCTTGACGAACTTGCCCAGCGCTGCGTCGAAATCCTCGAGCAGTTCGCTGGCACGGCTCGAGCCGGTGTGCAGCTTGTGGCGTTCGAGCAGGACGCGGATGCGGTCCGCGTCGTGGCGCAGCATGTCGCCCATGCCGAGGTCGTTGACGCTGACCGTGCGCTGCTGCGGACGGCCGGTGCCTTCGTCTTCGTCGCAGGTGGCGGTGAGGGGCAGGAGATCGACCATTGCGGTGTTGGCGAGATCCTTGAAGCGGCCGTCCTCGTCGTAGACGTAGGCGACGCCGCCCGACATGCCGGCCGCGAAGTTGCGCCCGGTCTTGCCCAGCACCATCACCACGCCGCCGGTCATGTATTCGCAGCCATGGTCACCGCAGCCTTCGACGACCGCGATCGCACCCGAGTTGCGGACCGCGAAACGCTCGCCGCCCACGCCGTTGAAGTAGGCTTCGCCCGAGATCGCGCCGTAGAGCACCGTGTTGCCCACGATGATGTTCTCGCTCGGCACGCGGTTCACGTGACCCGGCTGGCGCACGATCACGCGGCCACCCGAGAGGCCCTTGCCGACGTAGTCGTTTGCATCGCCGGTGAGGTCGAGCGTGACGCCGTGGGCAAGCCAGGCGCCGAAGCTCTGGCCGGCAACGCCGGTCAGCGCGACGTGGATGGTGTTGTCGGGTAGGCCCTTGTGCCCGTAGCGACGCGCCACCTCGCCCGAGAGCATCGCGCCCACGGTGCGGTTGACGTTGATCACCGGCTTTTCGATGCGCACGGCCTCGCCGCTCTCCAGAGCGGATGCCGCGGCGTCGATGAGCGCGTTGTCGAGCGCGTTCTCGAGGCCGTGGTCCTGCGTTTCCGACCAGTTGAGCGAGGGGCTGTCGCCCAGCGGGGCCTGGTAGAGGATCTTGGACAGATCGACGCCCTTGGCCTTCCAGTGGGTGATCGCCGGCTTCATGTCGAGACGGTCGACGCGGCCGACCATCTCGGCGACGGTGCGGAAGCCCAGCTCGGCCATGATCGCGCGCAGCTCTTCGGCGACGAAGAAGAAGTAGTTGATCACGTGCTCGGGCTGGCCGGTGAAGCGGGCGCGCAGAACGGGGTTCTGCGTGGCGACGCCGACCGGGCAGGTGTTGAGGTGGCACTTGCGCATCATGATGCAGCCGGCCGCGATGAGCGGCGCGGTCGCGAAGCCGAACTCGTCGGCGCCGAGCAGGGCGGCGACGGCGACGTCACGCCCGGTGCGCAGGCCACCGTCGGCCTGCACCGCCACACGGCTGCGCAAGTTGTTGAGGATCAGCGTCTGCTGGGTCTCGGCAAGGCCGATCTCCCAGGGGCTGCCCGCATGGGTCAGCGAGGTCAGCGGCGAAGCGCCGGTGCCGCCCTCGTAGCCCGAAACGGTGATGTGGTCCGCGCGCGCCTTCGAGACGCCCGCCGCGACCGTGCCCACGCCCACTTCCGAGACCAGCTTGACCGAGACGCGGCTCGTCGGGTTCACGTTCTTGAGATCGTGAATGAGCTGGGCCAGGTCCTCGATCGAGTAGATGTCGTGGTGCGGCGGCGGCGAGATGAGGCCGACACCCGGGGTCGAGTGGCGGGTCGCGCCGATCGTCTTGTCGACCTTGTCGCCGGGCAGCTGGCCGCCTTCGCCGGGCTTCGCGCCCTGCGCCATCTTGATCTGGATGTCGTCGGCGTTGACGAGGTATTCGGTGGTGACGCCGAAGCGGCCCGAGGCGACCTGCTTGATCGACGAGCGCATCGTGTCGCCGTTGGGCAAGGGCAGGAAGCGCTTGGGATCCTCGCCGCCTTCACCCGTGTTCGACTTGCCGCCGATGCGGTTCATCGCGAGCGCCAGCGTGGTGTGCGCCTCCCACGAGATCGAGCCGTAGCTCATCGCGCCGGTGGCGAAGCGCTTGACGATCTCGCTGGCCGGTTCGACCTCGTCCAGCGGAATTGCGGTTTCGGCGGTCTTGAACTCCATCAGCCCGCGGATGGTGAGCATGCGCGCCGACTGGTCGTTGATGCTCTGCGCGAAGGCCTTGTACTTTTCGGGCACGTTGCCGCGCACGGCGTGCTGGAGCTGGCCGATGTTCTCGCTCGTCCAGGCGTGTTCCTCGCCGCGCACGCGCGCGCCGTAGATGCCGCCCACGTCCAGCATCTTGGCGTAGATCGGGTTGTCGCCATAGGCCGCGGCATGACGGCGCACGGCTTCCTCGGCCACTTCGGCCAGGCCCGCGCCCTCGATCGTGGTCGCGGTGCCGGTGAAGTAGGTCTCGATGAAGTCGGTCGAGAGGCCGACAGCGTCGAAGATCTGCGCGCCGCAATAGGACTGGTAGGTCGAGATGCCCATCTTGGACATGACCTTCCGGATGCCCTTGCCGATGGCGTAGACATAGTTCTTCGCCGCCTGCTCGGCCGAGATCGGCAGATTCTTGCGGACCCGGATCTCCTCGATCGTCTCGAAGGCGAGATAGGGGTTGATCGCTTCGGCGCCATAGCCGGCGAGCGCGCAGAAGTGGTGCACCTCGCGGGCTTCACCGGTCTCGACGACGAGGCCGGTCTGCATGCGCAGGCCCTGGCGCACGAGGTGGTGGTGGATCGCCGAAGTGGCGAGCAGCGCGGGCATGGGCACGCGGTCCGGGCCCTGCGCGCGGTCGGACAGGATCAGGATGTTCTTGTCCGCGAGCACGGCTTCGGTCGCCGCCCAGCACATTTCCTTGATGGCCTGGCCGAGGCCCTCGGCGCCGCTCTCGGCGTCCCAGGTCATGTCGATCGTGCCGGTGCGGAACGCGCCGTCGAGCGCGGCTTCCACCGAGCGGATCTTGGCGAGGCCCTGGTCGGTCAGGATCGGCTGGCTGACTTCGAGGCGCTTGTGCGTGCCGGCGTCATGGCCGAGCAGGTTCGGGCGCGGGCCGATCATGGAGACGAGGCTCATGACCAGTTCCTCGCGGATCGGGTCGATCGGCGGGTTGGTGACCTGCGCGAAGTTCTGCTTGAAGTAGTCGTAAAGCAGGCGCGACTTGTTCGACAGCACCGGGATCGGCGTGTCGGTGCCCATCGATCCAAGCGGATCGTCGGCGTTCATCGCCATCGGCTCGAGGAAGCGCGAGGTGTCTTCCTGAGTGTAGCCGAAGGCTTGCTGGCGATCGAGCAGCGAGCCGGTGGGGGCGGGGATCTCGGCGAGTTCGGGCTCGATCACGTCGAGGTCGGCGAGGTTGTACTGCGCCTTTTCGAGCCAAGTCTCGTAGGGTTCCTCTTCCGAGAGCGCGGACTTGATTTCCTCGTCCTCGATGATGCGGCCTTCGTCGAAGTCGATCAGCAGCATGCGGCCGGGCTGGAGACGCCACTTGCGCACGATGTTGTCTTCCTTGATCGGAAGCACGCCGCTTTCGGAGGCCATGACGCAAAGGTCATCGTCGGTGACGAGGAAGCGTGCGGGGCGCAGGCCGTTGCGGTCGAGCGTGGCGCCGATCTGGCGCCCGTCGGTGAAGGCCACCGCGGCGGGACCGTCCCAGGGCTCCATGAGCGCGGCATGGTACTCGTAGAAGGCGCGGCGCTTGGCGTCCATCAGCGGGTTGCCGGCCCAGGCCTCGGGCACCAGGATCATCATCGCGTGGGCGAGCGAGTAGCCGCCTGCGAGCAGCAGCTCGAAGGCGTTGTCGAGGCTGGCGGTGTCCGACTGGCCGTGCGGGATCAGCGGCCACATCTTGTCGAGGTCGGCGCCCAGCAGGTCGCTTTCCATGGTGCGGCGGCGCGCGTTCATCCAGTTCACGTTGCCGCGAACGGTGTTGATCTCGCCGTTGTGCGCCATGAAGCGGAACGGGTGCGCCAGCTTCCAGCTCGGGAAGGTGTTGGTGGAGAAGCGCTGGTGGACGAGGCCGAGAGCCGAGACGAAGTCCGGATCGCGCAAGTCGTCGTAGAACGAGCCGACCTGGGTCGCGAGCAGCAGGCCCTTGTAGACGATCGTGCGGCTCGAGAAGCTGGGCATGTACAGCTCGGTCAGGCCGGGCAGGCCATGCTTCTCGGCCATCGCGGCGAGCGGGTTCTGGGTCTGCTTGCGGATCACCAGCAGCTTGCGCTCGAAGGCGTCCTGGTCGGCGCAGTTGGGGCCGCGCGCGATGACGCACTGGCGCACCACCGGCATCGATTCGAGCACCGCCTTGCCCAGGCCATCGAGCGTGACCGGCACGTCGCGCCAGCCCACGAGGCGCTGGCCTTCCTTGGCGATGAACTTCTCGAATTTGGTGGTCACGAAGTCGCGCGAGGCTTCGTCGCGCGGCAGGAAGCACATTGCGACGGCGTAATCGCCCGGCTGCGGCAGGTCGAGGCCGTTGGCGCCCGCCCACTTGCGCAGCAGCGGATCGGGAATTTGCGTGAGGATACCCGCACCATCGCCCAGCAGCGGATCCGCACCCACGGCGCCGCGGTGGTCGATGTTTTTCAGAATCTCCAGAGCCTGGGTAATTATGGCGTGCGATTTCTGGCCCTTGATATGGGCTACGAAGCCCACACCGCAGGAGTCGTGTTCATTACGCGCATCATAAAGGCCCTGGGGCTTAGGAAATCCCATCGATAATATCCATCCTGTCATTTTGTCAGGGGTCGCAACCCGCTTCGTGCGCTCGGCGCGCACGAATCGAGCGCCGCTCTTGAGCAGCATAGTGACCCCACGGTCCCCATGACGATAGAGGGCCCATTTTGCAACCGTATTGAGGGCCTGTGGCGAAGGAAAATGCCAAGACCCACCAATTTTTGGCCATTTTGTTATCAAAAACCCCCTGCCGGAAACGCCCGGGCAGGGGGTAAAAAGGGCCGAAAAGCGCCTGCAGGGCGCGATCAGGGCGCGATCAGGCGGCGCCGCTCATGCGCTGGAGCGTGGCGAGTGCGGTGCGAAGGGCCTTTTCGGTCTCTTCGGCGTCCTGCGTGCGGGGGGCATCGAACAGGCGTTCGCTGCCCGACTGGCGGGGGAAGGCGACGGGCTGGGAAATGTCGCCGCGCGGTTCTTCGAAGCGGCGCGCGAAAGGCGCGGCATTGCGGCCTTCCTCGCCGGGGAAGATCACCACCGGTTCGGGTTCGCCTTCGCTCTCGGGTTCCTCGATGCGCACGAAGCCCTGGGCTTCCCCATGCGGGCGCGAGAGGTCGAGGAGGGAGGAGTAGCCCTGCTCGAGCACGCTTTCTTCGTCCTCGTCGCCATCGCCGGTCTCGTCGGTCACGGGTTCGGGAACCGCGCTCGCCGCGATCGGCATGGCGAAAGGCGGTTGCGGGGCGCGGATGTGGCGCGGCGGGATGTATCCGGGAAGCGCCTCGATTTCGTCGTCAAGCGCCTCGGGGTCGACCGGACGCAGGCCGGCGGGCACCGCGAGACCGGCGCCGGGGGCGTCGAACGGCCGTGGCGCGGGGGCCTCGAAGGCCGTTTCGAGCTCGTCGGGAGCGATCTCGGCGGCGGCGACTTCGCTGACCACGTCTTCAAAGACGTTGTCTTGAGCGGGCTGCGGGGTGACCGCGTCGATGGCGGGTTGCTCGAGAGCATCGGCGGCTTCGGGCGCGGGCACGCTGGCCTGGGCCATGAGGCCGCGCTCGCTTTCCTCGCGACGGCGACGCATCGCCAGGGCCAGGCGTTCGAGCAGTTCGAGCTGCGAGAGCTCGTCGAGCTCGCTCGCGGCGAGACGTTCTGCGGCGCTGGGGCTGACGCGCGCGGCGGTGCGGCCGGCCTCGGTCGCGGAAAAGGGGATCACCTCGCCCGCGTGGGGCGCGTCGGCGGCGGGCGCCCCGGGCCCTGCGACGGCAGGCGTGGGCGGCGTGACCGGTGCGGGCGTCGGGCTGAACGTGACGACAGGTTCTGGCGAAACGGGGGATTCGCCTTCGCTCTCGCCATCGCGGGGGAGCAGCGAGAATCCGGGCGCGGGCGCCGCGGTCTCGCCGCCGCGCAGCGCGGAGGCGAAGCTGGCGGGCATTCCGGAGGCCGGGCTGCTTGCCGAAGTGCGTTCGGCGATGGCCTGCGAATAGGCCTCGAAGAGCCGCTGGCCGGCACCCGTGGGCACCGGACGCTCGGCGATGGCCTCGTCTCGGGCGGGCATGCGGAAGACTTGCGCCTCGGCGGGGAGGGCGGGAGCGGGCTCGTCCGTTTCGGTGTTCGGCAAGGAAGCGGGCGACGAGGAAGCGGGCGACAGGAAGGCGGGCAGCGCAAGCTCGGCGTCGTCCTCTGCGTGCTGCTCGGCCGATTCGTCCGCAAAGCCCTGGACCGGTGCCAGAGGGGCGGGGTCGGCAGGCTCGAGATAAGTGTCGAGATCGAATGCGCGCACGTCGAGAATGCCGGCGGAGGTCTCCTCGCGCATGGGCGTCTCGGCGCGCGGGGCATCGGGCGCGGCGGGAATCGGGGCGAGGTCTTCGTCGGCGGGTTCGGCCGCTTCGGGCGCGCTCTCGAGGGCGGTCGCGGCTTCCTGCGCGCTGGCGGCCTCGAGCTCCATGTTGGCAAGGGCGCGGCGACGTCCGCCCGCCTGGCGCGCGGGGGCGGGAACCGGTGCGGGCTCGGCCGATTCGGGTTGCGCGACCTGTTCTTCGGCAAGGGCATCGGCGGTGCGGCGGCGTTCGCGCGCCAGCGGACGCGGCGCGACGATGCGGCGGGCGAGCAGTCCGCCCACGAGAATGCCCAGACCGGTCATGCCGAGCGCAAGCAGGATGCGGAAGGTGGCGCCGAGCGGCGGCGCGGCCATCGGCACGAGCGTGTCGAGCCCGGTCGCCAGGATGGCCTGTTCGATGAGCGCGGGGCGCAGGGCGATGCTGCACAGACCCGCCAGCGCACCGCACCACAGGGCGACGATTGCCGGGAAGAAGGGATGCTGGGTGATGGGCTGCTTGCCCCCCCGGTTCTTGCGCATGTGATCGGCCATTTCGCACCCCAAACACGAATTCTGCGGGCCGGGTATCGCGGTTCAGGTCGCGACGGTTGGCCCTGGTTGAGCGACAACGGGTGACAGCATTTGGTAAACGTCTTGATAACGCCGGGCATTGATAGCCCAATCGTGCCGTTTGCGTACATGGTCAAAGCCCGCCGTGCGCATCCGGTTCCAACTATCGCGTGCGCCGAGCAGTTCGGCAAGGGCCACGGCGCAGTCCTCGGGGTCGTCGGGCGCAAAGAGCACGCCGGTCTCGCCGTCATGGACCAGTTCACGGTGGCCGCCCACGTCGCTGGCGGCGACGATCTTGCCCTGGGCCATGGCCTCCAGCGGCTTGAGCGGGGTGACGAGGTCGGTCAGGCGGCTGCGCTTGCGCGGATAGGCCATCACGTCGGCGAGTGCGTAATAGCGCTCGACTTCCTGGTGGGGGACGCGGCCGACGAAGCGAATCGCGTGGGCGGCGGGCGAGCGCTCGGCTTGCGCGCGCAAGGCATCGGCGCAAGGGCCTCCGCCTACGAGCAGCAGGCGGGCGTCGCGCTGGTGTTCGAGCAGCCGCGGCATGGCGGCGATCAGGTCGTCGAGCCCCTCGTAGTCGTAGAAGCTGCCGATGAAGCCGATCACCGGGCAGGGCTGGCCGTCGGCGCGCACGAAGCCGAGCTCGCGGGCAAGGGCCTCCTCGCGCGCGGCGGGGGCACCGAACAAGGTGAGATCGACCCCGTTGGGCATGACCGAGACTTTCGCGGGCGGAACGCCGCGCGCGAGAAGGTCCGAGCGCAGGCCCTCGCAGATCGTGACCACCGCGTCGGCCTTGCGCACGACCCCGTTTTCGAGCGCGCGGGTGAGGCGGTACTTGAGCGAACCGGCGTGGCCAGTGCCGTTGCCAACGTCGGCGTCCTCCCAGAACGCGCGGATTTCGTAGACGACGGGCAAGCGGTGGCGGCGCGCGGCCTTGAGCGCGGCCGCTCCGCAGAGCGCGGGTGAATGGGCGTGGAGCAAGTCGGGCGTCCAGTCGGCGATCGCCGCCTCGATGCCCTGCGCGAAGAGCGCGATGCCGTGCAGCTCGCGCAGGCCCACCGGACCGCGCAGGGTGCCGCTGGTGCGGTAGAAATGCAGGCCATCGTGTTGCTCGAGGTGCACTCCCGTCGGCACGGCGTCCTGGCGGGGCCCGGTGACGGCGCGCACCTCGTAGCCCATCGCCTGCTGCGCTTTCAGGATCGCGCGGGTGCGGAAGGTGTAGCCGCTGTGCATCGGCAGCGAGTGGTCGAGCACGTGCAGGATGCGTAAGGGGCGTGTGGTCATGGCGCACTTTTGCTAGAGGACAACGCTTAACGAGGCGTCAACCCAAAGGGCTTAGCAGGAACATCGATGGTCGACATCCTCGCCCTTGCCCTGTCCCACGGCCTGATCGCCCTGGCCGTCTGGCGCCTGCTCGCACGGGACGACCTCGACCGTGATCCGGCCGAAGGCACTGGGGCCGCGCCGGAGCCTGTGCGTCCGCAACGGCCTGCGCGGCGCAAGCGGGCGATGATCGTCCCGGGCTCCGCCCCGATGGACGGTGCGCGGGGGGAGCCGGGTGCTTAATCTCGCGCTGACCACCTTCTTCGTGTTCCTGCTGCTGGCGGGCCTGCGCAAGCCCTTCGTCTGGGTGCTGTGCTATCTTTATATCGACATCGTTGCCCCGCAGATCATCTCCTGGGGCTTCCTCTCGATGATCCCCACTTCGCTGATCGCCTTCGCCGCCGCGTTTCTGGGCTGGCTCGTGTTCGACACGAAGGACGGATCGCGCTTCACCTGGCGCCAGGGGGTGATGGTCGCGCTGCTGCTCTATTGCGCAGGCACCACGCTTACCGCCGACTACCCGGCCGAGGCGCTCGAGAAGTGGGCCTGGGTGTGGAAGGCGCTGGTCTTCGCGATCTTCCTGCCGCTGACCTTGCGCACGCGCCTCAGGATCGAGGCGGCGACGCTGGTCATGGTGCTCGCCGCGAGCGCGCTTATCATCGACGGCGGGATCAAGACCGCGATGGGGGGCGGAGGCTACGGGGCCTTGCGCATCTTCGTCGAGAACAACACCGGGCTCTACGAGGGCTCGATCCTCTCGTGCGTGGCGATCGCGATCATCCCCGTGATTCTCTGGCTGGCCCGTCATTCGACGATCTACCCCAGCGACTGGCGGGTCTGGACCTTCGCGAGTGCCTTGATCTTCGCGTGTTGCCTGATCCCGGTCGGCACGCAGGCACGCACCGGCCTGGTCTGCCTCGCCGTCGTCTGCGCGCTCTCGCTGCGCACCGCGAAGCACCGCGTGCTGATCCTGGGGGGCATGGCGCTTGCCGCCTTCGCGGCGGTGCCGTTCCTGCCCCAATCGTTCGTCGCGCGCATGGACACGATCGAGAATCACCAGGCCGACCAGTCGGCAAGCACGCGGCTGGGCGTGTGGAAATGGACCTGGGGCTACGCCAAGGAGCATCCCTTCGGCGGCGGCTTCGAGGTCTATCTCTCGAGTCATGTCGACTACGACACCGTCGCGGCCGACACGTCGGCGGGAATGACCACGATTACCCGCGACCATATCGTCGAGAAGGGGCGCGCCTTCCACTCGAGCTATTTCGAAATGCTGGGTGAGCAGGGTTACCCCGGGCTGGCCATGTGGCTGCTGCTCCAGGTCTCGGGTCTGTGGCAGATGGAAGTGGTGCGCCGGCGCTATCGCAAGAAGTCCGCGCCGTCCGGGACCGGGCGCGAATTGCGGCTGGGCCGTTCGATTGCGCGCGAATCGATTTCAGGCGAATCGATTGCAGGCGATTCGCGCGCGCAAACCGATGCCGGCTCGAGCGCCGTGAACGAAGCCTGGATCGCGCCGCTCGCCAACGCCTTGCAACTCGCCCAGGTTTCCTACCTAGTCGGTTCACTTTTCGTGGGGATCGCCTTCCAGCCCTTCATCCTCATGCTGATCGGCCTGCAATGCGCACTGTGGAGCTACGTGAAGCGCACGGATCCGCGCATTAGGGACGTCGAAGGCAAAGCACCGGCCCGGCCCGCGGGAGCCATGGTTGCGCCCTTGAGCTGACGCGCCGTCCGCCATCTTGGTTACCACCCGGCTATGGACTTGCCGGGATAAGAATCTTTCCATAGCTTACACTTCGTGCCTGCTTTTACGGCAAATTAACCTTTCACCTTCATTCCACCTATGGTTAATTCATGGCAATGACCGTTGAGAAGCGGTTACCGGGGCCAAGGGCGAACTGGCCGAGCTACCTTCCGGCATGGGGCCTGGGGCGGCACAGGGGCAACAAGGGGACGACCCAATGCGAGTTCTGTTGATCGAGGACGAACCGACCACCGCGCGTGCGATCGAGCTGATGCTCACGGCGGAAGGGTTCAATATCTATTCGACCGACCTGGGCGAGGAAGGCCTCGATCTGGGCAAGCTCTATGATTACGACATCATCCTGCTCGATCTCAACCTGCCCGACATGCACGGTTACGACGTGCTCAAGAAGCTGCGCGTGGCGAAGGTGCAGACCCCGGTCCTGATCCTTTCCGGCATCTCGGAAATGGATTCCAAGGTCCGCTCGTTCGGCTTCGGCGCCGACGATTACGTGACCAAGCCGTTCCACCGCGAAGAGCTGATCGCGCGCATCCACGCCGTGGTGCGCCGTTCGAAGGGGCACTCGCAGTCGGTCATCCGCACCGGCAAGCTGGTCGTCAACCTCGACGCCAAGACCGTCGAGGTCGATGGGGCCCGCGTGCACCTGACCGGCAAGGAATACGCGATGCTCGAGCTGCTTTCGCTGCGCAAGGGCACCACGCTGACCAAGGAAATGTTCCTCAACCACCTCTACGGCGGCATGGACGAGCCCGAGCTCAAGATCATCGACGTCTTCATCTGCAAGCTGCGCAAGAAGCTCAGCCACGCCTGCGGCGGCGCCAACTACATCGAGACCGTCTGGGGCCGCGGCTACGTGCTGCGCGATCCCGACGAGCTTCAGGAAGTCGCCTGACCCCCATCCCCAGAAGGCGCTTCCCGCCGAGGTGAAGTGTCTTTGCAGCGACCGGCCCTCCCTCAACGGAGCGGCCGGTCGTTTCGATTCCGGCGCTTGCCTCTAGAGCAGCGCGGCGACGAGCGAGAGCAGCGCGGCGGTCATCACCGCGTTGAGCGCCATGCCCAGGCTCGCGAAAGCGCCAGCGGTCGCATCGACCTGGAACGCCCGCGCCGCACCGAAGCCGTGCGCCGAGACGCCGAGCGCGAAGCCGCGCGGGCGGTAGTCGTCGAGCTTGAGGAGGTTGAGCAGCGGCGTGGCCCCCATCGCGCCCACGATCCCGGCGAACAGCACGATGCAGGCGGCCAGCGCGGGAATGCCGCCCAATTGGCTGGCGATCGCCATCGCGACCGGGGTGGTCGTCGCGCGCGGGGCGATCGAGGCGAGGATTTCGCGGGGCGGCCCGAACAGCGCGAGGATGCCCACCGCGCTCGCGATCGAGGTCACCGCGCCCGCCGTCAGCGAAAGCAGGATCGGCAGGGCAAGGCGGGCGATTCGTTCGCGCTGGGCCCAGATCGGTACGGCGAGGCCTACGACCGCGGGGCCGAGCAGGAAGCTGAGCGCGAACGTGTTGTCCTTGTAGACCGGGTAGGGCGTGCCGCTCACCCATAACACCACGATCAGGATCGGCGTCGCCCAGAGCACAGGATGGGCCAGCGGGTGGCGGCCCGACTTGCGCGAGAGCTGGTCGCAGGCCTCGAACACGCCGAGCGTGACGGCGAGCCAGACGAGCGGCGTCGCGAGCATTCCCGAAAGCGCGCTCACGCGCCCGCCTCGCTGGGAACCGGGCGCTTGCCCACCTCGTCGGGCGTGAATCGGGCGAGTGCCCAGCGGAAAACGAGCGCGGTAACCACGATCGTGAGCACGGTCGAGACTGCGGTCGCGAGCGCCAGTCCCACGCCATAGCGGGCCAGTGCGTCACCCTCCTGCATCAGCCCCACCGCCGAGGGGACGAACATCACCGAGAGATGCGCGGTCAACCAGGCGCTCACCGCGGTCAGCACCGGGCGCTCGCGCCGGACCAGCGCCAGCCATCCCAGCAGGACCACCATGCCGATCACCGAGCCGGGCAGCGCGAGCCCAGTCAACTGGTGGAGCACCTCGCCAAGCAACTGGCAGGCAAGGAGAAGGAAGATGGCGGGTAGCATGCGGCGGTCGGGTCCTGCGCTGCGGGTGAAGCCCTCGGGATGTGTCCAAGAAGCGCGACTCGCGGCGCAATGCAACGATGCAATTCGTGCAACGGCTTTGCCTGTACCAAGGCAGGAGGCGCTGGCACGTGATTTTCGCGGGCACGCGCGGCATTGACCGCGCCGCGCACATTTGCCAGTGCCGCGCCCCATGACTGCGCACAAACCCGGCGATCCGACGACTCTCAACCGCCTCTACGGCCGCTCCAAGGGCAAGCCCTTGCGCGCGGGCCAGCAGGGCCTGGTCGACAACCTCCTGCCCCGCATCGCGATGCCCGAAGAGGGCCCGATCACGTCCGAGGTGCTCTTCGGCGATGATCGCCCGCTCCACTTCGAGATCGGCTTCGGCGGCGGTGAGCACATGGCCGCGCGCGCCGACATGTTGCCCAGCCACGGCTTCATTGGCGCGGAGCCCTTCATCAACGGCGTTGCGCAGGCGCTGATGCACGTCGCGGGCGGGGTCGAGAACGCGGGCGCGGCGACGCCTCCGCTGGCCAACGTGCGCATCCACCATGGCGACGCGCTCGAAGTTCTTGCGCGCATCCCCGACGGATCGCTCTCGTTCCTCTACCTGCTCCACCCCGACCCTTGGCCCAAGGCGCGCCACGCCAAGCGGCGCATGATGAACGACGGACCGGTCGACATGTTCGCGGCCAAGCTGAAGCCCGGCGGCGAGTTCCGCTTCGGCACCGACCACGCGATCTACCTGCGCCACGCGCTGATGGTGATGCAGCGCCACACCGACCAGTTCGAATGGCTCTGCGATCGCCCCGAGACCTTCCAGAAGCGCCCCGGCGGCTGGCCCGAGACGCGCTACGAGGCGAAAGCGCGCGCCGTCTACAAGCACGAGGTCTGGTACTTCCGCTATCGCCGGAAGGGGTGAGAAGGGGATTTTCCAAGGGGTTTACCACCCCTTGACCCCGTATACCGTCGAGCTCGGTGCCAAGCACGCGGCGTCCGGTGTGAACTACCTTGGACGGTAATGGGAGCTCGAGGGGCCATGCCCCTCGAAACAATCAAAAAAAAAAGGCCCCGCAAGCGCTCTGCTTGCGGGGCCTTTTTTGCGTTCGGTCCGACGTCAGTCGGCGATACCGGCCGCGGCCAGCACGGCGCTCGTCAGCACGTCGGGCGCGATGGCGGTCATCGGCACGATCTGGACCGGCTTTTCCATGCCGAGCAGGATTGGCCCGATCGAGGTCGTCCCGCCGATCTCGCGCAGCAGCTTGGCCGAGATGTTGGCCGACTGCAGGCCGGGCATGACCAGCACGTTGGCCGGGGCCGAGAGACGGCAGAACGGGTAGAGCGCCATGACCTTGGGGTTGAGCGCGGCGTCGGGGGCCATTTCGCCTTCGTACTCGAAGGGAACGTTTTCCATGTCGTCGAGGATATGGACCGCATCGCGGGTGCGTTCGACCCATTTGCCCTCGGGGTTGCCGAAGGTCGAGTAGGACAGGAACGCGACGCGCGGCTCGTGGCCCATGCGCTTGGCGACCGCAGCCGCTTCGGTGGCGATGATCGCCAGTTCCTCGGCGCTCGGACGCTCGTTGATGGTGGTGTCGGCGAGGAACACGGTGCGGTTCTTGCCCACCAGCATGTGCATGCCGAAAGGCAGCTTGTCCGGCGCAGGGTCGAGCACGCGGCGCACGTTCTTCATCGATTGTGCGAAGGGACGGGTCATGCCGGTGATCATGGCATCGCCCACGCCCATCTTGAGCAGGCCGGCCGCGAAGGTGTTGCGGTCGGTGTTGACCATGCGCTGGACGTCGCGCTCGAGATAGCCACGGCGCTTGAGGCGCTCGTAGATCATCTCGACCATCGGGGCAACGTGCTCGGAGACCATCGAGTTCTCGATCTGGAAGCTCTCGGGGTTGGGCACGCCGAGTTCGTTCATCAGGTCGAGGATGTTCTGCGTGCGGCCGACCAGGATCGGTTCGCCGTAGCCGAAGTCGCGGTACTGGATCGCGGCGCGCAGCACCACTTCGTTGTCCGCTTCGGCGAAGATCACGCGCTTGGGGTTCGCGCGGACCTGCGCGTAGACCGAGCTCAGCACCGAAGTGGTCGGGTTGAGGCGGCCCTTGAGCTGGAGGCGGTAGGCGTCGAAGTCCTCGATCGGACGCTGGGCGACGCCCGATTCCATCGCCGCCTTGGCAACGGCGGCGGGGACGACTTCCATCAGGCGCGGATCGAAGGGGGCGGGGATGATGTAGTCACGGCCGAACTGCTGCACTTCACCGCCGTAGGCCGCCGCGACGTCCTCGTGGACCTGCTCGCGGGCGAGTTCGGCGATGGCGTGGGCCGCCGCGATCTTCATTTCCTCGTTGATCGCGGTTGCCGACACGTCGAGCGCGCCGCGGAAGATGAAGGGGAAGCCGAGCACGTTGTTGACCTGGTTCGGGAAGTCCGAACGGCCCGTGGCGATGATCGCGTCCGGACGCACGGCCTTGGCCTCGTCGGGGATGATCTCGGGAACGGGGTTGGCCATCGCGAAGATGATCGGCTCATCGGCCATCTTCTTGACGTATTCGGGCGGCAGCGCGCCGGCGGCCGAAAGGCCAAGGAACACGTCGGCGCCGACGAGGGCTTCCTCGAGCGTACGGGCCTCGGTGGCGACCGCATGCGCGCTCTTCCACTGGTCCATCTGCTCGGTGCGGCCCTGGTAGATCGTGCCCGAACGGTCGCATACGATCACGTGGTCGTGGCGTACGCCCATCGACTTGATCAGCGAGGTGCAGGCGAGCGCCGCCGCGCCCGCGCCGTTCACCACGACCTTGATCTCGTCCATCTTGCGACCGGTGATGAGGCACGCGTTGATGAGTCCGGCCGCAGTGATGATCGCGGTGCCGTGCTGGTCGTCGTGCATAACCGGGATGTTCATGCGATCGCGCAGGGTCTGCTCGATCACGAAGCACTCGGGCGCCTTGATGTCCTCGAGATTGATGCCGCCGAAGCTCGGCTCCATCATCGCGATCGCTTCGATCAGCGCGTCGGGATCCTCGCTGTTGAGCTCGATGTCGATCGAGTCGACGTCGGCGAAGCGCTTGAAGAGGACGGCCTTGCCCTCCATCACCGGCTTCGAGGCGAGCGCGCCCAGGTTGCCCATCCCCAGGATGGCCGAGCCGTTGGAGATCACCGCCACGAGGTTGCCCTTGGCGGTGTAGTCATAGGCCTTCTGCGGATCGTCGGCGATGGCCTGGACGGGCACGGCGACGCCTGGCGAATAGGCGAGCGAAAGGTCGCGCTGGGTCGCCATGGGCTTGGAGGCGATGATCTCGATCTTACCCGGACGGATCGTCTGGTGGTAGAAGAGAGCCTCGCGCTCGGTGAACTGGACCTTGCTTTTCTCGGACAAACGATTTCTCCCGGATTCGCAGGTGCCGATAACGAAAGAATCCGACACGCGATAGGGGAAAGGCGAAGCGCGCCCGCTTCACAAGGGGGCATCGCTCCCGCTAACGCTGCCGCCATGAGTTCCGGCGCAACCCCCATGATGGCCCAGTATCTCGCGCTTCGCGAGGAGGCGGGCGAATGCCTTCTGTTCTACCGGATGGGCGACTTTTTCGAGTTGTTTTTTGAGGATGCAAAAGTTGCAAGTCAGGTTCTCGATATCGCACTCACCACTCGCGGCGAGCACAACGGCGCGCCGATCCCGATGTGTGGGGTGCCGGTCCACGCTGCGGAAGCCTACCTCGCCCGCCTGATCAAGGCCGGTTGCCGCGTCGCCATCGCCGAACAGACGGAAACGCCCGCCGAGGCCAAGAAGCGCGGCGGCTCCAAGGCCTTGGTCGCGCGTGATATCGTGCGCTTCGTGACCGCGGGCACGCTCACCGAGGAAGCCTTGCTCGAACCGCGCCGCGCCAACGTGCTGGCGGCGGCCTGTGAGGTGCGCGGCGTAGTGGGCCTCGCCGCCTGCGACATCTCGACCGGGCAGATGGTGCTTGAGGAATGTGCACCGGATCGATTTCTTGCAACTCTTGCCCGGCTCGGGGCGAGCGAGCTCGTCGTGCAGGACGGCTGGGCGCTGGCGCCCGAGGACGCGATCGCGCGTTCGGGGCACGAATTTTCCTCCGAAGGCGGCGAGGAGCGGCTGAAGGGCATCCACGGGGTTTCGACGCTCGACGGCTTCGGGGCCTTCACACGGCCGATGCTGGCGGCGGCGGGCGGCTTGATCGCCTATCTCGACCATGTCGGGCGCGGCGCGCTGCCGCTGCTGCTGCCTCCCGAGGCACGCAGCGGCGAGGCGACGCTGGCGATGGACGAGGCCACGCGCGCGAGCCTGGAAATCCTCGAATCGGCGCAAGGTACGCGCAAGGGCAGCCTGATCGACGCCGTCGACCGCTGCGTGACCGGCGCGGGCGCGCGCCAGCTCGCCGAGGACCTCTCCGCGCCGTTGACCGACCGCGCGGCGATTTCCGCGCGGCTCGAACTCGTCGGCTGGCTTCACGAGGATCCGCTGCTGCGCGAGGACATGCGCGCCGCCTTGCGCGCCATGCCCGACATCGGGCGCGCGCTCGGTCGCGTCGTCGCCGGGCGCGGGTCTCCGCGCGATCTGGGCCAGCTGCGCGATGGCCTCGAGGGCGCACGCACGATCGGCGCGCGGTTGGTGGACCGCAACGACCTGCCGGGGCTTCTCGCCGCGCTCCTGCCCGATCTGGGCGGGCACGGCCCGCTCATCGACCATTTCGCGCGCGCGCTGGTGGCCTCGCCGCCGACCGAGCGCGGGCAAGGCGGCTTCATCGCGGGCGGCTATGATGCCGACCTCGACGATCTGCGCGTCACCTCGGGCAACGCGCGCAAGGCGATCGCGGCGCTCGAGGCGAAGTACCGCGAGGACACCGGCGTCGCCGCGCTCAAGATCAAGCACAACAACGTGCTGGGCTATTTCATCGAAGTGCCCGCGCGCCACGCCGACACGCTGATGCAGGCCGAAAGCGGCTTCTCGCACCGCCAGACGATGGCCGGGGCGATGCGCTTCAACGCGCTTGCGCTTCACGAGGAGGCGAGCCGGATCACCGAGGCGGGCGCGCACGCGCTGGCCGCCGAGGAAGCCCATTTCGAGACGCTGGTGGCCGAAGCGGTTGCCGCGCGCCGGGCGATCGCGGCCACCGCTGCCGCGCTCGCGCGCCTCGACGTCGCCGCCGGGCAGGCGGAGCGCGCCGCCGAGGGGAACTGGGTGCGGCCCGAGGTGGTCGAGGGGCTCTCGCTCGACATCGAGGGCGGACGCCACCCGGTCGTCGAGGCCGCGCTCAAGGCCCAGAACGAGCGCTTCGTTGCCAACGACTGCCGTCTTGCCAGCCACGATCGGCTCTGGCTGATCGGTGGCCCCAACATGGGCGGTAAATCGACCTTCCTGCGCCAGAACGCGCTCATCGTCCTGCTCGCGCAGGCGGGCGGCTTCGTGCCCGCAGAGGCTGCGAAGATCGGCATGGTCGACCGGCTGTTCAGCCGCGTAGGCGCCTCGGACAATCTCGCGCGCGGGCGCTCGACCTTCATGGTCGAAATGGTCGAGACCGCCGCGATCCTGGCCCAGGCGACTGCGCGCAGTTTCGTCATTCTCGACGAGGTCGGGCGCGGCACTTCGACTTACGACGGCCTTGCGCTGGCCTGGGCGGTCGCCGAGGCGGTGCACGAGACCAACCGCTGCCGCTGCCTTTTCGCGACGCACTACCACGAGATGGCGCGGCTGGCCGAAACCTGCGAGGCGCTCTCGCTTCACCACGTGCGTGCGCGCGAATGGAAGGGTGAGCTGGTCCTGCTCCACGAGCTTTCCGAAGGCGCGGCGGACCGCAGCTATGGCCTCGCCGTCGCGCGCCTTGCCGGGGTTCCGCCCAAGGTCATCAGCCGGGCCAAGTCGGTGCTCGAGAAGCTGGAAAAGGGCCGCGCCGAGACCGGCGGGCTTGCCGCAGGGCTTGGCGAGCTGCCGCTTTTCGCCGCCGCCGAGGAGGCGCGCGAGGAGGCCTGCGACAGCCTGCGCGAGAAGCTGCGCGACATGGACGTCGATGCCCTTGCCCCGCGCGATGCGCTCGAAATCCTCTACGATCTCAAGCGCGAGGCGGGTACCGAAGCTTAACCTTCGGCGGTGTAGGGTCCGGGGCCATGATCAGCACGCTTGGCCCCCGCATGAATTCCGTGTTCCGCAGCCGTTGGCGCGCGCTGTGGTGGAGTGCGGGCGTCCTGCTTACCGCCTATTGCTCGGTCCCGGCGCTCACGAACAAGGACGCCTCGCCATCCAAGGGGCCATCGCAGGGCGAGGCTTCGGCGCAGGCGGAGCAGGCGAAGGACGCCGAGCAACTTGCCCGTATCCTGGGCGCGGACGCCAAGCCCAAGGCGTCGGATCACACCAACCCCTGGGCCAAGTCGTCGCCCGCGCCGGTTCACGTCAAGGGCGAATAAGCGCTTAGCTGTCGTCGGCGGCAAGCTGGGGATCGGGGGCGCTTTCGCGGCCGTAGCGGTCCTCCAGGTCGTCCATCGCCTCCTCGCCGGCGTAGGCGGACATGTCGATGGTGCCGCTCGTGTCCATCTGGCGCATGTGGTCGACGAGGTCCTGCGCATTGGCGCCATAGAGGCTGTTCGAGAGCTTTTCGCTCTGTTCGAGCCCCAGCACCGACGTCGCTTCGGCGATCGCTTCCTCGGCCACCTGCTGGGCCTGCGCGGGGGCGTCCTGCTGCTCGGCGTTCACCGTCTCGGGGGCGAGGTCGTCGTTGCGTTCGGTCATCGGGGTTCTCCTTTGACCGTGCAACGGGCGAGATGCGAGTCGCGTTCCCGGCGCAAGGGAGGCGAATATTGCGAGGGCGATGGCCCTCGCAACTTGCGTCTTACCGGGTCGGAACCGGCTCCTCGCCCGAATAGTCGTAGAAGCCCTTGCCGCTCTTGCGGCCGTACCAGCCCGCCTCGACGTACTTCTGGAGCAGCGTCGCGGGTCGGTACTTGGGATCGCCGGTGCTCTCGAAGAGGACTTTCATGATCTCGAGCAGGGTGTCGAGGCCGATGAAGTCGGCCAGCGTGAGCGGGCCCATCGGGTGATTGGCGCCCAGCTTCATCGCGGCGTCGATGTCCGCGACCGACGCGACCCCCGCGCCCAGCACGCAGATCGCCTCGTTAAGCATCGGGCACAGCACGCGGTTGACCACGAAGCCCGCCTCGTCGCCCGCGAGAACGACCGTCTTGCCCAGGCTCTCGCCGAAGGCCTTCATGCGATCGATGGTGTCTTGTGCGGTGGCGAGGCCGGGAATGACCTCGATCAGGCCCATGACGGGGACCGGGTTGAAGAAGTGGAGGCCGCAGAAACGCGCCGGATCGACCGTGCCCGCCGCCATGCGGGTGATCGGGATCGAGCTGGTGTTGGACGCCATCAGCGCGCCCTCCTTGAGGACCTTGCCCGCGGCCTCGAAGATTTTCGCCTTGATGTCCTCGCGTTCGGTCGCGGCCTCGATGATGAGGTCACAGGGCGCCATCGCGGCGTAATCGGCCGCGGGCGTGATCCGCGAGAGCAGCGCCTCGGCGTCGCCTTGCGTGATCTTTTCCTTGGTGACGAGGCGCGCAAGGCCCTTCTCGATCCTGGCCTTGCCCTTCTCGGCGGCTTCGAGGCTGACGTCGGTCAGGACGACGTCCATGCCCTTGCTCGCGACGGTCTGGGCGATGCCCGTGCCCATGATGCCCGCACCGATGATACCGACTGTCTGCATTGGGGTCTTTCTCGCTTTGGATGGTCTCGTGTCCGCCGCGTGGCCTAGCCGATCGGGCGGGCGGTGAAAATCGGGCGGATTGCCCGGGGCGGCGTTCACTCTGCCTGGCGGCTTTGCCCCGGCACCCACAGCACGTCGCGCGCGCCGTTTTCGTTGAGCGCGCGGGCGAGCACGAAGAGGTAGTCGGACAGCCGGTTGAGATAGGACAGCGCGGCCGGATTGGTCGGCTCGGTCTCGGCCAGCGCGGTGGCGCAGCGTTCGGCCCGGCGCACCGCCGCGCGCGCGACGTGGACACGCGCCGCGCCTTCGCTGCCGCCGGGCAGGATGAAGCTGGTGAGCGGCTGGAGCGCGAGGTTCACCGCGTCGATCGCGCGTTCGAGCCAGTCGACCTGGGCCTCGACGATGCGCAAGGTCATTTCGCCCGGGGTGAAGTCCTCGCCCGGGGTGGCGAGATCGGCGCCAAGGTCGAAGAGGTCGTTCTGGATGCGCGTGAGATTGCGCGCCGCTGCGCCTTCCCCCAGCGCGCAGATGGCGAGGCCTATGGCGCTGTTGGCCTCGTCCACCGCGCCGATCGCCTCCATGCGCGCGGCGTGCTTGGGCAGGCGCGAGCCGTCGACGAGGCCGGTGGTGCCGTCGTCGCCGGTGCGGGTGTAGATCTTGTTGAGCTTGACCATGAATGTCCTTGTGCCGCGTTTGCCGCGCGCCGTGCCTAGCCTTGGCGCGGCGCCTTTGCACGCGCCTGCACCGGTGAACTGTCTGTCGGAGAGGAGCGGCCTAGCGGGTCATCGCCAGCAGGATCGCACAGACCAGCACCGCGGCCGCCTGGTACTTGATGCGGTTGAACATCATGCGGTTCTGCAGTTCCTGGTTCTTCGTCGGGCCGGTTTCGCCGGGATCGCGGTTCAGATCCTCCTTCGTGCTGTTCAGGAAGGCGACGATGCCGCGCACGAGGCTGATGACCACGGCGATCATCAGGGCGATGATGACGATGACGAGAAAAGTGCTCATGGGAGCAAGGCTACGCCCTCGCCAAGCGAAAGGCCAGCGGGGAAGGTGCCTTCGCGCAGCGCCTGTGCGATCGCCCGGCCGTCCTCGCCCGCGCGGCGCCGGTCGGCGAGCGAGGGCGAGCCGCGCCGCTTGGCGAGCTTGCGCCCGTCCGTCTCGACCAGCAGTGCGTGGTGGTGCCAGACCGGCACCGGCAGGCCGAGCAGCGCTTGGAGCAGGCGGTGGATATGGGTGGCCGCGAAGAGGTCCAGGCCGCGCGTGACGAGGGTGATGCCGTCGGCGGCATCGTCGAGTGTCGCGGCGAGGTGGTAGCTGGCGGGCAGGTCCTTGCGCAGCAGCACGACGTCCCCGAAGCGGGCGGGATCCGCCGCCTGCAGCCCAGCACACTCGTCGTACCAGTTGAGCGGGCCGGTGAGCGCCAGGGCCTTTCCCATGTCGAGCCGCCAGGCCGCGCCTTCGGGGGCGGCGGCGCGATGTTTGCAGGTTCCGGGATAGACCGGGCCGTCGGGCCCCATCGTGGTTGCCGCGGCGGCGATCTCGGCGCGGGTGCAGTGGCAGGGGTAGAGCAGGCCGAGCGACTTGAGGCGCTCGCCCGCCGCGGCGTGGTCGGCGAGGCGCTGCGACTGGTAGCGTACCGGCCCATCCCAGGCGAGGCCGAGCCAGGCGAGATCGTCGAGCGCCTCCCTGGCCAGTTCGGGGCGGCTGCGCGCGCCGTCGATGTCCTCGATCCGCAGCCGGAAGAGGCCGCCGTGCGCGCGGGCCAGGTCATGCGCGACCACGGCGGCATAGGCGTGGCCCAGGTGCAGCGAACCGTTGGGGCTGGGGGCAAAGCGCGTGGCAATCATGAAAAGGGCTCGTAGTTCAAAGTCGAGCGGCTGAAAACGACTTGTGCATCCTGTGGATTGTCAGGACGCCGAAAGAGAGGAGACTTGACGCAGACTCGCGCAAGTGCTCGAAATACGTGCATGTGCTGCCATGAACTTGTCATCACGGTCTGCGACAGGAGGCCATGCTCAGATCGGAGCTGATAGAGCGCGCGGCCCGGTTCCGCAGCGCGGAGGATGACCCCTCCCGAAGTCTTTCCGACTGCCCGGCCCTTGTTCTCAATGCGGACTATACGCCGCTCTCCTATTATCCTCTCAGCATCTGGCCCTGGCAGACCGCGATCAAGGCGGTCGTGCTCGAGAAGGTCGACGTTGTTTCCTGCTATGCGCGCTCGGTGCGCAGCCCCAACTGGACGATGCAGATCCCCTCGGTGATCGCGCTGCACGACTACGTGAAGCCGTCCGAGTTCCCCGCCTTCACCCGCTTCAACTTGTTCCTGCGCGACAAGTTCACCTGCCAGTATTGCGGCTCGCCGCATAACCTGACGTTCGACCACGTCATTCCGCGAAGGCTGGGCGGGCGCACGAGCTGGGAGAACATCCTCACCGCCTGCAGCCCCTGCAACTTGCGAAAAGGCGGGCGCACTCCCAAGCAGGCGAACATGCCCCCGATGCTCGCACCGATCCGGCCGACCAGTTGGCAGTTGCAGGAGCGCGGCAAGGCCTTCCCGCCCAACTACCTGCACGAAACCTGGCGCGACTGGCTCTATTGGGACATCGAGCTCGAGGAATAGCGGGCCTAGATGCCGAGCATGTCGGGGCGAAACAGCGCGCGCCGCGCGACGCTCTCCCCGGTCAGGCGGAAACGCCCGTCTCCGATGAAATGGACGAACGTGGCTTCGGCGGGATCGACGCGCACGCACAGGCGCACGACTTCGAGGATGAAGAGGTTGTAGTCCTCCACCATCCGCGCGTCGTGGAGGCGGCATTCGAGGATCGCGGCGCATTGCGGCAGCACGGGGACGTCGATCTCGCGCGCCTCGGCCTTCGCGAGCTTGAAGCGGGCGAACTTGTCGACTTCGGCGCCCGAGCAGTTGCCGATGCCCACCAGCGTGTCGAGCAAGTCGGCTTCGGGCACGTTGATCGCGCAAGTCCCGCTCGCGCGCAGCGCCGCGAAGCTGTGGTTGCCGGCCGAGACCATGCAGCTGATCCGCGAGGGCGAGAAGTCGAGCACCTGGTGCCAGCCCAGGGTCATGACGTTGTCGCGGCCCTCGTGGCGGGTGGTGAGGAGGACCACCGGGCCGGGTTCGAGCACTTGCCGGGCGTGGCTGGCGGGCCAGTCGGCGAAGGTATCGGGAAGGGCGTTTTGGGCGGGCATCGGGCCTCGTTCGGGCAAGCCTAGTGGATCGTCTCGGGATCGGGTTCGGAGGGGGCCCCGTCAACCCTGGCCTCAGGATCACCGCCCTCGACCCCGGCATCGACCGCGGCGGTAACCGCGA
Organism: Novosphingobium profundi; assembly: GCF_018491765.1. GTDB lineage: Bacteria > Pseudomonadota > Alphaproteobacteria > Sphingomonadales > Sphingomonadaceae > Novosphingobium > Novosphingobium profundi. The sequence continues at coordinate 80,889 of NZ_JABWCU010000008.1, read as the reverse complement.
CGTCCATCGTCACGTTGCCCACGGTGCGCATGATGTCGGGGAGCATCTCGACCGCGACGAGGATGCCAAGCGGCCAGAGCGGGGCGCCCATCGCCGCGACGATCGGACCGATCGAGGCGACGAAGCTGATCGTGCCGGGCAGCGAGACCGCGCCGAAGGTGGTGAGGAAGGCCACCAGCACGCCCGCCGTGATCGCGCCGGAACTGAGGGGATAGCCGGCAAGGTGCGCGGCGTAGATGGCGACGCCCATGTTCATCGCGGGGCCGGTCGAGCGAAACAGCGTGACCGCGAGCGGCAGCACGAACTCGCCGCTCGTCGCCGGGATGCGCAGCGCGCGCGTCGCGCTCAGCATGGCGGGCAGGCTGGCGAGCGAGGACTGGGTGGAGATCGCGACGACTTGCGCGGGCAGCACCGCGCGGGCGAAGGCGCCCAGGCGCTTGCGCCCGCCGAGCACGCCCAGCGGGTAGCCCAGGAGCAGGAAGCACAGCCCGAGCGAGGAAACCAGCAGGATATAGTGGCCAAGGGTGCCGATCGCCGCCGCGCCGGTGTGTGCGGCAAGACCGAGGCCGAGCGCGAAGACGCCAAGCGGGGCCAGCGCGAGCACCCATCCGATGACCACGATCATCGCGCCGGCCAGGCCCTCGAAGAGCAGCGCGAGCTGGCGGCGGGGCTCTTCGGCAAGGCGCGTGCTGGCCGCCGCGAAGAGCGCGATGAACACGATCACGGGGAGCATCGCGTCCTCGGCGGCCGCGCTCAGGACATTGACGGGGACGAGCGAACCGAGGAAGTCGGCGAAACCGGGGATCGTCGCGGGCGCCTGCGGGCCGCTGGGCGCGAGGCCCAGGCCCTGTGCGGGGAAGAGGTGAAGCAGCAACGGCATGAGCACGCCGCCCAGCACTGCGCTCATCGCCAGGACCGCGATGATGAGGCCCAGCGTGCGCCGTGCCAGCGCGCCCGCGCTGGCCGCTGCGGCGGTCTCGACGATGCCGGTGTAGAGCAGGCCCGAAACCAGCGGAAGGATCGTCATCTTGAGGGCGTTGAGCCACAGGTCGCCCAGCGGCTGGGTGACGGGCAGGATGGCCGCGAGCGCGGAGGTGCCCTGAAGCAGCGCGCCCAGGACGAGCCCGGCGATCAGTCCTCCCAGGGTGAGCAGGCCCGGAACGCGGATTTCGGGCATGCGGCTGGCGCTGGAGGCGTCGGTCATGAAGGTCCTTGAAGAAGGGGCACGTGTGGCGGCGGGACGACAGGTCCCCCGGCAAAGTCGGGGGCACGCGGGACGAGGGGGGTGACTTTACCAGCGCGGCGCGACATAGCAATTGACGAGCAGGGGACAACTCCAGAGCGTGGGCCTGGCTAACGGATGAGCATGAGCAGGAAATTCTTCGGGACCGACGGGATCCGCGGCCGCACCAACCAGGGCGCGATGACCGCGGCGATGGCGATGAAGGTCGGCCAGGCGGCGGGCACGCTGTTCCAGCGCGGCAGCCATCGCCACCGCGTGGTGATCGGCAAGGACACGCGGCTTTCGGGTTACATGCTCGAGAACGCGATGACCGCCGGTTTCACCAGCGTGGGGATGGACGTGATCCTGCTCGGGCCGATGCCGACGCCCGCCGTTGCGCTCTTGACGCGCGAGCTGCGCGCCGACGTCGGCGTGATGATCTCGGCCAGCCACAACCCTTACGAGGACAACGGCATCAAGCTCTTCGGGCCCGACGGCTTCAAGCTGTCCGACGCCGACGAACTGGCCATCGAGCGCATGCTGGGCGAGGAGCTCGCCCTGGCGGCGAGCGCTGAGATTGGCCGGGCGCGACGCATCGATGACGCGCGCGGGCGCTACATCCACGCGGTCAAGGCCTCGCTGCCCGCCTCGGTGCGGCTCGACGGGCTCAAGATCGCGATCGACTGCGCCAATGGCGCGGCCTACCAGGTTGCCCCTTCCGCGTTCTGGGAGCTGGGCGCCGAGATCGTCGCGGCGGGCGTGACCCCCAACGGCCAGAACATCAACAAGGGCTGCGGCTCGACCCATCCCGAACTCCTCCAGGAGACGGTCGTCTCCGCCGGTTGCGACATCGGCATCGCGCTCGACGGCGACGCCGACCGCCTGATCGTGGTCGACGAGAACGGCAAGGTCGTCGACGGCGACCAGATCATGGCGCTGCTCGGCACGCAGATGGCCGCGCGCGGCAAGCTCAAGGGCGGCGGCGTGGTGGCGACGGTGATGTCCAACCTCGGGCTCGAACGCTATCTCAGCGGCCTCGAGCTGACGCTCGAGCGCACCGCGGTGGGCGATCGCCACGTGCTCGAGCGGATGAAGTCGGGCGGCTTCAACGTGGGCGGCGAACAGTCGGGCCACATGATCCTGCTCGATCACGCGACCACCGGTGACGGTACCGTGGCGGCCCTGCAGGTGCTGGCCGCACTGGTCCAGTCGGGCAAGCGCGCGAGCGAGGTGCTGCATCTGTTCGATCCTGTCCCCCAGCTTTTGCGCAACGTGCGCTTCGCGGGCGGCAAGCCGCTCGAGGCCACCAGCGTGCAGGCCGCGATCGCCGAGGCCGAGGCCTCGCTGCGCGGTGAGGGCCGGCTCGTCATCCGTCCCTCGGGCACCGAACCGGTCATCCGCGTGATGGCCGAGGGCGACAACGCCGACAAGGTCGAGGCCGCGGTGGCCTCGATCTGCCACGCCGTCGAGGAGGCGGCCGCCTGATGCCCCTGGAAATGCGTCCCGATTGCGAGCGCTGCGGCGCCGATCTGCCCGCCGAGGCGCCCGGCGCCTTCATCTGCTCGTTCGAGTGCACCTATTGTGCCGGCTGCGCCGAGGACCTCGACGACATGTGCCCCACGTGCGGGGGCGAACTGACCGATCGCCCGACCCGCGCCAAGAAGCACCACGACGCCGCGCCGCCTTCGAAAGTGCGCCGCTTCAAGGGCTGACGCTCGCACCTCCCAACTGCCGCGGGACGGTTCCTTCCCCCACACCCTTTCTTGCGCCGGTTGCGATCGCTCGGTCGGCTGGCGTTCAGCTTTGCCGTTCTAGGCGACGGGGACGCTCCCCGTACGAGGTCTTGCATGCCCGCTGCCGAATACTCCGAGATCGCGCCCGACACGCTCGGCGCTGCGCAGGAGCCCGCGATTGCCCGGTCCCACGATGCCATGATCCCCTCGCGCGCGCTGCTCGGGCTGCTCGCGGGCGGGGCCCTGGTGCTGGCGGTGCTGATGCGCGCGGCGGATCTCGAACTCGCGATCCTCTCGCCGGGGTCGCTGCGCTACGCGGCGATCCTGCTCGTGCTCGCGGTGATCCACGTTTCGGGCCGCCGTCCGGGCTGGCGCGCGCGGCCGGTCTTGCGCGCGCTGGCGGACCTTGCCGAATACGCGGGCCTGTTCATGGCGATCTCGCTGGTCGGCGCCATCGCCAGCTACCCGGTCGCCGCGCTCAGCCACGGGTTCTCGGACGCCCGGCTGCAGGCGGCGGACGCGGCGCTGCATTTCCACTGGCTCGACTGGTACCTGTTCGTCGCCAGCCATCCCTGGTTGCAGCCGCTCAGCCGGGGCGCCTACGCGATGATCTATGTCTCGCCCGGCCTGCTGCTCGGCTGGCTGGCCTGGACTGGCCAGCGGCGCGAGGCGCACGATTTCCTCGCGGCGGTCTGGCTTTCGGCGACGATCACGCTGGCGGCCTTCTACTTCATGCCCGCGGTCGGGCCGTTCGCCTATCTGTGGCACGGTTCCATCCCCTATCTTCCGGTCAGCGACCTGTGGCAGCCCCAGGTGATCCCGCAGTTGCGCGGCCACGCCTTCCACGCCGTCGACCCCGGCCAGCTCGTCGGGCTGGTCTCGGCGCCCAGCTTCCACGCGGCGGCGGGCGTCCTCCTGATCGCCTTCTCGGCGCGGCAGGCCTGGCGCGTCGCGCTTCCGCTGGTGGCCATCGACCTTGCCATGCTGCTGGTGACCCCGGTCGAGGGCACGCATTACCTGATCGACCTGATCCTGGGCGCAGGCGTTGCCGGCCTCTCGCTCGCGCTGATCGCGCTGTGGCGCGAAAGGCGGGGGCCACGCGGCACCTTGCCCGGAGCAGGACGGACGTCTAGCGCTCTGGCATGACCACACCTGCACGCATTCTCTCGATCGCCGGCTCGGACAGCTCGGGCGGAGCGGGGATACAGGCCGACATCAAGACGATCACGATGCTGGGCGGTTTCGCGATGACCGCGCTGACCGCGATCACTGCGCAGAACACCTGCGGGGTGAGCCAGGTGGCCGCGCTCTCGAGCGAGATGGTGATGGCGCAGATCGACGCCTGCATCGCGGACATCGGCGTCGACGCGGTCAAGATCGGCATGCTCGGCTCGGCGGCCATCGCCCATGCGGTCGCGGACCGCCTCGAGCGGCTGGAGGTGCCGGTGGTGTTCGATCCGGTGATGATCGCGACCAGCGGCTCGGTGCTGGCCGATGCCGAGACCATCGCCGCCTTCGAGCGGATGATGGCGCTGGCCACGCTGACCACGCCCAATGTGCCCGAACTTCTCGCGCTTGGCGGCGACGCGGCCCTGGCGGAGCTGGGCATCGCCTATCTCGCCAAGGGCGGGGATGCCGAAGGCGACGAGGTGGTCGATCGCCTTGTCGTACCCGGCAATCCCGAGCAGCTCTGGCAGGCCCCACGCATCGTCACGCGCCACACGCACGGCACGGGCTGCACACTGTCGAGCGCGATCGCCACGTTCCTGGGCGGCGGGATGCCTTTGCTTGCCGCGGTCGACGAAGCGCGCGCCTTCGTGCGCAAGGCGCTTCGGGCCGCGCCCGGCTTCGGAGCCGGGCACGGCCCGATGGGCCATCAGGCGGTGCGTTGAGACCAAGGCGCGATGCGTGAGCATCTCGGTGCCTTGGCGATGCGTCAGTACGGGAAGCCGCAGTCGAGGTCGTAGAAGGCCTGGATCGCCTTCCACGCATCATCGGCGGTCTCGCACCAGGTGATCAGTTCGAGGTCGCGGCGGTTGATCACCCCTTCCTCGGCGAGCGCTTCGAAATTGATCACCCGCTCCCAGAACGCGCGCCCGAACAGCAGCACCGGGATCGGCTTCATCTTGCCGGTCTGGATGAGGGTGAGCAGTTCGAGCATCTCGTCGAGCGTGCCGAAGCCGCCCGGGAACACCGCCACCGCACGTGCGCGCAGCAGGAAGTGCATCTTCCTCAGCGCGAAGTAGTGGAACTGGAACGAGAGGCGCGGCGTGACGTAGGGGTTGGGCGCCTGCTCGTGGGGCAGGACGATGTTGAGGCCGAGCGATTCGGCGCCGACTTCGTGCGCGCCGCGGTTGGCCGCCTCCATGATCGAGGGGCCACCGCCCGAGCAGACCACGAACTGGCGCATGCCCTTCTCGACGAGGCCGCACTGGCTGGCGATGCGGGCGAGCTCGCGCGCTTCCTCGTAGTACTTCGCCTTGGCGACGAGCCGCTCGGCGATCTTCTTCTCGTCCTCGGTGGTGGCACGGGCGAGCACGCCCTCGCATTTCTCGGGCGAGGGAATGCGCGCCGAGCCGTACATCACGAGGGTGGAGCCGATATTGGCCTCTTCCAGCAGCATCTCGGGCTTGAGCAGCTCGAGCTGGAAGCGCACCGGGCGCAGTTCGTCGCGCAGCAGGAAGTCGGTGTCCTGGAAGGCCAGCTTGTAGGAGGGGTTCTGCGTCTGCAGCGTGCCCTTCTGTTCGTCGGCGAAGCCGGCTTCCTGTTCGGCCTTGTAGAAGCGGCGGTCGGTGAGTTTCTTTTCGTCTTCGGTCATTCGCTTATCCATGGACGCACAAACCCCGTGCGTCGAGTGATTTGGCGAGACGGGAGGCACGTGCGCGGTTAGGGTCCCGCGCCATGCTGTCACGACGTCACGCCTTGAAATCGGGCTTTAAATCGGCCGCGCTGGTCACCGCGGCGGCGGGGGCCATGTCGGCCTTTCCGCTGCTTGGGAGTGATCGCGCCTCCTCCAACGCTTCGGCCGGACAAAGGCTGCGCGCGCCGCGTCTGAGGACCGGCGATGGTCTCGGACTGGTGGCGCTGGCGGGCTTCATCGGCGATCGCTTCGGGCTCGAGGAAATCGCCGAGGCGGTGCGCGCGATGGGGCTCGAGCCCCGCTTCGCCCCCAACCTGACGCTGCGCGACGGCTACCTTGCCGGCGACGATGCGGCGCGTGCCGGAGCCTTCATGCAGACCTGGCGCGACCCGAAGGTCCGCGCGGTGATGGCGGTGCGTGGCGGCTGGGGCACCGCGCGGATCCTGCCCCGGCTCGACTACGCGGCGCTGCGCCGCGATCCCAAGCTGTTCTGTGGTTTCAGCGACAACACCGCGCTTCACCTCGCGCTCGCCGCGAACCACTGCGCGCCCAGCGTCCACGGCCCCAACGCGGCGGCAAGCTGGCCGCCGGCCGCCTGGGAGAGCTTCCATGCCCTCGCCTTCGAGGGAGCCATGCCCACCCTCGCGGTCGAAGGCTATAGTGGCGCGAACCTGGGCGGAGGACGGCGCGCCGCGCGCACCTTCGCGGGCGGAATCGCGCAAGGGCGGCTCGTCGGCGGCAATCTCAGCGTGCTCTCGGCGCTCGTCGGCACGCCCTACCTGCCCGACATGCGCGGCTGCGTGCTGTTCCTGGAGGACACCAACGAATCGGAATACCGCATCGACCGCATGCTGACGCAGCTTGCGCTCGCGGGCGTGCTCGGCTCGCTGGCAGGCGTGGTTTTCGGCCAGTGCACCGGCTGCCACAACCCCGACGGGGGCTATTCGAACTTCACGCTCTACGAGGTGCTCGATCAGCAGTTCGGCCGGCTCGGCATCCCGGCCTTCCAGGGACTTTCGATCGGCCACATCGCCGCGCAGGCGAGCGTGCCGGTCGGCTGCGAGGTGCGCCTCGATGCCGATGCGGGCACCTTGCAGGTGCTCGAACCGGTTGTCGCCTGAGGCGTCCGCCGGACGCTTCAAGGGGCCTCTTCGGGGCGCGCGTAGCGCGTGACGAGCTCCTTGTAGACATAGGCGTCGAGCGGGTCGGCGAATTCCAGGCCGGCGCAATGCGCGTTGGCCCAGGCCACGAAGGCGAGCGCGGGGCGCCGACCGGGGAGCGCGAGGCTGACCGCTTCGTCGGCTTCGAGCCCACCCACGCCCTCGATCCGCGCTCCATAGCGGGTGAGGTCCTTGAGCATCACCGTGCTCGAGGCAATGTTGTGGCGGAACCGGGCCAGCATCTCGACATGTTCGCGCGGCTCGCGCCGCCCGAAACCGGAAGAACGGGGAAACAGCGCCTGGACCATATGGGAACCACCTTCCAGCCTATTAACCATCGGGGATGGCCGATTCTTGGCAGGGAAGGGTTAGCGAACGACGCGCGCAGGGCCTGGTGAAAATCCCGTGGTCGCGGTCAGAGGAACAGCTCGGCCATGGCCTCGACGATGGCCTCGGCATCGAGGCGGTAGGCGCGGTAGAGGTCGGGCAGGTCGCCGGTCTGGCCGAAGCGGTCGGTGCCGAGCGGGCTCACCCGCTGGCCGCGCACGCCGCCCAGCCACGACAGCGCGCCGGGCGACCCGTCGAGCACGGTCACGAGGCCGGCGGTGGGGGCCAGCTGTCCCAGCAGCGCCTCGGCGTGGCAGCCCTGCGCCGCCGTGCCGTTCCAGCGTCCGGCGCGCGCCTGTGACCAGTCGCGGTGAAGGAGGTCGGCCGAAGTCACGTTGAGCAGGCCGAGGCCGGGCAGGTCCTCGACGAGCGCTTCCCAGGCCTCGAGCGCTTCGGGCGTGACCGTGCCCGAACAGACGATGGCGGCCTCTGCCCCGGGCGCGGGCGCGCGCAGCCAGTAGGCGCCCTTGATCGCGTCGGCCTGCCAGCTTTCGTCGCGGCGGGCGACCTGCTTCACCGGGCGCGTGGAAAGGCGCAGGTAGACCGAGCTGCCCTCGGGCGCCTGCATCACCTCGAAGGCGTGGTGCAGGAACAGCGCGACTTCGTCGGCGAAGGCGGGCTCGTAGGCGGTGAGGCCGGGCTGGCCCATGCCGATCAGCGGGGTGTTGATCGATTGGTGCGCGCCGCCTTCGGCGGCCAGCGTCAGGCCCGAAGGCGTGCCGACCAGCAGGAACCGCGCATCCTGATAGCAGCCGTAGTTGAGCGCATCGAGCCCGCGCGCGATGAAGGGATCGTAAACGGTGCCCACCGGTAGCAATCGCGTGCCGAAGTGCGGTGCGGCCAGGCCGAGCGAGGCGAGCAGCAGGAAGAAATTGCTCTCGGCGATGCCCAGTTCGATGTGCTGGCCCGCCTCGTGCGCGCTCCACTTCTGCGCGGAGGGGATCTTCGCCTGTTGGAACACGTCGGCCAGCTCCTGGCGGCGGAACAGCCCGCGCTGGTTGACGAAGGCGCCGAGATTGGTGGTCTGGGTCACGTCGGGCGCGGTGGTGACGATGCGGTCGGCCAGCTCGCTGTCCGACTTGGCGAGGTCGTGGAGGACCTTGCCGAAGGCGGCCTGGGTGGAGATTTCGGATTCGGCGGGCACCGCGAAGGCCGCCGGAACGGCTATCGTGGGGGCGGCCTGTTCGCGCGGCTTGCGCGCGATCGGGCTGTCCGCGACGAAGCGCGCGAGGCGGGCTGCGGCGTTGTCGCCAAGACCGCCCCAGGGCTCCCACTCCTCACCCTCGGCGATGCCCAGGCCCTCGCGCAGTTGCGCGATCTGGGCCCCGTTCATCATGCCCGAATGGTTGTCCTTGTGGCCCGCCAGTGGCAGGCCGTAGCCCTTGACGGTATAGGCGATGAACAGCGTGGGGCGATCGTCCTGGCAGGCGTCGAAGGCTTCGGTCAGGGTCTCGAGGCAGTGGCCGCCGAGATTGGTCATGAGCCCGGCCAGGCCCTCGTCGTCGAAGCTGGCGAGGATCTTGAGCGCGGCGGCGTTGCCCGCAAGGTCGGCTTCGAGCCGTTCGCGCCAGGCCGCGCCGCCCTTGTAGGTGAGCACCGCGAAGTCGGCGTTGGGGCAGTTCTCGATCCACTCGGCGATGGCCTTGCCGCCGCGCCTGGCGAACGTCGCGCGCTGCAGCTTGCCGTGCTTGAGCGTGACGACGCGCCAGCCACAGGTCTCGAAGATGTCGTCGAAGCGGCGGAACATGCGGTCCGCGGTCGTCGCGTCGAGCGACTGGCGGTTGTAGTCGACGATCCACCAGCAGTTCCTGAGGTCGTGCTTGTAGCCCTCGATCAGGCATTCGTAGATGTTGCCCTCGTCAAGTTCGGCATCGCCCATCAGCGCGATCATCCGTCCCGTCTCGTTCTCGGCGAGCTTGCCGTGGGCGACGAGGTAGTCCTGTACCAGGCTGGAGAAGGCGGTGACCGCGACGCCCAGGCCCACCGAGCCGGTCGAGAAGTCGACGGGGATCGCGTCCTTGGTCCGGCTGGGATAGCTCTGCACGCCGCCCAGGCCTCGGAAGCGTTCGAGCTTCTCGCGGCTCTGTTCGCCGAGCAGGTAGTGGATCGCGTGGAGCACGGGCCCCGCGTGCGGCTTGACCGCGACCTTGTCCTGCGGGCGCAGCGCGTGGAAGTAGAGCGCGGCCATGATCGCGGTCATCGAGGAGCAGCTCGCCTGGTGCCCGCCCACCTTCAGCCCGTCGCGCTTGGGACGCAGGTTGTTGGCGTTGTGGATCGTCCAGGAGGACAGCCAGCGCAGCCGGGTCTCGAGCTGTTCGAGCAGGGCCACGCGCTCCTCGCGCGGGAGGGCGGGCGGTGTCGATGCGAGCGGGGCGCCGGGTGTGTCCATGAAGCTCAGGATACGTCGGTGCGCGCGGGCATGTCCTTGCGAAGATGCCCATGATTGGGCTATCGATTGGCAGGATTGGATGGTTATCACGCCAATTTGAGTGGAATGTGCCAATGATCGAGATCGATGGGCTGAATCGGCGTATCCTGGACGAGCTCCAGTCCGACGGGCGCATGACCAACCAGCAGCTCTCCGAACGCGTGGGGCTTTCGCCGAGCCCGTGCCTGCGGCGGCTGCGCCAGCTCGAGGAGGAGGGCGTGATCTCGGGCTATGTCGCGCTGGTCGATCCCGATGCGGTGGGGCTGGGGGTGACGGCCTTCGTGCGGGTGCGCCTCGACCGGCAGGACGACCGGCACCTGGCGCGCTTCGAGGGCGCGATCGCGGCGATTCCCGAGGTCATGGAATGCTACCTGATGACGGGCGAGGCGGACTACCAGCTGCGCGTGCTCGTGCGCTCGCTCGCCGAGTTCGAGGATTTCCTGCGCTATCGCCTGACCCCGATCGCGGGTGTCGCGCAAGTGACCACCAGCTTCGCGCTGCGTCCGGTGGTCTACAAGACGGCCCTGCCACTGGATTGACGGCTGGAAAAGGCGTCTGGTGCGGGCGGCGGGACTCGAACCCGCACGATCAAGGATCAGGGGATTTTAAGTCCCCGGCGTCTACCATTCCGCCACGCCCGCGCACCATTGGCGAGCCCCCCGGTGCGAGGCGCCCGATGAGCTCGCGTGCGATCTGGCAGATCGCGCGGCCGGGGGCAACGCGGATCTCGCGGCCCGCGGGCGTAAAAACACCCAGGCGCTTCAGGTGACGTTGAGGCGCGCGCGCATTTCCTTGCCGGGCTTGAAATAGGGTACGCGCTTCTCGGGCACGTCGACACTTTCGCCGGTGCGCGGGTTGCGGCCCACGCGGCTTTCGCGGTGGCGGGTCGAGAAGGCGCCGAAACCACGCAGTTCCACGCGACCGCCGTCGGCCAGGCGCTGGCCGATTTCGTCGAAGAAGGTGTCGAGCGCGCTTTCCACATCTTCAATCCGCAGTTCCGGATTTTCTTTGGCGAGCGCCTGCAGCAGTTCGGATCTGATCATCGCATCCCCCAATCCCACCGGGTCCGATCATAGCGGATTCCCGAGGCCGGTTTCACAAACGGCCGAAAAAAATTCCGACCGGCGTCGAATCATAAAATTGCGTGTTCAAGCGACCGTGCGGAAAGGGAAAATGACATCAGATGGCTCACGACGCAACGGTTAAGCGCAAGCTGTCTCATTCTTGCAAGAATTGCAGCTTAGACGCGCCATCCTGCCTCAACCCCGCGCAACGAGCCTCTTCACAACGGGGGTTTTGGCGCTAGGCTCTCGGCCATTATGCGGCCCGCGCCCTCGTGTGTGCGGCGAGTTGGGCCCGGCAACACGATCATATAAGGGAAAACCGGGGTCGATGGCGACACATTATGCCGAAAGCGGGGATGCCCGCGGCACCATATTGGGGCACCCGAAAGGCCTCTTCGTCCTGTTCTTCGCCGAGATGTGGGAGCGTTTCTCCTACTACGGCATGCGCGCGCTGCTCATCTTCTACCTGACCAAGCACTGGCTGTTCTCGGACGGCGAGGCGGGGGTCATCTACGGCGCCTACACCGCGCTGGTCTACATCACCCCGGTGCTCGGCGGCTATCTGGCGGACCGTTATCTCGGGCAGCGCAAGGCGGTGGCCTATGGCGCGGTGCTGCTGACATTCGGGCACTTCCTGATGGGCTTCGAAGGGGCCGGTGGACAGGATGCGGCGAGCCTCAACGTGTTCTGGCTGGCGCTTGCCTTCATCATCGTGGGCTCGGGCTTCCTCAAGGCGAATATCTCGGTGATCGTCGGCCAGCTCTACCCGCGCACCGACACCCGGCGCGACCCGGCCTACACGATCTTCTACATGGGCATCAATCTGGGCGCCTTCCTCGGTTCGCTTTTGTGCGGGTACCTGGGCGAGGTCTACGGCTGGTCCTACGGTTTTGGCGCGGCGGGCTTCGGCATGCTGCTCGGCCTCGTCGTCTTCGTCATCTTCAAGCCGCTTCTGATGGGTCGGGGCGAGGCGCCCAAGCCGCTTTCCAGGGGCTTCGAATGGACGCTCTACGGCGTGGGCCTGATCGCGGTGCTGGCGTGCTGGTGGCTGGTGCAGAACCAGGCCGTGGTCGGCACGCTGCTGGGCATCTTCGGCGCCGTACTGGTGCTGGGCGTGGTGCTCTATTCGGTGATCAAGCTGCCCGGGCATGACCGCGATCGAATCCTCGCCGCTCTGTTCCTGATCTTCGTCTCGATCGTGTTCTGGGCGCTGTTCGAGCAGGCGGGCAATTCGCTTTCGCTGTTCACCGATCGCGACGTCGACCGCCACATCTTCGGCTGGGAAGTCCCCGCCTCGATGTTCCAGTCGCTCAACGCGGCCTACATCTTCCTGCTCGCGCCGCTCTTTGCGGGGCTGTGGACGCTGCTGGGCAAGCGCGGGTTCGAGCCCTCGGCCCCGCTCAAGTTCGGTCTCGGCGTCGTCCAGGTCGGCCTCGGCTTCCTCGTCCTCGTCTGGGGCGCGCAGGCGGTCGGCATGGAGAGCGCGGTTCCGGTCGTCTTCATCTTCCTCATCTACCTGCTGCACACGACCGGCGAGCTGTGCCTTTCGCCGGTGGGCCTTTCGGCGATGAACCGCCTGGCGCCCGCGCACATGGCCTCGCTGATCATGGGCACCTGGTTCTTCGCCTCGGCGACGGGCAACTTCGCGGCGGGCCTGATCTCGCAGGCCGCGGGCGGCGAAGGCCTCGAAGGGGCCGAAGCGGGCAAGGAGCTGGTGCTCGGCGTCTACTCGACCGTGGGCTGGTACGCGGTGGGCATCGGCGTCGTGGTCATGGTGCTGAGCCCGGCGGTGCGCTGGCTGATGCACCTCGACACGCTGCGCGACAACGACGCGCTTTCCGGCGGTGACGAAGCCGGGCTCGAGGCGCTCGAGGCGGGGGTCCATCCCGAACTCAAGCCGAACTGATCGAATTCCACCGGCCCGGTCCTCGATGACCGGGCCGGTTTTCCATGCAAACAGGGGCCAGACAACATGAGGATATCGCCTGAGATCGGGCGTTGGGGCAGCGCAGTCGCGCTGGCCCTCGCGCTCACCCTTGCGCCGCAGGCGCAGGCCAAGAAGAAGGACAAGGCACAAAGCGCCTCCACCGAGGTGCCTTACGCCTCGACCTACAAGCCCTATCCGGGCCGACCCACCGCGCTGGTGGGCGCCACCGTCTTCGACGGGCGCGGGCAGCGCATCGACAATGGCACGGTGCTCTTCGCGCAAGGCAAGGTCGTCGCAATCGGCGGCGGGGACCTCGCGATTCCGGAGGGCTACGACCGCATCGATGCCACCGGCAAGTTCGTGACGCCGGGCGTCGTCGACGCGCACTCGCACCTGGGCGACTACGCCTCGCCCGGCGTCGATGCCAATTCGGACGGCAACGAGGCGACCAGCCCGACCACGCCCGACGTCTGGGCCGAGCATTCGGTCTGGCCGCAGGATCCCGGTTTCAGCCGCGCGCTCGTCAACGGCGGCGTCACCTCGCTCCTGATCCTGCCCGGTTCGGCCAACCTCATGGGCGGGCGTTCGGTCCTGCTCAAGAACGTGCCGGCGATCACCGTCCAGCAGATGAAGTTCCCGGGCGCGCCCTATTCGCTCAAGATGGCCTGCGGCGAGAACCCCAAGCGCGTCTACGGCTCGCGCGGCATGAAGCCGTCCACCCGCATGGGCAACTTTGCGGTCAACCGCCAGACCTGGATCGACGCGAAGGCCTACATGGAGGGCGACCATTCCGAGCGCGACCTCGGCAACGAGACTCTCGAGGGCGTGCTGAAGGGCGAGATCCTCGTCCAGAACCACTGCTACCGCGCCGAGGAAATGGCGCTCGTGCTCGATATGGCCAAGGAAGCAGGCTACAAGGTCACCGCCTTCCACCACGCGGTCGAAGCCTACAAGATCGCCGACATGCTGCGCGAGGCGGACGTCTGCGCAGCCGTCTGGGCCGACTGGTACGGCTTCAAGATGGAAGCCTACGACGGCATTCCCGAGAACGCCGCGCTGATCGCCAAGCAGGGTGCCTGCGTCGTCATCCACTCGGACGATCCCAACGGCATCCAGCGGCTCAACCAGGCCGCCGCCAAGGCGCAGGCCGCGGGTCGTCGCATGGGGATCGACATTCCGGATGCTGAGGTCGTCTCGTGGTTCACCTACAATGCGGCCAAGACGGCGGGCGTTGCCGACAAGACCGGCAGCCTGGAGGAAGGCAAGATGGCCGACGTGGTGCTGTGGAACGGCAACCCGCTTTCGGTCTATACCCGCCCCGAGAAGGTCTGGATCGACGGCGCGATGCTGTATGACGCGGACAATCCCAAGATGCACCCGGTCAGCGATTTCGAGCTCGGCCAGCCCGGTGAAGGAGACGTGAAGTGAAGCGCATTCTCTCGCTCGCGACGGCTCTGGCCGCGCTCGCCGCGCCGCTCGCCGTCTCGGCGCAGGACCTCGCGATCACCAACGCCACGCTCGCCAAGGGCGACGGCAGCGCGCCGGTCGAGGGGGCGACCGTGCTCGTTCAAGGCGGCAAGGTCGTTGCAGCCGGTGTCGGGATCGCCGTTCCGGCAGGCCTCGAAACCGTCGACGGCACCGGCAAGTGGGTGACGCCTGGCCTCTTCGCCGCCTTCACCGACCTTGGCCTGTGGGATGTCCAGGCGGTCAGCGACAGCAACGATACCGAAGCCGACGACAGCCCGTTCAACGCCAGCCTCGACGTAGTGCCCGCGCTCAACCCGGCGAACGAGCACATCGCGGTCAGCCGCGAGGGCGGGGTGACCCGTGCCAGCGTGACCCCCGCGCCAGGCAAGTCGATCTTTGCCGGGCAGGGCGCGCTGATCGACCTGGGCCATGACGCGAAAATCGTCGATGCACCGCGTGCGTTCCAGCTTGTCGTGCTGGGCGAGAGCGGCGCGCGTCTTGCCGGGGGCAGCCGCGTCGCCGCCAGCGTCGTGCTCCACAACGCGCTGCGCGAGGCCAAGGCGCTGGCGAGCGCGTCTGCGGGGGCGGATCGGGCATCCGATGCCATGCTCACCCACGCCGATGCGGCCGCGCTGGTGCCCGTGGTGAAGGGCGAGCAGCCGCTCTACGTCAAGGCCGAGCGGGCCTCGGACATTCGCGCCGTGCTCGCGCTCAAGAGCGAGTTTCCCGCGCTGAAACTGGTACTCGTGGGCGCCACCGAAGGCTGGCTGGTCGCGCGCGAGATTGCGGCGGCGGGCGTGCCGGTGATCACCATGCCGCTGCGCGACCTGCCCGAGCAGTTCGAGGCGCTGGGCTCGACCCAGTCGAACACGGGCCGCATGGTCCAGGCCGGCGTCAAGGTCGCCATCGGCATGTTCAGCGGCGACAACCAGCCTCGCTGGGCGACCGAGCAGGCGGGCAACCTCGTTGCGCTGACCAGGATCCCCGGCGCCACCGGGCTGACCTGGGCGCAGGCCTTCGCGGCGATCACCTCGATCCCCGCCGAGATCAGCGGCGTGGGCGGCAAGGAAGGGATTCTGGCGCCGGGCGCGGTGGGCGACGTGGTGCTGTGGGACGGCGATCCGCTCGAGCTGTCCTCCGCGCCGGTCTCGGTCTGGATCGATGGCGTCAAGCAGCCCTTCGACAGCCACCAGGCGCGCCTGCGCGAGAGGTACAAGGACCTCGACCGCACCTACTTGCCCAAGGCCTACTCCTGGTAAGGACGTGTGGGCGCGAGGGGCGGCGGGTTCGTCGTCCCTCGCGCCCGCCTTGCCGATTGTCGCTTGCAGTTGGTCGCCTTTGGACGAGGCTGACTGCGGAGGAGAGTCGGCATGATCGCTTTTCGACAGGTCCGGTCCACGCCGGAGCGTGCGCGGCGCGCCGTTTTGCGGGGGCTTGCGGCAGGTGCGCTGTTGCTGTGCGCGCCGGGGCATGCGCAGTTCTATGTGCCTGAGCCGAACATGCTGCCGATGTCCTCGTTTCTGAACGATTCGTTCCTGTCCAATCAGGCCTTGAAGAAGGGGCCTTCCCGAGCAAGGCCCAGGTCGGCCCCGCCCTCTCGCTCGGGTGAGCCCAAGCCGGACGCGGGAAGCGCCCTCACTTTCCGGGGGGGCGCACCGCCGGTGATGCCCGCGCGGCTGGCCGCCACGGTTCCCGCGCCGGACCGGTCGCAGGCCGAGTCCCTGTTTGGCGAGATGCTGGTGACCTATCGTCGGATCGAGCGCCAGTTCGCCTTGCCGACGAACGACCTTGCCGGGGCTACCGCGGCCCTCCTGGTGGGGAGTTACCAGGCCTACCACGAAGAAACCTTGCCCGATGCCGCCTTTCCGGCGCTGGCGCGCCAATTGCGCGGCCCCCTTGCCGCTGAGACGGCGCTGGCGGCGATGAGCGAGGCCGAACGCCAGGCCTACTACGAACAGGCGGCGATCCTCGGCACCTATCTGGTGACCGTGCGCATCGGCTTGGAGAGGGCGCCGGATGCGGCGGCGCAGGCTCACCTTCGCGACGCGGGGCGGCGTTACCTCGCGCAGGCGCTGGGCGGAAATCCGGATCGCATCGTCATTTCGGCGACAGGGATGCGGGCCGCCCCTTGACGCCTTGCCGGGGAGAGGCGCGATCGAAGCACGTTCTGGCGCGTCGGGCTCAGGCTTTTGCCTGTCCCGAGCGGGTCAGGCGCGTGCTTCGCTCACGCCCTGGCTGTTGTGGCGCAGCGCAGAAAGAACGGTGTCGACGATCTGCGGCGCGTTGAGCCCAGCCTGGTCGTATTGGTTCTCGGGCTTGTCCTGGTCCTGGAACACATCGGGCAGGCGCATGGTGCGGATCTTGAGCCCGGCGTCGGTCAGGCCTTCGTCGCTCGCCATCGTAAGGACGTGGGCGCCCAGACCCCCGATCGATCCTTCTTCCACGGTGATGACCACTTCGTGGCTGAGCATCAGGCGGCGGATGAGATCGCTGTCGAGCGGCTTGGCAAAGCGCATGTCGGCGACGGTCGTGGGCAGGCCCTTGGCCTCGAGCGTGTCGGCGGCCTTGAGCGCCTCGCCAAGGCGGGTGCCGAGCGAGAGGATCGCGACCTTGCCGCCCTTGTCGGAGCCGCGCACGATCCGGCCCTTGCCGATCTCGAGGCGCAGCGGGGTCTCGGGAAGCGCGACGCCCACGCCATTGCCGCGCGGGTAGCGAAAGGCGATGGGGCCCTCGTCATACTGGGCGGCGGTGTGGGTCATGTGGACCAGTTCCGCCTCGTCGGCGGCGGCCATGACGACCATGTTGGGGAGTGTTGCCAGGTAGGTCACGTCGAACGAGCCGGCGTGGGTCGCACCATCGGCACCGACCAGCCCGGCGCGGTCGATCGCGAAGCGCACCGGCAGGTTCTGGATCGCCACGTCGTGGACGACCTGGTCGAAGGCGCGCTGGAGGAAGGTGGAATAGATGGCGCAGAACGGGCGCATGCCCTCGGCCGCGAGACCGGCCGCAAAGGTCACCGCGTGCTGCTCGGCGATGCCGACGTCGAAGCTGCGCTGGGGGAAGGCCGCGGCAAACTTGTCGAGCCCGGTCCCGGCAGGCATCGCGGCGGTGATCGCGCAGATGCGCGCGTCCTGCTCGGCCTCGGCCAGCAATGCCTTGGCGAAGACGCTGGTATAGCTCGGCGGGCCGGCGGGGGCCTTGCTCTGTTCGCCGGTGACGACGTTGAACTTCTGCACGCCGTGGTACTTGTCGGCGGCTTGTTCGGCGGGTTCGTAACCCTTGCCCTTTTGCGTGACGACGTGGAGCAGGATCGGGCCCTTGGCCGCGTCGCGCACGTTCTCGAGCACGGGGATGAGCGATTCGAGGTCATGCCCGTCAAGCGGGCCGACGTAGTAGAAGCCCAGTTCCTCGAACAAGGTGCCGCCCATCGCCATGCCGCGCGCGAATTCGTCGGTCTTCTTGGCGGCAACCTGGAGCGGACGCGGCAGCTTGGCGGCGAAACGGCGCGCCAGTTCGCGCAGGCCCAGGAATTTGCCCGAGGAGACGAGACGCGCGAGATAGGACGAGAGCCCGCCCACCGGCGGCGCGATCGACATGTCGTTGTCGTTGAGGATGACGATGAGGCGATTTCCCGCCGCCTCGGCGTTGTTCATCGCCTCGTAGGCCATCCCTGCGCTCATCGCGCCGTCACCGATCACGGCGATGCCGCGGCCGGGCTCGCCCTTGATCTTGTTGGCGATCGCGAAGCCCAGTGCGGCCGAGATCGAGGTCGAACTATGCGCGGTGCCGAAGGGGTCGTACTCGCTTTCGGAGCGCTTGGTGAATCCCGAAAGGCCGCCGCCCTGGCGCAGCGTGCGGATACGGTCGCGCCGGCCGGTCAGGATCTTGTGCGGGTAGGCCTGGTGGCCCACGTCCCAGATCAGGCGGTCCTGCGGGGTGTTGAAGACGTAGTGGATGGCGACCGTCAGCTCGACCACCCCAAGCCCCGAACCCAGATGCCCGCCGGTCTGGCCGACGGCGGCAATCGTCTCGCTGCGCAGTTCGTCGGCAAGCTGGCGAAGTTGCGCGGGAGCAAGCCGGCGCAGTTCTTCGGGCGTGGCGACAGTATCGAGGAGGGGCGTTGCCGGACTGGCGTTCATCTTAGTAGCCTTACACGTATGCGGCGGGCATGTCGATGCAATGGACCGATAGGCACCGACTTGGGTCCTAACCGGCGTCCGTAAGGATTGTGCCGCCCGAAAGTCAAGAATTAGACAAGCGACCCGGCGCGTCACACGCCCGGATGGTCAGCTCAACTGCACTTGGCGCATGTTCCGCGCAGTTCGACGACCGGGCGGACATCGGCGAAGCCATTGTCACGGGCCGCTTTTACCAGTGCATCGGTCAGCGTGTCGTCATCGATGTGAACGACCTGGCCGCAGGCGTCGCAGATCAGGAAGATGCAGTCGTGACGGCAACCGGGGTGCGAATTGGCGATGTAGGCATTCGCGCTTTCGACACGGCGTGCCAGATTGGTACGCACGAACAAGTCGAGGATGCGGTAGACACTGTTGGGGGCAATACGCTTGCCGCGCAGCGCCGAGACGCTTTCGGCAAGGTCGTAGGCCGAGGCCGGAGTCGTGCGTTCGGCGAGCGAGGCGAAGACGTCGGCGCGCATGTCGGTCCACTGCTCGCCCGCGGCGACCAGCACGGCGCGGGCGGCCGTCTTGAGGTTGTCACCACTGTGCTCGTGGTGGCCATGCGCGGTTTCGCAAATGTCAGGAAGTTCGGTGCCCATGGGAGGCAATATGGGCGATACCGGCCCGCTTCGCAATGCGGGCAACCGGCTTATGCCGCGTCAGTGCGTCGTCGCGGCTTCGGCCGGGGGCACCATCGTGTCCGACAGCGAGTGTCCGTTGCCAAGGCCCATGGCGCCGAACACCAGCAACGCACCGCCGGCGAAGCCGAGGGCGAAGAAGCGGGCAAATTCGGTCTTGATCAGGCGCATGTGTGTTCCAGCAAAGGTTGTCGAGGCCACCAGGGATCCTCGTAAGGGGCCCCTTTTGATTCAAATCGGCTTAGCGTCGAGTGAATAAAGGTCATCGCACGGTGCGCTCGCGGTGAACCGTTTGTCACATGCGGCGGCGTGTTGGCGGCGCGGGAACCTGTTACAATCCTGATACGGATGCGCCCGATCTTGCGAAGATTCCCAGAAGCGAAAGCAGCGCCAGCAGCAGGATCGGCAGCGCGGCACAGGCGAAGGGCAGCCCGAAGGCGGCCAGCCAGGCGGCCGGGTGCGACAGGCGACCCATGCGCAGCAGGATCGCCGAGATCATCAACCCGGCGATGAAGCCCAACGTGACCAGCGGGCCGAGCCATATCAGTGGCATTGTCCGGCCCGCCCCCGTCGGTCTCAGTGCCGGAAGTGGCGCATGCCGGTGAAGACCATCGCAAGGCCCGCCGCGTTGGCGGCAGCGATGACTTCATCGTCGCGGATCGAGCCACCCGGCTGGATGATCGCGGTGGCGCCCGCTTCGGCCGCGGCGAGCAGGCCATCGGCGAAGGGGAAGAAGGCGTCCGAAGCGACCGCGCTGCCAACCGTACGCGATTGCGCCCAGCCGAACTTCTCGGCGGCTTCGGCGGCCTTCATCGCAGCGATGCGCGAGCTGTCGCGGCGGTTCATCTGGCCTGCGCCGATGCCGGCGGTTGCGCCGTCCTTGGCGTAGACGATCGCGTTCGACTTCACGTGACGCGCGACGGTCCAGGCGAAGAGGCAGTCGGCGAGCTCGGCGTCGGTGGGCGCGCGCTCGGTCACCACCTTGAGATCGTCGAAGGAGATCGCGCCGTTGTCGCGGCCCTGGACGAGCAGGCCGCCTGTGATCGGCTTGACGTTGAGCCCGCCGCGGCGCGGATCGGGCAGTTCGCCGGTCAGGAGCAGGCGCAGGTTCTTCTTCTTGGCGAAGAAGGCGCGCGCCTCCTCGTCGGCGTCGGGGGCGACGACGACTTCGGTGAAGATCTGGCAGATCGCCTCGGCGGTGGGCCCATCGAGCGTCTGGTTGACGGCAACGATGCCGCCGAAGGCCGAGACGTCATCGCAGGCGAGGGCGTCGTTCCAGGCGCCGAGCAGCGTGTCGGCCTGGGCAACGCCGCAAGGGTTGGCGTGCTTGACGATGACCACCGAGGGCTTCTGGCCCTTGAATTCCGCGGCGAGTTCGAAGGCGGCGTCGGCGTCGTTGTAGTTGTTGTACGACAGCTCCTTGCCCTGGATCTGCTCGGCCTGCGCCAGACCCTTGGTGAAGGGGCCGACGGGGGTGTAGAGCGCGGCCTTCTGGTGCGGGTTCTCGCCGTAGCGCAGCGGGGTCGCGAGGCGGCCGTTGACCGAGAGCATCTCGGGGAATTCCTGGCCCTGGTCGGCGAAGGCGAACCACTGCGAGATCATCGAATCGTAGGCGGCGGTCTGCGCGAAGGCGCGCGCGGCCATCAGCTTGCGGAAAGCGAGCGTGGTGCAGCCGTCGGTCGCTTCCAGCTCGACCATCAGGCCCTCGTAGTCGACCGGGTCGGTGACGATGGTGACGTAGGCGTGGTTCTTGGCCGCCGAGCGGACCATCGAGGGGCCGCCGATGTCGATGTTCTCGATGATCGTGTCGCGGTCCGCGCCCTTGGCGACGGTTGCCTCGAAGGGGTAGAGATTGACGACGACGAGGTCGATCGCGCCGATTTCATGTTCGGCCATCGCGGCGGCATGTTCGGGGTTGTCGCGCACGGCGAGCAGGCCGCCGTGGACCTTGGGGTGCAGCGTCTTGACGCGCCCGTCCATCATCTCGGGGAAATTCGTGATTTCCGAGATGTCCTTCACCGCCAGGCCAGCGTCGCGCAGCGCCTTGGCGGTGCCGCCGGTCGAGACCAGCTCGACGCCGCGATCGGCAAGGACCTTGCCCAGTTCGGCAAGCCCGGTCTTGTCGGAGACCGAAAGCAGGGCGCGGCGGATCTGGACGGAATCGGTCATGGCTCGGAAGTGTCCTTGGCTGGAAAGGGCGACAGGTCTTTGCGCGCGCCCTTAAGGCCCTCTCTGGAAGGGGGCAAGGGCGCGCGCAAGGAAAAATGGCCGGAACGCGCCGTTCGGGCGCCGGGCAGCGGGCCTAGAGCGTGGCCAGGAAGCGTTCGATGGCGCGGGCGACGCCGTGCGGGTCGGCGGTGGGCTGGAAGTTGCCGCCCCCAGTGGTCGCGACCGGGGCCGTTGGGAACAGCGCGCGAGCGCGGTCGAGCTCGGCATGGAAGTAGTCGTCGGGCGAGGTGACGAGCAGGACCGGGGCCTGGATGAGCGGGGCGAGTGCGGGCGTGTCGCAACCCGCCACCGCGCGGTAGGCTTGGGGGCGGGCGCGCCAGGCGCGCAGCATGGCGAGGACTTCGCCGTGGATCAGTTCGGGATCGATGCCGGGATTGAAATGGGCCGCGTAGTTCCAGTTTTCCAGCAGGTGCGACCCGTCGGCGCGCGGGGTCAAAGGTTCGCCGAGGCCATCGAGGAAGCTCGCGCGCTCCTGGGGCGTCATCAGTTCGGCGCCCGCCATCATCACCGAGAGCACGCGTTCGGGGTGGCGTGCGGCCAGCAACATCGCGAGGCCCGATCCGGTGTGGTGGCCGAAGAGGTGGAAGCGCTCGGCACCCAGCGCGTCGAGCGCGGCGAGCAGCCAGGCCGCGTAGTCCTCGAGGCTGGGCCAGCCTTCGGGATCGAAGCTGCCACCGAAACCGGGGGTGTCGAGCGCGAGCAGCCGGTTGGGCAGCGCCAGTTCGGCCAGCAGCGGATCGTAGCTTTGCGCGGAACACGCGGTCTGGTGCAGGAAGACGATGGCTGGTTCGCAACCTGCCACCTCGCGCACGTGAAGCTGGCCCTCGGGCAGGTCGACGTAGCGCTTCGTGATCGTGTTCGGCATGTGCAGGGCCCCCCTCTCGCACCCCGCAAAGGGGCAAGGGGTGATCCTGTGGGGCTTTGGCGCGCGCGGGGCTGCGATGGCCGGGCTATCCGAGGGTCGGAGAGGGCGATGGCTTCGTGGGCGCGCGCCCGTTCAGTTCATCTTCTTGAGGAGCCAGCTGAAAGTGCCGCCGCCGCGTGAGACGAGGCCTTGGATTACGATCTGGTGCGTCGCCTGCGGGCGGCCGTTGCCGTCGACCCAGAGCGAATCCTCGATCTCGATCGGTCCCGCGCCCGAGCGGAACTGCCAGTAGCTGCCATCGGGCAGGACGATCGCCGCACCCTGGCCATCCTCGGTCGGCGCAATGGTGACCTCGGGGGCAAGGTGGAAGCGGATCGCATAGCCCACCTTGCCGCGCTTGGCCTTGCGCCCCGAGGGCACCAGCATGTCCTCGCCGCGCAGTTCCGAGCCGTCGTCGCGCAGGATCAGGATGCGGCGATGGGTGAGCGTGTAGCGCTGGGCATAGCCGTTGTGGCTGGCTTCGAGCCGGGTCGCGCTGGCGCCGCTCTCGGTTTCCATCGTCTTGCGCTCGACGTCGACCGCGTTGACGCCCTGGCCGATCGCGCCGTTGATGAGGATCGCGGTGGAGTTGGCATCGTCGAGCGTGAGCGTCGAATGCGCGGCGGTGGCGCGAAGGCCCTGGTCGAGCCGCGCGGGGACAAGCCCTCCGGCGCAGGCCGCGCCGCCGCAGTTGACGATCACGCGCTGGAAATTGTGCGAGAACTCGAAGGCCAGGGTCGAGGCGCAGCCGAACCGTCCATCGCGCGGCATCGGCGGGGGCGCGGTGTCGAACTGGAGGATCGACTTGTGCGCCGAGACGCGCTGGTAACCCCATTGGCGCACGTCGCGCAAAGGCCGCGTGCGCACGCCGCTTGCGGCGACGAGCGCCTCGACGGCGCTGGCGGGGATCGCCCAGCCACCCTGCCACGAACCGAGCGAGCCGTCGCCATGGCAGAGCGCGAGAAGCGGGGGCACCAGCATCTCGATGACGTGCTCCATCGCCTCGGGCGCCTCGCGTCGCGTCGCCTGGTAGCAATTGCGCAGCCGGACCAGCAGCGCGATCGCTTCCATTTGCGCCAGCGGGCTGCGCGAGAGCACGCCGCCGTCATCGCCCATCAGCTCGCCCAGCGCCTTCATCAGGCCCGCTTCGGCGTAAAGGCGGCGCGGGCGGCCCTCGGGCAGCAGCAGGCCGGCGGCGACGAGGCCGCACCAGCCCGCGACGGCGCCGAGCGCCTCGTCGGCATGGTGGACCTGGCGGTCGAGCCAACGCGCGGTGTCGGCGATGTGGCGCAGCATGCGACCCCGGAAAGTCTTCTCGCCCGAGAGGATCAGCGGGGCGTAGACGAGCCAGTTGAGCAGGCGCGTGCCGGTGTTCCCGACGCTCCAGGCCGGGCCCTTGCCGGGCTTCGCGGGGGGCGAGGGGTTGGCGTGGAGCCAGGCGGCGAGAATGCGCTCGGCGACGGGGGCGACCTGTTCGCGCGGGCCGCTGGCCTCGAGATCGGCGAGCCAGGCAAAGCTGTGCACGGTGCGCTCGAGCGGGGGCGTCATGCGCGCGGCGCCGCCGAAGTCGACCTGGGCGATCGGGGTCTTGGCGCCGTGGACGAGGAAGTGCCCGGCGCGCAGCGCCGTGCCCGAGCCGCGATTGCCCGGCACCGCAGCCCGAACCGTTGCGAGCAGGCGCGTGCGCGCCTTCTTGCCCATCGGCGTGGTCAGCATCGTGCCGGGGACGCCCAGCTTGTAGGCGAAGCGGATCAGCCGCTCGCCGGCACTGACCGAGGGCGGCGAGAAATCGACGAGCGCGAGCGCACGGCCGGTCTCGGACTGCTCGACGCCCACGATGGGGGCGGGAGCATCCGGCGTGTCAGGGGGGGGCGGTGCGGGGGCGCGCTTCGCGGCGCGGCTCTTGCCAGGTCTGTGCATGGTGCCCTCCTCGACGTCCGCCTCCTCGACAACCGCTTGTCCGGCGTCGGCGGCAAGGGAAACGGCCGAAGGGTCGTCAAGGTTGCGCGGGGCGGCGTCGATTTGAGGGTCGAGCCGCACCGCGTTCAGTCCAGGCCCTTGAGCTTGCGGATGTTGCCCGCATAGTGCTCGGGGCCGCCGCGGAAGGTGGCCGAACCGGCGACGAGCACGTCGGCGCCCGCAGCCACGCACTGCGGCGCGGTCACGGCATCGACGCCGCCGTCGACCTCGATCAGGATCTCGCGGCCCGACTTCTCGATCATCTTGCGCACCGCCTCGATCTTGCGCAGCTGGCTGGAGATGAAGCTCTGCCCGCCGAAGCCGGGGTTCACGCTCATGATCAGGACGAGGTCGATCTCGTCGATCAGGTAGTCGAGCATCTTGGCCGGGGTCGCCGGGTTGAGCGAAATGCCCGCCTTCTTGCCCAGCTTCTTGATCGTCTGCACCGTGCGGTGGACGTGGGGGCCGGCTTCGGGGTGGACGGTGATGATGTCCGCGCCGGCTTCGGCGAAGGCCTCGAGGTAGGTGTCGACCGGCGAGATCATCAGGTGCACGTCGAAGGTCTTGGCCGAGTGCGGGCGCAGCGCCTTCACCACGGCCGGGCCGATCGTGATGTTGGGCACGAAGTGGCCGTCCATCACGTCGACGTGGATCCAGTCGGCGCCGGCTTCATCGATGGCGCGCACTTCCTCGCCAAGACGCGCGAAGTCGGCGGACAGGATCGACGGGGAAATGAGCGGCGTGGTCATGGATCTGATGGAACTCCTCTAGTTCATCCGATAGGACACCCCATGTTGGGGCGGCAAGGCGTGGAAGGAGCCTTTTCCACACACGATATGGGGTTTGCGCCGTCCCGGATCCTTTCGGGCGGCCGAAGGTTGGGGTTGGGGCATCTCGGCGAGGGACGGGCCCGGGCGAAAGACCGTGAAATTCACAGCCTATTAAGCGCGGCCCACCTAGTGCGGAGCCATGAAGTCCTGCCGGAGGGCGGGCGGGTCCGATCCGTTTCAGCGATGGAGCGAGACCCTGAAATCGAGTGGAATCGAGGATAGGACGGAAATGATTCGAAGCGAATTGCGCGCCCGGGGACTTGGCATCGTGGTGGCTGCGGGCGTTCTCGCCGCAGGGTTCGCCACGCCGGCGCTGGCGCAGTACCGCCACAAGATCGGCAACGACATGGGCAAGTGCCAGGCCGGAAGCGGCTCGGCGCTGATGGTGACGGTGGACGGGGTGACGGCTTCGCGCGGCACGCTGCGCATCCAGTCCTATCGCGCCACCAAGGCCGAGTGGCTCGAGACGGGCAAGTGGCTCGCGCGCATCGAAGTGCCCGCCAAGGCCGGGACGATGACGTTCTGCCTGCCGGTACCGGGTCCGGGGACCTACGGCGTCGCGGTGCGACACGATCTCAACAACAACGGCAAGACCGACCTTTCCGAAGACGGCGGTGCGATGTCGAACAACCCCTCGATCAACATCTTCAACCTCGGCAAGCCCAGCTATACCAAGGTCGGGGTGCCGGTGGGCGACGGGGTCAAGTCGATCCGGATCGCGATGAAGTACATGTGATCCGCGCGCCGCGGCGATCGGCCGGGACGGTCGTTCAGCCGCGCGCGGAGAGGATCCGGCGCACGTCGACGAGGTCGGAAGGCTTGTCGACGTCGACCGCGGCGAGGCCGTCGCGCGCGGCGACGCAGGTTGCCGCAATGCCGATCTTGGCCCCCAGTCGCGCGATCGCGTCGGTCATCGTCAGGCGCCCGGCGAGGAAGCGGATCAGCATGCCCGGCCCCAGCCGCATGGCGATGCGCCAGGGACGCTTGCGGTCGGCCTCGACCGCCTTCCAGGTCTCGATCGCGCCCAGGGCCTGCGGGCGCGCGAGCAGGAACAGGTTGCACCCCGACCAGGCTCCGTCGGCCATCCTGAGCCAGGTGCGCTGGCTACCGGGCAGCGCCTTCTCCACCGCCTCGCGCTTCGCGAGCAGGATCGCGACGTCGCTGTCGTGTCCGGCATCGGCCACGAAATCGGTGACCCAAACGCTCTCGAGCAGCGCGTGGTCGGCCGTGGTCACCAGCATCGGCGCGCCCAGATGTGCGAAACCGGCGGCAACGCTGGCGCTCGGGCCCGCCTCGGCGGGGAGCACTTCGCAGCCCAGGTCCTGCGCGAGGGCGATGACCTCGGGCGCATTCGCGACGACCGCGATGCGCACGATCCCGGCGCCGCGCAGCGCCGCGACCACGCGCGCCAGCATCGGCGTGCCCTCGATCGGAACGAGCGCCTTGTGCGCGACCTTCTCGGCGCTGGCGACGGGATCGGGGGCGCCGGGGCGCGAGCCGGCGAGGACCAGCGCACTGAGCGGCGGGGCGGTGTCGAGGAGGGTGTCCATCAGGCGGCGCGGTTGTCGGTATCGGGCGCGTTTGCGGCGCGTGTCGAGGCCCGGGCAGCGGCCTTGCGGGCGCGCCACACGCTCCACAGCACCGCGGGGGCGGCGAGCACCGGATGGCGCTCGCGCCAGGGGGTGACGGCGACGGGGACGCCGGTGTGGCGCTCGATCTTCCAGGCGGCGTAGCGCGCGGCGCCGTCGAAGGTGGTCGAGGCCTTGATCAGGCGCAGCACGTTGTAGGGCTTGCCGAGGCGCTGGCGGCGTTGCCACCAGGCGCGCGTGCGGGCGCGGGACGCTTTGTCGATCTCGGGTCGGATCGTGCCGGTCGGTCCGCCGCGCGCGAAAGGTATGCCCTGTGCCACCAGAGCGAGTGGGAGCAGGCCGTCGAAGTGGTCGCGATTGGCCGAGAGGATCGAATCCTCGCGGCCCGCCTTTTCGACGCGGAACTCGGCGGCGTACGTGGCGCGGAACAGCGCGCGCCAGTAGTCCTCGGGGCTGCCGGTCTCGGGGCCGAGCGCGATGGCGAGGCGCGCAGCGGTCATCGCGGCGCCCGCGACGGCCTCGCCAGTGCGGCGCGCGGCGACCTCGTCGCGGCTCCAGACAAGAGCGCTGGGCTGTACGAAGCGGGCCCAGATGGTGGTGTCGAGGCATTCGCCCGCGGCCGCCGCGCGGAAGGTTTCGAGCGGCATCGTCGCCACTTTGGCGCGCAAGTCGGCCTCGGGCACACCTTCGCCATCGGCCGGCCCGCAAGTCCACTCGTGATAGCTCACGCGCGGCCAGATCTTCTCGACCTGAGGCCCCGCGGTGAGGATGTAGAAGTCGAGTACCCCCTCGAGCGAGCCGGTGCGCAAGTTCGAGCCGTAGAACAGCACCGCCAGCACGGGCAGCGGCGAGTGCGCGGCGAGGCGCTGCGCGAAGGCGGCCACAGCCGGTTCGACGGGTCGTTCAAGCGCGGTGCGGATCCGCCCCGGGAGGTCTTCGCTCATGACGCTATGCTCGGGCAAGGCCGCCCTGAAATCAAGACGGAGGGAATTTCGGGCGGTCGAGGGCGCTCAGGGCACCACGAAGGTCAGCTTGGGGCCCTCGTCCATGATGTAGCGGCCTGCGGGGAAGGCCTCGCCGTCGAGGATGAACGAGCCCTCGATGTCCATTTCCACGTCGCTGGTGGCGAAGCGGTGCAGGCCGCGCTTCTCGAGGAAGCGGCCGGAAAGGCCGAACATGATGAGCGGGATCAGCGCGAGTACGAGGCGGTTGGGCCAGTCGAGCACGATCATCTTGAGGCCGGGCGCCACCTTGCTGCCGAACGGGCGCGCGCCGAGCGGGAATCGCTCGAAAGTGGTGGCGATCGCAAGGAAACGCTCGTCGGGCTCGCCCGGTCCCGTGCGCGGCAGCAGTCGGCCGGTTAGCCGGTCGAGCAGGCGCGTGGGCGTTCCGCTGCGCCAGATGTTGCCGGCGCGGCCGAACAGCGACTGCAGCACGCCCCACAGGATCGAGAGGCCCACCGCCGCCGAATTGAAGGCCCCGCGCCGGTGCGCTTCCTGGCCCGCCTCGGTGCACAGGGTAAAGGCGCCGGTGCCCAGGATGAAGCCCTGGACCGAGGCCAGGCCTTGCGCCGCCGCGTCGGCCGAGGTGATGCGCAAGGGGTGGCGGGTGACCGTGTTGCCCTTGTGCGCGGCGGCGATCGCTTCGGTCAGCGTCCACTTGCCGGGCAGGCCGAGATCGACCGTCAGCGCGTTGGTCTTGCCCTTGGGCAGCACGATCAGGCGCGGCCAGGTGTCGCCGAAGACTTGCGCTCCGCAGGTGAGCACGTCGCGCACGGTGCCGTCGCCGCCGTCGATCACTAGGTAGTCGATCCCGCGCCGGGCGAAGCCGGCCAGCGTCAGGAACAGGTCCTCACGGCTCTTGGGCGTTTCGGTCAGGATGTTGGAACAATCCGCCATCTCGGCGGCCACGCCCTTGTTGCGGTGGCTGCGCGGATTGCGGATGATGCCGACGAGCGGAACGGCGGGTGCGTGGCGCACCGGACGGGCCTTGCGCGCGCGTTCGCTTTCGCGGTTGAGGGTTGCCTTGGGCAGCGAGCTGAATTCGTAAATGTTTCCGTGCACGGGAGGCGCTATAACCGCAGATGCACAAAAAATCACGCAGGATCGCATGAATGCCAGATTAATCCTGCATTTTTGTGACGTTTTGCGCGGTTTGCCGCCACTTGTCCATCGTTATTTTACAGTTGATTACCGGCTTGCGACGTTGATGCGACAGGAAATCGTTCCGCAATGCGGAAAATGTGCCGCTTCCAGGTGAATTCGCGCAGTGTCCGAGCGTGCGCCGCAGCCCCCAGCGATTCGCGAAACGGCGCATCGGTGACGAGTCGCGACAGCGCCCGGGCAATCGCCTCCTCGTCGTGCCCGTCGACAGCAAGGCCGTGGACTTCGTCCTCGATCAGTTCGCGCGTGCCGCCGTCGATCCCGGCGACGACCGCACTGGCGGTGACCATGGCATCGGCGATGGCAATGCCGAAGCCCTCGAAGTCGCGCCCCCCGTCGGCCTCGATCTGGGGGTGAAGGAAGATATCGGCTTCGCGGTAGAGCTGTTCGACGCGCGCAGTGGGCATGAAACCGGCCACTTCCACGCAGTCTTCCAGACCGAGGTCGGCGACGAGCGCGCGGATGCGTTCGAGTTCGGGGCCGCGGCCGCCGATCACGTAGCGAAACGAGGCGCCTTCCCCCCGGACCCGCGCGCAGGCCCGCACGGCGGCGGCGACGTTCTTGCGCGGCTCGAGCCGGCACAGCGTGAAGATCAGCGGGACGCCCTCGTGGCGCGCGCTGTGCTTGACGGGGAGGGGGGCGTCCGGGTCGGGCTCCTGGCTGAGCCCGTTCCAGGCGACGAGCGGCGCGGAGGCGTCCGGGCCCAGCCGCTCGGACAAGCGCATCGCGCTGTAGTGACTGACGGCGAGGATGCCCCGCGCCCGGCGCGCGACGCGGCGCATCAGGCGCAGCGCGATTCCCGCCGGGTACATGAACTCGCGCCCGTGGAACGTGGTGATGTAAGGCAGGCCGAGCAGCATCGGCACCACCGAGGTGCGCCAGGTGGTGGCGTGGAGGAAGGCAGGCGCGCCCTCGCTCCGGCGCTTGGCGCCGAGCGCCTTGAGCAGGCGGAGCGGGACCATCGGCGACTTGCCCGCGCCGATGTCGACGAGGCGGGCCGCGCCCAGCGTCTCCTCGCGCGGGCCCGCGCTGGTCTGGGTGAAGACGGTGACCCGCGCCCCGGCGCGGGCATAGGCCTCGGCCACGCCTTGGGCATAGGTCTGCATGCCACCTTCGTCGGGCGCATAGCCCTTGGCCATGACCCAGACGGGGGCACCGTCGAGCGCGGCGAGGGGATCGGGGGAAGTCATGGTAGGGCTCACGCCTCCGAGGATGCGAGGAATTGCGCGATGGCCTTCGCCCCGCGGAGCGCGGCAGGCTCGTCGGTGACCGAGAAGGTGTCGGCGAGCATCGCGCGCTGGACGGGCAGGTAGCGGTCGCGCGTGGCGATGGCGTTGCGCACGCCCGCGAGGATGTCGGTGCCGGGGCCGATCACCGGGCCTGCCTTCCAGTGCGCGTAGTCGGGATCGTTCTCCCAGGCGGTCTGGTGCGCGTCGAGGAACAGGCACGGGCGGGGATGGTAGAGGAACTCGTAGACCTGGCTGCTGACGTCACCGATGTAGATGTCGGCGCTGTTGGTGTAGGTCATGTCGGTCGAGGCCGCGCTGCCGAGGTCGACGTGGATGTTGGGGGCCTCGGCAAAGCGCGCGGCGGGCGGATGCATCCGGCGGATCGCGGGCGGATTGATGGTCACCGTCCAGCGCCGGGCGAACATCATGACGTGCGGCGCGAAGACGAGGTTGAATTCGTTCGAGGCGGCGAAGGCCTCGAGCAGGGCTTCGCCCATCGTGAACCAGCTCGAGAGCCTGGGCGAGGGGTGCGGGTTGTAGAGCACGGTCGGACGCGAGGCTTGCGCGAAGCCGAGGTCGCGGCGATTCGCGCCGCACAAGTCGAACTTCGAATAGCCCACCACGCGAATGCGCGCCGGATCGACCCCGGCGTCGGCGACGAGGCGCCGTTCGATCTTCGGGCCTGCCACCAGCACGAGATCGAAGCGTGCGCTTTCCTTACCGAAGCCGATCGCGCGGTCGCCAGCGCCATGGCGGGTGTGGATGATCTTCAGGTTGTCCAGCCCGTAGCGGGTCTTGAGCAGGAGCGAGGTCTTTTCCGCCACCACGAGCGCGTCGAAGCCGCGGAAGAATTCGAGGTTGTCGCGGTAGACCAGAAGCTTGCGCGCGGGGATGAGACCCTCGAGGCCGCGCTGGAGCAGGCGCGAGGTGCGCGTGTGCAGGCCGAGCGTGACCAGTTCGCACAAACCAAGGTCCGCGCCGGCGAGCGTGCGCACGCTCTGCTCGATGCGCGCTTCGGTCACCGCCAGGGTAACCTTGGCGAGGCCGGTGCGGGCCAGTTCCAGCGCGATCGGCAGGCTGTGGGCGATCTGGTGGGTCTGATCGTGGTTGAAGAGAAAGCAGATCCGGGTCACGCCCGGCGCGCTATCCGATTTCCCGGCCCTTGCCTAGGTCCACGAGGCCCTTGCCCCGTGCGTGAGGCCTTGTGCGACGCCTTGACGCGCCTCGCGAAGCGAGCTTTGCCGCTGCGTTGAGCCAGGCGCGCGCAGGGCTGTGGGACCCGGCGAACGGAGGCGACGTTACAGCTCGATACACCCTGCTACACCGTTTGACCGCTGATCGCTTGCCCTCCCTCGCAAACTGGTACACAGCGCGCCAGATGTCTGCCCCCGAGACCCTCTCCCAGCCGGCGCACTCCACCGCGCGCCGCATCCTGCGAAACACCGCCTGGCTGCTGGGCGGCAAGGGCTTTGGCGGGCTGTGCTCGATCATCTACCTCGCGATCCTGTCGCGTTCGCTGGGGGTCAAGCATTTCGGCCACTTCTCGCTGATCTTCGGGACCGCCCAGGCGCTCGTCGCGATCGCCGGCTTCCAGACCTGGCAATCGGTGGTGCGCTACGGGGCGAGCTATGTCCACGACAAGGACTGGCTGCGTTTCGCCCGGCTCTCGATGCTGTGCGGGCTGATCGACGCGGCGGGCTCGGTGCTCGGTTGCGGCATCGCGGTGATCGTGTTCCTGGGCTTTGCCGACTTGCTGAGCCTCAACCCGGCCTACGTGACGATGGCGCTGGTGTTCAACTGCGCGCTCATGTGGGGCCGCGTTTCGGCGCCCACGGGGATCATGCGCGCGCTCAACCGCTTCGATATGGCGGTCTACGTCGAGGCGGTGGTGCCGGTCGGGCGGCTCTTCGCGGCGGCCTTCATCTGGTGGTATGGGCCAAGCGTCGAGCTGTTCCTGTTCGCCTGGGCCGCAATCGATATTGCCTCGGCCATGGCCTATTGGGTCATGGCGCTGCGCCTCATTCCCGGTTCCTCGCCGTTTGCCGCCTTGCGCCAGTGGCGCAGCGCCTGGAAGGAAAACCCGGGCATCGGCCAGTTTCTGCTCGCCACTTCGGGCTCGAGCACGCTCGATGCGGTCTACAAGCAGGGGCCGCTGCTCGCGGTCGGCTATTTCCTGGGTACCAAGGCGGCGGGTATCTACCGCCTTGCCGACCAGCTCGCGCAAGGCTTCAGCAAGCTCTCGACCCTGATCGCGCGCGCGATCTACCCCGAGGTCAACCGCGCGCGGGTGGCCGATTCGGCGCAGCAGTTCGGGCGCATGGTCAAGCGCATCAACCAGGTCGCCGGGATCGCAGGCGGCATCGTCGTGGTGGTGGCGATCGCCATCGGCGGCAAGCTGCTCGGCCTGATCGGCGGCGAGGCCTTCGCGCAAGGCGGGGCAGTGCTCGTCCCGCTGGCGATCGCGGCCAGCTTCGGCCTTGCCAGCGTGGCCTTCGAACCGGTGCTCCACGCCACCGGCCGCGCCCGGCTGGCGCTGGTGGGCCGGGTCCTCTCGGTTCTCGCGCTCGCGGTGGCGGTGGTCGGCCTCAACCACTTCGGTGCCATCGGTATCGCGTGGGCGGTGTGCTGCGCGGCGGCGACCAACTACGCCGCGCTCGGCATCATGGCCTGGCGCGCGCTCGGTCGCATGCCGCACGAAGACGCGCCCGCCGTTGGTGAACTGCCCCCCGAAGCGTACTGAGCCCGCAGCGGGGCGGGCCCCCTCGACAGCGCGGGCCGCGCTCGCCATCATGGCGCGATGACCCTTCTTGCCCAAGCCGATTGCTCCGAGGCCGTCACCGCGCGCATCGTCGCGCTGCGCCGCGCCATCCATGCCGAGCCCGAACTCGGCCTCCACACGCCGCTCACCCGTGACAAGATCCGCGCCGAGCTGGCCGACCTCCCGCTCGAATGGGCCGAAGGGCCGTCCACCACAGGGCTCGTCGCGACGCTCAAGGGCGGCGCGGGCAGGGGGCGCACGGTGCTCCTGCGCGGCGACATGGACGCGCTCGCGATGCCCGAGGAGACCGGGCTCGACTTCGCCTCGACGATTCCGGGAGCGATGCACGCCTGCGGCCACGACACCCATGTCGCGATGCTGGCCGGCGCAGCGCGGCTGCTCGCGGGCAAGGCCGCCGACCTCGCGGGCGAGGTGCGCTTCATGTTCCAGCCCGGCGAGGAAGGCTGGCACGGCGCGCGCTTCATGCTCGAGGACGGGCTGCTCGGCGGGCCCGGTACCGATCGCGCACTGCCCGAGGCGGCCTTCGCGCTCCACGTCATGCCCAACGCGCGCCACGGCATGATCGGCGGACGCGCCGGGCCGTTGATGGCCTCGGCCGACCAGCTGCGGATTACCGTCACCGGGCGCGGCGGCCATGCCTCGATGCCGCACGACACGCTCGACCCGATGCCCGTCGCCTGCGAGATCGTGTCCGCGCTCCAGACGCTGGTGGCGCGCCGCTTCCCCGTGTTCGATCCGGTCGTCGTCACCATCGCCAAGATCGCGGCGGGCAGCGCGCACAACGTCATTCCCGACCGGGTCGAGATGCTGGGCACGATGCGTTCGCTCTCGCGTGCCAACCGCGAGCGGCTGCGCGCCGAAGTGCCCGAGCTGGCGCAGGGCATTGCCCGGGCGCACGGGCTTCACGCCGAAGTGGAGGTTCTCGAGGGCTTTCCGGTCACCGTTTGCGCGGGTGAGGCGGTCGCGCTCGGCGAGGCGCTGGCGGGGGACCTCTTCGGCCCCGAAACCTTCGAGCGGCTCGAAAATCCGATCATGGGGGCGGAGGATTTCGCCTACGTGCTCGAGAAAGTGCCCGGGGCGATGTTCTTCCTGGGCGTTGCCGAGGAGGGTGCAGACTGGCGCCAGTGCTGTGGCATCCATTCGACCCGGATGATGGTCGACGAGCGCGCGCTGCCCAAGGGCGCGTTGTTCCTCGCCGGGCTCGCCGAGCGCTTCCTCGCGCGCGGCTGGGAGGTCTGAACCCCGGTTTGCCATCGCGGCGGTGTCTTGCCATGTAGGCGCCATGACGGAGATGATGACGGATACGACGCGCGGCACCTGGCAGTTCTGGGTCGATCGCGGAGGCACATTTACCGATGTCGTCGCGCGCGCGCCGGACGGGACTTTCGAGCGGCTCAAGCTGCTGTCCGAGGACCCGGAGCGCTACCGCGACGCGGCCGTCGAGGCCATGCGCCGGTTGACCGGCGTGGGCGAGGGGGCGCTGCCGCCCTGCGAGCTGCGCCTGGGCACCACGGTCGCCACCAACGCCCTGCTCGAAGGCAAGGGCGAGCCGGTCCTGCTCGCGATCACCCGCGGCTTCGGCGATGCCCTGCGCATCGGCACGCAGGAGCGGCCCGACATCTTCGCGCGCCACATCGTCCTGCCCGAGCCGCTCGCCGCGCGCGTGCTCGAGATCGACGAGCGCGTCGGCGCGGACGGGACGGTGCACCGCGCGCTCGACGAAGAGGCCGCGCGCTGGGGGCTCCAGTCGGCCTTCGACGCGGGCCTGCGCGCGGTCGCGGTGGTGCTGATGCACGGCTATCGCTTCACCGCGCACGAGGTCGCGCTGGCCCGGATCGCGCGCGCGATCGGCTACACGCAAATCTCGGTCAGCCACGAGGTGGCCCCGCTCATCAAGCTCATCGCGCGCGGCGACACGAGCGTGGTCGACGCGCACTTATCGCCGGTGCTCGATCGTTACGTCGCTGGCCTCGAGGCGGGCCTCGGCCCGCATGTCGAGGCGCTCTACATGCAGTCGAACGGGGGCCTCACCAGCGGCGCCGCGCTGCGCGGCAAGGATGCGATCCTCTCGGGCCCGGCGGGCGGCATCGTCGGCATGGCGGCGGTGGCGAAGGAGGCGGGCTTTGCCGAAGTGGTCGGCTTCGACATGGGCGGGACCTCGACCGACGTCTCGCACTACGCGGGCGAGTACGAGCGCGACAGCGAGACACGCATCGCCGGCAACCGCGTGCGCACGCCGATGATGCGGATTGCCACGGTGGCGGCGGGCGGCGGCTCGATCTGCGCGTTCGACGGCGCGCGCTTTCTCGTCGGACCCGAAAGCGCGGGCGCGGTGCCGGGCCCGGCCTGCTATCGGCGCGGCGGTCCGCTTACGGTGACCGACTGCAACTTGTTGCTCGGCAAGCTGCTTCCCGAACATTTCCCGCATGTCTTCGGGCCCGACGGCGACGAGCCGCTTTCGCGGGCCGCGGCCGAGGGGCGCATGGATGCGATTCTCACCGAGGCCAAGGCGGCGACGGGCCGCGCGATGACCCGCGAGGAGGCCGCCGAGGGCTTCCTCGCCATTGCGGTCGCCAACATGGCCAACGCCATCAAGACCGTTTCGCTGCGCCGCGGCCACGACGTGACCCGCGCGGCGATGGTGACCTTCGGCGGTGCGGGCGGGCAGCATGCCTGCAAGGTGGCCGACGCGCTCGGCGTGACGAGTGTGCTGTGCCATCCGCTCGCCTCGGTGCTCTCGGCTTACGGCATGGGTCTTGCCGACCGCCGTGTGCTGCACGAGCGCACGCTGGCACTGACGCTCGGATCCGAAAGCGCGGCGGCACTCGACGAGGCTCGTGCGGAACTCGGCGAAGCAGCGCGGGCCGATCTCGTAGCGCAGGGTGTGGCCGTCGAAGCCATCGCGATCGAAGCGTCGCTGGCGATCCGCCCGAGGGGGAGCGAGAGCACGATCGCGGTGCCTTTCGGCGATCTCGCTGCGATGCGCACCGCCTTCCACGCCGGGTGGGACCACCTCTTCGGCTTCGCGGCCGGCGAGGACCTCGTCGCCGAGAGCTTGCGCGTCGAGGCGGTCGCCGGCGGGCATCCGGGGGGGGGGGCGATCGCGCCGCTCCCCCAGGTTTCAGGCGATCCGGCGCAAACGGAGCGAATCTGGACCGAGGGAGCGGCGCACGAAGCCCCGCTCTACCGCCGCGAGGACCTTGCCGAGGGCTTCACCGGCGAAGGTCCGATGCTGGTGGTCGACGAGGTCTCGACCACGGTGGTCGAGCCGGGCTGGATCGTGCGTGTCGATGGCGTGGGCAATCTCGTGCTCACCCGCCCGGCCCCGCCCCCGATCGCAGTCGGCGCAGAGACGGGACGCGACCCGGTGCGCCTCGAGATCATGGGCGCGCTGTTCATGGCGATCGCCGAGGAAATGGGCGCCGCGCTCCAGCATTCGGCGCGCTCGGTGAACATCCGCGAGCGGCTCGACTTCTCCTGCGCGCTGTTCGACCGGTACGGCAATCTCGTCGCCAACGCGCCGCACATGCCGGTGCACCTGGGCTCGATGGGCGAATCGGTGCGCACGATCCTGAACCGGCGCGGGATGGGTGCGGACGGCCATCCTGCCGACGGGCGCGGCATCCTTGCCGGCGATGCCTATGTCCTCAACGCGCCCTACGACGGGGGCACGCACCTGCCCGACATCACCGTGGTCATGCCGGTCTTTGCCAAGGACGGGGACATCGAGCCCGCCTGGTTCGTCGCCGCGCGCGGGCACCATGCCGACATCGGCGGGATCAGTCCGGGCTCGATGCCGCCGGGCAGCCGCACCCTCGACGAGGAAGGCGTGCTGATCGACAATGCGCTGCTGGTCGATGCGGGAACGCTTCAGGAGGAGGCCCTGCGCGCCTTGCTCGCCTCGGGGCCCTGGCCTTCGCGCGCGATCGAACAGAACATGGCCGACTTGCGTGCCCAGCTCGCCGCCTGCGTGCGCGGCGCTTCGGAATTGCGCCGCATCGCAGGCGAACAGGGGCGCGAGCTGGTGGATGCCTATATGGGCCACGTCCAGGCCTATAGCGAGGAGGCGGTGCGCGCGCTGACCGCGCGCCTGTCCGACGGAACCTTCGTCGCGCCGATGGACAACGGGGCCGAGATCCACGTCGCGGTGCGGATCGACCGGGCGCAGCGCAGCGCGGTGATCGACTTCGCGGGAACCTCGCCCCAGCTGCCCGACAATTTCAATGCGCCCCTGCCGGTCGTGCGCGCGGCGGTGCTTTACGCGGTGCGGACGCTGATCGACGATCCGGTGCCGATGAACGAGGGGTGCTTGCGGCCCATCGAGATCCGCGTTCCCGAAGGCTCGATGCTGCATCCGGTGGCGCCTGCCGCCGTCGTCGCGGGCAATGTCGAGACCAGCCAGGCGATCACCGACGCGCTGTTCGGCGCGCTCGGCGCGATGGCCGCGGCGCAGGGGACGATGAACAACTTCACTTTCGGCGATGCGGCCCACCAGTACTACGAGACGATCGCGGGCGGATCGGGCGCGGGGCCCGATTTCGACGGGACCAGCGTCGTCCAGACGCACATGACCAATTCGCGGCTGACCGACCCCGAAGTGCTGGAGAGCAACTTCCCCGTCCTGCTCGAGGAATTTTCGATCCGGCGCGGTTCGGGCGGGGCGGGCGCGCACCGGGGCGGCGATGGCGCGCGGCGCCGTGTACGCTTTCTTGCGCCGATGCAGGCGGGCATCCTCTCGCAGCGGCGCACGGTGGCCCCGTTCGGCCTCGCCGGGGGCGAAGCGGGCGCGCGCGGGGCGAACCGCATCGAACGCGCCGATGGCCGGGTCGAAACGCTCGGCAGCACCGCGCGGGTGGACCTTGCTTCGGGCGACGTCTTCGTGATCGAAACCCCCGGGGGCGGCGGTTTCGGTCCTGCCTAGAGCCGCTTGCGGCAAGCTTGGGCTTGCCTGAGGCCTTCGACCTGTGCCACGATGCTTGAAAATATATAAGGCATAGGAAGAGGATAATGTCGCAGCTGCGAAACAATGGTGCGGTGCGATGAGCGGGCCCGTCCTGCCCACCGCGCTCGACACCACGCAACCCGAAGCCGAGGCGCGCGCGCGTCACAACCGTGCGCTGGCTGCCGACTTGCGCGCGCGGGTCGCGGCGGCAGCGCGCGGCGGCAGCGAGCGCGCGCGCGAGCGGCACCAGGCGCGCGGCAAGCTGCTCCCGCGCGAGCGTGTCGAGGGCCTGCTCGATGCAGGCTCGCCCTTTCTCGAGATCGGCCAGCTCGCCGCGAACGGGCTCTACGGCGACGAGGTGCCGGGCGCGGGGATCATCGCCGGGATCGGGCGCGTCTCGGGGCGGCTGTGCATGGTCTTTGCCAACGACGCGACGGTGAAGGGCGGCACCTACTACCCGATGACGGTCAAGAAGCATCTGCGCGCGCAGGAGATCGCGCAGGCCTGCCGCCTGCCCTGCCTCTACCTCGTCGATTCGGGCGGAGCGAACTTGCCCAACCAGGCCGAGGTCTTCCCCGACCGCGACCATTTCGGCCGCTTCTTCTTCAACCAGGCGCAGATGAGCGCGGCCGGCATCGCCCAGGTCGCGGCGGTGCTGGGCAGCTGCACCGCGGGCGGCGCCTATGTTCCCGCCATGTCCGACGAGACGGTGATCGTGCGCGAACAGGGTACGATCTTCCTTGCCGGCCCTCCGCTTGTCGAGGCGGCGACGGGCGAAGTGATCTCGGCTGAGGAGCTGGGGGGAGGCGAATTGCATGCGCGCACATCGGGCGTTGCCGATCACCTCGCCGACGACGATGCCCACGCGCTCTCGATCCTGCGCGACATCGTCAGCCACCTGGGGCCCTCGCAGCCGGCTGAACTCGCGCGGCGCGAGGCGCGCCCGCCCGTGCACGATCCGGAAGACCTCTACGCGCTGATCCCCGAGGACGTGCGCGCGCCTTACGAGGTGCGCGAGGTGATCGCGCGGCTTGTCGACGGGTCCGAGTTCCACGAGTTCAAGCCGCTCTATGGCAGCACGCTGGTCTGCGGATTCGCGCATATCCACGGGCTTCCGGTGGCGATCCTCGCCAACAACGGCGTGCTGTTCTCGGAGAGCGCGCAGAAGGGCGCGCACTTCATCGAACTGGCCTGCCAGCGCGGCGTTCCGCTGCTGTTCCTCCAGAACGTCTCGGGCTTCATGGTCGGCGGGGCCTACGAAGCGCAGGGGATCGCCAAGCACGGCGCCAAGCTGGTGACGGCGGTGGCGACCGCGCAGGTCCCCAAGCTCACCGTCCTGATCGGTGGTTCGTTCGGCGCGGGCAACTACGGCATGTGCGGGCGCGCCTATGATCCGCGCTTCCTGTTTACCTGGCCCAACGCGCGGATTTCGGTGATGGGCGGCGAGCAGGCGGCCTCGGTCCTGGCGACCGTCCACCGTGATGCCAAGAGCTGGAACGCCGAAGAGGCCGAGGCCTTCAAGGCGCCGATCCGCGCGAAGTACGAGACCGAGGGCAATCCCTACTACGCGACCGCCCGGTTGTGGGACGATGGCGTGATCGATCCGGTCCAGACCCGCGACGTGCTGGGGCTGGCGCTCGAAGCCGCGCTGGAGGCGCCGTTCCCGCAAACGCCGCGCTTCGGCCTGTTCAGGATGTGATGCGATGACTTCGACCAAGGATACCCTCTTCGTGCTCGACACCGACTGGGCCGACCCCGAGCTGGGCGGCGCGCGGCGTTTCTACTGCAAGGACTGCGTGACCGTGGAAGGGTTGCTGGCCCTGTTCCCCGAACGCGCCGCGCGGATCGAGGTCGTGCGCGTGGGCTGGCCGCGCCCGCGCGCGGCGGTCGTCGAACGGCTGGGCGAGGCGAACCAGAACCTGCCCGCGCTGGTCTTTGCCGAGGG
Organism: Novosphingobium profundi; assembly: GCF_018491765.1. Lineage (GTDB taxonomy): Bacteria > Pseudomonadota > Alphaproteobacteria > Sphingomonadales > Sphingomonadaceae > Novosphingobium > Novosphingobium profundi. The sequence continues at coordinate 41,257 of NZ_JABWCU010000008.1, read as the reverse complement.
CGGCTTCGCGAACGAGATCGAGGCGATCCTCGCCGCGCTCCACACCCGCCACGGCTTTCCCGAGAGGCACCCATGATCCGATCGCTGCTCATCGCCAATCGCGGCGAGATCGCCTGCCGCGTGATCCGCACCGCGCGCCGTCTGGGGATCCGCACCGTGGCCGTCCATTCGGATGCCGATGCCGGCGCGCTGCATGTGGCGATGGCGGACGTCGCACACCGGATAGGGCCCGCCTCTGCCGCGCAGAGCTACTTGTGCGGCGAGAAGATCATCGCGGCGGCAAAACTCACCGGGGCCGAGGCGATTCATCCGGGCTACGGTTTCCTGTCGGAGAACGCCGAGTTCGCCGAGGCGGTAATCGCGGCCGGACTGGTCTGGGTCGGGCCCTCGCCGTCCTCGATCCGCGCGATGGGTCTCAAGGACGCGGCCAAGGCGCTGATGGAACAGGCGGGGGTGCCGGTGACGCCGGGATACCTCGGCGATGACCAGTCGGTCGGGCGGCTCGCCGTCGAGGCCGCGCGGATCGGCTATCCCATTCTCATCAAGGCGGTCGCGGGCGGGGGCGGCAAGGGCATGCGCCGCGTCGAGGACGAGGCCGGGTTCGCCGACGCGCTCGCCTCGTGCCGGCGCGAGGCGCAGGCCAGCTTCGGCAACGACCGGGTGCTCCTCGAAAAGTACATCGCCACCCCGCGCCACATCGAGGTGCAGGTCTTCGGCGACAGCCACGGGAATGCCGTGCACTTGTTCGAGCGCGACTGTTCGCTTCAGCGCCGCCACCAGAAGGTGATCGAGGAAGCCCCCGCCCCCGGCATGGACCCGGCGACGCGCGAGGCCTTGTGCGCGGCGGCGCTGCGCGCGGCGCGCGCGGTCGACTACGTCGGCGCGGGCACGATCGAGTTCATCGCCGACGGTTCGGGGCCGCTCGATGCCGAGCGCATCTGGTTCATGGAGATGAACACCCGTCTCCAGGTCGAGCATCCGGTGACCGAGGAAGTGACGGGGGTCGACCTCGTCGAATGGCAGCTTCGCGTGGCGAGCGGCGAACCGCTGCCGCGGCGCCAGGAGGAGCTGTCGCTGCGCGGCTGGGCGATGGAAGCCCGGCTTTACGCCGAGGATCCCGCGCGCGGATTCCTGCCCAGCACCGGGCGGCTCGAATGGCTCGAATTCGGCGAGGCGCCGAGCGGGCGGGTCGAGACCGGGGTCGCGCAAGGCGACGAGGTGTCGCCCCACTACGACCCGATGATCGCGAAGCTCGTCGCCCACGGGGCCGACCGCGAGGAGGCGCGCCAGCGTCTCTCCACCATGCTGGAAGGCAGCGCGGTCTGGCCGGTGCGCAGCAACGCCCCCTTCCTCGTCCAGGCGCTCGAGCATCCCGATTTCGTGGCCGGGCGTGTCGACACCGGGCTTGTCGCGCGCGATGGCGAGGCGCTGGCGCGGTCCGTGCAGCCCTCGCGCGAGGTGCTTGAAGCGGCGGCGAACGCGCTGGTGGGGCGCACGCGGCTCATGGGCTTTCGTCTCAACGCGCCGCCGCGGCGGGTGGCGCGCTTTCGGCTCGAGGGCGAGCCGATCGACATCGCGCTGGGCGAGGGATGCGACGAACCGGTCGACGCCGTACTCCTCGCCGAAAGGGGCGAGGCGTGGCAACTGACCGGCTGGCGCCGCGATGGGGTGCACGGCGCCGCGGCGGGGAGCGGGGCGATCCTCGCGCCGATGCCGGGCAAGGTGATCGCCGTCGCGGTGGAGCAAGGCGAGAGGGTTACGCGAGGGCAGAAACTGCTGACGCTCGAGGCGATGAAGATGGAGCACACGCTTGTCGCGCCGTTCGACGGGGTGGTGGCCACGCTCGCGGCGGTCGAGGGCCAGCAGGTGGCCCTGGAGGCGGCGCTCGCGCGGATCGAGGAGGAGGTGGGCTGATGGCCGGACGCTTTTACGACGAATGGCGGGTCGGCGATCGCGTGGTTCACCAGCCCTCACGCACGGTGACCGAGACCGACAACCTGCTGTTTTCGACGATGACCCATAACGTGCAGCCGCTCCACCTCGATGCCGAGGCCGCGCGGGCGAGCGAATTCGGCCAGATCCTGGTCAATTCGACCTTCACCTTCAGCCTCGCGGTGGGGCTCTCCATCGCCGACACGACGCTCGGCACGCTGGTGGCGAACCTGGGCTTCGACAAAGTCACGACGCCCCATCCCACCTTCCTCGGCGATACGCTGACCTGTTCGAGCGAAGTGGTCGAGATGCGTCCGAGCCGTTCGCGGCCGGGGCAGGGCATTGTCGTGTTCCGGCACGAGATGACCAACCAGCGCGGTGAATGCGCGCTCTCCATGTTGCGCACGGTCCTGTTGCACGGATCGCAGGGCTGATCGCGAGGTGCTACCTTCAGGGGCGCCGGCCTAACGTCGAGGGCGCAGCGCGCGCTTGACCCCGCTGTGCGCGTGGGGATCGTGGTAGTGGAACAGCGCGGTCGCCCGGATGCCTTCGTCGTCGGCGGGCTCGTTGGTGTGCAGCGTGCGATAGCCCCAGAACAGGTAGAGATCGCCCGGACGCAGCGCGACGCGCTGCAGGCGCGGATCGTGCCGGGCATGGCCGCGCCGATAGAGCGCCTGGGCCAGGGGATTGTCGACCCGGGCCTTGTCGAGCACGTTCACGAGATAGCTGCGCCGCAGCGGACGCAAGGGGGGCCGCAGCAGTAGGCGCCCGGTACCCGTTTCGGGAACCAGGATCGGGATCAGCGCGGTCAGGACGTACGAATCGTAGTGGAAGCGCATGGCATGGCCGGATTGCGCCGAACCGGTCAGGCAGCGCAGGATCTGGTAGAAGGCGGAGCGGGGTAGCGGTCCGGCAGTGGCCTGTTCGCAGATCGCATGGCACGCCGCGTGGAAGGCGGCGTCCTCGCGCAGGGCCTCGAGAAAGGTCCCGCCGAGCGGTTCCCCGCAGCCTACCCCGAAATAGCCGCTCGCGCTACCGGCGATCCCCGAGCGCACGAAGCGCTGGGCCCTGGCGAGATCGTCGGTGGCGACGAAGCCCTCGACCCGGGCGACGCCGCCGTCGTCGAGCTCGCGGCAGATCGCCTCCGCGTCGATGCGGGGAAAGGTGCTCAGAAGTACCGTTCGCCGATGCGGATGGTGTCGCCCGGCAATACATAGACGACCTTGCTCTCCTGTCCGAAGCGCACGATTTCCTCCTCCTTGCCGGCACGGCGCAAGAAGGCCTTCTTGCGCGCGGCACGGTACGTATAGCCGCCCGCTGTGGCGACGGCCTGCTCGAGCGTGAGGTTCGGCTTGTACGAGAATTCGCCCGGATGGTTGACTTCGCCCAGGATGTAGAAGGGGCGGTAGTCGACGATCTCGACGGTGACGCGCGGGTCCTTGATGTAGGTGCCCGCCAGCCCGGCGCGGATCGCTGCGGTCAGGCTCTGCGTCGTCTCGCCATCAGCACGGATCGCGCCAAGCAGCGGGATGGCGACGAGGCCCGAGGAGCTCACTGCATACTCGCCCGAAATGTCGGCGACGTTGAAGACGGTGATGCGCAGCTTGTCGCCCGGCCCCAGGTGGTAGGTCTCGAGCCCGTCGGGCGAAGAGCCTGGCTGGCTGGCGGCCGCGGCCTGCACCGTGGCACTGGCTTGCGACGAGGCGGGCCCGGCGGGCAAGGCCAGGCCAGCGATGACGAGCAGGCTTAAGGGCAACACGGGACGTGGCATCTGTTGATCTCCTTTGCCCGGACTCCGCGCGCTTGCGCGCTCGTCCTCGCGGGTCGCGTGAATTCCCGAATGGAAGCGTCTGCGCGCCAAATTGTCTGCATCGCCCTTAAATACTTCCATTGAGATGAACTGTCTTCATTTCATGTTGTAGTGCGTTAATACAAGAAAAGTTGTTTGATGTCATGGCAGATATTGATTTGCAGAAAATATTCAATTGTTGACTCGTCTAAAGCATGCGGCACATATGTGTATACACGCGATGTTTTTGCATCGCCGAAGAATTGTGTGAGTTGCAATCTTGGGCGATGGCCAGTCTCGGGGGGATCAGTGATTGGGTTTTGGCCGCATCGAACCGAATTTCGTGCCATGACGGCGCCCGTTCGATCTGCACGAACGCGCGGTTCCAGGCTCGTGCGGGCGGGAATCTGGGCCGGGCTGACGGGCCTCACGGTTCTGGCTTCGGCTACGGCCCGGGCCCAGGCCCAGGGGCCGACGCTGGCCGATACCGCCACGGCCAATTCGGTCGGTGCGCGCTCCAAGGCGGCCTACGATCCGCCCGGGATCGGCCTTGGCGCCTTCACGCTCTACCCCACGCTGGCGGCGCGCATCGAATACGACGACAATGTCTTCAACGTGGAGAACGAGCGGCATTCCGATGGCCGGGCGATCATCGTTCCGGGGTTGTCTTTCGTCAACGCGGCACCCGATCACGGCCTGACCTTGCGGGCGGACGCGACCTTGGTGCGCTACGCGGACCTCTCCTTGCAGAACAACGAGCAATATCAGGTCGAAGGGCAGGGCTATCTGGCCTTGGGCGAGGCGCGGATCGACATGTCGGGCGGCTATGGCCGGCTTACCGAGCAGGCGGGTTCGCTGGGGGAGGCCGTGATTGGCGCGCCCAACACCTACACGCGTCTTGCCGGACGTGCCGGGGTCACGCTGGACCTTGCCGGAATCACGTTCAATGCCAGCGGCGGCGCCGAACAGTTCGATTACCGCACGGTGCATCTCGAGGACGAGGATGTGTTGCAGAATTACCGCGATCGGACCGCTTATTCGATTTCTTCGCGTTTGGGGTTGAGGGCGGGATCTTCGCTGCGAGTATTTGTTCAGGGATACTATAATTGGCAGGATTATCGCGAGAATTTCGGTGGATTAAGTCAGAACTCGCAAGGATATTCTGTTCTCGGTGGAGTATCATTTGGATTAACGGCGTTGATGAGCGGCGAAATTAGCGTAGGTTACCTGTCGCAGGACTACGATGAGCCGGGTTCGGGCACCGTGTCCGGGCTGACTTACGCGGGACGGATCATCTGGAATCCGACGGCCCTGATGACGGCGAAGCTGAACGTGGACCGGGCCCTCGAAGCCAGTCCTTATTACAATCAACCGGGAGTCATTCGTGATGGTGTCGATCTGGACCTTGACTATGAACTGCTGCGCAACCTGATCGTCTCGGTCACGGTGGGCTATCGTCATTACGACTATTTCGGATCCGATCGGCGCGACAGTCAGTTCCGGGCCGGCCTGGATGCGCGCTGGCTGATCGGCCGCAACCTCGAGCTGGGACTTGGCCTCAGCCACCGCGACCAGTCGAGCCACGGCTTTCAGGCGCGCCCCTTCACGGGCAACGCGGCTCTGCTGAGCCTGCGGATCAAGGGGTAGCGCAACCGCGCGGGGACGCTGGCGCGGTGCCGCGCTTCCCGCACTTTCATTCCGCCATTCGGCCCCGGGGGGCGAGGACGTAATTGATTGCGAGGCTAGCATGAACAATTCTCTTGTCGTCCATCGCGGCAGCGCGCTCGAGGCCCAATGGGCCCAGGCCTTCCCGGCCCTTGCTTCGCCACCCGAAGATCGCATCGACTTGCGTTCGATCTATTTCGCGCTGCGGCGCCAGCTGTCCGTGATCCTTGCCATCGCCGGGCTGTTCGTGCTCCTGGCGATCGCGTTCACCGCCTTGCAGCATCCCCAGTACAAGGCGAGTTCGCGCGTGGTGCTCAACACCGCCGAGGATCGCGGCTCGCCCCGGCGCGAGGCCAATCCGAGCGCGCCGCCCGATTCGGACCAGGTCGACACCGAGGTCGAAGTCATCCGTTCGAACGAACTCGCGCTCAGCGTGGCGCGCACGCTTGGACTCGACACGAATCCCAATTTTGCGGGCACTTCGGGCGCAGGTCTGCGCCAGCGGCTGATGGCGCTCGTGGGGCTGGGGGGCGATGGACCGGCCCCCGTGCGCACACGCGAAGAGGTGCTGCGCGCGATCGCCAACCGCTTGCAGGACGAATTGAGCGTCGAGCGCATCGGCACGACGCATGCCTTCAACATCTCGGTGACCGCGCCCGATGCCAGGGACGCGCAGGCGATCGCCAACGAATACGCCCGCCAGTACTCGCAGTTCTATCTCGTCCAGAAGCGGGCAAGCGGCGCGCAGGCCGCGAAATTCCTCTCGGGCCGGCTGGAGGAACTGCGCCAGCAGGCGATGGCGGACACCGCGCGGGTGCAGCAGTACCGGATCGCCAACAATCTCCTCAGCACGACCGGGGCCTCGCTCTCCGAGCAGGAGATCTCCAGCTACAACCAGGAAGTGGCCTCGGCCCGGGCGGAGGCGGCGGCGGACCGCGCCCAGCTCTCGACCGCGCGCGCGCAATTGCGCAACGGTTCGGCCGGCGACGACGTGGGCGAGGCGCTCGATTCGCCGGTGGTCAGTTCGCTGCGCTCCAAGCGCGCGGAAGTCGCCGGACGCGTCGCCTCGCTCGAATCGCAGTTCGGGCCGGGCTATCCCTCGCTGCAGAGCGCGCGCTCCGAACTCGACACGATCGACGCGCAGATCGCCTCGGAAATCAAGCGCATCATCTCCAACCTGGAGGCCAAGGTCGAGGTCTCCTCGGGCCGTCTCGGCTCGCTGCAGGGCTCGCTGGGCTCGGCCAAGGGCCAGCTGGCCTCGAACAACCGCGCGATGGTCGCGCTCGATGACCTCTCGCGCCGGGCCGAGGCCTCGCAGCAGCTCTACGACAGCTACCTGGCCGAATACAAGCAGACCGTCGCCAGCCAGGGCACCGAACGCCCCGATGCGCGGGTGATTTCCTATGCCGAGCTGCCGCGGTCCCCCTTCGCGCCGCGCCCCGTGCTGAACCTCGCGCTGGCGCTGGTGGTGGGCCTGGGCGTGGGCGTGGTGGTCGGGCTCATCCGCGAGATGCTCTACACGGGCCTCTCAACCTCGGCCGACGTGGAACACAAGCTTGGTATCCGTTGCCTTGAAAGCGTGCCGCAGGTCGCCAGCATCCTGCCCGGCCAGCGCAACCCGATCGAGGCGGTCTATGCCGCGCCGATGTCGGGCTATGTCGAGGCCTTCCGGGGCTTGCGAGCCGCAATCAACCACGCCTTGGGAAGTACGCGCAACGTCATCATGATCACCTCGGCGCTGCCGCGCGAGGGCAAGACGACGATCTGCGCCTGTCTTGCGCGGGTCGCGGCACTTGGCGGCGAGAGTGCGGTCGTGGTCGATGTCGACGTTCGCCAACGCGGGGCGAGCCGGTTGCTCGACTCGGTGCGTCCGGGCGTGGGGCTGCTCGAAGTCCTGCGCGGCGAGGCCAGCCTCGAGGACGCGCTTGTCCGCGATGAGTACAGCGGCGCCTATGTCCTGCCGATCGTGGGCGATGCCAGCGGCCTTGAGGACCTCATGAACGGGGGCGAAATCGCGGCGCTGCTGGCGCGGCTGGGCGAGCGCTTCAACCTCGTCCTGCTTGACGCACCGCCGATCCTGCCGATCACCTATACCCGCACGCTGGCCTCGCAGGTCGATGGCGTGGTCGTGGTGGCCAAGTGGCGTGCCACCGCCGACCACGCGGTGCGTGCCGCGCTGCGGCTGCTGCCCGAGGGGCGCGTCCGGCTTGCCGGGGCCGTGCTCAGCCAGGTTGACATCCGCAAGCAGGCCAAGTTCGGCTACGGCGATCCCGGCTTCTACTACGAATACTATCGCAAGTATTACGCTTGATCTTGCCTGGACGAGGTGCGGTGGAAGCGGCATCGGTCAGGGCAGCAGCTTCGGATGGTGACGCGTGCGGATGAAGGTACTTTATGTCGTGCCCCCGTCGAATCATTTCGCGGGAATGGAGCGGGTCGTTCACGACCTCGCCTTGGGATTGTCGAGCCATTACGCGGATCAGTTCGATGTCACCGTGCTCTATTGCCGGCGCTATCCCGAATTGCCCGAGGACCTGCCCTACAGCGTGATCTGGGAGGAAGTGGACCAGTTGCGCGGCTTTCCGCTGCGCGTGGCGCGCCGGCTGGGGCGGCGCAATTTCGACCTCGTCGTGATCGCCCAGTTCGAGCCGACTGCGCTGGTCTGGCTGTGCCACCGCCTGATGGGGGGGAAGGCGCGCTTCATCATGCATTTCCACGGCAATCCGCGGATCGAGGGAGGCGGCTCGCGGCGCGCCCGGCTGGCCTTCTCGCTGTTCAACCGGATCGTGCCGCGCATGGACAAGGTCATCGCGGTCTCGCCTTCGCTGGCGCGCTACGTCGATGGACGGACCGGGCGGCCGGGACTGACCGACTACCTGCCCAATCCGGTGCGCCAGTTCGCCGAAGTCGAACGGGCTGTCCCGCGCGAGGGGCCGGTCCATTTCGTGACGATCGGGCGCCTGGCCTGGCAGAAGGGCCACGACGTGCTGGTGGCCGCTTTCGCCCGGCTGGTTGCGCGCGGCATCGATGCGCGGCTGACCATCGTCGGTGATGGCGACGAATACGCCGCTCTTGCGCAGCAGATCGAGACGCTCGGGCTTGCCGGCAAGGTGCACCTGGCCGGAAGCGTTGCCTATCCCGCGCAGCACCTCGCCGAAGCGGATTGCTTCGTCAGCGGCTCGCGGTGGGAGGGCTTTGGCGTCGCCATCGTCGAGGGGCTCTCGGCGGGGCTTTGCGTGATCGCCACCGATTGCGAATTCGGGCCGAGCGATCTCATCGACACGCCGCAGAAGGGCTGGATCGTCCCGGTTGAGGATGCCGAGGCCCTGGCCGAGGCGATGGCCGCTTTCGTGCAGAATGAAAGGGCGCTTGAGGACGAGGCGGTACGCCGCGCGGCGGCCGCCTTCTTCCGCCTCGACAACGTCGTCGCGCAGCACGCCGCCATGCTGGGCTCGATGGCGCAAGGCGGCGCGCCGGCGCACTCGGAGGCGGACGACGCGCCGAGCGAAGCGCCGGTCTCGGGGGACGTTGCGTGCAGCGCCGTGCCACCGCCACCCGAGGCCCCCGCGAACGGGGCCCTGGGCGGACGCACGGCGGGCAGCGCGGTCTGGCTGATGGGCGGACGGCTGTTCACCAAAGCGGTCGAGTTCCTCACCCTGCTCGCGCTCGCGCAATTGCTCACGCCCGCCGATTTCGGCGTGGTGGCGATCGCCATGACGCTGGTGACCATCATCGAGGCGGTGTTCGAGCTGCCGATCTATCAGGTCCTGATCGCGCGCAACGAGATCGAGCGGCGCCATCTCGACACCGCCTTTACCCTGGGGTTGCTGCGCGGGCTGGCCCTGACGCTGGTGGTGTGGGCGCTGGCGCTGCCTTTCGCGCATTTCTACAAGAGCGAGAACCTGGCCTGGATGATTCTCGCGCTCGGCCTTGCGCCGGGCCTGCGCGGCATGGGCAGTCCGCGCCTCGTGGTCTACGCGCGCAATCTCAATTACCGGCGCGAGATCGCCGCCGAGATGATCTGCAAGACCGGTTCGCTGGTGCTTTCGGTGCTGGGCGCCTGGGCCTTTCGCGACTACCGGGCCTTGATGATCGGGATCCTGGCCACGCCTTCGATCTGGATCGTGGCGACTTATCTGCTGGCCCCCTACCGCCCGCGCTTCTCGCTCGCGCAATGGTCGAGCTTTCGAGGCTTTCTGGGGTGGACCACGGCCGCGCAGCTCATCGCGGCGATCAACTGGCAATGCGACCGGCTGATCCTGGGCCGCTTCGTGGCGCCCGCGCAACTGGGCACCTATTCGGTGGCGAACGACTTGTCCTATGTACCCGAACTGGCGCTGATTCGCCCGATCCTGCGGCCCTTGCTCTCGGTCTTCTCGCAAATCTCGGGGCAGCGCGCGCGGCTGGCCTCGGCCTATCTGATGGCCTCGAACGCGGTCCTGGCGCTCGGCGCGCCAGTCTTGCTGGGGCTTAGCGTCCTGGCCGGACCCGCGGTCGAATTGGCGCTGGGGGACAAATGGCTGGCCGCCATCCCGATCCTGCAATGGCTGTCGCTGACGCTGATCCCGCCGCTCTTTACCGCGCCCTACGCGTCGCTGGCGATGGCCACCGACAGGCCGCAGGGCTTGCTTGGCGAGCGCGCGGCCGAATTGCTCTTCAAGTTGCCGCTGATGGTGGTCGGCGCGATCGGCTTCGGCGTGGAAGGGGCTGTGGGCGCGCGCGCGATCGCCTCGGTCACGACGGCGCTCATCGTCATGGTACTGACCAGCCGGATGATCGGGGTCTCGTTGCTCGGCCAGGTGGCGGGCCTGTGGCGCACGATCCTGGCCAGTGGCGCGCTGGTGCTCGTCCTGGCGGCGCTGCGCCCTTTGCTGGACGGGATGACCGGGCTTGCGCTGGCGGCCCATCTCGTCATCGTCGCGGGGTTGGGGATGGGGGCTTACGTCATGGTATTGGCACTTGCCTGGCACCATGCGGGCCGGCCAGGCGGGATCGAGCACATGCTCTACGACCGCCTGGTACTCCCCGCGCTCGAGCGGCTGGCGCGGGCCCGCGTGCGTTCACGTTCAGCGCGATGAGAAGCGCATGCGCACCATGGGCCGTACCGCGGCCATCGGCAGGAGCGCGACGAGTGCCGAGTAGCCGGCAATGGCGATCCGCCGCACGAGGGGCTCGAAGCTGTCCTGGAATGGCAGCCGGACCGCATCGTTGAGGACGGTGAGGCGCGAATCGTCGGCGAGCGGATGCGTTGCAGGCTGAAGTCGCAGCGAGGCCGCGCGCAATTGCAGCAGATGGTTGCCCCGTCGCAGCGATCCTGCGTCCGGCGGGGGGAAGCCTTCCATCTCGCAGGCATCCTGCGAGGCTTTCAGGCGCTTGCGAGCCCGCTCCACCTCGCGCCCGAAGGTGTCCACCTTGGCAAGCATGTTGCTGTCGTTCGCGCCGTGAATCCGGTAAAGTACCAACGGCTTGGCAATGGTCACCACGTCACCCAGGAACGGGGCCATGGCGATGCAGGTGGTGTCGGTCGAGCTGTCGCGCGAAGTATCGAGCGGGAAGATCCGGTCCAGGAAGCTGCGCGCATAGGCATTGCCCGATCCGGGCGGTGAGGGGTATTCGCCGGTGCGGTGCGCCCACTTGCGAATGGCTTCGGCGCTCGGCACCGAACGGATGTGGGGCAGGATGGCGTTGAGCGGACGCTCGTTCTCGTCGACTTTTTCCATCAGCACCTGGACCTTGCTGACCCCCTTGCGCCAGACCTTGGCGATCTCGCGGGCGATTTCGGGCTGGAGCACGTCGTCGGCGTCGAGGAATATCACGAGGCTTCCCGTCGAGCGCGCGAAGCCCGCGTTGTTGGCCTCGACCTGTCCCCTGTTTTCCTGGAAATGCGCCGTCACGCGTCCTGCGAACGAATCGATGATGTCGCGCGAGTGGTCCGTCGAACCATCGTCGACGATGACCACCTCGAGGTCGGGCCAGTCGACGTCCAGCGCGCTCGTGATCGCACGCGCCAGGAAACGACCATAATTGTAGTTGGCAATCACTATGCTCAAGCGGAATGTTGCGCTCATGGAAGCTCCGGAATAATGCTTGAGTCGAATATCGCATGAATTGATCGCGTACTGTGAATTCAATCATGCCATGAGAAGTTTATTAGTCTAGCAAAGTTGTTTCGAAGGGGTAGTATTAATGGTAATTGAAATTTGATTTGAATTAAGTATCTCTTTTCAAGGCGTGTGGATGAAAGGGATGACTATGGCCGACGGGATCGTTGTCGTGATCGCAAGCGTGCATCGCCCCCGCGAACTGGGGCGCTGGGTGGACCACATCGCGCAGCAGACCTTGAAGCCGAACGAGATGATCTGGGCGGTCACCTCGCGTGCCGACCTGCCTCCCGAGCGCGACTTCGGCGAGGATCTGCCCGGCCTCAGGATCATCGAATGCCCCGTCGGACTTACCAAGCAGCGCAACTGCGCGCTTGCCGCGATCACGGGCGATCCGGAATTCGTGGCCTTCTTCGATGACGACTACGTGCCCACCAGCACGTGCCTCGAGGACATCGTGCGCAGCTTCGCCCAGTTGCCCGACGTCGTGGGCCTCACCGGTACGATGCTGGGCGACGGCATCAATTCGAGCGGTATCGAGTTCGAGCGCGCCTGCGCACTGATCGAGGCCTACGAAAGCCGTGGCTTGCGGAGCAATCCGCCCTCGCTCGAGCCTTGGGACGGGCTTTACGGGTGCAATATGGCCTACCGGGCCGAGGTGATCGAAGGGGAGAAGTTCGACGAGAACCTGCCGCTCTACGCCTGGCAGGAGGATGTCGACTTCGCGGTACGGGTCGCGCGTGGGCGGCGCATGGGGCGGACCGACGGTTTCGCGGGGGTCCACCAGGGGATCAAGGGGGGGCGCAGTTGCGGCAAGCGGCTGGGCTATTCGCAGATCGTCAATCCGCTCTATCTGCTGCGCAAGGGCAGCATGAAGCGCCGCAAGGCGCTAGGCATGGCCACGCGCAACATGATCGCCAACCACGTGCGCTCGGCGAAGCCGGAGCCTTGGGTCGACCGGCGCGGGCGAGTGATCGGTAACTGGGTGGCGCTCTGGGACATCGTGCGCGGGCGCGTCGATCCGATGCGCATCCTGGAACTGTGAACTCACCCGTTTCCTCGACGCGCCCCGCGTTCGCGCCATCGCTTCGCGCAGGTACGGAGCCTTCATGAGCGATCTCCTCATCAACGGCCGCTTCCTCTGCCAACCCGCAACCGGGGTGCAGCGGGTGTCGCGCGAATTCGTCCAGGCGCTCGATCGGCTCATCGACAAGGGCGAGTATGCGGGATTGCGGGCGATGCTGGTGGCGCCCGAGGGGGCCGATTTCCGCTCGCTCGGGGTCCGGCATATTGCGACCGAGCACGTGCGCGGCGGCCAGGGGCATTTCTGGGAGCAGGTCACGCTGCCGCGCCGGGCGGGGCGCACACCCTTGTTGTGCCTGGGCAATATCGCTCCCTTGCGCGGTCTCGTGGGGCGGGGCCGCGTGGGCGTGATGCTGCACGACCAGTCGTTTCGGCAGTTTACGCGCGACTACAGTCTGGCCTATCGCCTGCTGCACGGGATCATCGGCTATTTTCTGGTGCGCCGGGCCCATCCGCTGATCACCGTCTCGCACACCGAAGCGCATGCGATCCGGGCGGGAAACGGGGGGCGGCCGGCGCACATCGTGGTGGCGCCCAACGGGAGCTGGATGAATGACGAGCCGCCCTCGCCGCGCCCGGAACCGGGTGGCGAAGGCCGGCCTTACGTGCTCCATGTTGGTGGCTTTTCGAACCGCAAGAACGTGGAAGGCGTCTTCGCGTCCGCCCGGACCCTGGCCGCTCGCGGTATCGAGACCCGGCTCGTGGGCAAGCCCAACGCGCAGTGCGATGCCTTGCTCGCGGACTTGTCCGATCACGAGCGGCGCCACGTCCATTTCACCGGTTATGTCGACAACGACGAACTCGCCCGGCTCTACCGCGAAGCCAGCTGCCTGATGTACCCCTCGTTCTACGAGGCTTCGGGCCTGCCGCCGAGCGAGGCCATGCGCTTTGGGTGTCCGGTGGTGACCTCGGACCTGCCCGTGCTCAACGAGCGTTGCGGCGATGCCGCGCTCTATTGCGACCCTTACGATGCGGGCAGCATCGTCACGCGCATCCTCGAGATCATGGGCGATCCGCACCTGGCGCAGGACCTGTCGCAAAAGGGGCAGGCGCGCTCGAACCTGTTCAGTTGGGAGAACCAGGCGCGCACGATCATGGCGGCGATGGGCTTCGTTGCCGGCGCCCCTTCGCGGCAACCGGAAGCGCAGTTCGCCTAGATCCGCGCGCGCCTGCTTGGAAGGTCGGGCGCGTCTTCGCGGGTTATGCGCGCCCGTTTGGCGACGGGGTGAGGTGCGTGCTTCGGGGGCCTTGGTTCAGATCGTGACAGGACGGGCGTGGTAACCCAGTGGCCCTCCCGGCGTGAAACCGGTTTCCCTGTCTTGCGGCGCGCGCGCGGCAAGGCTGCGCAGGGCCAGCGAGACCGCGCAGAACATGGCGAAATCGCTGCCGGGGTCGCAGGTCGGCGAGACCACCGAGGCCGGGATGAGCACGCCGATCGCAGCCCACCCTCCGGCCGCACCGATCATCGCGTCCTCGCCAAAACGCCGTCCGAGCCGGGGGCCGCAATACGTCGAGATGCGCAAGGGGCGGAAACTGCGCAGGAGATGCGCGAGCAGGGCTATCGAGCCGACGAGACCGGTGCAGCCGAGCATCGCGGTGAAGAAGCTCGACGAGCGGAAACTGCCAGGGCCGATGCCGATGCCGTAGGACGAGAAAAACGCGTCGATGCCGATCTTCGCCCAGAAGGCGCGCTGCATGCCCGACATGCTGGCCTGCTTCTCGATCGTCGCCTGGCGCAAGATGCTGAGCATCAGTTCGAGGAAGGACGGCATCAGGAAGATCAGGGCGCTGACCGCGACGAGCAGGGCCAGGCCCGCACCGGCGAGCGCCATGCCCTTGCGGGCCTCCAGGTACTGGGGAAGGAACAGGATGCGCAGCGCCAGGATCACGCCGTAGACACCAAGGCCGAGGTACGCGGTCGAGGATGTCGAGAAGAACAGCACGAGGCCCAGCGCCAGCGCCGCCGGTCCGGTTCGGCGGGGGAGCACGTCGCGCAGCCAGCATTCGAGCAGGAACACGAACCAGCCGAATCCGAATCCCACATAGGCGGCGGGTTCCGCGAAGACCCCGGTGATGCGCACGAAGCCCTCGAAGGTCTGGTGGGTCATGTTGTAGTTGGCGTTGCGGATGAAATCGATGACCTCGTCGAAGGGCGTGCCCCTCAGGGCGGCCGCGAGAACGCCGAGCGCGACGTGGATCCAGGCGATCGTCACGCCCATCGTGACGAAGCGCCGCCCCGCGCCTTCTTCGCGCAGCGCGATGTGCGTTACCAGTCCGGCGCAGAAGGAGCCCAGCATGTAGACCGCCACGGTGATGTTCTGCGGCGAGGGGGCGAGCGGGACGGTGTCGAACAAGGTGTGCGTGGGCGTGGGATTGCGCATCGCGGTGACCTCGATCTCGCCGCGAAAGAAACTTGGGGCGAGCGCGGCGGCAAGGAGGCCATACAGCGCGTAAATCCCGAGGAAACCATTGGCCCGCACGGCCTCGCGCGCCTGGGCCCAGCGCTGGCTGTTGGGCAGGGTCATGCGGGCCATCGCGAAGAGCAGCGCGAACTGCGCGGGTGGGATCGAGGAGCCGCCGAGCGCGGGCATTTGCGCGGCCGCCGAGCCGCCAAGCAGGCTGCAGCCCATGACCAGCAGCAGCATCTCCATCATGCCACCGCGAAACATCAGGAAAAGGCCGAGGGCGGCGATGATGAGACCGATGTAGGTGAGGACCATTGCGCGGACCTCAGGCGCTGCGCAGTTGCGCGAAGCTCGAACCGCGCGGATGGGCGGCGCCTTGTGCGCGCTCCACCGTTTCGCGAAAGCGCGTCCGAAAGGCTTCGGGGCTGAAACGCTGCGCCTGGCGAACCGCGACCTGCGGCGAAAAGCGTTCGAGCCAGGTTTCGCAGCGCTCAACCGCGGCGGCGAGGGCCTCGGCCGTGTCCTCGTGGAAGAACAGGCCGGTCTCTCCGTCGACCACGGTCTCGAGCGCGCCGCCGCGTCCATAGGCGATGACCGGACGCCCCGAGGCCATGGCCTCGACCGGGATCATTCCGAAGTCTTCCTCGCCGGTGAAGACGAGCGCGCGGGCCTTGGCGTAGGCGGCGCGAAGGGCGCTGAAATCGAGTCGCTTGGTGAAGCGCACGTTGGGCGCGGCGCGCGCGCGCAAGCTTTCGAACATCGCTCCGTCGCCGATCACGTGGAGTTTACGGCCGCTGCGGGAGAAGGCGTCGACCGCGAGTTCGGGGCGCTTGTAGGGGACGAGCTGGCCGATCCAGACATATTCGTCGTCGGGCTGCGCATCGGGGGTGAACAGCGCGGTGTCGACCGGCGGATAGACGACGGTGGCCTCGCGCCCCCAGAACTTGGCGATGCGCGCGCGGATGTATTCGCTGTTGGCCATGATGAGGTCGCTGCGCGCGGCGCTGGCGAAGTCCCAGGCGCGCAAACCCGGCGCGAAGAGCGGCATCGTCAGGCGTCCGCCGAGGCCAGTCGCACCGCGGTACTGGTGGTACTGGTCCCAGATGTAGCGCATCGGGGAATGGCAGTAAGTCACGTGCGTGGCATCGGGCCGGGTGATCACGCCCTTGGCGGGCCCCGCTTCGCTGCTGATGACAAGGTCGTAGGCGCTCAGGTCCAGCGCTTCGAGCGCGCGGGGCATGAGCGGCAGGTACTTCTGGTATTGCGAGCGCGCGAGCGGCAGGCGCGAGATGAAGGTCGTGTGGATGCGCCGTGTGCGCAACTTGTCCGAAAGGCGTTCGGGGCGCACGACGTGGGTATAGATGTCGGCGTCGGGGAACATGTCGCAGATATGCTCCAGAACGCGTTCGCCGCCGCGCATGCCGACAAGCCAGTAGTGTATGATCGCCGTGCGCAAACCGAGTCCTCGTTGCAACGAACCGGGATGCCTTGGTCGCCGTACTGCGGGCGGAACAAGCGTATCATCCGGATATCTGGTAATTCCACGTGAGATATTGCTTGGAATGGAAATCAATTTCAATTCAAATTGCCGCCATTGTTCATCTATTTTAAAAATAGAAATATTGACAAAGGCGCTCCATTGTATTGCCTTGTGCGTGTTATGAGAAAATACCTATTCGTTGAATTAGGTGTTTTTTCGTATTTCTGTCGGATTGCGCGGTGGAACTTGGCGAAAAGGCTGGGGTATGAACAGTATATACCAGGACGGAACATACTTCGAGAACAACCCGGCGTGGCATGAAGGTGATTCGCCCTGGAAGGCAAATCACATAAAGAACATATTGCTCGACAACGGGATCGTGCACGACACGATTTGCGAAGTCGGGTGCGGTGTTGGGGGAATACTTCTAAACCTGGAGAGATTGTTTCCCAATTCGCACTTGTCTGGGTATGAAATTTCACCGCACGCCTTCTCGGTTGCGAACACGCGCGGGACGGACAGGACGAAATTCTATTTCGGAAATATTCTTGAAGAGCCGGACCCGAAATTCGACGTGACGCTCCTGATCGACGTCATCGAGCACGTCGACGACTACATGGCGTTCCTGAAAAGTCTCAAGCCGATTGGAACCTACAAGGTCCTGCACATCCCGCTCGACCTTTCGGTCCAGTCGGTGCTGCGCGTTTCGCCGATCATCGGCCAGCGCCAGGACCTGGGCCATATCCATTACTTCTTCAAGGACCTCGCGCTGAGCGCGCTGCGCGACAGCGGCTATACCGTCCTCGACTGGCGCTACACCGCCAGTCGGCTGGAGTTGCCCGACCAGGCTTACCTCAGTCGCTTCATGAAATGGCCCAGGCGGCTGCTCTACGCGCTCTCGCCCGATCTCGCGGTGCGGGTCGTGGGGGGCTATTCGCTGCTCGTGCTGGCGAAGTGACCGGAGTGCTTCGAGGACGTGGTCAGGAATTGGGGTTTGTTGGAAGCCGTATTTTGGTTCGACACATTGGATTTTTCGTGGCCTGACTTGTGCATATTGTGAAATGTATTCGCACATGCTTTGGCGTTGCATTTAAAATACAGTAATGATGATTTGAATTTAATTTGAATTGAAGGCTTGGAATCCTATACATTATTGATAGGTTAATTGAAATTTATTGATTGCCTGGGGATCTGGATGTTGTCGAGCAAGGAATTTTGTTCTGATCATCGTCCCGAGACAGCGCGGCGAATGGATTTTCGGAGAAGGCGAATGCGCGGCGTACGCGGCCCGCGGCGGCCACGTGTTCGGCTTGGCGGGACCCTGGCCCTGCTGCTCGTCGTTGCAGGCGACGGCGGTGCGCTTCCGACCGGGGCGGTGACGCCGCCCCAACTCGGGGCGAAGCTGGATATCTCACGCTACCGGATCACGTTTGCGGAGCCGTTCGAGGCTCTTGACGTCTCGGCCTGGGGGCCTGGCACGCGTTGGATCGCGCACACCCCCTGGGCGGGGGACTTCGGCGATGCGGTCTTTCTCGATCCGCGCGATGGAGTCCCGTTTACCGTGAAGAACGGCGTGCTGCGGATCACCATGCGCCAGCGCGACGGCCGGTGGGAATCGGGACTGCTCTGCGCAAGCGACAGCCGTTCGCAAGGGTTTCTTCAGTCGGGTGGCTATTTCGAGGTCCGGGCCCGCTTGCCCGATGGACCGGGGGTCTGGCCCGCGTTCTGGCTCGGCTCGAACGCGGATGGCGTCCATCCCAACCCCGAGATCGACGTTCTCGAATACTACGGCCGTTTTCCCGGGGCCTATCTTGCCACGACGCATGTCTGGAAGGATGGCAAGTCGATTGGGGGTTCGTCCTACCGGGTCGACGTGCCGGCGCACTCGCTCGAAACCGGATTTCACACGTATGGGGTCTCGATCGATGCGGCCTTCGTCACCTTCTACCTCGATCGCAAGGTCGTGGCCTACGAGGCGACGCGGCCCGAGTACCTGCAGCGGCTCTATCCCATGGTCAATCTGGCCGCCGGTGGTGGGTGGCCGATCCAGGGCATGAAGAACCCGTCCGTGATGTACGTCGACTACATCAAGGTCTTCACGTTGAAGGAGGCGTGATCGTGCGTCCGGCGCGGCTCCGGTTCCCTCATTTCCGGCGAGGTCGAGGCGTCCGATGAAAATTGTCCATTACCTGAATCACACCTGCCTCGGGAATGGCCATGTCGCCGTCGCCGTCGACTTGTCCTGCGAGCAGGTGCGCGCAGGGCACGATGTCACGGTCATCAGCGGTTGGGGCGACTGGGACGAGGTCTTGCTGCGCAATGGCGTGAAGGTGATCCAGTTCGGGGAATCGAAGGGGCCTTTCCGGCTGGCGACGATGACCTGGCGGTTCCTCAGGGCCGTGCGCCGCATCAAGCCCGATGTCGTTAACGCACACATGGTCTATGCCGCGATTTCGGCGCGTCTGGCTCGGTTGGTCGGGCCGAGGCTGCGCTACGGCCTCGTCACGACGGTGCACAATTCGTTCGACCAGCAGGCCAACCTGATGCGCGTCGGAGACCGGGTGATCGTCGTCAGCGAAGCGGTCGGCGAGGACATGAAGGCGCGCGGAATTCCCGCGGAGAAGATCCGTGCGGTTACCAATGGAACCGTCGGCGGCGTGCGGCGTCCGGCTTTCGTAGGGCCGCCATTGGCGCTCCAGCATCCGGCGGTGGTGACCGTCTGCGGTCTTCATTCGCGCAAGGGAGTAGGCCACCTCATTGACGGTTTCGTGGCGGCGCGGCGGCAGTTCCCCGGCGCTCATCTCTACATCGTGGGGGGTGGGCCCGAGCGCGCCGACTTCGAGGAACGCGCCCGTGCCTCGGGAAGCGGGGCCCACATCCACTTCATGGGCTATCGCGACGATCCGCGCGACGTGCTCGCGAGCGCGGACCTCTTCGTGCTCGCCTCGCTGCGCGACCCATGCCCGCTGGTCCTGTTCGAGGCACGCGAGATGGGCAACCCGATCATCGCAACGGCGGTCGATGGTATTCCCGAGACTCTGGCGCACGGTCGGCGCGGGGTGCTCGTGCCGCCCGGTGATGGCGGGGCAATCGGGCACGAGATCGTTCGTCTTCTCGGCAACGAGCAACTGCGCAACACGCTTTCGCAGGCTGCGCGCGAGGATATCGCGGAGATCACCGTGCGGCGCATGTCGGAGAAATCGATGGCGGTCTACGCCGAGACACTGCGGGCCGCTGCCCGGCGGCCGACGGTGCCGGCGGGGGTGGGTAACCGCGCCGAAGCGGCCGCCTTTGCGCAGGCTCGAACCGTTAAAGGGTCGGGAGGAGAGATCGGTGATCGCCATGAAAAGCGTTGACCTGCAGGGAGTGCGGGTCATCTCCTGCGACGTTTTCGACACGCTGTTGCAACGCAATGCCATCGCCGAGCCGGGCCGCGTGAAGCGCATCGCGCAGCGCGCCGCCGAGATGCTGCGAGAGGAGCGCGGCGTGGTGATCGAGGTTGAGGCTCTGGCTCGCGCGCGCGCGCGCGCGCAACGGCTGGCCTACCGGGCGCTCGACATGGCCGACCCGAACGGGGAAGTCGGCTTTGATGCACTCATGCAGGGCATGGCGCTGGGGCTGGGGCTGGGGGTGGACGAGGCGCGTGTCCTCGCCCGTGCCGAGATCGCGGTGGAACAGACCCAGCTTTCGCCCAACGCGGCTCTGCTCGGCTGGCTCGCCTGGCGCAGCGCGGATGGCTTGCGGATCATCGCGGTCAGCGACACCTGGCACAGCGCGGCGACGATTCGCGGCCTGCTCGACCGCGTCGCTCCGGGCAACCCGGTGGCCAAGGTCTACACCAGCGCAGACCTCGGCGCGACGAAGCGCAGTTCCGCGATCTTTCCCAAGGTTCTGGAGGCCGAGGGCGAGCCGGCGCAGGCCTTCTTCCATATCGGTGACGATGCCCTTGCGGACGAAGCGATGGCGCAGCGTGCGGGCTTGCGCTCGCACCGGATCGTCCCGCCCCGACGGACCATTTTCGCGCGTCGGCTCGACGCCGCACGCGCGCGCGTCATGCGCGCGATGCCGGAGCAATGAAAATGAACTTCGTCGAACCCTCGCTGCGCAACCAGGCCCTTGCTACCGAACGCTTCGGACGCGACGTGCTTGGTCCGATCTTCGCCGAGTTCGCGCATCGCCTTTGGATGTTCCAGTATTATTTCCCCGCTGCCGAGGACACGACGCTGCTGTTCTGCGCGCGCGGCGGCATGCGCCTGCGGCTCCTCTACGAGGCGTTCCTGGCCGCCACTGGCCTTCCTGCGCCGATGCCGCACGACGACCTCATGATCTCCCGACTGGTGGCGGCGCGCACTTGTCTCGCCGCGCCCGGCCGTGCGCTGATCGAGGAATTGGGACGCGAATTCGAGGGGCAGACGATGGCCGAGGTCGCGCACGTCCTTGCGCAGGATCCGGCGATCGCGCTCGAGGAAGCGTGGCACCGTCCGTTCGAGGGGGCTGCGTTTCTCGAACTCTACCGCAGCGCGGCGCCGGGCAGTGTCCGGCTGCGCGAGGCGGTCGCCCGGCAAGATGGCGCGTTCCGGCGCCATCTTGCCGGGCGCTGCGCGGGGCGCGGCCAGGTCATCCTGTGCGACACCGGGCTTTACGGCAGCACCGTGCGCCTGCTGCGTGACGGGGTACCCGACACGCGCTGGTTCGCTGCGCAGTTCGCGCGCAGCAACTACAAGCGCTTCGCGACCCCGCATTTCGACGTCACCGTGGGACTGAGCGTCGAGCGCGACGGGTATTGTCCGTGGAATGCGCGCACTTCGGTGCTGAGGTTCTGGCATCTTGTGGAAGCGGTGCTCGAACCGGACCTGGAAAGCGTGAAATCCTTTTCTGACGAGCTCGAGCCGCGTTCCAATCTTGAAATTGCCGGGTGGAGGGAGCGAATCGCACTCGATCGCACGGGGCTGTTCGCCGGGGCGCTCTCCTATCTCGAGACATTTTCCCCCGCCGGCCTGCCGGACCTCGAGCAGACGGCCGAGCGGGCATGGCGGCGCTTGCGCCAGGCCGTGATATGGCCGAAAATCACGGACCTGGAAATCTTGACGCTGGCGCCGCGTGCGCGCGATTTCGGCCGGTCCGAGCCGGTACACCAATTCCCCGATGGCGCATCCATTTCGGCCAGCCTGTGGCGCGAAGGTGCGCTGCTGCAGCGCTACCGCAACAAGGGGCGTCTCGGGCTGGTCTTGCTCGAGGCGATTCACGCGGGCCGTTTTCTTCGGCGCAGGTTTGCGAAGCCACGTGGCTGAAGTGGCGCGATAAGCTTCCAGCACCGTTGCGACCGGTGCTTTCGGCGCTGTGCGCCGGGCGGGGACACCAATCAGCACGCCATCGGCATCGGTACGCACGACGGTTGCTGGTGCGCCGTCGTCGGCAAGGGCAGGAGCCGTTCGCGCGACTAGACACGCGTATACGTCGTGCCCTCCGTGCCCTGGAGCAAGTCAAGATGGTTGTCTAACTCGGCAATTGCGCTTATTGGACGCCAATGTCGTAGTATTTCTCCTGTCGTGTCGAGACGCGGCCGGTCAAATATGCAAATGTGGAATATATGGTTTCCGAGAGCGGGTCGAACAACGGGCACACCCACCCTGATGACAAGATCGTTGTAGGTTCGCCTGCCACGGGCCGACGTCCCCGTTCGCTCGGCGAGGCGACGCCCGATCTTCTCGCGCGGGCAGGTTCCGGTCCTTCTGCCAAGGCGCGCATCAAGCCACTGGTCTGGGCGTGCGCAGGCCTGGCAAGCCTCGGTATCTGGTATGCCCTTTATCTCTTGGCCTGATCGATCCGGATGCCGTGTGGCGAGTGGTTCGATTTTGACATTTGCAAGCCCACCCCACCACCAGAGGGCCCAAAAGGCCAAATCGATCCAGTACGTGCTCCCTCACGCCTTGCGGCTCTAGGGCACCGGCTGATTGATGGGCGCACCAGAGATATGGGGCACACGAGCTTGATGACAGCGAGGTCGTTTTCGGCGCACGTGTCGTATCGCGTCGCGATGCCCTGAAACGGCTTGGTCCGGTTGAAGAAGCGTTCGACCAGATTGCGCTGTTTGTAGTGCCACGGTGCGAAGCCGACGCGCTTTTTGCGGGAGGAGCGGTTGGGAAGCAAAGGGCTCGATGATCGCCACTTCCGATCCGTCAGTTCATGACGTTGCCGTGCCCTCCAGCCCTTGGATATGCAGGGCCCTGAATCTGCATAGCCGCCGAACTTCAACTGACTTTAGGGGTTTACGCCCTAGTAACTGCCCTTTGCGGACACCATCATCGGAACGGTTTGCAGGCAGATCGCGAGATCTCCGAAAAATGTACGGCTACGGACATAGCGGACATCGAGTTTGACACGCTCGTCGTAGCTCACGTCGCTGCGCCCGCTTACCTGCCAGAGGCCGGTAAGTCCGGGGCGCAGTGTGCAATAGTGGCGGAAGTACTGGCCATAGCGTACCGCTTCGGCTTCAACGATCGGGCGTGGCCCGACGACGGACATGTCGCCAATCAGAATGTTCCACAATTGGGGAAGTTCATCGAGGCTGGATGAGCGCAGGAACGTGCCGATCGGGGTGATCCGGGGATCGGCGCGCAGCTTCTGGTCCCTTTGCCATTCCGCGCGGGCATCGGCGTCGCTGGCGAGCAGGCGCGCGAGTTGCGCGTCGGCGTCGACCACCATGGAGCGCAATTTGTAGCAATTGAAGAGCCTGCCATCCTTGCCGATACGCGGGTGCGCGAAGATGACCGGACCACGGCTGGTCAATTTCACGGCGAGACACAGCAGCAGGAAGAGTGGGAGAAAGACAGCCATGAGCGCGAGCGCAAAGAGGATGTCGAACGCGCGCTTGCGGGAGGACTGACGGATGGTCTGCGCGTCATCGGCGCTCTCGCAAGCGGCCTGGGCGGGCGTGCGACAGCCGGAGAGGACATAGTCATCCGGCGATTCGTCGAAGCGCGGCGCGGTCCTGGCCGACCATTCGCCTTGCGAAGCCCCGGCGATGAATTGGAATTCTGCTTCCCCCGTGATCGAGCGCAGGGAACTGTCACTGTCGGTGGACTTGGGCCACCGGTTCACGCTCATGGTCATGCTGCCCTCCAGCCTATCCATGGAAGCTCGTAACCTCCATTAGCTAACAAAATAAGGTATTGCATCGCCTATTGCAGTCAAGTGCTATTCAAATTCATGCGATATAGGCGTTTCGTCCAGGTATCTATTTGCCGATGAGCCAAAAAATACAGAAGGAAAATGCATTTACTTGAAGAAGTGCATTGCGCCGATATTTAGAGGCGAAGGTCCTGCAATCGGATTGCCCATTCGAGTCCGAGCCGGGCGGTAGGGCGCATCGCCCATTCTACGGCGCGGCACGGAGCTCATGGAGCAGCCGATTGCCTTATGTACATTTCTCATTCGTCGATTTTGTCAGATCGGTCCAAATTCCAATTCTATTATAAATAGAATCATGCCCCTGGCGAACTTTGGCTGCGGTGTGACTCGAAGGCGTTCATGGTCAATTCGCGCATTTTGTATATATTTATTGAAATCGTGAGCATTCTATCTTCTTAATTGAGGCATTGTATTGTAAAAATCAATATCCTGATTGAGCCCTTGGTTTTGTATAATGCGTTTCGAAGATTGTCCAATTTGTTCTTATTTGCAAGAATAGATTTATGAATTCAAGTTTTCCTTCGTGTCGATATTGGCTTCGGGCACGCGAATAGGGTTGCCCTGCATCGACTTGCCTGAATCATCTCGTGGGTAGCGTCGATCGAACAGGCTGGGTCGGCCACCTTCTTTCCCGGCGGTTTCCCTCCATCCCGGGCTCCTTCCCACGCACCATCGCGCGCATGCGCGATTCCATCGCCCTGTCGGAACCGGGAGCGCTGGAGGCACTTCACAATCCTTGCAAGTTGCGAACGCGGCACGATAAGTCGAATGGGCGCGCCGGAATTGGCGCGACTTCCGTCGCGGCCTGCCGCGGTTCCGGCGGGATGCAGGAGGCACAGATGATCGAGCGCAGAGATATCCTTCGCACGGCCGGGGGTGGGTGGCTTGCCGCCGGGGCCCTTCCGAGCGAGGCCAAGGGCGCGGCCGTCGCCGCTGTCGCGCCGGCGGATAGGATATCCGACCCGCTGCAACCCCTGACACGGGTCATGCCCGAACGCGGTGCGGGGCTCGTCAATTGGATACGCAAGAGTGCTGGAGCCGCGATCCGCTCGGTGGCGGACGTCCTCGACGATACGCCCAGCATCATGGATTTCATCGGCCTGACCGAGCGGGTGGCCATCCGTTCGGGGACGAGTCGCGCCGACCTTTCGGCCGAATTTCGGGCTGCGGCGGCAACGGGAAGTCCTCTGGTCGTTCCGGCCGGGGTCTACAACCTGGCCGGGGACATCCGCTTTACGGGGCACGTCAGTATCCAGCCGGGCGTGCAGCTTCGGCGTCTTTCGGGAACACTCGAATTCGCAGGTGGCCTGACCGCCTCGCCAGGGGCGCAGATATTCTTCGGCTATCTTGATCCGCACGTCCTGGTCGATTCCCGAAGCACCCCGGAGGGCTGGGTGGACTGGTTCGGCGACGGGGCCGAGGCCATCGAAACCGCGCATCGCGTCTTCCAGACCGCGCGACTTGGACCGCGGGACTACCATGTCACCCGCACGGTTCTGCTCGACCGCTCGCATCGCCAGGTCATCGGTTGCGGTGGAAGCGCCGAGGGCGAGGGGGGGACCCGGATCGTGCTGACCGGCCCGGCCAGCGCGAATCAGGCGGTCGTGCGCCTGGGAACCGGCGAGAGGGCCCACGTCCTCAAGTGCGCGCGCCGCCTCAACGTGCGTGGTATCAACACGTTCCGGGACGGGGCAACGCGTCCTGCGGCAAGTGGCCGGCGCGAGGACGCCGTACCCGGCTGGGATATCCGGGGCTGGTACGAAGGCCGGTTAGAGGACTGTTTCGATTACGGCAGTGCAATCCATTACCGTATCGCCGCGACTGTCAGCTGTACCGTGCAGCGCTGTGGCGGGGTGCGTCCCAAGCCCGGACAGGGTGGCTCAGCACCCGATTTCTACACAGCGTTCTGTATCGGAGGTCACGCTCCGGCTTTCGGTTTTATCGGAGCCAACGCGAGCCTGAGCGTACTTCAGTGCGGGTGTGCGGGGGGAGCGGCAGGCGATCCGAGCCGTGTCGGTATCTATCTTTTCGGCTATATCGGCGACACCTGGATCGACTCGTTCGAAATGAGTCAGCTCGAATTCGGCATCTACGTAGATGGTGCGGATAGGGGCGGACGCACCCTTGCCGAACTCAGCGCGCACCAGGATGTGCGGGTCAACAATTGCGTGCTCGATGCGGTGCTCCACAACGCGATCACACTGCGCAATCTCAACGCGGGGGCCGGGCTTCAGCTGCGCGGTAACTACGCAGCGCTCAACGGCACGGGCGAGGCGATCCTGGTCGAGAATAGCGAGGGTCTGGTCACGATCGACGGCGCGGACTGCATCGCCAATTCGGCGCTCGAGAACTGTGGCCTGCGAATTCTGGGATCGAAGCGGGTCCAGGCCAATGCGGTGGCCTTGCGCGACTTCCGGGTCGGTGTCGAGGTGCGTAACAGCGCCCAATTGCGTCTGACGCCCACGATCCACCGGGTGCGCCCCGGAGGCGCTTTCGCGGTCCAGCTCGAAGGGGCCTCGCGCAGCTACGTCGCGCCGCTCGTCGATGGTGTCGCGGGGGCGTGGCAGGGGGGCGTCGCGATCGACGCGAACACCAACTATTGCGAAATCAACGTCAGCGCGATCAATTACGGTGCCTTCGTGCGCGTGACGTCTGCGGGCAAGTTGCAGGTCACCGGGAGCGCGGTCGATGCCGATCGTTTCGGATCGGGAAACCTGCGCTCGGGCGTGGTGGGCTAGAGCCTTTTCCAGTCAGGTGGCATCGCCTGACGGTTCCGAAAATGAGGGGAGACATCGGTACAGACCGGTCGATCTGATGCAATCTGTTCGAAAACCGCTCTAGTGGTTCGATTCTGACATTTGGTACCCTATCGGAAAGGGTGCGTTCAAATGTCGGAATAAATCCACTAGCGGGGCATCTGCACGACATAGACGTGCGGCCCACCCACCTGGCCGGGGCGGGGGCGAAACTGGGCCACGATCCGGCCCTTTTGCAGGAGCTGCCTATAGGCCGCGTACTCGCGGGGAAAGGCTTGGCGTTCGGCGCGATAGCGTTCGTATTCGGTAATGATGGCGAAGTCGGCGCGGCAGTCGGCGCGGCGCTCCTCGGGCAATGTGCCGTAATCGAGGTTGGAATGGCCGCCGCGTGCATTGTCGATCGTCGCATAGTCGACCTTGCCCTCGAGCAACCCGCGCGCGTCGAGGCAGCCGCCGCGACCGACCGGGAAGTACAGTGTCCAGGGCTGCGCCAGCAGGTCGAACGCGAATTGCTCGACCAGGACCGAACGTCCGGCGGGAACATGGCCGATGGCCCAGGCGCTCGCCTGCTGGCGCGTATCGTGCAGGCGCATGGTCGCATTGCCCAGGTTGGTGAGCGCCAACGGCAGTAGGAGGGCAAGGACCGTCAGGGTGCCCAGGACGCGACGCCGCGATCGCGAAGCATGCAAGTACGGGACGTCGAGCAGGGCGCTGAACCCCCGCCCGGCCAGGATCGCAAGCAGCGGCACGAGCGGAATGAGCCAGCGTGCCCAGACGAGGTTCTGCATCGCCATCACGGCAAGGAAGCAGACGAGGAACGGCAGGACCACGAGGGTGAGATCCGAGACCCGCGCTCCGCGTCCGCGGCCCACCAGATGCCGGCGCAAGCCGAGGCACAGCGCCAGCAGCAGAAGGAGGATGCCGCCCCAGCCCAGGCCTGGCAGCATCGCGTGGCGCACGTACCAGGCCAGGTTGAAGGCCGGACTGCCGCCTGTCGCGCCCAGGTGGTGGCTTTGCGCTTCGCCGTGCAGATCGGCGACGACGGTCTGGAAATCGAGGACCAGATAGGGGGAAATCAGGATGAGGAAGGCGAAATAGAGCGCCCCGCTCAAGGCCAGTTTGGGGAGTGCGATCCGGAGGGCCCGGCGGATCGCGCCGTCGTTCTGGCGCAGCGCCTGAACCGTGATGACCATGACGAGGCTGGTGCCCGCGAGCGCGACGGGCCATTTCGTCGCCGTTGCGCAGGCCAGCCAGAACGCTGCCAGGACCAGGTCACGTCGACGCCGGACCTGCAGCCGGTTCGTGATCGCCAACAGCGCGAGCAACATGAAGCACGTCGCCATCATGTCCGAACGCACCACCTGTGACCATGTCACGAGAAGGGGGCTGAAGGCGACGAGTGCGCTCGCCAGGAGGGCCCCGCGCGGGTCGGTGAGCCGTCGCGCGAGACGCCAGGTGAGCCAGATTGCCCAGGTGCCGAAGAGCACCATAGCGACCCTTCCGGGCCAGATCATCAGGCCCGGGTTGAGCCACAGGGACGCGGTGAAGGCCTTGGCCGAGATGAAACTACCGCTGGCGATGGTGCTGACGAAGACCCCGAGGTTGACGAGGACGAGCAGGTAGATCGTGGTCGTCGCGGGATGGCCGAACCAGGCCGGGTTGAGCGTGTGCTTGCTCATCATGCGCAGAGCGCCCAGCTCGAACATGAGTTCGTCCGGATCGTTCATCGCCGGAAGTCCGAAGCGGCTGCCGTGCAGGCGCATCGCGAGGCCGGCCAGGACCAGTGCCGCAAGCGCCAGCGTGGCGAGCCGCGGCCGGGCCAGGCGCATCCGGGACCGGACGGCCGAAGACGAAGCCATCAGGCCTGCCCTTGCACGGCAGTCGAATCCCCCGCGGCACGCGTGCCTGCGCCGGGCGGGAGCGGCTTGCGGATCCAGGGCAGGAACGGCACGTCGCGGCGATAGCGCCAGCGTCCACTCCAGCCCTGCTGGTGGATGTCGATCCACACGTCACGGATCGTGACGAAGGAAATCGCGGCGGCGACCAGTTCGATCATCAGCGGCCGGATGAAGGGGCCCAGCTTGATGTAGAAGCTGATGATGGTGGTGCTGTGACCGAAAAAGGTGTCACGCACCACGTCGGCGATATGATCGATCGGAAAGTCGATCGGCTGGGCGAGGAGGTAGCACAGGACGATCGCGAACTTGCGACCGAACCCGCGCCAGGGCTCGAACATCACCAGGAATATGAAGAAGGCCGACGTATAGCCGCCTGCCTCGCTTGAAATCAGCGCCATCATCAGCGCGAAATTGACGACCCGATAGGTCGGCACGACCTCGGGACGCAACCAGGTGGCGATGGCGGCGAAGACGATCGTAAGGCGGGTGGCGTTGAGCAAGGCCGGGATCAGCCAGTGGAGCAGGATGACCTTGTCCGAACCGATGATTGCGGCCATCGGATACTGTTCGGAATCGAGCAGCTTGTAGAGCGATTCGTAAGTCGAGGCAGACCACATGTCGAGCGGGCTCGCGGCCCCCAGCGCCGACCAGTTCTGCAGGTTGCCGATCAGTTCGAACAGCGATCCGCGCCCGAGCAAGGCGAAGCTGACGAGGTAGACCACCACCACCGCGATCAACGCGCCTTCGCTCCAGCGCCAGCGCCGCTTGAGCAGTGGGGCGACCACCGTGCCGATCAGGTAGACCTTGAAATTGACGGCAAGGCCCACGCACAGCCACTTGAGCCAGGCCGAGCGCAGGAGCGGCCCGAAGCCGAGCACGAACAGCGTGAAGGCCACCAGCACCAGATTGCCGCGCTCGAGCCCGTTCAGCGCCGGCCAGCCAAGCGCGACGGCGATCGTGCGGGGAATGGCCGTGGTGCGGTCGGCCTTGCGCAGCACCAGGTAGACCAGCACTATGTTGAGCAGGAACAGGCCGCCGATCCAGACGTAGGATCCCCAGTCGCAATAGCGCGCGGCAAGGCCCACGCTGAGATCCGACCCGATGCCGCGGATCGGATAGCACTCGGCGCGCGTGATCAGGCCCAGGAATACGAAGGAGACCGGGGGGTAGAGCGTCGTCCAGGTGTCGTAGGCACCCTTGTCGTAGGCCCAGTAGGCGGTGTTGAACCAGTCGGCGAAGACGTCGTCGGGCTCGTAGAAGAACGTCATCGGCAGATAGCCGTTGTGCGCCAGGAACCAGAATGAGTAACCGATGGCGCACAGCACGATGCACGCCATCGTCCATTCGAAGGGCAATTGCCATCCGCGCGGTCGCCTGACCGGCAGGATCACGCAGTCTTCTCCGTGAAGACGAGCTTGCGCAAGACGAGGTAGTTGATCGCCGAGACGAACACCGTCGAGAGCAGGCCGGCCGCGTAGGGCGAGGCGACGAACTGCGACAGCGCGTAGAGCGAGCCGAGGCCCAGGAGGTAGTTGACCGCGTAGGACAGGACGAAGCGCGTCATGTTCGCCCGGTGATCGGCGAAGGCGTAGCGGCTGTAGGTCAGGTAGTTGAAGGCCATGCCCACAACGTGGCTGACGATCTGGGCGAGGTAGATGTTGACCCCGAGATAGACCAGCAGCGCGAAGAGGCCGTAGCCGAACGCGGTGTTGACGATGCCGGCCTGGTAATAGCGGAAAACCCGCTTCCACTCGCCCGGCGATTTCCAGTCAAACATGCCCGGCTCAACTTTCCTGCGGGAAATTGACCCGCTCGCGTTCGAGGACGAGCGGCTGGTTGCGCGTACGCTCCGAAATCAGTCCCACCTGGACCCCGAGCAATCCGAGGAAGCCGAACAACAGCCCGAACTGCACTTCGAGGAGTGCGGCGAAGAGCCAGAGTTGCCACGAATGCCCGGTGAAGGCCGAGACCAGCGCCCCGACCAGCGAGATGCAGGTAATCACGGCGATCAGGAAGGCTGCGTAGAGGGGTGCGCGCAGCAGGTTCTTCGACGAGCCGGCGAGCCCGTTCAGGGCGAAGTCGAGCAAGGTGAAGAAATTGTTGTTCGACCGGCCGCCGGCGCGCTGCGGGCGTGCGAAGGAGATCGTCTCGATCGAATAGCCGGTTTCCACCAGCAGTCCGCGGAAGAAGGGCTGGGGTTCGTTCATCGCGCGGATCGAATCGACGACACGGCGGTCGTAGATGCCGAATCCGGTGGCGTTGGGGATGATCGGATAGTCGCCGAAGCGCTTTTGCAGCTTGTAGGAAAGTTCGCGGACGGTGCCGAGCACGAGGCCCGAGCGCTCGCTCTCGCGCACGCCCAGGACAATGTCGGTTCCCGCGCGCCAGCGTCGCACGAATTCGGGCAACAGGTCCGGACTGTCCTGGAAGTCGGCGCACATCGAGATGATGCTCTTGCCGCTGGCCTGGTAGATTCCATAGGTCGGCGAGCGCATCTGGCCGAAGTTGCGGGTGTTGACGATCAGGCGGATGCGCGGATCGCGCAGGCACATGCCCTTCACGATCTCGACGGTGCGGTCCTGGCTCTCGTTGTCGATGAAGATGATCTCGAAGCTCGGCACGATCGGCTCGAGCTTTTCGATGACCGCGGCGGCGATGGCCTCGGCGTTGTCCTCTTCATTGCGGCATGCGATCACGACCGAGACCTCGGGGATCGCCGGAACCGCCCGCACGCCGATTGGTGCGGAGCCGGTGGATGTCTCAGGCATGCGTGTCCTCCCGCTCGAGCCGGGCACCCACGGGCGGGCGCAGGCGGTAGAATTCGATCGCGCCCCACAGCAGGATCAGGGCGGCCAACGCGGCCAGTCCGGGCATCCAGTACTGACGGTCGGTCTCGATGTAGGGCGGCTCGAGAATGCGCAAATTGGCATCAGAGGCGATGTTCTCGACGAGCGTGCCCTCGAGGAAGCGCTGGTAGCTGTCGTAGAGCGAACGCTGCAGGCCGAGCTTGCGTTCGAGGTCGAACAGGCGCGTGGTGTTCTCGATCACGCTGCCCACGTTGTCCTGCTTGATGTTGGGGGCAAGCGAACGGGCCTGGTTCAGCTGTTCCTGAAGCGAGGCCATCTCGGCCTTGAGCTGGCGGATCTGGATGTTGTCGTCGGTGTAGAACTGTCGCGCGGTGCTGAGCGCGATCTTCTGGGCGTCGATGGCACCTTGAAGCTGCAGCAGGCGGGTGTTGACGCTGTCGGGCGCGCCCTGGGGGTTGGGCGTGCGATAGGTGCGGCGGTAGGTGTCGTAGTTGGCTTGCGCCTTGGCGTAGTTCTTCGAGGCTTCGTCGACGAGCTGCTCGAGGACCTTGCGCTTGTAGGCGCTCTGCTCACGCGCGATCTGGCCGAGGCGCGAGCGCAGCGCCACGGTGTAGGACGAGACGACCGTCTTGGCGAGCTTGGGATCGCGGTCCTTCGTGCTGATCATGATGATCCCGCCACGAAGCGAGCGGATGTCGACCCGGTGCTCGAGCTCGCGCTCGAGCTCGAGCGAGGACTTGCCGAGCGCCTTGTCGAGGTGGCCGGTCTTGATCGCAAGGTCGCGCACGTAGACGCCGTTGGCGACACGCATTGCGATCTCGATCGCGGCCTGGTTGCCGAACACGCTGTTGCTTGCGCCCAGCTGGCCCAGCGTGGCGCTCAGGCCCATGCTGCTGGGGTCGCTCGGCGTCATCGTCGCGACGGCGAGATAGCGCTGGGGAAACACCGCCAGCACGGCGAAGGCGAGGATGGGCAGGCCGAACACGAGGGCCCGGTTGCGGAAGCGCGATAGCCAGCGCATCGATGTCAGAGTCCCCACGAGGCTTCGGGCCGGCGTCACTGGGTCACCGCCACGAGCGTGGCGGCGGAAAGCCCGAGGCCGAACAGGCCACCGACCACGCTCTGGAACTTGGCCCAGAAGGTGTTGGGCTGGGTCTTGACCGGGACGAAGATCACGTCGCCGGGCAAGGCGTGGGCGTTGAGCGCGCCGTTCTTCTTGGAGATCACCTGGCCGTTGGCGCGCACGACGAAGATGCCGCCGCGATCGGCGACGCGCTGGGTGCCGCCGGCCATGTCGATGTAGTCGCCGATCCGCTCGGGCTTGTGCGCGTCATCCAGCAGGAACGAGGCCGGGCGGTAGACGGCCCCGAAGACGCCGATCGTGTTCTGCTTGGGCGGAACGTAGATCGCATCGTTGTTTTCGAGCGTGATGGACGTGGGTACCTGCTGCGCGTTGGGATCCATCTGAAGGATGATCCGGCCGTCGGGCTTGCTTTCCTTGAGCTGGGCGAGGACCGCCTTGGCTGCGGTGACCTGGTCGTCGCGATCGCCGTTGTTGACGCTGGGATCGGCGCTGAGCGGGGTCGCGGCGAGCGCGAATTGCAACTGCTCGAGCGCTTCCTTGTAGGCGTCCTGCTGCTGGAGCATGATCGACTGGCGCGTGAACTTCGTGGCGAAGGGATAGGCGCGGGGGGTGAGCCCGCCAGCCATCGCGATCACATCCTGGCTCTGGGTGCCGGGTGCGACATAGTAGATGCCGGGCTTCTGGACTTCGCCTTCGATGCGCACCAGGACCTTCTGCTGAGCGGTCGGCTGCTGCAAGGTGCCGGTTGCCAGGACCTGGATGATGTCGCCCGGGCGGATCGAGACCGAGGCCGCCTCGGCCAGCGAGAAGATCTGCGGGCCGGCGACGGCTTCGGTGCCGGTCCGGTAGAGGACCAGGCGGCTGGTGTCGCCCACGGTGTTGGCGCCGCCGGCGTCGGCCAGCAGATCGGCCAGGCTTTCGCCCGCGCGCGCTTCGTAGATGGCTTCGTCGTTGACGGCGCCGATGACCGCAACTTGGGGGCCTGCGGCCGGAATGAACAGGACATCGCCGTTCTGCAGCAGCTCGTCGTCGATGCGATTGCCCCCGCGCATCAGCGTGAGCAGGTCGAAGTCCTTTATCAGCTGGTTGTTGCGGTAGAGCTTGATGTCGCGCCAGCTGCCGCCGGTAGCCGGGCCGCCGGCCTGGAACACCGCGTTGGCGAGCGTCGACAGGCTGCCCACGCTGAAGGCGCCCGGGTTGTTGGCGAAGCCGGTGACGAAGACGCGGATGCCGCGCAGTTCGCTCAGCGTGACCGAGACGGTGAACCCGCGGAACTGGGTACCGATGGCCCGCGCGATGACGTCGCGCAGGTCGCCCTGGCGCACGCCCGCGACGGTGACCGGGCCCACGCCCTCGAGGAAGATCCGACCGTTGGTGTCGACTTTGCGCTCGACGCTGCCTTCCATCGAACCGGCAAGGTTGATGGTAACCGTATCGCCGGGCTGGATGACATAGCTGGGCGGCACGCTGGCTTCGGCCGGAGTCGCGAAATCACGGTTTCCGGGCAACACGAGGGTGTCGCCGAAGCGCTTGATTTCGTAGCCGAGCAGCCGTTCGACGTAGCGCTGGAACTGGCTGGGGTCCGCTGGCTTGCGCAATTCGTTCTCCGAGCCGGCCCCTTCGCGCGCGGCGAGAAGGGCCTGCATGGTGAGGAGGTTCGAGGAATTGCTATCGCTGCTGTCGCTCGAGCTCGAGACGCTGTAGGGCTTCTGGCTCGCGTTGCCCGCGTAGGGGTTGTAGCTCGAGCTGTCGCTGCTCGACGAGGAGCTGCTGCTCGAATCGCTCGACGAATCGCTGCTGCTGTCGTTGCGCGTCTGTGCCGCGGCCAGGTTGAATGGGGCGCTGCCCACCAGGCCGACAGCGACGACCAGGCTTGTTAGCGAAACCTTGGAGAGCCAGCAGCCGCGTTTGGCCGTCTTGTTGTTAGTCAACGTACCATTTCCCATTCAAACGCGCTCCGGATGAAACGTGCGGAGCGGCGAGACACCTATCAATACGAACGAATTGCACAGACACGCCCTCTAGTCGGGGACCGCAGCTTCCTCAGCCACGTTCTCCACGAACCACGCGGCGGTCTCCCGGATCTGCTCTTCGAGCGGCATATGCGCGATTGCATGGCGACCAAGCAAGTCCTGCCAGGCGAGATGATCGCCCACGTAGCGGTTGGCGTCGTGCGAATGGAGCGTTCGGGAGGGCGCCGTGGTGCCCAGGACTTGCGCGACGCAAGCGGCCACTTCGGCCAATTCCAGCGCTTCGCCGGCGGTCTCGAAGTGCAGTGCGGCCGGGCCGGGGATTGTCCCCAGCAATTCGGCGACGACGAACGAGACGAGCTCACGAACCGCAACGTAGCTGCGAAGCACCGGCATCGGCGCGCGCACCATGATCGGTCGCGCGGCCAGGGCATCGAGAATGAACGAAGCCAGCGCATAAGTGCCGTGCTTGTTCATGAAAGGACCCGAAACGCTGTAGATCCGTCCGATCGCGGCGCGTACGCCGCGGTCGGCGCGCGCGTTCGCCCAGCGTGCGAAGAGCACCTCGTCCTCGCACTTGAGGCGGCCGTAGAGGCGCAGCGGCGCCGCGGCCTGCGGATCGTCGGCAAAGGCCGCCGCGCCCGACGAGGCCACGAACAGCCGGTCCACTCCGATAGGGTCGAGCGCCTCGTGGACCTGGCGGCTCAGCGCCTTGTTGGCGCTGACATAGTCGCTCTCGACCATGCCCGAGACCTTGTCCATGGTCAGGAACGCGAGGTGGAAGAGCAGTGTGGGGCGCGTCTCGAGATCGGCAAGCGTCGGGAGGGCTCGTTGGGATACAACGGTGCCGCTTTCGAGCGTGATTTCGGCCGGGGCCGAACCGAAGCAGACGACGCGTTCGGCAAGCCCATCGGCACCGAGCGCTTCGTCGAGGAGGTTCAGCAACGTCTGCCCGATCCATCCGCGCGCGCCCACGATGACGATCCTGCGATCGTCATCGGCGAGCGCAGCGCGCGCTGCGGGCGCGAGGCGAAGGGAGCCGTGGCTGGCGACGGAGCGAGGGTGCATGGCCGACGTGAAGCGAACCGGGCTTCAGCCCGGTTCCTGCTCCTCGAGGATGGCCGGCTTCGCCTGCCTGGCTGGCTTTGCCTGCCTGGCCGGCTCGGCGGGGGCTGCAAGCGGGTAGTCGACTTCCGGGCTCATGCGATCGATGGGGTTCGATTCCATCGAGCCGCTGGCCGTGATCCGGCTGCTGATCTTGGGGAAGTAGGTCTGCTCGGGATCGACCGGGACGATGAAGGCCTCGGTGCCCGGGCGCTCCATTGCGGCGCGGAATTCCGGGTTCGTCCGGAAATCGAGCGGCACCGGCATGACCGGCACGTCCCAAGCCTGGAACAGCTTTTCCCAGCGCGGCAGGCCGAGGCCCGACTTCGTGTCGCAGCCCAGGTACTTGCCGCTGAAGTAGTTGCGCTGGGTCATGCGGATCGAGGCATGGCCCTGGTCGTCGAAGATGAACATCTTCAGGTTGAGATCGTTGATCGCCGCCGTGCCGATTTCCTGCATGTTCTGCGCGAAACCGCCGTCGCCCTCGATCAGGATGGTGCGCCGGCCTTCGCCGGCGACCGCCGCGCCGATCGCGCCCGACAGGCCATAGCCCATCGAGGCGAGCGACTTGTTGGTCAGCATGCGCTGGCCGAGCTTGGGCTGGTAGAGCGTCATCGACAAGGTGAAGGCGCTGCCGCTCGAGCACGGGATGATGAGGTCGTCGGGGCGGGTGAAGCTCTCGAGGCCGACGATGAAGTCGTAGGGCGAGAGATAGCCCGGGCCGGTGTGGTTGACCGGTTCGACGCGCGGGATGCTTGCGCGGATCGCCTGGGCCTCGTCGATCCAGTCCTGCTTGGCGGGCAGGTCGTAGGCGGCGAGGCGCGTCAGGAAGTCGTTGGCGTCGAAGGGCAGGCCGAGATCGATGCGCGGATGGCCCTTGGTCAGTTCGCGTGCGTCGATGTCGAGCTGGACGATCTGGGCGTCGCGGCCGAATTCCTGCCAGTTGAAGCCGGTCTGCTGCAGCCCGAGGCGCGTGCCCAGGGCGATGATCAGGTCCGACTTCTGGATGACGATGTTGGCGGCGCGCTGGCCCCAGGTGTTGGGGCGGCCGAGGAAGTTGGGCGCATCGCCGGCAAAGCGATCGGCGCCGTTGTAGGTGGTCATCACCGGGACGCGCAGGTCCTCGAGGCGAGCGCGCAGGGCGTCGACCGTCGCGTTGTCGATACCGCCACCCACCAGCACCACGGGGCGCTGCGCGGAGCGATAGAGCTCGACGACTTTCTGGACGTCGCTGTCCGGGGCCGCCGGCAGGCTGGGCGCGACGATTTCGGGCAGGGCTTCTTCCTCGACGTTCGCGGCCTGCACATCGAGAGGCATCTCGAGGAAGACGGGGCCCTTGCGCGGGGTCCAGCTCTGCTCGATCAGGCCCAGGAAGGCCTTGGCGTCGATCGGCGCAGTGAAGCGGTAGGAGGCCTTGGTCGTGGGGGCGAAGAGCTCCACGCCGGCCACTTCCTGAATGCCGCGTCCGCGCACTTCGCCGTTGGCGAGATCGCTGGTCTTGACCTGTCCGCCGATGAGCAGGAGCTCGCGGCTTTCCAGCCAGGCGCCGCTGACCGCGGTGAGCACGTTGGTAAGACCCGGCCCGGTGGTCACGAGCGCCAGCGCGCGCGCCTCGGGATGAATCTCGTTGAAGTATTCCGCCGCGATGCCCGCGGCCACTTCATGGACCACGGGAACGCCGGTCAGGAACCGGTCGAGACTCTCGGTGAGGTGCATGATGTTGCCCCCGCCGACATAGAAATAGTGCGTATATCCGGCGGCCTTGAGCCAGGCGCCGATCTGATCTGAATACTTCATTCGCTCCCCCTCTTGGCAATCGTGAGTAGAGACGTGATGATCGTGTGTATCTGATTGGCCGAAAGACTGCTCGACGTGCTGGCGTCATATCCCCAGTTGGCGTGGAGCGGCAGGTGGATTTCGCCCTCGAACGGTTCGAGATGGCGGTTCATGTCGTCGACGTAGACGATGAGGTAGCGCCCGCGATCGAGCCAGTGCTGCGACTTGGCGACATCGAGCTTGCTGCCCAGGCGTCGGATGTCCTCCTGTCCGAAGACCGGGATGACATCCGCGCCGTGGAACGCCAGCGTCTCGCGCAGCGAGGTGACGTTGCGCGTCGAGAGGATCGCGAAGTGTTGCGGGTACTCGATCAGGTACGGCTTGAGCAGGTAGAAGAAGTCGTAGGGCGGCATGAGCTTGGGCCAATCGGGATTGGCCATGATCCGCTCACGCGCTTCGAAGAACTCCTTCGAGAACTGCCAGTCGGCGGCATCCGGCTTGATCGCGGTGATCGCCGAGAGCGGGACGCTACGCTCGCTGCTGTAGAGCCGGTTGTACTGCCACGCGTCGGTTACCACCGAACGGAAGCTGAGGAATTCCTCGTAGCTCACGTCCTGGCGGTACCCGGGTTTGTTGGCGACGGTTTCGTTGCACACGCTGTAGGCTTCGAACGCGCTGTTGAACAGCACGCCATCGAAATCCAGAACGAACTTGATCTCGGTCACAGTTTGCTCCTCCTCAAACTTGTGGTCTTCAGCGCTTGCCGGCGATGAAGTTGGCGAGCTGTTCGGTGGTGTAGGCGAGGTGCGATTCGGTCAGGCCGGGGAACAGGCCGATCCAGAACGTGTTCGTGGTCACCAGGTCCGCATTGGTCAGTTCGCCGACCACGCGGTAGTCGCGGCCCTTCATGTAGGGCTGGCGTAGCAGGTTACCGCCGAACAGGAGGCGCGTGCCGATCTTCTTCGTGTTGAGGAAACGCATCAGCTCTTCGCGGTCGATGTTGGCTTCCGGACGGATGGTGATCGGGTAGCCGAACCAGGAGGGATCGCTGTTGGGCGTCGCCTCGGGCAGGATCAGTGCGTTCTCGAGGGGGCGCAGCATCTCGGTCAGCAGATCGAAGTTGCGGCGACGCGCGGCGATGAAGCCTTCGAGGTGATCCATCTGCGCGAGGCCGACGGCGGCCTGCATGTCGGTGATTTTCAGGTTGTAGCCGGCATGACCGTATGTATACTTGTGGTCATAACCGACGGGAAGGGTGCCGAGACGGCGCGCGAAGCGCTTACCGCAGGTATCGTCCATTCCGGGCGCGCACCAGCAGTCGCGGCCCCAGTCGCGCATCGATTCGATGACGCGCTTGAGGCGCGGCTTGTCGGTGAACACCGCGCCGCCTTCGCCCATCGTGATGTGGTGGGCGGGATAGAAGCTGAGAGTGCCGATATGTCCGAAGGTACCTACGCCCTTGCCGTCGTATTTCGCACCGAGCGCGTCGCAGCAATCCTCGATGACCCACAAGTTGTACTTCTCGGCCACGCGCATCACTTCGGAAAGATCGAAGGGGTTGCCCAGCGTATGCGCGATCATGATCGCGCGGGTCTTGTCCGAAACGGCCGCCTCGATCATGTCGGGCTTGACGTTGTAGGTCGGGATGTCGACGTCGACGAAGACCGGCTTGAGACCGTACTGCAGCGCGGGGTTGACCGTGGTCGGGAAGCCGGTCGCCACCGTGATGACTTCATCGCCGGCCTTGAGCGCGTCGCCGCGGAAGTAGTGCGAGGTCAGCGTCGAGAGGGCGAGCAGGTTGGCCGACGATCCCGAGTTGGTGGTCAGCGCGTGAGCCACGCCGACGCGCTCGGCAAGGCGCTTCTCGAAGGCGTCGTTGTAGCGGCCGGTGGTCAGCCAGAAGTCGAGCGAGGAATCGACGAGCAGGCGCATGTCGTTCTCGCCGTAGACCTTGCCCGAAACGGGGACGGGGCTCTCGCCGGGAACGAACGGCTTGGGGGCGTGGAAGCGGCGGGCATATTCGCCGGTGAGGTCCAGGATGAGCGAGCGCAGCTGGCTTTCATCGCAGTCACCCGCAAGGGAGGAGAGGTCGCTCGCGATTTGTTCAACGGTCATAGGGTTTCGTTCCATCAAGGGCTTCGTTGAGACGATGGCGGTAATCGTCCAATTGATTGAAAGAGGTCTCGAGAGCATCCGCGCCGCCGGCCAGGGCCTTGTGCCAGTCGCAGATGAAGTCGAGCGCCTCGGCAAGGCGCAGTGCGGGCCGCCAACCCAGTTCGCTGCGTGCCTTGGTGCAATCAAGCTTGAGAAGACGCGCTTCGTGGGGCTGCTGGATGGCCTGCGTCGTCCAGCCCGGGGTTCCCCAGGTCTCGGTCATGCGGTCGGCGATCCAGTGCACCGGGCGCGCGTCGTCGTCGGCGGGGCCGAAGTTCCACCCCGTGGCCGCCCAGTCACGGCCATCGGCAAGGTGCTGCGCGATCAGCAGGTAGCCGCCAAGTGCCTCAAGCACGTGCTGCCAGGGGCGGATCGAATCCGGCGAACGGATGAAGGGCTTTTCGCCCACGAGCAGCGAACGGACGATGTCGGGGATCAGGCGGTCGGCGGCCCAGTCGCCGCCGCCGATCACGTTGCCGGCGCGGACCGAGGCGAGCCGCGTCTCGCCTTGCGAGAAGAAGCTGCGCCGGTACGAGGCGACGATGAGTTCCGCCGCGCCCTTGCTCGCGCTGTAGGGGTCGTGGCCGCCCATCGGGTCGCTCTCGCGGTAGGGCCAGACCCAGTCGCGGTTCTCGTAGCACTTGTCGCTGGTGACGCAGACAATCGCCTTGAGGTCGGGGACCCGGCGACAGGCGTCGAGCACGTGCACGGTGCCCTGAACGTTGGTCGCGAAGGTCTCGACCGGCTCGTCGTAGGACAGGCGTACGAGCGGCTGCGCGGCGAGGTGGAAGACCACTTCGGGCTGTGCGCGCTGCACGACGGCCTCGACGGCCGCGAAATCGCGGATGTCGCCCTCGACGTGATCAACCAGGCCGGCGATGCCGGCCTGGTTGAAGAGACTGACCTCCTCAGCCGGGAGGGCGAAGCCCGTAACTTTCGCGCCAAGACGCGAGAGCCACAGGGCCAGCCAGCTTCCCTTGAAGCCGGTGTGGCCGGTCAGCAGAACGCGGCGGTCGCGCCAGAACGCCTCGTTTACCATGACTTCCAAGGTGCGCCCTGCTCCCAGAGTTGCTCGAGGTGCTGCTTGTCGCGCAGGGTGTCCATCGGCTGCCAGAAGCCGTCATGGCGGAAGGCCGCGAGTTCGCCGGCTTGCGCGAGCTTCTCGAGCGGTTCCTTTTCCCAGATCGTCGAGGGCTGGTCGACGAGGTCGATCACCGAGGGATCGAGCACGAAGAAGCCACCGTTGATCAGGCCGCCGTCGCCGGCCGGCTTTTCGTGGAAGCGGCGGACGAGGTCGCCGTCGAATTCGAGAGCGCCGAAGCGGCCCGGAGGGGCGACGGCGGTGATGGTGGCCTTCTTCTTGTGCTCGGCGTGGAACTTGAGCTGCGCGGTCACGTCGATGTCGGCCACGCCGTCGCCGTAGGTGAAGCAGAAGGGCTCGTCGTCAAGGTAGTTGCGCACCGCCTTGAGGCGGCCGCCGGTCATCGTTTCGGCGCCCGTCTCGACCAGCGTGATCTTCCAAGGTTCGGCCCAGTTCTGATGCACCTTGAGCTCGTTGCGTTCGATGTCGATCGTGACATCCGCATTGTGCAGAAAATAGTTTGCAAAATATTCTTTGATCACATAGCCTTTGTACCCAAGGCAAATGATAAAGTCATTCACACCATGCTGTGAATAGATTTTCATGATGTGCCAAAGAATTGGCTTGCCGCCGACGTTCACCATGGGCTTCGGGCGGAGGCCGGTTTCTTCACCAAGGCGCGTGCCAAGGCCACCGGCTAAGATAACTACTTTTGTCACAACTGCTCACATTTTGCTTGTTCGGCAATGGGGTGGTGCTGCATACTTTGCGAAGCCGCGCGGCAATGCTGCGGTGAGTTCAGACCCTTAGAGTCGATCCCTCTGTCGTCAATCTTTATTTCGGGATTTTTGGGGTGTGGAGCGGCGTGCAAAATTGACCCCCTTAGCGGGGTGATCGGCGTCTAAAATTGACCCCCTTCATCTCATTGTGAGAAGCGCCGCCGTTTGGGTTCCGAACGGCGGGTACAGGGATGTTGGTTGT
>NZ_JABWCU010000079.1 GCF_018491765.1 Novosphingobium profundi | reverse complement strand
ACTCGTTGGGCACGTTGGTGAAGCCGGGGAACAGCGAGTGGCCGTCGGGGCCGTCACCCATCGGACGCCCGGGGATGCCGCCAAAGCCGATCTGGAAGAGCTGGAACCACTTACCTTCCTTGTCGTGGCCTGCGTAGAACAGGTGCGGCGAGGAGGAGAAGCCAGCGGCGTTGAGGAACTCGGGCGTCTTCTGGCCGAGCAGGCCCCCCATGATGTCGAACAGGCGTCCCAGCACGTGGGTACGACCCGACAGGGCCGCCGGGAACCTGGGCTTCAGAAGCGAGCCCTCGGGGATGCGGATGTCGATCAGCGGGTAGTAGCCGTCGTTGAACAGGATCTGCGGATCGAAGACCATGATCATGTAGATGCCGAAGAACATGCGCATCATGTTCTCGTTCAAGAGCATGTTGATCGAGGCCTGGCTCTGCGGGTCGGTGCCGTCGAAGTCGAGCACCACGCGCCCGTTCTCGCGCCACATCGTGCACTTGATCTTGTAGGGGCCGTAGCCCATGCCGTCGTCGCAGATGTAGTCCTCGAAGGAGACCTTCTCCTCGCCGATCGAGCTCTCGATCAGCTGCTTCATCGCGCGGTAGTTGCGATCGAGCAGGAGGTTGGTGGCCGAGACGAAGACGTCGTCGCCAAAGCGCTCGGCCATTTCCACGACGCGGTTGGCGGCAACGCGGCACGAGGCGATCAGCGCGTTGAGGTCCGCCTTGCACCAGTCGGGCATGCGCGACTGGTGCATGACCAGCTTGATGAGGTCCTCGTTGTACTCGC
>NZ_JABWCU010000078.1 GCF_018491765.1 Novosphingobium profundi | reverse complement strand
GGCTCTGTTGCAAAGATTGTCCGCGAGCGAGTGAGATCCGCCGCTTCATGGCAATCAGGCGGCCGCGACCAAGTGTTGGTTGAGTAGTTCCATGGTCTCGGTCAGCGCTGACGGTCCAATGCCGAAAGCTCGCTCGACAAGACGCACCTCGCCCATGATCCCTGGTTGCTGGCACCACGGTCGGGCCTGTCCTTTGCGTAGGGCGCGCATGACCTCGAAGCCTTTGATCGTGGCGTAGGCTGTGGGCATCGATTTGAAACCACGGACGGGCTTGATCAATATCTTGAGCTTGCCATGATCAGCCTCGATCACATTGTTCAGGTATTTCACCTGCCGGTGTTCAGTTGCCGCCGCGAGCTTTCCTTCTCGTTTCAACTCAGCGATTGCGGCGCCGTAGCTTGGTGCCTTGTCGGTGTTGAGTTTCGTCGGCTTTTCCCAGTCCTTCAGACCGCGAAGGGCTTTTCCCAGAAAGCGCTTCGCAGCCTTGGCGCTGCGGGTCGGTGACAGGTAGAAATCAATCGTGTCGCCCCGCTTGTCGACCGCCCGATACAGGTAGGTCCATTTGCCCCGCACCTTGATGTAAGTCTCATCGAGGCGCCAGCTCGGATCAAAACCACGCCGCCAGAACCAGCGGAGTCGTTTCTCCATCTCTGGCGCGTAGCGCTGCACCCAACGATAGATAGTCGTATGATCGACATCGATCCCACGCTCAGCCAGCATTTCCGCGAGATCACGATAGCTGATGCCGTATCGACAATACCAGCGCACCGCCCATAGGA
>NZ_JABWCU010000077.1 GCF_018491765.1 Novosphingobium profundi | reverse complement strand
GCAGCGGCCCTTGCGCTCAAAGCTGCAGGATATTCCATTCAAAAAGTCTCTGCTTAACTTCGGTTAGCGCCTATTTTCTGCGGCCAGCGACCCTCCTACGGCTAGCCTGAAAGCGGAATGTCGTCTGCTGGCATCGTCAGGATCGCGATCGACCGACCGACAAGGGCGCGTCGCAGAATTTCGGCACACGCCCCAAGCCGGGCATTCAGGGCGAAGAAGGTGGCCAGCACATGAACTGCTCGTTCTCGCCCGAGTTCATCCCTCGCACTTCAAATCCGGGAAGTTGTCGCAAACGTTCGAGCACAGCATCCTCTCCGGTCGCTAACTGCGGGAATGCGACTTGCGTTTGTCCGGTGTTGTCGTTCAGCAACCACCACACATCTGCGCCCCACGGGCCGGTGTCATTGGTCTCAACATATACTGCGCCAATGTCAGCAATCTTGATGCGCTGTTCCACTCGCTTGGGGGCTCGGCAAACGATGTCGCCATCTGATGTGACCTCGACAACGAAATGGGCTTCTTGGGGCTTCATTCCGCCAAGCTGCCCTCATTTAGGCTCTCGGGCAATGTCCGCTCTCCGCCCATCTGAGCTGCTGGTCGATCTCGTCAGCAAGGGAAAGCGGACGAGCCGCTCCCTGGCGCGCCAGATCGTCCCTTGAACGACCAACAAGGGCGCCTGGCGGAATTTCAGCTCACGCCCCAAGTCGGCCATTCAAGTCGTGAGAAATTAGCGGCCGCTTTCAAGCCGCCTCAGCTTCGAGCGCTACGGCATTAATGTCCAGGGAAGCGGACGCTAC
>NZ_JABWCU010000076.1 GCF_018491765.1 Novosphingobium profundi | reverse complement strand
AGCGCGCGGTCCGAGCCGCTCCCGGCAAAGTCGTCGAAGGCCTTGTCGGTGACGCGGATGATGTGGTTCGCGATGAAGGGTGCCCCTTGCGCCGCGCCCTGTTCGGGGTGCTTGAGCGCGCATTCCCATTCGAGCACGGCCCAGCCCTCGAAATCGTACTGCGCCATCTTCGCGAAGATCTGGCCGAAGTCGACCTGTCCGTCGCCCAGGCTGCGGAAGCGACCCGGTCGGTCGACCCAGCCCTGGTAGCCGCCGTAGACGCCGACTTTGCCGTTGGGCCGGAACTCGGCGTCCTTGACGTGGAAGCACTTCACCCGCTCGTGGTAGATGTCGAGGAAGGCGAGGTAGTCGAGCTGTTGCAGCACGAAGTGCGAGGGGTCGTAGAGGATGTTCGCGCGGGGGTGGTTGCCGAGGCGATCGAGGAACATCTCGAAGGTCACGCCGTCGTGGAGGTCCTCGCCGGGGTGCAATTCGTAGCCGATGTCGACGCCGTTCTCGTCGAACACGTCGAGGATCGGCTTCCAGCGGCGCGCGAGCTCGTCGAAGGCGTCCTCCACCAGACCCGCCGGACGCTGCGGCCAGGGGTAGAAGTAAGGCCAGGCGAGCGCGCCGGAGAAGCTGGCGTGGGCGGTGAGCCCGAGCCGGCGGCTAGCGACGGCGGCAAGCTTCACCTGCTCTGTCGCCCATTCCTGCCGCGCCCTGGGATTGCCCCGCACATGGGGCGCGGCGAAGCCGTCGAACTGCGCGTCGTAGGCCGGGTGGACCGCGACGAGCTGGCCCTGGAGGTGGGTCGAGAGCTCGGTGATCGCGATCCCCTTGTCGGCGAGCATGCCGGTGATCTCGTCGCAATAAGTCTGGCTTTCGGCCGCCTTCTCAAG
>NZ_JABWCU010000075.1 GCF_018491765.1 Novosphingobium profundi | reverse complement strand
GATCGTTTGCGCGCCGGTGATGTATGGATCGAGGGAACCCGCAACTATCAGCGCTTCGATGCCTATTTGCTGGGTCGGCGCGACGCCGCCAAAGTGGCGGATGTGCTTCCGTTCGATTCAAATGCTGCATCCTACCTCGCTGACCGGGCACGAAATCTTGACTGGCGGCTGCGCCGATTTGCCAAGCAGTTGAAAACAAACA
Source organism: Novosphingobium profundi (assembly GCF_018491765.1). Lineage (GTDB taxonomy): Bacteria > Pseudomonadota > Alphaproteobacteria > Sphingomonadales > Sphingomonadaceae > Novosphingobium > Novosphingobium profundi. The sequence continues at coordinate 679 of NZ_JABWCU010000075.1, read as the reverse complement.
AGCTTGAGGGAGTGTCGCTCGAACGAGACCGGCTCAAGCTTCAGCAAATGCCGCCTGTCACCCCACCGGAAGCTGAAGCCCTCGATCGCAAGCTCGATACCCTGCTTCCCCGCGTGCGCATCACCGAGCTGCTGCTTGAAGTCGCCGAACGCACTGGTTTTTTGAACGCATTCCGTGACCTGCGCTCAGGCAAGGAGCACGACAACCCCAGCACGGTACTCGCCGCAATTCTGGCTGATGGCACCAACCTCGGGCTGGAGCGGATGGCCAATGCCAGCGAAGGCGTCAGCTATGCCCAACTCGCATGGACCCACAACTGGTATCTTTCACCCGAGAACTATCAGGCCGCGCTGGCCATGATCATCTCAGCCCATCACGAATTACCCTTCGCGCGGCATTGGGGCGCTGGCACCAGTTCGTCGTCCGATGGCCAGTTCTTCCGGTCGGGGCGGAGCCGTTCAGGGGCGGCGGACGTCAATGCCAAATATGGCGCCGAACCTGGCGTGAAAATCTATTCTCACCTTTCCGATCACTTCGCATCATTCGGATCACGGGCTCTGTTGCAAACTCTGCTGCGGTTGCCAAGGTTGGGTCCTTGGATTGGTAAGGTCGGTTGTGATGGACGATTTCAAAGGGCGGCATTTTACCGGAGAGGTCATCCTGTGGGCGGTACGCTGGT
>NZ_JABWCU010000074.1 GCF_018491765.1 Novosphingobium profundi | reverse complement strand
GGCTCTGTTGCAAACATTGGTGACGGCCGGGCAGCGTCACCCCGTCTGGGGATCAGGCAGCATTGGCAAAATGCTGATTGAGCACGTCCATGGCCTCGGTCATGACCGAGGGGCCAATGCCAAATGCTCTTTCGATCAGACGCACCTCTCCCCTGATCCCTGGCTGCAGGCACCATGCCCGGGCTTGCCCTTTGCGCAGGGCGCGCATGACCTCGAAGCCCTTGATCGTGGCGTAGGCTGTCGGCATCGATTTGAAACCACGCACGGGCTTGATCAACAATTTGAGCTTGCCATGGTCGGCCTCGAGCACGTTGTTCAGGTATTTTACCTGCCGGTGTTCGGTTTCCAGGGCGAGCTTCCCTTCTCGTTTCAACTCGGCGATTGCGACGCCGTAGCTGGGGGCCTTGTCGGTGTTGAGTTTCGTTGGTTTCTCCCAGCCCTTCAGCCCGCGAAGGGCCTTTCCCAGAAAGCGCTTCGCGGCTTTGGCGCTGCGGGTCGACGAGAGGAAGAAGTCGATCGTGTCGCCCCTTTTGTCGACCGCCCGGTACAGGTAGGTCCATTTGCCCCGAACCTTGACGTAGGTCTCATCCAGACGCCAGCTCGGATCAAAGCCTCGCCGCCAGAACCAGCGCAACCGCTTCTCCATCTCCGGCGCATAGCGCTGCACCCAGCGATAGATGGTCGTGTGATCGACATCGATGCCACGTTCCGCCAGCATTTCCTCGAGATCGCGGTAGCTGATGCCGTACCGGCAGTACCAGCGGACCGCCCATAGGATGACCTCGCCGGTAAAATGCCGCCCTTTGAAATCGTCCATCACAACCGACCTTACCAATCCAAGGGCCCAACCTTGGCAACCGCATCAGAGTTTGCAACAGAGCC
>NZ_JABWCU010000073.1 GCF_018491765.1 Novosphingobium profundi | reverse complement strand
GGGCTCTGTTGCAAACTCTGCTGCGGTTGCCAAGGTTGGGTCCTTGGATTGGTAAGGTCGGTTGTGATGGACGATTTCAAAGGGCGGCATTTTACCGGAGAGGTCATCCTGTGGGCGGTACGCTGGTATTGCCGGTACGGCATCAGCTACCGTGATCTCGAGGAAATGCTAGCCGAGCGTGGCATCAATGTCGATCACACGACCATCTATCGCTGGGTGCAGCGCTACGCGCCGGAGATGGAGAAGCGGTTGCGCTGGTTCTGGCGGCGCGGCTTTGATCCGAGCTGGCGTCTCGATGAGACTTACGTCAAGGTGCGGGGTAAATGGGCCTACCTCTACCGGGCCGTCGACAAACGGGGTGACACGATCGACTTCTTCCTGTCGTCGACCCGCAGCGCCAAAGCCGCGAAGCGCTTCCTAGGCAAGGCTCTTCGTGGCCTGAAGGACTGGGAAAAACCGACGAAGCTCAACACCGACAAGGCACCCAGCTACGGCGCCGCGATCGCCGAGCTGAAACGAGAAGGGAAGCTCGCCCCGGAAACCGAACACCGGCAGGTGAAATACCTGAACAATGTGCTCGAGGCCGACCATGGCAAGCTCAAGATGCTGATCAAGCCCGTGCGCGGTTTCAAATCGATGCCCACGGCCTACGCTACGATCAAAGGCTTCGAGGTCATGCGCGCCCTACGCAAAGGGCAGGCCCGGCCGTGGTGCCTGCAGCCAGGGATCAAGGGAGAGGTGCGTCTGATCGAACGATCATTTGGTATTGGCCCCTCGGCCATGACCGAGGCCATGGACATGCTCAATCAGCATTTCGCCGATGCTGCCTGATCCCCAAAAAGGCGCGGTGTCGTTCGGCGATCCCAAATGTTTGCAACAGAGCC
>NZ_JABWCU010000071.1 GCF_018491765.1 Novosphingobium profundi | reverse complement strand
CAGCACCACGCTGCGCCTTTCACCCGAGGTGATCGAGCATTTCAAATCCGGGGGGCCCGGTTGGCAATCACGGATCGATGCCGCCCTCAAGGATTGGGTGGCAGCGCACTGAAGCCGATTGGCGCCCATTCAGGACCCTCGGCGGTCACCTTGATCATTCTGAAAGTTTCCAGTCAGCTTCTCCGCTCCCATGTTAGCCGGAACAAGTTCCGCTGCGGCATTTGGTAACTGTCTGGCGCACAAGACTTCGTCAGTTATTCGCCTTCCCGCTCACGTAGCAGTGAGCTTTCCACGAGCGGAACTCCACCATGTTTGCGCAGTCACCGCGCCGCTCACGGCACCAAGGATTGCCATCCAGTAGCCCGAAGGTGCTTGGATCACGAGCAGGCCAGCGATCGGAATGATTGAACCCGCTGCGACGCCTACGCCGATGTAAGCCTCGGCGCTTTCCCAGCCTTTTCGTGACAGAAGTAGAGTAAGCGGAATGCCGATGCAGATGCTGGCGCTCAGGACAATCGGGACGGACACGATAAGCGGGAGTATGGCAAGCCAGAATGAGGGAAAGAGGCGGCCATCGCCATTCAGGCCCTCGGGGAGAGAGCCTAAAGCCAAAATCATCGTGAAAACCAAAATTGGCGCTGCCCCTGCGAAGGCGCCAAAACTCACTGCTTTGAAGAATGCCCTCATATCCACATAGTCAAGCAGGAAACGAAAAAATGGGGAATGCGCGAATTGCTCTGTTCCAATATCGAGAATGGTAGCAATACCGAGGTGCAAAGCCGAAACCCGACATTCGCTACCGGTCCGGCCTCCTGGAACTGGCAGGACAGCCAGGAGGCGCGTGCTGAAATTCTGCCAGGCGCCCTAGTTGGTCGTTCAAGGGCCGATCTGGCGCGCCAGGGAGCGGCTCGTCCGCTTTCCCTTGCTGACCAGATCGACCAGCAGCTCAGATGGGTGGACTGCCGTCATTACCGCAATCAGGAACG
>NZ_JABWCU010000070.1 GCF_018491765.1 Novosphingobium profundi | reverse complement strand
GGCTTTGTTGCGCAAATGCCCAAGGGATTCCGTTCGTGAATCCAGTGGGTTAATGATAGGCGATGAGCAAACCGCCCCGCGCACGCTACCGCACGACGAACTGGAAGTCCTACAACGCAGCGCTGGCACAGAGAGGTTCGCTTCAGGTCTGGTTTGATGCCGGGATGGAATGGCTGTCAGCTCCGACGGGCAAGCGTGGCCGTCAGCCCGTTTTCTCGGATGCCGCGATCCAGGCCTGCCTGACACTGAAGGGAGTGTTCAAGCTGCCCTTACGCCAGACCACTGGCATGGTTGCCAGCCTTCTCGAGATGGCCGGGCTTGATTGGCCGGTGCCGGATTTCAGCACGCTGAGCCGGAGGCAGAAGACCTTGCTTGTCGAGATCCCCTGCCAGCCCAGTTCCGGGCCGTTGCACTTGCTGATCGACAGCACGGGCATCAAAGCCGTTGGAGACGGGGAATGGTGCAGACGCAAGCATGGTCCTTCCAAGCGCCGCCAGTGGCGAAAGGTCCACCTGGGCGTGGACGCCGGATCGCTTGATATCCACGCCATCGAAGTGACTGGAAGCCGGGTTGGCGATGCGCCCATGCTGCCCGAATTGCTGGAGCAGATACCACCCGATCAAGCCATCGCGACCGTCAGCGCCGATGGCGTTTTTGACACCAGGGCCTGTCACGAAGCCATTGCCGCACGCGATGCCTGTGCCATCATTCCCGCCCGCAGTAATGCGCAAGTCTGGCCCGGGAGCACACCGGGCGTTGCCGCCCGCAATGAAATCGTCCGCTCAAGCCGCCGGTTCGGGCGTCCGATCTGGAAGCGATGGAGCGGCTATCACCAGCGCAGTCTGGTCGAAACCAAAATGCATTGTTTCAAGCTGCTGGGGGAACGCATCATGGCTCGAGACTTCGATCGCCAGGTCGCTGAAATGCAAATCCGTGCGGCCATCCTCAACCGCTTCACCGCGCTCGGAACGCCTCAAACTCAGCGCGTCGCGTGACCGAACGCTTTCAAAGGCCAACCGCTACCCGCTGAACGATTTGCGCAACAAAGCC
>NZ_JABWCU010000007.1 GCF_018491765.1 Novosphingobium profundi | reverse complement strand
GTTTGGTTCGCGTACGGCCTATGGCAACGGCGAGCTTCAAATCCGGATAACCCGAACAATAGCTAACTGCGTCCGGCACCGGATTAGACTGACCCGCGAGTGCAGTGGCTTTGTCCGCTAACCACCCCTGATTGCCATTCCGCATGGCTCATCGCCAAATTTAGCGTTGTGAAGCCGTCAAACCGGTTTCAGGCGGCGCGAACCAACGCCAGTTACTGGGATGGGTGGTTATCAGTCATTCCCGAGCACCTCTCGAATTGCCCTGAGAGCCGCTATCACCCACCCGATTACTGACGCCAACATCAAGGCTAGCACGGCCCAAATTTGCCAATCGCCGCCGGGAAGGGTCAGCACAAAGAGAGCGAGGCAAATACAGGCGCAGGCGATGAGTCCCCAACGTACTTTCCCGATCGGACCGAAGTACATCTCGCGCTCAATCTGTTGCCAATCCTCGGGAAAGCTCGCGAACGGAACGAGGCTCGGCAATGTGCGCAGACCGAGGCCGCCATCTATCAAGAGAAGGCTTCCAGCAAGTATAATAGGCCACTTGATGGCACTTGAAACCGGCAGGAAGCTGGCACCGATTAATATGACGGCTCCAACAGTCAGGCTATACCAAGGGAGGCGAAAGGAGATCATACTACCTTTTGCCGTGGTGGAGCGGTGTCCGCTAGGGGGCGTGTGCCGAGCGGCAGAAAATCTTGTTTGTCGGTGATGCGCCACACCTGAAGGCGAAAGGCAGCTATCTGCCATTCCTAGGTCTTGAGCCGCCATTCCGCAAACGGCCCGTCCTGGGTGTCTGGGATGGAAAAACTGCCGGTCTGCTCCTGGGGAGCCCGAATTGGCGGCTGAACGGCGGCCAAGGGTCGGTTTCGCTTCGGAACGCCAGTTTGAAGATTGTGTCAGGACGGAGAGCAGTCCCACGCGTTTCCGTTGTGGATCGGTTCGGCCAGCAGCTTGTGGTCGAACGCCTCTACCCTCTCGAGGACTTCGCCTTCGCACGTGATGGTCTCCAGCTTGTAAAGGCCGGGTGCGGAGGAATAGTTCATCATCGCGAGCTTCGCGGGATCGCTGGTGCCGCTCTGTATGGTGGTGTGGACCGCACAGCCGTCCTGCTCGACCATCTTGAGCCCAGGTCCATAACCGGGAAGCATGACGGGTGTATACTCGCGGATCAGCTCACCCTTGGTGTTCCAGGTCCGCTCGCGTACGAACTGGCCTTCGCTCGTGTAGCGTGTAAGCCTCAGAATCTCGCCATCTTTGCTCCACAAGGTTTGAAGCCCGACACGCCTTCCGTGATCGAAATGCCGATAGGCGAGACCGCCGTGCATTGTGCGCTCGATCACTTCGCCATCTGCCCTACCATCAACGTAGGAGCCACTCTCCTTAAGTTCCCCCTCCTTGTCGAAATCGGCGTAGGGTCCGTCGCGCTTGCCATTCTTGTAGTTGGCGAAGGCAGCCTGCACGCCATTGGGATGATAGACGTAATACCTGCCTTCGAGCCCATCGGGGCCGTAGGTCCACTGCTCCTTGAGCACGCCGTCCTCGGTCCAGTGGCGGTAGAGCCCGTCGAGCGCACCGGCTTTCCAATTGCGCTCCATACGCAGCGTGCCGCTGGTATAAAACTGCCGGTCAATTCCATCCTTGAGACCGTTGGCGCAGGCAAGGCGGCGAATGAGCCTGCCGTCGCGATGGCGCAGCTCTAAAGTGCCTGTGAAGAGTGCTCGCCCTTCAAGCCGGCACAGGTCGGCCTCGCCGATATTGCGGTAGTCGGTCAGGACGACGACATTCGGTTCGCCCTGCGAATGTAAAGGCGCAGATGATGCCTGAGCCTGCACAGTCGACGGGGCAGTCACCGCAAGCGCCAGGCAGCCAATGGGGCGGATAGTTTTTGCGAGTAAAAAGGTCATCCGCTCGATTAGAAAACGCTAACCTTGCTTTTCAAGGCCTTGCGACCTTCCAATTGTAATTTCCGCACGCTTTCAAGGCGTAGCGTTGGTCCATAGAGGCGATAGGAGCCCAAGAAGTGTGGTCATCGCGCCCGAGCCTGCATCCACTCGATCAGCCCCACACCCGCGCGCGCATCTTCAAGACTTTCTATCACGTTATCGAAATGGCGAGCCGCGCGAGCTGCGCTGAAACTGCTCTCCGTGGCTCTTGGCGAGCGGCCGCTTTTGAGTTCGCTGGTGGATTCGTTGAATGTCTGGAATGGGTCGGGCGCAGAAGGGCCTCTATGCATCGGCGGCGGGAGTGGCCGCCAGGCGCCCTTGCCGGTCGATCGAGGGCTAATCTGGCGCATCTGGGAGCGGACCGGCCGGTTATCATTGCCAGCCCGATTCGTGGCCGACGGAAAGTGTCAACGAACGGACGTTAGTCCAGTAAGGCGCGCCCAGCTTCAGTCCAGCGCCCCCCTCGAGGGCTCGGTTCCAGCAGGCCATATTTGACTAATTGTTCGACGGCTTGCTCTCCGGCTGAGATACAGGAGTGATCGACCATCCCGTCCTTGGAGATATATTGCTCGCACATCCAAGCGAGCGCCTTAAGTAGGGCCGTGTTCTCAGCATTCATGGCGACAATGTGCATCACGGCGCGAAACATCGCAACGACCGCAGTGGGGTACGTATGTTGCCTGCCCGCATGGCGCCCTAGTCGGTCGCTCAAGGGCAGATTTGACGCTCCAGAAACCTGCCGGTCCGGTCTCCCGCGCAGACCTGAGCGGTCGACGGTGAAGATGGGTGGCAAGCTGCCTTAGCGCCTCCGCTTTTGTAGTTGGTGCTTTAACCAAGCGAGACCAAGGCCAACGGGTATTGAAATGACGATTAGGAACGTGATCGAAAGTGGCCAAGACCAGCCTTGACCCCTCGAAAAAGCTAAGGCTGCAAATGTCAGGAAGACGCTGACAATTTGAAAAAGGTAATCATAGCGGTCGGGCTGTCGTCTGCGCATCGACGTCTAAATGCCTAACCAATCCGATGACCGCAACGGGGCGTCTGCCGAAATTCCGCCACGCGCCCTTGTCGGTCGCTCAGTGTCCGAAGGCACGCTCTCGAAACTCGCCATTCCGGAAAGCACCTTTTGTCGTCACCAACATCTCTTTTCTCGAAAAGTATGGTCAAACCAGAGCAGAAGAGGTCGTCTCAGAATTGAACGGCAATGACGTTTGAGAAGACGGTAACGCTGGCGATGCCTCTGCAGCCGGCGCATAATCATGGCTGTTCCTGCGTCAGATCAACATCGGTCGTTCTTGCAGGCGGAAAGGGAGTGTATGACAGCCCAGGCCAGCGGAACTTCTGATCGCCGACAGGTCGCCGCGAAGATTGCGCCCTTCATTATCGTTACGCTGGCTGGGATAGCGGTACGAACGCCAATGGCGGCTGCTTATCCGATTGCGGGGCTGCTCTTGTTCCTTTGGGTTGTTACGGACGCGCTGATGCTGTCGCTCGTCGCCCGATCGTCCGGGAAGCCGGAGTGGAGCGCCGTTCTCGGTGTGCTGGCTGGAGCGAGTTTTACCGTCGGGCTGGCTTTGCCTTCGCCACTACGGCGCGCGCTCCTCGAAATGCCGATCCTCGCAGTCACGATGGCGACCGTTATTTTGGGCCATGTGGCGTGGGGCACAGCCCGGGCAAGCCGGGCGATGAACAGGGAAGACGTCGATCGCAAGGAGCGGTTGGTGTCGGCCGCGTCGGAATTCATTCCGCCGGCGCTGGCCCGATTGGCCGTAGCAGAGATAGCCGTAATCCACATGGCGCTGTTTCGCTGGGGAGGCTCCGCCGATGTGCCAGCAAATACCCGCGCCTTCACCTATCACAAGCACCTGACGCCGATGTGCGCGACGCTACTGATCTTGTCGGCGATCGAGATCGCGGCCTATCATCTACTGCTCGGACACTGGAGCCGCACCGCCACGGTCGTCATGTTCATCGTGAGTGACGTGGGGTTCGTGTACTTGGTAGGCCTTATCAAGTCTTTCCGGTTTAGCCCCGTGCTTCTGACTCCTGAAGGAGTGCGCGTGCGGGTCGGGTTCCTGATCGACCAACTCGTTCCGCTCGAGGCCATTGCTGCCGTTGAAGGGCGCTTTACTGGCGAAGAGGTACGCGACGCGGACACCCTCAACGCGGCGCTGCTCGCCTAGCCGAACATCATGCTGCGGTTGGATCGTTCTTTGCCTCGACGTTCGCTCCTGAAAAAGCGAAGTCCGTTCGTGCGTGTCGCATTCCGCTTAGACGATCCCGAACCGTTCACCCGCCTCCTTGTCTGGCGGTTAGGTCATCGCGCCAGCTAGGTCGGGTTCGTGCCAAGCCCGCCAAGCGCCTTTGTTGGTCGTTCGTGGGTCGGTTTGACGCGTCAGGGAGCAGACCGACCGGTTTTGCCTTGTGAGGCAATTATTTGCTGAGAGGGGGAGGGCGGTTGAAGTCGCGACTGTTCAACTTCGTGGAATTCGCTCGGCGAAATTATCGGTCTGATCGCAAGACCTGGACGGGGCTACGAAAGTGATGCGCGGCGGCCGGTTCCGGCGGCCTCTTGGAGACACATTATGATAACCTTTCGCGACAGAGGCGCTCGTGGCCGTCATTCAGGCGCCGAAGTCGACGCACGCCACAGCTTCTCTTTCGGCGATTATATCGACCCGAAGAACATGGGCTTTCGTGCGCTTAGGGTTCTCAACGAGGAGCGTATCATTCCCGGAGGCGGCTTTGCCGAACATGCCCACCAGGATATGGAAATCATAACCCTGGTGCTGGAAGGTACTGTTCGCCACCGCGACGATCTGGGCAATGAAACACGGATTCGTGCAGGCGAAGTGCAGCGCATGAGCGCGGGCACAGGCGTGAGGCATAGCGAACGCAATCCCTCGGCGGACAGCCGCACCCATATTCTGCAAATATGGATTCACCCTTCGAAGGCAGGTCTTGCGCCGTCCTACGAGCAGCGCAGCTTCGATCCGCGAGCGCGACACAACCGCTTTGGCGTCCTGGTCAGCGAAGACGGGCGGGAGGGTTCCTTATCGATCCATCAAGACGCAGTTCTGGAACTGGCATGCCTTGATGAAGGCACAAGCCTCACCCGCTCGCTCGACCCGCAGCGCGGCTATTGGGTGCAAGTCATTAGCGGCATCATCGGCTTGAATGGCACGGAACTTCGAATGGGTGATGGGGCAGCCCTGACGCAGGAACAGCTCTTGGCGCTTGAAGCGGATACCGACTGCGAAGTGTTGCTGATTGACTTGCCGTGAAAGCAGGACCTGCTGGGAGATCACAAGGTTCTATAAGCAATGTCCGCCGGGATGGCGAATGTGATTGCCGTTCCACCCTGTCCGCTAGTCGAGATATCCAGGGCCCCGGAGAGCTTTCGCGCGCGTTCTCGCATTCCAACCAGACCATAGTGACCCTCTCTTGCCCCGGCCTCGAGAACAGTGCGAGGCAAGCCTTTGCCATCGTCACCAATGGAAACGATGACTTCGTCCGAGCTATAGCGAATACGCAAAGCGACATGGCTCGCCTGGGCATGGCGCACCGTATTGCTCAGGGCTTCGCGCATGATGATGATGACTTCATCGGCCACAGGCGCGCAGATCAGGCGGGCGAGGCCGGTCGTTTCGAGATCCCACGCGATCGTTGACGGAAGGATGTCATCGGCCAGTCTGGAGAGACGCTCGGCCAATTCCACCGGCAGCAGGTCCTGGCGCATGGAATGGACACGTTCGCGGCTTTCCAGAAGTACGCTGTCCGCCCGGTCCAGCGCGCTCTCCATTTCCGCGCGCGCCTTGTCGCCCCGTGGCAGCAGTTCGACGACGGCCTGGAACCGAAGCATCAGGCCCTGGAAGCCCTGAAGCAAGGTATCGTGCAGTTCCCGGGCGATGCGCTCGCGTTCGGCTAACTGCACCTCCACACGGCTGCGCGCACGCTCGGTGATGATCGCCAGTCGTCTGCGGTAGAAGAGCCAGATCGCCGCCATGACGAGGACTGCGCAGCAGATGAGAAACCAGCTTGACTGGTAAAACGCCGGCGCGACCTCGAAACTAAGCCGTGCCCCTTCGCTATTCCACACGCCTGCATTGTTGGCCGCGATAACCTGTAATTCATAACGTCCGGGGCCAAGGTTCGTGAACAGCGCCTGCCGCCCCATTCCTGCATCGTACCAGGTCCCATCGCCCCCGGCGAGACGATATCGGAACTGGTTTGTCGCCGCGTCGGTCAGGCTGAGTGCCGTATACCGGATCTCGACCCTGCCGATGTTGGGAGGCAGGCGCACCGGCTCCGTACCCGAAAGCGGATAGCCGCGGCCGTCGGCGTTCAGCGACAGGATCGATACGGGCGGTACGATGCGATTGCGGACAAGACGCGAGGGTTCGACCCAACCAATTCCCCTGTCGGTCACGAACCAGAGCGTTCCACTTGCGTCGCGGGCAATGTCGTTCGATTCAAAGACGTTCGAACGGGCCCGATAATCGCTTTCCTGGCCAATGCTCTGGAAGGCGATCGGGGTGCCGGGCTTGCGGAAGGCCTTGGCAAGTGCCTCGTCCTTCACGCGCACGACCCCCGTGGCGCCAATCATCCAGGTCCATCCATCGCCCGTCTGAAGCACACCGGTCAGTCCGGCGAGAAAGGGGTACATTCGTTCAGACAACTGCGCGATCGTACCGTTCGCGACAAGAGCCAGTCCCTTTTGCCCGCCGAGAAGCAGTCCCTCGCGAGCCGGTGTCAGTGTGGTGATCGTGCCGATCGTCAACACCTTGCCCGGCACCCGAAGTCGTGTGCCACGTGCATCGCGTATGAGCAGTCCGGTGCGACTGCGCGCGGCCAACAGCCCTCCCTTGGGATCGGCCCGCAACAGGGTTATGGTCCCGCCCGGAGGCCCGGCTTCGATCAACCGGTTCTCACCAACCCGGTACAGCCGGTCCATGCCCGTCCAGAAGGTCCCGTTTTTGTCCTGGGCGCAGCTGACTGACAGCGGCCCTGCAATTTTCCGAAGCTTCTTGACCGTTCCACCGCGGTCCAGTTCGAGCAGGGTCGCACCTTCCAGGCTGATTGCCAGCATACGCTCCGGACTGCCGCACAAGACCCCGATATCCCGCTGGGCAAACACCAGATGCGGCACGCCATCACGATGGCTGATACGATAGACACCGGCCGTTCCGGCGAAAAAGACATAGGGTGATCTTGGGTCGCTGACGAACCCGGTGACGGGTTCTGGTGCCCCTTTGGCGGCCATCATCGTTGCCGGCGCGAAGCGGTCCAGCCCGGTGGCCGTTCCGACCCAGACATTTCCTTCGCGATCCTCCAGAGCCGACAAGGAAAGCTTTGAAGTCATGGCATGGGGCGTTTCACCGGTAAGCCGACCCTTCCGTTTCCGATAGCGGACCAGGCCGTTGTCCTGCCCTGTGATCCAGATGCCACCATCGCGGTCGATCAGCATGTGCCGCGTTATATACGGCGTGCCGACATGCCCCAGCCTTGCCAAGGCGCCTTTGCCGTCCAACCGGCGCAGCCCTGCGTCATCGGCAAGCCAGATTGTTCCATCGTGATCCTGCGCCAGCGCGGCAAAGCTCTCTACCGTCTCGGCGGTGCGCACCAGGCGCGATCCGCCGAGCTCGACGTGGAGCAGCGACGGTGGCAACGCGGCGTAGATCAGGCCCTCGCGGGTCGCCAGGACCGGCCCCATGAGGCCGTCGACCAAGCCTCGGCTGCTGTCGAAGCGCGTCCAGCGGCCTGCCTTGCGGCGCGCGAGTTGCATGGCCCCGCGCACTTCGCTGGCTACCCAGATCGATCCGTCGCGAGCTTGCACGATCGCCGCCACCCCGCCTTCGGGCGGCCAGGGATTGGCGTCACGCAGGTGACCCTCGCGATAGATCCCGATGCCCCCGAAGTCATAGCCGACCCAGATCTCGCCATTGCGCGCAGCCAGCAAGGCGGTGACCTGGAGCGAACGCCCACGATCCTCCTGATCGGGCCTGATCCGCTCGAAATGGACGCCATCGAAGCGATAGAGGCCCGTCGATGTCCCCAGCCAGAGGAAGCCGTCCGGTCCTTGTGCCAGGGCGCGGATATTGCCCGGCGCGCCGTCCCGCAAGGTCCACCCGGTATGATGCAACTGGTCCACGTTACGATCGGGATCAAGAGACCACCCCGGCGATGCGATAAACAGCAGGAGAAGTCCTAGAAGGACGCTCCGGCCAACGGACACGAGGGAGACGTTTGGAGAAGACACCGATGCCAAGCCTCGAATTAGCCGTGCCCGGCAAGTGGACCAACTTGTGTCTATCGGGGCGAGTGGAGCGTCGCGCAAGCCTCTTTGGAGGGCACATCCCGCCCCCCTATCGGGGCTTAACCCAATTGCTGCAGAGCAATATCGTGCCACCATGTTTCAATCGCTGCGCCCCCGTCTCGCCCCAAGGGCACAGGAACGTTCCGATCCGGAGCCGGGTGCGCTTGCGCTGCCGTCGCCCGCTTCGTCGAAAGCTGCAAGTCGAGACACAACGCTGCGAGCCGATGCACCGCGGATGCTGGCCTTGCTCGTCGAAGCGCAACAAACCTTGCACGACGATCCTCAAATCGCCTGGGAGTATATCGAGCAGGTCGGGTCCTTGATCCGCCTCGCTTGCACCAGGATTGCCTCCGGCCCGCCGATGATCCGCGCATGGCCCGCGCACCAGCCCCCGCCGATTGGAGGACTGGCCGCCTGGCAGGCGCGCAAAGTCGTCCAGTATATCGACATGAACCTTGCGGCGAATATCAAGGCAGAAGACCTCGCCGGCCAAGCCAACCTCAGCACCGGGCACTTCTTTCGTGCATTCAAGATAACGATCGGCGAGACGCCTCACAACTACATCATGCGGCAGAGGGTGCGGCGCGCACAGCTCATGATGCTGGAAACGAACGACACCCTTTCGCAAATCGCCAGTGCGTGCGGCCTCGCAGATCAGGCCCATCTGACGCGGCTGTTCAAGCGCATGGTCGGCGCTACGCCGCTGGTTTGGCGGCGATGTTGGCAAAGCGAGGGCGCGCAGGACCAAGCGTTCGGAGCGCTGACATGAACGCGCGCAGGCTGGAGGCGCTGACAGATGGGGTGATCGCGATCGTGATCACCATCATGGTGCTCGAATTGCACGTGCCGGGCGGCGGCTCGCTAACCGATCTTGCCCAGGCACTGCCATTACTCGTTGCCTACAGCCTGAGCTTCATCAACGTCGGGCTTTATTGGAACAACCATCACCATCTCTTCCAGCTTGCTCCGCGCATTGATGGCAAAGTGCTTTGGGCGAACCATTTTCTCCTGTTCTGGCTGAGCCTCGTACCGTTCGTGATCCGTTGGCTCGATGCAAGTTCCTATTCGGTCGGCGCAACGGCGGCCTACGGGATTGTGCTCGGCGGAGCCGCCATCGGCTTTTTCCTGCTCGAAAGGGCCATAATCGCGTGCAATGGTGCCCAGTCGATGCTCGCACAGGCCATCGGCATGGATGCGAAGGGCTGGGGAACGCTAGCCATCTATGCCCTCGCGGTGCCGTTGAGCTTCGTGAGCCGCTGGATCGCGCTATCGCTTTATATCCTTGTCATCGCCCTGTGGCTGGTGCCGGACCGGCGGCTTGCCCGCTCCATCCAGGGCTGACGGCTGAACCGGCATTGCGACCACTATGGCGCAGTTCTGTCCAACTTGCGTCAGCCTCATTCGCGACCTCGCAAAATGGCGCAGTTATCTTTCTCCTTGTTGAGGCGCGCAGGCCACCCCGGTCGATGCAGAGCTTCGGCGAGGGAAGAGAGCGTATGGATGAGAGTGGATCGGGTGTGATCGGGACCTATCGCGCAGTACGCTTCACAGCCCGCCCAGTCGACGCGCTGCTGACCGACGTCGAATTGCTGATCGTGGGCATGCCGGCCGCTCCTGATCCTGCGGATGATATTACGGCAAGACTGGATACTGCGCTCCAACGTACTCTGGTTCAGTTGCGGGAGGGCGGTCTTTTCCTCGGGCAATTTGGCGAGACGTTGGTGCTCGATCGGCTGCCGCCTCCTTTCCTGGCCTGCTCGCTTCTCGCTATCGGGATGGGTGAGTTGGCGAAGCTCGACCCGCGCGGCATGGGCGTCCTTGGTGAAATGGCGATGCGTTCGGCCTTGAAGCTTGGGAGCTGCGATGTGGGCTACATGGTCAAGCTGCCCTTATCAGATCAATCCCCTGAGCTAATTGCGCGCGTCGCCCGCGAAGTCATGGCGGGGATGCTGCGGGCGATCGATGATCATCCCGCGATCATGCGGTGCGCAATTCTTGAATGGGTCGTCGATGACCACGATGTTCCCGCAGGAATCGCACGAGAGGCCATGCGCCAGGAACTGGCCGATTGGACGAACTGAGCTTCAGGTCCGCGATGGACTTATCTGCGCGCCGCATTTAGGTCGAGCATATGCCAATCGGTTCTCACTCCAACCACCTTCGGACAAAGCAGTCAGCGCCGATTCGCATACTCCTGGTGGATGACCACGTCCTGCTTCGCGAAGGCGTTCGAGCCGTGCTCGCCACGCAGGAGGACATGGTTGTCGTGGGTGAAGCCGACGATGGCGCCGCAGCGATCGATGCGTATGCCCGGGTCCGTCCCGATGTTGTCCTGATGGACCTTCAGATGGCGGAAATCCAGGGGCTCGAAGCGATCAGTGCGATTCGGGCGAACGATCCGCAAGCCCGTATCATCGTTCTTACGACGTACTCCGGTGATGCGCGTGCAATCAAGGCGTTGCGGGCGGGAGCGGTAGGCTATCTGCTCAAGGCCACACTTCGTAAGCAGCTGCTTGATGCGATCCGTTCGGTTCATCTCGGCGGCAAGCACCTGGATGCCGCCGTTGCCACGGCAATCGCCACCCATGTTCTGGACGAACCTTTGAGCGAGCGTGAAACCGAAGTCCTGACGCTGGCTTCCAGGGGCAAGTCCAATCGCCAGATTGCAAACGCGCTGACTCTTTCGGAAGAAACGGTCAAGGGGCACATGAAGTCGATCTTCGCGAAGCTCGAGGCCGCCGATCGCACGCACGCGGTGACCATTGCCATCAGCCGCGGGCTGATCGAGATCTAGTCACGACGGGAGCCCGGACGGGTTCGCGTCCGGAACGTCACAAAGCCATCACTCCCATGCAAGACGCTGCCGATCGCAGTGCCTATTCTGCTGCCCGTCGGGAGCATGGGGCTTGGGTGATACCTGGGACATGGCTCCCGACCTTCGGTAGACTTTTCTATTTTCTGGAACGTCATTGATAATTTTATGCGGATGGATCGGAATATCCGCTCCGCATATCGTGGCGTCACCGGAAGCGCACAGCGCCCAACACGCAAGGAACAGCCATGACCATCACCGCTACTGCAACCCCTGGCAAATCCCTGATCTCGCCGAGCAATCACACGCTGGTCCTGATCGACTTCCAGTCGCAGATGAGCTTTGCGACCAAGTCGATTGCGCCTGAACTCCTGCGCAATAACGCGGCGCTGATTTCGCGCGGCGCCAAGTCGTTCGACGTGCCGACCATCCTCACCACCGTTGCCGAGAAGAGCTTCTCGGGCCCGATGTTCGACGAGATCACCGATGCCTTCCCGGGGCAGGAACTGCTCGATCGCACATCGATGAATACATGGGAAGACGAGGCGGTCATCGCCGAGATCAACCGCATTGGCCAGAAGCGCATAGTCTTTGCCGGCCTGTGGACCTCGGTTTGCATCGTCGGGCCGGTGGCCTCCGCGATCGACCAGGGCTTCGAGGCCTATGTGATCACCGATGCCTGCGGCGATATTTCCACTGAAGCGCACGAGCGCGCGGTCGAGCGCATGATCCAGCTTGGCGCCGTGCCGATGACCTCGCTCCAGTACCTTCTCGAACTGCAGCGCGACTGGGCCCGGACCGAAACCTACGACAGCACCACCGGCATCGCGGCCAAGTGGGGCGGCGCATACGGTCTTGGCATCAAGTACGCCAAGACGATGTTCGGGGCTTCCGAAGGCGGTCACTGACCGCCACCCTCGGGGTCGCCAGCGCCTAGCCCCCCCTCCCTAGCTGGCGACCCCACTTCCTCTTCGGCTCGAAGGAACAGCACAATGGCTTATGTAACCACCAAGGACGGCGTCGAAATCTTCTTCAAGGACTGGGGTCCAAAGGACGCCCAGCCCATAGTCTTCCACCACGGCTGGCCGCTCTCGTCGGACGACTGGGATGCACAGATGCTGTTCTTCCTGAGCGAAGGGTATCGCGTCGTCGCCCATGACCGGCGTGGCCACGGCCGCTCGGCGCAAGTGAGTGATGGTCACGACATGGACCATTACGCCGCCGATGCGGCGGCCGTCATGGAGCACCTCGACCTGCGCAATGCAGTCCATATCGGCCATTCGACCGGTGGCGGCGAAGTGGCGGCCTACGTGGCGCGCTACGGCATCCCGCAGGGCCGCGTCGCCAAGGCCGTTCTGGTGGCGGCGGTCCCGCCGATCATGCTCAAGACCGAGGCTTATCCGGGCGGTCTTCCGATCGAGGTCTTCGACGGTTTTCGCGCAGGGCTTGCGGCAAACCGCGCTCAGTTCTTCCGCGACGTGCCTGCCGGTCCCTTCTACGGCTTCAATCGTGAAGGTATCGAACCCATCGAGGGCGTGATCGCCAACTGGTGGCGCCAGGGCATGATGGGCAGCGCCAAGGCGCATTACGAAGGCATCAAGGCCTTTTCGGAAACCGACCAGACCGCCGATCTGAAAGCGATGAGCGTGCCCACCCTCGTCCTGCATGGCGATGACGATCAGGTTGTACCCTACAAGAACGCCGGTGTGCTGCAGGCCGAAATCCTGCCGGACGCCACGCTCAAGATCTACGAAGGCCTCTCACACGGCATGCTCACCGTGAACGCGGAGATCGTCAACCCGGACCTGCTGGCCTTCGTGAAGGCCTGATCCCGACGGCATCGTCCCGCCGCTTGCCATCTTTGTGGACTGACCACGGATCGCCTGGACCAAGGGACACCCAGAGCGAGCAACGTGCACCGAGGAGACCAGACATGAAAGCCTACCTACTCTCGATTGCTGCCGGGTTGCTGGTCGGCGTTGTGTACAGCCTCCTTGGCGTACGTTCGCCCGCCCCTCCGATGATTGCGCTGGCCGGTCTGCTCGGCATCCTGCTTGGCGAACAGATCATTCCGCTGGCGCAGCGGATCATGACGAAGGACGATGTTGCTCAGTTCGTCATGACCGAATGCCGCGACCACGTGCTCGGGCGGCTTCCGGGTGACACGCACGACACGCGCGACGCATGATAACCCGCCGCCAAACCCTGCTGGGAGCGGCGGCCACGTCTCTGCTGCCAACACCTCTCACGGCCCGAGCGGGTCGCACCAAGGACATAACTGCCATGGCCAACGACACGATCATCATCAACGCCAAGGTCACGACCCTCGATCGCGAGAACCCGATCGCGCAAGCCGTGGTCATCCGCGACGGCACGTTTCTGACCGTGGGCAGCGAACAGGAAGCACGCGAGGCCGCCGGACCTGATGCCACGGTGATCGACGCGAAGGGCCATCGCCTGATCCCGGGCCTGATCGACAGCCACATGCACATCATCCGCGGCGGGTTGAATTTCAACATGGAGCTGCGCTGGGACGGCGTGACCAGCCTTTCCGAAGCGATGGCGATGCTCAAGAGGCAGGTCGACAACACCCCCGCGCCGCAGTGGGTGCGCGTGGTCGGGGGCTTCACCGAACACCAGTTTGCAGAAAAACGCCTGCCCACGATCGAGGAACTGAACGCCGTCGCGCCCGAAACCCCGGTGTTCATCCTGCACCTTTATGACCGTGCCCTGCTCAACGCGGCCGCGCTGCGCGTGGTGGGCTACACCAAGGATACCCCGAACCCGCCGGGCGGCGAGATCGTACGCGATGCGCAGGGCAATCCCACTGGTCTGTTGCTGGCGCATCCCAATGCGACGATCCTCTATTCGACACTCGCCAAGGGGCCCAAGCTGCCGCCCGAATACCAGCTCAATTCCACCCGCCACTTCATGCGCGAGGTCAACGCGCTCGGCGTGACCGGCGTCATCGATGCAGGCGGAGGCGCGCAGAACTATCCCGACGACTACGAGATCATCGAGAAGCTGCACGCCGACGACCAGCTGACGGTGCGCATCAGCTACAACCTGTTCACCCAGAAGCCCAAGGAGGAACTCGCCGACTTTACCGGTTGGGCCAAGCAGGTGAAGCCGGGCCAGGGTGACGACACCTACCGCCACAACGGCGCGGGCGAGATGCTGGTCTATTCCGCCGCCGACTTCGAGGATTTCCGCCAGCCCCGCCCGGACATGGCGCCCGAGATGGAGGGCGATCTCGAGCCCGTCATCCGCCTTCTGGCCGAGAACCGCTGGCCCTGGCGCCTTCACGCGACTTACGATGAAACCATCGGCCGCGCGCTCGACGTCTACGAGAAGGTCAACCGCGACATCCCGCTCGAGGGCATCAACTGGTTCTTCGACCACGCCGAGACGATTTCGGACCGCAACATCGATCGCATTGCCGCGCTGGGCGGGGGCATCGCGGTGCAGCACCGCATGGCCTATCAGGGCGAATACTTCGTCGAACGCTATGGCGCGAAAGCCGCCGAGCGGACCCCGCCGATCGCGCGCATGATCGCCGCCGGCATCCCGGTGGGCGCGGGTACTGATGCGACGCGCGTCGCCAGCTACAACCCCTGGGTCTCGCTCTCGTGGCTGGTTACCGGGCGCACCGTGGGCGGTCTTTCGCTCTACCGCGGCGACAACCGCGTCAGCCGTGAAAAGGCGCTCGCAATGTGGACGCACGAGAACACCTGGTTTTCGAACGAAGTGGGCAAGAAGGGGCAGATCAAGGCCGGGCAACTGGCCGACCTCGCGCTGCTCTCGGACGATTATTTCGAAGTTCCCGCGCACGACATCGTCCACATCCGTTCGGTGCTGACGATCCTTGGTGGCAAGGTGGTCCACGGCGAGGGCGACTTTGCGCCGCTTGCCCCCGAACTTCCGCGCGCTATGCCCGACTGGTCGCCCGTCGCGACCTTCGGTGGATACTACCAGACCCCCGAGGCGAAGCAGAAGCTGGCCTCGGCCTGCGGGTGCGCCAGTGGCTGCGGCGTGCATGGCCATGACCACGCCGCCGCGCTCGGGGCCAATATCCCGGCCGCCGACGTCCAGTCATTCTGGGGCGCGCTCGGCTGCGGCTGCTGGGCCGTCTGACCGGAGGAGGCCCTTTCGCTAGCCGATCCGAAGGGCCTTCCTGTATTTCAATTATTTAGAAAAGTTTGATCGATTTTATTCGGATCGATCGAAGTTTGACTAAGCCCTACACCAGGCTGGTTCCCGCCCGACGTAACCTCGGGCGCTGGAACAGCGCACGCGCACCCGAAGGAGCCCCCCAAATGAAGCGCATCACTTTCCTGCTCGCTGCCGCGGTCATCGCCTCGAGCCCCATGGCCGTCCCGGCGCTCGCCAAGTCGGCCCCCACGGCCGACTACGCCGTCGGCCCGCAGTACGACACCACCCACGTCTACGTGCCGGCGGACCAGTTCGATACGTTCGTCACCAGCTTCGTGGCGACCTTTGGCGGCAAGACCAGCAAGCAGGGCGAATTCCAGGTCACCCCGACCAAGAGCCTGACCAAGTCGCAACTGGTGCTGACGCCGGCGGGCACGGTTTCGGTGTTCGGCTTCAAGACGCCGATCCCCTATCCCTTTGGCGCCGAGCGCACCGGCTATCTGGTGACCAACATCGACGTCGCAGTGGCCTCTGCCATGAAGCACGGCGCGACGCGCCTGCTCACCACTTTCGCCGACCCCATCGGCCGCGATTCGCTGGTGCAGTGGCCGGGCGGCGTGAACATGCAGATCTACTGGCACACCGCCAAGCCCAGCTACGCGCCGCTCGAAACCGTGCCTGAAAACCGCATCTACCTGACCAGCGATGCTGCCGACAAATTCATCACCGCATGGACCGGCTATGCCCACGGCAAGATCGTGTCCGACGACAAGGCCGCGCCGGGCGCCGAGATCGGCGAGCCGGGCAAGACCATTCGCCGCGTGGAAATCCGCAGCGGATACGGCGACATGGTGGTCTTCGTCTCCGACGGCCTGCTGCCCTGGCCCTATGGCCGCGACATGACCGGCTATGTCGTCAGCGACCTGTCCGCGACCATCGCCAAGGCCAGCGCCGCCGGTGTCGAAACGCTGGTCGCCCCGTTCACGGTGGGCCATCGCGAGAGCGCGATCGTGCGTTTTCCCGGCGGTTACATCGCCGAAATCCATCAGAAGATCGGATCATGATCGACACGACCCGCGATCCGCGCTTCGTCGATGCGATTCTCGACTGGCGTCCGACCTGGTTTCTGGCCAGGCTGGCGCTGGTCGGGGCCTACCTTGTCGGCGGGCTGGTCAAGATGACCGACTTTCCATCTGCGGTTGCCGAACAGGCGCACTTCGGGATGAACCCGCCCGCCGTGTGGGCCGCGCTGACGATCGCGGTCGAACTGATCGGACCGATCTTGATCCTGTGGGGACGGTTCGTCTGGCTGGGCGCGGGCATGCTCGGTGTCTTCACGCTTCTCGCCGCGATCGCCGCCAATGCCTTCTGGGGCATGGAGCCGGGACCCGAGCGCTTCGCCGCCACGAACGCCTTCTTCGAGCATCTTGGCCTCATCGGCGGCTTCGTCATGGCCGCGCTGGTCGCCGAACGGGAACGGCGGCGTGCGTAGGATCGTCCTCGTGGGCGGCGTCTTCGGCGCGCTCTGCGCCGCGAACGCGGCCCATGCCGATCCCCACGAGGCGTGGCAGGCACCGACGCTGACCATTACCCGGGCCGACGAAGACTGGTCGGACCTTTCTGATGCGCAAAAGCGCAGCCACCACTGGACCGGCCCCTTCAAATACGTTCCGCTGGGAAACGACGAGGACTGGCTGTCGACCGGGATCGAGCTGCGCGCCCGTTCCGAAGACTACGCCAACAACTTGTGGGGCGATGCGCCCGCTCCCGACGACGGCTACGTCTGGCTCCGCGCGCTGCCCTATGTGGATCTGCATCTGGGGCACTGGCGCGCGTTCGCGCAGCCCATTCTGGCCACATCGATCGGCGTGGCTCCCGCTTCCGGCCCGGTCGACGAGACCGGCATTGACCTTCTCCAGGGCTTCGTCGAGGCCAATTATGGGTCATTTCGGGCCCGGGCCGGACGCCAGATGGTCTCGCTCGGTACCGAACGCCTGGTCGGCACCCGCTATGGTCCCAATGTGCCGCTGGCCTTCGACGGCCTGCGCCTTGATGCGCAGCTGGGCACGGCGGACATCGCTGCGTTTGCGCTACGCCCGGTGCGACCCGGAACTGGAAATTTCGACGACCGCACATCATCGAACGAGACCTTGTGGGGGCTCTATGCCTTGCTTCCCGATCTCGACCTCTACTATCTGGGATACCGCAATGACGCGGCAAGCTGGGGCGCACGATCCGGGCGGGAGACGCGCCATAGTCTGGGCGCGCGCTGGCATGGCAATCGCGGTGACTGGCACTGGAACATCGAGGGTGTCTACCAGTTCGGGCGGTTCGCTGGCGGGTCGATCTCGGCCTGGACGCTGGGCAACGAGCTGGGCCGCAGTTTCCCGGCCCTTCCGATGAAGCCTGACCTGACACTGCGCGCCAATGTGGTGAGCGGCGACGGCAATGCGCGCGACGGACAGCTTGGCACGTTCAACGCGCTCTTTCCCAAGGGCAAGTATTTCGGCGAGCTCTCGCCGGTTGGCCCCTACAATATCGTCAATCTGCAGCCGGTCCTTGGCCTCAGCCTTTCCCCCAAGCTTTCCGCCAGTCTCGGGGCGGCCGCCTATTGGCGCTATTCGACGGCAGACGGCATCTACGACATTCCCGGCAATCTGGTTCGGGCAGCCGGAACCAGCCATGCCCGCTACATCGGCACCGAAGTCGAAGCGGGGATCGCATGGCAGGCGACGGCCGAACTGGAGCTGTCCGCTTCGGTTTCCAGCTTTTCTGCAGGGTCCTTCATTCGCGCGACGGGACGTGCCCGCGCCATCCGGATGTTCGGCCTCGAAAGCAATTTTCGCTTCTGACCCTCTTTTTGACCTTTCCCTCAGGAGACCCTGATGTCCACGCCCCCAGTTCCTGCGTCATCCGATGCCCTGCCGCGTTTGCTCCTGTTGCTTTCGGCAACGACCGGCCTTGTCGATGCGGCTTCGGTGCTGGGGCTGGGCAAGGTCTTCACGGCGAACATGACCGGCAACGTCGTCTTCCTGGGTTTCGCCGCCGCCGGGACGAGCGGCTTCCGTTTTGCGCCGGCCCTTCTGGCGCTGGCCGCGTTCATGACCGGGGCCTGGGGCGCAGGCAAACTGGGGCGCGCGCAATCCGCCCGGCCGCTGGGCCAGTGGCTGATGCGCGCAGCGGTGACCGAAGCCGCGCTCCTATGGTCGGCCGCCCTCGTCGCGTTGTCGATCGACGTGGCGACGCAGGCGCCCGAGCCGGCCGTTCTGACGGTCATCGCCCTGACCGGGTTTGCCATGGGCCTCAGGAACGCGACGATCCGCCAGCTCAAGGTGCCGGACCTGACGACAACGGTCCTGACGCTCACCATCACGGGTATCGCTGCAGACCAGACCGGCCGCACGACGCCCAATTTTCTGCGGCGCTTCGGCGCGGTTCTGGCGATCTTCGCCGGTGCAACCGTGGGCGCTCTGCTGCTTCGCCTGGGCGGGCTTGCCTGTCCTCTCGCGCTGGCCGGTCTGATCGTGCTGGGCGCGACCTTCGCCTTCCTGCGCAGCCCGGTTGCCGCCGCGCCGCACGGCAAATGAAATCCAACGTCTCCAAGGAGGAAGTCCATCGCCATGACCACCGACAGCCAATGCCCGTTCCACGCCAACCCGGTCCGAACGCTCACCGGGCGCAGCAACCGGGACTGGTGGCCGAACCAGCTTGACCTTTCGATCCTCGCACAAGGGGGCAAGGACCCGAGCCCGATGGGCGCCGGGTTCGATTACGCCGCCGCCTTCACGGCGCTCGATCTTGCTGCCGTGAAGGCCGATCTCACCGCGCTGATGACCGACAGCCAGCCCTGGTGGCCGGCCGATTACGGGCACTACGGGCCGTTCTTCATCCGCATGGCCTGGCACTCGGCGGGGACCTATCGCTCGGGCGACGGGCGTGGCGGTGCAGGCGCCGGGCAGCAGCGTTTCGCCCCGCTCAATTCCTGGCCCGACAACGGCAACCTCGACAAGGCGCGCCGACTGCTCTGGCCGATCAAGGCGAAGTATGGCGCTGCGCTGTCCTGGGCCGACCTCATGATCCTCGCGGGCAATGTCGCAATCGAGAGCATGGGCGGGCCGATCTTCGGCTTTGGCGGCGGGCGTGAGGACGTCTATGCCCCCGAGACCGACGTCTACTGGGGCACCGAGGAGCAGTGGGTCGGCCAAGGCGCCGAAACGCGCATCCAGCCCGACAAGGACATGGATCTCGAAAGCCCGCTCGCCGCGATCCAGATGGGCCTCATCTACGTCAATCCCGAAGGACCGGGCGGCAACAGCGATCCGGTGGGCTCGGCGCGCGACGTGCGCGAGACCTTCGCGCGCATGGGCATGAATGACGAGGAAACGGTCGCGCTGACCGCAGGTGGCCACACTTTCGGCAAGACCCATGGCGGCGGTGATGCCGCGCTGGTCGGCGCCGAGCCCGAAGGCGCGGACATCGCGCAGATGGGGCTAGGCTGGATTTCGACCGCGGGCAGCGGCATGGGCGATGATACCATCACCTCGGGCCTCGAAGGTTCGTGGACGCCCACGCCCATCACCTGGGACATGAGCTACTTCGACATGCTGCTCGATCACGACTACGAGATCGTCACCAGCCCGGCGGGCGCGCACCAGTGGCAGCCGGTGGGCAACCCGGTCGAAACGCAGGCTCCTGGCGCGCACAGCCCCGAGCGGCGCGTGCCCACGATGATGACCACCGCCGACATGGCGATGAAGATTGATCCCGAATACCGCCGCATCTTGGAAAACTACCGCGCGAATCCGGAAGCGTTCGCCGATGCCTTCGCGCGCGCCTGGTTCAAGCTCACCCACCGCGACATGGGCCCCAAGCTCCGTTACCTCGGCCCCGACGTGCCCACTGAGGACCTGCTGTGGCAGGACCCGCTGCCCGCACCGACCTACGCCCCGCTGGGCGAGGCGGACATCGCCACTCTCAAGGGGAGGATCGCGGCGAGCGGGCTTTCGGTGGCGGACCTGGTGCGCACAGCCTGGGCCTCGGCTTCGACCCACCGCGTGTCCGACCATCGCGGCGGCGCCAACGGCGCGCGCATCCGGCTTGCCCCGCAGAAGGACTGGGCGGTGAACGAACCGGCCGAACTGGCCCGCGTGCTGGCCGTGTACGAGAGGATCAAGGACGGGTTCGGCGATGTCTCGATCGCCGACCTCATCGTGCTGGGCGGCGGCGTCGGCATCGAACGCGCAGCCAAGATGGCAGGGCGTGACCTCCAGGTGCCGTTCACGCCGGGCCGGGTTGACGCCAGCGCCGAGCAGACCGATGCCGAGAACTTCGCCTGGCTTGAGCCCAGGACCGATGGGTTTCGCAATTACCTTGGCGCGAACATTCCGCTGCCGACCGATGCCCTGCTGGTGGACAAGGCGCAGCTCCTCGGGCTGTCCGCACCCGAAATGACGGTGCTGCTGGGCGGCCTACGCGTCCTGGGCATCAATCATGACGGGGACCCTCGCGGCGTCCTGACAGCGCGTCCCGGCACGCTCTCGACCGATTTCTTCGTCAACCTCCTCGATATGGGGACGACGTGGACGAAGGACGAGGCCACTAGCGACCTCTACATTGGCCTTGACCGGGCGACGGGCGAGGAGAAATGGACCGCCAGCAGGGTCGATCTCGGCTTCGGCTCCAACGCGCAGCTTCGCGCGTTGTGCGAAGTCTATGCTGCCAGTGATGGTGATGATCGCTTCCTTGCGGACTTCATCGCCGCCTGGAGCAAGGTCATGGATGCCGACCGCTACGATCTCGCCTGATCAGGACAAGGGAGCCCCCCGCAGCCGGTTACCGGCGGCGGGGGCGATCTCAGGCTGGAAGGGTGGCGATGCGGATGTCGCCGGTCAGGGTCTTGTGAACCGGGCACTTGTCGGCCACTTCGAGAAGGCGTCGGCGCTGGTCCGGGCTCAGGAGAGACCCCGTGATGGCGACCGTCTTCACGAAGCTGTCATGGGCAACCTCGTCTCCTGCGGCCTGCCTTTTCACGTGCTCGACCGACACGTTCACATGCTCGAGCGGCCAGCCTTGCTGGCGGGCGTACCAGCGCACCGTGATCGCAGTGCACGCGCCAAGCGCCGAAGTCAGCAGGTCGAAGGGGTTGGGGCCGAGGTCGTTTCCGCCTGCGGAATGCGGTTCGTCGCCGAACAGATGATGCCCGGAAACCTCGATTGCGACCGCCAGCGCACTGCCTTGCGCGTCTGCGATCGTTGCCCGTGTCTTGCGTGCCATCGGTGTTGTCTCCCGTGAAGCTACTATTGCGTGACGATGCGTGGCGTTTCGCCTGGCGCCACGGTCATCACGTCGTGCCATTCGGGGTGCTTGGCATAGCGCGCCCGCACGTAAGGGCAGATCGGAATGATGCGAAAGTGGCGTTCGCGGGCATCTGCGATCAGAAAGTCGACGAGCGCTGCCGCCGCACCGGTCCCGCGAAGCATTTCGGGGGCACCGGTATGATCGGCGCTGATGAGGTCCGGGCCGCGGTGCGTGAAGGTCAGTTCGGCTTCGGCATCGATGCCCGCAACACGCGCGACGTAGCGACCCTTGCGCGGTCCGTCTTCCCTGGTGATGTGGATTTGCGTCATGTCAGGTGTTCCTGTCGGGCAGGAGGAGCCCGCGCCCTGCGGGCCCCTCCCGGATTTGGGGGCCGGCGCTCAGGCCGCGTCGACCAGCACGATCTCGCTGTCTTCGATCGCGGTCACGCGGATCACATCGAGATCGCGGATCGCGACGCCGTCGCGGGCATTGATGCGCACGTCCTCGATGCGGACCGCGCCCGCTGCGGGAACGAGGTAGCCCTTGCGATCGGCGCCAAGCGCGTATTCGGCCGTCTCGCCCGCCTTGAGCGTGGCGGCGACCACGCGCGCATCGGTACGGATCGGCAGGGCATCGTCATCGTTGGCGTAACCCGAGGCGAGGGTCACGAAATGACCCGCCCGCTCGCCCTTGGGAAAGGGCCGCGCGCCCCAGGTCGGCGTGCCGCCCTTGCTGGTGGGCACGATCCAGATCTGGAAGATCCGGGTCGTCACATCCTCCAAGTTGTATTCCGAGTGGCGGATGCCGGTCCCGGCGCTCATCACCTGGACGTCGCCCGCTTCGGTGCGGCCCTCGTTGCCAAGGCTGTCCTTGTGCGTGATCGCACCTTCCCGCACGTACGTGATGATCTCCATGTCGCGGTGCGGGTGCGGGGGAAAGCCGGTGCCAGGGGCGATCGTGTCATCGTTCCAGACCCGCAGGGCACCCCAGTTATGGCGCTGCGGGTCATGATAGTCCGCAAAGGAAAAGTGGTGATGGGCATCGAGCCAACCGTGGTTGGCAGCACCGAGGCCGTCAAAGGGGCGAAGTTCGATCATGGTCTTGTCTCCGATTGGGCGATGCGGGTGCGATCGCGCCTTGCCCCACCGGTGTAGCCCCCCTATTCTTTTCAGATCAGGGGCATAATTTTCAACAGTTCATTCGAGGAATTGGAATAGTGAGCGATCCCGGCAATCCCACGCTAGACCAGCTGAATATCTTTCTGGCCATCGTCGATACCGGCAGCTTCGCGGCCGCTGGGCGCAAGCTCAACCGGGCGGTCTCGGTCATCAGTTACGGCATCACCAACCTCGAGGCGCAGCTTGGCGTCACCCTGTTCGAGCGCGAGGGCACGCGCCGCCCCAGGCTCACCGCCGAGGGGCGCACGCTTTTGTCCGAAGCGCGCCTGATCGCGCAGGGCGTCGACGGCCTGAAGGCGAAGGCGAAGGGCTTGCTCAGCGGCCTTGAAGCCGAAGTAAATCTGGCCGTCGACGTGATGCTCCCCGCCGATCGGCTCGGGCAGGTGTTGAAGGAATTCGTTCAGCAGTTCCCGACCGTCCAATTGCATCTGCATGGCGAAGCGCTCGGCGCGATCGCATCGCTCGTCCTTGATGGCGAAGCCGACATCGGCCTGTCGGGGCCGCTGGCGGCCGGCGTCGAGGGACTGGAAAGCCGCTCGGCCGGCTCGATACCCATGATCCCCGTCGCGGCGCCCGACCACCCGCTGGCGCGCATGATGCCCATTCCGCCCGGCGCAGGGCGCAATTACATCCAGCTGGTCCTCAGCGATCGCTCCCGGTTCACCGAAGGGCGCGACTTTTCCGTCTTCAGCGCGCGAACCTGGCGCATGGCGGACCTTGGCGCCAAGCACGCCTTGTTGCGCCAGGCCATCGGGTGGGGCAACATGCCGCTCGACATGGTGGAAGCCGATCTTGCCGCGGGCACGCTGGTCCGCCTCGACATGCCCGACCACGTCGGCGGCACCTATCGCTTCGCGGCGATCTGGCGACGCGATGCCCTCCCCGGCCCGGCGGCGACGTGGCTGATCGATCGCTTTGTCGAGCTGGGGAGGGCCGACAGGGAGCTCGCCGGTCTGGGCGATCTATGACTGCGCTCACGCGATGGTGGGAACGATGCCGCCTTCGACCCGGATAGCAGCGCCATTGGTGATCGCGCCCCACGGGCTCGCCAGCAGCGCGACCTGTGCGGCGATCTCGTCCGCTTCGATCAGTCGCCGGATCAGCGACAACGGGCGATACTTGCGGAAGAATTCGGCCTCGCGCTCCGCTTCCGGCGCATCCTTGTTGTCCACGACCGAACGGATGAACTCGACAATGCCTTCCGAGCGTGTCGGGCCGGGCATCACCGAATTGACGGTCACGCCGGTCCCGCGCGTCTGCTCGGCAAGGCCGCGTGCAATGGCGAGTTGCGCCGTCTTGGTCATGCCGTAGTGGATCATCTCGCCCGGGACGACGAGCGCACTTTCACTGGCGATGAAGATGATCCGGCCCCAGTCCTTCTCCAGCATGCGCGGGAAATAATGGCGGGCGAGCCGCGCGCCGCTCACCACGTTGACTTCGAACATATGATGCCAGTCGGCGTCCGAAATCTGCGTGAAGGGCCTCGCTTCATAGATGCCCAGGTTGTTGACGAGGATATCGGCTTCGGGCGCTGCCTCGATCAGGTTCGCCGCGCCGTCCGCCGTGGCGACGTCAGCCAGAACGGCCTTCACCGAGCCAATCCTGGCGATGCGCTCGGCGGCCGCGTCCAGCTTGTCCTGATTGCGACCGCTGATGATGACGCTCGCGCCTTCGGCGGCCAGCCTTTCGGCGATCGCGAAGCCGATTCCCGCTGTCGATCCGGTCACCAGCGCGGTCTTGCCCTTGAGTTGCAGGTCCATGGTACGTCGCTCCGTTTATCCGTTGATGGGAGCGGAAATAGGCGAGGCGGTTATTGATGATTAGATCGCAACTGTGCACTTTAGAAGTGTCTTGAAATCATGAGTGGCCAATGGACAATCGCTTCGGGGACATGGAGATCTTTCTAAGTGTCGCGCACAGCGGCAGCTTCGCAGCCGCCGCCCGGATGCTGCGCGTCACGCCGTCCGCAGTCAGCCGATCTGTTTCACGTCTGGAGGCGCGGCTTGGAGTGCAACTCATCGCGCGTACGACCCGTGCCTTGGCGCTGACCGCCGATGGCGAAACGTACCGCGACCGCGTTTCGGCACTGATGGACGATTTGAGCGATATCGAAGGCAGCTTCGGCGGGGAGGAGCAGGAGGCGAAAGGGCTATTGCGCGTCAATGCATCGGTTCCCTTCGGCACGCATTGCCTGTTGCCGATCCTGCCGCGTTTTCTGGAACGGTTTCCGGCCGTAACGGTCGAGCTTGCCCTGTCCGACACCCTGATCGAATTGGTCAGCGAGCGCGCGGATATCGCGATCCGCATCGGGCCCTTGCGCGATGTGGGCCTCAAGGCCAAGAAGCTTGGGCGCAGCCGCATGGTCCTGGTGGCCAGTCCGGGGTATCTGGCACGCCATGGCGCTCCGAAGGAACCTGGCGATCTCGAAAACCATGCCTGCCTGCGCTTCAGCTTTCGCCGCTCGGTCGACACCTGGCCCTTCACGGTAGACGGTCGTGTTGTCTCGCGGACAGTCAACGGACCTTTCCTGGGCAATTCCGGTGAAGTGGTTCGGTTGATGGCATTGGCAAATGGTGGGATAGCCCGCCTCGGGCATTTCCATGTTGCCAAGGACCTTGCTGCCGGCCGCCTGGTCGAACTGCTGTCCTCCTTCCACCCCGGTGACGGGGAAGATATCCATGCGCTCTATCTTGGGGAACAGCATCCCTCACGCACCGTGCGGGCGTTTCTTGATTTTCTGGCGAGCGAACTGGTTCTGCCGTAGCGCAAGTTCGCCATATGGGATGGCGGTTTTAGCCCGTCGATCCGTGGCGTGCGTGTCCCAATCTTGCGCCGTGACGGGGGAGGGGACGTCTGAAAGCCAAGTCAGGATCACCATTCAGGCCACGCCGATCGAGACGGAACGGCCAAGGATGCTGACAATCGTGTTTTCTATTATCCTGAAAAGTTGGAGTGACTTTATACAGATTTCGTAAAGTTCGCGGCGTGCCTAGATGGAATCCGACATCAGGAGGCATCAATCATGGCACAATTGGTCAAGCAAATCGCCCGGTATCCTCGCGTTCTTGCCGAGAGTGCGCAGCCGGTCATCATCGCTTTCAGCGTGGCCGGCTTTACCGGTGGCGCTCTCTCCGCAATCGGGATCCTCGCCGGGGAAGCCCGCAGGCGCACTGCGGCCGGTGCCCAGGCGTCGGTCCGGTAATGTCCGCGATTACGACGCTAGAGAAGCTGACCGTTAATACAAAAAAGGGAAAGTAGGATCGAGCTTGCCCGGCGAGCCAAGATCAGCACTTGAGAGGCTGCAAGGGGACGATGCCTGCCGATAGTTTCAGCCGAAGCGCTGGCAGCTATACACTTTCACTTCTCGAAACGCGACGCTCAGCAACCGGCCCAAACTAACGGCGGAGCTGAGTTATTCGTTCAGTCTTTTTCGATATCTGATCAGCCCAATTGACAAGGCCTGCCTTGAGGCAGCACCAAAGCAGCGGCAAAAGGAATTTCAGGATGAGATCTTTATCGAAACCGATATTCTCGGTGATAATGATAGCGTCAGCAATCGGTGTGACGGGTTGTAGTAGTGATAGTAAGGCGCCGGATAAAGTGCGTTTAGGCGAATTACCTTACGAATTTCCAGATGGGGATATCTTGAATATCGTCCAGCCCGATCATGGCAGGACGTTCGTTCGACTAGAGCCGCCAAATGAGGATTTTCTGCTCGTAAAAGACGAGTTTGCTGATCGAATGCAAAAGAAGACGGGGGAGGTTATCGTTTCAAATATAAACAGTAACCGATTTAATAAAGTAGATCGCTTCAAACGAGACGATATCGACGTTTTCTGCAAAGATACACCATATTATAGCTGCGGAATGCAAGTAAGTGACAGAGGTGTAATTTGGAGCATAATATTCGATCGCATTGATGTGGATAATGCACATAAAATTAAGAGTCGTGCATTGTTATTATTGTCAAAATATAGATCTTGGCGATAAATTTATTATTTGCCTGTTAAATTAATTGCTCATCAGCAGGGGTGTGTCGGAACAGATACTATTGCACTAGAGGTATCTAGCTTCCAAAATCTGGGACTGATAGGCGGATTTCGGCCCGAAGCGGTCGTTCAGCCGATTTCTCGTACGCAAACGCCCGAAACCCTTCACCATTGCGGTCCTCTGAGCGGGCAATAGCTTTGCCTGAAAGCGGACAGGCGGCAGACAGCACTTTCTGTCGAAATGCGGAAATTCCGCAACCGGCCCGTCCTACGTATCTGGGATGGGAAAGCTGCCGGTCCGCTCCTGGGAACGCGAAATCGGCGTCTGAATGGCCGGGAAGGGTCGACTGCTTACGCAGAAAGCAACGGTTGCGCGGCTACTGCGCAGCACTCAGTTTTGAATCGGGTTCGCCAAAAACCCATTCCTTAAACGATGCGTGAAGATCCCGGCCACTGGCGGCCTCCATGGCATTTTCCAGATCAATGCTGGTGACGGTTCCGCCAGCGTTCTTGCGGACATAATCACGCAGGCCTTTCCAGAAGGCCGGTTCTCCGAGCAAGGAGCGAAGGTGATCCATGAACACCGCTCCCTTGCTGTACTGGATCGCCCGACGTGCGCCGAGAGACGGATACCGACCGCCCCAGGCAAGCGGCCGATCAAGGCCTTTGGCGCTGGCTTTTTCCCATCGTGTCCGCGCAACTGCTATCTCGGCTTCGTAGGCATCTCGGCCGTATCGATGCTCCTTCCAGGCGGCTGTCATGAAAACGGTGAGGCCTTCGTTGAGCCAGAAGTCCTGAAGGGTCTCACAGGTGATGAGGTTGCCAAACCATTGATGGGTCAACTCATGAACGATGGCCCAATCGTCTACGGGCGCACCAGGATCGGCGGGAAGCACGTCGATGCCGAGCACCGAAAACGTGGCAGCTTCCTGCGCCTCGCTGCCTTCGACCAGCAATTGGCTGTATGTGGGTACGGGAAGCGATAGGCCCAATTTCCGCGAAAGGAAGTGCACCTGGTCGGGCGTCGGCGCGAACCGGCGCGCCAATATCGAGGCGTCTACGCTATCGCTGAGATAGGTCAGGCGCGAAACCCCCGCCTGCGTATCGATACGATTGAACCTGCC
This sequence comes from Novosphingobium profundi, assembly GCF_018491765.1. Taxonomy (GTDB): domain Bacteria; phylum Pseudomonadota; class Alphaproteobacteria; order Sphingomonadales; family Sphingomonadaceae; genus Novosphingobium; species Novosphingobium profundi. Next base: position 274,958 of record NZ_JABWCU010000007.1, on the reverse strand, counting down.
GACGGCGAACCCATAAAGATAGGCCGAATAGGGCCGGGGCGAGCGCCAGATATGAACCTCGCTTCCATCTGGCCCGGACTGTATTGAAACCAGGCGTCCGACCGAGAGGGTTTTCATGCCCTTGGGTACGCGAAGGGCTAGCGCCAAACGAGCCTTATCCCCGAACTGGTCTTGGAGGCAGATCATCCATTCACAGGCGAAATAGCTCGTGTAGAGGCCCGTCTCGGAGCGTACCAAGCCGCGGGCCGGATGTCCTTGGTAGGTCAGGTCAAGGGTTGCGGTCAGCCCTCGGCGCAGTGCCTTGGGAAGGCGAAAGATCAAGCTGCCGCTTTCGATCCCGGGCGCCAGGGGGGCGCCATCCAGTGTTGCCTGGGTTATGTCGAGAGCGTTCCCGGTGAACACGAACTGGCGCACGCCGTCTTCCGTTGTCCGAAGCCGGATCACCTCGTGTCCGGCAACGCTGGCGTTCTCGATGTCGGGGGTAAGGGCCAAATCATAGCTGAGCACCTCAAAACCCTGACCGGGCGTGTGATCTGTGCCGGCAATCGCGTAGCTGCCTTGAAGGCTGCAGATTCCCAATAAACTACAAATGATCCAGCGCATGCCCCTGTAGATCTCCAAATGCCCAATCTCCGGATGAACCAGAGCTAACCGCACGATCCGTAGGAGCGAAGTCCGAGATGATCGGCCCGTCGCCGAGGAACTGCGGCTTGGCGCAACGAAGAGGCCCACAATGGCTTAAGACGTAGCAGCTTGCTGTGCGGATGTAACTTGACTGCGGGCTAGCGAGAATGGCGATATCGGCGTCCGGTTTGGAGGCAGCAAACTTGGCACAACGGAACGTCCGGACCTGGGAGATGAAAATCAGCGGCTGAGCGGCCGGCAAGGGTCGCAAATGCAGGGGGCGCCATTCTGAGATCGTGACGGCAAATCTGCCAGCGGATTCGGAGCAGACAGCGGATTGAGCTGCGAATTTCCTCTTCCTTCCGACACGTTCAGAGGGAATTGGCCGCGTAGTTCATCGCTTTGAGATCGGTCAGCAGATCAGGGCCGGTCGGCACCCATCCAGTGATTTCGCGGGTTTTGGCACTGGAGGCAGGCATGTCCTCCCCCGCTAGCATGGCGAGCCATCCAAAGTAGTCCTGCGTTTCGTGGCGGGGCAGCGAAACCATCGGCAGATCCATGCCTTCGGCAATGACCTGCGCGATGGCGCGGGCGGGAACTCCTTCTTCGCCGACCGCGTGAAAGCGTGTACCGGGTTCCGCTCCGACGATCGCGAGCGCATAAAGGCGGGCAACGTCGTTGACGTGGGCAGCTGGCCAACGGTTGGCCCCTTCACCGACGTAGGCGACTTTGCCCTTTGTGCGCGCGATTTCGATCCAGCTCGTGATGAGGCCTTGCCGACGCGTGTCGTGGACTTGCGGCAGGCGCATCACCGATAAATTGACCCCTTCCTCAAGCAATGTCTGGCTAGCCTGTTCAGAGGCGATGCGCGGGTTCGGGTGGTTGAAGTTGACGACGCTTTCGATAGCGATGCCACCTTCTTCCGCAATTCCGATGCCCGTTCCGGAGGTGATCAGGAGTGGCCGGGGACTGCCTTTCAGAACCTCTCCGAAAGCGCCGATCACCTTGCGATCCTTCTCGCAATTCTCCACGAAACGGGAAAAATCGTGGTCGAAGGCGGTGTGGATGATGGCATCTGCCATTTCTGCGCCCGCGCGCATGCTCGCGAGGTCTTCCAGTGATCCGCGATGCGCAGTCGCCCCGGCTTGGGCAATCGCCCTAGCGCCGTCCTCCGATCGCGTCAGGCCCAGCACTTCATGGCCGGCAGCCAGAAGCTCGGGCAGAATACGCGAGCCGATGAAGCCCGTCGCGCCGGTCAGAAAAATCCGCATGACATTTCTCCGATTGCGTTCGGAACGTGATATCGCCAACCTCATCATCCTGTTAAAGTAGGGACCTTATACAGGTATAAATATCAATAGGCAGACATGGCTTCTTCGACGAACAACGCACTTGGAGTGTTCCTGCGTGACCGGCGCATGCGCCTCGACCCGGCGAGCTTCGGCTACTCGACAAGCCGTCGCCGGACTCCGGGTCTGCGCCGGGAGGAAGTCGCCCAGCGCGCCAATATCAGCGCCACGTGGTACACATGGCTTGAACAGGGGCGCGGGGGAGCCCCTTCGGCAGATGTCGTCGAACGCATCGCCACGGGCATGATGATGACGGAGCCCGAGCGCGAGCATCTCTATTTCCTGGCGCTTGGCCATTCCCCCGAAGTGCGGTACAATCACTCAGAGGCGATCACTCCGCGCCTGCAGCGCGTTCTTGATGCCATGCCGGTCAGCCCCGCGATAATCCGCACCGCGACCTGGGATGTCGTTGCCTGGAACCGGGCTGCGGCAACGATCATGACCGATTATGGAGCGCTCCCCAAAGAGGACCGCAACATCCTGCGCCTGATGTTCTCGAGTGCGCGCATTCAGGCCGCGCAAGAAGACTGGATGCGTATTGCCCGCTTCGTTGTCGGGTCCTTCCGGGCGGATGCAGCACGAGCAGGAGCGGGTCAGGAAATCCGTCAGCTCGTCGAGGAACTCTCGGCGATGAGCCCCTTGTTTGCGACCCTGTGGAGCGACAACGAAGTGGTCGGCCACGGCTCTGGCGTGAAACGTCTTCATCATCCGGATCTCGGTAAACTCGAACTGGAATTCTCGACGTTTGCCGTGGAAGGACGGCAGGATCTCGTCATGATGATCTACAGCCCCGCGAATGAAGACGTCGAGCAGCGCATGAGGGACTTCCTGATGTCGGCGTGACCTTTTGATCCTTGGTTCAAGCGGAGAGGGAGGAAAGCTGCCGGTCCGGTCTCAGCGATCGGAATTCGGCGGCTGAGTGGCTGACAAGGGTTATTGATTGTCTGCGGTTTGATCGCCTTTGAGATCGACGCTCACAGCAAGGAACGGCTTCGTTCCGCGGTTCATGATCGCATGAAGGCCCTCCGGTTCCACCCGCACGGTCTGGGTGACTTTAAGCGCACAAGCTCGATCTGCGCTTGGCTGCTCTGCAGCGCAGCGACGACAGAGCCCGGGACATTGATCATAGCCGAGAGGTGCGCACTCATTACAGATTGGAAAATGCAGGGCTCGGCGGCGCTAGCGGGAGATTGGCGTTCGAAATGCGAACGCCGACTTGCATGGCGCTCACCGATGATGGCTTCAACTAACGGGAGAGGCCGCAGATCAGCCGGTCGAGACCATCTTTGAGTCGTGCGCGCGGGCAGGCGAAGTTGACGCGCACGAAGCCGTCCCCCTGTGCCCCAAAGATCGAGCCGGGAATGACGCGCACGCCAGCCTCGCGAACCAACCGGTCGGCAAGCGCCTCGCTGGACATGCCCAGGCTTCGGCTGTCGATCCAGGCGAGGTATGTTCCTTCCTGATGGATCACATCGATGTGCTCGAGGTGCCTGGCAAAGGCCTGGCGCAGCAGGCGCCAGTTGCCTTCCAGGTAGGCGATGAGTGCGTTCAGCCATGCTTCCCCCTCGGTGTAGGCTGCCGTCGTGGCGGCCAGCCCCATCGGGTTCAGGTCGCGGATCTGATGCGCGGTCATGGCTGCCTCGACAGATGCTCGCAATTCGGGATCGTTCACGACCACAAACGCGTTCTGAAGCCCCGAAATGTTGAAGGCCTTGCCGGCCCCGGTGCAGGTGATGCAGCTCAGTGCAGCGTCTTGAGCCAGTGCCGCGAAAGGGGTGAAGGAGTGCTCGCAGAACGCCAGATCGCCATGTATCTCGTCGCTCACCACCCTGACGCCGTGGCGCGCACAGATCCGGGCGAGCTGCTCCAGTTCCGCGCGTGTCCAGACGCGTCCGCCCGGGTTGTGCGGGTTGCACAGCAGAAGTACGCGCGTCTCAGGCGATGCGGCCTTTCGTTCCAGGTCGGCGAAATCTCGCAGCATGCTGTGCGTGAAGGTGCCGCAGGGTCGAAATGTCGAGATGGTCGTAATGGTTATGGGAAACCAGGATTACATCGATGGACGGCAGATCCTTCAACCGGATACCAGGGGCCGTGACGCGGCGCGGCCCGGCAAAGGCAACCGGACTGGCCCGGTTGGACCAGACCGGATCGGTCAGGATATTGACCCCGCCCGCCTGGATCAAAAGGGAGGCATGGCCGACCATGGTTATGCGCAAACCCGCTACCCGCCGGGCGGGAAGTGTGGGGGACACAGGCACGGATTTCGGCCATCTGGTCCTGGGCGCCGTGCGATACCAACGCAGGATGTCGCGTATCGATCGGTCCGTTTCGGGCTATCCGGCAAGGTTGGTAAAACGCTGCCCGTCAAAATGGGGGGAAATTGGCCCGGAATAATAGCGGTTCTGTGAAGGCATGGGGGGCATCGCCTGCGGTCTGGTTGTTCAAGCGTCCGCGTGCGGGGTGTCATGAACGGCGCGCGTAGCCCGGACCGAGTAGTACCTCGCAAGTCACTGCAAATGCAGGTTTGCCACGACCAGTGACGGATTGTCAAAGCCGGTTTGGCCAGTCCATTTCTTCAGCTCCGGCGGGTGCCAATTTCCTTCTGATGTCCAGCTGGATGTCCGTTTATGGCTTCCGGCGTGTCGCGGCGTTTCGGCCTGCATCGGAGCGGAGCCAGTTCCTGTACCCCAGGACTGCCAGGGCGACCATCGCCGCGTAGAGACCGGCTGTCGGCCAAAGCCCCTTGAACACGAACATGCCGACGTAGACCACGTCCACCACAATCCACAGCAGCCAGCTGGATGCATGACGGCGCGCGGTCCAATATTGGGCAAGGAGGCTGAAGCTGCTGAGCGTCGCGTCCATCCAGGGGAGCGCCGCGTTGGTATGATGGCTGGTGAACCACCCTATGGCCGCAGCGCCAAGGGCGCCCGCCGCCAGTCCGACGCAGGCCTCGAGGCCCGTCAACGGCACGACGACGACGTCGCCTTCCTCGTCCTTGCCGCGCATCCAGGCGATCCAGCCATAAAGGATGGCGATTCCGAACAAGGCCTGCAGCACCATGTCGGCGTAGAGCCGGACCTCAAGGAAAAGCTGGAAATAGAGCGCACAGGCGAGAAGGTTGACCGGCCAGCACAGCATCCGGCGTCTGGCGGTCAGCCAGATGCCGAGGAAGCTGACGATGACGGCGATGATTTCGAGGGCAGACATCAGCTCCGGACCTCGCGCTCGAAACGCTCGAGGAATTCGCGGCCGGGCGGGGTGAGAAACCAGTCGGCATGGTCGATGAGATAGTCCTGCCATGCTAGGGTGGCCTGTGCTGGATCGGCAAGGATGCCCGCGAAGTAATGCACTTCGGACAGCGCGAACTCGATGTGCACGAGCGGCAGCAGATGGACGAGGGTTTCCACATCGGTGGCGTCAAGCGGGATCAGCGTCCGGTACCCGGAGAGGAGCGCCGCCGCGGCCTGCGCGTCGGCGGGTTCGTCCTCCCGTTGCAGCCAGGGAATGGCCGTCCGCTCGATCGCCGTGGCAAGATCGTGGAGCGCGCAGGAGCGCGCGGCGAGGCCAAAATCGAAGACCGTGGCCACCGCGCCGTCCGAAGACCAGAGCAGGTTAGAGGGGTGCCAGTCGTTGTGCGTCCAGAGCGGCGGCTGGTCCTGCAATCGCTGGGAAAGTCCCTGGCCCAGCGAGGCGAACAGGCGGGCCAGTTGCTGCTGCCAGGGCTTGTCCTTGAGGAACGCGGCGAGGGCGGGGCGGGCCGCGATATAGTGCGCGGCGCTGGCCAGAGGGTCGCGCGTCGGCAGAATGGTAAAGCTGGCGACGAGCGGGTGCGGGCCACGCGGGGGCGCGTTGAACCCTTGCGCGGCAAGGTGCAGCCGGGCAAGCGCGACACCCGCTTCGAAGGCATGGGTCGGCGTCAGGAACGGTGTCCAGGAGAGACGCTCACGGTAGAGGTCGCTGCCCGTGCCCTTGCGATGCACTTCGTAGGTCCACTCACCCTGCGCGACGATGGTCGTGCCATCGCGGGCCTTGAGGATCTCCGGCACGGGTAATCCGGCGGCGAGGAGATGCTCCATGAACGCGTGTTCCTGCGCCAGCGCGGCGGGCGTGCGCAAACGGTGATGATGGCGTTTGAGGAAGAACTCTCCGGCATCGGTCTGCACCAGCGTGGCGGCGGAAAACGGGCGCGGCGAATGCCAGCGCAGGTCAAGCCGGCGCCCGGCGTCGGGAAAGAGGGCGAGCGTCGTCTCCGCCTCGGCTGCGGTTATCGCCGGCCATGCCGGCGCTTCGAGCGCTGTGCCCATGCCGTGAACGCGATGAGGTGCCATGCCGCTCATAGTCAGAACGCGCGTGACAGCGTCGCCACGAAGGCGCGGCCCGCGCCAATGTAGTAGGATGGGGCCGAACCCGCGATGACCGTGCCGTTCCGGCCAGGAGTGTCCTGCGCGCTGGTGCTGAACGCATAGACGCCCGAAAGCACATGCGGGTTGGTCACGTTGAGAGCGTTGAACCGCAGGTCGGTGCGCCGTGCATCGATCAGTCCGACCAGGTGCACACCGACTGACAGATCGAGCGTTGCATACCCCTTTATGCTCTCGTCGTTCATGAAGGTCGCGTACTGGCGGCCGACGTATTTCAGCGCCGAGCTGCCGAACAGTCGCCCGTCATCGTACGTGGCGCCCGTGGCGAACTGGACGCTGGGGCTTGCGACCGCACGCTTGCCCCTGGTCGGCAGATAGTCGCCGCCGATGGGCAGGTCGTCGTCGAGGCGCGTGTGCAGATACTCGCCGGATGCATAGACGCTGATGCCCTCGCTCGGACGATAGTCGATCTCGCCGTCAAGGCCGAAGGAAGTCTGGCTGCCCGCGTTGATCGTGGACGCGATCTGCGCACCGCCGCTCTCGACGACTGTTGCCACTTGCCGGTTTCGGAAGTGGTAGTGGAAGGCGGTCATCGAAAACGACAGGCTCGCGCCGATGTAGCGATAACCCAGTTCCTCGGACACCGAGTATTCGTTCTTGAGCGCGTTCGTCCCCTGCGTCACCAGCTCGCCGTCGTAGTAGCTGTCGTAGAGCGCGAATTCGTTGGGGGGGCGAAAGTTGGTGGTGATGTTCGCGAACAGCTGCTGGCGATCGTCCAGCTTGAAATGGATGGCCGCGCGGGGCAGCGGGGCAAAGCTGTCGGTGTGAACCTGCGCCTGCGGTCCGGGCAGATAATTGGTGCCGCGCCGCACCATGCTCACGCCCTTGAAGCCGATGTCGATACCCAGCCTTGGGGACAGCGCGATGCTGTCGGCCGCGAAGAAGCTTCTTGTCACGGTTCGCGTGCGCTGGTTCTCGTAGGCGAGCAGGCGACCATCGGCGGTCCGGATCGCCTTGTCCTGATAGCCCCACTGGTCGAGCGGGCGCCCATCGGACCCGATCGAGGTGTAGGACTGCGTGACGCGGTCGGTGCCGTAATCGAACCAGAGGCCGAGCGTGATCGTATGCGCTCCAGCCTTCAGGGTGAGCTTGCTCACGTCGCCGACGCGAAATTGCTTGCCGGTGTAGTTGCCAAGAACGGTAGCAAGTCCATCGACCGCGCCCGGCAGGGTGATCGGCTGCGTCAGTTCCTCCTCGCCAAGGTAGTTTCCGGTGGTGGAAAGCTGCGTGCCGTAGGGGGAATTGCCATGGCCGGTCTGGAGATAGGCCGAGCTGTCGAAGCTCAGGCCGTCGCTCAGCTGGAGATGGACCGGGGCAGCGAAATAGAGGTTGCGGAAAGGGCTGCGATAGAGCCGCCAGTAGTTGGTGTCGCCATCGGTGTAGTGCGCATCGTAATTGAAGCCGCGCCCGCTTTCCTGCCATTGGGCAAGCGTCGGGCTGGGGTATGTAGAAGTGTTGGCGTCGTTGTAGGATACAGCGAGGCTGGCGCGGTTGCCATCGCCCCATTCGCCCAGGATCTTCGCATCGACGTGCTGGCGCGTGTCGAAGCCTGCGCCGCGCCAGTTGTCCGCGCGGTTGCGCGAATAGGAGACGAAGGCCTTGATCCCGCTTGCCCCCAGCACGCCGGTGTCGAACCGGGCAAAGAGGCGCCGTTCATCGTAAGATCCGACGGAAAGATCGAGCAGCCCTCCCATCTCGGGCTTGGGATCGTCGAGCGTGAGCGAAAGCACGCCGCCCGCAGCGGCGACGACCGGCGCGTCAATGTCGGCCGCGCCTTGCGCCAGTGCGACCTGGCGCACGTTCTCGGCATCGGCAAATTGCGAAGGGTAGGCGTAGTAGTAGCCGATGTCGTTCTGGGGCGCGCCTTCCATCAGGACACCGATCTGGTCCTGCCCCAGTCCGCGCAGTGTAAGGCTGGAACTGGCGGACAGCCCGTAGGGATCGCTCGATGAGACATTGGCGCCTGGCAGCAGGTTGACCAGCTGGAACGCGTTGAGCGTTGGCGCCTGCTTGACGATGAAATCCGACGAAATGGCGCTGACCGCCTTGGGCGCGGTCTGGTCGGGCAGCAAGCCTTCGGGGTCGGGATGGCCGATGACGCGGATTTCCGGGCGATCTGCGTTCGTGTTCGAGGCCTCCGATGCGTTCGCAGCTTCCGATGCGCGCGCCATCGCGGCTGGCTCAAAAGTCAGGAGCGCAAACGCCAGGACGGTTCGGCTTGGAAATCGGGTATTGCCAGTCATCGTTTTCTCGCGTCCACTCCATGTGGAGGGACAACGGAAACAAATGACCGCTGGCCCTCCCTACGCCGGTGTCAACCGGATCAGGTTCAGCGGGTTGCGGTCTGCTGACCACCTCTCAGCCATGCGTAAATGGCCCCCCGGGGATAGAGCAGCCCCTAGGTGTTCCGAAGGCTTGTGGAAAGACCTGTCGTGCATCGGGCGCCGATGGTCACATGTCCTGCGCATCCCAGCGCTCTTCCATCTGGAGGGCGAGCATGTCGCGCCCGACGGTCAGCACGGCGCGATCTTCGCCCTTTTCGCGGAAGAATACCGCGAAATCGTCTGCCCCCGGATCGCCTTCAAGGCGGCTCGCCTCCGGCTTCGCATGGCCGACGTAGCGCATCTGCGTTCCGAAGTAGCCGGTCCAGAAAAACGGCGTCTGGGCGAACGGGGCTTGCGCGGCACCGGTGAATGCGCGGGCGAGGTATTGTCCCATGCGCTGCGCGTGGACCCAGTGTTCGACGCGCAGCGGCTTGCCGGTGCGCGGATCGGGATAGCTGGCGATGTCGCCGATGGCGTAGACATGCGGGTCACTGGTGCGCAGATTTCCGTCGACACGCACGCCGCCGCTGGCTTCGCAAAGCGCCAGATCGCCGGTCAGCGCAAGGTCGAGCCTGGGCAAGACACCTATTCCGGCGATCACGAGGTCCGCTGGCAGGCGTGTCGTATCGTCAAGCCAGACCGCGTCGTGCTTGAAGGCGGTGACGGTGCGCTCCATGTGAAAGGTGACACCATGCTCTTCGTGGAGACGTCGAACATATTGGCCGGTCTCCTCGCCCAGGATGGAGGCCAGCGGCGCGGCGTCTTGTGCCACGACATCGACGTCCAGCCCCTGCTGGGTGAGCGAGGCAGCGACCTCAAGGCCAATGAAGCTCGCGCCCAGAACCACCGCGCGCTTGCCTTCCTGAACCTGTGCGAGGATCGCGTCGGCATCCGCCAGCGTGCGCAGCGTGTGGACGCGCGCGTCTTGCGCTCCGGGGAAGTCCGGCATCGCCGCGCGTGCGCCGGTCGCGAGCACGAGCGTGCCGTAGGAGACCGTTTCGCCGCTTTCGAGGGTGAGCGAGCGCGTGGCCGGGTCGAGCGAAACGACCGGCGTGCCAAGGCGAATGGACGCCGGTTCGCCGAGCCCCTGGCCGGGTGCAGGCAGGAGAGCTTCGTCGCGCGATTGCCGACCGGCCAGATATTGCTTGGAGACGAACGTACGTTCGTAGGGCGGATCGCTCTCTGCGCTCAGGACCAGGGTGTCTTCGCCATGACCAAGGCGCGAGAGCATGTCGGCCATGGCGTATCCGCCCGCGCCGCTGCCGATGATGACGATCGGGGTCTCGACGGCCAGTTCGCGCCGGGGAGCGGGCGTATGGCGCCGGCCAGTGACACGGATCAGTCCATCGCTCTGTTCGACGCGGTAGCATCCCAGATTCTCCAGAGCCGGCCCGCCGACCGCCTCGCCATCCTCGAGCGAGAAGCGCGCGTGATGCCACGGACAACGCAGCTGGCCATCGCTCACTTTTCCGGTCTCGAGCGGTGCACCCAGGTGCGTGCAGGAGCCGGACACGGCCCGAAGGCGACCATCTTCAAGCCGCGCGAGCACGACATGTTCGCCCTCGTACATTCCCGCGAGCATTCCGCCGGGGGCAATCGCATCCTCGGGGATACCCTGCGCTAGATCGGTCTTGCCTTGCATCGTACTTGCCTTCCTGCCGGAGAGAGAATGGCCACAAGCGGGGCGCGGACCACAAGCCTGCGCAATCGCAAGGCGGGGCAGCCCTGATTTTCGCTGTGGAACGGCTGTCCGGTGAGTGGCACCGGAGACTTTGCCGTCTCGCTTGTTCCAATCCCCGAGTGCGGCACAAAGTTCCCGCTGTCGGGAGGAAGTGACCAGCGTCGGGCGTGCCGCGCATTTTTTCGACGACTTTCCAGTCGCCAAGGTCATTTTGGGCCCGGCGATCCCCACGGTGTGACGCCGCAAAGCGGTTTTAAGGCACGCGCGCAAGAGCCCCGCATCAGGTAACAGCGCGCAAGGAGGTCGATGTCTATCGCCCCTTCGGCACGCGTGCCTAGGGTTGATCGTCGTCGTGATCCTTGCCATCTCGCGCTCGCCGGCTTTTTTAAGCCCATGGTGGCTATGCCTTCGGCGGCGGCATGGTTTGATCTATTGGCTGATGGGCCTTGCCCGGCGCGCTTCACGGCGCTCGGAATGCTTCTTGTAGAAGTAGCCGCCGGCGGCGAGAGTGATGAGGCCTATCGGGCCCATCCGCTTGAGCAAGGTGGGGGCGGCGATCCCGATGATGGTGCCCGAGGTGCCAGTGATGCCGTCGATGTTCTTCGCAGCATGCCTGCCGATCACAGCGCCGATAATCTTGCCGATCATGAGTCGTCTCCATTTTTGTGAAGGGGATGTTTGATGCCTTGTGGCATGGCTTGCGTTATCAAGGCCGCAGGGCGAACATGGTTCCGCCCCTGTGCGAGGAGCCGCTCGGCATGCGCGGCGAGATCATCCGCTCTGATCGCAATCCACTGGGCGACAAGAGGAGGTCAGAGCGGAAATTTGAGCAAGCTGCCTCAGGCACTGCGGTATGCTACCAGGCAGTTCGCGCGAAACGGGGCCGATCCTCCGGCGTGCATCCCGCAACCGTGATCGACTTCCTCTATCACGGCGTGGATACGCTCGCGCTTTTCGGGCTAGGTCAGGGACTCAACCCACGTGAAAGTCGGGTTGCTTGCCGATGTCGGAATGCCAAGGACTGGAGACGTCGCCGCGGCGCCAAGGGCGCATGGTGACGGCAAGGCGATGGTCCGGTCAAAGCCTTCGGCAGGACCAGCCCGCTCGCTCCAGGAGAAGGTGGCTGGCGTTCCTGATATTGAACATTTTCAACACAATGGAATGCTCTCCTTGGCGCGCCGAACGCAGTGGCAAAGACGTAGCACGATAGAATGACCGGCGCCCAGCGTGGCGTGGGAGAGGTCGCATTTGGGGCGATGCGCTGTCCTGTCGGACTGGGAGAAGAAGAAATGCACCGGGTTTGAGCCAACAAGTGTTTTCATGCTTGTACTGTAGGCGGCAGGATCTGCTTTATTCGCGATGGGTTTATCAGGCGCTGGCGCAGGTCATTCTGCATTATCCGTTCGCGTAATTGGACGGTTCGCCGGATTGGTGCGTTGCGCCTGGGGAACTCTCGTGTGTTTCTGAGGTATTCCTAGTTATGCGACGAGTGAGCACACTTGTTCCTTTCGTGGCCGGACACAGCGCAATCGATCGGTCAGGGACCGCTGGATTGGGTTCGCCCGATGACGATGAACCCGTTTCCTCCCGGGTAGGGGCAGGGCTGGCTGGGTCTTACTCTCCTGACCGTAGGCGCCAAAGAAGAGGGATGCCGAGACCCAGTCGTACCTTCCAGTTCGCACCAGCTAGGCGATTTGACGCAGCACGAGGAGCGAAGAATGAATGAGCATAGCAAGGCGCAACCGCGCAGGACGGGCACTGCGGAAAAGTCGGCCGTCGTCTACCGCATGGTCATGGAAAAGCATATTTGCCCGTGGGGGCTCAAGACCATCTTTTTACTTCGTCGCGAGAGATACCGGATTGACGACCAATGGCTTGAGACCCGTCAGCAGGTCGACGACTTCAAAACGCGTTATGACGTCAAGACGACGCCACAGACGTTCATCGAGGGCCAGAGAATTGGGGGTTACGATGACCTGCGCCGATTCCTTGGCAAAAAGGTGAAGGACCCAGAAGCCAGCACCTACAAGCCCGTGCTCGCGATCTTCGCAATGGGGGCCGCGCTGGCGCTTGCCGTGAGCTGGTTTGCAACCGGTGCGCTGGTGACGACGTCCGCAATCCAGTTGTTTATATCACTTTCGATGTGCTTGCTTGCCGTGCAGAAGCTACGTGATGTGGACAGCTTCGCCACTATGTTTCTGAGTTACGATTTGCTCGCGCGGCGCTGGGTGCCCTACGCGTATTTCTATCCGTTCGGCGAAGGGCTGGCCGGAGTTCTCATGACGGCACACGTGCTTCGCTGGTTATCGGTGCCAATCGCCTTGTTCATCGGGACCATCGGCGCAATCTCGGTATTCTACGCGGTATACATCCAAAAACGTGAACTTAAGTGTGCTTGTGTCGGTGGCAATTCGAACGTTCCGTTGGGCTTTGTCTCGTTGACCGAAAATGTGATGATGGTGCTCATGGGCCTGTGGATTCTCCTCGCATAGCGTCCGTACCAAGACCTAGTTGGCACCCTTTAGGAAAACGGCGCTTTTGCTGACTTGGCTGTCGCGCAAAGTTTGGTGTGAGGCTCATTTTGATCGCGCTGCGATGACAAAAGGCCACGATCAAATGGCTCTAGGGGGGGCCATATGTTGCACAGTCATTCCTGACGTCGGCATCGAGCGGCGCAGCGACCGAGCCCAGTGAATTGCGTGTTCTGCCGCGCCAGGTCCTTGCGCTCGTTCGTCGCAGGTTGATCGTCACCGCAAAGGTATGGTCTGACCCCACAGCAGGGCTGCCTGGTCCAAGGGTTTCGAGGGAAACTGTTTCAGATTCACGACCCGTACGTGAACTCTGGAGACAGGCATGACCCCGACAAAGCTGCTGATCGGCCAGATGGCCATCGTTTTTCTCGTCATTCTTTGTGGTGTCTGGGCCGCAACCCAATGGGCTGCGGCTCAGCTCGCATACCAGTCCGAGTTGGGATCCCCGGTGGTCCATCTTGCCGGTTTGCGTGTTTATAGGCCCTGGTCTCTGTTCGTCTGGTGGTTCCAATTTGAAGCGTACGCGCCGGAAGTTTTCGAAACGGCTGGCGCAATGGCGGCTGCAAGCGGGCTGTTGGCTTTTGCGGCGGCTGTCGCGGGGTCGGTCTGGCGAGCTCGCCAACGTCGCCATGTTACCACCTATGGTTCGGCGCGCTGGGCTACGCGCCGGGATATTCGTGCGGCCGGTGTACTGGCTGACCGCGGCGTCTTCCTCGGTCGCCTAGACCGGGGCTATCTGCGCCATGACGGCGCTGAACATGTCATGGCCTTTGCGCCCACCCGGTCTGGCAAGGGCGTGGGTCTTGTCATTCCTACGCTGCTGAGCTGGACCGGCTCGGCCGTCATCCACGATATCAAGGGTGAGAATTGGCAATTGACGGCAGGATGGCGCTCGCGCTTCTCGCATTGCCTGCTCTTTAACCCGACCGACCCCCACTCAGCGCGCTACAATCCGTTGATCGAGGTGCGGCGCGGCCTCTTTGAAGTGCGCGATGTACAGAACATCGCCGACATTCTCGTCGATCCCGAAGGGGCACTGGAGCGGCGCGGGCATTGGGAGAAGACCAGCCATTCGTTGCTGGTCGGGGCGATCCTTCACGTTCTTTATGCGGAAGCGGACAAGACGCTCTCGGGCGTTGCAATGTTCCTGTCCGATCCTTCGCGCAGCTTCGTCGCGACGTTGCACGCGATGATGGCGACAAACCATCTCGGTAGCGAGGAGAAGCCGCGCGTTCATCCGGTAGTGGCCTCGGCCGCACGCGAAGTCCTCAACAAGTCGGTGAACGAACAGTCGGGCGTGCTTTCGACCGCGATGTCCTTCCTGGGGCTCTACCGCGACCCCATCGTCTCGGCGATGACGTCCGCCTCGGATTGGCGCATCGCGGACCTGGTCGAGGCGCACTACCCGGTTTCGCTCTACCTCGTCGTGCCCCCCTCTGACATCAGCCGCACAAAGCCCCTCATCCGGCTCGTTCTGAACCAGATCGGACGCCGTCTCACCGAAGAGCTGCCTGGTGATCGCAAGGCTGATGAAAAGGCCAAGACACGCCATCGCCTGCTTCTTATGCTTGATGAATTTCCAGCACTCGGGCGTCTCGACTTCTTCGAGACGAGCCTCGCATTTCTCGCAGGGTACGGCGTGCGCGCATTCCTCATCGCGCAGAGCCTCAACCAGATTGAGAAGGCTTATGGAGAGCACAACTCCATCCTCGACAACTGTCATGTCCGTGTTGCCTTTGCGGCAAACGACGAGCGGACCGCTAAGCGCATTTCCGATGCGTTGGGCACGGCAACCGAGCAGCGCGCGATGCGCAATTACGCCGGGCACAGGCTCGCCGTTTGGCTATCGCACGTCATGGTCAGCCGACAGGAAACCGCGCGGGCGCTCCTGACGCCCGGCGAAATACTCCAACTCGATCCTGACGACGAACTCGTGCTGGTTTCGGGTATGCCGCCGATCCGGGCCAAAAAGCTGCGCTATTATCAAGATAGCGCATTCACGCGGCGCGTTCAGGCTCCGCCAGCTTTGGGGGAAGGGAAATATCCGGACAGCCCCGAAAGTCGTTCATCCGACTGGCAGGACGAGGTGCGTTCGATTGATCAAAGATTGGCGCGGGACGACCACGCCTCGGCCTCATCGTGTGAAATTTCCGATGATGCAAAAGTCAGCGAGCAGAACGATGGCGGCGTCGATCAGCAGCGCCAGCCCGATGATGAGCCGGATCACGCCAGTGTCGAACCGCAAGTGAGCGATGACCTTCTAGGGCTCGACGAAACCGACAATTTCGCAGCGGAAAAGCAGGCGATGGACAAGATGGTCCAGCAGCGCCTGGTCAATGCGACCTATACGATGGGCGCCGAGCGCGCGCAGCAGTTCGAACTGGAACTGTGACCATGGCCGCCAAAGTCCGCCACCAGCTTTTCTTGCCCAGGTCAACGAGCGAACGCCTCGTCGAACTCGCTCGCCAGCCCGGTACCTCGAAGTCAGATATTCTCGCTCAGGCGTTGACCGCCTGGCTGGATCGGCAAGCGCGGTCTGAACTCGACGAGCGCTTTGGTCGGCGACTCGATCGCATCGCCACCTTGCTCGAACGGTTGCAGCGCGACAGCCAGATCGAACTTGAGACGCTCGCGCTGTTCATTCGCTACGAACTCGCGATCCATCCGCCGCTTGCCGAAGATGACAAGGCTGGCCGCGCGGCAGCTGCCAGGCGTTTCGAGGCCTTCCTTGCTCAAGTCGCCCGCCAGGTTGGGCAGGGGCGGCGAACGCTCGCCCCCGGAGCAGGTCATTGAGGACCGGTCAGAGCCATGCGCGCCTGCGGGCGATGCTCGAGAGTGCCATGGGGCCTGCAATCGTGGCTGCGCTGCGGGATCCGCGCGTCATTGAGATCATGGTCAATCCTGATGGGGCGCTGCGCGTCGACATGCTCGGGGAGGGCAGGGTCGATACAGACATCCGCATCGATCCCGAGCAGGCGGAGCGGATCGTCCGGCTCGTTGCAAGCCATATCCAAAGCGAAGCGCATGCCACCCGGCCGATCGTATCCGCTGAACTGCCGCTGCGCGAACAGGGCGGGGGTGAGCGCTTTGAAGGGGTGCTCCCGCCGGTCACGAGCGCGCCGTGCTTCGCCATTCGCAAACCGGCCTCTCGGGTTTATCTTCTTGAAGACTACGTACGCGATGCGGTCATGGGTAAGAAAGAGGCGGACATATTACGCCTCGCCGTGGCCGAACGCTCGAATGTCCTGATCGTTGGCGGAACCTCTTCGGGCAAGACGACGCTGGCCAACGCGCTGCTCGCCGAGATGGCGGCGCTTGGTGAGCGCATTATCCTGATCGAAGATACCCGCGAACTGCAATGTCCAGCGCCCGATACCGTTGCGTTGCGCACGCGGGCCGGAACGGTATCGATTTCGGATCTCGTTCGCTCGACCCTGCGCCTGCGGCCAGACCGGATTGTGGTGGGCGAAGTGCGCGGGGGCGAAGCACTCGACATGCTCAAGGCCTGGAATACGGGCCATCCCGGCGGGATTGCGACGATACATGCGAATGGCGCGGCCGCTGCCCTGCGACGGCTTGAAGGGCTGGTCCAGGAAGCTGTCGTGACGGTCCCGCGCCATCTAATCGCCGATGCCATCGACATAGTTGTCTTCATCGCCGGGCGCGGCCGCTTCCGGCGGATCGGCGAGGTCGTGCGGGTCGACGGTCTCGACCCGGTCACGGCCGAATACAGCCTTACCGACATGCACGTTTCCCCCACACGAAAAGGAGAATGACGCCATGATTTCACGTTCAATCACGCTTCGCACCTTGCCAAGCCCGGCGAGGGCCCTTCTTGCATCGGCAGTCGGCCTCAGCCTCGCAGTTCCGGCATGGGCTTCGGGGACGGGCATGCCCTGGGAGGAGCCACTCGAGCAGATTCTCGAATCGGTCCAGGGGCCTGTCGCCAAGATCGTTGCGGTCATTATCATCATCATGACTGGTCTTACCCTGGCGTTTGGTGAGACGGCAGGGGGCTTTCGCCGGCTGATCCAGATCGTATTCGGGCTCTCAATCGCCTTTGCGGCATCCAGCTTCTTCCTCTCATTCTTCAGCTTTGGCGGCGGAGCGCTGATCGCATGAGCACGGCTGGCCAGCCCGAGGGCTTCGAGGTCCCTGTCCATGCAAGCCTTTCCGTTCCGATCCTGCTGGCGGGGGCACCGCGAGGTCTCGCCATCGTCAACGGGACGCTGGCAATGGCGGTGGGCCTGGGATTGCAGCAGTGGCTGGCCGGCCTCGTCATCTGGGCCTGCGGGCATAGCCTCTCGGTCCTTGCCGCGCGCCGCGACCCGCATTTCGCGCCGGTCCTTCTGCGCCACCTTCGCCAGAAGGGGTATTTTCCATGCTGAACCTTCGCGAATACGCGAGCCGGGCAGGGCGTCTGGCCGATCATCTGCCATGGGCCGCGCTTGTTGCCCCCGGCATCGTTCTCAATAAGGATGGCAGTTTCCTGCGTGTCCTCTCGTTTCGTGGTCCGGATCTGGAATCGACGACCGAAGCTGGCCTGGTTGCGGTCGCAGCGCGGGCCAATAACGTGCTGCGTCGTTTCGGTTCGGGCTGGGCGCTGTTCTTCGAGGCCGAGCGGCGTGAAGCCATGGCCTATCCCGATGATGACTTCCCCGATCCTGCAAGCTGGCTCGTGGATCGGGAGCGGCGCGCGGCATTCACGGCTGAAGGACGTCATTTCGAAAGCCGCTTCCACCTCAGTCTGACCTGGATGCCACCTGCGGACAGCGAGGACGCGGCTGGGCGGCACTTCCTGGAAACGGGAGATGGGAGCAAGGCACGCGACTGGCGAGTGGCCATGGCGAATTTTACGGCGGAGACGGATCGCGCGCTCGATTTGTTCGCAGGGTTCATGCCTGAAGTCCGGGCGCTCGAGAACGGCGAGCTTTTAACCTTTTTGCATCGGACCATTTCGGATCGCGAGCATTCGGTCCGTGTCCCCGAAACGCCGATGTATCTCGACGCCGTGCTTGTCGATACGCCGCTGGTCGGTGGGCTCGAGCCGCAACTTGGCGGTCGGCATTTGCGAACTCTATCGGTCCTTGGTTACCCAAATGTCAGCCGTCCCGCGCTCCTCGACGCGCTTAACGGCCTCGACTTTCCCTACCGCTGGGTCACCCGCTTCATCGCGATGGACAAGGACGAAGCGACCCGGGCCCTGACCCGCCTGCGACGGCAATGGTTCAACAAGCGCAAGTCCATTGGCACGATGCTGCGCGAGGTTCTCTACAACACGCCGAGCCAGTTGCTCGATAGCGATGCGGACAACAAGGTCCTCGATGCAGATCTCGCCTTGCAGGCCTTGGGAGGAAATCATGTGGCCTTTGGCTACATGGCAACGACGATCACGCTGACGGCTTCGAAGAGCGAAACCGTCGACGAGCGCATGCGTCAGATAGAGCGGGTGCTTGGAGGCCTCGGTTTCACCACGGTGCGCGAACGTGTCAACGCGGTCGAGGCCTGGCTCTCGTCAATTCCAGGCCATGTCTACGCCAACGTTCGCCAGCCGTTGATGCACACGCTCAACCTAGCGCATCTGATGCCTCTCTCGGCCATCTGGGCAGGTCCGGCCCGCAATTCGCATCTGCGCGCCAGTCCGCTCTTCCATGCGCGCACGTCCGGCTCGACACCGTTTCGGCTTTCTACCCATGTCGGCGATGTCGGACACATGTTTGTGGCGGGACCGACGGGCGCCGGAAAGTCGGTGCTGCTGGCTTTCATGATGATGCAGTTTCGGCGCTATCGAGATGCGCAGATCTATGTTTTCGACAAGGGGCTTTCAGCGCGTGCCATGGTGCTTGCCTGCGGCGGGGTGCACCAAGATCTGGGGGCTGGCGAGGGACCTGGCCGCGGCCTTGCCTTTCAACCGCTGCGCAGGATCGATGATCTGTCGGCAAGAGGCTGGGCTGCCGAATGGATCGCAGCGTTGCTCGCGCAGGAAAACGTGACCGTCACGCCGGAGATCAAGGACCAGGTCTGGTCGGCGCTAACCAGTCTTTCGGGAGCGCCAGCAGCGGAGCGAACGCTCACCGGTTTGTGCCTGCTGCTTCAATCCTCGTCGCTGCGAACGGCACTTTCGCCCTATACGATCGACGGCCCGTATGGCGCGCTGCTCGATGCGAGCGACGACGCGCTTCATTTCTCGGACCTGCATTGCTTCGAGACCGACGGATTGATGGGGCGCTCGGGAGCCGTGGCGCCCGTCCTCAACTACCTGTTCCATCGCCTCGAGGAACGCTTCGATGGACGGCCGACGTTGCTGGTCCTCGACGAAGCCTGGATCTTCCTCGATTCCCCATTGTTCGCTGCGCGTATTCGCGAATGGCTCAAGGTTCTGCGCAAACGCAACGTATCGGTCCTCTTCGCGACGCAGAGTCTTTCCGACATCGCAAATTCCCCGATTGCGCCCGCGATCCTTGAAAGCTGTCCCCAGCGTATTCTCCTGCCCAATGACCGCGCGCTCGAACCGGGAAGCCGGGAAATCTACGAACGCTTCGGGCTGAACGCACGTCAGATCAATCTTCTCGCCCGGGCGACGCCCAAGCGGGACTACTATCTCCAATCGGCGCGCGGCAATCGTCTCTTCGAACTCGGGCTTGGTCCGCTGGCGCTTGCGCTTTGCGGCGCGTCGGATCCGGCCAGTCAGGCGCGTATCGACACTTTGCTTACTCAGGCCGGAGGCACGCCGTTTCTCGCCCGGTTCCTGCAAGGAACCAGCGCGCAGTGGGCAATCGACTATCTCGCCTCGTTCCCTGGCCAGAACTGGCCAGGGGAAACGCGCACCTGCGCACGGTATCCCAACCAGTCAGGAGAAATCCAATGAACCGTTGTTCTTCGTGCTCCTTTGGAGCGCTGCGCAGCGCAGTTGCACTGCTTGTCGTGGCAGCCGGCTTTACGGTCCCGCTCCAGTCCGCTCAGGCGATCATCGTCTACGACCCCTCGAATTATGCCCAGAACGTTCTTTCTGCGGCCCGCGCGTTACGGCAGATCAACAACCAGATCACATCGCTCCAGAACGAGGCACAGAGCCTGACCAATCAGGCGAAAAACCTCTCGCGCATCGATTTTCCCGAACTCGATGCACTCAACCGTACACTGCGCCAGATCGAGGCACTCATGAACGAGGCCCAGGGCATCCAGTTCAGTACAGCGCGCGTCGAGACGCAGTTCGATGCGCTTTATCCGGATGCCTTCAGTCCGTCGTTGAAGCTCGACGATGAGGTGGCTGCCGCGCGCACCCGGCTTGAGACTGAAGTGCAGGCCTACCGCCATACTACCCGCGTCCAGGCGCAGATCGCCGAGACGATCGAGGATGACGCGCAGGATCTGGCCAAAGTGGCGGAGCGTAGCCAGGACGCGGAAGGGGCGTTGCAGGCCCAGCAGGCGACCAACCAGCTCCTCGCGATCGCGGCCAAGCAGCAGTTCCAGATCCAGCAGATGATGGCGGCGCAGTTTCGGGCCGAGGCGATCACCCAGGCCAATCGCGCCCAGGCTTCGGCTCAGGCCCAGGCGGCGACGTCCCGGTTCCTTGGTTCAGGCAACGCCTACACGCCGGACTGACATCAACGAGACAGCGGTGGCGCTCGTCCTCCCCGTCGCCGCGCCGCGTGGCCCGGATTTGCTCCCCGGTCCGGGTCACGCGGATCCATCCTTACTGATCAACCCGAAGGGATTCTGACGTCATGGATGATCTTAATATCATCGATCAGTTCCTGAGCGCCTTTACGCGCTACATCGACAGTGGATTTGGACTCCTGGGGGGCGACGTTCAGTTCCTGACGGCAAAGCTTGTCGGGATCGACGTGACGCTGGCCGCGCTGTTCTGGACGCTTGGCGGAGATGACAACGTTCTCGGGCGCTTCGTTCGCAAGATCCTCTTTGTCGGCGCGTTCTCCTATATCATCAACAATTTCCAGACGCTTTCCGAGGTGATCTTCGCCTCTTTCGCGCAAGCCGGGGTGACGGCCGGGGGAGGGACGATTTCGGCGCAGGATCTCCTGAAGCCGGGACATCTGGCTGGCACGGGATTTTCCGCCGCATGGCCCATGCTCGATCAGGTCGCCAAGTTGCTCGGGTTCACGAGCTTCTTCGACAATTTCCTGACGATCGCCGTGCTTCTCGTCGCCTGGCTGCTCGTCATTCTCGCCTTCTTTATTCTTGCCGTGCAGATGTTCGTGTGCGTGATCGAGTTCAAGCTGGTGAGCCTCGCCGGGTTCATTCTCGTGCCTTTCGCGTTGTGGAACCGGACAAGCTTTCTGGCTGAACGCGTGCTGGGCCACGTCGTCTCCTCGGGCATCAAGGTTATGGTGCTCGCCGTGATCGTCGGCATCGGCTCGAGCTTCTTCGAGCAGTACGCCGGCGCGCTCGAAGGGCAGGAGCCCGACATCGCCCAGGCCATGAGCCTGGTCCTTGCGAGCCTTGCGCTTTTTGGTCTGGGCATCTTCGCGCCGTCTGTCGCAAGTGGTCTTGCCGCAGGTGCGCCGCAACTGGGAGCCGGAGCGGCCCTTGGGACGGCGCTTGGCGCCGGCGGCGTTGGTATGCTTGCAGGAGGCGGCGGTCTTGCAGGCGCACGGATGCTGGGAGGCGGTGCTCTTGGTTCGATTCGTGCCGGGACGTCGATGGGGGCGGCGACCTCGAGTGCCTATTCGCTTGGTAAGCAGAGCTCGGATGGCAGCGTGAAAGCTGGCCTTGGCGGTGTGGGGCGCGCTACCGGTAATTCCGTCCGCCAACGCGTCTCGCAAACGCTTGGGCTTTCCGAGGCCGCTTCGCGCGGCCGTGCGGCGGGCGCAGCAGCTTACCAGAATACGAACTCACCGTCGCCGGCTTCCGGCGGCGGTGAGACGGCGCCGCAGTGGGCGAGGAGCCTTCGCGCAGAGCAAGCTTCGCGCCATCGCGGCCAAATGGCTGTCCATGCAATTCAACAAGGCGATCGCGGCGGCGGTGGCATCTCTCCCGACATCAGCGAAAGGAACGATTGAACCATGCGCTTCAAACGCAGCCTTCAGGCATACGGCCGAACTCCCCAACCCGAAACGCCTTTCCAGCGCGCAGGCCAGCTATGGGATGAGCGCATCGGCTCGGCCCGCGTTCAGGCCCGAAATTGGCGCCTCATGGCCTTTGGATGTCTGGGGCTGTCGTGCTCCATGACGGCCGGCCTGCTGTGGCAATCGCTCCAGAGCCGGGTCGTGCCTTACGTCGTCGCGGTCGACCGGCTTGGCGAACCACGGGCGGTCAGCGAAGCCGAAGTCGACTACACACCAAGTGACTCGCAAATCGCCTGGGCGCTAGGCAAGTTCGTCGAGCACGTTCGGGCCCTTTCGCTCGACCCGGTCGTCATGCGGCGTCAGTGGCTCGAGGCTTATGATTTCACGACACAGAGAGGGGGCGCCTTCCTGAGTGCCTATGCCCGACAGTCGGGCGCGCTGACACGGATCGGCGAGCGAACGGTCACAGTCCAGATCACGAGCGTCGTCAGGGCTTCGCAGCAGTCGTTCCAGGTCAAGTGGGTCGAAACGGCCTATGAACACGGAAGCCCATCTGGCCAAGAGCACTGGACGGCCATGGTGACCGTTGTGCGCAAGGCGCCGCGCGACCGCGAAACCCTGAGGCGCAACCCGCTTGGGCTCTATGTCGACGGGATCGATTGGAGCCGCGAACTCGAGCCCGCTGGCGATGGACCAACACAGCAAAGCCCGCTGACGAGCGAACACTCGCCAACCTCGCGGCTTGGCGCGACGCCGGATCTGTCCCCTACATTATCGGAGGTGAAGCCATGAAGCCTTGTATCGCTGCCATCGTGTCGCTTGTCGTCGGTGTAACGCCAGCCCAGGCCGTTTCCATTCCCTCAGCCGTGGGCGTACGCAAGCCGGTGGAGCCTGCTCTCGCGAACTACATGAATGCGCGCCAGATGTTTCTGTGGTCTGACGGGGCGGTCTATCATGTACCTACCCAGCCCGGGATGATCACGGATATTGCCCTCCAGCCGGGCGAAGGGCTGATCGCGGTTGCTGCGGGCGATACCGCACGCTGGATCATTGGCGACACGCGAAGCGGGGAGGGTGAGGCCGAGCAGACCCACGTGCTGGTCAAGCCGTTCACGCAAGGTCTGTCGACCAATCTGGTGATCACAACCAACAGGCGGACCTACCATCTTGAGCTTACGAGCGCCGAGCGGGATGGCATGACGGCGCTGGCCTGGACGTATCCGCTCGATGCCTTGCTCGCGGTTGCGCGGGCAAAAAAGGCAGCAGAGGCGAGCGCGCCGGTCGCGCCGGTCGCGCAGGGCATCGGCGTTGAACAGCTCTACTTCGGCTATGTGATCACGGGGGACCATGCGACGTGGCGCCCGGTGCGCGCCTTCGACGATGGCGCGCGGACCTACATCGAATTCCCGGCCTCGATCGGTCAGGGTGAAGCGCCGCCTCTGTTCCTGGTCGATGGGCACGGGAAGGCCGAACTGGTCAACTATCGCATGAAGGGGCGCTTCTACATCGTCGACAGGATATTCGAGACTGCCGAACTGCGCTTGGGGACCAAGGACCAGAAGGTCGTGCGCATCACGCGGGGAGGGCGCCCATGATGGATGAAGGCTCACAGTCGCAAATGCCAAAAGGAACTGTGCTGCCATCCTCTCTCGAGGCCGGTGTCGGGGGACCTGCAACACGTGACACTGGCGATCCAGGCAATGGGTCGGTCCGCGATCGAGAGGCGGGTAATGATATCGCGGCCAAGGCGGGCAAGGTCGACCCCGAAAGTCTCGCGATCAGGGCACCCTTGCCTCTGGCACAACGCTTCAAGAAGGAGCTTGTTATCGGCGGCGCGTCGGTCGCTGCACTGGTTCTTGCTGGGGTTACAGGATACGCGCTGAGTTCGCATGAGGAGGACAGGAAAGAGCCTCCTGCCAATCTGGCCCAGGCTAACCGCAAGCCCGCTGACGATGGACTCGATGCGTTGCCGTCAAACTATGGCGAGGCTGCGAAGCTTGGTCCGGCCTTGCCCGGGGATCTGGGCCGTCCCATCCTGCGCGCGCAGGAAAAAAAGCCGGCTCGTGAAGCCGAACGGGTCGCGCAGGAACGAGAGCAAGCACGTCAGGAAAAAGAGGAGCAACTGCGCAAGGCTCGCCAGTCGCCCTTGCTGACGAACGTAAATCCCGCGCCTTCGTCCCCTCCTGAGGTGCCAGCCTCCGATGTCCAGCATGCCGATAAAGCCGCAGTCCCCGAGAAACAGGGAAGCGAACCTGCCGTCGCATCCGGCAAGGAAGGCTTTGCGCGCCAGCTCGAGACGCGAAGTACCCGCAATGCCCACGTCCTCGAGCCTGCGGCCTCGTCGCATGTTCTCATGGCGGGCAGCGTCATCGCGGCCAGCCTTTTGACTGGCATAAATTCGGACCTTCCCGGCATGGTGATTGCTCAGGTCACCCGCAATGTCTTCGACACCATCACGGGCCGGGTCCTGCTCATCCCACAAGGATCGCGCCTCATTGGCAACTACGATTCACACGTGACCTACGGGCAAAGTCGGGCCCTGCTGGGCTGGCAGCGTCTGGTCCTGCCCGATGGGCGTTCTCTGCGCCTTGATAACATGCCAGCGAGCGACCCGCAGGGCTTTGCCGGGCTCGAAGACAAGCTGAACGCGCATACCGGCCGGCTGTTGAAGGGGGCTGCGATTGCCACGCTGCTGAGCGTTGGAACCGAATTGAGCCTGAGCGGCGACAGCGACCTTGTCGATGCGATCCGGCAGGGCACGCAAGGCAGCGTCAGTCGGGCTGGCGACAGCATTACCCGGCGCGATCTCGACGTCGCCCCGACGATCGAAGTGCGGCCCGGCGCGCCGGTTCGCCTGCTCGTGCGCCAGGACCTCGTTCTTGAACCCTGGATAAAGGAGAACGCGCAATGAGCGCCATACGTCTCGCCAAGCTTCCCGAAACGACGCCAGTCAAGATTGTGATCCGCATCCTTCCCGATCTTCATCGCGACCTGGAAGACTACGCGAATGCCTATGCGCAGGCTTATGGCAAACCGATTGAGCTTGCCGAACTCATCCCGGCCATGCTTGCCGGTTATCTCGATGCCGACCGGGCCTTTCGCCAAGGGCAGAAGTCGAAATGATCGCGAAGAGGCGCATATTCGAACCAGAGCCGATCGAGGAAGAAGAGCTTTGCCCGGCGCCCGCGCCCAAGCCCGAACGTTTCCTGCGTCTTCACGCGGTCATGGAACGCACCGGGCTTGCGCGAGCAACGCTTTACAGGAGGATCCAGGCCGGCGCTTTCCCGGCTCAGGTCAAGATCTCTGCGCGTTGCTCGGCCTGGCGTGAATCCGAGGTCGAGGCCTGGATGCGCGACCCCTTCGGTTTCGCGAATTCTCCCCATGGCGATGCTTGAGGCGACCTGCAGGATCAAGCTCTCTTACGCGTTCTGAGCGGGGGAAAGGTCTCGAGCGCGGTCGAGCCAAAAGGGCTGGATACGTGCTCGCGCTCAGACATTCCTCGTGCTTCGGCCTTGTCGAGATAGTCGGCCCACCACTGCATCATCTGACGGCGATGGGTGAGATATTGCGCGGCGTTATAGGCTGCGCGCACCCCGCGCGGCTGATGGGCGAGCTGCATTTCGATCCAGTCGGGCTGAAAGCGGCCGCTCTCGTTGAGAACGGTACTGGCAAGGCCCCGAAAGCCGTGGACCGTCGCTTTGCCGCGCAGGCCAATCCTGTACATGATGTCGAGCATGCGGTTCTCGCTGATCACC
This sequence comes from Novosphingobium profundi, assembly GCF_018491765.1. Taxonomy (GTDB): domain Bacteria; phylum Pseudomonadota; class Alphaproteobacteria; order Sphingomonadales; family Sphingomonadaceae; genus Novosphingobium; species Novosphingobium profundi. The sequence goes on along the minus strand of NZ_JABWCU010000007.1, from coordinate 249,241 downwards.
ATGCTGCGCGTCCCCGCAACCGGGAACAGGAAGCGGCCGTGCCGGGGATTTCCCGCCTTTCGAAAGATGTTGAGCTCGTGGATTTCTTCCAGGAGCGGAATAGCCTGCCGGGGCAGGGGGATGAGGTGTTCGCTGCGCATTTTCATGCGATCGGCACCGATACGCCATAGCGGCTCGGGTCCATCGAGATCCTCGAATTCAGCCCATTGGGCGAATCGGGTCTCTTGCGTGCGCACCATCGTCAGGATCGTCCAGCGAAGGGCCAGATGGCTCAGTCTGGCCCCATCATCACCGTTGAGCCGGGCATAGAAGGCGGGCAGGTCGCGCGCCGAAACTTTCGGGCGGTGACGTGTTGGCGGGGGCTTTCGCAAGGCGGGGCCGATGTCACGGCATGGATCGGTTTCACAGCGTCCGTCGGGTATCGCGTAGCGAAAGATTTCGCTGCAGTGGTTCTTTACCCTGTGGGCCATTTCCACGGCGCCCCGGTCCTCGATCCGGCGGATCGCCTCGAGGATTTCACGCGGACGAATGTGCGCGATGTTGCATTTGCCAATGACGGGGAAGATGTCGCTTTCGAGCCGTCCGGTGACGAGATCGGCATAACGCGGCGTCCAGGCGAGCGAGCGTGTCTCCAGCCACTCGCGAGCGACATGCTCGAAGGTGTTCGTCACGTCGCCGCGCGCCTTGATCCTGGCTTCACGCTGCTCGTGGCGGCGCTCTTCCGATGGATCGAGGCCCAACTCCAGCAGTTTCTTCATCTCGTCGCGCCAGGCACGGGCGGCCAGAAGCGAAACCTTCGGATAGGGACCGGCCGAGATCGTCTTCTGCTTGTCGCCGAAACGGTAGGCTAGGTACCAGATTTTCGAGCCGGTGGGATTGACCGCGATATAGAGCCCGGCAGCATCGGAGCGCTTGTAGGTCTTGTCCTTTGGCTTGAAGGCCTTGATGGCAATGTTGGTGAGCATTGTTGGCAACTCCCCCCGAAGTCACAGGTTCGAATCCTGAGACGCGTTCCGGTATTGGAAATAGGTGATTTCGTACCAACAAATTGACCAACTAGGGGCCGAGCTGCAAGGCCCCCTCCCGGGACGTAGAGGGACGCGAAGGCCTAGGTAAATGGCGGAATTCCGCCATTTCCAAGAGCCGCCCTTGGACGGCTTGAGAGGTGGTGAGAATCGAGAATGGCTGGGGCGGCAGGATTCGAACCTGCGCATGGCGGTACCAAAAACCGCTGCCTTACCGCTTGGCTACGCCCCAGCAGAATCGTCAAGACCGCGTCGTGCCTTGCGATGGGAGTGCGCGCTTAGCCGCTTATCCCGGCTGTGAAAAGGCCCTTTTCGATAGTGAGGCCTTTCCACGCCGGAAGAAGGTTCGATCAGGCGCCGAAAATCGCGTCGATATCGGCCGCGCTGTGGCGTTCGCGGATCTTGCCAGGCGCATCGCGGTTGACCACGAGGCCGCGCTTCACGCCGGAGCGCTCGCCCAGTTCGAGGCCCCAGCGCATCAGGTTGGCATAGCTTGCAACGTCGAGGAAGGTGGCCGCGTCGGTGTAGGCATCGCCGCGCACGAAACCGCCCAGCCAGCCGTAGGCGGCGATGTCGGCGATCGTGTAGTCGTCACCAGCCAGGTAGCGCGTCTCCGCGAGGCGCTTATCGGCTACGTCCATGATCCGCTTGGTTTCCATTGCGAAGCGATTGATCGGGTATTCGAACTTTTCGGGCGCGTAGGCGTAGAAATGTCCGAAGCCGCCGCCGATGATCGGCGCAGTCGACATCTGCCACATCAGCCAGGACATGCATTCGGTGCGCTGCGGTCCGCTTTGGGGAAGGAACATCCCGAATTTCTCGGCGAGGTGAAAGAGGATCGCGCCCGATTCGAACACGCGTACCGGCGTCTTGCCCGAACAGTCGAGCAGGGCGGGAATCTTCGAGTTGGGATTGATGTCGACGAAGCCGCTCGTGAACTGGACGCCTTCGCCGATGTTGACGAGCCAGGCATCGTATTCGGCCTCGGTGACACCGGCGGCGAGCAGTTCCTCGAACATGATCGTCACCTTCTGCCCGTTGGGCGTGCCCAGCGAGTAGAGCTGGAAGGGGTGCTCGCCATGTGGAAGCTCTTTCTGCTCGCGCGCGCCGGCGGTGGGGCGATTGATGCTCGCCCAAGTGCCCCCGTTCTGTGCATCGAATGTCCAGACCTTCGGGGGCGTGTAGGGGGTGTCGGCCATGGCGGGGGCTCCTGGTTGGGGCGGCGCAGCGCGCGCGGGAAAGGGGAGCAGGCTAGGTAGGTTTGCAAGGCTCGCGCAACAAGGGGGACGTGCCAGCTGTCCGGGCCGCGGCAAGCCGCTGGACGGTCTCGGGAATTGCCGGGGTCCCGGCGAAGCCTTGCTGGCCGATCTGCGGGTTAGACCTGATGCCTGGGGCACCTAGGTTGACCTAGTCTGCGGGCTTTGGACTGCAGGTCAAGGATAGGCGGGCGATGCGAACGAAATGGATTCTTACGGAATTGGTCGGCACTTGCCTGCTGGTCCTGGGCGGATGCACGACCGCGGCGACGTCGACGGGGCAAGGCTCCGCAGCGGCGATGGTGCCGCCCGTGACTGTTGAGGAGGTCGGGGTTCTCAGCAAGGACATTCCCTTGCCCAAGGGCTACCTCCCACCTGCCGCCTTGCCCGACAGTCTCGCGCTGCTGCCGCCACCGCCTGCAGCGGGCAGCGCGGCCAAGGCCGCAGACCAGGAGGCCTTCGAGGCGGCCAAGTTGGCAAGCGCTGCACGTCTGACACTGGCGACCTCGGACGCGGACCTCAACTGGCCACACGTCGTGCAGTCGTTCGAGCCGCTGGTGGGAACCTCGCTCAGCGATGGCAGCAAGCCGCACGTCGAGATGCTGCTGCGCCGGGCGATGGCGGATGGGGGGCTCTCGACCTACAAGGCCAAGAACAATTACCAGCGGGTGCGCCCCTTCGTCGAGAATGGCGGCGGCTCGTGCACGCCGGGTGACGAGGAGGCGCTGCGCCATGACGGATCCTACCCCTCGGGCCACACCGCGATCGGCTGGACGCTTGCGTTGGTCCTCGCCGAACTGGTGCCCGACCGGGCCGACGCGGTGCTCCAGCGCGGTTACGACTTCGGCGTCAGCCGCGTGGTGTGCCGGGTCCACTGGCAGAGTGATACCGTGGCAGGGCGGGTGATCGCCTCGGCCACGTTCGCGCGGCTCCAGGCCGATCCGGTGTTCGCGGCGCAGTTGGCGCAGGCGCGCCGCGAGTTGGCGGCAGCCGGGCACTGATCGCCGGCTTTGCCTCAGGCCGAGGCCAGCGCAAAGTCCAGCGCGGCGCAAACGGCGGCGACTTGCGCTGCGTTGCATTGCTCGGGCGTGGCGCTCGGGCTGTCGGGGTAGACTTCGGTAGTGGTGGTGAAGCGCGCACCGGTGATCGCCGCGCACATTCCGTATTTGCCCTGAGGGTATTCGATCACGCCGGGCTGGACGACGGGCGAACCGATGATGTTGCCCTGCGCGTCGGGGGGAGCGATGTGGGTGACCTTGGCGACGGCTTCGATGATCGCGGCGTGGAATTCGGGTTGGCGGTTCTCGGCATCGTCAACGAGGTAGAAGCCGTCGGGGATCGTGTCGGGTTCGTAGTCCTCGCCATCGCGCGCAGCCAGCGCGGGGCGGAATTCCTCCTCGTCGCTGTCGGTTGTCTCGTGCAGGTCGATGTGGAGCAGGAAAGGTCCTTTGCGCGCGGCGACGAGATCGAGCAGCGCGCGGCATTCGGCCGCCGGGCTGTCCGGCTTGAAATTGCGGTTGGGGTCGATCGCGTCGTGGTTCCAGCGGTTGATCCGCTCGAAGCCCCAGGGGCTGACGCAAGGGACGACGAGGAGGTTGGCCTTGCCCGCGTAGTCGGCCGCGCGGGTCTCGAGGAACTCAAGCGCGCCCATCACGCCGCTGGTCTCGTAGCCGTGGACTCCGCCGGTCACGAGCGCGGTCGGGAGGGCCGGGTCGAGCGGGGCACTGGCGAGGCCATAGAGCGTGAAGTGCTCGCCCGCATAGTCGAGCGCGCCGTATTCGGTGAGCTCGAAGCGATCGGCGAGGGCCTTGATACGCGGTTCGACAAGTTCGGCGTAGCGGCGGCGGCGGACTTGCGATTCGCGCCAGGCCTGGACTTCGGCCTCTCCCCAGGGCGTGCCGGGTGTGCCGATGGGGTAGGGGGCGGTGCTGGTCATGGTGTTCTCGCGTAGCCGAAGGGGGGGATCGGCCTCCAGATGGCATGCCGGAACGCGCGGGCAAGGGGCGCGCGTGAATTTCCCACGAAAAAGCCCCGCGCGGCGCGATGCCGGGCGGGGCTTTTTCGTGGCAGGTCGCCTGACGGCGATCAGCCGATCTTGCGGATCCAGCCGTGGGTGTCGGGTGCCTGGCCACGCTGGATTGCGACGAGGCGGTCCTTGACCTTCCGCGTCAGCTGGCCAGGGCCGCCGGTACCGATCGTGAACTCGCCGTCCTTGCCTGCGACCTTGCCGACCGGGGTGACGACCGCCGCGGTGCCGCAGGCGAAGGTCTCGACCAGCTTGCCGCTCGCCGCGTCCGCGCGCCATTGGTCAAGGCTGTAGCGGCCCTCGTTCACGGTCAGGCCTTCTTCGCGCAGCAGGGCGATCAGGCTCTTGCGCGTGATGCCCGGCAGGATCGTGCCGGTCAGCGCCGGGGTCAGGATCGTGCCGTCGTCGAAGACGTAGAACAGGTTCATGCCGCCCAGTTCCTCGATCCACTTGTGCTCGGCGGCGTCGAGGAAGACGACCTGGTCATGCCCGCGCGCGAGCGCTTCGCCCTGGGGCACGAGGCTGGCGGCGTAGTTGCCACCGCACTTGGCCGCGCCGGTGCCGCCCGGCGCGGCGCGGGTGTATTCGGAAACCCAGATCGAGACCGCCGGCGCGCCCGACTTGAAGTAGTTGCCGGCCGGGCTGGCGATGACGATGAACTTGTAGGTCTTGGCCGGGCGCACGCCAAGGAAGGCCTCGGTCGCGATCATGAACGGGCGCAGGTAGAGCGAGGCGCCTTCGGCTTCGGGAATCCAGCCCTTGTCGAGTTCGACGAGCTTCTCGATCGCGGCGATGAAAAGATCTTCGGGAAGCGTGGGCATGGCGAGGCGCTCGGCCGACTGGTTGAAGCGTTCGGCGTTGGCATCGGGGCGGAACAGCGCGATCGAACCGTCGGCCTGCTTGTAGGCCTTGAGGCCCTCGAAGATTTCCTGGGCGTAGTGCAGCACGGCGGCCGCGGGATCGAGCGCGATGGGCTGGCGCGCGGCGATCGTGGCGTCGTGCCAGCCGGTGCCTTCGGTCCAGTCGATGGTAACCATGTGGTCGGTGAAGTGCGTGCCGAAGCCCGGGTTCGCCAATACCGCCGCGCGCGTCTCGTCGCTCGCGGGGGCGGGGTTGGGCTGGATCGAAAATGTCAGCTCGGCTTCGGCGCAAGTCGCCATGAAAACTCTGTCCTCTGTTTGGGGGTGCGAAGGGCAGTTGTATGAAAATTACGCGATGCGCAACCCAAAAGAAATTTTGATACGTGGTGTTTCAGCTTTAGCACGCCGCATCACAGAGGCAAGCGTTGGCAGCCAGGCCAGTGTTTCCGGGCACTTGGGTGCTCGGAGCGGGCTCTTTTCTTGCGTGGAGTGCACGTGCGGTTGCATGATCGTGTTCTCATGCCGTGTCGGGCGAGGGGAGGCAAGCGCTTCTGGAGCGATGCCAGTCGACCCGTCCCAAAGCCACGGCGGCGCACGAAACCGGAATCCGAAACTGAGAAAGGCCGCACCGGCATGCCGGTACGGCCTTTCACATGGTCAGCGGCCGGAAGTGCCGCCGGCGAGAGCCTTTATCGCGTCAGAAAGCGCGATAATGCCTCGCGACGGAAATTGCCGACCTCCATGCTGAACCATGAGACATCGGATCACCTCCTTTCGCGCTGTTGAGCCATAGTGTTCGCCGCCCGAGAGCGACTGGACTTCGGTGACCGCCGGGCGCGTTTCCCGGGTTCCGTCGTCCTAATGGAAAATGTGGCTCATTCCGCATTGCACCACAAGTCTTGCAATCAAGTTTTTTCGCGTCATTATCAGGGCTTCGCGCAAGTTTTCCCCAGCTAAGCCGCGCGATGAAAAGGCTGTTTACGGGGAGGCTCGTCTTGTGCTTTTCACCGCGCAAGGCAGCCGTCGGCGCCGCCGTAGGGGACGCCTCTTGGATAAGTTCTTGGGATCGCGAAGGAAGCCGGTTCGGGCGACTTGCGCCCGATTTTCTAAGGGCGACTAGCGGCAGTCCTCGATCACGCGCGAAACTTCGGTCCAGCTGGGAATGTAGAGTGTGGGCTGGCCGCTCACCGCCACGGCAAAGCGGCCGCGGCTGAACGCCATCTGGTCAAGCAGCGGGCTGCGGGCGGGCAATGTCGCGGTGAAATAGCCCTGCCGAACTTGCGCGGCGAGGGTCTGGGTGCCGCTCATGGTGGTGATCGCCATACTGGCCGGTCCAGCTCCGGCGGCATTGGCGCGGCGAAAGAGGGTGATCGTCGCGCTTTGTGTGTCGCAGCGCATCTCGAATGCGCCTGCGGCGAAATTCGCCACCGAGCGCGGACCGCTCGGGGTCCAGGCCCAGGTCCCGGGCGTGATCGGCGCGTCGCGCCAGTTGCTCGGCGAGGGCAGGGCGGTCGCTGCCGGGAGCGGGGCCGGGCGGACGGGCTGTGCGGCGGGTGTCGGTGCCGGGGCGGGAGCGGGGGCCGAAGCGGGCGGCGGGACGCACCCGGAAGCCAGCGCTGCAAGAGCGAGCACCGGTATCGAAACGAGACGGGTGGGGAGAGCGCGACGACGCGGATTTGCCTTCATGCGCCTGGTATGGAATGACACGCGCCTCTTCTCAAGTGTGCAGTGCCCCATGTCCGACGCGTCCCAGTCTCCATCCACCGAAAACCCGCGCAACGCTTCCAAGGCTGCAGCGAAGGGCGCGGCCAAGTTGCGCGTCGATCAGTTGCTGGTCGATCGTGGTCTTGCCGAAAGCCGTACCCGCGCGCAGGCGCTGATCATGGCGGGGCATGTCTTTTCGGGCGAAACCAAGATCGCCAAGCCGGGCCAGGCGCTCAAGACCGACGCGCCGCTCGAGGTGCGCGGGCGCGATCATCCCTGGGTCTCGCGCGGGGGGATCAAGCTGGCGCATGCGATTGCGCACTTCGGTCTCGATCCGGCTGGCGCGGTGGCGATGGACATCGGCTCCTCCACCGGCGGCTTCACCGACGTCCTGCTGACCAACGGCGCAACGCGGGTCTTCGCGGTCGATTCGGGGACGAACCAGCTCGCCTGGAAGCTGCGGCAGGACCCGCGTGTCACCGTGCTCGAGCAGACCAGTGCGCGCATCCTCACGCCCGAGCATATCGATGCGCCCTGCAACTGGGTGGTTTGCGATGCGAGCTTCATCGGTCTGGCCAAGGTCCTTGAAGTGCCCCTGAAACTGGCTGCGCCCGATTGCCGTGTCGTTGCCCTCATCAAGCCGCAGTTCGAGGTCGGCCGGGGCGAGGTCGGCAAGGGCGGTGTCGTGCGCGATCCCGCGCTCCATCACCGGGTCTGCGAGGAAGTGCGCGAATGGCTCGAAGGTGCGGGCTGGACGATCCAGGGCATCGTCGAAAGCCCGATCACCGGGCCCGAAGGCAATGTCGAGTTCCTCGTTTCGGCCTGGCGCGGCGCGGGAGCGGTCTGAAAATGCAGCCGTTTTCGAGCAAAAATGGCCGATGCAGGCGCGTTCGCCGTTTTCGGCTTGTGAATCATATCAATTAACGCATTAGATTTCATCGATTTTGGTCGCCGGGGGCTTTGACAGTTCCCGATTTTGAGAGAAACTTCCGGCTATGAACCTGCTTGCCTCCTCCGGTCAGTTGCGTGCCAGTTTCCTGCGATGGGCGCTCGTGTGCGTGCCGACGGTCGTGCTGCTGGGGTTTCTCTCGGGGCGCCTTGCGCAAAGCGGGCCCGACAACCCCTGGTTCGCTTCGCTGGTCAAGCCTGCGGCCTTTCCGCCACCTGCGACCTTCGGGATCGTATGGTCGATCCTCTACGTCCTGATCGGACTGGCTCTTGCAATCGTTCTCGCCGCGCGCGGGGCGCCCGGGCGGGGGATCGCTTTTGCGGTCTTCGTCGTCCAGCTCCTCGTCAACCTAGCCTGGTCGCCGGTCTTCTTCGCGATGCATCGGATTACCGGCGCTCTGGTGGTGATCGGGGTGCTCGACGTGCTGGTGCTCGTCACGATCTTGCTGTTCTGGAGGGTGCGGACGCGGGCGGCGCTACTGCTGGTGCCCTATCTCCTGTGGGTGGCCTTCGCGACCTATCTCAACTTCGCTTTCCTTCAGGCCAATCCGGACAAGGACGGCGTGCGGTCATCGGGCGCCGAAATCCGCTACACGATCTAGGGTGGGTGCCTGCACGCGCAGGTGGGATCGGCGAGCTGTCGATTCCGGTCTGCGAACGCCGTCCTAGCCTCTTGCACGCGGAGGCTGGCTGTACCATTTAGGTTGCATGCAAAGCGAAAACCCTTTTGTCGCCGATTTCGTCAAGATGATGAACAGCGCTGCTGGCACGTTTGCCGGCATGACCCGCGAAGCGCGTGACAGCATGCGCGAAAGGGCCAAGGAGTTCATGGGGGACATGAACTTCGTCAGCCGCGAGGAATTCGAGGCGGTCAAGGAAATGGCCGCCACCGCCCGCGCGGAATGCGAAGCGCTCAAGTCCCGTCTCGACGAGATCGAAGCCAAGCAGTTGCGCGGCGGCTGATCTGCCAGCGCATCGCTGTGGGCGTGCCTGATCCCCTGCGAGTGCTGCAGGGGATGGCGGGCTTGCTTGCCTGATGGAACTTCGGACCGAAGCCATCGTCTGCGCGATCCGTGCGCATGGCGAGACCGCCGCGATCGTGCGCTTCCTGACGCACGAGGCGGGCATTGTCGCAGCCTACGTCGCGGGCGCGCGAGGCCGCACGCTGCGCCCGGTCCTCATTCCCGGTAACATCGTCGCGATCGACGCGCGCGCGCGTTCGGAAGGGCAATTGCCCTTTGCCAAAGTGGAGCTGGTGCGCTCGCGCGGGCCTTGGCTGGGCGAGCCGCTTCCCGCCGCCGCGCTGGTCTGGCTGACGACGCTGACCGCGGCGGCGCTGCCCGAGCGCCAGCCCTATCCCGCCCTGCACGAGGCCCTCGAGGGGCTGCTCGATGCGGTGTGCCTTGCCCCTTCGGCGCGCGGCTGGGTTTTGCCGCTCCTGTCCTACGAGGTGCTGCTGCTGCGTGAGCTGGGCTATGGCGTGCCGGTTCCCCGTCCGACCGACACAAACTGGCCGGCGATCCTTGGCGCTTTTGACAGGATCGGGCGCGAGCTGGCGCTCTACCCGCTTGCCGAACGCCGCAAAGACGCTATGGCGGCCCGCACCCAGTTGCGCGAGCGGCTGGGTCGTATTTCAGACTAAGACAGCAGCAGGATGACAGGCATGCGCATCGCGGTTTTTGCAGGCGACGGTATCGGCCCCGAAGTGACGGGCGAGGCGGTTCGCATTCTCGAGGCGCTCGGTCTCGAGGGTCTCGAACTGGTCGAAGGCGACGTCGGCGGCGGGGCCTACCGCAAGCATGGTCACCCGCTGCCCGAGGCGACTCTCGACATCGCGCGCTCGGCCGATGCGGTGCTGTTCGGCGCGGTCGGCGATTTCGACCTCGACCACCTCGAGCGTCACTTGCGGCCCGAGCAGGCCGTGCTTGGCCTGCGCAAGGAGCTGGGTCTCTTCGCCAACCTGCGCCCCGCGCGCGTGTTCAAGGGCCTCGAGGGCCTGACCTCGCTGCGCCCCGAAGTCGCGCAGAAGATCGACCTCCTGATCGTGCGCGAATTGAACGGCGACGTCTACTTCGGCGAGAAGGGCATGCGCACGCTCGAGGACGGCCGCCGTCAGGGCTGGGACATGATGTCCTACGCCGAGGACGAAGTGCGCCGCATCGCCCACGCCGGCTTCAAGGCGGCGATGACGCGCGGCAAGAAGCTGTGCTCGGTCGACAAGGCCAACGTGCTCGAGACCTCGCAGCTCTGGCGCGACGTGGTGATCGAGGTCGCCAAGGAGTACCCCGAGGTCGAACTCAGCCACATGTACGTCGACAACGCGGCGATGCAGCTGGTCAAGAACCCGGGCCAGTTCGACGTGATCGTCACCGGCAACCTCTTCGGCGACATCCTTTCGGACCAGGCCAGCATGTGCGTGGGCTCGATCGGCTTGCTCGCCTCGGCGAGCCTCGCCGAGGGTACTTACGGTCTTTACGAGCCGATCCATGGTTCGGCGCCCGACATTGCGGGCAAGGGCCTTGCCAACCCGATGGCGACGATCCTGTCGGCCGCCATGCTGCTGCGTCACTCGTTCGGCCTCGAAGCCGAAGCGGTGCGTATCGAGAACGCCGTGGCCGCCGCTCTTGCAGATGGCATCAAGGGCGGCGACCTGGGCGGCAGCGCTGGAACGAAGGAAATCGGTGACGCGGTGCTCGCGCGGCTGTAAGAGCCTCGCCCTGTTTCCCGAGTCCCACGACGTAGTTTCCAATCCATGACGCTTTCCGGTTCGCACCCCGCCTCTTCCGTTGCCGAGATCCCCGCCGCTGCCGCGCTGCGGCCGCTCGAGCTTGCCATCGTCCTTCCGACCTACAACGAGCGTCGCAACATCGCGACGATGGTCGAGCGGATCGATCGCGAGCTTCAGGGAATCGCATGGGAGGTGATCTACGTCGACGACAACAGTCCGGACGGCACCTCTGACGAGGTGCGCATGATCGCGCAGGCCGACCCGCGCGTGCGCTGCATCCAGCGCATCGGGCGGCGCGGCCTGGCGAGCGCCGCGATCGAGGGCATGTGCTCCACCGCGGCGCCCTTCGTCGCGGTGATGGACGCCGACCACCAGCACGATCCCGCGCTGCTGGTGGGCATGCTTGCTGCGCTCAGGACCGGTGATTTCGATCTGGCCTATGCCTCGCGCTTCGCCGAAGGGGCGAGCACCGAAGCCTGGGGTCGGCCCGACCGGGTGAAGGTTTCGGGGCTCGCCAACCGGATTGCCAACAAGGTCACCGGCGTCGAGCTGACCGACCCGATGAGCGGCTTCTTCATGCTGCCTACCAAGCTGCTGCGCGCCGATGCGCACCGGCTCTCGGGCGTGGGCTTCAAGATCCTGCTCGACATTCTCGCGACTTCCGATACCCCTCTGCGGGTCAAGGAATTTCCGCTCAATTTCGCGGCCCGTGCCGAGGGCGAAAGCAAACTGGACCAGACCGTCGTGTTCGAATTTCTCGTGGGCCTCTACGACAAGTGGCTGGGGCGCATCATTCCCACCCGTTTCGCGCTGTTCGGAACCGTCGGGGCGATGGGCGTCGTGGTCCAGTTCGCGGCGCTGTGGATCCTGCTCCACGTCGTCTTCGGCGAGCGTTTCGTCTACGGTAACTGGTCGGAGAGCGCGGTGTTCAACACCGCCAACGCGCTCGCCGCAGTGATCGCGATGACGTTCAACTTCGTCGTCAACAACGAGCTGACCTATTCGGACAAGCGCTTGCGCGGCTTCGGGCCGTTGCTCAAGGGCTGGGCGCAATTCACGCTCGCCTGCGCATTGGGCCTGCTGACCAACGTGGGCGCGGCCGCCGTGCTCAAGGCCATGGGTTTCCACGACGTCGTCGCGGTGCTGGTGGGCATCATCCTGGGCGCGGTCTGGAACTTCGCGCTTTCGTCCAAGTTCGTCTGGGGCAAGTACTGATTCAGGGCTTTCGCGCGCCGTTCGTCGGACGCGCAGGACCCGGAGCGGGCGCTGGTCGATCCGATCGCGCACTTTGCCGAGCGGTACGCGCCGCTGGCCACTCTTTCACGGCATTCTCCCGCCACCTTTGATGGATGGGGAGAGTACCGTGATCTTTCATGTCTCGATGGACGCGCGCGAACCGCAGCGCGTCGCCGAAGTGCTGGCCGAACTGATGGGCGGGCGGGCGACGCCGTTTCCGCCCGTGGCGCAGGGCTCGTGGGTCGCCCACGCCGATGACGATCGCAACACGCTGGTCGAGGTCTATCCGCTCGGCACCATGCTGGTGGAGGCCGAGGGCGATGCCGATTTCCTCGGCGTGCCGGGCATGCGCATGCCCAGTTCGAGCCATTTCGCGATGGCGACGCGGCTCAGCCAGGGCGAAGTCTTCGCGATTGCGACGCGCGAAGGTTGGCCGGCCAAATACCGTAAGCGCGGCGGCGCTTTCGGGGTCATCGAACTGTGGATCGAGGGCGAACGCGTGGTCGAGGTCCTCACCGATGCGATGCAGGACGAATACCAGCGGGCGCTGACGCTCGAGGGTTGGCTCGCGATGCTGGCGCACGGCGACGCGAAGCATCGCCTGCCCGCCTGACGGCGTGGCCGTGGCGGTGCCGGGCTGGCGTCAGCGCCAGCTCGGCAGCCACATCCAGACATTGTAGAAGTCGCGGCTGGGCAAGGGCAGGGCCGAGAGGATCGGGAAGAAGCCGAGGAACATCGCGAAAGCGAGCCCGGCAATGCCCAGCCCAAGCCAGCGCCAGCGGTCGCGCCGCTCGGTCAGGGGGGCGATGGCGAGCGCGAGCAGGCCCATCAGGAAGGCGCCCGGAAGCAGGTAGTGGTAGTAGAACTGGATCGGCTTGCCGTTGAACGCCCAGATACCCAGGCACGCCGCGTAGAGTACCAGCAGCATCGCGGCGTCCCAGCGCCTGCGGAAGACGGTGGCCCACAGCCCCCAGACGAGCGCGCCGAGCCCGGAGATCATCGAGACCGGATTGCCAAGCATGACGATCCCGCGCTGGCTGCCGCCGATGACCTTGAACAGGTACCAGATGTCGCGCCAGTCGGCCGCCCACATGTACCAGAGGCTCTGGTAGGGATGCGGCTTGAGCACGCTGTCCTGAAGCTTGATCATGTATTCGTGCTGGGCGAGAAAGCCGAGCGGGGTCACCGGGCGGTGGGTGTAGAACATCGCCGGAAGGTAGGTCAGCCAGTAGACCGCGAGCGGGAACAGGCCCAGCCAGAGCGCGGCCTCGAGCAGGGAGATGCCCGGGATCGTTCCCACGCGGCTGCGCCGACCAGGGAAGAACGGGCCGCCCTCGCGCAGGCGGATGATGAGGAACACGAGGCCGGGCACCATGAGCGCGGGCGCACTGCTCCATTTCGCGCCGAGCGAGAGGCCCATCGCCAGGCCCGCCGCAACGAGGTGCGCGCGGGCCTGGCCGGTCGCCTGACTGCGCAAGGCCGCGGTGAACTGCCAAAGGCCCACCATGCACAGTCCCGCCTCGATCATGTCGAGCATGGCGATGCGGCTTTGCACGAACCACATGAAATTGGTGGCCAGCAGGAGTGCGCCGAGGATCGTGGCGCGCCGCTTGTGCGAGAGATGCCACAAGAAGCGCGCGAAGCCGAACAGGCCGAGCGAACCGGCGAGTGCCGGGCCTATGCGCCAGGCCAGCGGCTTGTCGCCCAGGAGCCAGATGAAGCCCGCGATCACTTCCTTGGCGAACATGGGGTGCTCGCGGTTCGCCGGCACCAGTTCGAGCAGCTTGCGGGCGGCGGGAACGTAGTGGATCTCGTCGAAATAGAAGCTTCCCGGCACGGTGAGGCGCCAGAGCGACAGGACGAGGAAGGCGAGGGCGATCGCGGTGCACCACAGCAGGGGGTCGCGATCGTTGCGGGAATGGAGCGGCATCGGCTCCGCCGAATAGGCGCTGCCATCGCCGGGCGCAAGCAAGCTCTGGCGCTTTTGCAGGTGCTTGCGTGCGTGCGCAGTCGCTTGCGCCGACTCGCCGAGGCTCCTAGAGCGTGATCCCATGAAACGCACGACCGGACAGGACCGCACCCAGACCCGCAACTGGCGCCCCGCCACCCAGGCCATTCGTGGCGGAACCTGGCGTTCCGAGATGGGCGAGACCAGCGAGGCGCTGTTCCTCACGTCGGGTTACGCGTACGACACCGCCGCCACGGTTGCCGCGCGCTTCGCGGGCGAGGACGACGGCATGACCTACTCGCGCCTGCAGAACCCGACGGTGCAGATGCTGGAAGAACGCATCGCGCTGATGGAAGGCGCCGAGGCGTGCCGCACGCAGGCCTCGGGGATGGCCGCGATGACCGCGGCGCTGCTGTGCCAGCTCTCGGCGGGCGACCACATGGTTTCGGCGCGCGCAGCCTTCGGCTCGTGCCGCTGGCTCGGCGACAGCCTCCTGCCGCGCTTCGGGGTCGACGTGACGGTGGTCGATGCGACCGACCTCTCGGCCTGGGAAGCGGCGATCCGCCCCAACACCAAGGTGTTCTTCTTCGAGACGCCGGCAAACCCGACCATGGACGTCGCCGACCTCGGCGCGATCGCGGCTCTTGCCAAGGCGCACGGCATCACCACGGTGGTCGACAACGCCTTCTGCACCCCCGTGCTGCAGCGTCCGCTCGAGTTCGGCATCGATGTCGTCGCCTACTCGGCCACCAAGCTGATGGACGGGCAGGGCCGCGTGCTGGCGGGCGCGGTCTGCGGATCGGAAGAGTTCATCAACGACAAGCTGCTGCCGTTTCAGCGCAACACCGGTCCCAACCTCTCGCCGTTCAACGCCTGGGTCGTGCTCAAGGGGCTGGAGACGCTCGACTTGCGCGCCCGTCGCCAGAGCGAGAACGCCTTGAAGCTGGGCCAGTTCGTGGAAGGCCGCGTGAAGCGCGTGATGCACCCCTGGCTCGACAGCCATCCGCAAAAGGCACTGGCCCAGAAGCAGATGGCCGATTGCGGCCCGATCTTCAGCTTCGAGGTCGAAGGCGGCCGCGCGAAGGCGCACGCCTTGCTCGACGCGCTCAAGCTCATCGATATTTCGAACAATATCGGCGACGCGCGCTCGCTGATGTGTCATCCTGCCTCGACCACACACCATAACATGGGGCCGGAAGGCCGCGAGGCGATGGGGATTTCGGAAGGCATGCTGCGTATCAACGTCGGCCTGGAAGACATTGACGACCTGATCGAGGATATGGATCAGGCGCTCGGGAAGGCGGGTCTCTGACGCGGCTCGCCCACGGAGCCGACCCGGCGGCGCTTCTTGCCGCCATTGTCGAATCGAGCGACGATGCCATCGTCGGCAAGACGCTCGACGGCGAAATCCTGAGCTGGAATGCGGCCGCCGAGCGTGTCTTCGGCTGGTCCCACGACGAGATCGTCGGCCGCAACATCCGCACGCTCATCCCCGAGGATCGGCAGGGCGAGGAGGACGCGATCATCGCGCATGTCGCCCAGGGCCTGCGCATGGCGACTTTCGAGACGATCCGCCTGCGCAAGGACGGCAGCCACGTCCACGTCGCGGTGACCGTCTCGCCCGTGCGCGACGCCGAGGGGCGGGTCGTCGCGGCGAGCAAGATCGCGCGCGACATCTCGGCCAAGCGCGCGACGCAGCAGCGCCTCGAACAAAGCGAACAGCGCTTCCGTCTCCTCGCCGACAACATCAGCCAGCTCGCCTGGATCGCCGACAGCGACGGCTGGATCTTCTGGTACAACCAGCGCTGGTTCGATTACACCGGCACCACGCTCGAGGACATGCAGGGCTGGGGCTGGAAGAGCGTCCACCACCCCGACCATATCGATCGCGTGGTCGAGAAGGTGAGCCGGCATTTCCAGTCGGGCGAGCACTGGGAGGATACCTTCCCCTTGCGCGCGGCCGACGGCAGCTGGCGCTGGTTCCTCTCGCGCATGAAGCCGATCCTCGACGAGGAGGGCAAGGTGGTCTTCTGGTTCGGCACCAACACCGACGTGACCGAGATGCGCGACGCCGAGGAGCGCATCGAGCTGCTCTTGCAGGAAGTGAACCACCGCTCGAAGAACATGCTCGCGATCATCCAGTCGCTGGCCCGGCGCAGCGACGCGGGGCGACCCGATTTCATCGAGCGGCTCGAACAGCGCATCCGCGGCCTCGCGGCGAACCAGGACGTGCTCGTGCGCCGGGCCTGGTCCGATATTCCGGTGCTCGAGATGGTCGAGGCGCAATTGCGTTCGCTCGGCGATTCGCGCGCGCAAGTGGAATGCGCCGGACCTGCGCTCGTCCTCTCGCCCGGTGCGGCCGAAGCGCTTGCGATGGCGATGCACGAGATGGGAACCAACGCGCTCAAGTATGGCGCATTGTCCGAGCCTTCCGGGCTTGTGGCGATCACCTGGTCGCTGGAGGAGGGGGACGAAGGGCCCGTGTTCCGCATCTCCTGGCGCGAGTCGGGTGGCCCTCGCGTGGCACCGCCCGATCACCAGGGTTTCGGAACCCGCATCATCGTCGATGTGCCTCGGGTCAAGCTGAGCGCGCGCGTCGTAACTTCGTACGACCCGGAGGGCTTTGGCTGGGAGCTCGTCTGCGCGGCAAAATCGCTTCGTTGAGAGGTGGTTCAGCGGGCGCAGCGGGGGAACCCGGTTGTCCCCGCCGGGATTTGCCGTTAGTCTGAGCGGCATGAAAGAACTGTTCCAGCATGCCGCCGTTTCCCAAGGC
This sequence comes from Novosphingobium profundi, assembly GCF_018491765.1. Lineage (GTDB taxonomy): Bacteria > Pseudomonadota > Alphaproteobacteria > Sphingomonadales > Sphingomonadaceae > Novosphingobium > Novosphingobium profundi. The sequence continues at coordinate 232,737 of NZ_JABWCU010000007.1, read as the reverse complement.
GTGACGGTTCGCGTCGCCGTGAACTTCCTGCCCGAGCAATCGCGCATCGAGGCGGGGAAATGGTTCTGGGTCTACCACATCCGCATCGAGAACGGGACCGACCAGGCGATCCGGCTGATGACCCGGCACTGGCGCATCACCGATGGCAACGGCGACGTCAGCGTCGTCGACGGGGACGGCGTAGTGGGTGAACAGCCCCTGCTCATGCCCGGCGCCTCGCACGACTACGTCTCGGGCTGCCCGCTGCCGACACCGCAAGGCAGCATGGAAGGGCACTATGTCTTCCTTTGCGAGGATGGGAGCGAGCTCTGTGCGCAGATTCCCTTCTTTCCGCTCGCGGCCCCGGCCACGGCGGGCTGATCGCGCGCAAGTCGAACCGTACAGCGCGCGCGCCTTCGCGGCGCTTGCTCCCCGCACGGCCTGCGCATAGGAAAGCGCCATGAAGCGTTCGCACTTGCCTCTCAACGCCCTGCGTGTCTTCGACGCGGCTGCGCGCCACCTCTCGTTCACCCGCGCGGCGGACGAACTGGCGGTGACCCCGGCGGCGGTCGGCCAGCAGATCCGCGCGCTCGAGGATGTCCTCGGGGTCGTCTTGTTCCGCCGCACCAGCAAGGGGCTCGAACTGACCGACGAGGCGGGCGCGGGCCTTGCCGCACTGCGCAGCGGCTTCCTCCAGTTCGAGGATGCGGTCCAGTCGATGCAGGCGGGCCAGTCCAGCCTCGTCTACACGATCGCGGCCCCGCGCGAATTCTTCGCGGCCTGGCTGGCCGAACGTCTCGGCGCCTTCCGCAAGGCCAATCCGCAAGTGCGTTACGCGCTCGTCGATGGCGAGATGACCGACTTCACCGAGGCCAATCTCGACCTTGCCGTGCGCTGGACCGAGGGGCCCGGCGAACTCGAGGGCGTGCAACTGGGCGCGGCGGACTGGGTCGAGATCGGCGAGGGCGACTGGATCGGCTGGCCGGGCGACCCCGACCCTTGCGGCAAGGGCGATGGCGAAGGCACCGAAGATGCCAAGCCGCCGATCATCGTCAGCGATGCCGGGCAAGCCGTCGCCGCCGCCAACGCGGGCCTGGGGCGCGTGCGGGTGCCCGTCTTGCTGGCCCAGGGCCTCGCGGCGTGGGACCGCGACGACCTCGCGGCCAAGGCCACGCCGTGCCGACGCGCCTACTGGCTGGTCGCACCGCGCCCGCAATGGCGCCAGAAGAAAGTCCGGGACCTGGTTGCCGCGTTGACCGCTGCGGACTGATCGCGCGCGCGTCTGGAAACGGCGCGCCAGTCTGCTATTCCCCATGCCCATGAAAACACGACATCTGCTGATGGCCGGCCTGTGCGCCGCCCTGCCGGTCGCGCTGCCGACCCTGTCCTTCGCCAAGGCGGACACCGCCGGAAAGACGACCATGTCTCAAGAGACCACCGCCCCCACGCTCGATTTCACCCGCGTCTTCGCCAGCCCCGCGCTCAACGGACCGAGCCCGCGCCAGGTGCGCATTTCGCCCGATGGCCGTTATCTGACGCTGCTGCGCAACCGCGACGACGACCGCGAGCGCTACGACCTGTGGGGCTATGATCGCCGAAACGGCAAGTGGCGCATGCTCGTCGATTCGCTGTCGTTGGGGACCGGCCGCGAGCTCAGCGAAGCCGAGAAGATGCAGCGCGAACGCCAGCGCATCGGCGACCTCAAGGGCATCGTCGACTACGCCTGGAACGAGGATTCGGCCTCGCTTATGGTTCCGCTCGACGGCGACCTCTACCTCGCCGGGCTTGACGGCAAGGTCACGCGGCTGACCAACGACGCCGGCGACGAGCTCAATCCCGCGCTGAGCCCGGCGGGCACTTACGTCTCCTACGTGCGCGACGGTCGCCTGATGGTCGGAAGGACCGGCAAGGGGCAGCAGGCGATCACCCCCGAGGAAGCTTCCGACACGGTCCACTGGGGCGAGGCCGAGTTCGTCGCGCAGGAGGAAATGGACCGGATGACCGGCTACTGGTGGGCGCCCGGCGAAGCGCACATCGCGGTCGAGCGCTACGACGAGGCGCCGGTCGGTGTGGTCCAGCGCGCGGCGATCGGCGCCGAGGGCACCAAGATCTACGCCCAGCGCTATCCCGCGGCGGGCACGCCCAACGTCGAGGTCGCGCTCTACGTGATGAAACCCGATGGTTCTGCCCGCGTGAAGGTCGACCTCGGATCGGACCCGGACATCTACCTGGCCCGGGTCAACTGGGCGCGCGACGGCAAGACGCTCTACGTCCAGCGCGAGAACCGCGTGCAGGACCGCCTCGACATGCTTGCGGTCGATCCCGAAACCGGCGCCTCCACCGTGCTGTTCACCGAGACGGCGGCCAAAGGGAGCTGGATCAACCTTACCAACAACTACCGCTTCCTCAAGGACGGCAGCCTCGTGTGGTGGTCGGAGCGCAGCGGCTTCGGGCACCTCTACCGTTTCGCCAAAGGCAAATGGGCGCCGCTGACACACGGCAACTGGGAGGTCTCGAGCCTTGTCGGCGTCGATGAGAAGGCGGGCCGGGTGATCTTCACCGGCACGAAGGACGACGTGCTTGCCCCGCAGGTCTATTCGGTCGACCTGGCGCATCCGGGCGAGCCCAAGCGGCTGACCGAGATGGGCTGGGCCAATGGGGCAGTCGCCAGCAAGGACGCCTCCACGCTCGTCGTCTCGCGCTCCTCGACGGACCAGCCCCCGCAAAGCTACATCGCCGATGGCACCGGCAAGCGCCTGGCCTGGGTCGAGGAAAACCGCCTCGATGCCAGTCATCCTTACGCGCCATACATGGCAAGCCACCGAGAGACGACCTTCGGCACGGTCAAGGCCGAGGACGGCTCGGACCTGCACTGGATGATGATCACGCCCAAGCTCGAGCCGGGCAAGAAGTACCCCGTGTTTTTCGAGCACTACGGCGGCCCGCACGTCCAGACCGTCTCGAAGGCCTGGTTGGGCGCACTGCCGCAGGCGATTGTCGACAAGGGCTTCATCTACTTCCGCATCGACAACCGCGGCAGCGCGCACCGCGGCGTCGACTTCGAGAAGCAGATCCACGAGGCGATGGGCACCGTGGAAGTGGCCGACCAGAAGGCGGGCGCGCTCTATCTCAAGTCGCTCGCCTACGTCGATCCGGGCAAGATCGTGACCTACGGCTGGTCCTATGGCGGCTACATGACGCTCAAGATGCTCGAGGCCGATCAAGGGCTCTACGCCGCCGGGATCTCGGGCGCGCCGGTGACCAAGTGGGAGCTTTACGACAGCCACTACACCGAGCGCTACATGGGTGACCCGAGGCAGGTGCCCGAGGCCTACAAGGCCTCGGACGCGCTCGAGAATGCCCCGAAGATCGCCGATCCGCTGCTCCTCATCCATGGCATGGCCGACGACAACGTGGTGTTCGAGAACTCGACCGCGCTTGCGGCCAAGCTCCAGAACGAGGCGAAGCCGTTCGAGATGATGTTCTACCCGGGGCACACCCACGCGGTGAAGGGCCCGAAGATCAGCGTCCACGTGTGGGACACGATCTTCGCTTTCCTGGCGCGCCACGGGATCACCGGGGTCAAGTGATCGGAACCGGGCCGGGCAGGTGAGGGGCGTTCGCGGCCCGCCCGCCCGGCCCACGCCGTCCGTCAGCGCGGACGGTTCGGGTCGAGCGCGGAAGTCCTCGCTCGCTTGCCTGCGGATACCGGAACCGAAGTGGTCGCACGCGCCGCGGGGCGCGGGCTGGCCCTGCCGGCGATGACGTGACCGCCTTCCATAGCCATGAGCGCGGCAATGCGCTTTTCGGTGGCCGGATGCGTCGAAAACAGGTCCGACACACCCGAAGGCACGATGTAGAGCTGTGCCGTCGCCGGGTTGCGCTCGACCACGGGATTGCGTGTATGCGCGGCGGGCCCGGCGATCTTGGCCAGTGCCGAGGCCAGCGCCTGCGGATTGCCGCAGATTTCCGCCCCAGCCTTGTCCGCCCCGTATTCGCGGGTGCGGCTGATAGCCATCTGCACGATCATCGCCGCGAAGGGGGCCATGATCACGGCGGCGACGGCCGCCAGCGGGTTGGGGCGGTCCTCGCCGCTTCGGCCGAAGAACAGGCCGAAATTGGCCAGCATCGAGATCGCGCCCGCGATCGTGGCGACCATCGTCATGATCAACGTGTCGCGATTGCTCACGTGCCCCAGTTCATGCGCCATGACCGCGGCGATTTCCTCCTCGCTCAACATCGCAAGGAGCCCGGTGGTCGCGGCGACTGCGGCGTTTTCGGGATTGCGCCCGGTGGCGAAGGCGTTGGGGGCCTGGGTCTCGACCAGATAGACGCGGGGCATGGGCAGGCCGGCGTCGCGGGCGAGGCGCTCGACGATAGCGTAGAAGCGCGGGGCGCTCGCGGCGTCGACCTCGCGCGCATTGTGCATGCGAAGGACGATCCGGTCGGCATTCCAGAAGGTAAAGAGGTTCATGCCCGCCGCGACGACGAGCGCCAACAGGGCGCCGCCGGTACCGCCGAACAAGTAGCCCAGCCCCATGAACAGCGCGCTCAGCGCCGAGAGCAGAAAAACTGTCTTCAAACCGTTCATCTGCGTATCAACTCCTCACGAATTGCAGCGTCATTCCGGGAATTTAGGAAGGGCGGCGAAGGTTTCAATCGCAGGGGCGAACGGGGACGAGGCGTGGTCAAATCCTGATGTGCGGCGCGCGGACTTGCCCTCGAGCCCGGCGTCCGAAACGAGGGCGCGTGTCAGCGCCTGAACCGAACCGCGTTCCACAAGTCTGGCCTCGAATGCAGGCGCGGGATCGCTGACCGCGACAGATGGCGGCGTGAAGCTCTCGCGTATCTGGCGGATCGCTTCGGCCCCGAGCGCGCGCCAGGGCACGTGCACGCTGGTCAGGGGGGGGCAGGTCATCGTCGCCAAAGGGGTGTCGTCGAAGCCGATGACGGAGAGGGTGTCGGGAACCGGGACGGCCGCTTCGCTTGCCGCTTGAAGAAGTCCGGCGGCCATGGCGTCGTTGCAGGCGATGATTGCGCTGGGGCGGGGGCTGAGTTCGAGCAGAACGCGCCCCGCTGCGAGACCGGAGGCCAGCGAATTGTCCCCCGGCTCGATCAGTGCGGGGCCCCTGTCGAGGCCGTGATCGGCCATCGCATCAAGGTAGCCCAGCTCACGCTCGCGTGCCGAAAGCGAGCTTTCCGGGCCACCGACGAGGGCAATGCGGGTGTGTCCGGAGGCGACGAGCCAGTGGACGAGGCTTGCCATGGCCGCGCGGTCGTCGGCGGCCAGACCGGCATTGCCGGGTACCTTGCCTAGACGGATGGCGGTGGTTCCGGCCTGCGCGCAGCACCGCGCGATGGCCTCCTCTTCGGACAGGGGAGGCAATAGCACGACCCCGCAGGGGTGGTGGCGCAGGAGAAAGGTGCGCAGGTTCGCGTCGCGCTCGGCCGGGGCGGTATCGAGCCTGTGCAGCACAAGCGCGAGTTCGCTCTCCTTCATGGCCTCGAGCATGCCCGCCTCGACCGCCTGTGCGATCTCGCCCGCACGGCCATCCTGGATGAGCGCGACCAGGAAATTGCGCCGCAGGGCCAGGGCTCTGGCTTGCGCATTGGGCACGAAGCCGGTGCGCGCAATGACCTCCTCGATACGCCCGCGCATGGTGTCGCTGAGGAGGGGCGACTGGTTGAGGTAGCGGCTTACCGTCTTGGTGGACACGCCGGCGAGGTCGGCGATCTCGGCAATCGTGAGCGGCGCTCCCGGGCGCGGGGTCTGGCGGGCTTGCGAAGGGGGGCTTTCGGCGCAATCGAGACCGGCTGCGGGCGGAGGTGTCGCCGGTTCAGGCGGGAGCGAGCTCGGCGCATCGTCCGTCGACGCGGCCATCTCGTGCGGACCGCAAGCTGGTGAAACCTCTGCAACGCACGCGCCTGTGGCGGACGCCGGAGCGGGTGGTTGCGCTGTCTCGCGATCGTCGCCTGCGACTTGCGGGGCGCGTGCAATCGTCGCGAGCCCCATTTCGCCGAGGACGGCCTTGAGGCGGCGGTGCATTCGCTCGCTCAGGTGTGCGGGCTCTTTGAAGAAGCGGCGAATCGTCTGCGCCGATACGCCCGTGAGCAGGGCGATCTCCTTCATGGTCAGCTGGACCGGAAACCCGGGCGGCGCATCGTCCCGGCCGGCATCCGCCGAGTGCGCAGCGCCGTTTGCGCTCGTGTCGGTCTCGGGTGGTGTCCTGGATGGTGCGCGAGCCATCCGGGCATTCTGGCCCGTGATGACAGCGCTGGCCAAGAATGACTGCTCGGAAGTGGAGAGATCATGGCGGTCGTGCAATCGCGCCCCTCGCCGAGCGCCGAGCAGCGATTGCGCCGACCGGGCAACCCGCCTAAAGGACCTCGATCCTGGCCGCCCCGACGGCCGTTGCATGGTACCTGGATGATTCCCGCCCCCTCACAGCGTCACTACGGCATGGACTGGCTGCGCATCGGTGCGTTCATCCTCCTGATCCTCTACCACGTCGGATATTCGTTCACCGCCTGGGGCTACCAGACGCCCACGCGCGGGGTGGTGTGGTGGGCCGAGATCCCGCTCCTCGGCCTCAGCGCCTGGCGCCTCGCCTTGCTGTTTGCCATCTCGGGCTATGCCAGCGCGGCCTTGCTGTCGCGCGACAAGGGCCGGGTTTTCGAGTTCGGCTGGAGCCGGCTCAAGCGCCTCGGCATCCCGCTTCTGTTCGGGCTGATCTTCGTCGTTCCCCCGCAGCCCTACATGGGGCTCGTCAACGGCGGCTATACGCACGGCTATCTATACTATTTCCTGCACGACGCCTTCAGCTACCGGCAGATCCTGGGCGAATACGTGCCGCGGGTGATGCACTTGTGGTTCGTGATCTACCTCCTGGGCTACACGCTGGCCTTGTGCGTCCTGTTGCTGGCATTGCCGCGCCCGGTGCGCGCGGCGATCGGCAAGGCTTGCGAGTGGCTGCTGGCGGGCCCCTTGCTGATCCCGCTCGGTATCGCGCTGGTCTACCTGGTGCGCAGCGAAGTCCGCTTCGGCTGGACCGACATGCACGAGGTGCTGCGCGACCGCGCCGCTCACCTCCATTATGGAGGCATGTTTCTGTTCGGCTTCCTGCTGCGCGGATCGGAGCCGCTGCGCCAGGCGATCGCGCGGCAGTGGAAGATCGCGGCCGTGATCGCGGTCCTCGGCTTCCTGTGGGTGGCGCGTGACTGCTGGCTCTATCCGGGGCGCGTGGCCACCCCGGCGCGCGAATACGAATGGCTGGTCTTCGCCAAGTCGGCCGAGAGCTGGGCTGCGGTGATCGCCCTGTTCGGCATCGCGGACCGGTTCTGGAACCACAACCACCGCTGGCGCACGACGCTCTCGGAGGCGGTGTTCCCGGTCTACATCGCGCACCAGACGATCATGGTCCTGGTCATGTACCCGATCCGGGGCTGGGGGCTGACCGCCTTGCCCGAGTTCCTGATCCTGTGCGGATCGGTGGCGTTCGGGTCCTGGGCGTTCTACCTCGTGGGGCGCGAGGTGGGGCCGCTGCGACCGTTGATCGGCCTCAAGCGTCACAAGACCCATCGGCTTCCCCGCCCCGACAGCCCGGCCGAACCGACTTCGGCCTGATCCGAAGTGCGTTAAAGGCGCAGATGCACGAAAGGCCGCGCTTGCCAGGGCAGGCGCGGCCTTCGTCGTAGCCGGGGGCGCGATCCGGCCGGTCGTCACATGCGTTCGGCAAACCCGCCGTAACGCCCGCGGTGGAACAGCATAGGATCGTCGTCGCGCACGGTTTCCATGCGCAGCACCTGGCCCAGCACGAACCAGTGGTCGCCCGCCTCGGTGACCGAATGGAGCTTGCACTCGATGCTCGCGATCGCGTTGGCGATGATCGGCAGGTTGTTGTCGGACAGGACATATTCGACGCCGACGAACTTTTCGTCGCCCTTGGCCGCGACCGAGCGGCACACGCCCTGCTGGTCCGAGCCCATGACGTTGACGCAGAAATGCCCGTGCTGCTCGATCAGCGGCCAGGACGAGGACGACTTGTCGGGGAAGAATCCGACGAGAGGCGGATCGAGCGAGACCGAGGTGAACGAGCCGACGACCATGCCGGCGGGTTTCTCGCCGTCGAGCGCGGTGATGACGCAGACCCCGGTCGGGTAACTGCCGAGAACCTTTCTGAACTGCGCTGGATCAATAGTCGTCGTGGTCAAGGTTTGTAATCCTTTTCATATTCGCATTTCCGGGCCTTTGGGCACGTATCAGGGCGTAAGTACGTCCTCGCGCGCATGGACGATTTCGTCAAGCCATTGCCGGAACTCGGTGATGCGCGGCAGGCGGCGGATGTCTTCGTGGGTGACGAACCAGAAGGCGCGCATGAGTCGCACATCGCGCAGTACGTTGACGATGCGCGGGTCGGCGCGGGCCATGAAGGTGGGCAGCACGCCGAGCCCGGCACCGCTCGCCACGAAGCTGTGCTGCGCGGTGATGCTGGGCGAGCGCAAGGTGGCCTTGAGGCCGGGGTGGATCTCGTCGAGGTAGCGCAGTTCGGGGGCGTGGAGCAGGTCGGGGATGTAGCCGACGAGGTTGTGGCCCTTGAGCAGGTCGGCCGGACGACGCGGCCAGCCGTGCGTCTCGAGGTAGCCCTTCGTGGCGTAAAGCCCGAGCTGGTAGTTGGCGAGCTTGTGCGCGACGAGCGGGCCCTTCTGCGGACGTGAGAGGACGATCGCGACATCGGCCTCCCGGCGGCTGGGGCTGAGCGCCTCGCCGGAAGAGGCGACCATGTCGATGCCCAGGCGCGGATGCTTGGCCTGGAAGCGGAAGAGGTGGGGGGCGAGGAACCAGATGCCGAAGCCTTCGGTGGTGGAAATGCGCAAGGTGCCCGAGAGGCCTTCGCCTTCCTCGCTCGGGGTCGCGATGCGCGCGGCGGCCCGGTCCATGCTCTCGACGGCCATCAACAGGTTCTCTCCCGCCTCGGTGAGCGCTTGTCCGGTGCGGGTCTGTTCGAAGAGGGTGGTGCCGAGCGCGGCCTCGAGGCGGCGCAGGCGGCGGCCGACGGTTGTCGGGTTCATGCCCAGGCTGCGTGCGGCGCGGCTGAGCTGTCCGCCGCGGGCAATGGCCAGGAAGGCCTGGTAGTCGCTCCAGTCTGCGGTGGGTATGCTCATTTTTAGGCGCCTTCTCTAAACTGCTGCATTTTTGCAGTAGCTGCATTTTTGCAGGTTAGCATCCCTTAAATGAGCCTTGCCTGCAATTCGTCGGGGGGCTATCAGGCCCTCAAGCCGAACGGAAGTCACGATAAACAAGGTCGGGCCAACGCAAAATCGGTACAAGAAATATAAAGAATACAAGCGCTGCGAATGCGAAGGTGGAGAGGATGCGACGGATTGGCCACGTAATCGTGGGTGGTGCAGTCGCGGATCATGCCGCAAGCACCACCCCGATATCGATCCCCGATCGGGGCAGCATTCAGGGAGAGGTCACCTTGGGAGAGGGTGCCGTTTTGGATCTGGCTGTGACGACCGCAAAGGTCGCACAGCCGAAATGATTTTCATGAACCCGCGCCATTTCGCGCGGGTTTTGTTTTTGGGCCCGTTGTCGCAGCCCGCTGGACGGGCGGCCCTGGTCGCCAGGCTGCAGGTGCGGCACTCCTACGATTCTGTGCATTGGTCTGGGTCACGGGCCTGTCTGTGCGCGATCGTCGAATGGGGATCGCGCGGGCCTGCCGTCAGCGGACTTGCCTTGCCAAGCCGGTCGTGAAGGAACAGGAAACGCCTTGCGCACGTTCCCGAAGTACGATTGCAAACGCGGCCATGAAGGAATTCCCGATGTATCGTAGCGGTTTCGTCCTTGCATTTACGTTGTCCTCGGCGCTGACCCTGGCGGCGTGTTCGTCGCAACCGGACCAGGCGCCGAGCCCGTCCCCCAACGACACCGCACAGGCACCCGTGGACGAACCGTCCGCAGAGGTCGGTGCGCCGACCACGGCCGCTTCGGCGCTGGCGGATGCGCATTCGATCCCGCCGCTCTTGCGTGGTCGCTGGGGGCTCGTCCCGCTTGACTGTACGGGCGATCCCGCAGCGGCCAAGGGCCTGATCACGATCGACCCGGCCAGGATCGAGTTCTACGAGTCGGTCGCCAAGCTCGGCACGATCGACGAGATCGGCGAGAGTTCGGTCCGGGCGGCCTTCCAGTTCGAGGGGGAGGGCCAGACATGGGACCTCAATGTTTCCCTGGCGAGCCCCGACGGTGGCAAGACGCTCGTCCGAACCGACCGGGGCGCGGATGCGGCCCCTGGTCCCCTGACTTATACCAAGTGCCCGTGAGAGGCGCCAAGACATGAGAGTTTGCAGGAAGAGATGACTGATCCGTTTTGCCTTACCGAGGACCAGGTCGCGATCCGCGACATGGCCGAGAAATTCACAGCCGATCGAATCACCCCCTACGCCGCGCATTGGGACGAGACCAGCCATTATCCGGTCGAAGTCTGGAAGGCGGCCGGCGAACTCGGTCTTGGCGCGATCTACGTGTCCGAGGAAGGCGGCGGGATCGGCCTGGGCCGGCTCGAGGCCGCGCTCGCGATGGAGGCGATGGCCTATGGGTGCCCCGCAACCAGCGCCTACATCTCGATCCACAACATGGTGGCCTGGATGGTCGACAGCTTTGCCGACGAGAGCCTCAAGGCGCGTTACCTGCCGGGCCTCGTCGCGATGGACACGATCGGGTCCTATTGCCTCACTGAGCCGTCCTCGGGATCGGACGCAGCGGCCTTGCGCACCACCGCGCGGCGCGAGGGCGATGGCTATTTCCTCAACGGCACCAAGCAGTTCATCTCGGGTGGCGGGGTCAACGACGTCTACCTCGTAATGGCGCGTACTGGCGATCACAAGACGCGCGGGATTTCCTGCTTCCTGCTTGAAAAGGGCATGGAGGGCCTCTCGTTCGGGGCGCCCGAGCGCAAGCTGGGCTGGAACGCTTCGCCCACCGCGCAAGTCATCCTCGAGGAGTGCCGGGTTCCGGAGGCGAACCGGGTCGGCGCCGAAGGCGACGGCTTTCGCTTCGCGATGGCCGGGCTCGACGGCGGGCGACTCAACATCGGCGCCTGTTCGCTCGGCGGGGCGCAGCGCTGCCTCGACGAGGCGATTGCCTACGTCAAGGAGCGCCGGCAGTTCGACCAGCCGCTGGCGGAGTTTCAGAACACCCAGTTTCGCCTTGCCGACATGGCCGCCGAACTGGAGGCGGCGCGTGCGCTGCTCTACCTGGCCGCCTCGAAGGTCACTGCCGGATCGCCCGACAAAACCCGCTTCGCCGCGATGGCCAAGATGATCGCCAGCGACACCGGTTCCTCGGTGGTCGACCGCGCGCTCCAGCTTTTCGGCGGTTACGGCTATTTGCGCGACTACCCGATCGAGCGCTTCTGGCGCGATCTGCGTGTCCATCGGATACTCGAGGGGACGAACGAGGTGATGCGCATGATTATAGGTCGCGAGCTCCTCAAGTAGGCGCTAGGGAAGCGGACATGACCGATGAAGTGCTGACCCGCCGCGAGGGCGTTGCCGCCGTGATCTCGCTCAATCGTCCCAAGGCGATCCACGCTCTCACCACCGCGATGTGCGAGGCGATGATCGCTGCACTTCAGGACTTTGCGCAGGACGACAGCGTGGGCGTGGTGATCATCGAACACGCCGAGGGAAGAGGCTTTTGCGCCGGAGGCGACATCACGCTGCTGCGCAAGTCGGCGCTCGAGGATGGGGGCATTTCGGGTCGCCGCTTCTTCCTGCTCGAATACCGTCTCAACCACATGCTCTTCACCTACTCCAAACCGGTGGTCGCGTTCATGGACGGGGTCACCATGGGTGGGGGCGTGGGCATCTCGCAGCCCGCACGGTTCCGTGTGGCAACCGAGCACACCCGTTTCGCCATGCCCGAAACCGGGATCGGTCTGTTCCCGGACGTGGGGGGAGGCTGGTACCTCTCGCGCCTGCAAGGGCGCGTGGGCTATTATCTGGCGTTGACCGGCGCGCGGTTCGACGGTTCGGAATGCCTCTACACTGGCCTTGCGACGCATTACCTGCCCTCCGCAGCGCAGGAGGAGGCCAAGCGGCGGATCGGGGCCGGTCACGAGATCGACGGCGTCCTCGCCTCGCTCGCCGTGACACCGCCGGACCCTCGCATCGCCGCGCACGAAGGTGCGATCCGCAAGCATTTCGCGTTCGACACGCTGGAGGAAGTGCTTGCCTCGCTCGACCGTGACGAGAGCGAATGGGCGGCGAAGGAACTCGCCAGCTTGCGCACCAAGAGCCCGCAGGCCTGCAAGGTGGCACTCCATGAATTGAACGCCTCGCTGCAGCTCGAGACGTTCGCGGAGGAAATGGCGATGGAATACGCGATTGCGAGCCGCGTGCTGGTCCTGCCCGATTTTGCCGAAGGCGTGCGCGCGGTTCTCGTCGACAAGGACAACGCGCCGAAATGGAAACCCGCTGCGCCCGAAGGCGTGAGCGAACAGGCGATCGCCGCGATCTTCGCGCCCCTGCCTGCCAGTGAGGAATGGAAACCCCTATGACCCAAGCCGCGACTTACGAAACGCTCCTCGTCGAGATCCGGGGCGCCGTCACGCTCATCACGCTCAATCGCCCGCAGGCGCTCAACGCGCTCAATTCGACGGTGATGGCCGAGATGGTGCAGGCGATGGCCGCCTTCGAGGCTGACCCCTCCCAAGGCTGCGCGGTGGTGACCGGTTCGGGCGAAAAGGCCTTCGCGGCCGGCGCCGACATCAAGGAAATGGCGGGCAAGCCTTCGGCCGAATTCTACGCCGAAGACTTCTTCGCCGACTGGACCTCGAAAGTGGTCAAGGCCACGCGCAAGCCCTGGATCGCGGCGGTCAACGGCTTCGCGCTCGGGGGCGGCTGTGAAGTGGCGATGATGGCGGATTTCATCATCGCCTCCGAGAACGCGAAGTTCGGCCAGCCAGAGATCACGCTCGGTGTCCTGCCGGGCATGGGTGGATCGCAACGCCTGACCCGCGCAGTGGGCAAGTCCAAGGCGATGGACTTGTGCCTGACCGGGCGGATGATGGGCGCCGAGGAAGCCGAACGCGCCGGTCTCGTCGCGCGGGTGGTACCTGCCGACCAGTTGCTGGACGAGGCGATGAAGGCCGCCGCGAAGATCGCCGCGCTGCCCCCGCTCGCGGTCAAGGCGAACAAGGAGGCGGTCAATCTCGCCTTCGAGACCACGCTCGACACCGGGCTCGTCATGGAACGCCGCCTGTTTCAGGTTCTCGCCGCGACCGAGGACAAGGTCGAAGGCATGGCTGCCTTCGTCGAGAAGCGCGCCGGGGCCTGGAAGGGCAAGTAAGATAGGTTCCCCCGCTTCCTAAGGGACGAGGGGGTGTTGTCAGCGGGAGACGGTCGCAAAGGCCGCTCCCTCAACGATCGGGAGAGTAATGCCATGAACATCGCCTTCATCGGCCTTGGCAACATGGGTGGCGGCATGGCCGCGAATCTCGTGAAGGCGGGCCATGCCGTGCGCGCGTTCGATCTTTCGCAGGAAGCGCTCGTGCGTGCGCAAGAGCAGGGTTGCACGCCGTGCTCGAGCGTGGCCGAGGCGATCGCTGGGGCGGATGCGGTTATCTCGATGCTGCCAAACGGGCAGATCGTGCGAACGCTTTATACGCAGGAGGTAATCGGCAAGGCTCCCTCGGGCGCGATCCTCGTCGATTGTTCGACGATCGACCTCGAGACCGCACGGGGGGTGACCTCGCAGGCGCACGCGGCCGGCTATTTCATGGTCGACGCGCCGGTCTCGGGCGGCATCGCGGCGGCGGCGGCGGGCACGCTGACTTTCATGGTCGGCGGGACGGACGAGGCCTTCGCGCGCGCCGCGCCGGTGCTCGAGCCGATGGCCAAGGCGGTCATTCGGGCCGGCGCGAGCGGGGCGGGACAGATCGCCAAGATGTGCAACAACATGCTGCTCGCGATCCACATGATCGGCACGTGCGAGGCGCTCAAGCTTGCGCAGAAGGCGGGGCTCGATCCGCAGACCTTCTACGAGATATCCTCCCGCTCGACCGGCTATTGCTGGTCGCTCAACGATTATACGCCGATGGCAGGCGTCGGTGCGGCAAGCCCGGCCGACAACGGTTACGCGGGCGGCTTTGCGGCCGCGCTCATGCTCAAGGACCTCAATCTCGCAATGGGAGGGGCCGCCGGTGCTGGTGCCAATGTGCCGATGGGCGAGCATGCCCGGGCCATCTACGAGGCTTTCGTCGAGTCCGGTGGCGGCGCAAAGGACTTCGGGGCAATCCTCACCACCCTGTGATCGGGGCATTTCCCGCCCGGCATCCTGGCGATGCGGCTCGGGCGTTGGGCTCGGGGGGCGGCTGGGCTCTCAGGACTTGGCTTCGCGCGCGGCCCTGGCTGCCCGGCGCCGTTCGATTTCGAAGGCGGGCAGCTTCATCCCCTTGGTCCGCCCGGTGAGGTGGACCATACCGCACAGTTCGCAGCGGTAGGGACGCAAGGGGAAGGGGGCCTTTTGCGCGACGGCCAGCGCTTCGGCCTCCGTGGCGAAGCGCTGCTTGCGCTGGCAGATGCCCGGGCGCGTGCGCAAGGGTTCAGGCCAGCAGAGAAGGGCCAAGCAGGGCGAGCAGCTTCACGTCCATCGCGTAGCCTTTGGCCCTGAAATCGGCGATGGCCTCGGCGAGCCCGGAAAGCGGCACGCGGTGGACCAGGATGTTCTCCTCGTCGACGCCGCCGCCGTCGCCGATCTTGACGAGATCGCGTGCCCGAAACAGCGTGAAGCTTTCGCTGACCATGCCGGGCGAAGAGTGGAACTCGCCGACGTGTTCCATCGTACCCGCGCGGTAACCGGTCTCTTCCTCAAGCTCGCGCGCGGCCGCATTCGCGGCGTCCTCGCCCTCGCTACCAGCCTCGTCACCGACGAGACCTGCGGGAAGCTCGAGGCAACGTGTGCCCAGCGGCACCCGGTACTGGTCGACGAGGATCACGTGGTCCTCTGCGTCGACAGCAAGGATCACCGCGGCGCGAATGCCGCGCGCACGGCCGACGAATTCCCAGCGGCCCCGCGTCTTGGCGGTGATGAACTTGCCCTCCCACATGATCTGTTCGGGCGCGAGGGCATCGGGGGGAAGGGTCATACTTCGATCAGCCTGTCGGGTAGTTCGTTGATGTCGTCGTCGGCGCGGGGGAAGTGGGGGGCGACGATCGCGCCGACCTGCTCCACCGCCGCGCACATGCCCTCAGCCACGCGGCCTTCGCGCACGTGGGCGAGGAGGGCGGCCATGGCATCGCCCCAGACTTGCGGATCGACCTTGGCGGCGATCGCCTGGTCGGCGACGATCTCGGCGCGGTGTTCGCGCATCGAGAGGTAGACGAGCACGCCGGTGCGCCCCACGGTGCGGCTCTCGGCGCCGATGCGGAAGGCGCGCACCGCGCGTTCGTGGACGCGGGCGGTCTTCACCGCACCCGGGATCACCGCGAACTTGAGCGGGGTCCAGAGCTGCAGGAGGTAGGCGCCTGCGAATTTCAGCGCCGCGACGCCAGCGGCAAGGCCGATGATCGCGCGCGGCGTCCATTCGTGCCCCCAGTCGGCCAGCGCCTTGTCGTAGAGGCCCATGTAGAATTCGGGAAAGGCGGTCAGCGCGGCGAGGGTCAGGAGAGCGACGCCCGCGCTCCAGGTGAGCGAGACGTCGGTGTAGCCGTCCGAGCGGTCGGCAAGAATGGTGACGATCTCGCCCGCGCTTTGCAGCTCGGCCCTGGCAACGGCCTCGCTTATCTTCGCGTGGTCTTCGGGGGAGAGATAGGAAGGAGCCGGTTTCATCATGTCTGTCTCCTACCAGCTTCCACTCGCGCCGCCGCCGCCGAAGCTGCCGCCGCCGCCCGAGAAGCCACCGCCTCCGCCAAAGCCGCCTCCGCCGCCCCAGCCACCGCCGCCACCCCAGTGGTCGTCGTCATCGCCCCAGCCGCCGCCGGGGATCCAGATGAAGCCGGGCCCGCGCGAGCGGCGCATCCGTCCGCGCCCGGAGCGCGCCTCGTTGATCATCGGTGCAACGACGAAGAACAGGATGATGAGGATGAAGAAGACGGTGCCCGCGCCGATCCCGCTGCCGCCTTCGGAGGCCTGCTGGTCAGCCTGCGCGGCCAGTTTCTTCGCCTCTTCGGGGGGGAGCGTGATGAGTTTGGCGATGGCCGCCGTTCCGGCCGCGATGCCCTGGGGCATGTTGCCGGCCTTGAAAGCGGGCAGGATGTCCTCGTCGATGATGAGCCGGCTCATGCCGTCGGTCAGGATCGGCTCGAGCCCGTAGCCCGCCTCGATCCGCACCTTGCGTTCGTTGGGCGCGACGATGAGCAGGGCGCCGTTGTTGCTGCCCTTCTGCCCGATGCCCCAGGCGCGGCCGAGCTGGTAGCCATAGTCGGAAATCTCGTAGCCCTGGAGGCTGGGGAGGGTGACCACCACCAGCTGGCGACCGGACTGCTTTTCGAGCGCGGCCAGTTGCTGCGTGAGCTGGGCCTCCTCGGCCTCGGGAATGATCTGCGCATCATCGACCACGCGCCCCGTCAGCTTGGGAAACTGCGGGGCCGCCGATGCGCCCTGCGGGATAAGCAGGGCGCACAGCAGGAGGGCCAGGAGGCCGAGAAACGCGCGGATGCGGTTCACTTGCCTTACAGCTTGCCTTCGAGGGACGGCGCCACTTCGGCGTTGGGGGTGGTCGCCTTGTAGGGCACCATCTCGTCAGCCCCGCGCAACTTGGCGCCGATCATCGAGGGGAAAGTACGTACCTCGGTGTTGTAGACCTGGACCGAGGCATTGTAGTCGCGGATCGCGATGCGGATGCGGTTTTCCTGGCCCTCGAGCTGGCTCTGGAGCATCCGGTAATTCTCGTTCGACTTGATGTCGGGATAGGCCTCGAAGCTTGCCATCAGGCGCCCGAGGCCCGCCGAAAGCTGGCCCTGCGCCTGCGAGAAGGCCTCCATCTTGGCCGGATCGCTGAGGTCGTCCCCGCTGATCTGGATCGAGGTGGCCTTGGCGCGCGCCTCGGTGACGCCAGTCAGGATTGCCTTTTCCTGCTCGGCCGCGCCCTTGGCGACGGCGGCGAGGTTGGGCACGAGGTTGGCGCGTTCCTGGAACGCGGCTTCCACGTCGGCCCACTTGGCCTTGGCGGCTTCCTGCTTGGTGGGTACCGAATTGAAGCCGCAGGCGGCCAGCGACAGCGCGGCGAGCGCCACGAACAGCATGCGCCCCTTGCGGGCCACGTTCGACAGGGTCATCGGGCGAATTCTCCACTGCGCGGCGGGCCCATGCCGCCGCGCCTCCATTGCCGGCTATAGATAGCGATGCGCCTGCGCCGATCAACCGGGGCGGCAACTTCCCCCGACCAAAGTGCGTTGCCGTCCGACGAGGGTTCGTTATGAAAGAATGTCCCCGGCATTCACGCGTCTGACAGAGGCAACAGCATGACACTATTCGACGAATTCAAGAAGTTCATCGCGCGCGGCAACGTGCTCGATCTCGCGGTCGGCGTGATCATCGGTGCCGCCTTCGGCAAGATCGTCACCGCGCTTAACGAGAACGTCATCATGCCGATCATCGGCTGGATGATCGGCGATCTCGATTTCACCCAGTATTTCATTCGCCTGAGCGACATTCCCGCCGACTACACCGGGAGCCCCACCGACTACGCCGCGCTCAAGGCGGCGGGCGTGGCGATGATCGGCTATGGCATGTTCATCACGCAGATCATCAACTTCCTCATCATCGCCTTCATCCTGTTCATGCTGCTGCGCTCGGTGAACAAGGTGATCGACGAAATGGAAGCCAAGAAGAAGCAGGCCGTGGAAACCGCGGCAGCCCCCGCCGTTCCCACCGATCCGCAGCTCGATACCTTGCGCGAAATCCTCGAGGAGCTGCGCAAGTCGGGGAAAGCTCCCCCGGCGGCGTAACGCGCTCACTTCACATTCAGAACAAAGGCCCTATATGGGCACTGTCGGCTCCGGCCGACTATGACGATAAATTGTGTCGTGCAATAGATGCAGCGGACCCGGGGGCGGTACCCGGCGGCTCCACCATCACCCGTCCCGCAGGCCTGCAAGGGCATGTGGGACACCCTGTTGTCGCAGGGGTGTTGACGGGGCCGAACTAGGATCGACGTGTGTTGAAAAGCGATGTTTTCGTCCGGGCTGAGTAACCCGTTAAAGGCTCAAAACTCACAAGTGCCAACGACAACGAAGCACTCGCTCTCGCCGCGTAATTCTAGGGGCTAACGCCCTGAAGTTACAAAGCTAAAGCGCGGTTGGACCCACCGGGCAACAGAAGCGGATTCCAGGGGCCCGGGGTGAGCCTGTCAACAGAATCACCCCACCTTCCTTTATCGTGATCGAGCTTGGCGCGTCGCCCCGCACGCGTGCCTCAAGCGGCTTCCCGAGCCGTGGAGCCGGGAGCGTTGGCATAGGCTTCGGCGGCGTTCGACGAAGGCGCGGCGGCGGCCCTTGCGGCTTTCTCGTACTTGATGCAGTCGAGAATCTTGGCGCCCGCCATGAACACTGCACCCGTGCAGGCGAGGTAGAGCAGCTTGCCGCCAAACCCCGGGTACTGCGCGAGATAAAGGTTGCCGCGTTCGGCCGCACCCGTCGCAAGAGCGTAAATGATCATGTACGCTTCCCAATGGGTCTTGATGACGAACAGGCGAGAGACTTTCCGAAGCATTTCCATCCTCTTAGACGCCTCCGTCATGAGCAACGATCATGCCAATCGCAGGTTCCGGCCGGTTTTGATGGCTAACCCTTCGTTGCTTGTAAGCCTTTCCGACAATCGCTGTAAGGCGAGGCTACACCCTTTCGGATGAGACGTTTCGCGCTTGCGCTTTCCCGATGCTTGCCTTTCGCTCCGAAATGCGGCATAGGGCCGCAATCCTCCCCAGGACATTCATGGTAATGTTTCAAGCACGCCGCGCCAGAGTCGCGCCTGACGTGCATTATGGTGTGAGGTTTTATGACGAACAGGATCGAGCGCTGCGGCCTCCAGGTTGACCAGGCCCTTGCGCGCTTCATCGAGAACGAGGTTATTCCCCCGATCGGCCTGGGCACAGATGCCTTCTGGGCGGGCTTTGCCGCGTTGGTGAACCGGTTCGCCCCGCGCAACCGCGCGCTGCTTGATACGCGCGACGATCTTCAGGCACAAATCGATGCCTGGCACGTGGCGCGGGCCGGAAAGCCATTCGACCAGGCCGAATACCAGGCGTTTCTCGGCGCGATCGGCTATCTCGTCCCCGAGCCCGGCGATTTCGCCATTGCGACGGCCAATGTCGATCCCGAGATCGCGACGATGGCAGGCCCGCAGCTGGTCGTCCCCGTGCTCAACGCGCGCTTCCTGCTCAACGCCGCGAACGCGCGCTGGGGCAGCCTTTACGACGCGTTCTACGGTACCGATGCGCTCGATGCGCCGCCCGCCAAGGGGCCGGGATACGATCCCGAACGCGGCCGGGCGGTCGTCGCGGCGGGACGGGCTTTCCTCGATGAGGCGCTGCCGCTGGCCTCGGGTTCCTGGGCCGAACTGGAGGATCGCGCCGCGATCGACCTGGCCGACCCGGCGCAATTCCTCGGGACCACAACCAAGGGGCTCGTCTTCGTCCACAATGGCCTTGCCATCGAGCTGGTTTTCGACACCGCGAGCCCGGTCGGCCGATCGGATGCGATCGGCCTGTCGGACATCGTTCTCGAGGCGGCGCTGACCACCATCGTCGACCTCGAGGATTCGGTCGCGGCGGTGGATGCCCAGGACAAGGTTGCGGCCTACGCCAACTGGTTGGGCGTCATTCGTGGCGACTTGTCCGAGACTTTCGAGAAGGGAGGCAAGACGCTCACCCGCGCACTGGCAGGCAACCGCGAGGTGATCACGCCGACGGGCGAGCGCAAGGAATTCTCGGGGCGCTCGCTGCTGTTCGTGCGCAATGTCGGCCATCTCATGACCAGCCCGGCGATCCTGCTCGAGGACGGCGGCGAAATCCCCGAAGGCATTCTCGATGCGGTCGTCACCAGCGCGATCTCGACGCAGGACGTGCGCGGGCTGACCAAGTACGGCAACAGCGCCAGCGGTTCGATCTACATCGTCAAGCCCAAGATGCACGGCCCCGCCGAATGCGCCTTCACCGACGATCTGTTCGATGCGGTCGAGGACCTGCTGGGGCTCGCGCGGCACACCATCAAGGTTGGCGTCATGGACGAGGAGCGCCGTACCTCGGCCAATCTCGGCGCCTGCATCGAGGCCGTGAAGAACCGCATCGTCTTCATCAACACCGGCTTCCTTGATCGCACCGGCGACGAGATCCACACCTCGATGCGCGCCGGACCTATGATCCGCAAGGCGCAGATCAAGGGCTCGACCTGGATTGCAGCCTACGAAAAGCGCAACGTCGCGATTGGCCTGAAGCATGGACTATCGGGCCTGGCGCAGATCGGTAAGGGCATGTGGGCCGCGCCCGACAGGATGCGCGACATGCTGGCGCAGAAGATCGGTCACCCGCGGACCGGGGCGAACACCGCCTGGGTTCCTTCGCCGACGGCGGCCACGCTGCACGCGATGCACTACCATCAGGTCGGCGTCTTCGCGCTGCGCGAGGCAGTCGCGGCCGAGCCGATCCCGGGGCTCGACCAATTGCTCCAGATCCCGCTTGCCCAAGGCGCCGACTGGTCGGCCGAGGAGATCCGGGAAGAGCTCGACAACAACGCGCAAGGGCTGCTCGGCTATGTCGTGCGCTGGATCGACCAGGGTGTCGGGTGTTCGAAGGTCCCCGACATCGACGACGTCGGACTGATGGAAGACCGGGCGACGCTGCGTATTTCCAGCCAGCACATGGCCAACTGGCTGCTGCACGGGGTCTGCACGAAGGAGCAGGTGCGCGATTCACTGGAGCGCATGGCAGCCAAGGTCGATGCCCAGAACGCGGACGATCCGCGCTATGAGCCGATGGCGGGCAACTGGGAGACCAGCCTCGCGTTTCGCGCCGCCTGCGACCTGGTCTTCAAGGGCGTCGAGCAACCCAGCGGTTACACCGAGCCGTTGTTGCACGCCTGGCGCCTGAGGAAGAAATCGCTGGTTCTCGTCGGCTGACGGCAGGGCGTCGCACGGCGAGTGCGATCGTATCAGGCACGGGCCCCGCTTCGGAGAGGAGCGGGGCCCGCTTTGCGTCCAGGCTACGTAAAATCCCTAGGGGTTGTCGCATTTCGCACTTGCGGTAAATTAACTGTCCAAGGGCGCAATCGATAAGACACTGTGCCGATAGAGAGGATGGACAATCCGCCTGGAAGACTGATCGATGATGATCCACAAGCAAAGGCAGGAAGCGCGCACGGTCATCGCGGTGGAGGCCGAGATGGCGTTCGGTACCGACCGTCAGGACGCGATTCTTGCCAATGCCTCCTCGCGCGGCGTGTTGGCGCTCGTCGCCGATCCTCCACGCAGAGGCATGCGCGTGCAACTGATCGTCGGGGGGGTATGCCTGCGCGGTCAGGTGCGTTGGCGGGGTGCCGGGCGTTGCGGCATCGCCTTGGACGAGCCGATCGACGTGGCCGGTCTGCAGGCGGGGCGCGTGGTGCCGGTCCGGCGTGTCGCGATGGCGCATGTCGCGGACACCTATCGGGGCCCTGCAGGGCTGCTGCGCACGCTGACGAGCGACGTGACGCCTTCGCGACGCATACTCAACGCCTTCGTGCTGGCGGCGGCGCTTGCCAGTGCGGGCTTCGTGCTGGCCCGTCTCGGATCAGCGGCACTCGAAGCGCGACACGGCGCTCCGGTCGCGCGTTACGCGGCGCCGCTCGATTAGGACAGAGCGGCGCCGATCGCCACGAATTCACTAACGCTGAGCGTTTCGGCACGGCGCTGGGAATCGATCCCGAGCTTCTCGAGCGCGTCCAGCGCGCCGGGTACGCCCTTGAGGCTCTGGCGCAGCATCTTGCGGCGCTGGCCGAAGGCGGCCTCGGTCACGCGCTCGAGGACGCGCATGGAAACACCCTCCGGCGCCTCGCCGGGCACGACGTGGACGATCGCGGACATGACCTTGGGTGGCGGGGTGAAGGCGCTGCGATGGACTTTGAGCGCCAGTTTCGCCTTTGCGCGCCACTGGGCAAGCACGGCAAGGCGCCCATAAGCCGAGGTTCCCGCTTCGGCAACGATGCGGCGTGCCACTTCCTCCTGGAACATCAGCGTCAGCGAGCGCCACTGCGGGGGCCAGGTCTCGCCCGAAAGCCAACCCGTGAACAGCGCCGTGCCCACGTTGTAAGGCAGGTTGGCGACGATGTGGTAGGGCCCATCGAACAGCGAGGCGGGATCGATCTTCATCGCGTCGCCCTCGATGACCTTCAATTTGCCGGGAAAGGCCTGCTCGACTTCGGCCAGCGCGGGCAGGCAGCGCCGGTCCATCTCGATCGCGGTCACTTCGGCTCCGGCGCGCAGCAGGGCGCGGGTGAGGCCGCCGGGGCCGGGGCCGACCTCGAGCACCTTCGCGCCGTCCAGCGAGCCGGGAATGGCCGCAATCCGGTCCAGAAGCTGTTCGTCGAACAGGAAATTCTGACCGAGCGCCTTCGAGGCCGAAAGGCCGTGGCGGGCAATGACTTCGCGCAAGGGAGGAAGCGGGGCGCTCATGCAGGACTTTCGTTGGGCAGGGGGGCGGCGCGCCGTGCGGCGCAATCACCGGCCATGCGCAGCGCGGCGATCATCGCGCCCGCGCTCGCCCGGTTCTTTCCGGCAATGCCGAAGGCGGTGCCGTGGTCCGGCGAGGTGCGCACGATCGGCAGCCCCAGCGTGACGTTGACGCCGGCGTCGAAATCGAGCGTCTTGATCGGGATCAGTGCCTGGTCGTGGTACATGCACAAGGCGACGTCGTAGCCGTCGCGCTCGTGCGCGGCGAACAGGGCATCGGCCGGGTGCGGGCCGCTGACGTGGAACCCCTCGGCCTGGAGGCGGGCGATGGCCGGGGCAATGACCTCGATTTCCTCACGGCCCATGCGTCCGTCCTCGCCGGCGTGGGGATTGAGCCCGGTGATCGCGATGCGCGGGGCGGACAAGCCGAAATCGCGCGCCAGCGCGCGGGCAACGATGCGCGTCTTGGCCAGGATCAACTCGGCGGTGACGAGCCCCGGGACCCTCGCAAGCGGCTCGTGGACGGTGAGCGGAACCGTGCGCAGCGAGGGGCCGGCCAGCATCATCACCGCGCTCTCGTGCGCGAGACCGCAGGCGTCGGCGAGGAATTCGGTCTGGCCGGGCTGGGTGAAGCCGACTGTCGCGAGACGGGCCTTGGCGATCGGGCCGGTGACAACGGCGCCCGCGCTCCCGGTGCGGGCGAGATCGGTCGCCTCGCGCAGCGAATGAAGCGCGAGGCGCGCGCCGGATTCGTCGGGCACGCCGAATTCGGGCGCGCAGTCTGCATCGCCGAGAACGGGAAGCGCTTCGTCGAAGACGTCCGACGCCTCGCCTGCGCGCTCGATCTGGCGAACAGGCAGCGAAAGCCCGCGGGACGCCGCCGCCATGCCGAGCGCGAGCGCGCCGCCCACGACGAAGAAGGGGGCAAGCCCCGCCTCCTTGCGCCGGGTCCAGGCCTCGGCGATCAGTTCGGGAGCCACCCCGGCCGGATCGCCGAGCGAAACGGCGATCGGGGCGGCCTGGGCTGTTGAAAGGACGCCCGCCATCGGCTCAGCGGTCCGCGCCCGGGTCAGTTGTATTCGATGACGGCATCGCGGCGAAGGTCACGCAAGTAGAGCTGCGCGCGCTTGTTGATGCGCTCGTCTTCCATCTGCGCCATCAGCTGGTCGAAGTTGGGGCCGCTTTCCACCTGCGGATCGTCGCGGCCGCACAGCATGAGCATGCGCACGCCCTCGTCGACCGAGCCGAACGGGGGCAGGGTTTCGCCCGGCGAAAGCTGCAGGATCGCGTTCTGGATCTGCGCGGGCAGGTCGCGGGCCTTGACCTGGTCGTTGGTGACGACCTGGGCGCCGATGGTGGCGGCCACCTTGTCGACGTCGCCGCAGCCCTTGGCGGTCTTGATCGTCTTGGAGAAGTCCTCGGCGAGCTTGTTGGCCTGCGCCTCGGATACGCCCTTGGGGAAGTTGAGCGAGATCTGCTTGAGCGCGAGGACCGCGTCGCGCGGATCGGCGGTGAGGACCTGGCGCTTGTCGATCAGGTAGAGGATGTCGAAGCCGCCGGGGACTTCGACCGGACCCACGAGCTGGCCCGGCTGCATCGAGCGGGCGACTTCGGCGAGTTCGTCGGGGAGCTGGGCAAGGCGAATCCAGCCCAGGTCGCCGCCCACCGCAGCCGTCGAGGCCTGCGAGTACTGGCGGGCGTAGGCGACGAAGCTGCCGCCTTCCTTGATCTGCTTCACGATCTGCGAGGCGTTGTTGTAAACCTGCTCGCGCGCTTCGGAGGGGGCGGCGAGGTAGATTTCGCCGATCCGGTATTCCTCGGTGCCCTTGGAGGCCTTGAGGCGCTGGATCGTCTCGTTCACTTCGTCTTCGGAGACGTTGATGAAGGGGGCGATGTTGCGCTGGAGCAGGCGCTGCCAGGACAGTTCGCCACGGATCTGGCGCTTGAGCGATTCGGGCGAGGAACCGATGCGCTTGAGGTAGGCATCCATCGCGCCGGTGTTCTGGTTGAAGTTCTGCGAGGCGACCCGGCCATAGGACTGGTCGACCTCGGCCTGGCTGACGTCGACCTCGTTGGCCTTGGCTTCCTGGATCTGAAGCGTTTCGTCGATGAGGTTGCGCAGCACCTGGAGGCGCAGGCGCTTGGTTTCCTCGTCGGAAAGCTTGTTCTGGTTGGCCGCGAGGATCAGCGCGAGGCGCTGGTCGACGTCGGTGCCGGTGATCACGTCGCCGTTGACCACGGCGGTCGCCTTGCGGACGTTGGGATTGTCGTTGCCGAAGATCTTCACGTCATCGGGGATGACGATCGCGCCCTGCGCGGAGGATTGGGCGTGGGCCACGCCGGTGCCCAGCGCGCCGGCGAGCACCGCCAGCGAGGCGAAACCCGAAAGAGTGCGCTTGAAGAACCTGCTGCGATTGACTGCTACCACCGTGATCTCAATCCCGTATTCTTCCGGCTTCGCGCCGGACCCGCCCAAAGCGGGAAACTGCTGCGCACGCGAGGCACGCATCGAAAGTAGGTCCATGCCGCTGGACGGCTTAACGAAACCTGTCGCGGCGCGGCTTAACTGAAAACGAGCCCACCCGATAGCGGCTTTGTGGACGGCTGCCAACGTCCGGCGTCGCCCTAGTGCACCCCGATGTTCTTCAGGCTGAAGCGGATGGCGAAGGAGTTGCCCTTCTGGGCGTCGCCGTTCGAGGTGTAGTCGCGGCGCCAGGTCAGCGAGATCTGCAGGCAGTCGTCCTCGTAGGCGGCGCCGATGCGGGTGCGCAGCGGTTGGAAGCCGTTCGAGCCCGAGGTGTCGTCGTCGTCGCTGTTGGTGAGGTTGATCACCGCCGAGCCGAACAGCGACCAGTGCTGCGCGAAGGCCACGCGGCCCGCAGCGCGCACTTCCTCGCGGTCGAGCAGGTCGTCGGCGACGCCCGTCTCGGTGCCGTCGGCCAGCGTTGTCGAGGCAAAGTTGCGGTTGAGCTTGGTGTAGCCGATCTCGGCGTAAGTGCCGCTGTTGCCGACGACGGCGTCGAATTCGTTGCGCCGGATCGCGAGGTTGTCCTTGTCGAGCCGGTAGCGGTGGATGACTTTCACGAAGTCGCGGTAACGCACCTCGGTGCGGCCCACGATGTCCGAGATGGTGCCGCTCAGGCCACTACCGTCGTACGTGTCGAACTGGTCGCCAGAGAAGCGAATGCTCTGTCCGATCTGCGTGGCGATCCGCCAGCGCGGGCGCTCGAAGCTCCAGTCGAGGCCGTAGGTGACGCGTGTGCCGTCCTCGATCCGGTCGTAGCCGGGGAAGCGGTTGAGCGCGAAGAGGTTGCTGGTTTCCAGTTCGACCGCACGCGAATCCTCGTTGGGGATCGCGAAATTCTTCACGTCGGGCGAGGCGACGAACTGGACGCGCGGCGTGAAGACCTGGTTGCCTCCGAAAATCGTCCCGACGAGCGGCCATTCCACGTCGACCGCGGCCAGGGCATAGGCGCGGCTCTGCCAGCCGGCCTCGCCGCGATAGGGCAGGATCTGGGTCGCCTCGTTCTCGTTGGAATGGTAGATGTCGCCCCGCGCGAGGCCGGTGAAAGTCACCGTCTGGCCCATGCCGGTGATCAGGCGGCGTGACCACTGCGCACTGGTGAAGGCGCGCTGGGTATCCTGCCCGTCGGTGCGGGTGAGTGCGAGGGCGTTCGCCTGGGTGGTGATCGTGCCGCCCAGGATGGGGTCGTCGAAGCGGTGGCGGTAGTCGACGGCCGGCAGGGCGATGGGGATCTGCCCCTGGTCGCGCGAGGAAAGCATGGTCTGCGTCGCGTAGCCGGCGATCGAGAGGTAGCTGTCCTGGTCGATACGCTCGACGTCGATCATCGAGCGCAGGCGGTCGTCGCGGCTGACGTCGTAGCGGCGCAGGAACGTGCGGTCGGTGGCGCGACGGATCGAGGCCGTCACGCTCCAGTTGTCGTCGAGCTGGAACTTGCCGTTGGCGAAGATGTAGCCGCGAAAGGCGTCCTGTCCGGCCGGATCGGTGGTGTTCGATCCCGAGATCGGGATGCGCGTGCTCGAGGTGGCGTAGCCGGTGATCTGGTAGGCGCCGTGGTCGGTCAGCGCGCGGTATTCCATCGAGGCCATCGGCGCGGCCTCGGTGAACGTGTGCAGCGTGCCGGTGAGATCGCGGTTCTTGTCGATCTTCCAGTAATAGGGGACCGCCACCTCGATCCCGTTCGAGGGCGAGGAGCGCAAGTCCGGAATGAGGAAGCCCGACACCGCGTCGCCGTCGGTGCTGATGGTGAGACCCAGCAGCGGGATCTGGACGGCCCCGAAAAGCTGGAGGCGCGCATCGCTGAAGCGGACGCGCTGCTCCGCCTCGGAATACGTCACCGTCTTGGCGACGACCTTCCAGGTCGGCTCCTTGGGGCACCCATCGCTGGCGACGACCGAGCAGCCGGTATAGGCCGCGTGGTTGAGGATGACGTCGCCGTTGCCCAGGCGCTCGCCATCCTTGGCGGCAAGACGGCCGCCTTCGCGCAGGACCAGCAGGAGATTCTCGAGCATGCCCGACTTCAGCTCGTCGGTCAGCTCGACGCTGTCGGTGAAGAGCTGGTTCCCGCGCTCGTCCACCATGCGCACGTCACCGGTGGCCTCGATCTTGCCGGTCTCACGGTTCCAGGTGACCGAATCAGCGCGCACCGATTGCCCCTCGCGGCGCAGCACGACATTGCCCGAGGCGGTGACGGTATCGCCCTTTTCGGCGTATTCCACAGTATCGGCCTCGAAGGCGATCGGCACGGCATCGGCGGTCTCGGGCGCCGGTTTGGGCGGGGCCTGCGTGATCGGCGCTTGCTCGGCG
Organism: Novosphingobium profundi; assembly: GCF_018491765.1. Classification (GTDB taxonomy): domain Bacteria; phylum Pseudomonadota; class Alphaproteobacteria; order Sphingomonadales; family Sphingomonadaceae; genus Novosphingobium; species Novosphingobium profundi. The sequence continues at coordinate 205,288 of NZ_JABWCU010000007.1, read as the reverse complement.
GGGCGCGAGAGCGCCTGCGCCAAGGCCGTGGACGGGGCGAAAGCGGCCGCCGCGCCGGTGCCCAGAACAAGGGCGAGGGCGTTCAGCGAAACAGGTTGCAAGCGGCGGGACAGGGCTTGCAGCGGGTACGATGCGGCAGGGAGCATGGCTTGCCTATCGCACTGCCTGTGCCTAACTGCAATCCATGCTTGCGGTGAAGCGCACAGCCTGGTCGATCCATGCGGATCGGCTGATGCGCTTTGCTACGCGACCGATGCGAGTTCAGGAGAATTCATGAAGATCCAGTTTCTTGACGCGGCTACCCCTTCCGGCGCGCGCCTCGTCGTCCGTTTCGTCAACCAGGACGCTGTCCCGGCCGACCTCGAGCCGATCCTGGCCGAGGGCGCGAAGCTTTCGCGCTTCACGGGCAAGCCGGGGCAGCTCTTCGACGGCTTCGTCGAACGCGGCGGCAAGACGGCGCGCGTGGTGCTGGCGGGGCTCGGCGGCGCGGACGCGAGCGATCGCGGCGCGGCGATCGAGCGCGCGGCCGCGGCGGTCCTCGGCAAGTTCCTGACATCGGGCGAGGAGGCGGTGGCCTTCGATCTCACCGGCAGCGGTTTCACCAAGGAAGAGGCCGTGGCGACGCTCACCGGCGGCGTGCTGCGCTCGTGGCGCTGGGATGCCTACCGCACGACGCTCACGCCCGAGCAGAAGCCGACGCTCACCACCATCGACCTCGTCGGCGCCCCCGAAGGCACCGAAGCGCTCTGGGCGGTCGAACAGGCCGTGGCCGAGGGCGTCGCCTTCACCCGCGAGCTGGTGACCGAGCCCGCCAACACGATCTACCCCGAAAGCTTCGTCGAGCGCTGCAAGGCGCGCATGGAAGGCACCGGCCTCGTCCTGCGCGTGCTTGATGACGCGGAAATGGCCGAGCTCGGCATGGGCGCGCTGCTCGGCGTCGCGCAAGGTTCGGTCAAGCCCGCGCGCCTGCTCGTGATGGAATGGCTGGGCGGCACCGAAGGCGAGAAGCCGGTGGCCTTCGTCGGCAAGGGCGTCACGTTCGACACCGGCGGCATCAGCCTCAAGCAGCCCGGCGGCATGGAAGACATGAAGTGGGACATGGGCGGCGCCGGCGCGGTGGCAGGCACCATGCTCGCGCTCGCCCGGCGCAAGGCCAAGGCCAACGTGATCGGCCTGTGCGGCCTCGTCGAGAACATGCCCGACGGCAATGCGCAGCGCCCCGGTGACGTGGTCACGACGATGTCGGGCCAGACCGTCGAGGTGATCAACACCGACGCCGAAGGCCGCCTCGTGATGTGCGACGTGCTGACGTACGCGCAGCAGACCTATGACCCGGTCCGGATCATGGACCTCGCCACGCTGACCGGCGCAATCATGATTTCGCTGGGCCAGGAATACGCCGGTCTCTTCTCGAACGACGACGAGCTTTCGGCGGATCTCACTGCGGCCGGCCTCGCCACCGGCGATAAGCTGTGGCGCATGCCGATGGGCCCGACCTACGACAAGCTGATCGAAAGTGCGATCGCCGACATGAAGAACGTCGGCCCCCGTTTCGGTGGTTCGATCACGGCGGCGCAGTTCCTCCAGCGCTTCGTCGACAAGGGCCGCCCCTGGGCGCACCTCGACATTGCGGGCATGGTCTGGGCCGACAAGCCCGGCGCGACCTGGGGCAAGGGCGCGACCGGCTACGGCGTGCGCCTGCTCGATCGCTTCATCCGCGACACCGCGGAAGGCTGAGAACCGGGAGGGGGCCGCGGCTGTGCGCGTGATGTTCTACCAGCTCAGCCGCGACCCCGCCCACGGCGTGGTCCCGCTTCTGGCGAAGAAGTCGCTGGAGGCGGGCGAACGTGTCCTCGTCGTCTCGGGCGAGGACACGCAGCGCGCGGAGATCGCGCGCGGGCTGTGGACGCTTTCGCCGCACAGCTTCCTCGCCAATGGCGAGGCCAGCGAGCCCCATCCCGATCGCCAGCCGATCCTGCTTTCGGGCGAGGTCGAGCCGGTCAACGGCGCGCGCTTCCTGTTCCTGGCCGATGGCCACTGGCGCGAAAGCGAGGCCCGTTTCGAGCGCGTGTTCTACCTTTTCGACGACGCGACCCTGCAGGAGGCCCGCCAAGTCTGGAAGGATCTGCGCGGGCGCGAAGGCGTAACCAAGGAATACTGGGCGCAGGAAGACGGGCGCTGGGCCAAGAAGGCCTCGGAATAGGGCGCCTCCGCCAAGGCGCGACGCTACGCCGGGGATGGCGGGGCGAAGCTGCGGCCCGGCGCATTGACAACACCGGTCCGTCCCAGCACAGCCGCGAGGATCATCGCACCGGCCCATCGGCCCGCGTGCGGCTTGTGAAGAGGGCTCCGGTTTCATGACACCCCAGGAACAGCTCAGCCTGTTTGCCCGCGCCGTCGATGCGCTGGGCGGGCCGCGCGCGGTGGCGCGCACGCTCAGCTGTTCGGAACGGACCGTCAGTCGCCTGCTCTCGGGCGAGATGGCGCTGCACGAAGGCTGGCTGCGCGACATCGCGAGCGCACTGCTCGAACACGCCAACTTGTGCCGCAAGCTCGAGCGCAGCCTTTCGCCCGACTTCCCCTCGAACCTCCTCGAAGGTCAGGCCCGGCGCGACGTGCTGCGTTCGGGCTCGCGCTGCGGCGACGACGAACTCGCGGGCGAAGCCTGATTTACGGCGCCTTCGGGCGCGGCTCCAGCGGATATACGATGAAATCGGCGTGCCGGTCGATCACCGGCGGCGTGGGCGCGGTCTCGAGGGCCTTGGCCAACTCGTCGATTACCGAAGGGGCGAGCGCAAGGCCATGTTCGTCCGGGTGCCTCGCCGCGCGCATCGGGTAGTCCTTGCCCGCAGTGCGCGTCATCTCGATGTGGGCGCCGAGCAGGGCGCGGATCGGGTGGGTATGGGCAAAGGCGGTGAGGCGCTCGGCGCTTGCCCGAAAGTCGGCGAACTTGTCGCGGGGCACATAGAGCCGGCCGGGGTAGAGCATGTCGCCCGAAAACAGCAGCTGCGTTACGGGATCATAGACCATGATGTGGGCGTCCTCGTGGCCCGGAGTGGCGAGGATCTGGAGCGTGCGTCCGCCAAGGTCGAACGGGGCGATGTCCTCGGGCCACGGCTCGACGCCGAAGAAGTGGGCGACGTCGGCCGCCGACAGCCCCACGACGTGCGTGTTCGGCCTTCCGGCGAACTCGGCGTCGCCGGCGTGGTGATCGCCGTGCCCGTGCGAATGGGCCACGACCAGTTCGATCGCGCGGCCGCCGTGGCGTGCGCGCCAATCGGCGATCACCCGCTCGATCGTGGGGCGGATCTGCAACCCGCCCGCGCCGGTGTCGATGAGAAGGGCGCGCTTCGACCCGAAGATCAGGTAAAGAAAGGGCGCTTCGAAGTTGGTGCGGACAGACTGGCGAAGAACATAGGTATCGCCATCAATGGCCTGGACCTGCATGTCCGGTTCGTCGGGCGCGGTGCCGTCGATCCACGGCGCGAACGAGGGGGCTGCGACGGGAGGAACGGGTGATGCCGCGCACAGCAGCGTGGCAAGGCCGATGAGGGCGAGGCGGCGGAGGCGATGGGGGCGGTCGGCGCACAGGAAAGAAGGCATGGGGTGCGAGCCTAGGCGCTTTCGCCGGATTGGCAATCGCCGGCCTTGGCCACTCGCGCTTGCGGTCTTTCGCGAAGCAAGCTAGGGGCGCGCGCAACAGTTTCCCGCTTTCCACTTATCAAGGACAAATCCCATGGCGGTTACCCGCACGTTCTCGATCATCAAGCCCGACGCCACCCGTCGCAACCTGACCGGCGCCATCACCAAGATGCTCGAGGAAGCCGGCCTTCGCGTCGTCGCTTCGAAGCGCATCCAGATGACCAAGGAACAGGCCGAAGGCTTCTACGCCGTCCACGCCGAGCGTCCCTTCTTCGGCGATCTCGTCTCGTTCATGATCTCGGGCCCCGTGGTCGTGCAGGTTCTCGAGGGCGAAGACGCCGTCAAGGCCAACCGTGACGTGATGGGCGCCACCAACCCGGCCGACGCCGCCGAAGGCACCATCCGCAAGACCTTTGCCGAATCGATCGAAGCCAACTCGGCGCACGGTTCGGACTCGGACGAGAACGCGGCGATCGAGATCGCTTACTTCTTCAAGCCCGAAGAAATCGTTGGCTGATTCGCGCAAGGGGCCGGCAAGGCCACTTGCGAATCACGCGAATTGAAAAAGGGACGGCCCGAAAGGTCGTCCCTTTTTTCGTGTCGGGGTGCGATCGGTAGGGGGGATTAACAAGTTTTCACTACGTGTTCATTCGCGTATCGTGGGAAATATTGCGGAAACCATCCGGCCCATTGCGGGGGAAACGAACCGCCATGCACTTCAAGACGTTCCTTTGCGTGTCCTTCGCCTCGTTCCTGGTATCGTTCGCGTTCTCGCATCTGGCCGCGCCCGAGCGCGATCCGGCGCACGAGGTTGCAGTGCAAACCGTCATCGCAAGCGGTCCGGACGCGCCGAAGTTGCCTTGAGAGGCGGGGGCGCGCTACGAAAAGTCCGCGAAGAGCCGGCGCTCCGCGCCGGGATCAGAAGTCCCGGGCGGCGACCATCAATCGGGTGAGGCGCTTGGGCGCCACGCTCTGCCAGCTGCGCTCGAGCCATTCGCGCACGCTGTCCCAGTCCACGCCGGGGCGATTGAGAATGACCCCGACCCAGCCCGAGGCGCCATAGTAGGCAGGCTTGAAATAGGTCTCGGGGTCGCGTTCGACGAGGTTCTCGATCTCGTCGAGCCCGGTCGTGCGCACCAGGACCGCGATATGGGGCGTGCCGTGGTGCTGGTCGTTGAAATGGGCGAAGTACTTGCCGCCTACGCGCCAGCCGGGCGAACCGTGCGAGGGGCGCGCTTCGACTTCGGGCAGGTTCGCGACCAGTTCCTCGATCCGGGCGAGCAGCCAGGCGGGATCGCTCTCGCGCGCGACGAGCTTGGCAAGGCAGCGTGAATAGAGCTGGTGCTCGGCGATGAGCACCCGCGCGGCCAGCGTGTCGGGGGTGTCGCCGGGGACGATGGCGACCGGCGTCTGGCCCAGGATCGGACCCTCGTCGAGCTCGGCGGTGACGAGGTGGACGGTGACGCCGCCATGGCTGTCACCCGCCTCGAGCGCGCGCTCGTGCGTGTGGAGCCCGGTGTACTTGGGCAGCAGCGAGGGATGGATGTTGACCATGCGCCCCTGCCAGCCGGCGACGAAACCGGGGGTGAGGATGCGCATGTAGCCGGCAAGCGCGACCCACTGCGCGCCGCTGGCACGAATCGCCTCGTCCATCAGTGCGTCGTGTTCGGCGCGCTTCATGCCCTTGTGCGAATGGCCGAAAGTCGCCACGCCCTCGGCGGCGGCGAGCTTCAGGCCCTTGGCCTCGGGGTCGTTCGAGGCGACGAGGACGATCTCGTAGGGGCAATCCTCGGCGCGGCTGGCGTAGAGCAGGGCGGCCATGTTGGTCCCGCTGCCCGAAACGAGCACGGCGACTTTCGCCTTGCTCCGGCCCGCTTCGGACACCCCGGACGTCGCCACGGTGTCAGCCAATGTGCACGGCCTGCCACGCTTCGCGCGCGGACCAGGCCTCGGCCGAACCTTGGACGGTGCAGCCCTTTTCGCCTGCCTCGATCGCGCCGATGACGAAGACGCTCTCGCCGGCGGCCTCGAGGTCGGCCTTGAGCGAGGCGGCCTCGTCGGCACTGACGGCCAGCACCATGCCGATGCCGCAGTTGAAGGTGCGCGCCATTTCGCCCGGCTCGATGTTGCCCTGGGCCTGGAGGAACGCCATCAGGCGCGGCTGGGGCCAGGCGTCGGCGTCGATGCGCGCGTGCAGGCCCTTGGGCAGGACGCGCGGAATGTTCTCGAGCAGGCCACCGCCGGTGATGTGCGCGAGCGCGTGGATGCGGCCCTGTCGGACGAACGGCAGCAGGCTCTTCACGTAGATGCGCGTCGGCGCGATCAGTGCGTCGATCAGCAGGGTTTCCTGGTCGAACAGGGCGGGGCGGTCGAGCTTCCAGCCCTTGTCGGCGGCGAGACGGCGCACCAGCGAGTAGCCGTTCGAATGCACGCCCGAGGAGGCAAGGCCGAGGAGGACGTCGCCTTCCTGGACCTTTTCGCCGGTCAGCTGTTCGCCGCGTTCGACCGCGCCCACGCAGAAGCCGGCAAGATCATAGTCGCCTTCGCCGTACATGCCCGGCATCTCGGCGGTCTCGCCGCCGATGAGCGCGCAGCCCGCGATCTTGCAACCTTCGGCGATACTGGCGACGACGCGCTCGGCGACTCCATTCTCGAGCTTTCCGGTGGCGAAGTAGTCAAGGAAGAAGAGGGGCTCGGCGCCCTGGACGATCAGGTCGTTCACGCACATCGCGACGAGGTCGGTGCCGATCTGGTCGTGGCGGTCGTGATCGATCGCAAGCTTGACCTTGGTGCCCACGCCATCGTTGGCCGCGACCAGCAGCGGGTCCTTGTACCCGGCCGCCTTGGGGTCGAAGAAACCGCCGAAGCCGCCCAGGTCGGCGTCGGCGCCCGGACGCGCGGTGGCGCGCGCCATGGGGGCGATGGCTTTGACGAGCGCGTTGCCGGCGGCGATCGACACACCGGCCTGCTCGTAGGAGTAGCTCTTCTGAGAGTTATCGTCGGACATTGCGGCCGCATAATGCTTTGTGGCTTGGATTTCCATTCCCGTTTGGGCAAAAGGCCCACGGTTTTGAACATGACGCTATCTTTTTCCTCCTTGTCACCGCGGCCCGACCGCAAGGGCGCGGGCTTCATCTCGCGCAAAACGCTCGGTTATGTGCTGGCCGGCAGCGCCGTGGCCGGCCTCGCCGGGCTCGGGATTTCGAGCCTTGTCGCGCAAGTCGAGGGGGATCGCGGGATCGCCCCGCTCGCCAATTCGGCCGACATCCAGGTTGACGGTATCAAGGTCGACGTGACCGGCAAGAACGGCGCCGAAGCGCGCCTGCAGGGCTGGAAGGACGCGGAAAAGCTCGCCTGGAAGAAGCTCGGCGGGCCCGACATGCCCACCGAATCGATCGACGCGATGGTCTCCTCGGTCGTGATCGAGAAGGAGCAGGTCGGTCCGCGCCGCTACATCGCGACGCTGGGCGTGATCTTCGACAAGGCGAAATCGAGCCAGTACGTGGGCGGAGGCGGCGGAATTCCGCGCTCGGCGCCGATGCTGGTGGTGCCCGTCCTGTTTTCGGGCGGGGTGCAGCAGGTCTTCGAGGTGCGCGGCCCCTGGCAGCGCGCCTGGGCCGAATACCAGGCCTCGGCAAGCCCGGTCGACTACGTGCGTCCCTCGGGTTCGGGCGGCGAATCGCTGATTCTGACCGCGGGCCAGCCCGGACGGCGCAGCCGCCTGTGGTGGCGTACCGTGCTCAGCCAGTTCCATGCCTCGGACGTGCTCATGCCGATGGCGCGGCTCGAGCGGCAGTGGCCCGGTGGTCCGATCAAGGGCACTTTTACCGCGCGCTTCGGGCCCGACAACACGTACCTGGGCGGTTTCAGCCTCCAGGCCTCGTCCGAGCAGGCACTGCCAGAGATGATGGAGCAGGCGGTCGAGCGTATTGATGGGCTCTATCGCCAGGCGCTGGCGTCGGGGCAGCTTTCGCCCGATTCGACCCTGACGGGCGGTAACGTCGAGCTCGACCGGGCCTTCGCGCAATTGCGCGACAAGCTGGTGTCGGGTGGGGGCGTGCAGCCTGCGCCGGTCGAGGTCCAGCCCGTCGCGCCTGCCCCCACGATCCCGGCCGAGGACGTCAGCGGCGTTCCGCTCGAGACGGTGAGCGTCCAGTTCGTGACGCCCGATGCAGGCGCAGTCGACGCGGCGCTCGCCGCCGTGCGCGGCGTGCCCGGTGTCGAAGGCGCGGCGACGGTCAGCCTCGCCATCGGCGGCACGTCGGTGATGCGCGTCTCGGTGCGCGGCGGTTCGGACCGTCTGGCCGGAGCGCTTCGCGGGCAGGGCTGGCAGGTTTCGGGTTCGGGCGCTACGCTCCGGATTTCCCGCTAGGCTTTCGACGATGCCCAGGCAGATTGCCCTTCCGCTGTCCGCGTCGAGCGACAGCCCGCCACGCATCGTGGTGGGCGAGGCCAACGCGGCCGCCATCGACGCGCTGACCGACCCCGAGCGCTGGCCGTTTCACACCGCGATCCTTTACGGCCCACCGCGCTCGGGCAAGACGCTGCTCGGCCACTGGTTCGCCGACGGCGGCGGGGGCGAGGTGATCGACAACGCGGAACATGTCGACGAGGACGTGCTGTTCCACGCCTGGAACCGGGCGCAGGAGACCGGGCGCGCACTTCTGCTCATCTCCAATCGCAAGCGGGGCAAGGCCAAGGGGCGCTGGCACGTGCGCCTGCCCGATCTCGCCTCGCGCCTGGGCTCCGCGCTCCAGCTCGAGATCGAGGAGCCGGACGACGAGATGCTCGCCGAGCTGATCGACGTCCATGCGCAGATGCGCCACCTCGTGCTCGACCCTTCGGCGAGCGCCTATCTTGCAGCGCGCGCGGTTCGTAGCCATCTGGGGGCCGAACGTCTGGTCGCCGCGATCGACCGGCTGAGTCTCGAGCGCAAGCAGCCGCCCACCCTGGCGATCTGGCGCGAGGCTCTGGCCGAGTTCGGGAACGGTCGTCCGACCTAGGGACTTTACCGATAGGCGGCGGCTTTCAAGGCGAAAGCTTGCATCGCGCGAAGATTGATGGGAGATTTGCCCCATGTTTGGGAAACTCGTCCGCTACCTGGATTCCGTCGTCGCGCGCGACCCGGCGCCGCGCTCGCGTTGGGAAGTGCTGCTTTACCCCGGTGTCTGGGCGCTGTTCTTCCACAAGATCTCGCACCGCCTGTTCAATGCCGAGCTGTTCTTCCTCGCGCGCGCGGTGAACCACTTCTCGCGCTTCATGACCGCGATCGACATTCATCCCGGCGCCACGATCGGGAAGAACTTCTTCATCGACCACGGCTTCACCGTGATTGGGGAAACCGCGCATATCGGTGACAACGTGACGATCTACCAGTGCGTGACGCTGGGCGGCTCGAACCCCACCAATGGCGTTGGCGGCAAGCGCCACCCGACGCTGGAGGACAACGTGATCGTCGGTTCGGGCGCGCAGATCATCGGTCCGGTGACGATCGGCAAGCGCGCGCGCATCGGCGCCAGCGCGGTAGTCACCGAGAACGTGCCCGAGGGGGCGACGATGGTGGGCGTCAAGGCCCGTTCGACGCTGGTGACCGCCGAGACCTATTCCAAGAAGTTCATGCCCTACGGCACGCCGTGCCGCGAGCCGTGCGAGCCCGCGCCGAACCAGCGCGTCGACGAACTGGAGGAGCAGATCGAGGCGCTGCGCAAGGAAGTGGCGACGATGACGCAGGCGCTGACCGCCGCGCACGAGGCGCTCGAACGCGCGGCCGAGCGCACTCCCGAGCCTGAACCCGAGCCCGTCTGCAAGGGTATCTGAGCGCGCGCGTGTCGGGTCCCGTTGCACCAACTCCCAGCTCCGTCGATGCCAGTGTCGTCGCCTTTCCCGGGCGCAAGCCGCTCCAGGTGGCGTTCGACCGGTTCGAGTTGCAGAAGATCCTCAATCTTTACGGCCGCATGGTCGCCGCCGGGTTCTGGCGCGATTACGCGATGAACTTCGAGAAGGACGCAGCGCATTTCTCGGTATTTCGCCGCGCGGCCGAGCGCCCGCAGGCGCGTATCGAGAAACGTCCGTCGCTGCGCGGCAAGCAGGGCATGTGGACGTTGTTCGGCGAATCGGGCCAGATTCTGAAGCGTGGCCACGAACTGTCCGGCGTGCTCAGTCCGCTCGAGCGCAAGCTGCTCAAGATCGTCGACTAAGACCGCCGGTCAGGCGAAGGCGTAGCTCGCGTTCATCTCGTGTGTCTGGGCCTGCGTAACCGCGCTCACCAGGCGGTACAGGAAATAGGCGTCGACGACGAAGAGAAGCAGGCCAAGCGGGAAGAAGAGGCGGGTCGCAAAATTGCCTGCAATCCAAAAGCCCCACCAGATCTTAACCTCGAAAGGGCCACTTGCGGTGTAGCCGTCGCTCTGCAGGTGGCTGTCGTTCCACAACTGGCGCATGGCCTGGTAGGGCTTGAACAGGTTGGCGATCGGCACGAAGAACCAGAGGATCGCCCAGGTCGGCGAATGCTCGAAGCTCTCGTCCCGCGTGGCGCGCAGATTGGCGTGGGCGCGGTAGATCCAGAGGCTGACGGCAACCACGCTGGCAATGGCTGTTGCCACGATTGCGAGGATGCCGAGGCCGAGGACGCCTGAGATGTAGCCATCGGCATCGCCGAAGCCCTCTCCGGCCGCGAGCGCAGCAAGTACTCCGGCAGCGCAAATCACGTTCGCCGCGCCGAATAGAACCAGCGTGATCGTGACGGCACGGGCTCGACCCGTAAGTACGCGTAGCCCCCGTTCCAATTCCATGTAAGCCAAATCGACAGTCCCCGTTTGCCCGCGGCCGCGACCATCACCCCCTGACGGCCGCTCGGCTTTGTCCCGCGAGACTGTCTTCGAGATCGCAGGGCGTCAAGCAAGGGCTCAGAAAATCACGGAATTTCGTTTCGGATCTTGGCCAGTGCATGGTGCGATTGCTCCATGCCGTTTTCGAAGATGGCAAGTGCGTCGCGCGCATCGATCCGGGGCCAGGCGGCGGCGATCGCTTCGGGCGTGCAGGCCGGGGCCGGGATGAAGACCCCTTCGTTCATGGTGACGTAGGCGCTTTGGTAGACCCCGCCCGAGGCGCCCAGGACGGCGTCGCTAGGCGCCTCGGGCGAAACGAGGAAGAGCGCAGCGGGCACGACCGTCTCGGGGCTGAAGGTTGCGTAGGCTTCCTCGGGGAAGATGTCGGCGGTCATGCGCGTGCCCGCAGTGGGGGCGATGCAGTTGACGCGGATGTCGTACTTGGCGCCTTCCAGGCGCAGCGTTCGGGCCAGGCCCAGCACGCCGAGCTTCGCCGCGCCGTAGTTGGCCTGTCCAAAATTGCCGCCGAGGCCCGAGGAGGACGTCGTCATCAGCACCCGGCCATAGGATTGCTTGCGCATCTGCGCCCAGACCGCCTTGGTGGCACCCGCGCTGCCGAGCAGGTTGACCCGCACCACCGCCTCGAAATCAGCCATGTCCATGTTGTGGAAGGTGCGGTCGCGCAGGATGCCGGCATTGTTGATGAGCACATCGATGCGCCCCCAGGCTTCGATCGCGCGCGCGGCCATCGCTTCCATCTGCGTGAAGTCGGACACGTCTCCGGGGTCGGCCAGCGCTTCGCCACCGAAACTGCGGATTTCCTCGACGACTTTTGCGGCCGCCTCGGCCTCTCCGGTGCCGTCGCGGCCCGTGCCAAGGTCGTTGACGAGCACTTTCGCCCCGCGCCGGGCCAGCTCGAGCGCATAGGCGCGGCCAAGCCCGGTCCCCGCGCCCGTGACGATGGCGACCTGGCCGGCAAAGGAAATCGACATGGGGGAGGCCTTCCGCATGGGTGTTGCCTCGAAGCGATGGCACCAAGCGCTGGCGCATTCAACGCCGAAAGCGCGCGCGCACCCTTGCCCCGGGGCCGTGTCGAGGCCATAGGCGCATTTTACCGAATCTGCCGCATTCAGCGAAAGGCCCCCGTGATGAAAGTCCGCGTCCACGTCAGCCTCAAGCCCGGTGTCCTCGATCCGCAGGGCCGAGCGATCCACCACTCGCTCGAAGGCCTCGGCTTCTCGGGCGTCAACGACGTTCGCGCCGGCCGCCTGTTCGAGCTCGACGTCGAGGAGAACGTGAGCGACGAAGCGCTCGACGAGATGTGCCAGAAGCTCCTCGCCAACATGGTGATCGAGAACTACCGCATCGAGAAGGTGGCCGCCTGATGGCGTTCCGCTCGGCCGTCATCACGTTCCCGGGCTCCAACTGCGACCGCGACATGGCGGTGGCGCTGGAGAAGGTATCGGGAAGCCCGTGCGCCCGCGTGTGGCACGGCGATTCGCAGCTGCCCGAGGGCCTCGACTTCATCGCGCTTCCGGGTGGCTTCTCCTACGGTGACTACTTGCGCTGCGGTGCGATCGCCTCGCGCTCGCCGATCATGCAGGCGGTGATCGCCGCCGCCGACAAGGGCGTGCCGGTGCTGGGCGTATGCAACGGCTTTCAGGTCCTGACCGAAAGCGGATTGCTGCCGGGCGCGCTGCTGCGCAACTCGGTGATCCGCTTCGTGTGCCGCGACGTCGCGCTCAAGGTCGAGAACGCGAATTCGCTGTTCACCTCGGGCTACGCGGCCGGGCAGGTGATCTCGATCCCCGTCGCGCACCACGACGGCAACTACTTCGCCGACGCCGAGACGCTCGACCGCCTCGAGGGCGAGGGCCAGGTGGCCTTCCGCTACGCCGAGGAAGTCAACGGTTCGGTGCGCGGGATCGCGGGCGTTCTCAACGCCCGGGGCAACGTGCTGGGCATGATGCCGCACCCCGAGCGCGCGATCGAGGCGACCCACGGCGGCACCGACGGACGCGCTCTGTTCGAGAGCGCGATCAAGGGCCTGATCGGGGCCTGATCGCTCGATACGTTCGCAGATCAATTGAAAAACCGCCCGCAAGCTCTCGCTTTCGGGCGGTTTTTTCATCGGACCTGTGAGGTCGTCAGGCTACGCGCTGGCGGGCGAGGTAGTGCTGGTTGACGAAGATCGCGCCGGCATCGGCCGCGCTCATCGGGCGGCCGAAGTAGTAGCCCTGAATCTTGCGGCAGCCCAGGCGTCGGATCATCTCGACTTCGCGATCGGTCTCCGCCCCTTCGGCGGTCGTGGACATGTCGAGGCTCTCGGCCATGGCGACCACGGCGCGGATGATCGCGACGCTTTCCACGTTGCCCGCCGCCGCGCTCTGGACGAACGATCGGTCGATCTTGATTGTCGAGAAGCGCAGCTTGCGCAGGTACCCGAGCGAGGAATAGCCGGTCCCGAAGTCGTCGAGCGCGATCGCGCACCCGAGCGACATGATCCGCTTGAGCACCTGGTTCGCGCTCGTCCCGTCGCGCAGGAAAATGCTTTCGGTCACTTCGATCTCGAGCCGTTCGGGGGCCAGCCCACTTTCGGCCAGCGCGCTTACGACGCTTGCCGCGAAGTTGTGGTCCAGCAACTGTTCGCCCGAGACGTTGACCGCGACGCGCACGTGGTCGGGCCAGTGCATGGCCTGGTGGCAGGCTTCGCGCAGGACCCATTCGCCGATCGGCACGATGAGCCGGGTGTCCTCCGCCAGCGGGATGAACTTGGCCGGGCTGACAAAGCCATGTTCCGAGCTGTTCCAGCGCACGAGCGCCTCAAAGCTGACTACTTGCTCGCTTGCGGCCTCGACCACAGGTTGGAAGTGCAGCGAGAGTTCGCGGTGATCGAGCGCGTGGCGCAAGGAGAATTCGAGCTTGCGCCGTTCTTCGGCGTGCGCGTGCAGCGCCGGCTCGTAGCGGTGGTAGGCGTTGCCGCCTCCGTCCTTGGCGCGGTAGAGCGCGAGATCGGCGTTGCGCATCAGCGTTTCGACATCCTCGCCGTCCTGCAGGCCGAAGGCCGAGCCGATCGAGGCCCCGACGTAGAGCGTGTGGTGATCGATCTCGTAGGGCAGGGCGAGGCGATCGATCACCCGCTCGGCGAGCGACTCGACCTGGCGGGGATCGTCGGCGTCGCGCATGACGATGGCGAATTCGTCCCCGCCCAGGCGCCCGCAGATGTCGTGCTCGCCCATCTGCTCGCGAATGCGTTCGGAGACGCGCGCCAGCAGCATGTCGCCCACCAGATGCCCCAGCGTGTCGTTGACGGCCTTGAAGCGATCGAGGTCGATCATCAGGAAGGCGCAGCGCGTGCGCCACTTGCGCGCGTAAGCGAGGGCCTCGTCAAGCGCTTCGGTCAGCATCATGCGGTTGGGCAGCCCCGTCAGCGTATCGTAGCGCGCCATGTAGGCGATCTTGTCCGAGCTCTCGCGCGCTTCGGTCTCGTCCGAGCCCACGCCGCGAAAGCCGGTGAAGGCGCCGTTCTCGTCGAGTTTTGGGGTGCCGGACAGTTCCCACCAGCGATGGCGCCCGTTGACGGTGACGCGCACGAGGAGATTGGAAAAGCTCTCGCGCCGGGTGATGCGCTCGGCCAGTTCGCGCAGGCTCGGATGGAACTCACCGGAATTCCAGTTCGATCCGGCGATGAGTTCGACGAAGGGCATGCCCTCGACCTCGCTTGCCTCGCGTCCCAGCGCGAAGGCGAAGCGCGGGGAGACCGAGCGGGTGCGGCGCGCAGTGTCGGTTTGCCAGAGCCAGTCGGCCCCGCTTTCCTCGTATTCGCGCAAGAGCATCGAGACCACTTCCTCCTTCTCGGATAGGCCCGCCTGCGCGATCTTGGCGTTGAGGTAGCGTTGCGCGGACTTGATCGCGCCCCACACGATGATCCCCGCAAGGACCAGGCTGATCGCGGCCATGTCAAAGGCGCGGACGAACAGGAAGAAGACGATTTCGGAGAGGCCGATCAGCCCGCCGAAGAACAGCGCGGCCATGGGTACTGCGGGCATGAGGAGCCCCGAGGCGGTCATCAGGACAGCCAGGATGGCCCAGATTTTCAACTGCAGTTCGGGATCGAGGAAGGGGCCGAAGATCGCGAAGGGAAGCGCCCAGGCCAGCGCGTTGAGGGCAAAGCCATGGAGTTGGCGATCAACTTCCTTGCGGGTGATGCCTCGTCGATCGGTGCCATAGAGTAACTGGCTGATGCGATAGCCGCGCCACAGCGTAAAGCCGGTCACGAGGAACCACGCCGCCAGCACCAGCGCGGGCACATGGCCATAGCAGATCGCCAGCATCGCCAGCATCGCGCTGATCTGGGTCACGCGGCGCAGCAGCGAGGCCTGCTGGAGCCCGGAAAACTGCAGGCCGCGCAGGCGCTCCCAATCGCCGTCGGCGGGGTCGACGAGGCCGAGAACGGCGAAGGTCGGGAGTTGACTGGGGAGCGCCTTGGGCTGCGGTTGCGAATGCTTTTTCACCCGGCGAGCCTTACGCGTCACTGGTTAGCGGCGGGTAAAGGATAAGCAATAGCCCGCGCCCTTTTCAGGGCTCTTGCGTAACCGGCTTACTCCACGGTGACACTCTTGGCCAGGTTGCGCGGCTGATCGACGTCGGTGCCCTTCACGCAGGCAACGTGATAGGCGAGCAACTGGACCGGAACCGCATAGACGATCGGCGCGATCAACGGGTGGACGCGGGGCATCTCGATCGTCGCCATGCAGCCTTCGCCCGCCTCGGCGATGCCCTCGGCGTCCGAGATCAGCACCACCTTGCCGCCGCGCGCGCGCACTTCCTGCATGTTGCTCACGGTCTTTTCGAAAAGCGGACCGGAAGGGGCCAGAACGATGACCGGCACTGCTTCGTCAATCAGCGCGATTGGCCCGTGCTTCATTTCACCCGATGCGTAACCTTCGGCGTGGATGTAGCTGATTTCCTTCAGCTTCAACGCACCTTCGAGCGCCAGCGGGAAATCCGGACCGCGGCCGAGGTAGAGCACGTCGCGCGCGGGCGCGATGAGGTGGGCCATGGCGGCGATCTCCTCGTCGTGGGCGAGCGCCGCGTTGAGGGCGGCAGGGGTCTCGACGAGATGCTGGACGACCTGGGTCTCGTCTTCACGGTCCATCCGTCCGCGCAGGACGGCGAGGCGCGCGGCGAGCGCGGCGAGAACAGCAAGCTGACAGGTAAAGGCCTTGGTCGAGGCGACGCCGATCTCGGGACCCGCGTAAGTCGGCAGCAGGAGGTCCGCGTCGCGCGCCATCGTGCTGGTGGGGACGTTGACGACGACCGCGATGGTCTGGCCTTGCGTCTTGCAGTGGCGCAGGGCGGCAAGCGTGTCGGCCGTCTCGCCCGATTGCGAGATGAACAGCGCGAGGCCGCCGGGCTCGAGCACCGGGTCGCGGTAGCGGAACTCGGAGGCGACGTCGATGTCGACCGGGATGCGCGCGAAGGTCTCGATCCAGTACTTGGCGACCATTCCGGCGTAGTAGCTGGTGCCGCAGGCGACGATCGTGATGCGGTTGACCGTGCCGAGGTCGAAATCCATCTGCGGCAGACTGACCGACTGGGTGACCTGGCGGATGTAGCTGCTCAGCGTCTGGGCCACCACGGTCGGCTGCTCGAAGATCTCCTTCTGCATGAAGTGGCGGTAATTGCCCTTCTCGATCGCGATCGCCGAAGCACCCGAGTGCACGATCGCGCGCTCGACCGGCGTGTTCTGCGCATCGTAGATCTGTGCGCCCTCGCGGGTGATGACGACCCAGTCGCCTTCCTCGAGGTAGGTGATGCGCTGGGTCAGCGGCGCGAGAGCCAGCGCGTCCGAGCCGAGGTAGGTCTCACCCTCGCCATAGCCCACCACCAGCGGCGAGCCCAGGCGCGCGCCGATCAGCATGTCGGGGTGCGCGCGAAATGCAATGGCGAGCGCGAAGGCGCCGCGCAGCTGGGGCAGGGCGATCTTGACCGCGTCCTGCGGGGAGAGCCCGGCCTCCACCTGTTCGGAGACGAGATGTGCGACGACCTCGGTGTCGGTCTGGCTCTCGAAGGTGCGTCCGCGCGCTTCGAGGGCTTCGCGCAAGGGGCGGAAATTCTCGATGATGCCGTTATGGACGAGCGCGAGCGTCTGCGTCGCGTGCGGGTGGGCGTTGGTCGCGGTGGGGGCGCCGTGGGTGGCCCAGCGGGTATGGGCAATGCCGGTGAGGCCCGGAGCGGGGTTGAGCGCCAGTTCGCGCACGAGGTTGGCCAGCTTGCCTTCGGCGCGGCGGCGGATCATCTCGCCGTCCGCAAGCGTGCAGACCCCGGCGCTGTCATAGCCCCGGTATTCCATGCGGCGCAGGCCATCGACCAGGCGATCCGCCACGTCTTCCTTGCCGACGATCCCGATAATTCCACACATATGGCGAACCTGTATCCTCTGTCGCCGGAGCGCTCGTGCAAGCGGTCCGGGCCTGTCTGCTCTCGCGTTAGTGCCCGTTTGCCGGCGCCGCCAGCAAAAGATTTACTCGCGTGGCGATGCGGCCTGTCGCGCGGTTTCCTGCACCCGGCGGTCAAGCCTCACGCGGATCGGATCGGCGTCAACGTCGACGTCGGCCAGCAGCGCCGCGCGCGCGGCCAGGCGCCGTTTCTCCTTGCGGCGAAGTCCGGTGAACAGGAAGCCGAGGCACAGAAAGCCCAGTCCGAAGAGCGTGTTGAGGTTGCCGATCATCGCGATATGCGGGGTGCCGCATGCCATCTCGGCGACATGAATCGGCGCCTGCGGGTCGGTACCGGGGCAGGGGCGCCCATAACGCCATGCGAGCAGTCGGCCGAAGAGGAAGCAGGCACCGAACAGGCTCCACGTGACGGGCACGATGAAGCGGCCGGGGCCCTTGGTCCAGAACATGCGTTCTGCCTTGCCGCCGCCGGGTTAACAGATCGTTGCGATTTGCCCTGAAAAGGCATGAAAGATCCGCGCGGAGCTCAATCACCGTCGAGGAGATCGCCGAGACTGCCGAGCAGCGAGCCTTCCCCACGGTTCTGCCCGCCGCGCGGGCCCGCAGCGGCCAGCATGCGTCCCGCGAGGCGCGAGAAGGGCAGCGACTGGATCCAGACCTTGCCGGGGCCACGCAGGCGGGCGAAGAAGATGCCTTCGCCGGCAAAGAACATCGACTTCACCGAGCCCGCGCGCACGAGATCGAAATCGACCCCTTCCGTATAGGCCGCAAGGCAGCCGGTATCGATGTGAAGCTCCTCGCCGGGCGCCAGTTCGCGTTCGACGACGGTGCCGCCCATCTGCACGAAGACCCAGCCGTCGCCATCGAGCCGCTGCATGATGAAACCTTCGCCGCCGAACAGGCCGGTCATGATCTTGCGCTGGAACTGGATGCCGATCTCGACCCCGCGTGCGGCGCACAGGAACGCGTCCTTCTGGCAAATCAGCCGCCCGCCGATATCGTCGAGCTTGATCGGCAGGATCGCGCCGGGCACGGGCGCGGCGAAGGCGACGCGGGCCTTGCCCCGGCCGCGGTGGGTGAAGACCGTGGTGAACAGGCTTTCGCCGGTGACGAGGCGCTTGCCCGCGCCCAGCAGCTTGTCCATGAACCCGCCCGACTGGCCCGAGCCGTCGCCGAACACGGTCGACATGTCGATCGCGGCGTCCTTCCAGACCATCGCACCGGCCTCGGCCACCGCGCTTTCGCCGGGGTCGAGCTCGATCTCGACGAACTGCAGTTCCTGGCCCTTGATCTCGAAGTCGACGTCGTCGGCAACGGTCGATGAACGGGCGTGGCTCCAGGGGTTGTTGGTCATGACGGCTCCGGGTCGTGTCGCTGAAAGCACGGGATATTGCGGTGTATGGACATGTGCGAAGTGCGTACTCTCTTGTCAAATGCCGCTCATCGGATATTCTTGGTGCTTCAACGAAGATCGTCCCATCGCAAAAGACAGGCGCACGTAAAGTAGTGCCGGACAGGGGCGGTTTTCCGGGAGAAGGATAGCCGCCTTGTACGCACCTCTGTACGCCACCCATCCGTTTTCAGGCCGTTCGCGTAATCGGATCGGGATCAGTGCGCTTGCGGTATTGGTCGCGGCATGCGGTTTTTCCGTTTCGGTTCAGGCGGAAAGTGCCGGCTTTGTCGAGCCCCACCGGGCGCCGTCGCCGTCTGCGCTCGTCACCGCGCCGATCTCGCCGCCCGACCTCAAGGCGGACGTGAAGAAAGGCTTCGCGCTGCTCCAGCAGGGCCAGGACGAGAAGGCGGTGTCCTATTTCGACCGTGCGATCAGCGCCGCCGACACCTGGCTGGCGGGTGATTCGCGCCCCCGCCGCTGCGTGGCCGCGAACAAGCCCGCGAGCGTCGCAGGCCATGCGGCGATCGACGATGCCTTGTGCGACGCGCATTTCGGGCGCGGTTTCGCGCTGATCGACCTGGGACGCGGCGACCTTGCCGAGGCGGACTTGCGCGCGGCGACCGAGATGGCGCCGACCAACGCGCACTTCGCCAACGAATACGCCGAACTGTTCAAGTCGCGCCGCGAATGGCAGGTCGCCTACACCCAGTTCGATCGGGCCTGGACGGTCGCCGACAAGACGGTGGGGGGCCCGGATGCCGATCTCGCCGCGCGTGCCCTGCGCGGCATGGCCTACGCCAAGGAGAAGATGGGCGAGCTTGACGCGGCGCACGACCTCATCGAGCAGTCGCTCCAGTATGAGCCCGACAGCGAAGCGGCCCATGCACAGCTCGCGCACGTCTCGCGCCTTCAGGCGATCGGTTCGTGATTTGAGATACCTGCGTCCGCCATGTGCGGCGGGCGCGCGCGGCAAAGGGAAGGGGGGAGGCCTTGGCGGCCTTACCCCTTCTTTTCGGCCTTCTTCTTGCGCATCGCATCGTGGAAGCGGTCGGCCCAGCCCGGCTTGACCAGTTGCTCGCCGCGAACGAGGCGCAGTTCGCCATCGGCGACGTCGCGCGTCACCGCGCTGCCCGCCGCGACGATTGCGTCGGCACCGATCTTCACAGGGGCGATCAGGGCCGAGTTCGAACCGATGAAGGCGCGCTCGCCGATGACCGTCTGGTGCTTGAAATAGCCGTCGTAGTTGCAGGTGATCGTGCCCGCACCGATGTTGGCCTTGGCGCCGACCACGGCGTCGCCGAGGTAGGTGAGGTGGTTGGCCTTGGCGCCTTCGCCCAGCACCGCCTTCTTCATTTCGACGAAATTGCCGACCTTCGAGCCCTTCTTGAGCACCGCGCCCGGGCGTAGACGGGCGTAAGGGCCGATCGCCACGCCGCTTTCGAGTGTGGCGCCTTCGAGGTGCGAGAAGGCGTGAATCATGACGTCGTCAGCCACCGTGACACCCGGGCCGAAGACGACGTTGGGCTCGATCGTCACGTCCTGGCCGAGCACGGTGTCCCAGGCGAAGAAGACCGTTTCGGGCGCGATGAGCGTGACGCCATCGGCCATCGCCTGCGCGCGGCGCCGCAGCTGCCAGCGCGCTTCCGCCTGGGCCAGTTCGGCACGGCTGTTGATGCCGCCCACTTCGTCAGGGTCATCGGTGACGATGACCGCACAGGTCCGCCCCTCGAGCGAGGCCACGTTGACGATGTCGATCAGGTAGTATTCGCCCTGGGCGTTGTCGTTGCCGACCTTGGCGAGAAGCGCGAAGAGGTCTTGCGCCTTCACCGCCATGAGCCCCGAATTGCAAAGGCGGCAGGCGCGTTGCTCGTCGGTGGCGTCCTTGTATTCCACCATCATCGCGATGCGCCCATCCTCGTGGGCAAGGATGCGTCCGTAGCGCAACGGATCTTCGGGCTCGAAACCGAGCACGACCACGGCGGGCGCGTCCTCGGCGTGGAGCCTTTCGATCATCGCACGCATGGTTTCCGGGCGCACGAAGGGCACGTCGCCATAGAGGATGAGTATGTCGCCCGAAAAGCCTTCGAGCGCAGCTTCGGCCTGCTGCACCGCGTGGCCAGTGCCAAGCTGGGGTTCCTGCACCGCGATCGTCGCACGCGAGCCCAGAGCGGCCTCGAGCTGCTCGCGCCCGTGCCCGGCAACGACCACGCTGCGGGTGGGCGCGAGGGTGTCCGCGCTGGCGAGGAGATGCTCGAGCATCGGACGGCCCGCGATCGGGTGGAGGACCTTGTGCGTCGCGCTTTTCATGCGCGTGCCCTTGCCGGCGGCAAGGACGACGATGGCGAGCGGGGAGTTCGATTCAGTCATGATTTTGCCATCTGCCAGCATTTTGTTGCAGTTTCCACTTCAAGCCACCAGTTAGGGGCGGATGACACCATTTCCTTACGACATCGTCGGTTTCGACCTCGACGGCACGCTCCTCGACACGCATGGCGATCTTGCCCGGGCCGTGAACCATGCTCTCGCGCTTGAGGGGCGTGCGGCGCTGGACAAGGACTTCGTGCGAACGCTGGTCGGGGGCGGCGTGCGCAAGTTGCTCGAACGGGCTCTCGCCGCGACCGGAGGCCCTGTCGCGGCGGAGCGCTTCGAGGAACTCCAGCGCGAGCTGATGACCAATTACACCGCCAATATCGCGCAGGATACGCATCTGTTCCCGGGCGGCGAGGCGATGCTCGACGCGCTCGCCGCGCGCGGGGTCAAGGTCGGCGTGGTGACCAACAAGCTCGAGCACCTCGCGGTGCGGCTGTTTGACGAACTGGGCCTGTCGGAGCGCTTCTTCACCGTGATCGGCGGGGACACGCTGGGACCGGGGAAGGCCAAGCCGCAGCCGGACCTCATCGAATTGATGGTCGAGCGCGCCGGAGGTGGCCGTGCGGCCTATGTCGGCGACACCAGCTACGACACGGGAGGGGCCGCGGCGGCGGGCCTGCCTTGCGTGGTGGTCGACTTCGGATTCAACGATGCGCCGCCCGAGACGCTGGGCGGCGATGCGGTGATCGGCCATTTCGACGAACTGATCCCGGTTCTCGAACGTCTCGGTGCCGAAACGCTTTAGCCTGTTTCAGGGTGTGGCCGGTGCCTCGCTCGGCAGCACGGTGATCTGGAGGGCCGCATCCGGATCGAGGTAGCGCCGGGCCAGTGTCTGGACGTCGCTGGCATCGAGCGCGAGCAGGCGGTCGCGCGCTTTGGCGTAGCGTTCGATCCGGTCCGCCTGGCTCTGCGCGTGATCGACCAGGCCCATCCAGCCCGCGTTGGTCTTGAGCGCGTTGTCGAAACTTTCGAGCAGAGGCTGTCGCGCGCGCGCGAGCGTATCCTTGCTCACCGGCTTGGCGCGCAGCGCCTTGACCACCTTGCGGATGGCCTTGCGGGTCGCCTTAACGTCGGAGACGTCGACGGAGGCGCTGATCGCGAACGTGCCGTACCCCTTCCAGAAACGCGAAAGCGAGCTTGAGGCGCCGGGCGAATAAGTCTTGCCCATCGCTTCGCGCAGACTGTCGGTCAGGCGCACGCGCATGACCCTCTCGAGCAGTTCGAGCGCGAGGGTCTCTTCCGGGTCGGCATCGTCGCGCGTCGGCCAGGTCAGGCGCAGCAGGGCCTGGTCGCGCGCGCCGGTGTGGTGGAGCACGCGCGGCGAACGATCCTGCGTGAAGCGGCGGGGCGGCTGGTCGGCAAAGGTGCCGAATTCGCTCTCGCGCTGGGGGAGTGCGCCGAAGGTGCGCGCGACTTGCGCGATGGCGGTGTCTTCGTCGAAGTCGCCGACGAGTGCGATCTCGACTGCGCCATGGGCAAGCCGCTCGCCGATCGCCTGCTTGAGCCGGGCGTAAGTCAGCCCGGCATATGTTGCGGGAGGCTGGAGGGTGAAGCGCGGATCGTCGCCGGAAAGAATCCCTCCAAGGTCCGCCTGAAGCGCGGAAGAGGGCGTGGCGCGCATCTGCGCGAAGTAGGTGGCGATCGCCTGGTGGTACTGGACCTCACCCTCGGGCCGGTAGCCCGGATCGGTGATGAGCGCAGCGATCAGTTCGAGTTGCAGTCCGAGATCGCCCGGGGTGGTCGCCGCGCGCGAGACGAAGGCATCGGTGCTCGCCTGGAAATCGAAGCTGAGCGAACGGCCGGCAAATAGGGTGTCGAGTTCGTCGCGGCTGTGCTTGCCAAGGCCGCCCTGGGGGAGGAACGAGGCCATCTCGGTTGCGGTGGGATCGCCTCTGGTCTCAAGCCGGCTGCCGCCATCCACCGAAACTTCGACGCGCACTTTGTCCTTTTCGAGATCGGACTTGTGCAGGTTAAGCATGACGCCGTTGGCAAAGCGGATTTCGCGGATGCCCAGTTGCGGCTCGCGATGGTCGCTGACGATTGTTCCGGGAGTGCCGAATTCGGTGTAGGCGAACGGCGTCGCGCTCTCGGTGGCGGCTTTGGCGAGCGGTGCGGCCATGGCCTCCTCGTAGGCTCCACGCAGTGCTTTTGCACCGCCTTCGGGGGCCTTGCGGCCTTCGAAGCGGATCAGCGGGTTGTCGAGCGCGAGCGCCTCGCGCTTCATCGCAGCAAGCACGGCATCGGGCGTGATGGCGGGTTCGAAGGCGATGAAGCGCGCGAGCGCCGATTGCGGGGTGGATGGGACCTTGCGGTCGGTGACGAGATCGAGCGCGGCGGCGGCCA
Source organism: Novosphingobium profundi (assembly GCF_018491765.1). Lineage (GTDB taxonomy): Bacteria > Pseudomonadota > Alphaproteobacteria > Sphingomonadales > Sphingomonadaceae > Novosphingobium > Novosphingobium profundi. The sequence continues at coordinate 182,252 of NZ_JABWCU010000007.1, read as the reverse complement.
GCGCCGCGTTGCTGCGCGTGTCGGCCGAGCGTGCCGCGACCTCGAGCGACTGGCGTATGTCCGCAAGCTGTTCGGCGACCTCGCCCTCGGTGAAACCCTGAGCCAGCGCACGGCGGTATTCGGCGACGGCGGCCGCGAGGCCCTTGCGCCAGCCCCCGTCGGTGGTGTCGACCACCAGGCGTGTCGTGCGCGCCGCCTTGAACACGTCTCCGGTGCCGTAGCCCGCGCCGCGAAACGGCGGCTCGGCAAGGCGGGCCAGACGTTGCAGGCGGCGATTGACGATCTGGTAGCCGACGATGCGCAGGAGATTTTCCTGCCGCTGGGCCACGGTGTCGGGCTCGTCGAGCCAGGGGCCGCTGCGCGCAATGGTCAGCCGCTCGGACACCGAGGGATCGAGGTAGATGTCGGTGCGCCCGGCGTCCTCGGGCGAAACCGGGCCGGCGCTCGGCTGGGGTCCGGGCGAGGGAGCGGCCCAGTCGCCGAAACGCTGTTGGATGTCCTTCTCGACCGCGTCGACGTCGAAATCGCCAACGATCACCAGCGTCACGTTGGCGGGCACGTATTCGCGTTCGTAGAGCGCGCGCAGGCTCTTGCTTGTGGCGGCGGCTATGGTTTCGGGCGTGCCGATCGCAAAGCGGTCGACGAAGCGCGCCTCCGGGTAAAGGAAGCGGAAGCTCTCGAGCGTGTTGCGAAACGCGTAGGTGTTGCGGTCGCGCATCTCGGAAAGGATCACGCCGCGTTCGCGCGCGACCGCGCCAGGCGTGATCGTGAGATTGCTCGCGGTCTCGCGCATCAGCATGAGTGCGGTGTCGAGCAGGGTCGGATCGCTGCGCGGCAGGTCGAGTTTGTAGGTCGTGCGCTCGAAGCTGGTCGAGGCGTTGGTGTCGGCCCCGAAGGCAAGGCCGTTGCGCTCGAGCAGCGGGATCATCTGGCCTTCGGGCACCTTGCGCGAGCCGTTGAAGGCCATGTGCTCGAGAAAGTGCGCGAGCCCGCGTTCGGCGGGTGTCTCGTTAAGCGAACCGGTCTCGACATTCATGCGCAGCACCCCGGTGCCCGACGGGTAGGCATTATGGCGGATCACGTAACGCAGGCCATTGGCGAGGCGGCCGGTGCGAAACGCCGGGTCGAGCGGGATGTCGCTGGCCTCGAACGCCCAGGCCTGATCTGTGCGCGGGCCTGGCGAGCTCGCCTCGGCCACCGGGAGATGCCTTGCCTCATCCGCATGCGCCACCAAGGGCGTGGGCAGGAGTAGGACAAGCGCGACCGGCAGGATAGGCAATCTCATCCGGCGGCTAGTGCCCGAAGCGTCGGCGCTTGCCAAGGCCGACGGTCCAGGCCAGGGGCAGGGCGTGGCCTGCGTGCCGCGGTCGCTCAGCAGCCCGTGGTCTTCGTGCCGGACAGGCTGTCGAGGTCGCGGTCGTCGCGGATGAGGAAGGCGCCTTCGCGATGCAGCGTGAAGGGGGCCACGAAGGTTGACCCGAAGAGGCCGGTGTAGCGGTAGTAGACTTCGACGAACATGACGGCGTCGTTTGCATCGGCCGTGACCGCGTTCGCGCCGCTGCCCATGCTGGTCACGGTCTCGCCCTGGAGGCCGTACTGGGAATCGAGGGCGAGGCTGCCGGTGCAGCGCTGCCAGTGGATGATCTGCGTGCTGGTGGTGCCGTCCTTGACCTCGAGACTGGAAAGGATGACCCGGCCATTATCGGCAAGCGAGATCGCGCTGCCTTCGAGGACGGCGCCGGTCAGTACGGATTCGATGTCGGTCTCGGTGACCGTGGGCGCCGTTCCGCTGTTGTCGGTCTGCTCCATGCGCGAGGCGTTGTCGGCGGTGGAGAGCGCGATCTGGCTCACCATCATGCGCACGACGGCCATGTTGGTGAGTTCGGCGCCGTAGAGCCCGACGAGAAGGATGACCGGCAGCACCAGCGCGAACTCGAGCATGGCGAGGCCCGAACGCGCACGCAGCAGCTGGCGGGCAAGCCGTCCCGGCGCCGGGCGGCTCACGAGCAGGTCCCCGTCGTCGTGCTGTAGCTGGTCTGCGAGGTGAAAGGCTGGTTCTTGCGCACGGTCTTGGCCGAGACGGTGAAGCGCCCGTCGCCGATCGTGTAGAACGGGAACTGGAAGAACGGGGTGTAGCTCACGCTGGCGGTGTAGACCACGATGTCGTCTGCCCCGCCGTTGCCGCTGACGCCGATGTCCGCGTCCCACTGGCTGTTGCCGTTCTCGTCGATATAGGTCTCGCCCTTGTCGCAGGTGCCGTTGCTGTTGGCATCGGTGAACTTTTCGGCGCGGCCCACGTCGGTGAAGTCGTAGTAGCTCTCGCGGTTAAGCGTAAAGGTGGCGTCGGGGGCGACCGGCTTGACCGAGGCCTGGAGCGCGCTGTCGAGGCTGTCGGTGTCGGCGTCCTCGGTCGTGCTGGCGCGGCCGGTCTCCTCGATCGCGCCGTGCAGCATCGCGCGCACGTAGAGCATCTGGGCGATGTCCATGAGGCCCAGGATCAGGACGAGGAAGACCGGCGCGACGAAGGCCAGCTCGACCGCCGCGGCGCCCTTCTTGCACGAGAGGTCGGGGCGCTTCATTGCGAGAGCCGCAATTCGCCGATCTGCTTGGCGATCGTCTGGAAGGCGGTGTTGAGCTCGTCGACGGTGTTGGCCGTGTAGATGCTGCTTTCCGAGCCGCAATAGGTGAGGTCGTCGGTAAGGTCGGTGGCGAAGCCGATTACCCAGATGCGGATGCCCTTGGCCTTGACCGCGTCGCACAGCGCCCGGAAGCGCGCCTGGTGGTAGTCCTTGTCGTCGCTGCCGTCCGAAGTCACGCGCTTGTCGTTCTTCTCGGTGCCATAGGCCTGATGGTAGGTGCTGAGCGGCTGCGGCTCGCCGTCGGTCATGAAGATGAGGTGGCGCGAGACGCTCTGCCCGTTCGAGGGAGCCTCGTTGACCACCGAGGAAAAGATCCCGTCCGGGGTACTGAGGCGGGCGCCCCAGAGCATGCCGATGTCGTGGTAGGTGTTGCCTCCCGAGGTCATCCCATCGGCATAGGCGTCGAAGGCCGTTTCGGTCATCTCGGAAAGCGCCCGCGCGGCGGACGGACAAGCGTAGTACGTGCTCGATCCGCTCGTCGCCACCACCGAACTGCTTGACGAGCGGTAATAGCCGATGTCCCAGAGCGGGGCCCACTTGGTGGCGTCCTCCGAAGTCGGCGCGCTGTCGATATCGAGATCGAGCGCGTCGGTGGGAGTGATCCGGTCCGAGGACGAGCTGTACTCGGGATCGGCGTTCGAAACCGTGTAGCGTTCCTCGATGCAGCCATCCCAGGTCGTCGAGACCGCAGCGCCGCTGTTCCCGGTCGCGGTGGTCACCGAATTGAAGGCCTTGAATGAGGACGTGTCGTACTTCACCACCTTGTAATCGAAATGGTCGTAGCTCGTCGTCGTGGCCGTCGTGGTTCCGGGGGTGGCGGTGTAAGTCGTGGTCTTGTTGTTCGAGGTGACCGTGCTGCTGGTGGCATAGGCGTAGGTGTAATAGTAACGATACGACTTGTACGCGTAGACGTAGTAGACGTCCCCGCTGCGGTAGCAGGTGTACGAGGTCATGATCTGCGGCTGGGAGGTCCTGGTATAGGTGCCCGTAGTCCCGGTACCGCTCGAACTCGACGTTGAGCCGTTGTTCGACCAGGCGGTGTCGTCGGGCATCGCGGTGAGGCAGGCGGGCAGGCTGGCGTAGCTTCCCGAATAGGACGTGGCACTCCCGTTGGGCGTGGAATAGTAAGCCTCCTCCGTAATAGGCATCGCGGCCGTGCCAGAGCTGGTGCTCGTGCCGCCGCCGCCCCAGCCGTTGGACGAGGACTTGGTCGAAGTCGTGTAGCTGTAGGTCTGCGTCGTGGTGGTTTCAAAGCGGGCCACGCGCGACTGGATGCCCCAGGTGTCGACAAGGTAATCGGGGTCGAGGTTGTAGAGCAGGTGCCCGACATTGACCGTGGTGCTGTAGGGCACGAAGGCATAGCGCACCCGCGCGCTCGATCCGGTCACCGCGTTGTCGAGCACGGTGTAGAAGTCCTTCATCGCCGTGCGCAGGGCCGAGAGGCGGGTCGTGTTCGTGCCGGTCACGTTGTTGCTGGTCATCGACCCGGTGGTGTCGAGCACGAAGGTCACATCGACGTTGCCGATGCCCTCGGTCGCCGAACAGTCTGCGCTTACCGTGATCGTTTCGAAGCCGAAGATCGGCATCAGCACGAGGGGCAGCGTCGCGCTGGCATTGCCGGTCACGGTCACGCCGTCGTCTTCGGACGAGGAATCAAACGCCGATGCCGTCACCCCTTCGGTGGCGGCGTTGAAGTTCGCACCGAAGAATTTGTCGGTCTGGGCCTGGGCACTCGTATCGTAGCCATTGACGTCGACCGCGCGGCGACCGGCAAGGGCGGCCGCGTCGCAGGCGTTCTGGAGGCGGTTCTTGACCTGGTAGGCGCGGGCCATCTCGACCCCGCCGCCGATCGCGGCGATGATCACCAGGAGGGCTACGGCCGACATCACGTAGATGCTGCCCTGTTCGGACGCGAGCAGGCGTTGGCCGACCGCTCTCAATCGGCAGACTGTCTTGGACGCAAGACCCACGAATTCCCTCTCATTGCCCGGCTTTCAGACCGCGCCGAAGATCGGCGGGCCAGCGCCCCGACGGGCAGTAGATGCCCCAGGTTTCTTGAAAATTTCATAACCATCTCAAGCCGGCAAACGTTTGCCGCCTGATTTTCCAGTAGAATTCTCGCGGCAAATGCGCTTTTTCAGTTAATGGTATTTAATCATGCGATATCTGATGGCCGCGATGGCCGGTGTGCGACTTTTCATGTGTCGTCGGGCTGGGGTAACTTTCGGGCGCAAGTGTCGTGAACCTCGCGAAATGTATTTGGCGGTGAATTTTCTTTGCTTGCGGGGGCGTGCGCCGAATTCGCGAATGCTTAACGAAAACGCCCCCGCTCCGTTTGGGAGCGAGGGCGTTTTCGTTCTACAATCCCTGGGGGTTGTATGAAATAGCTTACTTGCCGCGCAGCTTGCGGTGCTGCGTGAGGTCGAAGACTTCGCTCGGGCCACCATCGTCCTGGAGCAGGCCGAGGCGACGTGCGACTTCCTGGTAGGCCTCTTCCTCACCGCCCAGATCGCGGCGGAAGCGGTCCTTGTCGAGCTTCTCGCCCGAGGTCATGTCCCACAGGCGGCAGCCGTCGGGGCTGATCTCGTCGGCGAGGATCACGCGGCTGAAGTCGCCGTCCCAGATGCGGCCGAACTCGAGCTTGAAGTCGACGAGGCGGATGTTGATTGCCGCGAACATGCCCGCCATGAAGTCGTTCACGCGGATCGCCATGGCCGAGATGTCCTGCATCTCCTCGTTGCTGGCCCAGCCGAAGCACGCGATGTGTTCCTCGGCGATGAGCGGATCGCCCAGCGCGTCGTCCTTGTAGCAGTACTCGATCAGCGTGTGCGGCAGCATCTCGCCCTCGGGGATGCCCAGGCGCTTGGAGATCGAGCCAGCCGCGACGTTGCGCACGACCACCTCGATCGGGATGATCTCGACCTGGCGCACGAGCTGCTCGCGCATGTTGAGGCGACGGATGAAGTGGTTGGGCACGCCGATGTGGTTGAGGCGCGTGAACACGTACTCGCTGATGCGGTTGTTGATCACGCCCTTGCCCTGGATCGTGCCCTTCTTCTGGGCGTTGAAGGCGGTGGCGTCGTCCTTGAAGTACTGGATCAGGGTACCGGGCTCGGGGCCTTCGTACAGGATCTTGGCCTTGCCTTCGTAAATCTGGCGGCGACGGGTCATTCGGGTGATCCTTGCAACGTGAAATAGAGCAAAATGGAAAGAGCAAACCCCGGCTCTGGCGTCGCTTCACGACAGCGCGGACCGGGGTCGTTCACGGGCCGCATATAAAGCAACCGGACCCAAAATCAAACGCCGCGATTGCATGACGGCTCGCCTTGCGCTTTGCTTCGGCGCGCGGCGGGCGCAGCCTCGTGATTTTCGGGATGGGGAGCAGGGCGCGATGGCGATCGAAGTGCAGGTGCTGAAAGGCGAGCAAGTGCTTGGCATGGCGCAAAGCCTTGCGGCGCTGCGCATGGAGGTCTTCGCCGCCTGGCCCTATCTCTACGATGGCGACATGGCCTACGAGCGCAGCTATCTGCGCGAATTCGTCGCCGAGCCGGGAAGTGTGGTGATCGCCGCGTGTGTGGGTGAGAGGGCCGTCGGGATGGCGACGGCCTCGCCCATGGCCGGCCAGAAGGCCGCGTTTCGGGCGCCCTTCGAGGCGCGCGGGCTCGATACCGGGCGCCTCTTCTACTTCGGCGAATCGGTGCTCCTGCCCGAATATCGCGGGCAAGGGATAGGCCATGCCTTCTTCGACGCGCGCGAGCGCGAGGCGAAGGCCCGGGGGGCAACGGCCGCGACTTTCGCGGCGGTCATGCGGCCCGAGGATCATCGCGAGCGACCCGTCGATTACCGCCCGCTCGACGAATTCTGGCGCAAGCGGGGCTACGCGAAAGTCGAAGGCCTGCTGACCGAACTGGCCTGGAAGGAGCATGGCGAGGCGCACGAGAGCCCCAAGCCGATGCAGTACTGGATGCGCCGTTTCTGAGCGCGGATGCAGGGCGGCGGTCAGTCCGAAGCGGACAGTTCGCGTAGCAGCGTATCGGCAGCGCGGCGAACCTGGTCCCAGGTCGTCGCGAAGCCTTCGGCGCCGCCGTAGTAGGGATCCTCGACGTCCTCGCCCTCGAGGCCTGCCACATGGTCGAGCAGGAGCGAGAGGCGGACGCCGGCTCCGCTTGGCGCCATCGCCTCGAGATCGGCGAGATTCTGGCGATCCATCGCGATGATGTGGTCGAAGCGCTCGAAGTCGCCGCGCGTGACCTGGCGGGCGCGGTAGTGGGCAATGTCGATCCCGTGGCGCAAGGCCTCGGCGCGCGAGCGCGGATCGGGCCCCTTGCCGACGTGCCAGGAGCCGGTCCCGGCCGAATCGATTGTAAGCGCCACGCTCGCTCGCTCGGCCGCGTCGCGCAAGGCGGCCTCGGCCAGCGGCGAGCGGCAGATGTTGCCAAGGCAGACGAAGAGCACGCGGGGAGGAGGGCGAGAGGTCATGACCGGTGTCTAGGCCAACCGCGGCTTCGCGTCATCAATCGGCGTGGCGGGAATCTGCGTGACGGGGCTGCGGCCTGTCAGAACGGCCGGAGATAGCGCATGAGGCGCGCGATCAATCCCGGCTCGTCCATGGGCAGGATCGGCCCATGCAGTTGCCGCCGCAAGGAGGGGTCCAGCGGCGACGCGGCGCGCGAGGAGGAAGATGGGGAACTCAGGGGGCGTGGGCCATCGTGCATCGTGACTGCTCCTTGCGCGTCTCGCCCGCAGCGGCGGGCGGGGCCTCGGTCAAACGGGAAACGAGGTGGAAGGTTCCCCTTCCATGCGCACTCTGGAGCCTTGCGAGTAACCCTTTTCCTTGGATGCAAGCAGAGGGTTCGACCGATCCTCGGAAGGTCGAAAGTTAACCCTGTTCTCCCGCGGGGAGTTCAGCTCGCCGTGTCGGAGATCTCGTGCGCGAGGGCGGCGATCACGGCGTGGACCTCGCGGCCCAGGAACGGCTTGGCGAGCATCGGGCGATGGCTGTGCGCGGTGGGCAGGTGTTGGCGGTCGTAACCACTGACGAATGCGAAGGGGGTTGCCTTCGCGGCGAGGGCGTCGGCGACCGGATCGATGCGTTCGCCGTTGAGATTGCCGTCGAGCAGCGCGATGTCGGGGGACACTTCGCGGATGATGTTGATGGCCTGTTCGCACGAGGAGGCCGGGCCGATCGGAATGCCGCCGTTGTCCTCGATCTCCATGGCCAGCTCCATCGCCACGAGGGGTTCGTCCTCGACGATGAGGATGCGCAGGTTCTCCAGGCTGGCGGCCGGTGCGGCAGGTGCGGCAGGGGCGGGTTGGTTCGCCAGTGCGTCGCTGGACGGGGCCGGTGCGGCCGGTTCGCCCGCGGTGGGGGCCAAACTGATCTCAGGCTCGGGAAGAGGGGAGGGTTCGCACGGGGGCGGTGTTGGGGCTGTCCGTGCCTGCGCTTCGGGTTCCGAGCCGGTGACGAGCGGGACTTCGAGCTGCCAGCACACCCCGTCGGGGGCATAGTCCGCCACGATCCGGGCGCCGTCGGACGCGAGGCTGCCCTCGATCAGGGTCGAGCCGAAGCCGCGCCGGGTGGGCGGGGCGACGCGCGGACCGCCGCGCTCCTTCCAGACCAGCGAGAGCCACTCGCCCTGGCGGGTCCAGGTGAGTGCGACGGTGCCGTTCTCGTTGGAAAGCGCGCCGTATTTGTTGGCGTTGGTCGCCAGTTCGTGGAGGATCAGCGAGAAACGCAGCGCGACTTCGGGCGGCAGGTCGACGTCGGGTCCGGAGAGGTCCAGCCGGTCCTCGCCGATCGTGCCGATCGCGACCTGGTCGGCGATCAGGTGGCGCAGGCTGGCGCTGTCCCAGGTCGTGGCGCTGAGCAGCGAATGCGCGCGCGAAAGTGCCTGGATCCGGCCCGAGAAGGCTTCCTGGAATTCCTCGGGCGAACGGGCGTGGCGAAACCCCTGCGAGGCGATTGCCTGGACCGTGGCAAGGGTGTTCTTCACCCGGTGGTTGAGCTCGCCGATAAGCAGGCGCTGGGTGCGTTCGGCGCGGCGGCGCTCGGTCACGTCGATCATCGAGAGCATGACGCTGGCGGGTGTACGTCCGCAGGCGGGCAGTGCGGTCGCGTACCATTCGCCCTCACGCCGCGCGCCGTCCGACCGGCGGAAGCGGTGGTCCTGCACGGCGCGCCCGCCGCCGTTCTCGAGCAGCGCGTGAATCGCATTGATCGTCGCAGGAAGGTCCTCGTCGATAAGAAATGGCGCGCTGGCGAGCTGCTGGCCGATCATGTCCTGGGCGTGGTAGCCCATCGTGCGCTCGGCGCCCTTGAACCAGTTGAGGATGCGCAAGTCCGCGTCGATCTCGATGGTCGAAAGCAGCGAATTGTCGCCATAGGCGCGCAGACGCCCGAGCGCCGCACCCAGGGCGTCGCGCTGGTCGGCGATCTCGCGCCGCTGGCGGGCCAGCTCGACGAAGACCGCGACCTTGGAGTTGAGGATCATGATGTCGAGGGGCTTGAGCAGGTAGTCGACCGCGCCCGCCTCGAAGCCCCGGAACTTGCGCCGCTCGTCGGTGGCAACGGCGGTCAGGAAGATGATCGGGATGCCGCGCGTGCGTTCGGTGCCGCGCATCAGCTCGGCCAGTTCGAAGCCGTCCATCCCCGGCATCTGCACGTCGAGCAGAGCGAGCGCGAAGTCATCGCGCAGGAGGTATTCGAGCGCGTCGAAGCCCGAGCTCGCCGTGACCAGTTCGACGCCGGGCTGATCGAGCGCGGCTTCGAGGGCGATCAGGTTTTCCTGCACGTCGTCGACGGCAAGGATCTTGATCGGCTCATTCGGCATAGGCGACCTCCTGGGTTGAATGGGCGCGGCGGCGCCAGACCTTTTCCTCGGGGGCGAAATCGGCGAAATTGTCACGCTCGGGCGAGAACAGCACGGTCTCCTTCGAGCCTAGTCCGAGGAAGCCGCCCGGCGGCAGCGAGCGGGCAAAGAGCCCGAGCGCGCGGTCCTGCAAGGCGCGGTCGAAGTAGATCAGCACGTTGCGGCTGGAGACGAAGTGGACCTCGGAGAAGACCGCGTCGCTTGCCAGGTTGTGGTCGGCGAAGACCACCCGGTTGCGCAAGGTGGGGTCGAAGCGCGCCACGCCGTAACTGGCGGTGTAATAATCGGCGAGCGAGCCCTTGCCGCCGGCCTCGCGGTAGTTGCGCGAGAAGCCCGGGAGGCGGTCGATCTCGAAGATGCCGGCTTTCGCCCGCGAAAGGGCCTCGGTGTTGATGTCGGTGCAGTAGAACAGCGTGCGGTCTTCGAGGCCCTCCTCGCGAAAGAGGATTGCCAGCGAATAGAATTCCTCGCCGTTGGCGCAGCCTGCGATCCACACCTTGATCGAGGGCCAGGTGCGCAAGTGCGGTACGACCTTCTCGCGGATCGCGCGGAAGTATTCGGGGTCGCGGAACATGTCGCTGACCTGGATCGTCAGGAACCCGATCAGTTCGGGCAGGCACTCGCTCTGGTGGAGGATCCGGTCGAGTAATCCGGAGAGGTTGGTATGCCCGAAATGCGCCTGCGCGCGCTGGAGGCGGCGCAGCACGGAGGCGCGGGAATAGTCGCGAAAGTCGTATTGGTAGCGGCGCCAGATGGCCTCGATCAGGAGGTCGAGCTCAATGTCCTCAACGGTATCGTCGCTGCGCATGACGGTCACGGGCGGGGCATCCACACGCGCACGAGGCTGAGCAGCTTGTCGATGTCGAGCGGCTTGGGCAGGTAATCGTTCGCGCCTGCATCGAGGCACTCGCGGTGGTCGCGCTCCATCGCCTTGGCGGTGAGCGCGATGATCGGGAGCGAGGTCCACTCGGCCTGCTTGCGGATCTCGCGCATGCAGGTGAGGCCGTCCATCTCGGGCATCATCACGTCCATCAGCACGAGGTCGACCGGGGCCCCGTCGCTATCGGCCGAACGCGCCAGTTCGGAGAGCGCCTCGAGGCCGTTGCGCGCGATCCGCACGTTGACGCCGTGGGGTTCGAGCACCGAAGTCAGCGCGTAGACGTTGCGGATGTCGTCTTCGACGACGAGGATCTGGCGACCTTCGAGCGCGGCATCGCGGCCGAGCGAGCGGGCGAGCAGCTTCTGCTTTTCGTCGGGCAGGTCGGAGACGACCTGGTGGAGGAACAGGGTGACCTCGTCGAGCAGGCGCTCGGGGCTCTTGGCGCCCTTGATGATGATCGACTTGGAATAGCGGCGCAGGCGCATCTCCTCCTCGGAGGACAAGTCGCGCCCGGTGTAGACGATGACCGGCGGGAAGCCGACGCTCTCGTCGTGCGAGAGCCGTTCGAGCAGGTCGAGCCCGGTCATGTCGGGCAGATTAAGGTCGAGCACCATGCAGTCGAAGGTGTCGTTGCCGAGGCGTTCGAGGCAGTCCGCGGCGGTCTGGACATCGACCGTCTCGACATCGCGGCTGGCGAGGAGCTGGTGGATCGCGTCGGCCTGGGTAGCGTCGTCCTCGACCACCAGCACGCGGCGCAGGCGCTGGGCCATGCGCGCCTCGAGGCCTTCGAGCATCGTCACCAGCGTCTCGCGCGCGACGGGCTTGAACAGGTATCCCACCGCGCCGCTGGCTAGCGCGTCGTGGTCGTCGTGGTCAGCCGAGACGATGTGGACCGGGATGTGGCGGGTGCGGGTGTCGCGCTTGATGCGGTCGAGCACCGAAAGCCCGGTGTGGTCGGGCAGGTGCATGTCGAGGATGACGGCCTGAGGCAGGTATTGCCGCGCGAGTAGGGCGCCTTCGTCGGCGGTGCCCGCGATCAGGCACTGGAAGCCGACTTCGTGCGCGATGTCGGCCAGGATCTGTGCGAAGGCGGGGTCGTCCTCGACCACCAGGATGGTGCGCGAATCACCGCTGAGCGTCTCGCGGTCGTCGGGGATCAGCGGCTTGGGGGCAAGCGCGGGGGCGGACGCGGGGGCGGGCTTGCTCGTGGGGAAGGCCATGCCCGATGCGCGGGTCGCGCGGTGGCTGTCCGAAGGGGTGTGCGCGCCTGATTGCGGCTGTTCGGGAAGCGTGCGCCCCACCGTCAGCGTGAAGGCGCTGCCCTTGCCGGGCTGGCTTTCCAGCGTGATCGTGCCGCCCAGGAGAATGGCCAGTTCGCGCGAGATGGAAAGGCCAAGGCCGGTGCCGCCGTACTTGCGGGCGATCCCGCCGTCGGCCTGGCGAAAGGCTTCGAAGACCGCGTCCTGCTGGTCTTCGGGAATACCCGAGCCGGTGTCGCGTACGGTAAAGGCCAGGCCATCGTCCGGCGCCGGCGCGACTTCGAGGGTGACTTCCCCCGCATCGGTGAACTTGATGGCGTTCGACAGGAAGTTCTTGAGCACCTGTTCGAGGCGGAGCGAATCCGTCTCGATCGTCTCGGGCGCGCCAGGCTGGCGCTCGACTCGCAAGGCGAGGCTCTTTTCCGAAGCCGAGGTGGCAAAGGTGTTGTGCAACTTGGAAAGGAGCTCGTCGATGGCGATCGGGCGCGCTTCGAGATCGATGCGGCCGGCCTCGATCTTGGCGATGTCGAGCACGTCGTTGATGAGCGTCAGCAGGTCGTTGCCCGAGGTCTCGATGGTCTGCGCGAAGCGGACCTGCTCTTCGTGGAGATTGCCGCTGCGATTGTCAGCGAGGAGGCGCGCCATGATCAGCAGCGAATTGAGCGGGGTGCGCAATTCGTGGCTCATGTTGGCGAGGAATTCGGACTTGTAGCGGCTCGCCTGTTCGAGTTCCCTGGCCTGGCCGCGCAGGCGCGACTGAGCGCGGGTCAGTTCGTCGCGCTGGGCTTCGAGCGAAGCGGTCTGTTCCTCGAGCTGGGCGTTCGAGTGCTCGAGATCGGCCTGCTGTTGTTCGAGCTGGGCCTGCGAGGTCTGGAGCAGCTTGGTCTGCGCTTCGAGCTCGTCGTTGGTGGCGCGCAGCTCCTCGCTCTGGTTCTGCATCTCCTCGGCCTGCTGCTGGGTCTCCGAAAGCAGGTGCTCGAGCCGCGCGCGGTACTTCGCGGCGCGCAGCGCGACGCCGAGCATGCCCGCGATGCGCTCGAGGAACTCGGGGACCTCCTCGTAGAGCGAGCCGGGCTGGTCGAGGAAGGCCGCCTCGATGAGGCCGTTGACGCGTCCGTCGATCGTTGCCGCCCCGATCACCAGCCGGTCGGGCTGCGCGGCGCCGAGCGCGGAGCCGAAGGCGATGTACCCGGCCGGGATGTGGGTCACGGTGATCGGATGCCCGTCGGCCATGACTTCGCCCATCAGTCCGTCGCCACGCTCGATGGTGTCGGGAACGCCGGCCGTCTCGGGCACGGCGTAGCTGGCGATGCGGCGATAGACCCCGTCGTCGTTGACGTAGAGGATTGCCGCGCTCGCCCCGAAAGTGCGGGCGAGGAAGTTGAGGGTGCGTCCGCCCACGTCCGCCAGCGAGAGGTTGCCCTGGAGCAGGCGGGAAAGCTCGGTCTCCGCCTCGCGCAAATGCTGCTCGAAACGGTTGGCGTTGCGCAGCGAGATGAATGCGGTGCCCATTCCTGCGAGCAGCAGGTTGGTGATGCAGGCAAGGGTCCGATTGACGAAGGCGAAGTCGTCCGAGGCGTTCTCAGGTGCGAGCGAGAACCCGACCACGATGAGCACGCAGGCGACGATCGCCACCACCGGAGGGGCGAGGCGGTTCGGCGCGAGATAGGACAGCGTCGTGGGGATCAGGTAGAGGACCCAGATCGCCATGCCGAGCGGGAACGTGCAGTCCGCGACGGCAGTCGCGGCCAGCATGATGCCTAGGATCGTGTAGAGGAAAGAGCGGGAATCCAGTGCGCGCGCGATGGCCATAAATACTCTCAAGAGGCCCTCGAACCGCGGGAGGGACCCGGTTTCAGCTGATCAGATCGAGACGGGTAACGCGCGGTGCCGGGCTTGGTTCCAGGGAAATTTCGCTTTGTCGTTGGTCGGTTGTAAAATTGTATGCGTGCGGTCGCCCCCATTCGCAAAAATTCGGTAAGTACCGGGATTTATGAAATGTTGATTAACCTTTGTATGCGACTTGGGCTCTGAAAATTTTGGCGTTTGGAATGGATTTGATGGTGCGGCTCTGCGCAGGATGGTTGAAGCGACTGCGAACGGATCGGCGAGGGGGCATCGGCCTCATCGTCGGGCTGTCGCTTCCGGTCGTCTTCGGCAGCATCGGGCTCGCCTTTGACGTCAATCGCGGCATCGAGGAGCGCATCGTCAACCAGCGCGCCGCCGACATGGCCGCGCTCGCAGCGGCTATGGCCTACAAGGCGGATCCGGACGTCGCGGTGCTGCAACCCACGGCCGACGACCTGGGGCGCGTCAACGGGGTCGGCACGGCAACAGTCACCGCGCAAGTGATCGACGACTATCCTTCCTCGGGTGATAGTGCGGTCAAGGTGACGGTGACCTCGCGCGTGCCGTTCACGTTGGCGCGCGTACTGGGCTTTACGGGCACATATGCGGTGACGTCGAGCGCCTATGCCTCGCTCGCAAGAGAGAACGACTGGGCCGCGCCTTGCTTCCTCGCATTGTCGAGCGACGACGATGCCCTAACCATGAACGGGGGCGCCTCGATCAACGCGCCGAACTGTTCGGTCGCGGCGGTGGGTTCGATCGACATGGAATCGACGGGGATCGTCGCCAGCGACGTGATCGCGGGAGGCGGCGACATCACGCAGACATGGGGGTACATCACGGCCAATTCGGCGCGCTATGCCGGATCGTACAACTACCCCTCGTACAATGGGAATATCGCCAGCAAGCTCGTCAATTCCAGTACGACCCTCGTCGACCCCTGGGCCGACGATGCCACGCTCAACGCGGCGCGCGCCTTGCTCGGCAGCTACGATGCGATCCCTTCGCCGAGCAGTCCGACGACCTCGACATGCGGGACGCCCGTCGACTGGAAGCTGACCTACAGCCCCAGCGCCAGCAGCCCCTACTATTCCTATTTCAACGCCAGCACGGCAACGTACACGGTGCCCGCCGGGACCTACTGCATCGGCAGCCTTTCGATCAGCGGCGGCCTTACCGTCAAGTTCGCGAGCGGCTCGAACATCTACATCAACTCGGGCCTGTCCAACAGCGGCAACACGCTCACCTTCGGTGACGACAATCTCTACGTGAACGGCGGATTCAGCACCGGGTCGAGCGGGGTGACGATCGGCAAGGGCGTGCTGTGGATCGGGGCCAGCAACACGATCAAGTTTGCCGGCACCAACACCAAGGGCGCGGGCGATGTCGTGGTCAACGGCGATCTGAGCCTGTCGGGCGGCTCGACCCTGACCATGGGGGTGGGCAAGCACACGTTTGCAAGTGTGGCGATTTCGGGTGGCAGCACCATGCTTCTGGGCGAGGGCACGTTCGTCGCGACCAAGGGCGTCAGCGTGGGCGGTGGCAGCGCGATGGCCTTGGGCACGGGCGATGTCTATATCGGGCCGGACAACGCCGACGACGCGATCACGCTGTCGGGCTCGGCGGTGATGATCATGGGCGATGGCAAGTTCAGCGCCAACGGCGACATCACGACGGCGGGCGGTAGCCGCATCGTCTTCGGCGCGACGGCGAACCACTACATCAATGGCGACATGAAGATCGCGGGTTCGGCGCTGTTCGGCAAGGGACGCTATACGATCGACGGATCCTTCGTGAACGGCACGGGCGGCACGACCTGGCCCTATACCTCGTCGCTGACGGGGCAGACCTACGGCAACACCCTCGAAGGAGTCTCGGTCTCGGGATATGACATGGCCGGCGTCGACGTGACCTTCGTGCTCAACGACACCTTCAGCCTTTCGGGTGGCGCCAAGACCAAGCTGGTGGCATCGACCAGTACGCTTTCGGGCAGCTACCTTGCCGATCTCCTCATCGACAGCACCACCGGCGACAACGTTGACTGGACCGGGGGCAGCGCCAACGACTTCCAGGGCGCGGTGCACTTTCCCAATGCGCAGATCAAGATGGCCGGGGGCAACTCGACGTCAGGTTCGGGGGCCTGTTTCACGCTTATCGCCAACTACATCAAGATGACCGGCGGCGCGGCGGCGGGCACGGCCTGCCAGACGGTGATCGATGCCAACAGTGGCAGTGGCAACAGCGCGATCAAACTGGTGAAATGATGGCTCTTTGGATCGACAACGCGCGATCTGCGCTCGTTCGCCTGCGCGATGATCATGCGGGTATCGCGCTTACCGAATTCGCGGCCTGGACGAGCGTCCTGTTCGTGCTGATCATGGTCGCGCTCGACTTCGGCGGGTATTACATCGCGCGCGGCTCGATCAACGAGGCGATCTCGGCGGCGGCGGTGCGCGCGTTCAACGCGGGTGAAAACGTCGATTTCGCCAATCTTCCCGCCTACGTGCGCAACATGGCCGAGAACCAGGACCTCGCGGTCAGCGTTTCGTGCAACGGGGAGGAGGGGGCTTGCACCAATACCAATCGGACTTGCGCGTGCCTGCGGAGCGATGCGACCTATACCTCGTTTACCTGCGGGGCGACGTGCACCGGCAACAACGTGACCGCGAATTCGGTAGCGGGTTATTACCTCACGATCCGCGCTTCGCAGAGCTACACGCCGGTGCTCGTCCCGCAGAGCCTGCTTTCGGGTGCCAGGCTGTCGCAGGCGACAACGGTGCGTCTGCAATAGCCATGAGGACCGAGAACCACCGACTGATCCGCTTGCCAGGGCGCGTGAGTGGTCTCGCACGGGATGCGCGGGGCGCGACGATCGTCGAATTCGCCTTCGTGGCGCCGGTCTTCCTCGTTCTTCTCTTCGGTCTGATCCAGGCGGGGCTGACCTACTGGACCAAGTCCACGCTCGACGAAGTCGCCTATTCGACGGCGCGCTGCATGTCGGTGGACAGCGCCTGCGCCAGTTCCGACGCGCAGCGCGCCTTCGCTGTCGCGCGGGCCGCGGCCTATGGCGTGACGGTCGCGACAAGCGAGGTGAGCGTGGCTTCGGGCACTACGTGCAAGGGCGATACGAATGCCAATGCGGTCACGATCACGCATGCCGTGGCCTCTCCGCTGAAGCGGATGGTGCCCTTTCTCCCTTATGATCTCGTCGCGAGCGCCTGTTTCCCTGTCGTTGGCTGACGAGCCTCGCACCGGCTCGGGGCAAGCTGGTGGACTTCGCGCCGGGGCTGGCGCAGGTAGGCGAGGTGACGATCGAAACCCGAATTCGCGAGAGTGCCCCGGTGCTCTGGGCCAACCCGGACTACCAGGCCACAGGATTTCCAGACCGCGAGAAGGCCTTTTCGCGCTCCGACTACGTGCAGGCCTGCGAGCGATGGCGCACGATGCAACCGCTCTTCCGGACGCTCTTCCCCGACAGCGTTGGAGAGGACGGGATCGTCTCGCCGCTGACGGAACTGGATGCGGGGATGGCGGGGGCGACGCTGGGCGGAGAGGCAAGGCTCGTGCTCAAACGCGACGACAGCCTCGCCGTCGCCGGTTCGGTCAAGGCGCGCGGTGGCTTCCATGAAGTCGCGCAGCATGCCTACGAGGTGGCGATTCGGACCGGCGTGGCGCGCCCGGGCGACGGTTTCGCGGCGCTTGCCAGCGCGGGCGCGCGGGTCTGTCTTGGCCATCACCGCCTGCTGGTGGCCAGCACCGGCAACCTCGGGCTCAGCGTGGGGCTGATCGGGCGGGCGCTGGGTTTCTCGGTCGAAGTCCATATGTCGCGCGATGCCAGGACCTGGAAGAAGCAGCGTCTTCGCCAGGCGGGCGCCCGGGTGATCGAGCATGCGAGCGACTACATCAGCGCGGTGCGCCTTGCCGCCGCCGAAGCCGAGGCCGATCCGGCGGCCCATTTCGTTGACGATGAGCGCTCGGCCGCACTTTTCCTCGGCTATGCCGCAGCGGCTCCTGAAGTTAAGGCACAATTGGAGACACTGGGGCTGGCCGTGGGGCCGGACCGGCCGCTCTTCGTCTATCTGCCATGCGGGATCGGTGGGGCTCCGGGCGGCATCGCCTGGGGACTGCGACAGGCCTTCGGAGCGGACGTGCATTGCCTCTTCGTGGAGCCAGTCGCTGCGCCCTGCATGCTGGTGCAGATGCTGGCCGGCAGGAACGAGGCGCGCAGCGTCTACGATTTCGGTCTCGATGGCCGGACGCTCGCTGACGGACTCGCCGTGACGCAGGCCTCGCGGCTCGTGGCGGACATGATGCGTACCCATCTTGCCGGAATCCTGACCGAAGCCGATGCCATTCTGCTTGGTCACGTCCGGCGGCTTTACCGCGAAGCGGGCCTGCGCCTCGAACCTTCCGCAACCGCAGGTCTTTCGGGTCCCGTGCGCCTGTTGCACACGGGTGAGGGCGAGGCCCTGCTTGCGCGCCTCGGCATCGGCGCCGAGCGCGAGCGGGCGATCCACCTCGTCTGGTCGACCGGCGGCGCATTGGTGCCCGATCCGGCTTTTCGTGCCTGGCTCGATTAGCCGCGCTTTGTCTGGCCTTTGCGCCGGGTCAAAGCTAGTCTGGGCGGGCTTGGCTAGAGACGGGCGATGATCAACGGGAGCAACTTCCTGCCAGGACACGTTTCCTTCGCGCAAGACCTTCGCGCTGCGGGCACCGAAAGCGCCGCGGTGCGGCTGCTGCGCGACATGGCCCTGTGCGCGGGCGGAACCGTGCTCGGCGCGCGCCTCGATGGCGCTCTGGCCTATTTCACGATGCAGTCGATCTGTTCGTCCACCGGCTTCGATCCTTTCGCCAGCGTGGCGGTCCATCTCGCGCTCTTGCCCGCGACGAGCGCGATCATGGCGCTTGTCGCGCTCGTATGCCAGTGGCCGGGCCTTGCCCGCGGGCAGCCCACGCGTTGGGAAATCCTCGCGCGCTGGTCGACGTTCGCGCTGCGTTCGGGACTGCTGTTCCTGGCCATGATGTTGGCGATGAGCATGATGCAGCCGCTGTTTCGCAGCTTTGTACCGGCCTCGGCCGCGTCGGCCGAGCTGGCCTCGGTACTGGGCATGGTACTCCTCGCGCTCCTGTCGGCCGGGCTGCGCCCGCTGGCCCTTCGCGTGCCATTTCTCGTCCCGTTCTGCTGCCGTTAGCTGCAAGTCCGCTCTCCGCACGAAACCGGGGGCTGCTCGATCGATCCGGCCCGGAATCGGGGGTGGGCATTGCCGGCAAAGCTTACTCGGCCGGTCCACGTTGGATGCCCTGGAAGGTGAACGAATGGTCTAGCGCGTAGACTCATTACGCCCCGCACCAGAGGCGTACGCAGACGAGCTTGATGGCGGCGAGGTAGTTTTCGGGGCACTTGTCGTATCGCGTCGCGATGCCCCGGAATTGCTTGATCCGATTAAAGAAGCGTTCGACCAGATTGCGCTGCTTGTAGAGCCACGGCGAGAAGCCGAAGCGTTTTTTGCGGTTGGAGCGGTTGGGAATGTTGGCCCAGATGTCCCGAGCCGCGGCTGCCTCGCGTATGGCATTGCTGTCATAGCCCTTGTCACCCAGGAGAGTGGCGCCTTCAGGAATGACTTCGATCAGGGCCTCGGCCTCGCATGCGTCGTGGACCTGCCCGCCGGTCAGTCGCAATCCGATAGGACGTCCGCGAGCATCGACAAGAGCGTGGAGTTTGCTGGTAAGGCCGCCCCGGGAACGTCCCATGCCACGATCGCAGGATCCCCCCTTTTACCCGTCGCACCATGCTGGTGGACGCGAACACAGGTGGAATCGATCATGACCAGATCACCCTCGTAGTCGGCTGAGACGGCTGACAGCAGCCGGTCCCAGACGCCGGCTTTGCGCCAGCGTACGAACCGGTTGTAGCACGTTGTCGAGGGCCCATAGCGATCCGGCACTTCGGCCCAGGTGGCGCCAGAGCGGAAACGCCACATGATCCCGTTGAGGACCCGGCGATCGTCTACTCGCGCCACGCCGCGCGGCTTGTTGGGAAGCAAGGGCTCGATGATTGCCCACTCCCGATCCGTCAGTTCGTAACGTCGCCGTGCCATCTAACCCTCCGATATGCAGGGCTCTGAATCAGGATGGCCGTCAAACCTCAAGAAATTTTATGAGTTTACGCCCGAGTCCTAGGTGACCGGAGGGCGTGTGTCCGCGCCGATGTCTTGGTTTTCGCAGAGCAGCTTATGCTCGGTTAAGAGCACGTCCCAGACGGGCAAGTGTTTGGTGCGCGCCGTCAGCTTGGCGTCGGCCGCGATGATGCCCTCTGTTTTAAACTCGTTCTTGCGGCAAAGATCGCAGCCCATGTCGATTGTGAACTTGAAGAACCCGATTGTGCTGGTCTGAGTTATTCCCGGACTCGTCCGACCGGGCGTCCCCGGAATTGCCTATAGTTGCCTGTCAGCGACCCGCACTTTGCGCCGCGAATGTGCGTATTTTCGAATCGCTGTACGGCAGCACCGAACCTGATCCACTGAGATGGAGATCATGGTGCGCTGTTGATCCGCAATATCGGGAATTGTCGAATTGGTCGGGGAGACAGGATTCGAACCTGCGACATCCTGCTCCCAAAGCAGGCGCGCTACCGGACTGCGCCACTCCCCGACCCTTCGGGTGCCGATTTTTGGACACACGCCGTCGCCAGCGGTGGCGAAGGTGGTGGGCCCGGCAGGATTCGAACCCGCGACCTAGCCGTTATGAGCGGCCAGCTCTAACCGCTGAGCTACAGGCCCCAACCGTGCCGCCCGGCGATATCGGCATCGCCCGGCGACGCCCGCGTTAGCTTGGCCGGGTCGGCTAGGCAAGCGTCGCAATGCGCAAAAATTCTCTTCGCGTACTGTTTTAGGCCAACGTCACGCTGGACATGATCTCGCGAACGCTCGTCGGCGCGACGTCACGCTGGGCCAGATAGCCGAAAAGGGTGCGCCACCAGTCGTACAAGGCATCGAGATCGTCTTCGTTGCGTACATAGGGAGTATGACCCGGCGCGAGCGAGGGGCTGTGGAACGAGAAGACGAGAACCGGCAGTCCCTCGTCGATCGCGATGTCCACGCCGCGCATGGCTTCCTGCGGAGTGATGCCTTCGGGGGTGAGCGGGATACGTTCGAGAAGTCCGAGACGTGCGAGCATGCCGCGCACCGGGGGGACACGCCAGAGGCGGGGGTAGATAAGATTGCCGAGCTGGCGCAGCAGACCCCAGTAGAGCGTGGTGAGCGGCAGTTCGAGCAACCGCCTTTCCGCGCCCACCCAATAGGGATGCAGCGGGTGCGACCGGTAATTGGGGCCGCCTTCGCTGGCATAGTCGAAATGCGTGCGCACCGAGGTGTCGATCGCGATGCCGTTGTCCTGCAGGATCGCGGCGGTCCGGGGGCCGAGTCCGTAGCGCCCGGCTCGGTAAATCACTGGAGTTACGCCGAACACGTCCTCGATGCGGGCCTTGAGGCGGCGCAGCTTCTCCTCTTCCAGCGGGCGGGGAAGGTTGCCTACGAAACTGTTGAAGGCGGTCACGTCCTCTTCGAAGGGCGGATTGACCCAAGGGTGGAGCTGGATGCCGATTTCGGCGCGCCCGGCCCGGACCGCTTCGCCGATCGCCTGGTCTGCGAACGGGGTGCTCACGATCGGATAGTCGACCATGTAGACCGGCACGACCCCGAAACCTTCGCAGAATTCCT
Source organism: Novosphingobium profundi (assembly GCF_018491765.1). Classification (GTDB taxonomy): domain Bacteria; phylum Pseudomonadota; class Alphaproteobacteria; order Sphingomonadales; family Sphingomonadaceae; genus Novosphingobium; species Novosphingobium profundi. The sequence continues at coordinate 161,039 of NZ_JABWCU010000007.1, read as the reverse complement.
GAAACTTGCGCAGCGCCGGGACGGTCAGCAGCGTGTGGCCTTCGCGATCGAGCGGCTTGTCCCAGTCGAATTCCTCCTCGGTGTCGACGGTCACCAGGAAGCGCTGCCCGAATCCGTCCGCGAAACGGGCTCGGCTGCCCGCCTGAGGCGGGTCGAGCAAATTGGGATCGGGCACGGCCTTGGTATTCCTCTGTCTGAACCGGCACCGTTCGCCAAGGGTGCAATTCTCTAGGGGCGATGGTCCGCTACGGGGGCTATGTCGTTCGCTTCTCGGGACAATGGTAGCGTAAGCACAAGATCATTTGCAATGCGTTGAAGGCTGCCACCGCATGAGGCCGCTTCGGCGCAGGCGAGCCGCAGCGTGAAGCCGACGCCGAATACGCCCGCGCTGAGGGCTTGTCCGCGCCCCGCCTCGCCGATGGCGAAGAGCGCATCGCCTTCGCGCTCGGCCAGTGCGGCCGGAAGCGCGAGGCGCATGCGCACGAACGGGCCTTCGTCGCTCCATTCGAGCGCCAGTCGCTCGTCGCTGACCGACGCTCCCGCCAGCGCTGCCAGGAGGCGCCAGACCAGACGCTCGGCTTCGTCATGCGCAAGCGCGATCGGCAGGTCCGCGCCATCGAGATCGGGCGAGGGGGCGAACCCGCTGTTGCGCGGGCCCGTCCAGCCACCGAGCCGGCGAATCGTCTGGGCGGTGATGCGCGCGAGGTTCGACAGGCCCGGGTCGAGCTGGAGTGCGCCCGTCTCGAGCTTCACCAGCCGATCGAGTTCTTCGAAACCGGCAAGGATATGCGCGCAGTCACCCGCGATCGAGGCGGCCAGGGCCCGGTATTCGTGGGGGGCGGGCCCATAGAGCTGCTGCTGGATGATCTCGGCGGCAACCTGGATGGCATTGGCGGGCGTGCGCAGTTCATGGAGGACCTGGCGCATGCGGTCGGCCTCCGCGCTTGCCGCGCCAGCGGGAATTTCGGGCGAGCTCGTGCGCGGGCGGCGCAGGCGGCCGCAATGTCCGGTGAACCGGCCAGTGCTCTGGTCGAAGCAGGCGGCCGCGTCGACTTGCCACAATCCGCTGATCGCGCTGGGGCCGGCAAGTGCGATCAGGGCACCGCGGATCGGCAGGCGCTGGCGTACGGCGGCGGCGATGTCGCTTTCGAGGCTTTCGTGGGCGGGCAGACTGAAGCCGGTCACCGCGGGTGCGAAGGGCCCGTCTGCCCAATTGATGCGGCCTTCGGAGTCAGTCGCGAAATCGATCGTGGCAGGGCCGCTTGCAACCTCTCCGGGGGCATCGCCGAGTGGCAGCCGCGGCGAATCGTTGGCCGGCTCGGGGGGGCGGGGCTTCTGGCGATTGCGGCGGAATTCTTCGATCCGACGCACGATCGCGCCGATCCCGGGATCGCCGCGACTGGTCGACTGGAGCGGGTCGGGGGGCGGAGCGATCGTACCGGCGGCGCGCAGGCGAGCCCATTCGCGCAGCGAGGTGGGAACGGCATGTGCGGGCGACCCCGAGGTGTCGGGAGAGCGCGGAGGGGGAGGCGGCCCTGCGCCGAGGCCCGAGGGTGAAACCGGCGTCGCCGCGCCTGCCGAAGCGACGCGGTGGGGGGGCATGTGCGGGGCGGGATCTTCGCTGCCGAGCAGGGTCGTCAGCACCAGTTCCTCGACTTCGGCCTCGGTCCTCGGCTGGCGGACTTCGCACGGGGGCGCCTGCACCTGCGCGGTGTCCAGGATGCCTGGGTCATGCCGCGTCGGCGCACAGGCGATGGCGTCCTCGCGCGGCGGTTGCGAGACGGCCTCGAGCGGAGCTGCAGGCGGAAGCGCACGATCGCCGATGCCAAGACGCTCGAGAAGATCGTTCACGCGGGACGGCAGGTCGCGGCGGTGGCGCAGGATGCCGCGCGCGTGCACGGGAAGGGCGGGAATCAGGGCCAGCCACGCGTCCTCGTCGAGCCGCGTCTTGGCGAGGGCCACGCTGGCGACCTTGGGGTCGATGGCGGCGAGCTGGGCCAACAGGCGCGGATTGGTGAGTCGCAGGAGGGATTGGCGAATCAGGTCGACCTGTTCGGGCGTGCGAATCGCCGTGCAAAGCGAATCGAGACGCGCATAACCTTCCTCGGCGAGCTCGGACGACAGGTCCGCAGGCGCTTGGGCCAGGATGTCGACCAACTGCCGGAACTGGATGCGCGCAAGGGTTCCGCTGTTCGCGGAATGGCGCAAAACCGTGGATAGGCGGTCGTCGAAGTGCATTCGGCTCCAGGGTGGGGCCGGAGGGAGCCGGTCCCGGAAAAGGGCTGTCGGTTTCCCCTAGCACGTCCTTGTGCATTTTGCGGGGTGGATTTCCCTAGCAAACCAACCGTTTCGTAAAAGTGACCGCTCGGAAAGCGTTGCAAAGCGGGACGATTACGCTAAGGGATAATAATATTTCAGCGTAGTGTCGTTTTGCGTGCGTTTCCGTTAGGCGTGGGGCAGTAAACGAAGTGCATAAGGTGATTGCGGGATTCTGACATGATCAATCTGGATGAAATCGATCGTCGGCTGCTGGCCGAATTGCAGGATGAGGGGCGCATTACCAACGTCGAACTCGCACAGCGAGTCGGCCTGACGGCGCCGCCGTGCCTTCGCCGGGTGCGCAGCCTCGAGGAGGCGGGGATCATCCAGGGCTACCATGCCGATCTCGATTCCTCGAAGCTGGGTTTCACCATCACCGTTTTCGCGCTGGTCAGCCTCAAGAGCCAGGCCGAGGAAGCGCTGCGCGCCTTCGAGGACCACATGAAGGGCCTGCCCGAAGTGCGCGAATGCCACATGCTCAACGGCGAGATCGACTTCATCCTGAAGATCGTCAGCCGCGACCTGCAGAGCTTCCAGGAATTTCTGACCAGCAAGCTGACGCCTGCGCCCAACGTCGACAGCGTCAAGACTTCGCTGACGATCCGCACGTCCAAGAATATCCCGGGCGTTCCGCTCGAGGTCTGAGCCGGACTCCATGGCGATCTCCCGCAGGGGCCGGCGCGCCGGGCTGCTTGGCGTCGCGGCGCTCCTCGTCGCAGGCAATATCTGGTGGTTCACCCGGAGCGAGCCAGCGCCTGCGCCGGATTTCGAGCTGGGCAAGGTCGCCGACGAGGCGCTCACCCTTTCTGCTTCGGCTGCTGCGCATCTGCCCCGCTTCGATGTGGATCGTGGCGAATGGCGCGTCGATGGGCAGGTGGTCGCGAACCTGCGGGAGCTGGGCCTTCTCAGGCCGGTCGACGCGAAAGGTGCCGAACCCTTGCACCGTTTCCTGGCGGTGAACCTTCCGCAGGCCGCGTCACCGGGCGACATGCGCCGCATGTTGCTGTCGCTGGCGCGCAGTGGCATTTGCGGCGTCGCGGTCCACCAGGACGCAGACCCGGCGGATGAGAACGGGGACTTTCGTGTCCCCGTTCATCGCATCGTTTCGGTGCGCGCCGACGACGGTGCGCGCGTTGCGTGCGAGGAGCGCTCCTAGAGCGTGGCTGCAGCCTCGAGGGCCAGCAGGTAGCTGTTCGCGCCAAAGCCGGCAATCGTGCCCTTGGCGGCCTGTCCAACCCAGCTCTGGTGGCGGAAATGCTCGCGCGTGTGGGGGTTGGAGAGGTGCACCTCGATCACCGGCGCCGTGATCGCGCGGATTGCGTCGAGCAGCGCGATCGAAGTGTGCGTGAAGGCGCCGGCATTCAGCAGAACCGCGTGCGCGCCCTTGTCTTCGGCCTCGTGGAGCCAGTCGACGAGATGGCCCTCATGGTTGGACTGACGCATCTCGACCGTGCACCCCAGTGCCTGCGCGCGCTTGGTGAGCAGGGCGCCGATGTCCTCGAGCGTCTGCGACCCGTAGATGCCGGGCTCGCGCTTGCCCAGGCGGTTCAGGTTCGGTCCGTTGAGGACGTAGATGTGCTTCGAGGTCATAGGCGTCGAATTTCCTTGTTGTTTTCGTTGAAGGCCACCTGGTGTCGTGCGCTTCGCCGACGTCCAATACGCGCCCGAGAGGGGGCCGCGCAATCGATCTGAGCAGGAATTTCCGGTTCACGGATGCCGCGCGGTGTCGGCCGGGCAGTGGTCGCGGCGTGCCGCGCCTGGATGCTAGTGGTGGGCGCCGGCTGCGGGGTTCACGCGGAAGGTGACCGTATCGGTCCCGGTGGGCGAGGGGGCGGTCGCAGGCACCATCGGGACGAGTTCGGGCAAGGCATCGGGGGAAGGTGCCGGAGCGGCCTGCTGCGAGCCTTCCTCGCCCGCGTAGAAACGATCGAGTTCGGCCTGCCTCTGCTCCTCTTGGCGGATAAGAGCCTCGCGGGCGGCGGCTGTGCGTCGCGCTTGCGCTTCGGCAGCTTGTTGGCGCTGTTCGGCCTGCAAGCGGGCTTGCGCGTCGCGTTCGCTCGAACCGCAGGCGGTGAGGCTCAGGGCCAGCGCGAGACCGCAGGCAAGGCAGGGCAGCAGGCGGCGAACGTCGGTACAGGGCATTTGCACTCGTTCCCAGGCTGCGGCGAATCTCCTGATTTGGCAGAGCCTATGTCGAAACACTTAGCGGAACCTTACGCGTGCTTCTCGGGGGGGCAAATGGCGTGTGCGCTGGCCACAACGACAAACGGGCCGCGTAAGCGGCCCGTTCGACGGCATCTTGCGATGTCTTTTCCAAATTGGTCGGGACGAGAGGATTCGAACCTCCGACCCCCACACCCCCAGTGTGATGCGCTACCAGGCTGCGCTACGTCCCGACCGGAGGGCGCCCTATAGGCAGGTAATTTCGACAGCGCAACCCTGTATCGACATGATCGGCAAGGTTTGTTCGCAAGAGCCTGATCCGGCCTTGGAAGTGCGAGGGCGCGTTCCTATTTCGCGCGCCGGGTCGGGGTGAGTTTCGGCTGGTTCGTTGCCAGCGGGGCGCTTTGTTGCTAACCGCCCGCATCCGGTAAAGCCCGCGAGGGCAGCGCCCTCATGCGGCGCCGGGCGTCCGCCTCTTCAGGCGGGAGCCGCGGCGCGCATCGCGGGTGACGACATAGAAGGCTTCTGACGTTTCATGAACAGCTCGATTCTCAACCAGCTTGCCGCCGCACCGGCCGGGGCGATGCCCGCCTGGATGCAGTACCTGCCCTTCGTGGCGATGGCCCTGATCTTCTGGTTCCTGATCCTGCGCCCGCAGATGAAGCAGCAGAAGGAGCACCGCTCCAAGCTCGAGGCGATCAAGCGCGGTGACGAGGTCCTGACCGGCGGTGGTTTCGTCGGCAAGGTCGTCAAGGTCGACGAGCACTACGTCGAGGTCGAGATCGCCAAGGGCATGATCGTCAAGGCGGTCAAGTCGACCATCAGCGACGTGATCCCGCCCGCCGGCAAGAAGCCCGCGAACGACTGACCGGATGCCGATTGCCTGCGCATCCGGCGCGGGCAATCGCGACGTTGCATCGCCCCTTCGGAGTAGAGCACAAGGCAATGCTTGATTTTCCTATCTGGAAGAAGGTCTGGTTCTGGGGGATCGCGCTCGTCTGCGCGGCCCTGGCACTGCCTTCGCTGTTTTCGGTTGCCGGTCTGCCCTGGCCCTCGGCGCTTCCCCATCCGCAGGTCAACCTGGGTCTCGACCTCGCGGGCGGCAGCCATATCCTGCTCGAAGCGGACGATGGGCAGGTGGCCCAGCAGCGCATCGAGAACATGGAAGAAAGCGTGCGCGGCCGCTTCAAGGCCGCCGATCCGGCGATCGCGATCGGTGACATTTCGCGCACCAACGGTCGCCTCTCGTTCATGCTCAAGGACAAGACCCAGGTCGACGCCGCGCGCGACGAACTGGTCAACCTCACCAATGGCGCGGGGCTCACCGGCCAGCGCGACTGGGACATCCGGGTCGAGGACGGCAACCGCTTCATTCTCACGCCCACGCAGGAAGGCCTCGACCAGGCGGTTTCCGACGCAATGGATTCGGCCGTCGAAGTGGTGCGCAAGCGCATCGACGCGCTCGGCACGCGTGAGCCCACGATCATCCGCCAGGGTGCGAACCGCATCGTCGTCCAGGTGCCCGGGCTCGATAATCCCGATTCGCTCAAGAAGCTGATCGGCCAGACCGCGAAGCTCGAGTTCAAGCTGGTCGACGACAACGCGGCGCCCAACGACGTCGCGCAAGGCATCGCCCCTCCGGGCGACGAGATCGTCCCCTACGCCGAAGGCAGCGAAGTCGGCGGCGTCAAGGCGCTGGCGGTCAAGCGCCTGGGCGGCATCAAGGGCGACCAGCTGACGAACGCCAAGCAGGGCTTCGAACAGCAGACCAACCGCCCGGTTGTCACGATCACCTTCAACCAGCAGGGCGGCGCCAAGTTCGCTGAACTGACCCAGCAGAACGTCAACAAGCGCTTTGCGATCATCCTTGACGGCAAGGTGCTGTCCGCGCCCGCCATCAACGAGCCGATCCTGGGTGGTAGCGCGCAGATTTCGGGCAGCTTCACGGTCGAATCGGCAACCCAGCTCGCGATCGCGCTGCGTTCGGGTGCGCTTCCGGTCGATCTCACGGTCGTCGAAGAACGCACGGTTGGCCCCGATCTTGGCGCCGACTCGATCCGCAAGGGCCTGATCGCGATGGGCATCGGTTCGCTGCTCGTCGTTCTGCTGATGATCGGTTCGTATGGCCGCTTCGGCATCTATGCGACGCTGGCGCTGGTCATCAACGTGCTCATGATCCTGGGGATCATGGCGCAGATCGGCACCACGCTGACCCTGCCGGGCATCGCCGGCTTCGTTCTCACCATCGGTGCCGCGGTCGACGCCAACGTGCTGATCTACGAGCGCATCCGCGAGGAGCGAAAGCGGGGCCGCCGGGTCATCACCGCGGTCGAGAACGGCTACAAGGAGGCGAGCCGCGCCATCTATGACGCGAACATCACCAACTTCATCGCCGGTGTGCTGCTCTTCGCGTTCGGCTCGGGCCCGGTCCGTGGCTTCGCGGTGGTTCTCATCATCGGCCTGTTCACCAGCGTCTTCACCGGCGTTGCGATGACCCGCATGTGGGTAGCCGGCTGGCTGCGCCGCAAGCGTCCCGCAGACCTGAACATCTGAAGGCTGATCCCATGCGCCTCATCAAACTCGTCCCCGACAACACCAACATCCACTTCCTGCGCTGGAGGGTTCCCTTCTACGTCATCAGCTGTCTGCTGATCGCGGCCAGCTGGGGTCTCGTGCTGACCAAGGGCCTGAACTACGGCATCGACTTCGCCGGCGGCCAGGAAATCCAGGCGACCTTCACCAAGCATGGCGAGGCTCCCGTGGCCGAGCTGCGCGACCTGGTCGAGGGCCTGGGCTACGGCGAACCGGTCATCCAGCGTTTCGGCGCGGCCAACGAAGTCTCGATCCGCTCGAAGCTGCCGGCCGAGGCCGAGGGCAATCCGGGGGCGGCCGAGAAGATCTCCAAGCAGGTCACGAGCGCCATCACCAAGGCCTATCCCGACGTGCGCATCGAAGGCGTGAGCACGGTTTCGGGCAAGGTCTCGGGCGAATTCCGCGAGATGGCGATCTATGCGCTCGGTGCGGCCATGCTGGCGATCTCGATCTACATCTGGATCCGCTTCGAGTGGCAGTTCGGTGTCGGCGGCCTCTTCGCGCTGTTCCACGACGTCTCGCTGACCTTGGGCATGTTCGCGCTGTTCCAGATGGAGTTCTCGCTCCAGATCATCGCGGCGATCCTGGCCATCATCGGCTATTCGCTGAACGATACGATCGTCGTCTACGACCGTATCCGCGAGGACCTGAAGAAGTACCGCAAGATGCCGCTGCCCGAACTGCTCGACATGTCGGTCAACGAGACGCTGGCGCGTACGGTGATGACTTCGGCCACGCTGCTGGTTGCGCTGATCCCGCTCCTGTTCTTCGGGCCTGAAAGCCTGTTCGGCCTGGTCGCGGCGATCACGCTGGGTATTTTCGTGGGTACCTACAGCTCGATCTACATGGCCGCGCCGATCCTGATCTGGCTGGGCGTCTCGGGCGAGAGCTTCATCCCGACCGAATCGGAGATCGATCGCCAGGAGCGCCTCGCGCGTGAGCGTGCGGCCAAGCCGTAACGCGGTTGCTATGCGAATTTGAAAACACGAAAGGGGGTGCCCACAGGGCGCCCCCTTTTTTCATGGGCCGCGAAGAGCAGTCGGTCAGACGCCGGTGTGGACCGGCCGCCCCTCGAGCACGTCGCTCCAGAAACGCACCATGTTCTGCGCGTTCTCGCCCCAACTGAAGTCGCTGACGAGCATGGCGACTTCGGCCTGCGCGGGAGGATGGTCGAGAATGTCGGCGATGGCCGCCGCGATCGCCTCGGGGGTGCGTTCGGCGATGCGTCCCGCAGTGTCGTCCTTCACGACCTCGCGCGCGCCGCCGATGTCGGGAATGACGATCGGGGTGCCCGAGGCGAGCGCCTCGATCCAGACGTTGGCGAGCCCCTCGCTGGCCGAGGGCAGGACCATGACGTCGGCCGCGCACAGGAGCGTGGGCAGGGTGTCGTGGTCGACCTGGCCGAGGAAATGGACCCGGTCCGCGACCCCCAGGATCGCCGCCTCGGCCTTGAGCCGGGCCTCGTCCTCGCCTGCTCCGGCGAGCGCGAGGCGCGCTTCGGGCAAGTGGATCAGCGCCTGCAGCACGAGTTGCTGGCCTTTGCGTGGGATCAGCGCTCCGGGGGTGACGATGAGCGGTCCCTTGCTCCAGATCTCGAGCCCGGGCATCGCCGAGACGAGCGTCCGCGCGGCGCGGCGTTCGATGGGGCGGAAGCGTTCGCGGTCGAGCCCGGTGTAGTGCACGCCGATGCGTTCGCCGGGCATGCCGAGCGCGATCATGTCCTCGCGCAAGGACTGGCTGACCGCGAGCAGCGCGGCCGCCTGCTGGGCGGCCTGCTGCATCTGGGCGAGGGCGGTTTCGCGCCGGCCCCAGTAGTGGATGTCGGCCCCGCGCGATTTGATGGTGAGCGGCAGTCCCAGTTCGCGCGCGACGATTGCGGCGGCGGGCCCGTCGGGGAAGAAGAACTGTGCGTCGACGAGCTCGAACGGCTTTTCCGCGTGGAGCCTGCGGACTAGCGGCAGGATGGCGCGGGCAATACGACGCGGGTTGCTGTCGGACCCGAGCTTGGGGATCGTGGTGAACTTGGGGTAGTAGGTCGGGATGCCGACTTCTGCGCTATGCGCGGGCACGGCGTTCAGGGCCCTGTAGGGCGCGCGGGTGCTTAGCGGCCAGGGCGGTATCCCGATCGGGCTGAGCATGGTGAGTTCGACATCGCCGCGCGCGGCCACCGCGCGCATCTGGTTGCCCACGAAGATGCCGAAGCCGGGCCGGATCGGGTTGGGGAAGAGCGTTGCGATGGAAAGTATGCGCATCGATCACTTTCATTCGGGAGGGTAGGGCGGCAACCAACCGCCCGGGCGCAAGTTCCGCAATGCGCTAGAGTGGGCGCACGAGCATTTCGGCAAGGGCGATCCAGGCGGGGCCCTCGATCCGCATCGGCGGCTTGTTGTCGAGCGAGGGCAGGAGCGAGACCGCGTGCTCGTCCTCGAGAGTCTCGGGCGTGATCGCGATCAGGCGGCCCAGCGCGAGGCGTCCGCCCGGCAAGGGCACGATCATCTCGCGGTTGATGAGCTTGCTGGCCGCGACGGGCACCGCCCCCCAGTCAAGATGGCGCATCCAGAGCTGGTCTCCGGCGCGATATTCACCCCAGGCGCTCTCGACACGTAGAACCACCCAGCGAGCGAGCGGGTCGATCTCGTTGGGCAGGAGAATGTCGTGGGGGGCCGAAAGCGCGACGAGCCCGCTTGGGCCAAGCTGGGCGATGACACGCGCGGGCGTTCGGGTCTCCTCGCGCACGAGGCTGCCCGGCTCGACGCCCAGCGCGGCTGCGATCCGGTTCAGCCAGTCGAGCGAAAGCGTGCGCGCGCCGGTCTCGAGCCGCCCGATCGTCTGCGCAGTGGTGGGCGGCGAACAGGCGGCGGCCACGTCGGCAAGGGTGAGGCCCTTTTGCTGGCGAATGGCGCGGATACGGTCGATCATGCGAAGAGAGCCTGCGTTTAACCGGATTGGCTCTCCATTTTCACGCGTGATTACCGATATGGCAAGCGCCTTTGTTGGCCGCCGGGCTCAACCCTCGACTTGTTCGGCCAGTTCGAGCCAGCGTTCCTCGGCGGCTTCCTTGTCGGCGCGGGCCTTCTCGATGGCGGCGCTGAGCGCGGCGAAACGGTCCGGGTTCTTGGTGTAGAGCTCGGGATCACTGAGCGCGGCCTCATCGCGTTCGATGGCGGTTTCGAGCTCCTCGATCCGGCCGGGCAGGAGGTCGTAGTCGCGCTGGTCCTTGTAGGAGAGCTTCGTGCTCTTGGGCTTGGGCGGCGGGGGCGGGGTGTCCGCGTCGGTCCGGGCGCGCGCCTTGCCCGCGCTCGTGCGTTCGCGGCGCTTGGCTTCCCAGTCGGCATAGCCACCCGCGATCACGTCGATATGGCCCGAACCGTCAAGACCCAGTGTGAGATTGACCGTGCGGTCGAGGAAGTCGCGGTCGTGGCTGACGATGAGCACGGTGCCATCGTAGTCCGAGATGACCTCCTGGAGCAGGTCGAGCGTCTCGAGATCAAGGTCGTTGGTCGGCTCGTCGAGCACGAGCAGGTTCGAGGGGCGCGCGAATTCGCGCGCCATCAGCAGGCGCGACTGTTCGCCGCCCGAGAGCGTGCCGACCTTGGCGTCGATCAGCGAGGGGTCGAACAGGAAGTCCTTGAGGTAGCCTTGGACGTGCTTGCGCACGCCGCGCACATCGACCCAGTCGCTGCCCTCGGCGATCACGTCGCGCAGTTGCATGTCGGGCTTGAGGAAGCTGCGCTGCTGGTCGAGCACGATGCTGGTCATCGTCTGCGCCTGCGTCACGGTGCCTTCGTCCGGCGCCATTTCGCCGGTCAGCAGCTTGAGAAGGGTGGACTTGCCCGAACCGTTCGAGCCGACGATGCCGATGCGGTCGCCGCGCTGGATGCGCAGCGAAAAGTCCTTGATCACGGTGCGCTCGGCATCACCAGTCCCGAACGTCTTGGTGACGTGCTCGGCGACGATGACCGACTTGGTCTTGGCCCCGTCGCCCGCGACCGCGAGTTTGGCGGTGCCGGTGGGGCTCATCATCGCGGCGCGTTCGGCGCGCATTTCCCACAGCTTGGCAAGACGGCCCTGGTTGCGCTTGCGCCGCGCGGTCACGCCGCGCTCCAGCCAGTGCGCCTCGATCTTGAGCTTGGCGTCGAGCTTTTCGGCCGCGCGCGTCTCTTCCTTCTGGACTTCCTCTTCCCAGGCCTCGAAGCCGCCGAAGCCCACCTCCTTGCGGCGCAGTGATCCGCGGTCGAGCCACAGCGTCGCCTTGGTCAGGCGGGTCAGGAAGGTGCGGTCGTGGCTGATCACCACGAAAGCGCCGTTGTAGCGCTGGAGCCAGGATTCCAGCCATTCGATCGCGGCAAGGTCAAGGTGATTGGTCGGCTCGTCGAGCAGCAGCAGGTCGGGCTCGGAGGCCAGTGCACGGCACAAGGCGGCGCGGCGGCGCTCGCCGCCGCTCGCGCTCTTGGCCTCGCGCGAGAGGTCGATGCCGAGCTGGTCGGCGATCGCTTCGACTTCGTGGCGCTGCGGGCCGTCCTCGCCGTGGATCGCGAAGTCGAGCAGGGTGTCGTAGCCGGTGAAGAAGGGATCCTGCTCGAGCGTGACCACGCGCGTGCCGGGCTGGATCGAGCGCTTGCCCGCGTCGCTCTCGACGATCCCGGCGATGAGCTTGAGCAAGGTGGTCTTGCCCGCGCCGTTGCGTCCGATCAGGGCGAGGCGGTCGCGCGGCGCGATATTGATATCGAGGTCCCGGAAAAGCCAGCCGGTGCCCTGGATCAGGCCGAGGCCTTCCCAGCTCAGGATAGGTGCAGTTGCCATAATCCCAGCGCCCTACAGGCGCGGGCAGGGGGCTGGCAAGCGTCCTCGCGCGCGTGACGACGGTAAGGTGCGGGCGCGCCCGGACGAGGTGTGCCCCGCGTGCATCACCTGCTGCCTTGTGCCATCTTCGTGCCACATTCAGGGCTTGTTCAATCCTTCGGCCTTAGGCAACCAGACCGTGATGAAACAGTTATCTTTTTCCTCGAAGGCACTGGCCGCACTGGCCCTCGGCCTGATGACCGCACCGATCCTCGCGCTGCCCTTCGCAGCCGAAGCGCAGAGCGGCGAACAGGGGCAGGTCCGCAAGGAGCGCAAGGCGGGCAATATCCTTTCCAGCCGGCAGATCGAGAAGATCGTTCTGCCGCGCATGAACGGAATGCAGTACCTCGGGCCCGAGTACGATCCGGCGGCCATGGCCTATCGCCTCAAGTTCATCGACAAGGGCAAGGTCTACTACGTCGACGTCGATGCCCGCACCGGGCGGATAATCGGCGAATCACGCTAGAATTGTCGGGCACGCACCGGGCGTTGCCGGGAACCTTGGAGGTTCCCGTCGCTTGACGCTGTGTCGTATTGAGCCCATTTCGTTCGAGACCCCAAAGGGAGAACCTGACTTGCGCATCCTGATCGTCGAGGATGAACCTACACTCGGCACCCAGCTTAAATCCACGCTGGAACAGAACGGCTATGCGGTCGATCTTTCGGTCGACGGCGAGGACGGCCATTTCCTCGGCTCGACCGAAGACTACGACGCAGTCGTGCTCGACCTCGGCCTCCCCGAGATCGACGGCCTCACGGTCCTGGGCATGTGGCGCAAGGAAAACCGCAATTTCCCCGTGCTGGTGCTGACCGCGCGCGATTCCTGGTCGGACAAGGTTGCCGGGCTCGACGCGGGCGCGGACGATTATCTGGCCAAGCCTTTCCAGACCGAGGAGCTGATTGCCCGCCTGCGCGCGCTGATCCGCCGCGCCTCGGGCAACACGTCGAGCGAACTGACCGCCGGGCCGGTGCGCCTCGACACGCGTTCGGGCCGCGTCACACTTGCCGGCGAGCCGGTCAAGCTGACCGCGCAGGAGTACAAGCTCCTGTCCTATCTGATGCACCACAAGGGCAAGGTGGTCAGCCGCACCGAACTGATCGAGCACATCTACGATCAGGATTTCGACCGCGATTCGAATACGATCGAGGTCTTCGTTACCCGCATCCGCAAGAAGCTGGGCGCGGACGTCATCACCACGATCCGGGGCTTGGGCTACAGTCTCGACGATCCCGCCGAGCCCACGCGCTCCTGAGCGCGGCGCGCAAGGCGAGGCCGGTGTGGCCGGGAACGCGAAGATAACCGCCGTGAAGCCGCCCCATACGGGTTCGCTGGCAAGGCGCATGATGCTGATCGCGGCGGGCTGGATATCGATCCTCCTGCTGGTGGGCGGTCTCGCGCTCGACAGCGCGCTGACCGGCCTCGTCACGCGCAATTTCGACGAGCAGCTCAGCTACATGCTGCTGGGCATGATCGGTTCGGCCGAAATCGCCCCCGACGGCGAGGTCTATTTCAACCGCCCGCTCGGCGACCAGCGCTTTCTCGAGCCCAATTCGGGCCTCTACTGGCAGATCCGCGCCAAGGGGCACGAGGACTTCTCCTCGCGCTCCTTGTGGGACCTCAGCATCGACGTGCCGGCCGACCACTACGATGCCAAGCCTCACGTCTACAATTCCAACCAGTTTCCCAACGAGCCGCTGCGCATCATGGAGCGCGCGGTTATTCTTCCGGGCAGCGACACGCAGTGGATGTTCACCGTCGCGGCGAGCCGGGAGGAACTCGACGACCAGATCAAGACCTTCCGCTCGATCCTGATCTACAGCTTCCTGGTGCTGGGCGTGGGTCTCCTGCTGATGGCGGGGATGCAGACCTGGTACGGCCTGTTCCCGCTGCGCCACGTGCGCCGGGCAATCCAGAAATTGCGCACCACGGGCGTCTCGCGTGTCAGCGATCCGCTGCCGCTCGAAGTGGCGCCGCTGGTCGAGGAACTGAACGCGCTGCTTGCGCACACCGAGAACCAGGCCGAGGAGGCGCGCACCCATGCGGGCAACCTTGCCCATGCGCTCAAGACCCCGCTGACGGTGGTCACCAACGCCGCGACCGCCAAGGAGCCCGACCTCGACAAGACCGTGATCCGCGAAGTGGGCAACATGCGCCGCCACGTCGACCACCATCTGGCGCGCGCGCGCGCCGTCGGGCGCCGCTCGGCGGGCATGGCGCGCGCCGAGGTCTGGCCGAGCCTCGAGGCGGTGTTCCGCGCGGTCGAGCGCCTCTACGACACCACCCGCTTCGATCTCGACGGCGATCACGGCGCCACCGTCGCGGTCGAGAAGCAGGATCTCGAGGAACTGCTCGGCAACCTCATCGAGAACGCAGCCAAGTATGGTGGGGGTAGCGTGTTCGTGACGGTCAATCCGGCGAGCGCGGGCAAGGCGCCTGCGAACATGTGCGAAATCTGGATCGAGGACGATGGCATGGGCATTCCGGAGGAGGAGCGTCCCCGCATCTTCGATCGCGGTGCGCGGCTCGATACCGGCAAGCCCGGGACGGGGCTGGGACTTGCGATCGTGCGCGATGTGGTGGAGATCTACGGCGGGACGATCGCGCTTGCCGAGAGCGAGGACATGGGCGGATTGCTCGTCAAGCTGCGGCTTCCGCGTGCGGCGGTTTGATGCCTTGCCGTTGATCGTCGGCGCGGCTTTCGGGGAAAGGTGGCGGGCGGGCGGTTGCAGCGCGGGCGCGAAGGCTTATGTCGGCGCCCATATTTCCACACCGGTACGAGGCGAGGAGCCGACATGAACGACGATATCACCCTGACCCTGACGAGCGACGAAATCGCAATGCTGGTCGATGCGCTGGAAGTGGACCTGGAAGGCTATCTGGAATCCTCCAAGGAAGCCAAGTCCTCGGGTAACCGCGACGAAATGAAGACCTTCAATGACGCGGCGACGCGCATCCAGACCCTGATGGCCAAGCTGCAGGAATACGTTCCCGAGTAAGCCGTCGGGTCATCGCGGTCCCGAGCCCTGGTCGGATCGGCCCGGCCGCACAGGCTTGGTGCATGGCATGATGCCGCCGCGATCGCGGCGGCATTTTTGCATCGATCAGGCGCTCTTGGCCTGTTCGTGGTGGCGGATCACTTCCTCGATGATGAAGCGCAGGAACTTCTCGCCGAAATCGGGATCGAGATTGGCGTCCTCGGCCAGCTTGCGCAGGCGCTCGATCTGGGTTTGCTCACGGCCCGGGTCGGAGGCGGGCAGGTCGTGCTGAGCCTTGTAGGCGCCCACGGCCTGGGTGATCCGAAAGCGCTCGGCGAGCATGTGGATGAGAGCGGCATCGATGTTGTCGATGCTCGAGCGGAAACCGGCAAGAACCGGATCGGGAGCGGGCGTATCCTTGGTCATCGTGCGGGCGCGCTAGCATGGCTGGAGCGGTTCTGCCAGTCGCTCGATGCTGCCGACGCGGCCCTTTTTGCACTTGCGTCGGAGCGCGCGAGACCCCATTGCGCGCTGGATGAGTGCAGAAGTCATATCCTTGCGTGAACGCGGGTCGCAGCCCTCCCTGGCGCCGATGCTGGCCTTGACGGCTCCCGGCATGAACAGTGTCAACTCCGTCATCCTCGACCGGATGCAGAGCGAGATTCCCCTCATTCCGGCTCTCGCTGGCCACCTGATTGCAGGTGGCGGCAAGCGCATGCGCCCGATGTTGATGGTCGCCGCCGCCGAGCTGTGTGGCTACCAGGGTACGCGCCACCACAAGCTGGCGGCGGCGGTCGAATTCCTCCACACCGCGACGCTGCTGCACGACGACGTTGTCGACGGTTCGGACATGCGCCGCGGCAAGGCGGCCGCAAACATCGTCTTCGGCAACCCGGCGACGGTTCTCGTCGGCGACTTCTTGTTTACCCGTGCCTTCGAACTGATGGTCGAGGACGGCAGCCTCAAGGTGCTCAAGGTCTTCTCGAAGGCGAGTTCGATCATCGCCGAAGGTGAAGTCGACCAGTTGACCGCGCAGCGCCGGATCGAGACGAGCGAGGAGCACTATCTCCAGATCATCGGCTCCAAGACGGCGGCGCTGTTCGCTGCGGCCACGCGCATCTCGGGCATCGTCGCCGAGAAGTCCGAGGCCGAGGAGCTGGCGCTCGACGCGTATGGTCGCAATCTCGGGATCGCCTTCCAGCTCGTGGACGATGCGATCGACTACGATTCCGAAGTCGCCGAATCGGGCAAGGACAAGGGCGACGATTTTCGCGAGGGCAAGATGACCCTCCCGGTCATCCTTGCCTATGCGCGCGGCAATGCCGAGGAGCGCAAGTTCTGGGAAGAGGCGATCGCGGGCTTCCGCTGCGAGGACGAGGATCTCGCGCACGCGGTGACACTGATCAACAAGTACGGCTGCGTCGAGGCGACGCGCGAGCGGGCGCGTCTTTACGCGCAGCGCGCCATTGATTCCCTGTCGATCTTCCCCGCCGGAGCCGCGCGTGACGCGATGGGCGAGGCGGTGCAGTTCGCCGTGGCCCGTCGCTACTGACCGGCGCGGGCGAACCGGCATTTCGGCATTGTAGCGCTACGGGTCGGCTCATGGCTCTGATGGCGACAATTCGCGACGGCCGCGCCGATTGCGATGCGCTGGCGAGCGCGGTAAGGCTCCGGCGATGAGTGAAGCTGCGTTTCGCGTTACCACTGGTTACCAACCCGGCTCGCGCCGGCAGCGTGCGTTTTCGGCCGGCCTGTCGGCCGCCGTGGTCCTGCTTGTCCTGCTGGCGGCGATCTACCAGACCCAGATCGCGCCCCGTCTGGAAAAGCCGGCGCAAACGGTGACGAGCTTCGACGTGCAGGGCGACCAGCACGAGAAGGGCGACAAGAAGTCGGAGGACAAGAAGCCCGCGAAGGCAGAAAAGAAGGAGCAGACGAAGCCCGAGCGCTTCGTGGCTCCGGTGGAAACGCCCAAGGTGGATACGCCCAAGGCGCCCGCCGAGAAGCCGGCCTTCACGTTTCTCAAGATGTCGCGCAACGACATGGCTTCGGCCGACATCGGCAAGATGTCCAGCACGGCGCCGACCGGGGCCGAGGCCGGCGGCGGAAAGACGTATGGCCCGGGCGAAGGTCCCGGCGGTGCGGTTCTCTACAACGCCGACTGGTATCGCCGGCCGACCGATGCGGAACTGGCAACGTACCTTCCGCCCGGCCGCCCCGATGAGGGCTATGGCCTGATTGCCTGCCAGACGATTGCCGATAACCGGGTCGAGAATTGCCAGATCCTGGGCGAATCGCCGCGCGGTTCGGGCCTGGGCCTGGCGGTGCTGAACGCGGCCTGGCAGTTTCGCGTCAAGGCGCCGCAGATCAATGGCAAGGCGCAACTTGGCGTCTGGGTGCGGATCCGGATCGACTATGGGGTGCGCCGGCTCTGATCAGCGCGTGGCCTGTCCTGTCGTGCTGGGCTCGCCCTTGAGCGAGGTGAGAAGTGCGGTGAGGGGCATCGGCTTGGCGATCAGGTAGCCCTGCGCGAGCGGGAACCCGGCGAGGCGTGCGCTGATCAGCTGGTTGTCGGTTTCGATGCCCTCGATTACGCATTCCAGCGTCAGCGAGCGCGCGAGGTTGCGGATCGCGGTGATCAGGCGTCGCCCGGCCGCCTCCTCAAGTTGCGAGGCGAAGCTGCGGTCGATCTTGACCATGTCGAGCGGCAACTGGTGCAGCGAGGACAAGCTGGAATAGCCCGTTCCGAAATCGTCGAGCGCGATTTTCGCGCCGGTCTGACGCAGGCGTTCGAGCGCGCCGCGCGCGGTCTCCAGCTCGGCAATGAGCGAAGTTTCGGTGATTTCGAAGACGAGGCGCGAGGGCGAACACTCCATCGTGTCGATGCGCTCGAGAAGTTCGGCGATCGTGGCGGTGTCGCACAAGTCGCGTCCCGACAGGTTGAACGACATGCGCAGGCTCTCGGGAAGCTCGCAAATCGCTTCGAGCGCCTTGCCGAACAAGGTAAGAGTGACTTCGCGCGCCTTGCCGAGCCGCTCACCGGTCGCGATCAGCTGCTCGGGAGCGACGGGGCCGAGGAGGGGCGTGGTCCAGCGTGCGAGGCATTCGACACCCACCATGTGCAGGTCCGAGGTCTCGACGATCGGCTGGAACGCGAGCGAGAGCTCCGCCTCCAGATTGGCCGCCTGAAGCGCGGTGTCCAGCGTCTGCTCCGAACGGATGAGATCCTCGAGTTCCTCGGTGAAGCGCACGCATTGTCCGCGCTTGTGATTCTTGGCGTGGTAAAGCGCGAAATCGGCGCGATCGTACAGCAGGTTGGCGCTTGTCGCCGCGTCGGGGAAGCCGGCGAGGCCGGCCGAGCACCCGACCGAGACGACGACGTCGCCGAGCCGCCCGGGCTTGCAGATCTGGTCGAAGAGAACCTGGGTGACGTCTTCGGCGTGATCGAGATCGCCCATCACGATCAATCCGAACTCGTCGCCGCCAAGCCGCGCGAGAATGGCGTCGCTGGGCGCGGCCTTGGACATGCGCTCGCCCAGGATCTTCAGCAGCCGGTCGCCATTGGCATGGCCGTAAGTGTCGTTCACGGGTTTGAAACGGTCGAGGTCGATCAGGCCGATACAGAACGGTTGGCGAGGGCCGTCGCTGACCAGGAGGCTCTCCAGGGTGGCGAAGAAGTAGCGCCGGTTGGGCAGGCCCGTCAGCGCGTCGGTCTGCGCGAGGATCGCGTTTTCCTCGCCCAGCACGTGGGCCTGGCGCCGCTCGCTGTTGAGCGCGCGCTGCGAGACCTCGAGCTCGACGAAGGCGTTGTAGGAATCGTTGGTCAGCTTGAGAATTACGGCCGCGACGAGCGCGAGGTTCACCGCCACGGCGATGTAGATTTCCGTCCCGATATAGAGTGCGTAGATCAGGAAGGCACCGGTGACCGTCAGGCATACGCCTTCGGCTGCCTGCGGCAGGAAGCTGAGGCAATAGACGCAGCCGAGCAAGGTGACCGCCACGAAGATCGCGACATGCCCGTGCTCGTAGGGACCGCCGTATTGGTCGAGAGTAAAGGCCCAGGCGACGAAGCAGAGCGAAAAGGCGATCGAGAGTGCCGTGGTGGCCCGGAGCTTGCTGGCGATGAGCGAGGGGACGTAGGATTCGGCCTTGACCGGGCGCATCCAGACCAGCATGCGCACGAGCGACGTGGCGATCAGGAAGGCGGGGATGGCCAGCGTGAGCGCCAACGGAGCCAGATGCCGGTGGGTATAGGCAAGGATCAGCGTGTTGGCCGAGAGAAGGCTGTAGAGCGCTGGAATCTGCTGGCGCAGGCGCAAGTACTGCGCGACGATCAGCGGATGCTGACCGGCCTTGCCGATAATGAGGTTAGGAGCGGTCTTGCGTGGCAAATCTTGGGTCTCCGGCGACCTGGTTAATGGACAATGATTTACGAAGTGTAGGCAAGGGTGAAATCATTGCGCGTTATCCTTATCACGGTGTTGAGCGTGTTTAGCGAAAAAGCTTTTCTATACTTCGTGCCTGAACCCTCGTTGCGCGCGTGTGGTTTCCGCTCGTGCCACAGCCGAGCTGCGCTGGGGGCCTCGTCATGAGCATGCTTCCCGTGTTCGCGGTCCTGGAGCCACTCCTGGAGGCTTTGCGACGCGGCACCGGCGCCGTGCTGATCGCGCCGCCCGGAGCGGGCAAGACCACCGCCATTGCGCCCGCCCTGCTGGAGCAGGACTGGTGCGATGGCCTGGTCATTCTCCTTTCGCCCCGCCGTGTTGCGGCGCGTGCCGCCGCCGAGCGCATGGCGCAGTCACTCGGCGAGAAGGCCGGGGAGACGATCGGTTACGTGACGCGTCTCGACAGCCGGCGCTCGGCGCGAACGCGGGTGTTGGTCATGACCGAGGCGATCTTCGTCGCAACGATCCTTTCCGATCCCGAGCTGGCAGGGGTTTCGGCCGTGCTCTTCGACGAGGCGCACGAGCGCCATCTCGACAGCGATCTGGGGCTTGCGTTGGCGCTCGAAAGCCGCGCTGTCCTGCGCGAGGATTTGCGCGTGCTCGTCATGTCGGCAACGCTCGATGGCAGTCGCTTCGCCGCCTTGCTGGGCGAAGATACCCCGGTAATCGAGAGCGAAGGGCGGGCCTGGCCGCTCGCGCATCGCTGGCTGGGGCGTTCGGCCGAGCAGCGCATAGAGGATGCGATGGCTTCGGCGATCACACTGGCCTGGAACGAGGAGCGGGGCGACATCCTGGCCTTCCTGCCGGGCGTTCGCGAGATCGAGCGCGTCGCCGAGCGGCTTGGTGAGCGCCTCCCCTCGGCGCTCGTCCATGCCCTGCACGGACAGTGTGATCCGGCCGCGCAGCGCGCCGCCATCCGTCGCGATCCTGAAGGGCGCCGACGTATCGTACTGGCAACCGCCATCGCCGAGACCTCGCTGACGCTGGACGGGGTGAGCGTGGTGGTCGATGCCGGACTCTCGCGTCGGGCGGAATTCGACAAGGCGGCCGGTGTCACGCGGCTCGTCACCCAGGCCGCCAGTCAGGCTTCGGCGGTGCAGCGGGCCGGGCGCGCCGCGCGCCAGGGGCCTGGCGTCGCCTATCGGTTGTGGGAAGAAGCCGCGCATGCGGGGCGCCCTGCGTTCGACGCGCCCGAAATCAAGGTGAGCGACCTTGCACCGCTGACGCTTTCGCTGGCGCAGTGGGGGGCGGGCGATCCGGCGCAGATGGCCTGGATCGATGCCCCGCCCGAAGCCGGGTTGGCGACGGCACGGGCCCAGTTGGTCGAACTCGGCGCGCTCGACCCGCAAGGGCGGATCACGCCGTTCGGGCGGCAGGTCGCCCGTCTGCCGATGTCCCCGGCACACGCTGCGATGATCCTGCAGGCCTGCGCGGTGGGCCACGAAGAGGAGGCTGCGCGTCTCGCCTTGCTGCTGCAGGAGCGTGGGTTGGGCGGGCGCAGCGAGGATCTCTCGCAAAGGCTCGCGCGCTGGAACGCGGATCGCTCGGGGAGGGCGGACGCCGCGCGCAAGCTCGCCTTGGGCTGGGCGCGCAAGGCCCGCTCGCTGGTTGGGGAAACCAGGTCCGGATCGGATCACGGCGTTCCGCTCGGCGTGGTCCTGGCGATGGGGCAGCCGGACATGCTGGCCCGCCGGCGCGATGCGCGCGGCGAACAGTGGCTCTCGGCGGGCGGGCGCGGCTATGTGCTCGACCCGGTCTCGCCGCTTGCCGCCAGCGAATGGATGGTGATCGGTGACGCCCAGGGCCAGGCGCGCGGCGCGCGCATCCTCTCGGGAATCCCGCTTGCTGCGAGCGAGGTCGAACAGGGCCTGTCCGAGCGGATCGTGCGGGCCTCGCGATTGCACTGGAACGAGCCGGAAGGGCGCGTCGAGGCGCGGCTCGAGCGGCGGATCGGCGCCATCGTCCTGGCGAGCGGTCCCGATCCCGCGCCCGATGCCGAGGCCATCCGGGCTTTTCTGGTCGCGCGGGTGCGCGCCAAGGGCCTTGATCTGGTGCCTTTCGGAAAGGCGTCGCAGGCGCTGCTGCGCCGGGCGCGCTACGCTGCGATTTCCGCTCTGGGCGAGGAGGAACTGCTTGATGAGCTCGAGGACTGGCTGGGGCCGGTGCTTGGCCGCAGGCTCGAGGCGATCGACAAGTCCGCGCTTCACGCCGCGCTGCAGGGGCGGCTGACCTGGGACGATCAGAAGGCGCTTGAACGACTCGCTCCGGCGGAGTTTCGAAGTCCGGCGGGCACGCACCATGCCATCGACTACGAGGACGAGGGCGGCCCCAGCGTCGAGGTGCGCGTCCAGGCTCTGTTCGGGCTCGACCGGCACCCGGGCTACGGCCAGCCGGAAAGCCCCCTGCTGCTCAAGCTGACTTCGCCCGCCGGGCGCCCGATCCAGACCACGCGCGACCTTCCCGGCTTCTGGCGCGGAAGCTGGAAGGACGTGCAGCGCGACATGAAAGGACGCTATCCCCGCCACCGCTGGCCCGACGAGCCGTGGAACGAGGACCCCAGCCTCAAGACCAAAAACGCGTTCGAACGGTCCGGAAAGGCGTGATTTCGGCTTGCTTTTAGGCGCGATTCGGAGGCAAAGGGCTTTTCCATGAGTGCACGCATCTATCAGCGCCCGAAGAACGCCATGCAGTCGGGCAAGGCCCTCCTGGACCAGTGGGTCCTCGAGTTCGAACCCGCCGAGGCCAAGAAGCCCGATCCGCTCATGGGATGGGCCGGGTCGGGCGACATGAAGCAGCAGCTCCAGCTGCGCTTCGCCACCGCCGAGGAAGCCAAGGCCTATGCCGATCGCTACGGCATCGCGGTCGAAGTGCACGCGACGCCCCCGCGCCGCCTCAAGATCCAGGCTTACGCCGACAATTTCCGCTGATCGTTTTCGCCGGGGACGTTCGGCGCGTTTTGTTCGCGTCGCGATGGTCCCCGGGGTTGCATTCCTTCGAAACCATTGCCATAGGGCGCGCCGGGAGTCGGATGGACGTTTGCGTTCGCCAACTTGGTCAGGTCCGGAAGGAAGCAGCCACAACGGATTGCGGCGGGTCATTCGGCTCCTATTGAAAACAGCGCCTTACGGGCGCTGTTTTTGTTTCGGCCGGCCGCATTTGTGCGACCGGACCGGTTCCAGACTGTGGAGCATGGCGGTTCGGGCCTGACATTCGCGCAGCCAGCGCCTAATCTCCCCGGCGATGAGCGATTCACACGATACGTCCGGCGATGGTCTCCCCTGGGACACCGACCCCGAGGATGAGGCGCCGAGCGCGGCCGATCTCGAAGCTGCGGGGCAGTCGTCGATGTTCGGCGATGCCCCCGTGCCGTCGGCGGCGACCGATTCGGCGCCTGCGGACGTGCCACCAGCGCCTCGCGCCGCGGCTCCGGCCGCAGCGCCTTCCGCGGCCGCGCAGCCCTATCGCGTGCTCGCGCGCAAGTACCGCCCGCAGACGTTCGATGAACTGATCGGGCAGGAGGCGATGGTGCGCACCCTCGCCAACGCGATCAAGCGCGACCGTCTGGCCCATGCCTTCCTGATGACCGGCGTGCGCGGGGTCGGCAAGACCTCGACCGCGCGCCTCATCGCCAAGGCGCTGAACTGCATCGGGCCCGATGGGCAGGGCGGCCCCACCATCCACCCTTGCGGCCAGTGCGAGCCGTGCCGTGCGATTGCGGAGGGGCGCCATATCGACGTGATCGAGATGGACGCTGCCAGCCACACCGGCGTCGACGACGTGCGCGAGATCATCGAGGCGGTGCGCTACGCCGCCGTCTCGGCGCGCTACAAGATCTACATCATCGACGAAGTCCACATGCTCTCGCGCAACGCGTTCAACGCCTTGCTCAAGACGCTTGAGGAACCGCCAGCGCATGTGAAGTTCCTGTTCGCGACCACCGAAGTGGACAAGCTGCCGGTCACCGTGCTCTCGCGCTGCCAGCGCTTCGATCTGCGCCGCATCCCGGGACCCATGCTTGCCGAGCACTTCGCCAAGGTCTGCTCGCTCGAGGGCGTGGCGGCCGAGGCCGAGGCGCTCGCGATGGTGGCCGCCGCCGCCGAGGGCTCGGTGCGCGATGGCCTCTCGATTCTCGACCAGGCGATCGCCCATGCCGATCTCGACGGCGAGGGACAAGTCCGCGCGGAGAAGGTGCGCGACATGCTTGGCCTCTCGGACAAGAGCGTGCAGCGTCACCTCTTGGCCAAGCTTCTCGCAGGCGATGGTCCGGGCGTGCTCGAAATTGTCGCGCGCCAGTTCTCGCTGGGGGTCGAGCCGATCGCGCTCGTGCGCGGGCAGATGGACCTGGCGCACCGCATCGCGCTCGCGCAAGTCTCGGGTTCCGCGCCCGATGCCCATTCGAGCGAGGAGCGCGAGGCGATCGAGAACTGGGCGGGGACGCTCGGCGCCGGGCAGGTCCACCGTTTGTGGCAGCTTCTGCTCAAGGGTTTCGAGGAAGTGAAGTCGGCGCCCGACCCGCTCGTCGCGGCGCAGATGGCACTGCTGCGGATCATGCACGCGACCGATATGCCCGATCCCGGTTCGCTGGTGCGCAAGCTCGAGGACCTGATGGCCCGCGCGCCCGCCGCTCCGGTCGCGCCGGCCCCGGCTCCGTCGTCCGGGGCGGAGCAGGCGAGCGTGGCCCCCGCGCCCGAAATGAGCACGGCGCGCTGGGACAGCCTCGTCGACGAGGTGGAGCATTCCGGCGGCCCGACGATTGCGAACATCATGCGCATGCAGGTACGCGTCGTTGAACTGGCGGCAGGTGACCTGAAGTACGAACTGGCTCCCGGATTTCGCGAAGACATCAGCGCGATCTTGCGCGATGGCCTTGCAAAGGCCACGGGACAGCGCTGGCAGGTCGAACGCGTGGCGAGCGGGGGGGCGCCGACGATCGTCGAGCGCGCCGAAGCGGACCAGGTCGCGGCCTCGCAGGCCTTGCGCGCCGCGCCGCTGGTCGAAGCGACCCTGGCGGCGTTTCCGGGCGCCGAACTGATTGAGGATGAACGGCCCGTCGCCATCGGCGGCGGTGGCCGCAACTGGAGACGATAAGATGAAGTCGATGGAAGAGATGATCCAGGCGGCCCAGCAGGCCGCCGAAACGATCCAGAAGCAGATGACCGAGACTCAGGCCAAGCTCGATGCGATGGAAGTCGAAGGGCTTTCGGGCGGCGGTCTGGTCAAGATCCGCTGCTCGGCCAAGGGCCGGGTGATCGGCGTCGCGATCGACGACAGCCTCATGCAGCCCAGCGAGAAGGGCATGCTCGAGGATCTTGTCGCGGCGGCCTACAACGACGCGCGGGTCAAGGCGGATTCGGTCGCCAATGAGGAAATGGGCAAGGCGCAGCAGGGCATGGGCCTGCCCCCGGGCTTCAAGATGCCGTTCTGATGGGAATCGGCCGGATCGTCCAAAGCCCGGTCGTTCCGGCCCGTTTTCCGGGCGCGCGGCCTAGGTGGAACTGCCGTTGCGCGGTGGAAGCACTTCGAGAGGGTTTGCGGCTTAGGTCCATTGCGCAATGGTAATTCGCCCCCATATCGTGGAACACTCTATAAGAGAGAGACCGGCCAAGTCTCTCCCGAACAATACCAGATGGAAATGCCCTTGAACCTGCTGCCCCTCCTTCCGCTTCGCGACATCGTCGTTTTTCCCGGCATGGTCGTGCCGTTGTTCGTCGGCCGTGAGAAATCCGTGGCAGCTCTCGAAGCCGCCATGGCGGGTGACAAGGACATCTTCCTGCTCGCGCAGCTCGATCCGGGCTGTGACGATCCGGACCGGGATGATCTCTACGATACCGGCGTCATCGCCAGTGTCCTCCAGCTCCTGAAGCTCCCCGACGGCACCGTGCGCGTGCTGGTTGAAGGTCAGGAGCGCGCCAAGCTCGAGCGCCTTCGCGCCGAACAGACGAACGATGGCGAGATGCTGATCGCCGAAGTCGAGAAGATCGAACCGGCCGAAGCGGATGGGACCGAAGTTTCCGCGATGATGCGCTCGGTGGTCGACCAGTTCAACGAATACGCCAAGCTCAACAAGAAGCTGAGCCAGGACGCGGGCGACCAGCTCGACGACATCGAGGACCCCGCCAAGCTCGCCGACACTGTCGCCGCGCAGCTCTCGGCCAAGGTTTCGGACAAGCAGGCAGTGCTTTCCGAGGACGATCCGCTCAAGCGCCTCGAGATGGTCTATTCCTTCATGGAAGGCGAGCTCGGCGTCCTGCAGGTCGAGCGCAAGATCCGTGGGCGCGTGAAGCGCCAGATGGAAAAGACCCAGCGCGAGTACTACCTCAACGAACAGCTCAAGGCGATCCAGTCCGAGCTCGGCGGCAGCGATGGCGACGATGCCAACGAGCTGCAGGAGCTCCAGGACAAGATCGAGAAGACCAAGCTCTCCAAGGAAGCGCGCGAGAAGGCCAACGCCGAACTCAAGAAGCTGCGCTCGATGCAGCCGATGAGCGCCGAGGCGACGGTTGTTCGCAACTACCTCGATGTCCTGCTCGGCCTGCCCTGGGGCAAGAAGAGCAAGCTCAAGCGCGACATTTCGACCGCGCAGGACGTGCTCGACGCTGATCACTACGCGCTCGACAAGGTCAAGGACCGGATCATCGAGTATCTGGCTGTCCAGGCGCGCACCAACAAGCTGAAGGGGCCGATCCTGTGCCTCGTCGGCCCGCCCGGCGTTGGCAAGACCTCGCTGGGCAAGTCGATCGCCAAGGCGACCGGGCGCGAGTTCATCCGCCAGTCGCTGGGCGGCGTGCGCGACGAGGCCGAAATTCGCGGCCATCGCCGCACCTACATCGGCTCGCTGCCGGGCAAGATCGTCACCAACTTGCGCAAGGCAGGCAAGTCGAACCCGCTGTTCCTGCTCGACGAGATCGACAAGCTGGGCCAGGATTTCCGCGGCGATCCGGCCTCGGCCCTGCTCGAGGTGCTCGATCCCGAGCAGAACGCCAAGTTCCAGGATCACTACCTCGAACTCGACATCGACCTGTCGGACGTGATGTTCGTGTGCACCGCGAACAGCCTCAACCTGCCGCAGGCGCTGCTCGACCGCATGGAGATCATCCGCCTCGAGGGCTATACCGAGGATGAGAAGGTCGAGATTTCCGAGCGTCACCTGATCGCCAAGCAGATCGACGTGCACGGTCTCAAGGACGGTGAATTCACGCTGACCCAGGAGGGCCTGCGCGACCTCATTCGCTATTACACCCGGGAAGCCGGCGTACGCACGCTCGAGCGCGAGATCGCGCGTCTCGCGCGCAAGTCGCTGCGCCAGATCCTCGAGGGCAAGGTCAAGAGCGTGACGATCACGCCGGAAAACCTCGCCGAATACGCGGGCGTCCAGAAGTACCGCCACGGTGCCTCGGAAGAGGAAAACCAGGTTGGGGCCGTGACCGGCCTTGCCTGGACCGAAGTGGGCGGCGAATTGCTGACGATCGAAAGCGTGACGGTTCCCGGCAAGGGCCAGATCAAGGCGACGGGCAAGCTCGGCGAAGTGATGAACGAGTCGATCCAGACCGCCTGGAGCTTCGTGAAGGCGCGCTCGCCTGCCTATGGCATCAAGCCGAGCGTGTTCAACAAGCGGGACATCCACATCCACCTTCCCGAGGGCGCCGTGCCCAAGGACGGACCTTCGGCCGGCATCGGTATGGTCACCTCGATCGTCTCGACGCTGACCGGCGTGCCGGTGCGCAAGGATGTTGCGATGACCGGCGAAGTAACGCTGCGCGGGCGCGTGCTGCCGATCGGCGGGCTCAAGGAAAAGCTGCTTGCCGCGCTTCGCGGCGGCATCACCACGGTCCTCATTCCCGAGGACAACCGCAAGGACCTCGCCGAAATTCCCGAGAACGCGAAGCAGGATCTCGAGATCATCCCGGTCGCCCATGTCGACGAAGTGCTCGCGCGCGCGCTCACCGAACCGCTGACCGCGATCGAATGGACCGAGGCCGACGAACTCGCAGCGGCGCCTCCGGCGCAGGGCACCGTGAGCGCGGCGACCGCACACTGATCTGAACCGCTCCGCGCGGGAGTGCATTCGAAGAGGCGGCGAACACCCTGTTCGTCGCCTCTCTTGCTTTGGTTGGCAACGCAAGCAACTGCTTGGGCGGGCACGAGGAATTTGCGTGAGGCAAGGTTGTTTCCGGTCATATCCATGCACCTCGACTAGGTGGCGGCGTAATTTTTGGCCCGCCATTGCGCCAAATTGCGCAAGCATCGGATATAGCGTCTTGCCATGCGCACGCGCAGCCTGTATCGGCCCGCGTTCGCGCGATCGGATGTCCGTTTCGCGCGGTTAGCCAAGAAGGATCTTGAAATGGGTTACCGGGTAGCCGTCGTCGGCGCGACCGGAAATGTCGGCCGCGAAATGCTGAACATCCTTGCCGAGCGCGAGTTCCCCTGCGACGAAATCGCAGCGGTCGCTTCGTCGCGTTCGACCGGCATGGAGATTGATTTCGGCGAGACCGGCAAGAAACTCAAGGTCAAGAACATCGAGCACTTCGATTTCACGGGCTGGGACATCGCGCTCTTCGCGGCCGGCTCGGGCCCGACGGCGATCTACGCGCCCAAGGCCGCCTCGCAGGGCTGCGTGGTGATCGACAACTCCTCGCTCTATCGCATGGAGCCCGACGTTCCGTTGATCGTGCCCGAGGTGAACCCCGAGGCGATCGACGGCTACACGCAGCGCAACATCATCGCCAACCCCAACTGCTCGACCGCGCAGATGGTCGTGGCGCTCAAGCCGCTGCACGACGCCTTCACGATCAAGCGCGTGGTGGTATCGACCTATCAGTCGGTGTCCGGCGCGGGCAAGGCGGGCATGGACGAGCTGTTCGAACAGAGCCGCGCGATCTTCGTGGGTGACCAGGTCGAACCCAGGAAGTTCACCAAGCAGATCGCTTTCAACGTGATCCCGCACATCGACGTCTTCCTTGACGATGGTTCGACCAAGGAAGAGTGGAAGATGGTGGTCGAGACCAAGAAGATCCTCGACCCCAAGGTCAAGGTGCAGGCGACTTGCGTGCGCGTGCCGGTCTTCGTGGGCCACTCGGAATCGCTCAACATCGAGTTCGAGAAGGACGTTTCGGCGAAGGAAGCGCAGGACATCCTGCGCGAGGCGCCGGGCGTGATGCTCGTCGACAAGCGCGAGGACGGTGGCTACGTGACCCCGGTCGAGTGCGTGGGCGACGGCGCGACCTACATCAGCCGCGTGCGCGAGGATTCGACCATCGACAACGGTCTGGCGCTGTGGTGCGTCTCGGACAACTTGCGCAAGGGCGCCGCGCTCAACGCGGTGCAGATTGCCGAGCTGCTGGGTCGCCGTCACCTCAAGAAGGCCTGATCGCACGACGATCGCTCCGGCGAACGACGCATCGAAGAACCCCCGCCAGCGCGTCTGGCGGGGGTTCTTGCGTATGGGGGCAAAGCTTCCTGGGGGAAGACCCGGATGGCGAGGGAGGGGCGCGGCGGGCAGCATGACGCGACCCGGTGCGTTCCGCGCCCGCTTTTGATCGCGCACAAGGCAGGAGTGGCGGGGAGGGCGCATGGTGGGAGCGAAGAGGAGCCGAGCCCATGTCGAAGAGCAATTTCCACGATTGGCCGCAGATGGCCAAGGATCTAAATCCCGCGATCGGGGAGCTGCGGCGCAGTACGCCGGGGCCGATGCAGGCCTTTTCCGAGATGGGCAAGGCGGCTCTGGCGCCGGGCGCGCTCGACACGAAGACGAAGGAGCTGATCGCGCTCGCGATCGGCGTCGCGGTGCGTTGCGGGCCCTGCATCACCTACCACGCGTCGGGCGCGCAGAAGGCCGGAGCCAGCCGCGAGGAGATCGCCGAGGCGATGGGGCTTGCGGTCTACATGGGCGCGGGGCCTTCGGCGATGTACGCCGCGCAGGCGCTCGAGGCCTTCGACCAGTGGAACGAGAAAGCCTCCACCTGACCTTGCAAGTTCGCGCGCACGCCGCCAAGGACGGCGGCACGAGGAAGCCTGTGCGTTCGCCAGAATGCGCATCCCGCCTCGCCTGGCGTCAGAAAGGGCAAGCGCGTGCACGAGATCGAGACCCGGACCATCGAAGGCTTTGCCGATACCCGGCTGGCCATCCATTGCATGGGGGAGCCGGGCGGACGTCCGCTGGTGCTGCTGCACGGGCTGTTCTCGAGCGCGCACGTCAACTGGGTGAAGTACGGCAACGCGCAACTGCTCGTGGATGCCGGTTTCACGCTCTACATGCCCGACTTGCGCGCGCACGGCGAGAGTGAGGCCCCGCATGATCCGCGCGCCTATCCCGAAGATGTGCTGGTCGAGGACCTCAAGAGCACGATCGCCGAACTGGAGCTCAGGGACTATGATCTCGGTGGCTTTTCGCTCGGTTCGCGCACCGCTGCGCGCGGGGTCCTGGCCGGGCTGAAACCGCGCCGCCTGATCCTTGCGGGTATGGGGCTTTCGGGGCTTGCCGGGTGGGCCCGGCGTTCGGCACACTTCGTTGACGCGATCGACCGCTTCGGGTCGATCGAGCGAGGGGACCCGGCCTTTGTCGCGCAGGCCTTCATGAAGACGATGAAGATCGATCGCGAGGCTGCGCGCCTGTTGCTTGGTTCGGTCGACGACACCGCGCCCGGTGAACTGGTGAAGATCACCATGCCCACGTTGTGCGTGTGCGGCGGGGACGATTTCGACAATGGCAACGCGCGCGAGCTCGCCGAGGCGTTGCCTGATGGCCACTATGCGCAGACGCCGGGCAACCACATGTCCTCGGTCACCTTCAAGGACATGGGCCGCGCCATGGCGGAATTCCTTCTGTCCTGAGGCGCCTGCCCGAGGGTTTGGGGCGGCGCGGCCTGGCGCGTTGACGGTGCGGCTCGCAAGGCTAATCTTGCGCGCATCGAAAACATAATGAGGCGACATCCCCGATGAAATTTGCAACGACGGCTCTGGCCGCGCTGGCGGCGGGCCTTTGCCTGGCAGCCGCGCCGGTCAGCCATGCCGAGGAGGCCCCCGCCGCCTATCCGCACACCCCCGAGGGCGCGAAGGCGTTCGTGGCCGATGCCGAAAAGGATCTCGGTACGTTCTCGATCGAGAACAACCGGATCAACTGGGTCAACTACACCTACATCACCGACGACACCAACGCGCTGGTGGCGAGGTCGAACGCGCAGCTGACCGAAAAGCAGGTGCACTATGCGGTCGAGGCGGCGCGCTTCAAGGACCTCTCCGGGCTCGACTCTGACGTCGTGCGCAAGCTGGGTATCCTGAGCCAGAGCATCGTCATGCCCGCACCCACGACGCCGGGCGCGGCGGACGAGCTGGGCACGATCACCGCCGATCTTTCGGCCGCCTACGGCAAGGGGCGTGGGACGCTGGACGGCAAGGCGATCGGTGGTTCGGACATCGAGGCCGAGATGGGCAACCTATCGCACACACCGGCCGAGTTCGCCGAGATGTGGGCGAGCTGGCACGACAACGTCGGTGCGCCGATGAAGCCGGACTACGTGCGCATGGTCGATATCGGCAACGCGGGCGCGCGCGAGCTGGGTTATGCCGACGTTGGCGCGATGTGGCGCTCGGGCTACGACATGAGCCCCGAGGAATTCGCGGCCGAGACCGAGCGGCTGTGGCAGGAAGTGAAGCCGCTCTACCTCGCACTTCATACTTATGTGCGCCATAAGCTCAGCGAGAAATACGGCGCCGAGGTGCAGCCCGATACTGGACCGATCCGGGCGGACCTTCTGGGCAACATGTGGGCGCAGGAATGGGGCACGATCTACCCGATCGTCGCCCCCAAGGGCGCGGGCGACCTTGGCTACGACATCGGCGATCTCCTGAAGGCGCAGGGCAAGACCCCGCTCGACATGGTGAAGGCGGGCGAGGGCTTCTATTCCTCGCTCGGCTTTGATCCCTTGCCGGGCACGTTCTGGACGCGCTCGATGATCACCAAGCCCGCCGACCGCGAGGTGATCTGCCACGCCTCGGCCTGGGACGTCGACAATGTGGACGACATCCGCATCAAGATGTGCACCAAGGTGGACTCGGGCGACTTCGTGACGATCCACCACGAGCTGGGCCACAACTACTACCAGCGCGCCTACAACAAGCAGCCCTACCTCTACCTCAACGGTGCGAACGACGGCTTCCACGAGGCGATCGGCGACTTCATCGCGCTTTCGATCACGCCGCAGTACCTCGTCCAGATCGGGTTGCTCGATCCCGCCAAGGTGCCGAGCGCCGACAAGGACATCGGTCTGCTCCTGCGCCAGGCGATGGACAAGGTCGCGTTCCTGCCCTTTGGCCTGATGATCGATCGCTACCGCTGGGGCATCTTCGACGGCTCGATCAAGCCGGCCGACTACAACACGGCCTGGACCAAGATGCGGCTTGACTACCAGGGCGTGGTCCCGCCGGTCGAGCGTCCCGCCGATGGTTTCGATGCGGGCGCCAAGTACCACATTCCGGGCAACACGCCCTACACCCGCTACTTCCTCGCGCGCATCCTGCAGTTCCAGTTCTATGAGGCTGCCTGCAAGCAGGCGGGCTGGAAGGGGCCGCTGCACCGTTGCAGCTTCTACGGGAACAAGACGGTGGGCAAGAACCTCGACGCGATGCTCTCGATGGGCATGTCCAAGCCCTGGCCCGAGGCACTCAAGGCCTTTACCGGCTCCTCGAAGATGAGCGCCAAGCCGATGCTCGCGTACTTCGCGCCGCTCAAGGCCTGGCTCGATGCGCAGAACAAGGGCGAGAAGGCGGGCTGGTAATACCAAAGAGCGATGAGTTCGACTCATCGCTCTTTGGTTGAGCCCGTGCGGGGCTTGAGCAATTCCAAGGTGTGATGCGTCGGCATCTCGGCGCCTTGGTATAAGGCCCCGGGAGAGGTCCACGCCCGAAATCGCCGGGAGCCTGCGTAGTGCAGCGCTCCCGGCGATCCCCTCCACCACCGAGGGGAATGGATGGCTACCAAACTACTGCGCGGTTTCCTCGCGCGGGGCCGGGCCTTGCGGCGTCGCAGCCTCGAGGCTCCAGACGCTGTCTCGGGGCCCCTGGCGCACGCGGGTGAGCGTCGCGCGCCAGATCAGCACCAGAAGTCCGCAAGCGACCACCGCTATGGCATCGAGCGCGGGGACGCTTGTTTCGAAGCGCGCCGAAAAGGCAAGGCTGGCGAGCGGGATGGTGAGCAGGGCAAGTGCGGCGCCGGGCAGGAGTTCGATCGCGGCGCGGGCGCTTCCGCGAACGAGGGCCCAGGCGACGAAGCCGAAGAACACCGCGTGGTAGATCGCGCTGTGAAGGCCGAGCGTGGCCACCGCGGCCAAGGGCTTGGCGGCCGCGATCGTCACCGCGCTTCCGGCAACGCAGCCCAGCGGCGCCCCCACGGTCAGCGCACCCAGGATGCGTGTCGCGCGGCTTTGCACGACCGGGCCGGACTGGCGCCGCTCGCGCTTGCGGCGGCTTTCCACCCAGAGCAGGTTCCCGGTGTAGAACAGGAAGGCGCCGGCCAGTCCCATCACGAAATAGGCCCAGCGGATCGCGATGCCGCCGAAGCTGCCGAAGTGCAGCGTGAAGAAGCCGGTGAGAAGCGCGCCCCAGCCGTCCTGCTGCCCACCGAGATAGTCGGGCCCGGTCACCGTGCCCGTCGCGGGATCGAGGATCGCCACGGTGAAGTTCGGGCCCCGGTTGCCGTAGCGCGGGTCTTCGCCGCGCACCTGCAGCGAGGGCGTGCCATTGGGGGCCGTGCCATAGCGCAGCTCCTTGGGGGTGAAGCCCGGAAGTTCGTGCGCGAGCGATGCCACCACCGTGGCCGGTGAAACCGGGGCAGGCGGTGGGCCCGGTGGGGTGGGCGGCTTTCCGGCGGGGCGCGCCGGGCGCTCCATCGCGTTCGAGAAGGTCGCACCCTGGCTGGCGTAGAACGGATCGTGGAAGGCGAAGACCACGGCGGTCAGCGCCATGATGATGTGGAAGGGCAGGCTGAACAGGCCGAGCACGTTGTGCAGGTCGAGCCACATGCGCTTCGCATTGCGGCCAAGGCGCGTGGCGAAGAGGTCCTTCACCAGGCTCGGCAGAAGGACGATCACACCCGAGACGAGCGCGATCGCATAGAGCAGCGAGACGACGCCCATCAGGAGCAGGCCGGGCTCGGTCCCGATCATCAGGCCCGCCTGCTGGTGGAGCTGGTCGATGAAGCCTCCGACCGGCGAGGGACCTGCGCTCTGGACGACGAGTTGACCCTTGGCATCGAGCGCGCCGTAGAAGGTCGTCTGCGGGGCGTGCTCGTCGCGCTTGTCGCTGGCGATGCTCCACGAGACGCGTGCGGGCTCTTCGGTGCCCGTCTGGAGGTGGACGGTATAGGCTTTTGCCGCGCGCGGATCGGCGGCGATCACCTTGTCGACCAGTTCGGGAACGCGTTCGAGCGCGACCGGGGCGGGCAGGGTGCTGGCCGGGCTCGCCCAACGCTGGAGCGAGTGCTCGAACATGGTGATCGCGCCTGCGTAGAAGGCGACGAACAGGCACAGCCCGGAGATGATCCCGACCCAGCCGTGGATCTCCTTGTACATCTTCACGATGTCGGTGCGCAGTTTCATGACAGCGCTCCCGTAGCGTAGAGCGCAAGCCAGACGGGCGCGCAGCACAGGCTAAGCACCGCCCAGGCGCGCAGGCCGCTTCGGAACAGAAAGCAGAAGCTCAGGATCAGGCACCAGATCGGCGAGATGAGCCACATGGTGAATTGCGCGCGGGTGGACAGGCCCTGGCCCGCAGCGCCCAGTGCCCAATAGCAAAGACCTGAGATGCCGAGCGCCAGGACATAGCCCAGGATCGCGCCGGCGGCGGCCTTGCCCAGCCAGTTGCGACTGGTGAGTTCGGGCGGGCTCATGATGCGTTCTCCTTGCGGTGGCGAAGCCAGGCGCACAGCAGCGGCACCAGCGACCAGCTCGTCATGGCGGTGGTCAGCCACATGAAGATGGCGGTGGCCGGACCCGCCCAACCCAGCAGGAGGGCAAGGCCGAGGCCGCAGCCCGCTATCCCGCTCCACAGCCAGGGTGCGGGGCGGGGGCGTCGGGGCAGGAGTTTCTGGTGGGGCGCGGCGCCGTAGAGGGCGATCGTGCCCGCCAGCGTGGCGAAAAGGCCGGTCCAGACTAGCAGCATGGCGTTTCCTCGCTGGAAAAGGCGGTCTTGATGATGGCGGACATCGCCGCAAGCATGGTGGAGCCGTGATCCTGCCCGGGCAAGTCGAGGAACTGGGTGTCGTAGCCGGCGGCTTGCCAGTCGCCGGCCAGATCGCGGGCGACGTCTCGTCCTGCCTGTCCTGCGTCTCCGGCTTCGGGAGAGATGGCGACGAGCAGGCGTGAGGCGCGGCGCGCGGCGCTTGTGGGGGGATGGGCGGGGAATTCGCCATCGCCGTACCAGAGCGAGGGGCTCACGGCGGCAAAGCCGCTGTAGTTGCGGCCCTGTCGCGCCGCGTGCAGCGCGAGGAGGCCGCCAAAGCTGTGACCGGCGAGGGTCTGGCGTCGCGGATCGATCGGCAGGCGCTCGGCCAGCATCGGGCGCAGCCGTGCATCGATGAAGTCGAGGAAGCGATCGGCCCCTCCCAGCGCAAAGCCGTGCGCGGGTTTGCCTGGGGCGATGACGTAGCCGGGTACGTGCGGGGTATAATCGGTTATGCGCCGGGCGAGTGAGCCGGAATCGAGTGCGACGATCACGCCGTTCTCCACTCCGCTGCGTTTCCCGGCTTGCGCGAGGCGCCGCGCGGTCACGGTGGCGACGGCAAAGTTGTCCACGCCGTCGAGAACCCAAAGGACCGGCCAGCCCTCGCGCGGAGGCGGTCCTTCGGGCCAGGCGACGAGCACGCGGTAGACGTGCCCGTCCGGCGCGGCCGTCTCGACCACGTCGGAACGGGGCAGCGCCCAGGGTTCGGCCGCCAGTGGGGCGGCGAAAAGGGCCAGGGGGGCCAGCAGGCCGAACCGGATCGCCATGTTACCAGCGAAAGTCCACGCGCGCCGTCACGCTGCGGCCTTGACCGTAGTAGCAGGCCGAAGCCGCCGTGCAGGTGGCCACGTAGCGCTTGTCGGCGATGTTGCGCCCGTTGATCGAGGCACGCACGCCATTGCCGAAGTCATAGCGCACGAAGGCATCGTAGAGCGTGTAGTCGGGGATCTCGAGCACATTGGTGGTGGTGCCGTAGCTGACCCCGGTGTAGCGCACCCCGCCGCCCAGCGAGAGCCCCTCGAGCGCGCCGCCGCGGAAGGTGTGGTTGACGAAGAGCGAAGCCATCCAGTCGGGCACTTGGGCGAGCTTGTTGCCCACCACGCTCAGCGTCTCGCCATCGACGGTGTAGGTCGTGTTGTCCTTGGTCACCTCGCTGTCGGTATACGTCAGCGCGGCGATCACGGCCGTGCCCCAGGGCAGCGAGCCCTTGCCTTCGAACTCGATGCCGCGCACGCGGCCCTCACCGGTCTGCACGTAGCAGGTGCGGCTGCCGCACAGCGTGCCCGAAGGATCGGGGGTCGACATGTTCTGCTGGGTGATCTGGTAGGCGCCCAGCGTGAGGTAGAGGCTGTCGCCCGACTGGTAGCGGATGCCGGCTTCGTACTGGTCGCCGGTCAGGGCCTCGAATGGCTCGCCACCGAGCGTCGAATCGGGGTCCGTCGTGTCGGGCAGAAACGATTGCGCGTAGCTGGCGTAGAAAGCGAGCCCGCTGTCGAACAGATAGACCGCGCCCGCGCGCCAGGTGAACTTGTCGTCCTTGTTGGTGAAGGAGGACAAGTCGGTGAGATCGGTCGTCGAGGTCTTCGCCCAGTCGTAGCGCCCGCCGAGGGTGACGTGCAGGTTGCCCGCCGAGATCTGGTCCTGGAGGTAGACGCCGGTCTGCTTGCTGACCGAGGACGAGTAGACCTGTGCGTTCAGGTTGTCGGCAAAGCCGTCCGAACCGCGCGATTGCGGATCGAAGATGTCGAGCACGGGCAGGACCAGCGAGGAGGTGACGAGATCGCGGTAGTGCGTCCAGTCGGTGTGGAAGTAGTCGACGCCGGCCAGCAGGGTGTGCTCGACCGAACCGGTGGTGGTGTCGAACTGCAGCTGGGTGTCGGTCGCCCAGCCGTCGCTCCAGCCGTCGCCTTGGACGGCGCGGCGGCCGATGGTCTGGCCCGCGATGCAGCCGCTGATGGTCGAGGGGCAGGTGGTGTACGTATCGCCCGATAGCACCACCGCGCGGTAGAGCGTGTCGATGTGGGTGTAGCGCGTGTTGTTGCGCAAGGTGAGGCCGCTGGTGCCGAAGCGGTGCTCGAAGAAGCTCGCCGCCAGGTACTGGTTGCGGTCGAAGGTGTTCCAGTCGGGCTCGCCGATGAAGGCGTCGTTGGCGATGTACTTGCCGTTGCTCGCGTAGAGCGAACCGGTCGAGGGCAGGAACTGGAAAGTCGAGCCGCCTTCGTCGCGCTGGTACTGGCCCAGCAGCGTCCAGGTGGTGTCCGTGTCGGGCTTCCAGGTCAGGCTCGGCGAGATGTACTGGCGCCCCTGGTCCACCCCATCGATCTGCGTGCCGCCGTAGCGGGAGAGCGCGACGACACGGCCCGACAAGGTCGAGGTGATCGGCCCGGACACGTCGGCGGCGGCTTCGTAGTTCCAGTTGCCAAGGTCGGTCGTGCCGATCGCCTGAAGCATGAACTGCGCCTGGAAGCTGTCGGTCGGCTTCTTGGTCACGAGGTTGACCACGCCGCCCGGTGCGGTCTGGCCGTAGAGCGCGCCCGAGGGGCCCTTGAGGACCTCGATCTGCTGGAGGGCGAACGTGTCGAAGCCGGTGCGCGTCCACTGGCCGCCGGTCGGCAGGCGCAAACCATCCACGAAGCTGTTGTTCGACGAGAAGCCGCCTGCACCGAACCCGCGCACGGAAATCTCGTCGGTGCGGCTGTCCTGGCCCGAAGGCTCGGCCTGGACACCGGCGGTATAGGCGAGGGCGTCGGCAATGTTGGGCGAGGCGCGCAAGTCGATCTCTTCGGCGCTGATGATCGAGATCGCCTGGGGCGATTCGATGATCGGCGAGTCGGTCTTGGTCGTCGAGGTCGCGGAGGAGTAGCCCGTGGCCGTCACGATGATGCGGTCACCGCTGTCCGCGGCCGAATTTGCGGCGGCGGCATTGTCGTCCGCGAAAGCCGGCGAGGCCAGTGCTGCGAGCACCAGGCCGAGGGCGGTTGCTGTCGTTTTCATAAAACCCCGTTATCTTTCGTCGCGCACGTCTGCTAATGCGAGCGAATATCATTAGCAAGTATGCATTGTCTTCGGACGGGATTCAATGGTGGAGAAGGGCAAGGGTTCGCCCACGACAGCTGTGCGAAACGCCGATGGCCCGGACACGCAAGCGCGGCCGGGCCATGACGTGGACGTCCTTGTAGGACATTCGGGTTCGGGGCGGAGAGGGCGAGGTGGTCGGTCCCTCTCCGGCAGCCCTATCAGAAGAAGTTCACCTTCATGCTCGTGAAGAACGTGCGTCCGTAGACGTCGTAGGTCGAGGGATAGGTGTTCGACTGCTCCTGGTTGTCGCCCAGGATCGGGGGCTTCTTGTTGAACATGTTGTTCATGCCCAGCGTCCAGGTGAGCTTGTCGCCGATCTGGAACTGGCCCGAGAGGTCGAAGTAGTCGTAGGCCTTGATGCGCTCGACGCTGTAGTCGGTCGAGACATCGTCGTCGCCCACCGGCGAGAGGTGACGCCAGGCCAGCGAGACGGTGGCCTTGTCGGTCGAAACCGTGGCGCGGCCGTTGAGCCTCCACTTGGCGTAGACGTTGCCGCACAGCAGCCCGAACTTGCCCGCGCAGTTGTAGGCCAGCGAGGGGATCGACGAGAACGGGTTGAAGTCGAAGCTGTTGAGGTAGCTGCCCGCGAAGCTGAGGTCGAGGCGACCGTCGCGATCGGCGAGGAAGCCGAGCTCGTGGGTGTAGCTGGCCTGGAAGTCCACGCCATCGGTGGTCACGCCGCCCGAGTTCGACAGGTTGTCGACCGCGCCGGTGATCGTGTAACTGGTCTCGTCACGCGGCAGCAGCGAGCAGTAGCTGCTGTCGTAGGGCGTCCAGCCATTCGAAGCGGTGCCGTAGCACGCTGCGATGATGTTCGAGGTGCCGACCGAGGTGATGTAGTTCTTGATCTTGATGTGGTAGTAGTCGGCCGTGAACGAGAAGCCCGGCAGGAAGCTGGGCGTAAGCACGGCGCCCACGGTCCAGGTGTCCGCCGTCTCTTCGCGCAGCGAGCTGTTGCCACCGACATAGCTGTCGATCTGCGTGTCGCCACCGTTGTATTCGGTGCCGATCTTGCCCGAGGGAACGCCCGAGGCGAGGCAGCTCGCGTTCAGGCTCGAGTTGGTGAGTGCGGCGTCCGTGGTGCACGGATCGCTGGCCGTCTCATAGCCTTCCGAGCTTCCGCTGTAGAGATCGTGCACGGTCGGTGCACGCACCGCACGCGAGAACTGGCCGCGCAGCGCGATGTCCTTGACCGGAGCGTAGACGAGGCCGGCCGAATACGTGCCGACTGCGCCGGTGGAGGTCGAGTACTTCGAATAGCGGGCCGAACCGTTGAAATCGAGGTGATCGACGAAGGGCATGTCCGCCAGCAGCGGCACGTTGATTTCGCCGAACAGTTCCCACACGTTCCAGCCACCCGAGGTGGCGTCGCTGGCGTTGAAGCCGATCACGTCGCCCGAGACGAGCGCCTCGTCGGGGTTGTAGGTGCCGCGCTCGTTGCGGTATTCCCCACCCAGCGCGATACCGGCCGGGCCAGCGCCCAGATCGAACAGGTTCTGGTTGGTGATCGCGCCCGAAGCCACCTGCTCGGTGATGGTCGAGTGGTTGACCGTATCGATCGAGATGAAGTCGGCGGCTGCCTGGCTGATGTTGCCTTCGCCATAGATGTTGAGCGGGACGCAGCCGTTGCTGGTGTCCGAGCAGACCAGGTTGCCGTCGGAATCGTAAGTCGTCTTGAGAGCCTGGGCCACGCGGCTGGCCGACACGTTACCATACTGGTATTCGGTCTGCTTGGTACGCGCGAAGCTGTAGTAGGCGTCGTAGTCCCAGTCACCCGAGATGTTGCCACGGGCACCGAGAAGGCCGCGGTAGGCCTTGCTGTCCATGACCGAGATACGATCGCCCACTTCGGTCAGGCGGCGGTAGACCGAGGCGGTGGTGTAGCCGTCGCCATCGGTGTCGTAGCCCGAGAGCAGCGACTGGCTGGAGCTCGAGAGGTACGAGGAATCGGTGTCGAGCGCGTAGCTGCCCGAAAGCGGCGTCGGCGCGAGCTGGTTCTTCACCCGGTTATGGATGTACTGGCCTTCGGTGTATATCGTCAGGTGGTCGCTGACGTCGAAATGGCCCTGAGCGAAGAGAAGTTCGCGCTTCTGCGGAACCTGCAGGTAGTTTTCCGAGGCGTAGTTGTAGGCGTCGGACGAGGTGTAGTTCGAGTAGTCGCCGTTCTGGTCGAACTTGTAGCGCGTGCCGTCAAGCGAGATCGAACCGGCGGGCGTGTAGCTCGAACCGCCGGAGGTCAGGCCGCCGCTGCCGTCGTCGGTCTGCGTCGTCGCCGTGTACTTGCGGGCCGACTGGAGGATCGCGTCACGGCGCATGTAGTCGCCATAGATCGTGATGTTGCCGCGTCCGTCGGCAAAGTTCTTGCCGGCAAGGATGCCGCCGGAATACTGCGCGCCATCGCCGTAGCCGGTGAGGCGATAGTTGCCATTGGCCTGGAGACCCTCGAAGTCCTGCTTGGTCACGAAGTTCACGACACCGGTGACGGCGTCCGAACCGTAGACGGTCGACTTGCCGCCGGTGACGACGTCCACGCGTTCGAGCAGCGCGGAAGGAATCGTGTTGAGGTCGACGACCTGGTTCGTGTCGTACGAGACGTAGCGGCGGCCGTTGACCAGGACCAGCGTGCGCTGGGCGCCGAGGCCGCGCAGGTTCGCGGTCGACACGCCGCCGCCGGGG
Source organism: Novosphingobium profundi (assembly GCF_018491765.1). Lineage (GTDB taxonomy): Bacteria > Pseudomonadota > Alphaproteobacteria > Sphingomonadales > Sphingomonadaceae > Novosphingobium > Novosphingobium profundi. The sequence goes on along the minus strand of NZ_JABWCU010000007.1, from coordinate 120,735 downwards.
TTGTTCGAAGCCGCCGTCGAGCCGGGAAGCAGCTGCGGGAGATCCTTGAGGACGCTCTCGATGTTGACCTGTCCGGTCAGCTCGAGGTCCTTCGAGGTCACGGCCATGATCGGCGCGGCCTGTTCGAGGTTGGGATTGGTGAGGCGCGAGCCCGTGACGATGATCGCGTTGCCCGGCGCATCCGCAGCGGTTGCGGTGTCGTCGCTCGGGGCGGTGTCCTGCGCCTGGGCGGCGACGGGCACGATGGTCAGCAGCGTGCTGGCCAGAAGGATGCGCTTGATACGCATATAGAGTGGTACTCCCTGCTGTGAGACCTCAGCCGGATGCGACCCGGGGTGAGGGATGGGCAGGGAACTGAGCCTCGACTGCTCGCTTAGCCAGTCAAAAGTTCCGAATGTTCCTATTTAATCGGGCTGTGTGGCCAATATAAGACTAATTATGAAACAATATGAAATTTCATGTAGTTAAGGTGAAATTTAGATGAAATCTTCCTGCAAAATGATAGGAGCAAAAGCTGAGAATTTTTTGCAATTTATATTTCTGGGCGTGTCTACGCGAGAATATCAATTTATTATTGGATTAATAGTATTGCGAGGTCAATGGAAGAATATAGGGGGTTGGCTTGGGCCGATGGATTATTCCGGGGTGGCTCGCGCCTGCCTTGTGGTTGCAAATTAGGCAGAAATGCAATTATTAACGCCTATGTGCATTTGTATATTTTTCAATATGGTCAAAAATATACCCGGAATCCATAATTTGTTATGAAAATCGGAAATTTTATATCTCTGAAATCGGAGTTCCGGCCAAAGGAAAGGGGCGGTGCGACCGGGAGTTCGGCGGTGCCGAGTCTCGATCGCATCGCCCCTCGTCGATGCAGGCTGGTGTGTCCGAATCTCAGCGGAACGGAGGCTCGTCGAAAGCGCGCAGCTTGCGGCTGTGAAGGCTGTCGCCCTCGGCGCGTAGCATCTCGCAGGCGCGCAGGCCGATCTTGAGGTGGCCCGCGATGGCTTCTTCATAGAAACGGTTCGCCTGGCCCGGGAGCTTCAGTTCGCCGTGGAGCGGCTTGTCCGAAACGCACAGCAGCGTGCCATAGGGGACGCGGAAGCGGTACCCCTGCGCGCTGATGGTGGCACTTTCCATCTCGATCGCGATCGCGCGTGACAGGCTGAAGCGGTGCGCCGAGGCGGTGTAGCGCAATTCCCAGTTGCGATCATCGGTGGTGACGACCGTTCCGGTGCGCATGCGCTTCTTGAGGTTCGCGCCGCTGTCGCCGCTGACGATCCCGGCGGCTTCGGCCAGGGCCTGCTGCACTTCGGCGATGGCGGGCAAGGGAATTTCGGGTGGCAGGACCGGGTCGAGCACCTTGTCGTCGCGCAAGTAGGCGTGGGCAAGGACGAAGTCGCCGATCCGCTGCGTCTCGCGAAGGCCGCCGCAATGGCCGATCATCAGCCAGGCCTCGGGGCGCAGCACCGCGAGGTGGTCGGTGATCGTCTTTGCGTTCGATGGTCCCACGCCGATATTGACGAGAGTGATGCCCGACCGGTCCTCTCGCACGAGGTGGTAGGCGGGCATCTGGTGGCGGCGCCAGGCCGTGTCCGAGAGCCGCGCGCGAGCGTTGGGCGCAGCCTCATCGAGATAGAGGCCGCCCGCGCCGGCAAGCGCGACATAGCCGTCCTTGCCGATCTGTTCTCCGGCCCAGTCCACGAATTCGTCGACATAGCGGTGGTAGTTCGTGAAGAGAATGAACTTCTGGCAGTGGTCCGGGCTCGTGCCGGTGTAGTGGGCGAGGCGCGCGAGGCTGAAGTCGGTGCGCAACCCGTCGAACAGCGCCAGCGGCTTGGGGTCGTTCTCGGCAAAGATCATCAGCCCGTCGGCGATCTCGTCGCCGATCATCGCGAGATCGGTGCTGGGGAAGTGGGTCGCAAGTTCCTGCGGCGTGACCGTGCCCATGCCCAGGCCGTCGAGGACGTAGGGGAAGGGGATTTCCTGGGTCGAGCGCGAGACCTCGATTTCGATCTCGTACTCCGCGTCGAGGAGGGCGAGCTGTTCCTTCAGGTAATCGGCGAAAAGGTGAGGCCGGGTGATCGTGGTGGCGTAAGTGCCCGGTTCGACCAGCCGTCCAAAGGCGCGGCCGAACACGACGTCGCGCTCGTTGCCGCGGTAACGCACCGTCAGCTCGGGATACGTCCAGAGATTTGCAGTGCGACGTTCGGCGGGGGGGAGGGTGCCGTGCTCGATGAAGGCGGAAATGTCGGCCTTGAGGCAGGCAACGGCGGTTTCGTAGATGCGGACCAATTCCGCATGGATGTGATCTATTCTGTTTTCCATCGCCTGTAATTACGCAATCTGTGTTGCAGTGCAAGGGCAGGGAATACGATCACCACGCGGAGCGGCCCTGCAGGTTCTGGGCAGGTTCTGGTGTATGGGGCCGGGCGTCAGATACGGATCTCGAAATAGTCGACGGTCTTGTCGGCCGAGAGACGTGCCGTGCCGACGCGGCGAAAGCCCAGCGCTTCGTGAAAGGCGAGGCTGGCCGGATTGGGCGGGTCGGCGTTGATCTCGCAGACGAGCCTGTCGTGGCCTGCGATGCGTGCGGCGTCACAGGCATGCGCATAGAGGCGGCGGGCCAGGCCGCGTCCGCGTGCGCGAGTAGCAACAACGACCCTATCGATGTAGGCGAACCGCGTGTGGCGTTCGGCGAACCAGCGGAAATTCGGGCTATCGTAAGGCGCATCCTGGTCCAGGACGATGATCGCGGCGTCGATATGTCCGATCCGGGCGGCCAGGAAGGCCTCGTCAATCAGTCGGGTGAGTGTCGGGCCGTCGAGCCACGAAAGTTCGCGGGCATGCAGGTTGTTGAGGTGCAGGAGGGTCTCTGCGAGGGCGGCGTCCTTGCGTAGTGCGCCCTTGAGGTCGATGGGGCTGTCGGATGCAGGGGGCGTGGAGAGCATGGAGGCTTGTTCCGTTGTCGTCAGAGTTGACGGACCGAAGGCACGAAAAAGCCCCCGCGCGGATATCCGGGCGGGGGCTTTTCGTGTTCCTGTCGGTCAGGAAAGAGTGGCTCAGGCCTGCTCTTCGCTGTCCTCGACGCCTTCGTCGGCGTCTTCGGTCACGATCTCGCCGGGTTCGGCATTGGGATCGTAGGCCTCGGTGAAGCCGGTGGTGTCGGCTTCGAACATTTCAGCCATGACGTCGACGCCCTGGGCCTGCAGTTCGGCCTCGTCGGTCGAACGTGCAACGTTGACCTGGACGGTGACGGTGACTTCGGGGTGCAGGGTGACGCGAACGTCGAACACGCCGAGCGTCTTGATCGGGCGCTCGAGCACGATCATCTGCTTGCCGACTTCAGCGCCTTCGGCGTTGAGGGCCTCGGCAATGTCGCGGACCGAAACCGAGCCGTAAAGCTGGCCCGAGTTCGACGAGGCGCGGATCAGGACGACCTGCTTGCCTTCGACGTTGCTCGAGTGAGCCTGGGCGGCCGTGCGCTTTTCAGCGTTGTCGGCTTCGATCTTGGCGCGGTTGGCTTCGAAGACCTTCTTGTTGGCTTCGTTGGCGCGCAGGGCCTTCTTGTTGGGAAGAAGGTAGTTGCGTGCGAAACCGTCCTTGACGGAAACGACGTCGCCGATGTTGCCGAGCTTCTCGACGCGTTCGAGGAGGATGATATCCATGAGACTGAGCCTCCCTTACTTGACGATGAAGGGCAGCAGGCCGATGTGACGGGCGCGCTTGATAGCCTGGCCCAGCTCACGCTGCTTCTTGGCGGACACCGCGGTGATGCGGCTGGGGACGATCTTGCCACGCTCGGACATGAAGCCCTGGAGCAGACGGACGTCCTTGTAATCGATCTTCGGCGCGTTCTTGCCCGAGAACGGGCAGGACTTGCGGCGGCGGAAGAATGCACGTGCCATGGATCAGTTCTCCCGGTCGCGACGGCGACGCTGGTCGCGGTCGTTCTTGCGCATCATCACCGAGGGGCCACCCTCGTGCTCTTCGACCTTGATGGTCATGTAGCGGATGACGTCTTCGTTGATCTGCGTCTGGCGCTCGAGCTCGGCGATGGTGTCGCCGGGGCACTCGATGTTCAGCATCACGAAGTGCGCCTTGCGGTTGCGCTTGATCTTGTAGGCGAGGTTCTTGAGACCCCAGGTCTCGGTCTTGGTGACCTTGCCCTCGTGGTTCTCGACGATCTCGGTGGCGGCGGCGGCCAGCGCATCAACCTGCGCCTGGCTCAGATCCTGGCGTGCCAGGAACACGTGCTCGTAAAGCGGCACTTGCTGCATCCTTTATCTGTCTAACCGATCGCTGGCTTGCCGCACCATTGCGGGGCCCCTCCGGCTTTCTTCAAGTATCCTGTGCGAATCCGTTGCGGACGTGCGGGAAGCGGCGCCTTTAGCCGATTGCGGGCCAAATGCAAGTGACTTGCTGTCGGTGCGGCGGTGGCGGTCCATCGCAGGCAATCCGAGGTCACGTGCCCGCTTCACGCCTTTGCGCGACTCGTCAAGGTCAATGCAAGTGTGGTCAGCGGGTGGCGCGTGGGGCTGCTCGGGGAGGGGGAAATTCCTCGGGAACGAGCCAGCCTGCCGGTTTCACAGGCCTCGGCCGACCGATGGCATCGCGGTGTGTGGAGGCGCGCGGTTTCTCCCGAACCAGGTTCTTATCAGGTTGTATTATCGAAAAAATGTATCGTCGTTTCGAACATGTTCAATATACTGAGGAGCTATTCGTCCATGAGGCAGGTGGTTTCATCCTCGGGGTGAGCTGCATAGGTACTTTTACATTGAGAACTAGGGGGCACCGCGATTGTCTCGGCTGAGCGCTCATGGGAACTATACCTGACCGTTCAATAGGCAGGGGTAAACCGTGAAGAAAATCACGCTTGCGATGGCCCTGTCGTCTTCGATCCTGGCGACCAGCGCCTGGGCCCGTGACGACAGCGTCTATCTCGAAATCGATGGCGGCGCCGTTATCTCGGACGACTTCAAGTTTGATCCGGTTGACTATCCGGGACTTGGCAACGCGCGGCTCGAGTCAGATACCGGCTATGACGTCGGCGGGGTTCTCGGCTACGACTTCGGCGGGTTCCGCATCGAGGCCGAAGGGAGCTTTCGAAGTCTTGGCAACAAGAAGTTCGGGGCGGCCGATGCGCTTTCTCCGATCTACGGCAGCGACGAGCTTGATGGCCACTCGTCCGCGTTGAGCTTCATGGGCAACGCGCTGTTGGACTTTGGCAAGGACGACGGGATACAGATTTTCGCGGGCGGTGGTGTGGGCACGGCCCGTGTCGACCATTTCGTCCGGGTCGACACCACGTCAGGATCGGCCAATCTGATCAGCGGTGACACCTGGGATTTCGCCTGGCAGATTCTGGCTGGCCTGCGCTTCCCTCTGGGTGACACGGTCGATCTGGGCATCAAGTATCGCTACTTCAACGTCCCGGACTATCGTATAAATAGCTACGATACCCGCTACGACAGCGACTGGACTTCTCATTCGCTTATGGCGACGCTGGGCTTCAACTTCGGCCCCAAGGCGGAGCCGCTGCCGCCCCCGCCACCGCCTCCGCCGCCTCCTCCGCCGCCGCCGCCACCCGAGGTGGTCTGCAACAAGGGGCCCTATATCGTGTTCTTCGACTGGGATAGCGCGGACCTCACGCCCGAGGCGGCCACCGTCCTCGATAGCGCGATCACGGCTTACGGCAACTGCGACAACGTGCCGATCATGCTCGCCGGCTATACCGACTCCTCGGGTGCCAAGACCTACAACCTGGGACTGTCCGAGCGGCGCAACGACAGCGTCCAGGGCTATCTGACCTCGCACGGCATCCCGGGTTCGGCGATTTCCAGCCAGGGCTTCGGCGAAGACAACCAGCGTGTCCCCACCGCCGACGGGGTGCGCGAACTCCAGAACCGTCGTGTGGAAATCACCTACGGTCCCGGATCAGGGATGTAACACTTTCCTCCCACCGAGGAAGCAGGGGAAAGGGGCCGGATCCAGTCCGGCCCCTTTCTTGGTGGCCGATGTGCGTTGGGATGTCAGAGCGTTGTCGGGCTATCCTGGCGGGGTCGCGGCTTTCAGAACTCGACTTCGAGCTCTTCCATTTCCTCCGGTTCCGCTTTTGCGGCGGCAATCCAGTCGGCCATCGGCGCCCATTCGGTGACCGTGCGGCAATAGGCGAGGCACGGGGCCGAGACCGAAACGGCATAAGTGATGAACCGAGTGGCGACGGGCGCGTACATGGCGTCGGCGACTGTCGGTTTCGCGCCGAACAGGAACGGGCCGCCATATGTCTCGAGGCATTCGCTCCAGATCGTCTCGATCCGTTCGATGTCGGGGCGAGCGCCCGAGAAGACCGGGAAGCGTTCGTGCTTCACCTTCAGATTCATCGGCAGGGCCGAACGCAAGTTGGTGAAGCCCGAATGGATCTCGCCCGAGATCGAGCGGCAATGCGCGCGCGCGATGCGGTCGGAGGGGTAGAGCCCGGCCTCGGGAAATTCCTCGTTGAGGAATTCGGCGATGGCGAGCGTGTCCCACACGCTCGCGCCGTCGAAGGTCAGGCGCGGCACGAGGACCGAAGGGGACAGAAGCAGCAATTCGGCGCGGTTGTTCGCATCGTTGGGCGCGGGCTTCTCGACCACGTCGAGCCCGGCGAGACGGCACAGCAGCCAACCGCGCAGCGACCAGGCCGAATAGGTCTTGGACGAGATCGTGAGCGTAGCGCCGCTTGCGCCTGCCGCTGGTTCAGCCTTGTCAGCCATCGTCGTGCATCCTTCCTCGTCTCGTCCCGGTGTAGGGCCAGACTAACACTGTCGCGCGCCTGACGCACTGCGCAAATGGCATTCACGTTGGCAGCGGTTTTTCTTGCATCCCGTCATGATGCAGCGCAGCATAGCGGGTGCATCGATCGTGCGCACGGCCGCGTTGCCGCCAGGATGGGCACGGTGGGCAGGGCGCGTTTTTCCGTTGCCTTGCCCTCCCGGGCCGGGTTCTCGCGGCTACAAGGAAAGGCGAAGGGAAGTACCCATGCTCTACGACGCCTACGAGGCCACCAACGATCTTCTCGCACCTTCGCGTTTCGCCGCGCGCCTTGCGCGGCGCTTTCGCGACGAGGCGCTGGACGGGGCGCAGGACATGCCCTTCGCGCGCCGCCTGTTCGCGCTCGCCGAGGTCTATGAGAAGGCGGCGATCACCCACGCACGTCCCGCCTACGCGATCGCCTCGGTCCCCTGCGGCGGGCGCGAGGTGGCCGTCGTCGAACAGGTGGTCATGGACCTGCCCTTCGGCGATCTGCTGCACTTCGCCAAACCCGAGGTCACGCTGCCCCAGCCCAAGGTGCTGATCGTGGCGCCGATCTCGGGGCATTTCTCGACGCTTTTGCGCAACACCGTCGAGACGATGCTGAGCGATCACGATGTCTACATCACTGACTGGAAGAACGCGCGCGACGTGCCGCTTGCCGCTGGCCGCTTCGGCCTCGAGGATTACATCGACTACGTGATCACCTTCCTCCAGGAATTGGGCGATCCCGCGCAGCGCAAGGGCGCCAATGTGCTGGCGGTGTGCCAGCCTTGTGTGCCGGTGCTGGCGGCGGCGGCGATCATGGCGAAGGACGATGATCCCTGCCAGCCGCGCACGATGACCCTGATGGGCGGTCCGATCGACGTGCGCGAGACGCCCACCGTCGTCAACGAGTTGGCCTTCGCGCATTCCTACGACTGGTTCGCCGCCAACATGATCCAGACCGTGCCCTGGCGCCATCGCGGCGGCGGGCGGCGGGTCTACCCGGGCTTCCTCCAGCTCAGCGCGTTCATGGCGATGAACATGGGGCGGCATTTCGACCAGTTCCGCAAGCTCTACCAGGCGCTGGTCGATGGCGACACGGCGCGCGTCGACAAGATCGAGACCTTCTACGACGAGTACTTCGCCGTGCTCGACCTGACCGAGGAGTTTTACCTCGAGACGATCGACAAGGTGTTCCAGCGCGCGCTTCTGGCCAAGGGCGAGCTGACCTTCCGGGGGGAGCCGGTCGACTGCGGGGCGATCCGCAAGACCGCGCTGCTCACCGTGGAGGGGGAGCGTGACGACATCTGCTCGGTCGGCCAGACGGCGGCGGCGCATTTGCTCTGCTCCAGCCTGCGCCCGCACCTCAAGCAGCATCACTTGCAGCCGGGCGTCGGGCACTACGGCACCTTCTCGGGCTCGAAGTGGGAAAAGCAGGTCTATCCCCAGGTCCGGAGCCTGATCCTGGCGATGAACTGACCTTCGGGCTGCTGCTCTCGTGGCGCGCGTGGGACAATTTGTCCGCGCGCCGCGGCGTGACACGCAGGCCCGACAGGACTAGGCGCGGGATCGGATGCAGGGGATTCGCAACCTTCTGACGCGCCACTTTACGGTGTTTGCGTTCGTGCTGGCGCTTTCGCTGGCAATGAAGGCGTTTGTGCCGGCCGGTTTCATGATCGGCAGCCGCGCAGGGCACGTCCTCACGGTCGAGATCTGCGACAGTCAGGGGCACAGCCAGCTGCGCGTGATGGCGCTGCCCGACAAGCCCGACCCGGCGCACGATGGCCATGCCAAGGCCGCCAGGGACTGCCCCTTTACCGCGCTGTCCGCGCACGCGCTTTCGGGCGCCGACCCCGTCGTCCTCGCGCTTGCGCTCGCCTTTGTCCTCGCGCTCGGGTTCCGGTCCACGCCGCCCTTGCGCCTGGCGCGGGCGCGCTATCATCGCCCGCCGCTGCGCGGGCCTCCGAAGCTCTCCTGAACGGGCTTGCGCTCCCTCGCTCGTGTTGAGCGAGGCGCGCGCGAGCCGACGCAGCGCTGACCTCCCGCTCCAGCCGGGGGGCGTGCGCGCCGTGTTCCCACGCAAAATTCAGGATGATCTTTTCGATGAATACCCCATTCGTGCGCCGCGCGCGCACCGCTTTGCTTGCCGGCTCGATGCTGCTTCCCCTGTTTGCCACCCGTGCCGAGGCCGAGGAGGCCGCCGACCCGCGCCCGATCGCGGTGGTGGAAGGCCACAAGCCCGACCCGACCATTGCGGCCACCAGCCTCTCGGGCGAGGACCTGCACCGCCAAGCCGGGGCGGCTAGCGACACCGCCTCGGTGCTTTCCGCGATTGCGGGGGTGAGCGCCAATACCGGGGGCGGCTTTTCCGCGATGCCCGCCTTGCGCGGTCTTTCCGAGCAGCGCCTGCGCGTGCTGGTCGATGGCCAGCCGATCGACCAGTCGTGCCCCAACGACATGAATTCGCCGCTCTCCTACACCAACCCGCAGACGCTCGGCTCGGTGCTGGTGACGCCGGGCATCGCACCCGTGAGCCTGGGCGGCGACAATATCGGCGGAGTGATCGCGGTGGAGAGTGCCGCCCCGGTCTTTTCGTCGAGCGAGGCGCTGCTGGTGAAGGGCAGCGCGTCCAGCTACTACCGCTCGAACGGCAACGCCTTTGGCGGCTCGGCCGCGCTGACGATGGCGACGCGCACGTTCAGCGCGACCTACACCGGTGCCTACACCCAGTCGGACAATTACAAGGCCGGCGGCAAGCTGGGCACCGTCCACTCGAGCGAATACGCCAAGACCGACCAGGCGCTCGCGCTGGCGCTCAAGACCGGGGCGGGCCTGTTCGAACTCAAGGGCGGCTACCACTACAGCCCCTACGAGGGCTTCGTGAACCAGTGGATGGACATGACGGACAACCGCTCATGGTTCGTCCAGGGCCGCTTTCGGGGCAGTTATGACTGGGGCAACCTCGATCTCTCGGCAAGCTACCGCGACACGCGGCACAAGATGAATTTTCTTGCCGACAAGCTCCCTGGCGACATGCCGATGAACACGACCGTGCACACGTTCACAAGCGCGGCGAAGTTCGAGGTGCCGCTGGCCGAGCACCAGATCGTGCGCGCCGGGCTCGAATACCACCACCAGTGGCTGAACGACACCTGGCCGCCGGTCGCGGGCTCCTCGATGATGGGGCCGGATGCTTTCGTGAACATCAACGCGGCGCATCGCGATCGCATCGGCGCCTATGGCGAGTGGCAGGCGGACTGGTCGGACACGCTCACCACCACGGCGGGCCTGCGCTTTGACCGCGTCGCGATGGATACCGGCGACGTCCAGCCTTATGGCACGGGCATGATGCAGGCGGCTGACGTTGCCGCCGCGGCCGCGTTCAATGCGCAAGGGCATCGCCGGGTCGACGGCAACTGGTCGGGCTCGGCGCTGACGCGCTGGACGGCGTCGGACGCGCTCACCGTGGAGCTGGGCTACGCGCACAAGGCGCGTTCGCCCAACATCTACGAGCGCTACACCTGGGGGCAGGGTTCGATGGCAAGCCGGATGATCGGCTGGTATGGCGACGGCAACGGCTATGTCGGCAATCTCGACCTGAAGCCCGAGCGCGCCGATACCGTGAGCGCGGCCCTTCAACTGACGCCGGCGCGGGGCGTGAGCCTGAAGGTCTCGCCCTATTATACGCACGTCGACGATTACATTGATGCGGCCTACCTCCAGGACCTCGACAGCCAATTCGTCCAGCTCCGGTTCGCCAATGTCCAGGCCGCGTTCTACGGACTCGATGTCTCGGCGAATGCGCTGGTGCAGGGAACGGCGCAGGAGGGCACGAGCCTTCGCGCGACGCTCGCCTGGGTCCACGGGCAGAACCTGTCGGACGACTTGCCGCTCTACCACCAGATGCCGCTCAACGCGAAGCTCGCCGTGCTCCACCGCAGCGGCGCGCTCGAACTCTCGGGAAGCGTGGAGTGGGTCGATCGCAAGGACCGGGTCGACACCCGCCGCAACGAGCCGGTGACCTCGGCTTATGCGCTGTTCAATCTCGGGGCGGCCTATGCGCTGGCGGGCTGGCGCCTTGGCCTGGAGGCGACGAACCTCTTCGACAAGGGCTACTACCTTCCGCTCGGCGGCATGGCATTGGGCGACTACGATGTCAGTGGAACGCTGCGTCCGGTTGCAGGGCAGGGCCGATCGGTCAACGTGACGCTGGGAACCTCGTTCTGAACGCCACGCAATTGACCCGGTGGGGATCATCCCCACCGGGTGCTTGCGGGACCTGGTTGGTCTGCCTTCCTGCGGGACGCCCGGTCGGGCTTAGCGCAGGAGGCTCATCACGTTCTGCTGGGCCTGGTTCGCCTGGGCGATCATGGCGGTCGAGGCTTGCGAGAGGATCTGCGCCTTGGCCATCTGGGTGGTTTCCACGGCGTAGTCCGCATCCTCGATCCGCGATCGGGCATCGGACAAGTTGGTCACCGTGCTGGTGAGGTTGTTGACCGCCGATTCCAGTCGGTTCTGGCCAGCGCCGAGCGAGGCGCGGGTGGCGTTCACGTCGAGCAGGGCATCATCGATGTTGTCGAGCGTGGTCGAGGCGAGCGTCGAGGTCGAAACGTCGAGCGCGGTGGCGTCGATCTTGGTGCCGTCGATCGAGGTCGCGGTGAGGGTGACCGTCTCGCCCGAATTTGCACCGGTCTGGATGTCGAAGGTGACATCGCTGCCCGAGGTCGTCGAGAACAGCGTGTTGCCGTTGAAGGTGGTCTGCGTGAGAATGTCGTCGATCTGGTCGGTAAGCGCGGTCACTTCCTGCTGCATCGCGGTGCGATCGCTGTCCTGGTAGGTGGCCGAGGCCGACTGGATTGCCAGTTCGCGCACCCGCTGAAGCATGTTGGTCACTTCGGAAAGCGCGCCGTCGGCGGTCTGGGCGAGGCTGATGCCGTCGTTGGCGTTGCGCACGCCCTGGCTCATGCCGCGGATCTGCGAGGTCATCGAGGTGGAGATGGCAAGGCCTGCGGCATCGTCCTTGGCCGAATTGATGCGCTTGCCAGTCGAGAGGCGCTCCATCGAGATGCCGAGCATCTTGTTGGCGGCGATCGAAGCGTTCGAGGCACGGATGGCGCTGATGTTCGTGTAGATAACCGACATGATTTCTTCCCCAGTTTTCAGAAAGTTGGGAGCGGCTTGCTGGCTGCGCTCCGGACATTGGGAAGAACGGTCGGGACGCGGGGGCTTTAAGCGTCCGGTATCGCTTTTCGTGTTTCGCCGGCGTTTCCGGGGCGCTGCGAAGCGTGAAAAGCCGTGCACTTGTCGGGGCTTGCGCGGCTTTTTCTTGATCGCTCCCCAATTCCCCCGCATGGCTGATATTCCTGCCGCACTGGCGGTTTTCGAAAGGATTTTTTCGCGATGCCCTCCGGCCTTGTCGCCCTGCTTGACGACGTATCGGTCATTGCCCGTGCCGCGGCCGCTTCGGTCGACGACGTCGGCGCGGGGGTGGCCAAGGCTGGCAGCAAGGCCGCGGGCGTCGTCATCGACGATGCCGCCGTGACGCCCGGCTACGTGACCGGCTTCACGCCCGACCGCGAGCTGCCGATGATCTGGCGCATCACCAAGGGTTCGATCTTCAACAAGCTGGTCATCCTGCTTCCGATCGCGCTCGTGCTGAGCGCGTTTCTGCCACAGGCGATCACGCCAATCCTGATGATGGGCGGCCTCTATCTCTCGTTCGAGGGGGCCGAGAAGATCCTCGAGATGCTGGGCGGCGCCAAGCACGGCGAAACGCTTGAGGACACGATCACCGATCCCGTCGCCTTCGAGAAGGCGCGCACCTCCGGCGCGATCCGGACCGACCTCATCCTCTCGGCCGAGATCATGGCGATTGCGCTCGCGGAAGTGAGCGATGCGACGCTGGTGACCCGCGCGGTGACGCTGGCGATCGTCGGGCTGGTCATCACCTTTGGCGTCTATGGCGCGGTGGCGTTGATCGTGAAGATGGACGACGTCGGCCTGCACCTTGCGCGCAAGGCCTCGAAGATGGCGCAAGGGGTCGGGCGCTTCCTGCTGCGCGCGATGCCGGTGGTGCTCAAGTTGCTGAGTTCGGTGGGCACGCTGGCGATGCTCTGGGTCGGCGGCGGAATTCTCCTGCACGGGCTGGAAGAACTCGGGTTCGCGGCACCCGCGCACATGGCGCATGGCCTACAGCACACGGTCGAACAGGCGAGCGGGCCATTGGGGCCGGTCACCGGCTGGATATCCTATGCGCTGGTTTCGGCCATTGTCGGACTTGTGCTCGGCGCGGTTATCGCCGTCATCCTGCACCTCGTGGCCAAGGCGCGCGGCAAGGCCGCGCACTGAAAAGACGCGTGCCGAGCCGGGCCGAACTTGGCCCGGCCATAGGTATCAGAATTCGGTCCAGTCCGCGTCGGGGGCTTCCTCGGGCTTGAGCGCGAGCGCGCCGGCCGTGCGCGGCGCCGCGGACGGAGCGGGGGTGTAGGACGGTTCGGGCAGGGCCTTTGTTGCGGGCTTGCGTGGGTTTTTCGCGACGACGGCTATCGGTGCGCCGTGGCTCGGGCCCACTTCGAGCTTGAACATGCGCACCAGCTTGGCGAGGTCCTCGGCCTGCTGCGCGAGGTTGCGCGCGGCGGCGGTGGTCTCTTCGACCATGGCCGCGTTCTGTTGGGTCATGCGGTCCATGTCGCCGATCGCCGAGTTGACCTGGCTGAGCTGTCCCGCCTGGGTCTGCGAAAGGTCGGACATCTGCGAGGCGAGGCCGGTAATTCCGGAGACCTTCTCGACGATCCGGCGGAATACCTCGCCGGTGCGGCCGACCAGCGCGACACCGCGCTGGACTTGCTGTTCCGACCCCCCGATGAGGTCCTTGATGTTCTGCGCGGCTTCGGCCGAGCGCTGGGCGAGCGCGCGCACCTCGTTGGCGACGACCGCGAAGCCCTTGCCGGCATCGCCCGCGCGCGCGGCCTCGACCCCGGCGTTGAGGGCAAGCAGATTGGTCTGGAAGGCGATCGAATCGATCACGTTGACGAAGGCGCCGATCTCCTTGGCGCTCTTCTGGATCCCGTCCATCGCCGCGACCGCCTCTTCGACCACCTGGCCGCCGTCGCGCGCCTCGGTTTCGGCCTCGCCGACCGAGCGGTTGACCTCGCTTGCCCCTTGCGCCGAAGTGCGCACGCCGTTGGTCAACTGATCGAGAGCGGCGGCCGATTCCTCGAGAGCGGCGGCCTGGCTCTCGGTGCGCTGCGAGAGATCGTCGCTCGCGGCACGGATCTCGGAGGCGCCCACGCGAATTTGCTCGGAAGAGGCGGCGACCGCGCCCAGCGTCTGGACGATCGCGTCGCACATCGCGGCGAAGTCGGACTGGATCTGCTCGAAACCGGGGGGCAGGGTGCCCAGCTCGGTGGTGAGATCGCCCTGCGCCACCGCCTCGAGCGCCTGCGAAAGCGAGCTCAGCGTTGTTTCGCGGCTGTGGTCCTGCGCGGCGAGGTAGGCCGAGGTGGCAATGTCCATGTCCATCAGCGCGACCTTGACGAGCGTGGCGAGGTTCTTGACCTTGCCGCGCACCAGCACGCCCGCGATCGAGCGCGAGAGGTCGCGCTCGATGACTTCGGCGAGGACCTGGGCATAGGCGCCGATGTAGAAGGTGGGGGGCAGGCCGATTTGCGCATGGACTTTGCCGATGCGTTCGGCGCGCGCCATGTAGGTCTGGTCGATCCGGCCCGAGAACAGGTCGACCCAATGGTCGAGCTGTTTTGAGCGGGCATGGTCCATCATGCCTTGCGACTTGAAGAAGGAGGAGCGCCGCCGGTCCGCGCGGATCGAGGTGTAGAAGGTGTCGAGCACCCCCGGGCCGAGCCGACGTATGAGCTGGGCAATGCCGCCAAAGCGCGCGTTGTCGGTCTCGGTGATAGCGAACATTTCCAGCCTGTCGGGAATTTCCATGTTCGATGCCGTCTGGGACATGCCATTTCCTCGTCTGCGGATTGGAAGGTAAGCCTAGGGGCGGCTTGTCAAATTTGGCGTATGCGCTGGCCTAGGTATGAGATCGGATTAATGTTGCGTCGCGTGCTTGGTGACCGCCGGGACCTGAGGGGCTTGCGCACCCGCCGGATGCCTCTCAGGTCCGCTCCCCGGCGCGCTCAATCCTTGCGGATCACGACCATGGTCTGGTTGAGCAGCTGGTAGGCGACTTCGCCGAAGGTGACCGGACCGGCCACGCCGCCGATGGCGACACCCTCGAGCTGGCCGAACAGGAAGTTGAGGATGCAGTTGCAAGACCAGACCGCGCCGTCGAAGGGCTGGGTCTCGAGCGCCTTGCGAAAGCCATCGGCGTAGTCGCCCACGGGCGCGGCGAAGCTGTAGTCGACGCCCGCGAAGACCGGGGCGTAGAGCTCGACCGTGCCGGCCTGTGCGTCCACCGTCTTGAGCGAGGCGTTGACCCGCGCGCCGCCGAAGTCGCCCACCAGCGGCAGGTCGCCGCCTTCGCGTCCGCGTTCGACGACATAGTCGGCAAAGCGCTTGCGCTCGCCGCCGACGAGGCACCATTCGGGGGTAAATCCGGCTTCCTCGAAGCGGATCACGTCGCCGCCGTCGGGCGCGAAGATGTTGACGATCTCGATCACCGGGCTCTCGCTTTCGGGGATCGTGATGTGGGCCACCGCAACCCGGTCTTCGTAGGCCGTCGCGACCTGGCCGTCGTAGGCATAGGCGCTCTCGTCGGGATGGGCGAGGTCGTAGCCCGAGATCCAGCCCACGGTCGGGCGCAGGAAGGCCATCGGATAGCTCGCCGCGTTCTGCGCGAATTCGGTGTGGCAGCGCGAACCTGCCGGGATCACCGCAAGCGCGAGGCCGCTGTCGGGCGCATCGCCCGAGATGCGTTCGAGCTGGTCGGCGTCGTAAGTCGCGAAAGTGACTTCGCCGATGCTTCCGAGATCGGTGACGAAGAGCACGTCGTCGTCGATGATCCGTCCGCCATCGGCGGTCATGAAGTAGGGCGAGGTCCCGGCGATCCACCTTCCCGCCGGCAGGCGGTCGAGCGCGGCCTTGCGGCCCGCGAGGCTGAGGCTGGCCCCGGCCTTGATGAGATCGATGACCGCATCGACGGGCAGCAACCCGTTGATCGGCGTGCCGTCAGAGGCGATTGAGTTGGGCGACTTCATTTGCAAGGGACCGCTCCCACTTTACGAAGTAGTTGTAGATTTCGGTGGCTTTGGCCGCAGGTGGCGAGGGGCTGAGTTCCAGCCGCTTGATCAGCATCTGCGTGCCCAGATGACTCGTCTGCAGGCGTGACAGGCCGCCAGAGGCCAGTCGTCCCCACACCGCCGAGCCTTGTGGAGGTAGTGACATATCCGCTCCCGATAGGTGGTTGCGCAGGCGGCAGTACCGCGAGGTCTGCTAAGCGCGCGTTCGTGGGGTATCGGGATTTGTGCGGGGGATCGGCGCTAGGGCGCGTGAACGCCTTGGACGTGCGGCATGGGGGCACGTCCAAGGGCGCGCGCAGGCCTGCGCCGCAAGGCGCGAGTTACCGCAGGTGCGCAGTGGTCTCGGCAGTGATCAGGGCAGGCGGTCGAGGAGGTCTTTCGCGAAAGTCGTGAGCGTGTCGTCGCGAGCGCCCATCACCACGATCCGGTCGCCCGGCTCGGCGAGCTCGGCGATGCGGGTCGCGCAGGCCGCGCGTTCGGCCAGGTGCTCGGCCTTGCCGCCATCCTCGCCGATCAGCGCGACGATGCGCTCGCTGCCGACCGAGCGGTCGACAGTGCCTCCGAAATAGACCGGATCGCACAGGATCGCGACGTCGTTCGCGGTGAGCTTGGAGGCCATGACGCGGGCAAGTTCATGGCCCATCTGGCGCAAGGGGCCATAGCCATGCGGCTGGAAGAAGGCGATGATGCGTCCGGGATGCGCTTTCAGTGTGGACAGCGTGGCCGAGACCTTGTCGGGATTGTGCCCGAAGTCGTCGATGACGGTAATGCCCGAGGGCGAGGTGCCCACGATGTCGAAGCGGCGGGCGAGGCCGGTGAAGCTGGCGAGTGCCTCGACCGCCTTGGCCACGGGAACCCCGGCGGCGTGGGCCGCGGCGATCGCGGCGAGCGCGTTGTAGAGGTTGTGCTTGCCCGGGACCTGAAGCTTCAGCGCGTGGGTGGTGCCTTCCAGGCGATCGGTCACGGTGGCGCTGAGCGAGGTGGGCCCCTGGACCACGTCGCCCGCGCGCAGGCGCACGTGCGGGTTGGTGATACCGAAGGTGATCGCCGATTTCGCGCGGTGGGCGAGCGCGGCGCTTTCGGCGTCGTCAAGGTTGACCGCCGCGATCTCGGCCCGGGCGAGGAAATCGCCGAAGAGGCCGCGCAGTTCCTCGAGCGACTTGTGGTCGAGACTGACGTTGAGCAGCACCGCGACCTTGGGGTGGTAGAGGGCGATCGAGCCGTCGCTCTCGTCGACCTCGGAAACGAAGATGTCTCCTCCGCCCACGCGCGCGCTGGCGAAGGGGGCCTCGTCGCTGACGAAGTTCTTCATCACCGCGCCGTTCATGATCGTGGGATCGGTGCCCGCCCGGGTCATGATCCACCCGGTCATGCCGGTCACGGTGGACTTGCCCGAGGTGCCGCCGATGGCGATGCCTTCGGGCGCGGCGTTGAACAGCGCGGCGAGAAGCTGCGCGCGGGTCATGCGCGGACAGCCCAGTTCGGTCGCGCGCACGACCTCGGGCACGGTATCCTCGACCGCAGCCGAGGCGACGAGGGTCTGGTCGGGCGCAGTGATGCCGCTGCCGTCCTGGGGAAAGAGCGTGAAGCCGAGCGATTCGAGCCAGGCGAACTTTTCGGGGCTGCGGCCCTGGTCGCGGCCGCGGTCCGAGCCCGCGATCGTCGCGCCCAGGCCCTTGAGGATGAGCGCGAGGGGCAGCATGCCCGAGCCGCCGATGCCGCAGAAGAACCAGGGGTGCGCGGTCAGCTGCGCGGGCGTGGCGATGAGGGCGGGGGCAGGGGCGGTGGCGGGGGCGCTCGCGGCGGCCTCGGAACAGTCGGTCATGTTCCCTCGGTATGCGCCCTTGCGGCGCAAGACAACATCGATAGGAAGGGGATCACCATGCGTATCGCAGTCTGTGCACCGTCCACCCCGATCCAGCGCGTCGACGCGGAGCGGGTCCTTGCCCTTGCCGGGGCCGAGTTTCCCGAGCTGGAACTCGTCGTCCACGAACAGTGCTTTGCCGAAGACGGACATTTCGCCGGCGCCGATGCCCTGCGGCTTGAAGCGCTGCTCGAATGCGCCAACGATCCGGGCACCGACGCGGTGTGGTTCGCGCGCGGCGGCTATGGCGCCTGCCGCGTTGCCGAGGACGCGCTCGCCAGGCTCGATCATGCGGCGCAGGACAAGCTTTTCCTGGGCTACTCCGATGCGGGCTATCTGCTGGGCGGGCTCTACCGGGCGCGAATCGGCCGTCCGGTCCATGCGCCCATGCTGGCCGACATCCGGCGCGAGAGCGGCGAGGATGCGATCCGCCGTGTACTGGGCTACCTCTCGGGCGGCGTCACGAAGCCGGGAGGCGCGGAGCCGATCGAGCCGTCGCTGGCCGGAGAAAAACATCCCGTCGTCGCCTTCAACCTGATGACGCTGGCCATGCTGGCGGGAACGCCGCTGATGCCGGGGCTGGCCGGGCACGTGGTGATGGTCGAGGAAGTTTCGGAATACCTCTATGCCATCGACCGACTGTTCTTCCACCTGACCGCGCATCTGGGCGGAATTGCGGGCCTGCGCCTCGGCCGGGTGAGCGCGGTGCCCGAGAACGACCGTCCCTTCGGCATCGCGCCCGAGGAGATCGCGCGCCACTGGTGCCAGCGTCATGCCATTGCCTATCTCGGCGCGGCCGACATCGGCCATGACGCGGCCAACCGCATCGTTCCCTTCGGCAAGCCGGCCTGACCGTCAGTTTTTCGGCGCGCGGGCGGTTTCGCACTTGCCGCCTTCGGGGATGCGCTCCCAGTCGCGGTCGACCTGGAGGAAGGCGTCGGCGGCCATGCCGCTCGCGCGGGCGAGGGCGACCGCCTCCTGCGCCACCTCGCGGGTGGCCCTGGGGCCGAGGATCACCGCATAGTGCTTGCTGATCTGCGTCTTCCAGACTTCGGCGCAAAGCCCCTTGCGGGCGGCTTTGGCAACGTCGTCGAGCGCTTCGCGAAGGCCCGTCGGATTCTCCGGATAGCTGGCGGTGACCGCGTACCAGCCGGGCGCGGTCGGGGTGGCGCTCGGCAGCGGGCTTGGCGGGGCGTTGGCGGGGGTGATCTTCGCGGCTGCCACGCCCACCGCCTTCGAAGCCCAGGCGAGATCGGTCTGGCTGCGGTCGAGGTCGGAGATGGCCGCCTTGATCTGGCGGATTTCGCGGTCTCGCGGCTCTCCCGTGCTGGCGATCTTCTCGTCGACCGAACGCAGCACCGCGTGGCCCACGGCGAGGCTTTTCTCGGCCTCGACCAGTTTCTTCTGCGTCCTGGCCAATTGCTCGCGCGCGTCGGCAAGGTCGGAGGAGAGCTGGATGATGTAGAAGATCGCCACACCGGCCGCGATGAGCGTGGCGGCGAGCCCGATCAGGAACATCGGGATCGAGCGGCGCGAGGACGCGTGCAGGCTGTCGATCGCCTCGGTGATCGTGCGCATGTCCTGCGGCGGCGGTGCGTTCATGAATCCTTGCCTTGCGAAAGTTGCTGGATGATCAGCGAGATGAGGTCGAAGGACTTGTTGAGGAAGAACGAGACGCGCGCGGCCGAGGCAGCGATCAGGCCCGAAGCGCCGAAGATCATGCCCAGCTGGGGAACCGAGATCTGGCCGGACTGGAACAGAATGGCGAGGCTGATCATCAGCATCGCAAAGGAAATGACCGTACAGGCCAGGTAGAGGACTCGCTCGAACGCGAACATCTTCATCAGCCTTTCCAGGGCATCGAGCGTGCGTTCGATCAGGTCGGGTGGTTGGTGCATCGTCGTCCTGCGTGGTGGGGCGTTCGCTAGGGATCGTGAGCCGGTTTTCATGCGCTGTCGCTCAGTAGTTCAACCCATTTTCGATCGGGGTTGATGCGAAGTTACAGGTGAATACATCGAATTTCGCGTGAAATACTCTGTCATGTTTGCTGAAGGGCTCGCACGATGCCGCTTTCCGGCGCGCAAGGGAGAACAGCCTGGGGCCGGGAGAGGGGGCGATGCCGGGTTGCGGGGCTTGCCCTCCGGCCCCAAGCGCAATAAGCGCTGCCACTTTCCCCGGCGAGGCACCTGAGGCCGTCGTGGCCGGGCACAGAGGATTGTTGCTATGCGTGCTTTCGTTTTTCCGGGCCAGGGCAGCCAGAAGGTCGGCATGGGTGTCGAGCTTGCCGAGGCGAGCGCCACCGCGCGCGAGGTCTTCGAGGAAGTGAACGACGCGCTCGGCCAGGACCTGTTCAAGATCATGGCCGAGGGCCCCGAGGACCAGCTCACGCTGACCGCCAACGCCCAGCCCGCGATCATGGCGCACGCCATCGCCGTGCTGCGCGTGCTCGAGAAGGACGGCGGGATTTCGCTGGCCGACAAGGCGGATTTCGTGGCCGGCCACTCGCTCGGTGAATACACGGCGCTCTGCGCGTCGGGCGCTTTCAGCCTTGCCGACACCGCGCGTCTCCTCAAGCTGCGCGGCGAATCGATGCAGGCCGCGGTGCCGGTGGGCCTGGGCGCCATGGCCGCGCTGCTCGGCGCCGACATCGAGAAGGCCACGGCGCTGGCCGAGGCGGCGGCCGAAGGGGAAGTCTGCACTGTCGCCAACGACAACGATCCGGGCCAGGTCGTGCTTTCGGGCCACAAGGGCGCGATCGAGCGCGCGGTCGCGCTGGTCAAGGACCACGGCATCAAGCGTGGCGTGATCCTGCCGGTTTCCGCGCCGTTCCACTGCCCGCTGATGCAGCCGGCCGCCGATGCGATGGCCGAGGCACTGGAGAAGACCGCACCGGGCACGCTGGCCGTTGCACTTTACGCCAACGTCACCGCCTCGGTGGTGACCGATCCGGCGCAGGTGAAGCAGTTGCTGGTCGAGCAGGTCTGCGGCCGCGTGCGCTGGCGTGAAAGCGCGATCGCGATGGCCGCGGCGGGCGTCACCGATTTCGTGGAACTGGGCGGCAAGGTCGTGGGGCCCATGATCAAGCGCTCGGCGGGCGAGGTGAACGTCGCCGCCGCCTCGACCATGGCCGAGATCGAGGAACTGGCCAAAAGCCTCTGAGGCGTTATAGCTGGGAGCCGCAAGGCAGTCTGGACACGAGGAGTTCACCCATGTGGGACGAGCGCTACGCCACCGACTTCGCCTATGGCACCCAGCCCAACGACTGGCTGGTCGCCCGCTTTGACGATCTGAAGAAGGGCACCTGCCTGTGCCTGGCCGAAGGGCAGGGGCGCAACGCGGTCTGGCTGGCCCAGCAGGGCCTTGCCGTCACCGCCGTCGACCAGTCGGCGGTGG
The DNA here is from genome assembly GCF_018491765.1 of Novosphingobium profundi. Taxonomy (GTDB): domain Bacteria; phylum Pseudomonadota; class Alphaproteobacteria; order Sphingomonadales; family Sphingomonadaceae; genus Novosphingobium; species Novosphingobium profundi. Next base: position 99,495 of record NZ_JABWCU010000007.1, on the reverse strand, counting down.
GCATGGGCAAGGCGCAGGAACTGGCGGCCAGCCGCGGCGTGGCGATCACCACCGAAGTGGCCGATCTCGCCGCGTACGACCTTGGTGAGGCGCGCTGGGACAGTGTGGTGGCGATCTTCGCGCACTTTCCGCCCGCCTTGCGCGCTAACCTCCACGCCCGCGTGGCGAAGGCGCTCAAGCCCGGCGGCACCGTGCTGATCGAAGCCTATACGCCCGACACGCTTCAGCAACCTGGACGCGGCGGGCCCTCGGGTGCGCAGGCGGACATGCTGATGCGCGCGGCCTTTCTCGAAGACGATTTCTCGGAACTGACCATCCTCCACGCCGCCGAAACGCTGCGCGAGGTCAACGAAGGGGCCTTCCACCAGGGTCTCGGCGCGGTGGTCCAGTTCCTGGCCCGAAAACCCGAATGAACGCATTTAAGGAATGAGCATGTTTGACCTTCACGGAATGACCGCCCTCGTCACCGGCGCCAGCGGCGGCATCGGTTCGTCGATCGCACGCAAGCTGGCTGCGCAAGGTGCGCGCCTCGCCATCTCGGGCTCGAACGCGGACAAGCTGCGCGCCTTTCGCGAGGAACTCGACGAGCACACCCCGCAGGCCCCGCAGGAAGTCGATCACGTCGCGATCCCCTGCAACCTCTCGGATGTGGAGCAGGTCGAGAAGCTGGTGCCCGCCGCGCTCGAGGCGCTCGGCAAGATCGACATCCTCGTCAACAATGCCGGCATCACGCGCGACAACCTCGCGATGCGCATGAAGGACGAGGAATGGGACCAGGTCATCAAGATCAACCTGGAATCGACCTTCCGCCTGATGCGCGCTGCCACCAAGCCGATGATGAAGGCCCGCTTCGGGCGCATCATCAACGTCACCTCGGTGGTGGGCACCACGGGTAACCCGGGCCAGATGAACTACTGCGCGGCCAAGGGCGGCATCACCGCGATGTCGAAGAGCCTTGCGCAGGAACTCGCCAGCCGCGGCGTGACCGTCAACTGCATCGCGCCCGGCTTCATCGCTACGGCGATGACCGAAGTGCTGCCCGATGCGCAGAAGGACGCGCTCAACGCGAAGATCCCGATGGGCCGCATGGGCGCGGGCGACGACATTGCCGCTGCCGCCTGCTACCTCGCCTCGAAGGAAGCCGGCTACGTCACCGGCCAGACGATCCATGTCAACGGCGGCATGGTGATGATCTGATCCGCGACGGGATGAGCATACCCGCCCCGGGGATCGCGCCGTGCGATCCCCGGGGAGCCGAGGCAGGCGAGGTGATGGCCCGCCTTTCGCGTGCGCTCGAAGCGCTGACCGGCGATGCCGGGACCTCGTCGTTCGATCCGTGCGACGCAACAGGGCCTGGCGCGGTACTGCTGCTCGCGCGCGACGGCGCGGGCACGGTGATCGGCTGCGGCGCCTATCGCCCGCTTTCGGACGATGGCGGTGAACGCGTTGCCGAGATCAAGCGCATGTACGCCGAGCAGGGCTGCGGCGCGGCGCTGCTGGCCGCTCTTGAGGAGCGGGCGCGCGGCATCGATGGCTACCGCGCCGTGCGCCTGTCGACCCGGCGCGTGAACCAGCGCGCGGTCGCCTTCTACGAACGCCACGGCTACCGCGAATGCGCGCCTTACGGGCGCTACGTGGGACGCGCCCAGTCGATCTGCATGGCCAAGACGCTGTAGATCGAACCCAATTTAATGCCTGATCGTAAAAGGTATTGAATTGGTTATTTCGCGATGGCAGGCTGTGCGCATGAGCACGACATCACCTGGCCGCCGCCCACCATTTCGCCGTTGGATCCACTCGGGCATCGCCCTGGGTTTCGCCGGGGCGCTGCTTGCACCGTCAACGGCGCTGGCCGGAGAGGCAGTTGCTTCGGCAGCGGTGACGGGTGAAGTGCCTCGCAGTGATCCCATGGGCGGTCCCGCCGCCGTCGCCGGGCGGCAGGTCATTTCAGGCTCTATGTTCTATCCGCGTATCCCGCGCGCCTACTGGCGCGACCGCCTGAAAAAGGCACGGGCGATGGGTCTCAACACGATCGAGACTTACGCTTTCTGGAACGTGCACGAGCGCGCGCCGGGCACGTTCGACTTCACCGGCCAGAACGACATCGCCGAATTCATCCGCGAGGCGGCCGAAGAGGGTCTCATGGTGATCGTGCGGCCCGGCCCCTACGTCTGCGCCGAATGGGACTGGGGTGGCCTTCCGCCATGGCTCAACAAGGACCCGCAGATGGTCGTGCGCTCGCAGTATCCCGGCTTCATGGCCGCTGCGCAGCGCTACCTGAACGCGCTGGCGAAGGAAGTCGCCCCGCTCCAGAAGACGAATGGCGGGCCGGTAATCGGCATACAGGTCGAGAACGAATACGGCTCCTACGGCGAGGACCATGCCTATATGGAGGCGATGCGCGCCGCCTTCGTGCGTGCGGGCTTCTCGCCGCGCCTGCTGTTCACCGCCGACGGACCCGACCTGTTGCAGCGAGGGGCCTTGCCCGATCTTCCCGTCGCGCTCAATTTCGCGCCCGGCAGCGCCAAGGGCGCGTTCGCGGCGTTGGAAAAGTTCCGCCCCGGCGCGCCGATTTTCGTGGGCGAGTATTGGGACGGCTGGTTCGACCACTGGGGCGCGAAACGCGAAACCCGCGACGGCACGGCGATGGCCGCCGAACTGAAGCAAATGCTCGAGGCCGGGGCCTCGGTGAACCTCTATATGTTCACCGGCGGCACCAGCTTCGGCTGGATGGCGGGCGCCAATGCGGCCGGGGCCAATGCCGACCACACCACCGGGGCCAAGGTCAACTACGAGCCCGACGTCACCAGCTACGATTACGATTCGCCGCTTTCCGAGGACGGCCGCGTAACGCCCAAGTTCTTCGCCTTTCGTGACGCGATCCAGTCGGTGACCGGCGAGGCGCTGCCACCCGTGCCACAGGACCCGGGCACGATCACGCTGGCCCCGATTGCGTTGGGCAAGGGCCAGAGCCTGTGGTCGCGTCTGCCCGCGCCCGTCGCCACCGGCAGCGAGGTCCCGCCGACGATGGAGGACGTGGGCCAATCCTACGGTTACATCCTCTACCGCACGAAGCTGGGCGAGGGGGCCGAGCATCCGGTCGACCTCGTGCTGCCCGAAGTGCGCGCCTACGCGGCGATCTATCTCGACGGCGTATTCCAAGGGGCCATCGATCGTCGCCTCAAGCAGACGACGCTGACGTTGGCCTCGGTCAAGCGCGGGGCGACGCTCTCGATCCTGGTCGAGAACACCGGCCGGGTGAACTATGGTCCGGCTTTGCCGGGTGAGCGCGCGGGGCTCGTCGGCGCGCCCAAGCTCGATGGCCGGACGCTTTCCGGCTGGAGCACGTATTCGTTGCCGATGAACCCTCCACCCAAGGTGACTGCCAAGGGCGCGTGCGAGGGGCCGTGCTTCTACAAGGCTTCGTTCGAGGTCGAGCGCGCGGGCGACACTTTCCTCGATACCGCCGGGCTCTCCAAGGGCGTGGTCTTCGTCAACGGCCACAACCTCGGCCGCTACTGGAACGTGGGGCCGCAGCGCACGCTCTATCTGCCGGGCGCGTTCCTGAAGCCTGGGCGCAACGAGATCCTCGTGTTCGATCTCTATGGCCGTCCGGGGCTGCGCGTGGAAGGCCTCGCCAAGGCCGAACTCGGTGCCGAACCCAAGGTCGATCCCCACTCGGCGCAGGCGCGCTGAGCGGGGAACAGGCGGACCCGCGTTCGGGTTCAGTCGGCCTCGCGGCCCTCGTCGTCGTAGATCTTGGCGTCGAGATGCAACGCCAGGCTGCGGGCAAGATCGAGGCGGATCTGCTCGACCCGCTGGGCCGGGTCGGGGGCGGGGAAGCTCACGTAGCCCAGCGGCGACCACCAGAACACGCGCAGCCAGTCCTGGCAGTCCTCGCGCCAGACTTCGGCATCGCCACCCCGGTTGGGCATCGTGATCACCGCATGGGTGAGCGGATTGACCTGCTGCGCGTCGCCGTCGGACAGGCGCAGGCCCTCGTGTCCGGCGACCGCCGTCTTCCATTCCTCAAGCGTGATTTCGCGGCGCTGGCCATCGGGTCCCTTGCGCTGGATATGCAAAGTGCCCGAGGTCTTGCTCGGCGTTTCGATCGACAAGGGGTCTCGACTCCCGTGGTTTCGGCCCGATCGGACCCGTCTCTGGCTGAACATGGCCCTTCCTTGCTGCAGTGCAAGAGCAATTAGGGCGGTGGTGCTCGGCGAAAAAAGCACGAAAAGACCCGGAATTATCCCCAGATTCACCAATTGCAGTCCAGATCGCGCTTGCCGCATCGAACGCGCGCGCTAGAGATATTTGTCCTTGTTTTGGGGATTGTGAACATTCCCGGGCCGATCAAAGGGGACCTGAGGCTGTTATGAAGGCCACCATCGAACGTTCCACGCTGCTGCGTTGCCTGAGCCACGTGCAGTCCGTTGTCGAACGCCGCAACACCATTCCCATCCTCTCGAACGTGCTGATCGAAGCCTCGGGCAGCTCGTCGCTGCGCATCATGGCAACCGACCTCGACCTGCAGGTCGTGGAAACGCTGAGCGCGGTCGCGGTGGAGCAGCCGGGCGCAATCACCGTCTCGGCGCACTTGCTCTTCGACATCGCGCGCAAGCTGCCCGACGGCAGCCAGGTCAGCCTCGACGCCGCCGACAACCGCATGGTGGTCAAGGCCGGGCGCAGCCGCTTCCAGCTGCCGACGCTCCCGCGTGACGACTTTCCGATGATCGCCGAGGGCGAACTCCCGACCAGTTTCGAGATTCCGGCCTCGACGCTTGCGCAGATGATCGACCGCACGCGTTTCGCGATCTCGACCGAGGAAACGCGTTACTACCTGAACGGCATCTTCTTCCACGTCTCGGACGAGGAACTGAAGGCGGCGGCGACCGACGGTCACCGTCTCGCCCGCTTCACCATCGCCCGCCCGGACGGCGCGGACGGCATGCCCGACGTGATCGTACCTCGCAAATGCGTGGCCGAACTGCGCAAGCTGCTTGAAGAGGCGCTCGACACCAAGGTCCTCGTCGACCTTTCGGCCAGCAAGGTGCGCTTCACACTCGGCGGCGAAACCGGCGTGGTGCTGACCAGCAAGCTGATCGATGGTACCTTCCCCGATTACACCCGCGTCATCCCGACCGCGAACGACAAGCTTCTGAAGCTCGATCCGCGCGCCTTCTTCGAGGGTGTCGACCGCGTCGCAACGATCGCCACCGAAAAGACCCGCGCGGTCAAGATGGCGCTCGACACCGACCGCATCACGCTTTCGGTGACCTCGCCCGACAACGGCACGGCGGCCGAGGAAGTGCCCGCCGATTATGCTGCGGATGGCTTCGAGATCGGTTTCAACGCCAACTACCTCAAGGACATCCTCGGCCAGATCGAAGGCGATTCGGTCGAGCTGCACCTGGCCGACGCCGGGGCGCCGACGCTGATCCGCCAGAACGACAAGAGCCCCGCGCTCTACGTGCTGATGCCCATGCGCGTCTGACTGTCCGGCGCGCGGGCCGAGGCTTTCGTGCCAGTTCGCGCCCAGGCCAGGAACAGGAATTTCCGGCGCCTCCCTTGCCGTATCAACCTTCTGGTTGGTTGCGGCGAGGGAGGCGATTTCGTGTCGGGCCCCGGCGGCCGCGCGCGCACTGCCGGGCTGCGTAACCTTCCGGGGCGCCCGGTTACCACTTAACCGTTTCGCAATCGGTTTCAGGGCATGGAAGTGCCATGGACACAAAGGGACCTGGTCCCCGGACAGACGCAGCGCGATTCGGTGTTTCACGCTCGGGATCGCAGAAGAAATCGGTCGTTGGGCGGCGTGTTTCGCCGCCCGGCGCCGCAACGCGTTCATCGTCGGGGTTGGCATCGCCGGGCGTAGCATCGCCGGGGGTGGGGTCGTCCGGAGTGGCCTCGGGTGCACGCACGCCGACGTCCGACTTCGCGCTGGCAAGCGGAACGGTCTCACAGGCAAGCGATCCGTTGCTTTATCTGTTGCCCGCGAACTGGATCCTGATCGTCATCTGCATGGGCTCGGTCCTGATGACGATGGGGCTCGTCTCGCGCAGCCTGCCCGCCGCTCTTTCGTGCGCCTTGCTCACCATCAGCTTCGCGATCTGCCTAATGGGAACCTACCTGTTCCGCCTCGAGCAGACACTCGCCCACACCGACTGGAAGCGCTATCTGCTGCTGATCGTCGCGATCGGGGTGCCGATGGGGTTGTTCGGCTATGTCTGCGCGCGCTGGACAGAGCGCGTCGTGGCGCTCGAATGGGACACGACCGCGAGCTGCTTCGTCATCCTTATCCTCATGGCCTCCGTGCTGCTCGAAGGGCGTCTGGCCTCGATCATCGTCGCGACGGTTGCCCTGTGGGGCGGCGCCTGGATTGTCTCGGGCTCGCTCTCCTCACTGGTGTTCCTCGTCAGCGGCAGCGTCATCGGACTTTACCTGGCGGTGCGCCGCAGTGAGCAGGTCGCCGCCGAGATCGAGGCTCGCTCCGAGCGCGAACGCGCACAGCGCCGCGCCGAAGATCTGCTCAACGAATACGAGCAGACCGGGCAGGGCTGGTTCTGGGAAACCGACCGGCGCGGGCTGGTGACGTATGTTTCGGCCCATATCTGCGCGCGCCTGCGCAAGGCCCCCGAAGACCTCATGGGCAAGCCGCTGTCGAGCCTGTTCCGGCTTCAGGGTCACGAAGGGGAAAACGAGCGCACGCTGGTGTTCCATCTTTCCACGCGCTCCTCGTTCAAGGAGCTTTCGGTGCGCGCGGCGACGCCCGAGGAGGACGAGCGCTGGTGGTCGATTTCGGGGCGCCCGGTCCTTGACCAGTTCAACAATTTCATGGGCTTTCGTGGTTCGGGCACGGACCTGACCGAGACCCGCCGCTCGCAGCAGCACGTCACGCAGCTGGCGCGCTTCGATTCGCTGACCAAGCTCGCCAACCGCTTCCAGATGTCCGAATGGCTCGAGAAGATACTTGGCGCGCCGCGCATCGACAGCCGTGCCTGCGCGGTGTTCCTGCTCGACCTCGACCGCTTCAAGCAGGTCAACGACACGATGGGCCACCCGGCTGGCGATGCCCTGCTGCGCCAGGTCGCGGACCGCCTGCGCTCGACGGTGGGCAAGCATGGGCGCGTCGGGCGCCTGGGCGGTGACGAGTTCGAGGTCATCCTGCCCGGCCACCACGTCACCGAGGGGCTGGCCAACCTTGCCCGCCGGATCATCGAGAACCTCTCGCAGCCCTATTCGATCGAGGGCGCGCGCGTGATCATCGGGGCTTCGGTCGGCATCGCGGTCTGCCCGGAGAACGGCAGCAGCTCGGAAGAGATCATCCGCAACGCTGACCTCGCGCTCTACGCGGCCAAGGGCAACGGGCGCGGCCGCCACCATTTCTACGACAGCGACTTGCATTCGGACGCGAAGGAGCGCCAGCAGCTCGAAGAGGACTTGCGCGATGCCATTGCACACGGCGCTCTCGAACTCCACTACCAGCCCCAGGTGCGCACCACCACCGAGACGATCACCGGCTTCGAAGCGCTGCTGCGCTGGAAGCACCCGGTTCACGGCTACATTTCGCCCGCCAAGTTCGTGCCGATCGCCGAAGACACCGGGCTGGTCGCGCCGATCGGCGAATGGGCGCTGCGCACGGCCTGCCACGACCTCGCGCGCTGGCCCGAAAGCGTGCGCGTGGCGGTCAACGTCTCGCCGCTGCAATTCGCCAATCCCGCGCTGCCCGCGATCGTGACGAGCGCAATCGCCGCGGCGGGGATCGAGCCTGCCCGGCTCGAGCTCGAAATCACCGAAAGCGTGTTTCTGGGCGAGGACAAATCGACGGAAGCCATGTTCGCTTCGTTGAAGGCGGTGGGAGTGCGCCTGGCGCTTGATGATTTCGGCACCGGCTATTCCTCGCTCGGCTATCTGAAGAAGGCGCCCTTCGACAAGATCAAGATCGATCAAAGCTTCGTGCGCGGCGCGACCCAGAAGGGCAGCCGCAACGGCGCGATCATCTCCTCGATCGTGAGCCTTGCCGAGGCACTGGGCATGGAAACCACCGCCGAAGGCGTGGAAACGCTCGACGAGCTGGATCTGGTGCGCATGCTGGGGTGCAGCCACGTCCAGGGCTTCATCTACGAACGACCGCTCAGCGTGCAGGCCGCCGACAAGCGGCTCGAGGAGGGCCTCGGCGCGGTCGCGCGCGGGCCGCGTTCGGCGCGCGCGCCGCGCCAGACGATGTTGCGCAAGGTCGTCCTTGAGCACGGCTCGCACAGCTACAATGGCACCATCCGCAACATCTCGCGGACAGGCGCGATGGTCGAGGGGCTCTGGAATGTGCCAGTGGGAACCCAGTTTACCGTTTACCTCGCGCAGGACTACGCGATGCAGGCCTGTGCGCGCTGGAGTCGCGAGGATCGCATGGGGGTCGAATTCGTCCAACCACTTGAACTCGACGGCAATGGCGCGGTGATCTTTGCCCCGCCGCGTGGCGGGGGTGGCGAAAATGATACGCGTTCGCTTCGCAAGGCAGGCTGACAGGCGCGCAAACCGCTGCTAACGGCGATTCCCATGACAGACCTTTCCCTGATCCGAAACTTCTCGATCATTGCCCACATCGACCATGGCAAGTCGACGCTGGCCGACCGCCTGATCCAGTACACCGGTGGCCTGACCGAGCGCGAGATGTCCGCGCAAGTGCTCGACAACATGGACATCGAGAAGGAACGCGGGATCACGATCAAGGCGCAGACCGTGCGCCTGAACTACACCGCCAAGGACGGGCTCACTTATGAGCTCAACCTGATGGATACGCCCGGCCACGTCGACTTCGCCTACGAGGTCAGCCGCAGCCTCGCCGCCTGCGAGGGTGCGCTCCTGGTGGTCGACGCCGCGCAGGGCGTCGAAGCGCAGACGCTTGCCAACGTCTACCAGTCGATCGAGCACGACCACGAGATCGTGCCCGTTATCAACAAGGTCGACCTTCCTGCCGCCGAGCCGGAGAAGGTGCGCACCGAGATCGAGGACATCATCGGCATCGATGCCTCCGAGGCGGTGCTGGCCAGCGCCAAGTCGGGCATCGGCATCGAGGAGACGCTGGAAGCGATCGTCACCAAGATTCCCCCGCCGAAGGGCGAGCGTGATGCGCCTTTGAAGGCCATGCTGGTCGACTCCTGGTACGATCCGTACCTGGGCGTCGTGATCCTCGTGCGCGTGATCGACGGGGTCATCAAGAAGGGCCTCAACGTCAAGTTCATGCAAGGCGGCACCGAGCACCTGATCGACCGCGTGGGTTGCATGACGCCCAAGCGCATCGACCTGGCCGAACTGGGGCCGGGCGAGATCGGCTTCATTACCGCGCAGATCAAGGAAGTCGAACAGGCCAAGGTCGGCGACACCATCACCACCGTGAAGCAGGGTGCGACCACGCCGCTGCCGGGCTACAAGGAAGTCCAGCCGGTGGTGTTCTGCGGGCTCTTCCCGGTCGACGCTGCCGATTTCGAGAAGCTGCGCGATTCGATCGGCAAGCTGCGCCTCAACGACGCCTCCTTCAGTTTTGAAATGGAAACGAGCGCGGCGCTCGGCTTCGGCTTCCGTTGCGGTTTCTTGGGGCTTCTCCACCTCGAGATCATCCAGGAGCGGCTCAGCCGCGAATACGACCTCGACCTCATCACCACGGCGCCTTCGGTCGTCTACCGCATCCAGCTCTCGCACTCGAAGAACGAGGATGCCAAGACCATCGAGCTGCACAACCCGGCCGATTATCCCGATCCCAACCGCATCGAGATGATCGAGGAACCGTGGATCAAGGCGACGATCTACACGCCCGACGAGTATCTCGGCGCGATCCTCAAGTTGTGCCAGGATCGCCGCGGTATCCAGACGGACCTGACCTACGTCGGTGGGCGCGCCCAGGTGACGTACGAACTGCCGCTCAACGAAGTCGTCTTCGACTTCTACGACCGCCTGAAGTCGATCAGCCGCGGCTACGCGAGCTTCGATTACGAGCAGATCGGCCTGCGCGAGGGTGACCTCGTGAAGATGAACATCCTCGTCAACGCCGAACCGGTTGATGCGCTTTCGCTCATCGTCCACCGCTCGGTCGCCGAGGAACGCGGGCGCGGGATGTGCGAGCGTCTCAAGGAACTGATCCCAAGGCACCTGTTCAAGATTCCGGTCCAGGCCGCGATCGGCGGCAAGGTCATCGCGCGCGAGACGATCGCCGCGATGCGCAAGGACGTGACCGCCAAGTGCTATGGTGGTGACATCACCCGCAAGAAGAAGCTCCTGGAAAAGCAGAAGAAGGGTAAAGCCCGCATGCGCGAGTACGGCAACGTCTCGATCCCGCAGGAAGCCTTCATCGCGGCCCTGCGCATGGGCGAGGAATAAGCGCGCGGGATCTCGTCCCAGCGTCCTTTACAGGCGATCATTCGGGCCGGGCAGCGCAAGCTGTCCGGCCCGTTGCCATGGGGGCGTTGCCCTTGCGGCACAGTCGCAAAGAGAAATGAGCTGGACAGTCGTAAAATGGCGACATCCGTTCCATTGGGGGTGCATTTCCGCACACGGGGTGTATGAAGGGAGAGAGCATGGGAGGGGGATTCCTGGGCTCGTGATGGCAATGTGCGGAATTTGGTGACGTACATCCGTTCCCGGTCCTGGCGGAGGACATCCTGGGTACGTTGGCGCAACGGAAAGTCTCTGTGCGACCGGACCGGGACCATGTGCGGCAACAGGCGTTGCATGGCGGGCATCGGACGAAAGGGGATGGCGAGTTTTGGGTGCGGCGGGACACGACAAGTGTTGGATCTACGACGATATATTTCGCGATTTGACGGACAAGCAGCGTGAAGTGCTGGGGCTCATCGCCAACAATTTCACGAGCAAGGAAATCGCGTACGAGCTGGGCATTTCCGAAAGCGCTGTAAACCAGCGGATCGAGGCCGTTCGCGGGCGGACCGGTTCGCCGCCGCGTGCGGAATTGGCGCGTGCCTATCGGCGTTTCCTTGGTGAGGAGGTGCAGGCGAACGCCGAGTCACCCCCCGAGGATATCGGTCTGGCGATGGTTGCGCCGGTTGCGGCACCTGCCGTCGTTCCCATTTGCTCGCCTGATCCGCGTTCACCTTCGGTCTCGCGCGGCGGTGTCGACGGACAGGGTCGGGACGTCGCAGAGGCTCCGAGCGTCGTGCCCGGAATCTTCGAAGGTCGTAACGGGGGCTGGAATCGCAGCGCGGCGATCGTGGTCATCGCGGCGGGAATCCTGCTGGTCGCCGGAGCGGGATTGAGCGTCGTGCACTATCTCGCCGAGTTGCTCTGAGCGATGCACGGCCGTGAAGCCGAGAGTGGGGGCGTTCGCAAATGATCGCGGCGTTGGCGGCAACGGTGCTATGCGCTGCGGCCTGGTGGCGCGGGGCTGGCCCGGAGCGCGTGCTTGCGGGCCTGATGGTCGTCGTGATCGCGGTGCACCAGTTCTATCACTTCGCCGCGAAGGGGGCGATCGTTTACGCGGGCCTCGACATGGGGCACCTGGTGATCGACCTGATCCTGTTCGTCGACATGGCTGCCGTCGCGCTCTTTGCAAACCGTGTCTATCCCATGTGGATGGCCGGCGCGCAACTGATCGCACTAACCTCGTATTTCTACCGATACCTGCCCGGGCCGGTGCGCGAGGAAGTTTACGACATCATGGCGACGCTGCCATTCCTTTTCCAGATCTTCGTTCTCGGGCTCGGCTTGGGGTGGCACATCGCACGGCGGCGCCGGCGCGGTGAATATCGCTCTTGGTGCACCTCCGGTCCACCGCATCACGGCAGCTGATCGCAACGGCATCTCAGACTGCGTAAATAGGCGCAATTTCATCGCAGCGCGCGGCCGGATGGCCCGTCTGCGGCAAAACCCGGCTTGACCTTCCTCTCCAGTCTTCGGAAGTACATCGTCGTGCTGCATCGCAGCGATGAAACTTTCTGCCGCAATCGACTTATTCCCATGTATCGGATGCTTGCGCATAACTGGAGAGATTGAATTGACCGATATCGTGTCCATGCCGACGACCCCGTTCGACGGGCAGAAGCCTGGGACCTCGGGCCTTCGCAAGAAGGTCAAGGTGTTCCAGCAGCCGGGCTACGCGGAGAATTTCATCCAGTCGGTGTTCGACGTCGTCGAGCGGGGTGCGGGCGCGACGCTCGTCCTGGGCGGTGACGGGAGGTTCCACAATCGCGCGGTCATCCAGCAGGCGATCCGCATGGCGGCGGCCAACGGTTACGCGCGCGTGCTTGTGGGCCGGGGCGGCATCCTCTCCACCCCGGCGGCGAGCAACGTCATCCGCAAGTACAAGGCGAGCGGCGGCCTGGTTCTTTCGGCAAGTCACAATCCTGGCGGTCCGGACGAGGACTTCGGAATCAAGTACAACATCGCCAACGGTGGTCCTGCGCCGGAAGGCGTGACCGAGGCAATCCACGCGCGCACGACGACCATTGAGCGCTGGCTCACGGTGGAGGCGGCGGACATCGATCTCGACGCGGTGGGCATCGTCGAAGTGGGCGACATGAACGTCGAGATCATCGACCCCGTCGCCGACTACGCCAATCTCATGGAGGAACTGTTCGACTTCGATGCGATCCGCGGGATCGTCGCCTCGGGCTTCACCATGTGCTTTGACGCGATGAGCGCGGTGACCGGCCCTTACGCGACCGAAATCCTCGAGCGTCGGCTCGGCTTCGCCGCGGGTACGGTGGTCAATGGCATCCCGCTCGAGGATTTCGGCGGGCACCATCCCGATCCCAACCTGATCCATGCAAAGGCGCTGCACGATCTCATGATGGGGCCGGATGCGCCCGATCTCGGCGCGGCATCGGACGGGGACGGCGATCGCAATCTCATCATCGGGCGCGGTCGCTTCGTGACGCCGTCGGACTCGCTCGCCATGCTCGCCGCCAATATCGAGTGCGCGCCCGCCTACCGCAATCGCCTGACCGGCATTGCCCGCTCGATGCCGACGAGCGCGGCGGCCGACCGCGTGGCCGAGGCGCTGGGCGTACGCTGTTTCGAGACGCCGACCGGCTGGAAGTTCTTCGGCAACCTGCTCGACGCCGGCATGGTGACGATCTGCGGCGAGGAAAGCGCAGGGACGGGCTCGGACCACGTGCGCGAGAAGGACGGGCTCTGGGCCGTGCTGCTCTGGCTCAACATCCTCGCCGTGCGGGGCATTTCGGTGGACGAGCTGGCCCGGTTGCACTGGGCCCGCTTTGGGCGCAACTACTACGCGCGCCATGACTACGAAGGCGTCGACAAGGATGGCGCGGACGCGCTGATGGCCGCACTTGTGGCGCAGTTGGACACGCTGGCGGGGCAGGCCTTTGGTGCGCTCGAGGTCGCGAAAGCCGACAGCTTTTCCTACACCGATCCGGTCGATGGCTCGGTCAGCGCGAACCAGGGCATTCGCGTCCTTTTCGAAGGCGGCAGCCGCGTGGTCTTCCGCCTCTCGGGAACTGGCACGGCAGGGGCGACCTTGCGCGTCTATTTGGAGAATTACATGCCCCCTTCGGGCGATCTTGATGCCGATACCGGCGCGATGCTGGCCGACCAGATCGCGGCGGCGGAGGCCATCGCGGGCATCGCCCGGCACACCGGTCGCACCGCGCCTGACGTCGTTACATAAACGACGGGGGCGAGGTGTGCTCTCGGGCATCGGGGGCGCCCTCAGCGTGATCGCGGTGGCTAGCGGAAATGCGCGCGTATCTGCCCGAGGCGCGAGGAAGTGTCCTGCGCGAGCCTCTTGAGGTCGTCGCGCAGGGCTTCCGATTCGCCTTCGGTGATGACCTGAATGTCGTTCTGGATCATCTTGGAGCGGAAGGCGACGAGCCGCAGGACATACGTCCATTCGCCACGGGCATCGAGCGTGACCTTGCCGGTTCCGTGGCAAAGCATGGTGCGCAAGGCGATGTTCGCGATGCATTTTTCGAGAATTGGTAGTGCGCCCTTGCCCTCGTCGGCAAAGGGAGCCTCCGGCCTGATGAGCGAGGCGAGCGCCTCAAGCCGCTGTCCGACCAAGTGGGGCAGGCGAACCTGCGCGCCTCTCTTCGCGTCGAGCGAGAGCGTGGCAAGACATTTGGTTGTCGCCATTTCAATACGCGTGAAGTGATCGATGCAGATGCCACGCCATTCGTTCACGCGATTTGTTGCAAGTGTGAAGGGTTCTTCAGGAAGCCGCTGAAGGGTGATTGCGTTCATTGCCAAAGATCATGACTCGATGGCGGTTAATTATTTTTGTGCCATCGCGCAGGTCCGGGTCGATTTCGAATATTTAACCTGGAGGCGGCGTGGATTTGGTTTCCTTGCGTGCCTTGTCGAGCGATTCCAGGCGGCTTGCCACATCGGCGCGCTCGAGCGCTTCGCTGAGCGGAATTTCCATGCGGCGGCGCCAATTGGGGTGTTCGTCGATGGTTCCGGGAAGATTGGGCTGTTCGATTTCGCACAGCAGGTCCTCGAGTGGAGCGATCGCCAGCACCGAAGGCGTTCGTCCGATATGCGCGAGCGCGGCGGAGACCACCGGGGCAGGGTCATCGGGCGCGGGGCGCGGGGCGGCGTCGTGCGTCAGGCAGGCCCAGAGCAGGCCACGGTCCCAAGCGCGGCGCAGCGCCGCCTCGTCGGGCGTGGTGCCTTGCGGAAGGCGACCAAGAGCTTCGGCCCATTCGAGGTCGCGTCCCGTCCACCAGCCCGCCAGCGTCGCGGTGTCGTGAGTGCCGGTCATGGCGACCGCATCCACCGGGTAGTCGGCCGCCCCGATGAAGCCGTCGTCGGCCGCGCGTTCGAACCACAGGACGCGCATGTCGAGCAGGTGGCGCGCCTCGAGCGCGTCGAGGAAGCCGAAAGGTGCGGTGCCCAGGTTCTCGGCAATCAGCAGCGCGTCCGCGCGGTGCGCCTCGAGCACGGCAAGGCGCAGCATGTCCTCGAAGGGATAGGCGAGGTAGGCGCCCATTTCCGGCCCCTCGCCCTCCGGGATGACCCATAGCCGGGCCATGCCGAAGGCGTGGTCGATCCGGAGTGCCCCGCTGGCCGCGAAGGCACTGCGCAGCAGGGCGATCCACGGCGCATAGCCGCTGCGCTTGAGGCCCTGCGGGGAGAAGCTCGTGAGGTTCCAGTTCTGTCCCAGCGGCCCGAGCGGATCGGGCGGTGCGCCAATGGTGAGGCCTTCGAGCATCGTGCCTTGGCGGGTCCAGCTGTCGGCACCGCCAGTGTGGACGCCCACGGCCAGATCGCCGACGAGGCCGATCGCCATGCCCGCCGCGCGCGCGCGCGCCTTGACTTGGGCGAGGCCAGTGCGGGTCAGCCACTGGGTGAACGTGTGGAAGGCGATTTCGTCGGCGTGGTCTTCGGCGAAGCGACGCACGCCCTTGCCCTCGGGATCGTGGTGCTTTTCGGGCCATTCGCGCCAGTGCCGGCGCCCTTTGGCGCGGTGGTGGGTGTCGAGCGCGTCGAACAGGGCATGGCGGGCGAGCTCGGCATCATCGCGGGTCTCGGCCTCGAACCGGGCGCGCGTTGGAGCGTCGAGAGTGGCGAAGAGGTGGCGCAGTTCGGCCTGCTGACGGGGGAGGGCCTGCGTCCAGTCGATCAGCGGGGCATCTCCGGCCGGGTCCCAGTCGAGCGGAGGCAGGCCGAGCAGCTCGGGCGCAGCGAACGCGGTGTTGAGCTGCTGGCGGCTTGAAGGCGAATAAGGGCTGTAGTCACGCCCCTCACCGGCAAAGAGCGCGTGGAGTGGGTTGATCGCGAGGGCTTGGGCCCCGCGCGCCGCGAACAGCTCGACCGCCTTGGCCAGTTCGGCGAGTGTGCCGTAAGGTTTTCCGTCCTCTGCGCGCAGCGAGGCAATCTGAAGGGCGGGGCCCCAGTAGCGCGCGTCGAGTTCCGGGCAGCGTGCGGGCGCGACGGCCAGCGTGATCGCGTGCCCGGCAAAGTCGAGCTGGTAGTAGCCAGGGGTGGCGATCGGTGGGATGGTCGCCTCGGCCAGCGCGAGCGTCTGCGCTGCGCCATCGTGCGCGGTAAGGTGCATTTGCGCGAGGCCCGGGGGAAGTGGGGTGGGGCGCCCGACTTCGGTGACGATCATTGCGGGGACGGTCGCGCGCTCGCGCGCGATCGCGGCGCGGCTAGTGGCGATCTCGGCCTCGTTCTGCGCCGGATAGCCCAGGGCGCCCGCGATCCGGGTCAGGACCGCATCGGGAACGATCCGGTCGCGCCCCTCGACGTCGCGCCATTCGCGCGCGAGGCCAAGCGCCTGGGCGAGTTCGTGCAGCGGGTTCGGCGCGGGAACGTGGGCGGGGTCATGCTCTGGGGATTCCACCGATGGCCCTCCGGCAAGCGCGGCACGAAAGGTGCGCGCGTGAAGGTGAGCCTATACGTGCGCACCGCAGGCGGCAATCGAACATGTGTGCGGCGCAGCAAGAACCGCTTTGCACAACATGCCCACACGATGCGCACAGCTTATGCAGCGTTCCTGCACAGCTTATGAACGGGTTGTCCACAGGGTTGTGCCCTGCGCGACCAGCCGCCCGGACGGCCTGCAGACGACCGTGCCCCGCGCATCGCGGGGGCTATCGAGTCAGGTTGGAAAAGGCGCGTTAGCGCGTCGCGCGCGCTCAGACTTCGCGCAGGCGGGGCATCAATTCGACGAAATTGCAGGGGCGATTGCGACTGTCGAGCTGCTCGGCGAGAATGCCGTCCCAGCCGTCTTTTACCGCACCGTTCGAGCCGGGCAGGGCGAAGATGTAGGTCCCGCGCGAGAGCACCGCATGGGCGCGGCTCTGCACGGTCGAGGTCCCGATGGTTTGGTAGCTGATCCAGCGGAACAGTTCGCCGAAGCCGGGAATGTCCTTGTCCTTGACCTTCTCGAGCGCTTCGGGGGTCACGTCGCGGCCGGTGAGGCCGGTGCCGCCCGTCGTGACGATGGCGTCGATGCCCTTGTCGTCGATCCAGTCGTTGAGGCGGCTGACAAGGCGCGCGACATCGTCGATCACGATTGCGCGCGCGGCGAGCTTGTGGCCCGCGTCCTTGATCCGCGCGGCGAGAATGTCGCCCGAGGTATCCTCGTCGGGGCCCCGCGTGTCCGAAATGGTGAGCAGGGCGATGTTGATCGGCTTGAACGTACGCGAGGTGTCGATGGCCACGGAATGATCAGTCTCGGCTGTCGGCCATCCGGATGGTGGCCTGGTGGTAGAGGTCCACCGGCGCGGAGAGTCGGCCGTTTGCCGACATGCGTACCGCCTTCGAGCCGGACAGGCCCGGGAAAGTCGGCCACATGCCTTGGGCTAGAGCCATGCGGCTCTCCGATTCACCCCCGGCCTGACGCTCGTACATCCAGTAGTTGCGCATGACGATATTCACGTAGCCCCGGGTTTCCCAGTAGGGCAGCGATTCCATCCACAGGAGGGGATCGCCCTGATCCTTGACCTCGGTGTTCCAGCGCCGGACCGGCAAGGGGCCCGCGTTGTAGGCGGCCATGACCTTGGGCAGGAGGCCCTGGGTGCCGCTGTCGCGTTGGAGCGTGAGCAGGTGGCTCTGGCCGAAGGCGAGGTTGATCTCGGGCTTGTTGAGGTCGCTCGCCGAGCCGGAAACGCCCAGTTCGCTGGCGTGGTCCTGCGCGGCGGCGGGCATGATCTGCATTAAACCACGCGCGCCGGCGGGGCTGACGATGTCGGTGTTGAAGATCGATTCCTGGAGTGCGTGGGCGTAGACCAGCGCCGGATCGACCTTCCAGCCGCCCGCCGGGGTCCACTTGGGCGTGGGAAAGCGCGAGGCGGGGTCGGGCTTGCCGCCGCGCGGCGCGTTGTAGCCCATCCAGAGCTGTGTCTGGGGCAGGCCCAGATCCCGCGCGAGGCGCGAAAGCGGGGCGTATTGCGCCGCATCGCCGATACGCGCCTGGTGGCGCAGCACTTCGTCGGCGAGGTTGTCCTCGCCGATCTCGGCGAGCGAGACGGCGGTGCGCACATTGGGGATCGCGCGCAGCTTTTGCCAGTCGGCCTGCGAGAAGTCGGCCCCCGTGTGCTGCTCGGGCAGGCTCATGCCAAGCTGTTCGGCGGCGAGCATGCCGTAGAGCGTCTCGTCGCGCGCGGCGGCCATGCGCAGCACGTCGGCGGCTTTTTCCGGGCGGCGCGCGCGGATCAGCGCGCGGGCGTTCCAATAGTAGCCCGCGCTCTTGAGCTCGTCGTTCTCGGCCGATCGCGCGCACTGCGCGAAAGCATCCGAAGCGCCGTCGAAGTCGCCGATGCGCCAGGCGGCAAGGCCCGCCGTCCACCACGCCTCGCCCACCCAGGGACCGGTCCCTTGCGTGGCGCGCTGGGCCAGCTCGTAGGCCGGACCGTCCTGGTTTTCGATGTAATAGCTCCAGGCCACGCGCTGGCGCCATTCGGCCTGGGCGGAGGGCGAAAGCGTGGCGTCGACGCCGTCGAGCAGCGTGCGCGCGCCGGCGGGATCGTCGGCGCTGATCCGGCCGAGGATCGCGCTCGACAGGCTGGCGGGCATCGTGCCGTCGTTGATCGGCGAGGGGCGTACGCGCTTGGAAATGGTGGGGAGCCGCGCGAAAGTCTGTTCGCTGGGCAGTGGCGGCGTGGAGGTTGCGCCGCGGCGCAGGGCCAGTTGGGTAATCTGGCTGGCGCCCGGAAGTTCGGTGCCCTCGGCAAGCCAGGCCTCGAGGTCGGGACGCTCGATCTTGGGCGAACCGGCGGCGAGGAAGTATTCGGCGCGGGCTTCCTGGCGCATCGGGCCTTCGGGCAGGTTGGCCAGCATGCGCTGGACCTTGCTCCAGTCCTTGGCGTCGATCGCGTCGAAGTATTCGCGGTAGATCGCCCGATCGGGGGTGCTGAGCAGGCTCGGGACCGCGCTGTCGTCGCCGCGCTTGCGGAAATATTCCACCGCGGCGCTGTTGGCCCTGGCCGCGCCAGCGGTGCCGAGCGCGGTCGTCGCAAGGGCGGCGAGTGCCAGTGCGGTGCGCGCCAAGCCCCGCGAGGGCAGGCCGTTCGCCCCCACCGCGCCCTTCAAGCGTGCCGTTCCCTGAACTCGTTTCACGTCGCGTATCCCGAATATTGGTCTTGTGTCATGGCCCGCCGTTCGCACGTGCAACGCGCAGCCGGTGCGCCTCTCAGGGCGCCATCCAGTCGAGCATCGCCCTCCACAGGACCGGCTTGGTTCTCGGCCGGTTGAGCAGAGAGTCCAGGCCCCACGACGCGAGCAGGGGTATCGATGCTCCTTCATGGTCAAATAATCGCGAAACGGCAGCGCGTTGCGGCGATTCGTGGCCCAAAAGCGGCAGGACGTTGCCTCCCAGCACGAAAAGGCGCCTGGGGGCGACAAGCGCGATGTGATGGCGCAGCACCGTCCCCATGCCGCGCTGCAGTGCATCGCCCCAGTCGGGGGCGGGCATCGCGCGGGGAAGGGCGCTGGCGAAATAGGCTTGGCTGCGCGTGAGGCCCAGGCTTGCGAGGATGGCGTCGAGCAACTGCCCCTGGGGGCCTGAAAGCAGCGCCTCGCGGTCCTCGCGTTCGGGGGCCTCGACGACGACCATCACCTCCGCGCCGGCCTTGCCTGAGGGGGCAATGCGCATGGCGGGCGGTCCATCGTCGAGCAGCGGCTCGTTCATCCACCACGCGGCGAAATCGGCGAGAGTGGCCGGGAAATGCTCGGGGGCGAGGCGGGGTTCGCTGACGGTTGCGGCAACCGCTTCGTTCTCGACCCGGGCGAGGCGCCATTCGCTGGGAGGAAGTTCCTCTTCCTCGGGCGGGGCCAGCCAATCCTGCGCATCGTCGACATAGTCACAATCGACCCCGGCCAGTCTCCACCAGTCGAGGGCGTCCGTGATTTCGGCCAGAAAGTGCTGATTGGGGCGCGGATCCATTGCGCGGGGTATTGACCTGTCGGCAGCGAGCAATCAAGGCAAACCGGAACAAAGCGCGCAACAAAATACAAGTCTACCGCCGAGGGGCCCATGATTGAACGCGAAGAGATGCCTTATGACGTCGTGATCGTTGGAGGCGGGCCGGCTGGCCTGTCGACGGCGATCCGGCTCAAACAGCTCGATCCCGAATTGCAGGTCTGCGTGCTGGAGAAGGGTTCCGAGGTCGGTGCCCACATTCTGTCGGGCGCGACCTTCGATCCCAAGGCGCTCGACGAGCTCCTGCCCGAGTGGCGCGAGATGGATTGCCCGATGGCCGAAGTCGCGGTGACCGACAGCTGGCACTGGCACCTGACCAAAAAGAAGAAATTCTCGATCCCGCACCTGATCCAGCCCAAGTTCATGGGCAACCACGGCAACTACACCGGGTCGCTGGGCAACTTGTGCCGCTGGCTGGCCGAACAGGCCGAAGCGCTCGAGGTCGAAATCTTCCCCGGCTTCCCGGCCGCCGAAATCCTCTATGACGAGGCGGGTGCGGTGATCGGCGTGCAGACCGGGGACATGGGCGTTGATCGCGAGGGCGAGCCCAAGGGCGATTTCCAGCCGGGCATGAACCTGCTCGGCAAGTACACCGTGTTCTGCGAGGGCGCGCGCGGGCACCTGACCAAGCGTCTCAAGGCCAAGTACGACCTTGAGGCCAATTGCCAGCCGCAGGTCTATGGCCTGGGCATGAAGGAGCTGTGGGACATCGATCCGGCCAAGCACGTGGCCGGTCGCGTGATTCACACGCAGGGATGGCCGCTTTCGGAAAACGACGCCTGGGGTGGCGGTTTCCTGTACCACCAGGCGAACGGGCAGGTCTCGCTCGGCTTCGTGGCCGCGCTCGACTACAAGAACCCCTACATCTACCCCTTCGAGGAATTCCAGCGCTGGAAGCAGCACCCCGAGATCAAGGCGATCCTCGAGGGCGGCAAGCGCGTCGCCTATGGCGCACGCGTGATCAACGAGGGTGGCTGGCAGTCGGTCCCGCAGCTGGCCTTCCCGGGCGGCGTGCTGGCAGGCTGCTCGGCCGGCTTCGTCAACGTGCCGCGCATCAAGGGCAGCCACACGGCGATGAAGTCGGGCATGCTGGCGGCCGAGAGCATCGCGGCCGCGATCAAGGGCGAGCGTGCGCAGGATACGCTGCAGGACTACGACGAGGCCGTGCGTTCGAGCTGGATCGCCGATGAGTTGAAGCTCGTCCAGAACGCCGAGCCGATGGTCGCCAAGTGGGGCGGCGAGCTCGGCACGCTGCTGGCCGGCGCCGACATGTGGCTGCGTACGCTCTTCGGTTTCGGCATCGCCAAGCCGATGAAGCACCACACCGACGCCTCGGCGCTCCAGCGCGCGGATCTCTACAAGCCGATCGACTATCCCAAGCCCGACGGCGTGATCAGCTTCGATCGCCTGACCAGCGTCTCCTACTCGTTCACCAACCACGAGGAAGAGCAGCCCTGCCACCTGAAGCTCAAGGATCCGGCGATCCCGACCACGGTCAACCTGCCGGTCTACGCGGGTCCCGAGGCGCGCTATTGCCCGGCCGGGGTCTACGAGTTCGTGGATACCGACGGATCGGGCATGAAGCTTCAGATCAACGCGCAGAACTGCGTCCACTGCAAGACCTGCGACATCAAGGATCCCACTCAGAACATCGAGTGGGTGACGCCCGAAGGTGGCGGTGGGCCGAATTATCCGAACATGTGATCGCGTTTTTCCAGGCGAAACCGGAGATTGCGGAGCGTCGGGGCTTGCCCCGGCGCTCCTCTCGTTTCACAGACGTGGCGATGAACGAAACCGCTTACGCGAAGATCAATCTCGCGCTCCATGTCCGTCGTCGCCGCG
The DNA here is from genome assembly GCF_018491765.1 of Novosphingobium profundi. Taxonomy (GTDB): domain Bacteria; phylum Pseudomonadota; class Alphaproteobacteria; order Sphingomonadales; family Sphingomonadaceae; genus Novosphingobium; species Novosphingobium profundi. Next base: position 77,759 of record NZ_JABWCU010000007.1, on the reverse strand, counting down.
AGGATGGCTACCACGATCTCGAAACGCTGTTCGCCTTCGTCGATGACGGGGACGCGCTGGCGGTCGCGCCGGCGGACCAGGATTACCTGGAAGTGCATGGCGAATTCGTGGGCGCGCTGCACAACCCTTTCGACAATATCGTCGCCAATGCACTGAGCGCGCTACCGCGCGGGGCAGGCGGGACAAGCGGAGGCTGGGCAGTAACGCTCGAGAAGCGGCTCCCGGTCGCGGCGGGGCTGGGCGGTGGCTCGGCCGATGCGGGGGCGATCTTCCGCCTCGTCGATCGCGCGCAGGGCCTGCCCGAGGACTGGCGCGCGCGCGCGGCGAAGCTGGGCGCGGACGTGCCGGCCTGCGTGCTCTCGCGGCCCTGCATCGGCACGGGCACCGGAACCGACCTTGAAGAAGTTGCCGAAAACGATCTGGCCGGCTGCGCGGTGTTGTTGGTCAACCCGCGCGAGGCACTGCCAACCGGGCCGGTTTTCCAGGCGTGGGACGGCGAGGATCGCGGCGCGATGCCCATGAGCGCGAGCTTGCGGGCGATTGCGCTCGAGGGACGCAACGATCTCGAGGCCCCGGCCATCGCCATCTGTCCGGTGATCGCCGAGGTGCTGGCCGCGCTGCGGGGGACGCAGCCCTTCCTCGCGCGCATGTCCGGTTCGGGCGCGACCTGCTTTGCGCTCTACGACAGTCTCGAGGCGCGTGACGAAGCGGCGGAAAAACTGGCGCAAAGTCATCCCGGCTGGTGGCGGATGGCGGGAAGGCTGCGCTAGGGTCCAGGTCATGCAGAACGAGACCGAAAGCTATCGCATCGTGGGCACGCCGCGTTTTGGCGGCATCCTCGTCGTGGCCGACCATGCTTCTAACCGCGTGCCGGCAGACATCGCTCTTGGCATCTCGTCCAAACTAATGGACGAGCATATCGCCGTCGATATCGGCGTGGCGGGAATTGCAGAGCGCATGTGCGAACGGCCCGGAATGGCGGCGCTGCTGGGCAATGTCAGCCGCCTGGTCTGTGACACCAACCGCACCGTCGAGGATCCGGCGGCCATTCCCGAGGCGAGTGATGGCTACGCGATCCCGGGCAATGTGGGCATCGACCGGGCGGCGCGGCTCGCGCGCTTTCACCACCCGTTCCATGACGCGCTGACCACATTGCTCAACAAGGCGCCGCCGCAGTTGACGCTGATTCTGCACAGCTTCACCCCGCAGATGGCGACGCGCCCCGAAGAGACGCGTCCCTGGCATTGCGGCGTGCTTTACGACAAGGACCCGCGCGGCGCGCGCATCGCCACCCGCCTGTTCGAGGCCGAAGGGCTTATCGTGGGGGATCAGGAGCCCTATTCGGGGAAGGTCTACAACGCGGCGATCGAGCGCCACGTCGAGAGCGAAGGGCGACCCTATCTGTACCTCGAGATCCGCCAGGATCTCATCGCCGATGCGGCCGGTCAGGCCCAATGGGCCGAGCGGCTGATCCGCGTGTGCAACCAGGTCGCGCTCGAAATCGAATGAAGATCAAGCGGGCCCTTCGCCCTCAGGCGGAAGGTTCCGGTTGCAGGTAGCCAAAGGGGACCGGGCTGGGCGCGCTGTGCCAGGCCTGCGCGGCGCGGGCGCCGAGCGAGTGCTGAAAAGCGCTTATGCGCTGCGCGATACGCGAGGCCGCGGCGAGGATTTCGCTGCGTTCGCGTGCGTCGCAAGTGCGCCCGGCATCGATCAGGGCGCACTGGTGTGCGGCGTAGGCCTGGTTGAGGTCCATTGTGTCGTCTCCTGTTCGAGCGGCGGGCGTGTCGGTGTGGATGGCTGCGGCGTCGGCCTTAGTCCACCATCCCTGCGACAAGGCGCTGGAGTTCGAGGGTCGGGATAAGCGCGGGGGCGACGGGCGCAGTCTTGCCCGACAGGGGCTTCGCGACCGCGTGGCGGGCGAGGAGCGGATGGTTGGGGCCGGCGTGGCCGTGGGCTGCATGGTTCTGGTAATTCATCGTTTCACTTCTTTGGCAGGATTTCCCTGCCATCCTTATTGATACCATCCTTATAGATGGTTGTTTGCCTTTCGGCGGCGCGAGGCCGCTTGCGGCACATAGAGACATTCGCGGTCGCTTATATGACACGGCCGTCCCAAACGTGGGCGGCAGTTGCCGCCGGAGTGGAGTTGATCCGTCGGGGCGGCCTTGCGTTGAACGTTCCCCGCTTCGGGGCGAAGCGCTCAAGGCAAAGTGTCTTTCGGCTCGCGGTGCCAGTGTTGGGAGGGCGCGAGGCAGATGCCCGCGTCCGGTTCGGCTTTAACGCTTCAATCGCCTTAAGGTGCCGCTACGGCACGAAAAAATCTGCAAGCCGCCCAAGAGCGAACTGCAAGACCGATCGGCAAAAAGCGGAAAAGACGGCTTCCGAAAAACGGTTGTCCGAAAGCCTTTCCGATCGTCGTGATCGACGTTCGATAAGTCCTATATACATGTTGTGAGCCGGAATTCAAGTCCGGCGATCGAATTGCATTTGCCTCGATTTCCGGTCCATTCGCGCCAATCCGCTGTTCTTGGCGCCGAATTGGCTATCTGCGGCCTATTCGACGTCGCCCGAGAAGGCGATTTCGTTCAGTTGTTCGCGCGTCGTCTCGTACATCGTGTCGATATCGACGTGTTCGCCCTCCTCGATGCGCTGGGCGATCATGGTGAGGGGAAAGCATACGATCGAGGTTCCCGGCCAGTGCAGCGCGGGCTGGCGTCCGTATTCGTCGTCGATGGTGACCCAGTCGAGCATGAGGTCCTGCGCCAGCGCATCGCCCATCGCGATGCCGAGCGACTGAAGTTTCCAGGTGTCCTTGGGACCGACCCAGCCTTGGGTAAGATTGGCCCGGACCACCGCGAGTTTCCCGTCGAGCGAGGCATAGGCATCTTCGGCGTTGCGCACGAAGTGGCCCTTTATCCAGATCCGCGCGAGATCCAGCCACTCCCTTTCTTCCGGTTCCAGCACGAGGTGGTCGACAGGTTCCATGAGGGGAGGATACCGAAAGTCGTGCTGCGATGCAAAAAATGGAGCCGGACGGGAAAATACGGCGGGGCTCGGACCCGACCGGTCCCGGTACGATCCGACAAGCCGATGGCGCTCCGTGTGAAATTTTATGCCTTTCGGGGCGCAGGGTTTTGGCGTAGGGGCCAAGGCCATGAAACCCCGCGCAAAGGTTCGCAGCCTTGCGCGCAACCCAGATTTCTCGGAGTTTTCCCATGCCCGCCTACCGTTCCCGCACGTCCACCCACGGCCGCAACATGGCAGGCGCGCGTGGCCTGTGGCGTGCGACCGGCATGAAGGACGGCGATTTCGGCAAGCCGATCATCGCGGTCGTCAACTCGTTCACGCAGTTCGTGCCGGGCCACGTCCACCTCAAGGACCTGGGCCAGCTGGTCGCGCGCGAGATCGAGGCTGCGGGCGGCGTCGCCAAGGAATTCAACACCATCGCGGTCGATGACGGCATCGCCATGGGCCACGACGGCATGCTTTATTCGCTGCCCAGCCGCGATCTCATCGCCGACAGCGTGGAATACATGGTCAACGCGCACTGCGCCGACGCCATGGTGTGCATCTCGAACTGCGACAAGATCACGCCGGGCATGCTGATGGCTGCAATGCGCATCAACATCCCGGTCGTCTTCGTTTCGGGCGGCCCGATGGAAGCGGGCAAGGTCGTGCTCAAGGGCAAGGAGCATGCGCTCGACCTCGTCGATGCCATGGTTGCCGCCGCCGACGAGAGCTACTCCGACGAGGAAGTCGCGGCGATCGAACGCTCGGCGTGCCCGACCTGCGGCTCGTGCTCGGGCATGTTTACGGCGAATTCGATGAACTGCCTCACCGAGGCACTCGGCCTTTCGCTGCCGGGTAACGGCTCGACGCTGGCGACCCACGCCGATCGCGAGCGCCTGTTTCGCGAGGCGGGCCATCTCGTCGTCGACTTGTGCCAGCGCTACTACGAGCAGGAGGACGAAAGCGTCCTGCCGCGCGCCATCGCCAGCTTCAAGGCCTTCGAGAACGCGATGAGCCTCGACATCGCGATGGGCGGCTCGACCAACACCGTCCTCCACCTGCTGGCCGCGGCCGTGGAGGCGGGTGTCGATTTCACGATGAACGACATCGACCGCCTTTCGCGCCAGGTTCCCTGCCTTTCCAAGGTCGCCCCGGCCAAGTCGGACGTGCACATGGAGGACGTCCACCGCGCGGGCGGCATCATGGCGATCCTGGGCCAGCTCGACCGGGCCGGTCTGCTCCACTCGGAGTGTTCGACCGTCCATGCGCGCACGCTGGGTGATGCGCTCAACCGCTGGGATATCAGCCGCACCAACGATGCCAGCGTCCAGGAGTTCTACAAGGCCGCGCCCGGCGGCGTGCCGACGCAAGTTGCCTTCAGCCAGGCCAATCGCTGGAAGGAACTCGACCTCGATCGTGAAGGTGGCGTGATCCGTTCGAAGGAGCACGCCTTCAGCCAGGACGGCGGTCTCGCAGTGCTTTTCGGCAACATCGCGCGCGAGGGCTGCATCGTGAAGACCGCGGGCGTCGATGACAGCATCCTCAAGTTCACCGGGACTGCGCGCGTCTACGAGAGCCAGGATGCGGCCGTGGCGGGCATCCTGGGCGGACAGGTCCAGGCCAACGACGTGGTCGTGATCCGGTACGAAGGGCCGCGCGGCGGCCCGGGCATGCAGGAAATGCTCTATCCGACCAGCTATCTGAAGTCGAAGGGGCTGGGCAAGGCCTGCGCGCTCCTCACCGACGGGCGCTTCTCGGGCGGTACTTCGGGTCTTTCGATCGGGCACGCCTCGCCCGAGGCGGCCGAAGGCGGCGAGATCGGCCTCGTCGAGAACGGCGACACGATCGAGATCGACATCCCGGGCCGCACCATCAACCTGATGATCAGCGAGGCCGAGATGGAGAAGCGCCGCGCCACGCAGGTCGCCCGCGGACCCGAGGCCTGGACCCCGGTCCATCCGCGCAAGCGCAAGGTCTCGGCGGCGTTGGAGGCCTATGCCGCGATGACGACCAGTGCTGCCAAGGGCGCCGTGCGCGACGTCGCGCAGCTCAAGCGCCGCTGACGAGACACGCGCGGCTCGAGAGGCGCGCTGGTAAAAAAAAAGGGGTCTTTCGGGGGCCGGGGGAGTTCATCCCTTGGCCCCCGATACTGTTGGACGACTGGCCGATACGGCGGGGTGTGCGATTTCTGCGATGTTCGCGCAGATATTCGACAGCGCCGCTCTGCCGTTTTTGGACGTTTCCTCTAATTTGATGAATTCATTCATCTTTTGAGGTGAGGTCCGGCTCCGGTTCTTCGCCGTCCAACAGGTTGCAGGTCATGAAAAAGGACTACGGTCTTCCCGATCCCGCCGCGCTTCTCCCGCGACGGCCCATTGCCATTCGCCGTCACGGTTTCGCCGACCGGTTCCGGCTACCCCTGCTTGGTGCCGTGATGGGGGTGATTGCCCTGGGCACCATCGTGACGGTCTGGCCCGGACTTTACCAGGACTTCAGGGTCTGGCGCGATCCGGTGGTGGTCGAGGATGCCTCGCTTGCCAGCAGCGAATGCCGCTACCGCAAGCTCACGATGAACTGCAAGGCGGGCATCGCCTATCCCCGCGACGGCGTGACCAAGATCCGCTCGGTCGAGTTCTCGTTTCTCAGTCCCGGTGGCGGCGAATTCGATACCCAGATCGTGGCGGAGCGCGGCCATCCCGACAACATCACGCTCTCGCTCGCGATCGACGAGTTGTGGAACCGGTGGCTGGGGGCGCTCGCGATTGTCGTTCTGCTGGGCGGCTGTGCGATCCTGATGCTGCGCCGCTTCGTGCACATGAACGCGACGCTCAAGGGGCTGAAGGAACCGGCCCCGCTCGAGCCCGTCTGGGCACGGATCACGATGCGCGCGAAAAAGGCGCGCGGGGCCAACCGGATCACCTATTTCCCTATCCTCGGGCTCCGGAAGGGCATGGGGATCACGTCGCAGGTGACTCGCAACGAGACGCCCTGGATGGTTTATGACGCCGCGCAGGACGAGACGTTCGCGCTCGCCGTACGTCACCCGAGCGCGCTGCTGCCGGTGCTGCTGGATGATGAATTTTCCCGCCTCGATCTGACCGAAGGGGAAATCGCGACGGCCCGTGCGGTTCGCGAGGCACTTGCCCTGCAGGTCGCGCGGCACTGAACGCGCAGCCGGGGTGCCTTGCCGAAGGTGTCCCGATCAGGAGCGGCAGGTGCATGCGCACTTGTCGCTCGGCCCTCGGCCTGTCAGCAAAAGGCATGCGCCGTTTCCACGTCTCCCGCTCGCTCCCTCTTTGGATGGTCCTGCCCCTGGCCGCGTGCTCGGGCGCGCAGGAACCACCGGCGGCGGCGCAAGGCGGTGAGACCATCGCCTGCGCGTTGGCCGGTTCGGACGCGATGAAGCCCGTCTGCGCGGTCGAGCGCGATAAGACCGGCACTGGCCTCGTGCTCGTCGTCCATCATCCCGATGGCGGCTTTCGCCGCTTCGATGTGGAGACCGACGGCTCGGGCCTCAAGCCTAGCGACGGGGCCGACCGCGCGGTGACGCGGCTCGAGGGCGACCAGCTCGAAGTGCGCGTGGGTACCGACCGCTATCTCTTCCCCGTGACGGTGAAAGCGTTAAACCCGAGGAATGCAAAGTCCTGACCAGATTCTCACCGCCCGCCAGATGCGCGAAGCCGAAGACCGCCTGATCGAGGCAGGTACAGGAGTCGATGCGCTGATGCAGCGGGCCGGGCGCGGGGCGGCGCAATGGGTCTGGCGCCTCTCGGGTGGCCACGCGGTCACCGTGCTGGCCGGCCCCGGCAACAACGGCGGCGATGGCTACGTGATCGCCCAGGCCATCCTCGAGCGCGGCGGCAAGGTTGCGGTCGTGGCGGCGAAGGCGCCTGCGACCGACGCGGCGCGGGCGGCACGCGCGCTCTACACGGGGCCCGTGCTCGGTCCGGATGATGCGCTGCCGCGCGGCGAGGTCTTCGTCGACTGCCTGTTCGGCAGCGGTCTTTCGCGCCCGCTCGAGTCGCCCCACGTCGATCTGCTCCAGCGTCTTGCCGCCAGCCACCGCAAGGCGATCGCGATCGATCTGCCGAGCGGCGTGGCAACCGATTCCGGCCTCGTGCTCAACGAAGGGTTGCTCGACTACCGCCTGACACTGGCACTCGGTGCATGGAAATTCGCGCATTTCCTGATGCCAGCCTGCGCGCGGATGGGCGCGCTGCGCCTGGTGCCGATCGGGGTGGAACCGGTCAGGGAGGCTGCGCAGCGCATCGCGCGGCCGACGATTTCGGGCCCTTCGGCGCACGTGCACAAGTATACGCGGGGGTTGCTCGCCGTCGTCGGCGGGGCGATGCCGGGAGCGGCAATTCTGGCCAGTACGGCGGCGCAAGGGGCCGGAGCGGGCTATGTCAAACTCTTCGCCGAGAGCAAGCGCAACTGTCCGCCCGATCTGGTGGTCGAGACGGGGCCGGTCTCGGAACTGCTCGCCGACCATCGCAATGCGGCCGTGCTGATCGGCCCCGGCCTCGGCCGTGATGCGGCCGCGCGCGAGAAGCTGGCGGTGGCGCTGGCCGACCCGGTGCCGCTCGTGCTCGACGCCGACGCGCTGGTGCTGCTGGGACCGCGTCTCCTCGCCGAACGCACCGCGCCGTTGATCGCCACGCCGCACGAGGGCGAACTGGTCGCGCTGGAACGCGCTTTCGATTGCGGGGAAGGGGCCACGCGTGTCGAACGCGCCCGCGCGCTGGCACGGGCGAGCGGCATGGTGGTGGTCGCCAAGGGGCCCGACACCGTGATCGCGGGGCCCGACGGTCGCCTCGCCTGCGCGCCGCGCGCTTCTGCCTGGCTTTCGACGGCGGGCACCGGAGACGTGTTGGCGGGGGCCATCGCCAGCCGGGCCGCCACCGGGTGCGATCCCTTCGCGGCGGCCTGCCAGGGTGTCTGGCTTCATGGCGAGGCGGCGCGGCTTTGTCCGCCAGCCTTTACCGCAAGTCAGCTTGCCCAAGCCCTACCGGCTGCGCTAGCGGCCTGTCTGTGACCGATCTGAACGAAGAAATCCTGCGAATCGCCTCCAAGGGCGACGGTGTGACCGCCTCGGGGCGCTTTGCCTGGGGCGCCGCTCCCGGCGACGTGCTGCGGGCCGACGGCACGCTCGAATGGGGGCCACACCACGTCGAGCCTGCCTGCCGCCACTTCGGACGCTGCGGGGGGTGCCAGCTGCAGCAGCTTGACGAGGAGACGCTGGAAGCCTTCGTCGAGAGCCGGGTCGCCAACGCCTCCTCCTCGCAGGAACTGGGTGCCGAGCGCATCGCCGCGCCCTATCTCTCGCCGCCGGGCGCGCGTCGCCGCGCTTCGTTGCGCGCCGAAAGCTCGGGCGGGCGCATCGCCATCGGTTTTCGCGAGGCGAAGTCGCACCGACTGGTCGAGCTGGAGGAATGCCCGGTCCTCGTGCCCGAAATCACCGTGCTGCTGGGCCCCTTGCGCAAGCTGCTCATCACCATGGGCAAGGCGGCTCCCGCCAGAAAGGGGCCGCGCGGGCGGTCGGCCAAGCCCTCGAAAGCGGACCTGCCGCGCATGGCCTGCGATATCGAGATGACGCTTGTCGACCAGGGGGTGGACCTTGGCGTCAAGGGGTTGACGGCCGAGGGCCTCGCCGCGACCGAGGCGATGCTGGACTTCGCCAAGGATCATGGCCTCGCGCGCCTGACGATGGACGGCGGCTATGGCTACGAAACCGTGTGGGAGCCCGCGCCCGTCACCGTGACGCTGGGTGAGACGCCGGTGCCGTTCCCGCCGGGCAGCTTCCTGCAGGCGACCAAGGACGGCGAGGAGGCGCTCGTCGCCGCCGCGCGCGAATGGCTCGAGGGTGCGGTCAGCGTCGCCGATCTCTTTTCGGGCCTCGGCACTTTCGCGCTCGCGCTGGCCAGCCCCACCTGCAAGGTCTTCGCCGCCGAAGCCGCACGCGATGTGCACCTGGCCTGCAAGCACGGTGCTGACCGCGCCCAGCGCCCGGTGTTCAGCGCACACCGCGACTTGTTCCGCAACCCGCTCCAGGCTGACGAACTCTCCAAGTTCGAGGCGGTTGTCCTCGACCCCCCGCGTGCCGGCGCGCGCGAACAGGTGGAGTGCATCGCCGACAGCTCGGTCCATCGCGTGGTGTACATTTCGTGCAACCCGTCGAGCTGGTCGCGCGATGGCGCGCGGCTGATCGAAGCGGGCTTCCGTCTCGTCGAACTGCGCCCCGTCGGCCAGTTCCGGTGGTCCACCCATGTCGAACTCGCGAGCTACTTCGTGCGCGATCCGCAGTAGCCAGGCGGACACACTTGCGCGTTTCATCGCCGAAATCGAACACACTGACCGCACCAAGCGTCTTGTGCCCCGCGCGCGCGTAGCTTATCGGCGCGCTTATGCAGACGACGAACGATATCCGCCGGTCCTTTCTCGACTACTTTGCGTCGAAGGGGCACACGCCTGTCCAGTCCGCGCCGCTGGTCCCCTACAACGACCCGACGCTGATGTTCGTGAACGCCGGCATGGTCCCGTTCAAGAACGTATTTACCGGCCAGGAAAAGCGCGACTATTCGCGCGCGACCTCCTCGCAGAAGTGCGTACGCGCAGGCGGCAAGCATAACGACCTCGACAACGTCGGCTACACCGCGCGCCACCACACCTTCTTCGAGATGCTCGGCAACTTCTCGTTCGGCGACTATTTCAAGGAAGAGGCGATCACCAACGCCTGGGGCCTGCTCACCAAGGAGTGGGGCCTTGCCAAGGAAAAGCTGCTCGTCACCGTCTACCACACCGACGACGAGGCGTTCGACTTGTGGAAGAAGATCGCCGGGCTCAGCGATGATCGCATCATCCGCATCCCGACCAAGGACAACTTCTGGTCGATGGGCGATGACGGCCCGTGCGGTCCGTGCTCGGAAATCTTCTTCGACCATGGCGACCACATCTGGGGCGGCCCTCCGGGTTCGCCGGAAGAGGACGGCGACCGCTTCATCGAGATCTGGAATCTCGTCTTCATGCAGTTCGAGCAGGCCGCGGGCGAGATCGTCGGCAACCTGCCGCGCCCCTCGATCGACACCGGCATGGGCCTCGAGCGCCTCGCCGCGGTCATGCAAGGGCAGCATGACAACTACGACATCGACCTCTTCCGCAACCTGATCGCGGCGTCCGAAAACCTCACCGGCGTCAAGGCCGAGGGCGAGACCCGCGCCAGCCACCGCGTGATCGCCGATCACTTGCGTTCGACCAGCTTCCTCCTGGCCGACGGCGTGCTCCCCTCGAACGAGGGCCGTGGCTACGTGCTTCGCCGCATCATGCGCCGTGCCATGCGCCACGCGCACCTGCTCGGCGCCAAGGACCCTCTGATGCACCGCCTCGTGCCCGCGCTCGTCGCCGAGATGGGCCAGGCCTTCCCCGAACTCGGCCGCGCGCAGCCGCTGATCGAGGAAACCCTCGAGCGCGAGGAAATCCAGTTCCGCCGCACGCTTTCGAATGGCCTGAAGCTCCTCGACGAGGCGACCGGCGACATGGGCGAGGGTGCGACGCTCGCGGGCGAGACTGCGTTCAAGCTCTACGACACCTACGGCTTCCCCTATGACCTCACCGTCGATGCGCTGCGCCCGCGCGGCATCACGGTCGACGAGGAAGGCTTCCAGTCCGCGATGGCGCAGCAGAAGGCCGCCGCACGCGCCGCGTGGAAGGGGTCGGGACAGGCCGCCGACGCCGAGATCTGGTACGACATCGCCGAGCGCGAAGGCGCCAGCGAGTTCACCGGCTACACCGCCACCACCGGCGAGGGCCGCGTCGTGGCGCTGCTCGTCGATGGCAAGGAAGTGAGCGAGGCCAAGGCCGGCGACGCCGTCACGGTGCTCACCAACCAGACCCCGTTCTATGGCGAATCGGGTGGCCAGGTCGGCGATGCCGGCACGATCACCGGCGCGCTTCCGGGCAGCGACCTCAAGATCGCGATCGCCGACACGGCCAAGCCGCTCGGCCGTCTCCACGCCATGTCGGGCACCGTCGAGGCCGGCACGATCAAGCTGGGCGATTCGGTCCTGCTCTCGGTCGACGTTGCGCGCCGCGATGCGATCCGCGCCAACCACTCGGCCACGCACCTCCTGCATCAGGCGCTGCGCGATCGTCTCGGCGATCACGTGACGCAGAAGGGCTCGATGGTTGCGCCCGAACGCCTGCGTTTCGACTTCTCGCATCCCAAGGCGCTCTCGGACGAGGACATCGCCGCGATCGAGGCCGAGGTGAACGCGGAGATTCGCGGCAACGAAGCCGTCATGACCCGCCTGATGACCCCCGACGACGCCATCGAGGCAGGTGCCATGGCGCTCTTCGGCGAAAAGTACGGCGACGAAGTCCGCGTGCTCTCGATGGGCCGCCCCAACGGCAAGCGCTCGTACTCGGTCGAGCTGTGCGGTGGCACCCACGTCAACGCGACGGGTGACATCGGCGTGTTCCGCATCGTGTCGGAAAGCGCGGTCTCCTCGGGCGTGCGCCGTATCGAGGCACTGACCGGCGAAGGTGCGCGTCAGTGGTTCGTCGCGCGCGAGGACGCGCTCAAGGCGACGGCTTCGGCGCTGCGCACGACACCCGATGAGGTCGAGGCGCGCGTTATCGCCTTGCTCGACGAGCGCAAGAAGCTCGAACGCGAACTCGCCGAAGCCAAGAAGGCGCTCGCGCTTGGCGGCGGCGGTGCGGCTTCGGGCCCGGCCGACGAGGACATCAACGGCATGACCTTCTCGGGACAGGTGCTCGAAGGCCTTGACCCCAAGGAACTGCGCGGGCTGCTCGACCAGGCCAAGCAGCGCATGGGCTCGGGCGTGGCGGCCATCGTGGCGGTCAACGAGGGCAAGGGCGCGATCGCCGTGGCGGTTACGGACGACCTCACCGACAAGGCCTCGGCCGTCGACCTCGTGCGCGTGGGTGTGGCAGCCATGGGCGGCAAGGGCGGCGGTGGCCGCGCCGACATGGCTCAAGGCGGTGGCCCCGATGGTGCAAAGGGCGCCGAGGCGATCGCCGCGGTCAAGGCCGCTCTCGCTGGCTGATCCGGATTCGGGAAGGCCCGGCGCGCGCTTTTGCGACATGCGCCGGGCCTTCCGAAGCTTGCGCTGATCCACCGGTGATGAAGCGTAATCCTGGCCACAAAAGCTATTGCCTCCGAACCGGCTCCAGTTTGGCTCTGGCCGCTTGGGCTCTGCGCTATCCTCACACCTGACGGTGCATCGACCCGTCGTCGCGGGGACCAGGCGGGTGGACAGACCTTCCGGATCGAACTTCGCCAATGTGCAGGTGCTGCGCGCGCTCGCGGCCTACATGGTGGTGTGCCATCATGTCCTCAACAACCTGGCGCACTACACCGCGGTCGGGTGGATGCCCGAACCACCTGCGCTCGGCGCGCGCGGGGTGGAGATTTTCTTCGTCATTTCCGGCTTCATCATGGTTGCGACCACCGATGCGCGGAATCCCGGCTCGCTGCGTTTTGCCGTGCACCGGATCGTGCGCATCGTGCCGATCTACTGGCTCGTCACGCTGGTGGCCGCTACGGCGCTGGGTGTCGGTTTTCAGCTTTTCAACCGCGATGCCCTCTCGCCCGAAATGCTGCTCACGTCGCTGGCGTTCTTGCCGGACATCCAGCCCGGTGGAGAGGTGACCAAGCCGATCGTGGTCGTCGGCTGGACGCTCAACTACGAGATGACGTTCTACGCGCTCTTCAGCCTGTGCCTGCTGGCGCGCAAAAGCGTGCGCGTCGTTCTGGCGAGCGCGGCCATCGGCCTCGTCTGGCTCGCGCAACTGCGCGGAGCGGGTGGGCTGTTGGGATATTGGGGGCAGGACATCGTTCTTGCTTTCGCGCTGGGTATGATCGTGGCGCGGGCGTCGGATCGTCATGTCTTGTCCGTCGGCCGGGCGCAAAGCGTGCTCGTTCTGGGGGGCGTGGGCCTTGTCGTCCTTGACCTCGTGCTCGTGCCGCGGGGCCTGGCGCATGCAGGGCTCGTCAGTGCGGCGGCGGCCGGGGCGATCGTGCTGGGCGCGGTGGCGCTCGATCGCCAAGGGCGCAGCTTGCGGGCAGGGTGGCTCCAGCGTCATGGCGATGCGAGCTATTCCATCTATTTGCTCCATCCTTTCATCCTGCAGGGTGTGGGCAAGCTCTGGAAGGTAAGTGGGCTAAATGGCGGTGTCGCCGGTCTGGTGGCGATGGTCCTGGTCATGCTCCTCCTGTCGGCCCTGGTCGGGCTCGTGTTCCATCAATGTGTCGAGAAACCTTTGACGCGGTTCCTTCGCAAGCGTGCCGACGTGCTTCTGGGACCTCCAAAGAAGGTGCGTCGGCATTGGATCGGGGGGCGAGGCGGTTCGGGGGATGCGGGTCGCGCAACTTCATTGGCGGAATAGGGCTGGTGGGCGAGCGCGGCTTATGCGAGCAGGCAAGCCATGGATATCACGCAGATTGTCGAGGACATCGCCGGGGCCATGGCCCGCGAGACCGAGCGGGGGAAAGTCGCGGACTACATTGCGCCGTTGGCAGCCATTGCGCCCGAACGCTTCGGCATGGCCGTGGTGCTGCGTGACGGATCGGTTCACGTCGCGGGCGACGCCGAAGAGCCGTTTTCGATCCAGTCCATCTCGAAGGTCTTCGCATTGACACTGGCGATCGGCGCGGTGGGGGACCAGTTATGGACGCGGGTGGGCCGAGAGCCCTCGGGCTCGGCGTTCAATTCGATCGTGCAACTCGAAAGCGAGCGCGGCCGGCCGCGCAATCCCTTTATCAATGCCGGGGCCATCGTGGTCACCGACGTGCTGCTCGGGCATCTCGAACCGCGCGAGGCAATCGGGCAGATGCTGCGTTTTGTGCGCGAACTGGCCAGTGACGAGACGATCCGTATCGATGAGGAGGTCGCGCGAGCCGAGCAGGAGACCGGCTTCACCAACATGGCGCTGGCCAATTACATGCGCGCCTTCGGTACCGTTCGCGGCGACGTCGCCAAAGTGCTGGGGACCTATTTCCATTTTTGCGCGCTTTCGATGTCGTGCCGCCAGTTGGCGATGGCCGGACGCTACCTCATGGACGGCGGGCGGGTGGAAGGGCGCCGTTTCGTGACCGAGCGCCGCGCGCGCCGGATCAATGCGCTGATGATGTCTTGCGGACATTACGACAACTCGGGAGACTTCGCCTACCGGATCGGATTGCCTGGGAAATCGGGCGTGGGCGGCGGGATCTTATGCGTCGCGCCTGGAATTGCGAGCATTGCAGTCTGGTCACCCGGCTTGAACGGCAACGGCAATTCGCAATTGGGACAAATGGCGCTCGAAAGACTTGTATACCAAACCGGCTGGTCAGTTTTCGAACCGAAGTTCTCCTGACAAGCCCTTATTTGCAGCGAGAATTGCCCCAAATCGGGAAGGTCCGTGATGCGGATCACTGTAAGAACCTCGTTCAATAACATAAGTTAACTTAACTACGATTCGTCGGGGAGGGCTCCGGGCGAATCAATTCAATGCCGTGGGAGACATTCCTGCGGCAGAAAGGGGGACCATGCCGGCAGTCGAAATCTATACAGATGAGGACGATGCCCAGCCGTTGATGGTGGCTGAGTTCGATTTTCTCCCGCGTATGGGGGAGTATCTTGCACTCGATGTGGACGATGAGTTGATCCAGTTCGACGTGGCCGAAGTCTGGCATCGCCAGGATGACGACGGGCGGTTCAGTGCCTGCGTGCGCGTCGAGACCAGCGACACCTGATCGGGAGGGGCCGGGCGCTTAGCCTGGTGCCAGGCGGGCCATCACCAGACGGTGCTGGCCGGGGCCATAGTAGTCGTTCACGAGGGCTTCTGTGGTGAAGCCATTTCTCTCGTAAAGCGCTATCGCGTGGGCGTTATCGGGCAGCACGGTCAGCCGGATGACGCGAACCGCGCAAAGCGCCTCGAGCACGGCGGCGATCAGCGCGGTTCCGATGCGCTGGCCTTGGTGTGCCGGGGAAACGCCAAGCGAGAGCAGCCAGCCCTCGCCCGCGTCGTCGACCCCGCCGAGTGTGTATCCGGCGATCTCTCCCGCGCTCTCGGCTACGAAGAAGCGAGAGGGAAACAGGTCGAGAAATTGCCGCAGGGCGACCGGATCGTAGCTTTCCTCGGGAAAGGTCGCGCGCTCGAGAGCGACGATCGCGTCCAAGTCGGCTCGGGTAGCGCGGCGGATTGTCGTCATGCTTCCGGTTTCCTCAAGCGCTTTCGGGCTTGGTCAGAACGCTGGAGCGCAGCGCCGGCTTCTGCGCCAGTCCACCTTGTTGCATGATCTGTTCGCGCAGGGCATCGCGCTTCTCATGGATCGAGGCGATCACCGGTCCCATCGCCACGCCGGTTTCCACGAGCACGGCCTCGGACAGCTGGAGCGAGCTTTCGAGCGTCTCGGGCACCGCATGGGTCGCGCCGGCGCGGTAGAGCAAGGCGGCGTGCTCGGCATCGCGCGCGCGCGCGATGATCGGCAATTCGGGGTATTGCTGGCGCAACTTGCGCACGATGCGCTGCGCGGTGACCGGCACGTCCATGGTGAGGATGACGGCGGCGGCCTCGCCCGCGCCGAGGCGCTCCATCGCGTCACCGCGCCCGGCATCGCCGAACGCGACATGGTAGCCGGCCGCGCGGCCATCGGCGATGAAGTCGGTATCGGTGTCGATCGCGATATAAGGACGTTCGTGGCGCGCCAGCATGTCGGCAACGAGGCGGCCGACGCGGCCGAAGCCGATGATGATGGTGCGCGGGGTATCGGTGGTTTCGGTCGGGTGGCGGGGCGATTCGACTTCGTCGACCCGCCGCGCGGCCATCTTGCCGAACATCGAAAGGAGCGGTGTGACAGTCAGCCCGATGGCGGTCACGATCTGCCAGAACTGGTTGGTGCCAGGCTGGATGAGCTGCGCCGAGGCGGCTGCGCTCAGCACGATCAGGGTCGTTTCCGAAGGGCTCGACATGAGGATGCCGGTTTCGGTCGCGGTGCCGCGCCGTGCGCCCATCAGGCGCAGCAACACACCGGTCACCACTGCCTTAATCAACAGCACGCCCACTGTCGCGACCAGGATCGACCAGAGGTACTCCCAGACGACCCACAGGTCGATGCTCATGCCAATGGTGATCAGGAAGACGCCGAGAGCCAGGCCCTTGAACGGCTCCATGATCTGCTCGACCTCGGAGTGGTATTCGGTCTCGGCGATGAGCAGGCCCGCCACGAGTGCGCCAACGATCGGCGAGAGGCCGACCGCGGCGGTCAGCAGCGAGGCGAGGATCACCACCAGCATCGAGGCGGCGAGAAACAGTTCGGGGCTCTTGGTGCGGGCAGCCTGCGCGAACAGCGGAGGCAGCAGAAAACGCCCGAAGATCAGCAGGCCGAGCACCACCCCGGTGCCCCACACCAGCGTGTGGATGAGGTTGCCCATGCCGTCGGCGGCGGCATGGGGGGCAAGAGCGCCGAGAAGGAAGATGATCGGAACGAGCGCGATGTCCTCGAACAGCAGCATCGCGAGGGCGGCGCGCCCGACCGGTGTTGCCGCGTTGGTGATCTTGAGAACGAGCGCGGTGGAGGACAGCGAGAGCGCGAGGCCCAGTGCCAAGGCGCCGGCAAAGGCCTGTCCGATGGCGGCGAGGATGAAGGTCAGCGTGCTGCCGATGACCAGCAGCTCCATCATGCCAAGGCCAAAGACCATCCGGCGCATGTCCCACAAACGGCCGAACGAGAGTTCGAGGCCGATCGAGAACAGCAGCAGGATGATGCCGAACTCGGCGAAGATATCGAGCCCGCCCGGATCGGTGATGGTAATGTGGCTGAGCCAGGGGTGCTCGAAGACGTGGCGCCCGAGGCCGAACGGGCCGACGAGCAGGCCCACCAAAATAAAGCCGATCACCGGTGTGATGCGGAATCGGTTGAAGACCGGAATGACGATGCCCGCTGCGCCCAGGATCACGAGCGCATCGGACATGACGGGGGAATAGAGATCGCTGCTGCCTGCCATGTCGGGCCACTATGGCAGGCCGGGACGGGCAAGCAAGGCGCAAAGAGGGCAATATCCTCGGCTAAGTGATTGGTATGGTGCCCCGGGCGGGAACGGCATGTCGCGCCCGGGCTTCGGCGCGACGTGGAAAAACACTGCGCAACTTCACTTGGCGTTCAGCAAACCGCTGGCTATAGACGCGCCATGTTCGAAAGCTCGCGCCTCAAACCCGTCGTACTCGCCGCAGCCTGTGGCGCCCTCGTTCTCACGGCCGGTTGCGGTGGCGGAGCTGGCAAGAAGAAGGACACTGCCTACGTCGCGCGCGACGTGGACACGCTTTACGCAGCGGCCCGCCAGCGCCTCGACACCGGCCGCACCAAGCAGGCCGCGGCCCTGTTCGACGAGGTCGAGCGCCAACATCCCTATTCGCCCTGGGCACGCCGCGCGCAGCTCATGAGTGCGTTCAGCTATTATGCCGCGCGGGATTACAACAAGGCGATCCAGTCGGCGCAGCGTTTCCTGTCGATCCACCCGGGCAACAAGGACGCACCTTACGCGTATTACCTGATCTCGATGTGCTACTACGAGCAGATCAGCGACGTGACGCGCGACCAGAAGACCACCGAGCAGGCCAAGGCCGCGCTGACGGACATCATCCGGCGCTACCCGACCACCCAGTACGCGGCTGATGCGCGCCTCAAGCTCGATCTCGTCAACGATCACCTCGCCGGCAAGGAAATGACCGTCGGGCGCAACTACCAGCAGCGTGGCAAGTGGCTCGCGGCGACCCTGCGCTTCCGCCAGGTCGTCGACAACTTCCAGACCACCAGCCACACTCCCGAGGCGCTCTACCGTCTCGTGGAATGCTACCTCAACCTCGGCATTCCCGAGGAGGCGCAGAAGGCGGCCGCCGTGCTCGAGCGCAACTATCCGAATAGCAAGTGGTACGAGCGCGCCTACAAGCTGATGGACAAGAACGCACACGACTACCTCGCGGCCTGACGGCATCGGTTCGTCGCGAGCGCTTCTAGCGGATTTCGAAATGGCCCCCGGCGCTTCGGCTCCGGGGGCCATTTCGTTTGCGGCAAAGCCCGTGCGGATTGGAGAGGTGGCGACGATTTCCTATTTCTCTACCCTGTGAGTTGAGTTAAAAGGGCGTTCGCGGCGCAATCGAATGTATCGATTCGCTCAAGAGGAAATTCGTTGCGATGTTCGTTCCGTCCAAATCGCGCGTCAACGCGGCCATTGCCCCCGTTTACTGGGAAGTCGAAGTCATGTGCGCCGTGTTCGCCGGGGCTTGGCTCATGGGCATCTGGGAAGGGCTGCAACTTCTGCGCTGAGCGAGCCCGCCTTTCGGGTCGCACCGCAAAAAAGGCAGGCGCCGCACGCGCAAAGTCGGGTGACGACGGCGAAAACGTCCGCTAGAACGATTCGCGAACATGTTGACCCGGCTCTCCATCCGAAACATCGTCCTGATCGAGGCGCTCGATCTCGATTTCGCCCGTGGCCTCGGTGTGCTGACGGGCGAAACCGGGGCGGGCAAGTCGATCCTGCTCGACGCGCTCGGCCTCGTCATCGGCAATCGCGCCGACAATGGGCTTGTCCGCGCGGGGGAAGATCGTGCGGCGGTAACGGCGAGTTTCGAATTCGCCAACCTGCCTGGGCCGCTCCAGTCTGCGCTCGACGAGGCTTCGATCGAGATGGAGCCTGGCGAACCACTGATCCTGCGTCGCCAGCTCAAGGCCGACGGAGGCTCGCGCGCGTGGTTGAACGACCAGCCGGTCAGCGTCGCGCTTCTGCGCGAGATTGCGCCTGCCCTGGTGGAAATCCATGGCCAGCACGACGATCGCGGGCTTGTCAACGCCAAGGGGCACCGCATCCTGCTCGACCGCTTTGCCGGAGGCGACCTTGCCGGGCTCGAAACCGCCTTCAAGGCCTGGCGCGCGGCGCAGGACGCCCTTGACGCGGCGCGTGCCGACGTTGCGCGCGCGGCCGAGGACCAGGACCTGCTGCTGGCGCACCTGGCCGAACTGACCGCGCTCGCCCCGGAAGCCGGCGAGGAGGAAGCGCTCGCGCTCGCCCGCGCCGACATGCAGAAGGGCGAGAAGCTGGCCGAGGACCTCGATGCGCTGCGCCACGTCTGGGAGGGCAGCGATTCGGCGCTCGCCAACTTGCGCGGTGCGGCACGCCGGCTCGACCGGATCGCGGGTGAGCACCCGCTGCTGGGCGAGGCGCTCGCCGCGCTCGATCGCGCGGTGATCGAGGCGGGCGAGACCGAGGAAAAGCTCGAGCAGGCGGCACAGGCGCTGGCGTTCGATCCGGCCGAACTCGACCGCATCGAGACGCGCCTGTTCGATCTGCGCGCGCAAGCGCGCAAGCACGCCTGTACGCCCGACGATCTTCCCGAGAAGATGGCGCACATGCGCACCACGCTTGACGCGATCGAGGGCGGGAGCGAGCACATCGCCCGGCTCGAGGCGGCCGCGCAAAAGGCCGCGCTGCATTACCGGGACCTTGCCGAAAAGCGCCATGATCTGCGCCGCGCGGCGGCGAAGCGTCTCGACAAGGCGGTGGCGAGTGAGCTCGCGCCGCTCAAGCTCGATGCGGCACGCTTCCAGACCTCGGTCATGAAGCTGCCCGAGGCACGCTGGAGCGCAAGCGGCATGGACGCGGTCGAGTTCCTCATTTCCACCAATCCCGGTGCCGATTTCGCGCCGCTCGCCAAGATCGCTTCGGGTGGCGAACTTTCGCGCTTCATCCTCGCGCTCAAGGTGGCTCTGGCTGAAGAGGGTGGAGCGGCAACGGTGATCTTCGACGAAATCGATCGCGGCGTGGGCGGTGCGGTGGCCGACGCCATCGGCGAGCGCCTGTCGCGCCTGGCTTCGGATGGCCAGCTCTTGGCCGTGACGCACAGCCCGCAAGTCGCCGCGCGCGGCGATCGTCACTACATGATCTCCAAGTCTTCGAAGGGCACGGTGACCCGAACCTCGGTCGCTCCGCTCAGCGAGGCCGAGCGCAAGGAAGAGATCGCGCGCATGCTCTCGGGCGCTGAAGTGACCGAGGAAGCGCGCGCGCAGGCAGACCGGCTGCTGATCCGGGCGTGAGCCTGCACCCCGCGCTGCGGGTAGCAGGCAGCTGAGGGTAGGAGCAGGCGAGGGTAGGGGCAGGGGCCCGGCAACACCCCTCGGGATCATTCGCGCGGTCCAGGTGTTGGCTTGGTATGTCCGATCCCCAATTCCCGCAGTGGCTTCACTACGTCTCGATCGTTTCGCTGGCTCTGGGTTTCCTGTGCGCGGGCGTGATCCTGTTCCAGGTTCGCCGCCATCCGCCGCACATGAAGGTCATGGCCTGGGTATGGCCATTATGTGCGCTGTTCGGCTCGGTTCTTTGGCTCTGGCTCTACCGGCAGGCTGAGGGCGGAGGGCGACACGCTGGGCACGAGGCACATTCGGGAGGTGGTCATCACGCCGGTAACGGCCATGCGGGCCATCACCGCCACGCCTCGGACCCGACCTGGCTTTCGGTTGCCAAGGGGGCGAGCCATTGCGGCGCGGGGTGCACGCTGGGCGACATACTGGCCGAGTGGCTGGCTTTCGCGGTGCCGGGTATCGCGGTGGCGCTGGGCTGGCACTCGCTTTTCGCCGAGAAGACCTTCGCGGTCTGGATCCTCGACTATGTGCTGGCCTTCGCGATCGGCATCGCCTTTCAATATTTCGCGATCGTCCCGATGCGCAAACTCTCGCCAGGCAAGGGGATCGCCGAGGCGGTGAAGGCCGATTTCCTGTCGATCACCTCCTGGCAAGTGGGCATGTACGGGGTCATGGCGCTGGGCCAGTTCGCCTGGTTCCGACCCGCCTATGGCAGCGTCGCACAAGTCGACGGTGTAGAGTTCTGGTTTCTCATGCAGGTCTCGATGCTGGCGGGCTTCGTCACGGCCTATCCGGTCAACTGGTGGCTGGTGAAAGCCGGGGTCAAGGAAGCGATGTAGTCTCCCGCTGCGGGCCACTTTGCGCCATAGGAGGGGGCATGACTTCCGATTCCCCGCACGACCTTCTCGCCGAAGCCGACGCCGCCAACGAACTGATGCGCCTGGCGCGCCAGATCAAGCGCGCCAACCGCAAGTACCATGCCGAGGACGCGCCGGAAATCTCGGACGCCGAATACGACGCCCTCGTGCGCCGCAACGCGGAGCTGGAGGCGGCCTATCCCCATCTCGTGCGCGCAGACAGTCCGGCGAACGCGGTCGGCCACGAAGTCGCCGCCTCGCCGCTGGGCAAGGTCAGTCACGAAGTGCGCATGATGAGCCTCGACAATGCCTTTTCCGACGAGGAAGTGGCCGAGTTCCTTGCGCGCGTACGCCGGTTTCTCGCGCTGCCCGCCGAGGCGCCGCTGGCGGTGACGGCGGAGGACAAGATCGATGGCCTCTCGTGCTCTTTGCGTTACGAGAAGGGCAAGCTGGTGCGCGCGGCAACGCGCGGCGATGGTCAGGTCGGCGAGGATGTCACCCCCAATGTCGCGCATATTCCCGACATCGTGCAGGAACTGAAGGGGGAGGGTATTCCCGAGGTCTTCGAAGTGCGCGGCGAAGTGTACATGGAGAAGGCCGCCTTCCACGCGCTCAACGCGGCGTTGATGGAGGAGGCGAAGGCGGAAGCCGAGCGCAAGGGCGAGGAACTGGACCTTGCCAAAGTGCGCCAGTTCGCGAACCCGCGCAACGCGGCCGCCGGTTCGCTGCGCCAGAAGGACGCGGGCGTGACGGCGAAGCGCCCCTTGCGCTTCTGGGCACACGGCTGGGGGGCTGCGAGCGCGGTTCCGGGGGAGACCCAGCACGAGGTCGTGCGCCGCATCGAGAGTTGGGGCCTGCCGGTCTCGCCCCAGTTTCGGCGCTGCGAGAACCTCGAGGAACTGCTCGGGGCCTACCGCGCGATCCGCGACGGGCGCGCCGATCTGCCTTTCGAGATCGACGGAGTGGTCTACAAGGTCGACCGGCTCGATCTCCAGCAGCGGCTGGGCTTTGTCGCCAAGGCGCCGCGCTGGGCGCTGGCGCACAAGTTTCCTGCCGAACAGGCTGAGACCACGCTCGAGAAGATCGAGATCCAGGTCGGCCGCACCGGCAAGCTGACCCCGGTCGGACGCTTGCGGCCCGTGCTTGTCGGCGGCGTGACGGTGACCAACGTTACGCTCCACAACCGCGACGAAATCGCGCGCCTGGGTGTGCGGCCGGGCGACACGGTGGTGATCCAGCGGGCAGGCGACGTGATCCCGCAAGTCGTCGAGAACCGCAGCCGCGAGGAGGAACGCGAGGCTTTCGTGTTCCCTGACCATTGCCCCGAGTGCGGCTCGGAAGCGGTGGCCGAGGAGGGCGAGGTGGACGTGCGCTGCACCGGCGGGCTGATCTGTCCCGCGCAGCGCACCGAGCGCCTCAAGCACTTCGTCAGCCGCGGTGCGCTCGACATCGATGGTCTTGGGGAGAAGACGATCGACGAGTTCTTCGCCCATGGCTGGCTTGAAAGCCCGGCCGACATCTTCCGGCTTGCAAAGCGCCGCGAGGAAATTCTCGCGCTTGAAGGCTGGAAGGACAAGTCTGTGGACAACCTGTTGGCGGCGGTGGAAAACCGGCGCCAGCCCGACGCTGCGCGGCTGCTGTTCGGACTTGGCATCCGCCACGTGGGCGCGGTCACCGCACGCGATCTGATGAAGCGTTTCGAGACTTTGCCCGCGCTTCGCGAGATCGCCGAGAAGGCGCACGTCAAGCAAGGCGAGGAGGCGGTCGAGGCCGCCAGCGAGGCTTATGCCGAACTCGTCTCGATCGACGGAGTGGGGCCGGTCGTGGTCGAGGCGCTCGGCGATTTCTTCCATGAAGAGCACAACCGCGCGGTCTGGGACGATCTGCTGTCGGAAGTCTCGCCTCCGGCCTATGTGGTCGAGAGCGTCGCGAGCGAGGTGGCGGGCAAGACGGTGGTCTTCACCGGCAAGCTCGAGACGATGAGCCGCGACGAGGCCAAGGCGCAGGCCGAGCGGCTGGGCGCGAAGGCGGCGGGTTCGGTTTCGGCGAAGACCGATCTCATCGTGGCTGGGCCGGGGGCGGGCTCCAAGCTCAAGAAGGCGGCCGAACTGGGGATCCCGGTAATCGACGAAGAGGGTTGGGCCAGGATCGTGGCGGAAGCGGGCTGACGCCCGAAGACGCCAGCCCGATCCTTGGGGAAATCCCCGGGGGTACACAGACTGCATGAACATGCAGGCTGAAAACTCGATAATTCAGGAATTGCGGCCCTGGCGTTCGTGCATTTGCCGATAATGCTGAACGCGGGTAGCCCGCAGCCCTGCCATGCCCTCGCGTTCGACGGCGCGTTGCCAAGAGGCAAGCTCCTCGAGCGTGAGGCTGTAACGTTCGCACGCTTCGGTGATCGTGAGCAGGCCGCCGTTGACGGCTGCCACCACTTCGGCCTTGCGACGTACGACCCATCGCGATGTGTTTGGGGGCGGTAGGGTGTCCCGCTCCAGCTTTTCCCCTAGCGGCCCGATAACGGAATCGGGCCTTTCAGTTTCGTCATGTATCATGGTTGGTCTCTCTCTCGACTGCCAGTACCAACCCCCCTGACATCGCCAGATTCTCGGAAAATCCTTAATTTCGCTTAACCGGCAAAGGTTAATTGCGAATTATGTATTTTGCCGCATATGAACGAAGATCTTCCTGACTTTCAGTTAGGGGAAAATTTACGAAAATTTAAATTGAATTAACCTTTGTCGATTACCTATTTGATCCTTGATTTTGAGGGGGCAAGGAGGGATCGAGACGTGGAAACACGCGAGGTGTTAAGGCATCCACGCGCCGTGGCGCGTCATGTCTCCGCAGCGGGCTGTCAGCTCATTCTCGAGAACGGCGCCTTGCACGTGGGGCAGGCGCTGGGCTTTTCGCTTGAGGGCGCCGGATGGATTCGCGGCCAGGTCCGCTGGATTCTGGCGAACCACGTCGGCTTCGCGTTCGACGCCATGCTCGACAGTGGAGCCCAGGCAATTCTGGCGCGCCATGCGCGTGAATCGGGGCGGCTCGACCTGGAAATCCTGGGATGAACGGACGACCGGGCGTTCGCGGCCAGGGTGTCTGCGTCGCAATCGTTGCGCGGTACCCTTGCGAACTGCTGATGTGATCTGCTGATTTGCTGATCGGTACCCGGTCGGGCGGGCCCGATCAGGTTCGGCCCGTCAGATGGCGGACCAGTTGCGCCGTTTGCGCAGCCACAGGATCGACCAGTCGCCATTGACCATGCGCGCGGCCAAGCGCAGTCCCGCGCGCTGGCAGGCCTGCCGCACCGCCGGTTCCTGGGTCTCGAGCAGGCCGGCCAGCACGAGGTGGCCGCCGGGGACGAGTGCCGGGCCGAAATCGGGGGCGAGCGAAACCAGCGGACCCGCCAGGATGTTGGCCATGATCAGGTCGTAGGGCCCACGCGCGTGAAGCAGGGGGTGATCCATTCCGGCCGCGACGGTCATGACCAGTTCGCCGTTGCCTTCGCCCATGGTGATCCCGTTGAGCTTGGCATTGCTTTCCACCACCGCCGGACAGACCGCGTCGATGTCGCTGGCGGTGGCGATCGTGCGCGGCCAAAGCGCGAGCGCGGCGAAGGCGAGCAGGCCCGTTCCGGTGCCGATGTCGGCACAATTGCGCACGATCACGCCCTGGCGCTTCATGTGGGTGAGCATCGCGAGGCAGCCCGCCGTGGTGGCGTGCTGGCCGGTGCCGAAGGCCTGGCTGGCCGGGATGGTGAAGTCGACCATCCCCGGCTCCTCGATCGCGGGATGATCGGGGGTGTGGACGTGGAAGATGCCGGCGCGGATCGGTTCGAGGTCCTGCTGGCTCGAGACCAGCCAGTCGGTCTCGGGCAGTTCTTCGACATGGAAGCTCGGTGCCTTGCCGGAAAACAAGGCGGCGAGCGCGTTCGTGTCGGCCTTGCGCGGCTTGTGATCGAGCCAGGCATCGAGCCGCCAGTCGTCGGGCTTGTCCTCGGCGACTTCGCATCCCGAGATCACGATTTCCGGATCCCAGTCCAGGGCATCTTCGTGCGCGATCAGCGCGTGCTCGATGGTGGCACGGTCGGCGAAGGCGGTAATCTTCCAGCTCACGGGGGCAATCCTGTCTCGTCGCTCGGGGGAGCCCCCGGGAGGGAGCCACCATCACCATCGCGCGCCTAGGCGCTGGCGAGGCGGCTGTCCAGTCGGGAGGCAGGTAGGGTGATACGACACGCGAAGGCGCGGATGCGCCGGACGGTACGTCGCGAATGCGCCGAGCGGGAGTGCGCATGCGAAACTTGCCGCTGCGCTGCGGCACAATTCCTTCATTCAACGGCGCGCCGGGCGCGCGTGGAACTTGCGCGCTGCAACGAAATGACTAAGGGGACTTCGACTAGGGCAGCGCACAGGGCTGCCGCAGGCAAGGGGATTCGCAAGGACATGGCCACCGCCGGTAGCAAGAACCGTCCGTTATCGCCGCACCTCCAGATCTGGCGCTGGGGGCCGCATATGTTCGTCTCGATCATGCACCGCGTGAGCGGGCATGGCCTCGTGGTCGGACTCGCGCTGCTGCTGTGGTGGCTGGGCGCGCTCGCCAGTGGCCCGGCTGCTTATGCGCAGCTGGTCGAGTGCATGACCTCGATCCCCGGCTACGTCGTGCTGGTCGGCATCAGCTGGTGCTTCTTCAACCACATGATGAGCGGCCTTCGCCACTTCGTGCTCGACATCGGCGCGGGTTTCGAACTCAAGGGCAACCGCACCTGGTCGATCCTCACCACCGTGCTCGGTGTCGTTCTCACCATCGCCTTCTGGGCGATCCTGCTGCTGCGCTGAGGAAGGACAAGCACCATGGGTAACGGAACCTCCATCGGCCGCGTGCGCGGCCTCGGCTCGGCCAAGCACGGCGCGCATCACTGGCTGACCCAGCGCTTCACCGCGGTCGGCAACCTCTTCCTGCTGATCTGGCTCGCCGTCTCGATCCTGCTGCTCGGCGACCTCAGCTACATCTCGGTCGAAGCCTGGCTGTCCAAGCCGGTCCCGGCCATCGCGATGGCGCTGCTCATCATCTCGACCTTCTGGCACGCTCGCCTTGGCGTCCAGGTCATGATGGAAGACTACGTCCACGACCACGGCACCAAGTTCGCGTGCCTCGTCGCGCTCAACTTCGCCGTATTCGCAGGCGCCGCCTTCGGCGTCCTGTGCGTCCTTCGCCTCGCGCTGGGAGCCTGATTGAATGACCCAGGATAAGACTGGTCCCGCCTACAAGATCATCGACCACGTTTACGACACCGTCGTCGTCGGCGCGGGCGGCTCGGGCCTTCGCGCCACGATGGGCTCGGCCGAAGCTGGCCTCAAAACCGCGTGCATCACCAAGGTGTTCCCCACCCGTAGCCACACCGTGGCGGCGCAGGGCGGCATCGCGGCAAGCCTCAAGAACAACACGCCCGACCACTGGACCTGGCACATGTACGACACCGTCAAGGGGTCGGACTGGTTGGGCGACCAGGACGCGATCGAATACATGGTGCGCGAAGCGCCCGCCGCGGTCTACGAGCTCGAGCACGCCGGCGTGCCCTTCAGCCGCAACGCGGACGGCACGATCTACCAGCGTCCGTTCGGTGGCCACATGCAGAACATGGGTGAAGGCCCGCCGGTCCAGCGCACTTGCGCCGCGGCCGACCGTACCGGTCACGCCATGCTGCACGCGCTCTACCAGCAGTCGCTGAAGTACGACGCGGACTTCTTCATCGAGTACTTCGCGATCGACCTGATCATGGACAACGGCAAGTGCGTGGGCGTGATCGCCCTGTGCATGGACGATGGCTCGATCCACCGCTTCCGCTCGAAGGCCGTGGTGCTCGCGACCGGTGGCTATGGCCGCAGCTACTTCACCGCGACTTCGGCGCACACCTGCACCGGCGATGGCGGCGGCATGGTTCTGCGCGCCGGGCTGTGCATGCAGGACATGGAGTTCGTCCAGTTCCACCCGACCGGCATCTACGGCGCGGGCGTGCTGATTACCGAAGGTGCGCGCGGCGAGGGTGGCTACCTCACCAACTCCGAAGGCGAGCGCTTCATGGAGCGCTACGCGCCCTCGGCCAAGGACCTTGCCTCGCGTGACGTCGTCTCGCGTTCGATGGCCATGGAAATCCGCGAAGGCCGCGGCGTCGGCCCGCACAAGGACCACATCTACCTGCACCTCGATCACATCGATCCCAAGGTGCTGGCCGAGCGTCTTCCGGGCATCACCGAGAGCGGCAAGATCTTTGCCGGTGTCGACCTGACCCGCCAGCCGCTCCCCGTGGTTCCGACCGTCCACTACAACATGGGCGGCATTCCGACCAACTACCACGGCGAGGTCATGACGATCGGCGCCGATGGCAACCCCGAGACGGTCGTCCCCGGCCTCTTCGCGGTGGGCGAGGCGGCTTGCGTCTCGGTTCACGGCGCGAACCGCCTGGGCTCGAACTCGCTGATCGACCTTGTCGTGTTCGGCCGCGCGGCCGGTCACCGTCTCAAGGAGCTGGTCGACCCGGCTTCGGCGGCTCCGGACCTGCCCAAGGATTCGGCGGACCTGGCGCTTACCCGCCTCGATCACTTCCGCAACGCCAAGGGTGGCACGCCCACGGCCGAGATCCGCACCGAGATGCAGCGCACGATGTCGGGTCACGCCGCCGTGTTCCGTACCGACGAGCTGATGGCCGAGGGCAAGGAAAAGCTCGCCGTCACGTACAAGAAGATGGAAGACATCCATGTTTCGGACCGTGGCCTGATCTGGAACTCCGACCTCATCGAGACGATGGAGCTGGACAACCTCATCAGCCAGGCGACCGTGACGCTGCACGGCGCGCACAACCGCAAGGAAAGCCGCGGCGCCCACGCGCACGAGGACTTCCCCAACCGCGACGACGCGAACTGGATGAAGCACACCGCCGCCTGGTTCAACGGCTGGGGCGGCAAGGGCGGCGAAGTTCGCCTCGACTACCGTCCGGTGCACGAGTTCACGCTGACCGACGACGTCGAGTACATCAAGCCCAAGGCGCGCGTGTACTGATCCGCGAAGTCGGATAACCAAAATCGAAAGGAGGGCCGTCTCGCAAGAGGCGGCCCTCTTTGCATGGGACTTAGTGGGGCCGCGTTAACCGCGTTTTGCCGATGAAAAGTCTCTGAAGACGGCAACTTCCGGCATGCTCTAGGTGTTTCACCTTATGCCCTGGGAGCGGTTCGGAGCGCATCCTCGGGTCGAAACCCTGACCGGCACGCGCGCGTGCGCGGCGCACCCAAAGGATGATGCCATGGAACGCGAAACGATCGATCCGATGCTGACCCCCGACGTCGAGAAGGATCCCTTGCTCGGCGCGCTGGCGCATGCGCCGGGCAAGGCCTGGCCCTGGGTCCTCGCCTATGGTGTCCTGTTGCTCGTTTTCGGCCTGATCGTGGTCACCAACCCTGTGGTGGCCGGGGTAGCGACCGGACTGATGGTGGGGCTCACTCTTGTCTTCTATGGCATCGCGGCGATTGCAGCGGGCGCGACCTCGCTCTCGCAGCGCGCGCGCTGGCTGGAGATCGCGCTTGGCGTGATCGCGCTGATCGCCGGGGGCTTCGCGCTGTTCAACCCGGTTGCGGGAGCGATGTCGCTGGTTTGGGCGATCGGGGCCTGGCTCGCGGTTTCGGGCGTGATCCAGGTCGTCTGGGCCTTGAAGGCCGAGCATGACCGGGGCTGGCGCCTGTTCATGGGCTTGCTCGACCTCGTCCTGGGGCTGGTTCTGCTGTTCTCTTCGCTGGCGACGGGGCTCGCGTTTCTCGCCGTGATCCTGATGATCAGCTTCGTCGTACGCGGGGTGTTCCTGGTGGCGCTGGCGCTGGGCATGCGCAAACTCTCGCGCGGTATCCGCTCGCTGATGTGAGACACTGTGGATAGTCGTCGGATCGACGAACGGCATACCGTATCCGCCCGGCGACGTCGCGGGACTTGTCTTGTCCTGTTTACAGGCGTAGTCGTTTACATGTGTAAACGATGGAGTCGTTCCCTTGGCCGATGCGTCCGAAAAGCCCGATACGCCCGATCGCATTTCCGAAGCCGAGCACGCCGTGATGGAAGTGCTCTGGCGTGAAGCGCCGCAATCGGCGCAGGATGTCTGCGCGCAAGTGTGCGAGGCGAAGGGCTGGTCGCTTCCCACCGTCAAGACCCTGCTGGCGCGTCTGGTCACCAAGCAGGCGCTCACCACCGAGCGCGACGGCAAGCGTTTTCTCTACAGCCCGGCGATGGCGCGCGCGGACTATGTCGGCACCGAGAGCCGCCGTCTTGTCGACCGGCTGTTCGGGGGCAGGGCGGCGCCGCTCTTTGCGCATCTGGCCCAGGCCGAAGCCCTTTCCGACAAGGACATTGCCGAAATCGAAGCCCTGCTCAAGGAGCTGAAATCATGACCGATTGGCTGATCGATACCTTCGTGATGACCGGTGTCCTGATGACGCTGGTGCTGCTCGCGCGCCGCCCGGTGGCGCAGTGGTTCGGTACCCAGGCGGCCTATGCCTTGTGGTTGCTTCCTTTCGTGCGGCTGGTGATGCCGCCGCTGTCGTTGCCGCGCGCCCTGGCGCCTACGCACTGGCTCTCGGGACTGCACGTCGGGGTCGAACAGACCCGCGCGGCGGCGAGCGAGGTGGCGCCGGCCGTTACCGAGGGACTTGCTCCGGCCGCGTTGAGCCCGGACCTTGCTCCCTTGGCGACGACGCCTCCGGTTTCGGCGCCAACGGCTGGAGATGCGCTCGCCACATTGCCTTGGACGAACCTCTTGATGGCCCTCTGGTTGGGAGGAGCGCTTGCGTTCCTCGTCTGGCGCACCTGGAACTACCAGATGATGCGGCGTCAGATCCTGCGCGATGCGCGGGTGGTGGCGACCTCCGGACGGGTGCGGATCGTCGAGAGCCCGCTCGCGGGCGCACCGCTCGCCTTCGGGGTGTTCGACAAGGTCGTGGCGCTGCCACTCGGATTCCTCGCCAGCGTGGATTCGGAAAGTTCCGACTTCGCGATAGCCCATGAACTCGAGCACCATGCGGGAGGCGATCTCCTCGCGATCATGGCGATGCAGCCGCTCTTCGCGCTGCACTGGTTCAATCCGCTGGGCTGGGCAGCCTGGCGCGCCATGCGCGGCGACCAGGAAGCCGCCTGCGATGCGCGTGTCGTCGCCGGGTGCGAGAGAGCCGAGAAGGCGCGCTATGGCCAGCTTATCGCCTCGTTTGCGGGACGTGGCCAGTTGACGCTGGGGGCGCCGATGGCGGGCGGGCTTTCGGGCGACAAGCCGATCATCCAGCGGCTCAAGGCGCTGCGCCGCAGCGAGGTGCCAGGTTGGCGCAAGGTTGCCGGGCGCAGCCTCTTCGCGCTCGCGTTCGTTGCCGTGCCGATGACCGCGACGGTCAGCTATGCCGCTTTCGACGGCGAGCCCGAGACGATCGACGGCGTGCCCCCGGTCCCTCCGGTGCCGGTGTTGCCGACCGATGCGCCGAGCGCGCCTCCGGCACCCACGCCGCCTGCACCGCCGGCGCCCGAGCCGAACCTCGCCGCTGCACCGCTTGCGCGCTTGCCGCTGGCTGCTCCCTTGCCGCCAGTTCCGCCGGTTCCGCCCGTGCCTCCCGCCATCAATGGCGAGAGGTCCAGCGCCGAGGCCGCCCGTGCCCGCAGCGAAGCCGCCCGCGCCCAAGGCGAAGCTGCGCGCATTCGCGGCGAAGCCTCCCGCGCCCAGGGTGAAGCTGCGCGCGCCCGTGGTGAAGCTGTCCGTGCCCGCAGCGAAGCCGCGCGCGCCGTGGCCGAGGCACGCCGTGCCGGTATCGAAGGGGCGCAGATCGAACAGATGGTGCAGCAGGCGCTGGCCCATGCACCCAAGGTCGAGGAGTTCACCTCGCACGGGGGCAAGGTCCAGACCATCCGGATCTCGCAGGCCGGAGGCGAGGGCGGACGCGCGATCATGCAGGAAATGGTCATCGACAGCCGCTGCGCGGTGGATTCCCCGCGCAATTCTTCGGGGCGCAACGGACAGAGCCAGGTGATCTGCACCGGCGCGCCGACTTCGACCGCCCGGATCACGCTGGCCGCTCTCGAGCGTGCACGCGCGAGCGTGGCGGCGCACAAGGGGCTTGAAGGCGAGGCCCGCGCCGAGGCGCTTGCCGACATCGACAACGAGATCGCTGAGGCGCGCAAGGGTTACGAGCGCGACTGAAAGGTGTTCGTTCGCTCGGTCAGCCGATCGGCTGAACGACCGGTTCGTTGACGATGGGAACGCCCTTGCTGGTACGCTCCTGCCCTTGCCGCTCATCCGTTTCGCGGCGGCGATTATCGTCCTTGTCGCCAGCCTTGCTCTGGTTCTTGTCGTCGTCGGACTTGTGCTCGGCCTCGACCCTGTCGAGTTCGGCTTCGATGCGCACGATGTCCGCAGCGGTGGCAGGAGCCGCAGGGTAGGCGCAGCCACGCGAGGAGCCGATGCCCTTCAGAAACCCGCGCCGGGTCATGCCCGCCTGGATCGCCGCGCGGATCTTGCGTTCGCGATCGTTTGCCCCCGAAATCTCGCGGATCAAACCGCGAAAGGGAATGAACGAGGAAACCACCCACTTGGCCACGCGCGCCGCGCTGATGCGATCGCGCTGCTCCTGGGGGATGTCGACGTCGGGCCCGAGCACGAGGAACAGTTCCTGAACCGCATCGGAAATCTGCTTGCAGGATTTGAGGCCGGTGAGGTCGTACGGATTCTGGCTCGCCTTGACGAGGACCGCCGGGATTTCTTTCCCGTCGAGATTGAGGTCGGTGACCGGGGTCTTGGCAATGTCGAGCGCGGAGGGATCGTTCTTGGTGATCGGCTCCTTGTCCTGGCTGTCCTGGCGGGCGAGCGCCGGCTGCGCGAGGGGCAGCGTGACGATGGCAAGGCAGGACAGCAGGGAACGGGCAGGCAAGGGCATCATCGGTCTCCACGGTGCGCGTCGAGCGTCCGGATCGAGGGCCCGGGGGCGGCGCGCGATGTCATTTTTGAAGGCGGGGTTTCGTAAACCCCTTACGATGATCCGAACGTATCACAGCTGTCCTCGTTCCCGCTCTCGAGCCCGCGCTTGAGCCACTCCATGCGCTGCGCGCTGGTGCCGTGGGTGAACTTCTCGGGGTTCACGCTTTGCCCTGCGTTGCGCAGCAGGGTGTCGTCGCCGATGGCGCTGGCGGCGGTGAGGCCTTCCTCCATGTCGCCCGGCTCGATGCGGTCGCGGTTGCGCCCGGCCCAGACGCCGGCATAGCAGTCCGCCTGGAGTTCCATCCGGACCTGGAGTGCATTGGCCCTTGCGGGGTTGGCGCTCTGCGCGCGGCGCACTTGCGCTTCGATCCCGGTCATCTTCTGGACATGGTGCCCGTACTCATGAGCGATCACGTAGTAGCGCGCGAAATCGCCCTTGGCGCCGAGCTGGCGTTCGAGCTGGTCGTAGAAGCTGGTGTCGATGTAGATGCCCTCGTCGGCGGGGCAATAGAACGGCCCCATCGCGCTTTGCGCCGCACCGCAGCCCGAACGTACCTGTGCGGTGTAGAAGTGGAGCTCGGGCTGTTCGAAGCGGGCGCCCGCCTGCTGGAAGATCGGCTTCCAGGTGGCATCGAGCGAGGAAAGCGCGTTGCAGGCCTCGAGCGCATAGGCGTTCTGCGTGCAGACCGTCTCGGCATCGTTCGAACCGGCCCGGGGCTGGGCAGGCTGGCTTGGCATCTGCTGCTGGACGTCCTCGAGCGTGCCGAGCATCTGGCCGGGATCGACCCCGAAGACGAGCGCCGCGATCACCACGATGATGAGCGAGCCACAGCCCAGCTTCCCGCCACCACCGCCGGGAAAACCGCCGCCGCCGCCCTCGCTGCGCACGCGGATGGAGTTGGGATCGAACCGGTTGAGCCGCATGATCGGTGCCCCCTATGATGACTGGCCTGATGGATTCAGGCGCGCCCCGCACGGGCGACCTGTCCGACCTAGACGATTTGGCGGTTGAGGGAAAATCCCGAGTGGCGTCCCGGTTCCCTTCAAAACGATTGCACCGCTCCATCGGGAGGCAATGCGACGAAGTGGCGTTTTCAGCACAGTCTGACGTTGCGGGAACGCTCTGCCTTGTGCAATGACCGCTTCGCGGCGGCGAGCCGTGTCCACAGCAAGCTGATTCATCGTTGTCCGTACTCTCGTTCTGCACGCAATTCGCTGGAAATCGGTGGGGGCGCCCGGCGCCGACGCGCCGGTGCCTGATCGCGTCCGCGGCCGCTTTGCTCGCACTGGTCGGCGGGGCGAGCGCGGAGGCGGCTTCGCGCAAGAACGATCGCGGGCTCGAGGCGCGCCTGCGTCACCACATCGAAGTGCTGGCCAGCGACGATTTCGGCGGACGTGAGCCCGGGACCGACGGCGAGGCCAAGACCTTAC
The DNA here is from genome assembly GCF_018491765.1 of Novosphingobium profundi. Lineage (GTDB taxonomy): Bacteria > Pseudomonadota > Alphaproteobacteria > Sphingomonadales > Sphingomonadaceae > Novosphingobium > Novosphingobium profundi. The sequence goes on along the minus strand of NZ_JABWCU010000007.1, from coordinate 44,338 downwards.
GTTATCTCGGGCGGCAATGGTTCGACATTGGGCTTGTCTCGGGCACCAACGATCCGGCGAACGAGTGGTTCTCCCCCGTCACGCTGGTTGCGCGCGAGCCCGCCACCTCGTCGTCGCAGTTCTACCGCAAGAGTGCGCGTGCACCGCTGGTCCCGTCCGAGATGCTCGTGCTGACCTCGGGCAAGCGCGGCATGGTTCGGCGGGCGCCGCTCCTGTTCGTGGGCAATCTTGCCGCCGAGGCCCTGACGCGCAACCAGCTGGCAGGGCGTATCGTGGTCCTGCTCGACGGCAGCGACGAGACCGATGCGGCGCTCGGTGGTCGCCAGAACGCGTTCCTTGCCATGGGGGCGGCGGCGGTGCTGACGGTACTCGACGGTGCGCGCAGTTTCGACGAGATCGTGGCGCGGCGCAATCGCTCGGGCTACGCGCTGGCCCAGGATTCGACCGGAGGTGATCTCGAGGCTTTCATCAGCGCAGCGTCGATGGAAGCGATGCTGGCCGGGCTGCCCGATACGCTGCGCTCGCTCGAAGCTGCGTCCAGGCGCGCCGATTTCCAGCCGATGACGCTGGGGTTGACCGCATCGCTCGAGGCCACCACGCGATCGACCACGATCCACACCCACAATCTGGTCGGCAAGCTGCGCGGTTTGCACCCCGAGGCCGGAGCGGTCCTGTTCGTGGCGCATTGGGACCATTTCGGGACTTGCGGGGAGGCTCCGGCCGAGGACCTCATCTGCAATGGCGCGATCGACAATGCGAGCGGCGTCGCGGCGCTGACCGAAGTTGCGCGCCAGCTTGCCAAGGGGCCGCCGCTCGATCGGGACGTCTATTTCCTATCGACCACCGCGGAGGAGCTCGGGTTGCTCGGTGCCCACGCCTTTGCCGAGGACCCGCCAGTCCCGCTCGAGCAGATCGTGGCGGCCTTCAACATCGATTCGGATGCGATCGCGCCCAAGGGCACGCCCTTCGCGATCGTGGGCAAGGGCATGACCGGGCTCGACGCGGATATCGCCAAGGTCGCGCACAAGGAAGGCCTGCGCCTGCTGGACAGCGATGCGGCCAATGAATTCGTGCGCCGCCAGGACGGCTGGGCCCTGTTGCAGCACGACATTCCTGCGGTCATGGTGACCACGGCCTATGGCGACATGGACGACATGCGCCGCTATTACGATACCAATTACCACCGCCCGAGCGACGATCTCTCGCATGGGCTGGAGCTGGGGGGCGAGATGGACGACGTGCGCATGCTTGCCGCGCTTGGCCGCTGGTTCGGCGATGCCCGCAACCGTCCGGCGCCTCGACCCGATACGAAATAGACCCGAGGAAGGGGGCTGGCGGGGCCTCGCGTGGGCGGAACGTGCGCAAAATTCGTGGCCACTTGCCCATCGGACACCCAAAGAACCTCAGTTGCCCACTAGCCCTAGGCGCACCACTTGGTTACATGGGCCGCCACGAATCTCCCCAAAGGCTACGGTGGCGCACATGGATATCCAGCTCGGACTTACCTTTGACGACGTACTTCTTCGTCCCGCGAAGTCCGACATCGTCCCCAATCAGGCGGATACCCGCACGCGTCTGACGCGCGACATCGGCCTCAACATTCCCGTCATTTCCTCGGCGATGGACACCGTGACCGAAGCCGACATGGCGATTGTCATGGCGCAGCTCGGCGGCATCGGCGTGCTCCACCGCAACCTTAACATCGAAGAGCAGTGTGCGGCGGTCCGCGCGGTCAAGCGCTTCGAGAGCGGGATGGTCGTCAACCCGATCACGATTGCGCCCGACGCGACGCTGGGTGATGCCCAGGCGCTCATGCAGATGCACAAGATCAGCGGCATTCCCGTGGTCGAAGGCAGCGGCAAGCTGGTCGGCATCCTCACGAACCGCGATGTGCGCTTTGCCGCCAACCTGATGCAGCCCGTGCGCGAGCTGATGACCCACGAGAACCTCGCGACGGTTACGACGGGCGTCAGCCAGGACGAGGCGCGCCGCCTGCTCCACGCCCGCCGCATCGAGAAGCTGCTCGTCGTCGACGATGCTTTCCGCTGCGTGGGCCTGATCACCGTCAAGGACATCGAGAAGGCCGTGACCTATCCCGATGCCACCAAGGACAGCGCGGGTCGCCTGCGCGTCGCGGCGGCGACCACGGTGGGTGACAAGGGCTTCGCCCGCACCGAAGCGCTGATCGATGCCGAGTGCGACGTCGTCGTGATCGACACCGCGCATGGCCACAACGCCGACGTCGCGCGTGCGGTCGAGCGGGTGAAGAAGCTTTCCAACTCGGCCCAGGTCATCGCTGGCAACGTCGCGACGGCCGAAGCCGCGCGCGCGCTCGTCGATGCGGGTGCCGATTGCGTCAAGGTCGGCATCGGCCCGGGCTCGATCTGCACCACGCGCATCGTTGCGGGTGTTGGCGTGCCGCAGCTCACCGCGATCATGGAAGCCGCCGAGGAAGCCGAGAAGTCGGGCGTGCCCGTGATCGGTGACGGTGGCCTTCGCACTTCGGGCGACGCCGCCAAGGCGCTTGCCGCTGGCGCTTCGACCGTCATGGTCGGCTCGATGCTGGCAGGTACCGCCGAAGCGCCGGGCGAAACCTTCCTGTACCAGGGCCGCGCCTACAAGTCGTACCGCGGCATGGGCTCTGTGGGCGCCATGGGCCGCGGTTCGGCCGACCGCTACTTCCAGGGCGACATCAAGGACCAGATGAAGCTGGTTCCGGAGGGCATCGAGGGCCAGGTGGCATTCAAGGGCCCCGCCAAGGACGTCATCCACCAGCTGGTGGGCGGCATCAAGGCGGCGATGGGCTACACCGGCTCGGCGACGATCGAGGATCTGCGCAAGAACTCCAAGTTCATCCGCATCACCGGCGCGGGCCTTAGCGAAAGCCACGTCCACGACGTGACGATCACCCGCGAGGCTCCGAACTACCCGACCCGCTGAGGAGGGCGGCCATGACGCCGTCCGCCCGGGTCCAGGCCGCGATCGAGATCCTCGATAGCGTGATCGCGGCCGCCCGCGCCAATGGGGCGCCGGCGGACCGCATCATCGCCGACTGGTTCCGCGCGCGCCGTTTCGCGGGCAGCAAGGACCGGCGTGCGGTGCGCGAGCTGACGTACCGCGCGATCCGCGTCTGCGGCGAGATCCCTGTTTCGGGACGCGCGGCGATGTTGCGCGTGGCCCAGGATAACCCCGATCTCGCCGCTCTATTCGACGGCACGCGGCATGCGCCCGAGATGATCACGCCCGACGAGCCTGTCGCAGGGCGTGGAGCCGCGCCCGACTGGCTGATGGCGAGGCTCGCGCGCAGCGGCGTCAGCGCGGAGGCGGCGGCGCATCTGCTTGACCGCGCGCCGCTCGACGTGCGCCTCAACACGCTTGTCGGGGCGATCGAGGACCTTCCCGAGGGCGGAGAGAAGACCGCCGCCGCGCACGGCTGGCGTTACCCTCCCGATACCCGCATCGAGCCGACCGAGGCTTATGCGCGCGGTGCGATCGAAGTGCAGGACACCGGCTCGCAGCTCACCTGCGAGGTGGTTGGCGCGGTGCCGGGCGAAACGGTCGTCGATCTATGCGCGGGTGCCGGGGGCAAAACCCTCGCGCTTGCCGCGAGCATGGCGAACCGGGGCCGGCTCGTCGCTTGCGACAGCGATCGCACCCGGCTTTCGCGCCTCGCGCCGCGCGCCGAGCGGGCAGGGGCCTTCCCGATCGAGACGATCCTGCTCAACCCCGGCAAGGAGGCCGCCTCGCTCACCGGACTGGTGGGCCAGGCCGATGCCGTACTGGTCGATGCGCCCTGTTCGGGGACCGGCACCTGGCGGCGCAATCCGGAGGCGCGCTGGCGCCTGACCGACCGGCAGTTGCTGCGCTACGCCGCAACGCAGGCTCATCTGCTCGATCTTGCCGCGACGCTGGTGAAACCGGAGGGGCGACTTGTCTTCGTGACCTGTTCGCTGCTCGACGTCGAAGGTGCCGAACAGGTCGAGGGCTTCCTTGCCCGCAATCCGGGCTGGCGCGCCGACACGATCGAACTGCCGGCGGGAACTCCGCGAGGACTGGGGCTGCGCCTGTCGCCCGAAAGCGATGGAACCGACGGCTTTTTCGTCGCGCGTTTCAAGCGCTTGTGATAGCCTTGGGCAATGTCGGGGACACACACCTCTGCCAAGGACTTCTTGATGCGTTACACGCCCGTTGCCGCTGCCCTTTGTCTTGCCGTTGCCGTCTCCTCGAGCATGCTCCATTCGCAGGTGACCGCGCCGCTTGATCCGCGCGCGGTCACGTTGCTGGGCGAAGGCAAGGCGAGCCTGGCGGCCGGCGACACCGCCGATGCGGTGAACGCGTTCGAGGCGGCGCTGGCGGTTTCGCCGGGCAGCACACGGGTGCTCGTCGCGCTCGCGGATGCCGAGCGCAAGAAGGGCCTCCAGGGCAAGGCGATCCACTATTACCGCGTCGCGCTCGAAAGTGATCCGCGCAATCTCGATGCGCTGACCGGCGAGGGCGTGGCTCTGGCCGAGAAGGGCGCGACCGAGAAGGCGGGGCTCAGCCTCGCGCGGCTCAAGACGCTGTGCGGCGGGGACTGTCCGCAGGCCCGCGAGGTCGCGGCGGCCATCGCCAAGGGACCCGCGACCCCCGCAATGGCCAGCGCAGAGGAAGCGACGGCCAAGCCCAAGGTCACCGAGAACTGAGTTGCGAAAACCCGCGCAAGGCCTGCCCCGCGCGGGTTTCGTCGAGCCTGGGATTGCAGGCGTCTCGTGCGTGCGCGATGCTCAGATCAGGGCGCGAAATTCTTCCAGAACAGAGCGATAGACGCGCTTCTTGAAAGGAACGATGAGCTCGGGCAACTGCTCGCCGTCGATCCACTTCCATTCGCAGAATTCGGCCGGCACGTGGGCATCGAGATCGACGTCCGTATCGATGCCCTCGAAACGGGCGAGGAACCAGTGCTGGCGCTGGCCGCGGTACTTGCCTTTCCACAACTTGCCGAGCAGTTCCTCGGGCAGGTCGTAGAGCAGTTCGTCCTTGGTGCGCGAGAGGATGACGACCTTGTCCTGCGCGACGCCGGTCTCTTCCCAGAGCTCGCGCAGGGCCGCGTCCTTGAGGTCTTCGCCTTCGTCGACACCGCCTTGTGGCATCTGCCAGAAATCTCCTTCGCGGTTGTCGATGCGCTTGCCGACGAAGACTTTGCCGTCGGCATTGACCAGCATCACCCCGACACAGGGGCGGTAAGGAAGATTCGAGTAATCGGTCATTGCCTGGATGGATTCCGGAAAATTGAAAGGATGTCCGGTCGGGACAGGGATAGAACTGTGGAACGCGCGACCGCCATTGCTCCCAAGATGGCCCATGCCGGACGACTTTGCCAGTGCGATTTGGCGATTTGCGATGTCCCGATCGGGCACAAACACGCGAAACGGTGGAAACCGAGAATAGCAAAGCGAACTTGCCTGCCCGGGTCGGGATGGTGATAGAGTTCGCTCCACGCGTGCAATGTGCATTTCAAGAGACGGGAATGAATGGATAACCTGACCCACAGCCTGGTCGGCTGGGCGCTTGCGGAGACCGGGCTCAAGCGCCGCACCCGAAAGGGCCTGGCGGCTTGCGTGCTGGCTGCAAACATGCCCGATATCGACGTGTTCTTCGGCTGGTCGCCCTGGGCGCCGCTCGCCATGCACCGGGGCTTTACCCATGGTCTCGTCGGCGGCGTTCTGGTGATGCCGCCGATCCTGGCCGCTCTGCTGTGGTTGCTGGACCGCTGGCAGGTACGGCGCGGCGCCCGTTTCGGCAGTGGTCCGGGGATGCATACCGGCTGGCTGGTGGCGCTGTGCTACCTTGGCGCGCTGACCCATCCGCTGCTCGATCTGCAAAATACCTATGCGGTGCAGCTTTTTTCGCTGGCGAGTTCGCGCTGGTTCCATACCGATGGCCTGTTCATCATCTCGCCCTGGCTGCTGGCGATGCTGGGGACCGGCATCGCCCTCTCGCGGCGCCGTGCGGCGAAGCAGTCGGGACGGGCCGCCGTGGCATCCCTTATGGTCGTTCTCGTCTTCATCGGCGGGAACATCGCGATCTCGCAGATGGCTAGGACCGCCCTGGCGAAGTCACCGCCCCACGCGGATCCCGACCGCGTCTTCGCCGGTCCCGAGCCGATCGCCTTCTGGCGCCGCGAGATGGTCTGGCGCGAGGCGGGAAGGGTGGCGCATGGGAATTACGATCCCCTGCGCCGGCCGTTCGCTCTGCTCGACTACACGCCAGCCAGTCCCGACCACATGTCTGATTCACTGGTTCAAAAGGCCGAGCGGATTTCGCCCGAGCTTCGCGATTTCCTCGATTGGTCGCAGGTACCGTTCGCGCGGATCAAGCGGGGTCGGTGCAGCGCCCGGGTCGAGGTGGGCGATGCGCGCTTCGCCGGCGAGCGGTTTGCGCGCAGCTTCCGGGTGGACGTCGAGGTGCCGCTGGAACTCAGGGGCTGTCAGGCGCGCTGACGGGCTGCGCGGTGGCGTCGGCTGCGGCGTCGGCGGCTGGACGCAGCAGGGCGGCGGCGGAAAAGGTCCAGGCCGTGCCGCCCAGCCATCCGGCCAGCGCGTCGCTCGGCCAGTGGACGCCGAGCCACACCCGGCTCCAGGCGACGGCGAGGCTACCCAGAATCGCGCTGAGGACAATGGTCAGGCGCACCTTGCGGCGGCGGCTCAGCGCGGCGAAGGCAAGCGCGATGGACATGTAGACCACCGCCGAATTGAAGCTGTGCCCGCTGGGGAAACTTGCGCCACCCGCTTCGGTGAGATGAAGCGCGATCTCGGGCCGGTCGCGCCCGACGAGGCCTTTGATCAGCGCCTCGACCAGCCATCCCAGCGTGATGGTGAGGGTAAGGAGGCTTGCCTCGCGTCGCAGCCGCAGGAACAGCAGCGCGACCACCGCACCCAGAGCGAAGAGGTTGCGCAGGAGCACGCCGCCCAGAGCCGTGACGTCGCGGACCGTTTCGAGCAATTTGACCGGACCGTTCGGGCGCAAGTCCGAATCGCGCCAGAACAGGAGTGCGCTGCGATCGATCGCGGCGGTGTGGCCGGACAGCACCGCCCAGGTGACGAGGCCGAAGCCGGCCCAGGCCGCAAGCGCCACGACCAGCGCCTTCGGGCGGTTGATCGGAAAGCCGCGAACGGGCAGACGAAGCGTTTGTGCGGGAACGACCATGGTCTCGGGAACGCAGCGCAAGACGAGGCGTTCCGCAAGCCATGAGTGCACCTGTCATCGTATGGTTCCGGCGCGACCTTCGCCTGTCGGATCAGGCCGCCCTGGCGGCCGCCGCAGCCAAGGGTCCGGTCGTTCCCGTCTATGTCCTCGACGATGAAACCGCGAAGCACCGCGCCATGGGGGGCGCCTCGCGCTGGTGGCTGCACCATTCGCTCGAAAGCCTCGATGCAAGCTTGCGCGGGAAAGGGTCGCGCCTGATCCTGCGCCGGGGGCGCTGCGAGGAAGTGCTCGCCCAAGTCGCGCAGGAAGTGGGCGCGAGCGAGGTCCATGCGCTTCACCATTACGAACCCTGGTGGCGCAACGCCGAGAAAGGCGTGGGCAAGGCGTTGACGCTGCATCTTCATCACGGAAACTACCTCGCACCGCCCGGGGCGGTCACAACAGGGGCCGGGCAGCCCTACAAGATCTTCACCCCGTTCTGGCGCGCGCTGCATGAGCGCATGCCTCCGAGCGAGCCGCTGCGCCGTCCGCACACGATCGCGGCCCCGGATGTCTGGCCGGCAAGCGATCCGCTGGCCGACTGGGCCCTGCTGCCGACCAGGCCCGACTGGGCGGGCGGCCTGCGCGCTTTCTGGGAGCCTGGCGAGGTCGGAGCGAAAAAGCGTCTCGACGCCTTCATCGGGGAGGCCGCGCGCTACGAGGGGCAGCGCAATCTTCCCGCGCGCGAGGGCACCTCGTTCCTTTCGCCGCATCTCCACTTCGGCGAGATCAGCCCTGCGCAGGTCTGGCACGCTACCTCTTCGGCGGGCGGAAGCGTGCACGTGTTCCTCAGCGAAATCGGTTGGCGCGATTATGCGCAGAACGTGATCCTCCAGCTTCCCGACTATGGCAGCCGGTCGGCCAAGGAGGATTTCGACCAGTTCCCCTGGCGCACCGGCAAGCAAGCCGAGGAGGACCTTGCCGCCTGGCAGCAGGGGCGCACCGGTTACCCGATCGTCGATGCGGGGATGCGCCAGCTCTGGCACACCGGCTGGATGCACAACCGGGTGCGGATGATCGCGGCAAGTTTTCTGATCAAGCACTTGCTGATCGACTGGCGGGAGGGTGAGCGCTGGTTCTGGGACACGCTGGTCGACGCCGACTATGCCTCGAACGCGGTCAACTGGCAGTGGACGGCGGGGTCGGGCGTCGACGCGAACATGTTCGTGCGGATCATGGCGCCGCTCAGCCAGTCGGAGAAATTCGATGCGGCCGCCTATATCCGCGAATGGGTTCCCGAACTCGCGGACCTGCCCAGCGGCGAAATCCACGATCCCTCGCCGATGAGCCGCCCCAAGGCCTATCCGGCGCGCCTGATCGAGCACCGCTCGGGTCGCGAGCGGGCCCTGGGAGCCTGGGAGAAATTCAAGGGGAAGAGCTAGGGCGCGCGGCCGAAACGGGGCGCTGCCCGGCGCTTACGGGTTGCCGGCGAGATAGCCCTTGCTGCGCCAGCGCACCATGAGGTCCTCGAAGATGACGGGCGCAATCAATTTCTCGAACGCGCAGCCAACCATGCCTTCGTCCCACCAGATGACCTTGGCCGCCATCGATTCCATGCCAGGCAGGGTCAGCCAGCAATAGGTGCCGGGATGGATGCGGCTCATCGCGGTGGCGGAAAAGCCGGACATCGAGAGGTCACAGACCACGGTCTGGTATCCCTTGCCTCCCGAGGCACGTAGCGATGCGGGGATCGATATGCGCTCGCGGGGCGCGCTGCGATCTTCCTGAGCTGCGTTTTCGTAAAGCTGGTTGCCCGTTTCGGCCATCGCGAACGTTCCTGCGCCGTGAGTCCAATTGCGACCAGCGACCAGAATCGGCCGCTAATTATTGGCAAAGACTGTCAGGAGACAGTTTACTCGCTCTTACCGCGAATGGTTAAGCGATTCTCGGTGTCCGCTCGGGAAATTTTCGGAAAGGAGAGACATCAGTCGGTCGGCGACATCGGCCGCAGGCTTGACGGTGGCGGGGTCTTCGCCGGGATAGGCGCGGGCGCGCATCGCGGTGCGGGTCGCGCCAGGGTTAACGATGGCGACGCGAATCTTCGAGGTTTTCTCGGTTTCTTGCGCATAACACGCAAGTAGAACCTCGAGTGCGGCCTTGGTGGCACCATAGGCGCCCCAGAAGGCGCGCGGGGCACCGGCCACCGTGGTCGTCATGCCGATCACGCGGGCGTCCTGGCTCTTACGCAGCAGCGGGTCGAAATTTGCGATCAGCGCCTGCGAGGCAAGGACGTTGGTGGTGAGCGCCTTGTTAAAGGCGCGCTGGTCGATGTCGGCCACGCTGGTCAGCTCGGGCAGGATGGCGGCGTTGATGACGAGGATGTCGAGCTTGCCCCAGCGTTGCGAGACTGCGGAGGCAAGGCGGGCGATGCCGTCGGGCTCGACAAGGTCTACGGGGGCGATGGTCGCCGAGCCGCCGGCCTCGAAGATCTGCTCCTCGACCGTCTCCAGTGCCTTGGTGTCGCGCCCGGTGAGCACGACGTGGGCACCGGCCGCGGCAAGCGCGAGCGCGGTTGCCGCACCGATGCCGCGGCTAGCCCCGGTCACCAGCGCGATCTGGCCGTCGAACGCCTTGTCGCCCGAACCGCTCGCCGCCTCGGTCATGCCTCGACGCCCGCGACGTCGAAGTCGGTCAGCTTGGTCGGGTAGTCGCCGGTGAAGCAGGCGTCGCAGAACTGCGGGCACTTCTTCGCGCGCTTGGGCTCGCCCACGGCACGGTAGAGGCCGTCGATCGAGACGAAGGCGAGGCTGTCGGCCTTGATGAAGGCGGCCATCGCCTCGATGTCCATGTTCGCGGCAAGCAGCTTGGAGCGCTCGGGCGTGTCGACGCCGTAGAAGCACGAGTGCTGCGTGGGCGGGCTGGCGATGCGCATGTGCACTTCGGCCGCGCCCGCATCGCGCATCATCTCGACGATCTTCATCGAGGTCGTGCCGCGCACGATCGAATCGTCGATGAGGATGATGCGCTTGCCTTCCACGATCGCGCGGTTGGCGTTGTGCTTGCGCTTGACGTCGGCGTGGCGCGCGGCGTCACCGGGCTGGATGAAGGTGCGGCCCACGTAGTGCGAACGGATGATGCCCAACTCGAAGGGAATGCCCGATTCCTGCGCGTAGCCGATTGCGGCGGGAACGCCGCTGTCAGGCACGGGGATCACGATGTCGGCGCTCGCGGGCGCTTCCTTGGCGAGTTCCTTGCCGATCTGCTTGCGCGCCTCGTAAACCGAGATGCCGTCCATCACCGAGTCGGGACGGCTGAAGTAGACGTGCTCGAAGATGCAGGGGCGGGGCGAGGGGTTGCCGAAGGGGCGGTGGCTGGAGATCGTCCCCTTGAAGTCCACCTGCACCAGTTCGCCCGGCTCGACCGCGCGGATGAACTCAGCGCCGATCACGTCGAACGCCACCGTTTCGGAGGCGAAGACGATTGCCTCGCCGATGCGGCCCATGACCAGCGGGCGGATGCCCAGCGGATCGCGGCAGGCCATCATGCCCTCGTCGGTCATGCAGATGAGCGCGTAGCCGCCCTCGACCATGCGCAGCGCGTCGATGAACTTGTCGAGCAGCGTGGGATAGCGGCTGGTCGCGACGAGGTGGATGATCACCTCGGTGTCCGAGGTCGACTGGAAGATCGACCCCTTCATGACGAGGTCGCGCTTGAGCGTCATCGCGTTCGAGATGTTGCCGTTGTGCGCGATCGAGAAGCCGCCGGTGGCGAGATCGGCGAAGAGCGGCTGCACGTTGCGCAGGCCCGAACCGCCGGTCGTCGAATAGCGCACGTGGCCCGAGGCCATCGAGCCGGGCAGCGTGTCCAGCGTGCGCGGGTTGAAGACCTGGGCAACGTGCCCGAGCCCGCGATGCGAATGGAAATCGCTGCCCGAGAAGGAGGTGATGCCCACCGCCTCCTGGCCGCGATGCTGCAGGGAATGGAGGCCCGCGGCGGTGATGTTCGCCGCGTCCTGTGCTCCGATTACGCCGAAGACACCGCACTCTTCGCGCAGTTTGTCCCCGTCGGCGTCACGAAAGGGGTGTGTAATGTTCATGGAATGAGGGCCCGCGCCAGCGTCGAATTCGCCCGCGCATTTGCAGGGATCGCCCGCAATTGCAAGGGGAACAAACGCCAAACGCCCCGCAATGTTCCCTTGGCTCGACCGGATGACGCTGTCGTGACGCGGCAAGCGAGCGGCAGGCCGATATGTCGGAAAAGGCCGTTCCGTTCCATTCGTGCGGGAACCGCGCCCCGCGCTATGCGATAATGCCGCGCGGGGCGGACGGGCTGCATGCGAGGCGCGCAACTTGCCTCCTCGCGGGCTTCGCCGTAAGGCCCGCACTCGGATCGATCACATTTGCACGAAGGCGGTACCCCGCTTGCTCCTTTCTCCTTTCGAATGGACCATCGCCAAGCGTTACATGCTCCCCGGCAAGGGTGAGCGGTTCATCGCGCTGGTCGCTGGCATCAGTCTCGTCGCGGTCATGCTGGGCGTGGCCGCGCTCGTCATCGTGATGAGCGTCATGAACGGCTTCAGGGCCGAGCTCTTCGACAAGATCGTCGGGCTCAACGGCCACGCGATCATCCAGGCCTATGGCGGTCGGATCGACGATTGGCAGGACGTCCTTCAGGACGTGAAGAAGACGCCGGGCGTGACCCGCGCCGCGCCGCTGATCGAGCAGCCGTTGCTGACCACCTTCAACGGACGGGTCGAGGCGATCCTGCTACGCGGGAATACTGAGGCCGACATCCAGTCCTACAAGTCCAAGCTCAAGGCGGGCTCGATGGATTCGCTGATCGACGGGGTGAACAACGTCGCGATCGGCTCGGAACTCGCCAAGAACCTCGGCGTGCAAGTGGGTGACACGATCACCATCATCAATCCGGCGGGCCGCGCGACGCCCTTCGGCACCGTGCCGCGGCAGATCGCCTACACGGTGACCGCGATCTTCGAGATCGGCATTTACGACCTCGACCAGCGCTACGTGGTCATGCCCATGCCCAACGCGCAGCAGCTTCTCCTGACGGGCGACTCGATCGGCATGATCGAGGTGACCACCACCAATCCCGACAAGGTCGACCAGATCCTCGCCCCGCTCGAGCGCAAGCTGGCCGGGCAGGCGGTGGTTACCAACTGGAAGCAGATGAACGCCTCGCTGTTCGAGGCGCTGGCGGTCGAGCGCGTGGCGATGTTCGTGGTGCTCTCGATCATCGTGCTGGTGGCGGTGTTCAACATCCTTTCCTCGCTGATCATGCTGGTGCGCGCCAAGACCCGCGACATCGCGATCCTGCGCACGATGGGTGCGACGCGCCGCTCGCTGCTCAAGGTCTTCGTGACCGCGGGCTTCTGTATCGGCGCGGCGGGCACCGTTGCGGGGCTCCTGCTTGGTTTCGTCTTCCTCTATTTCCGCCAGCCGATCGTCCACGCGGTGGAGATCGTGACCGGGCAGAACCTGTGGGATCCCTCGATCCGCTTCCTCACCGAACTGCCTGCAAGGGCGGACCCGGTGGAAATTGCGGTGATCTGCGTGCTCTCGCTCGTTCTGAGTTTCCTCGCCACGCTCTACCCCGCGTTCAAGGCGGCGAGCACCGATCCTGTACAGGTCCTGCGCTATGAGTGATCCCCTCGTCGTTCCCGCCCCGGCCGACCCGCGCACCGATCCGGTGGTGCGCCTCTCCAAGGTCACCCGCAGCTTCGAGCAGGGCGGCGTGCGCATCGACGTGCTGCGCGGCGTCGACCTCGAGGTCCGGCCGGGCGAGATCGTCGCGCTGCTGGGGCCTTCGGGCTCGGGCAAGTCGACCATGTTGCAGGCAATCGGGCTGCTGGAGGGGGGATTCGGAGGTCGAATCGAGATCGCCGGGATCGACGCCAGCAACCTGGGCAAGGATGCGCGCGCGGCGGTGCGGCGTGACCACATCGGCTTCGTCTACCAGTTTCACCACCTCCTCCCCGATTTCAACGCGATCGAGAATGTGGTGCTGCCCCAGCTCATTACCGGGCGCCCCCGTGTGGCCTGCGAGGAGCGTGCGAAGACGCTGCTCTCCTCGCTCGGCCTGGGTGCGCGGCTCGAACACCGGCCGAGCGCGCTGTCGGGCGGCGAGCAGCAGCGCGTGGCCGTGGCCCGCGCGCTCGCCAATACCCCCCGGTTGGTGCTTGCCGACGAACCCACCGGCAATCTCGACGAGGCGACGGCGGACACGGTTTTCGGCCAGTTCCTCGAACTCGTGCGCGGGCAGGGCAGCGCGGCTCTTGTCGCGACCCACAACGAACGCCTGGCTGCCGCCATGGACCGGGTCGTTCGGCTGCACGAAGGTGTGCTCAACTAGAACTTTTCAGGGCGTCATGCGTTGATTTCGATGCGCTCTGACGCCAGATGAAATATATCGAAACAATAAAGGGACGGGGATGCCGGGATTTTCCGCCCGGTCCCGGTCCGTGAACAGGAAAGGTCCGCGCGATGAGCGACAATCCCTCCACCATCCACGGCGGCGAAGGCGCCGCGACGGGCTTTGCCTGGAACGATTCGGCCGAACTGCACAAGTGTGAGGACGGCGGCGGCCTGTTCCATCGCTTCAAGACGCTTCGCCGTGGCACGGTGGCGGAACTCATCGAGTTCATCATGGACATTCCCGAGGAAAAGCGTCCCGACTACGCGATCCAGAAGGACGGCGACCGCACCTTCAAGTACAGCGAGATCGTTGCGCTCTACCGGCGCGCCGATTTCCCCAAGACGGGTGACTGAACCCGCTTCACCTCGCTCGATCGCCGATTTTTCGGCGACGCTGCCCAATGGCGAGACGGTCAGCCTGTCTGACCGTCTCGGCAAGGTGGTGCTGGTCGTCAATACGGCCAGCAAGTGCGGTTTCACGCCGCAGTACAAGGGGCTCGAGGCGCTCTGGCAAGCCTATGGATCCCGCGGCTTCGAAGTCATCGCCTTCCCCTGCAACCAGTTCGGCGGCCAGGAGCCTGGCTCTGCCGACGAGATTGCCCAGTTCTGCGAGGTCAATTTCGGGCTCTCGTTCCCGCTCATGGGCAAGATCGAGGTCAACGGCGACGCCGCGGACCCATTGTTCCAGTGGCTCAAGGCCGAGGCGCCCGGACTGCTGGGCAGCACCTCGATCAAGTGGAACTTCACCAAGTTCCTGATTGGTCGAGATGGCCAGGTGGTGCGGCGCTATGGCCCGCGCGACAAGCCCGAGGCCATAGCGCGCGATATCGAAGCCTTGCTCTAGGCTGGCCAAGCTTGCCCCGAAGGGGCGGGCCTCGCCGTGGGAGCCGGTCAGGCGCGTTTGCGCCCTGTCAGCGGCACGAGATTGCCGTCCTTGGCCGGTCCGTCACCCTCTTCGCGATCGTTCGCGCGGCCGCGCTCCTTCTGGTCGGGAACCATGTCGTGGAGCGCCTCATCCATCAATCGCGACATTGTCGCTTCGTCGGCAACGACGGTTCGATTGCGGCCGAGCGCCTTGGCAAGGTAGAGCGCGCGATCGGCTTCGGAAAGGAGGTCACCGGCATCCGAATGGGGGCCCGCGATCGCCACGCCCGCGCTCAACGTCGCGCGGTGCGATACCTCATTGGCGACATGGCTGAGCATCGAGAAGCCAAGGCGCATGCCTTCGACCATCGCTTCGGCGATGGGGGGGCGATGGCCCTCGATCACGACCGCGAATTCCTCCCCGCCGAGGCGGAAGACATTGCGATGGCCGATGGCGTCGCAGGCGATGTTGGCGGCGCCGGCGATGACGATGTCGCCGAAGCTGTGGCCGAAGCGGTCATTGACGGCCTTGAAGTTGTCGATGTCGAGGACGGCGACCGCAAGTGGCCGGTCCTTGTCCGCGCCTGCGTGGTTCGCTGCCGTATCACCCAGGATCTGGGCAAGCCGGCGGTCGAACGCGCGGCGGTTGCCGACGCCGGTCAGCGGATCGACCATGGCGAGGTGGAAGTGGTGCATGGATATGCGCTCGCGGCCCAGCGTGGTCATGAACACGCCGAGCAGCAGGCCGTTGAGCACGATCTGGAAGTTGAAGGCCGCGATGGCCCATACTTGTACATCCCGCGCCCCGAACGGAGCGGGCAGCACGAAAGCCAGTGGACTGCGCAAGGCATGAAAGATGCCAAAGCCCAGGAAGACCCACGCTAAGGCCTGCGCCGAAGGCAGGTGGCGGTCGGCCAGCCGGCGGAATTCGCGCGCGGCCAGCAGGCAGAACACGGCCATGAGCAGGGCGCGAGGCAGCATCCGCCACTGCGCGTGGAGCTCGGCGCTGCCCAGCGTAAGCGAGATCACCAGCGGCACGAAGCAGGCCAGGAAAGCCAGCGCGAAGCGCGGCTTGCGCCCGGCTGCGAACCGCGCGGTTTGCCAGGTTGCTGCATAGACCAGCGTCAACAGGAACCAGCCGAAGGCCAGCGCGATCTGTGTGCCGAAGCGGTCGGGATAGGAAAGGAGCACACCGGCGGGCAGCGCCAGGGCGAAAGGCGCGAAGAGCCAGAAGCTGTGTCGGGGGCGCCCGTCCTTGAACCAGGACAGGATCATGGCGATGCACAGAAGGCCGGCGCAGGCCGTGCTGCACAGCGCTATGGTGGCGATATCAGGCACGCGCGTTTCAGTCGCGTGGCGCAGCGATCGGCTGCCGGTACGTTGCGGGCATAACGGTCTGGTTCTCTCGCAGTGCGACGCACGATCGCTACCTGACCAAGCCCTCCAGGTACCGACCTCGCGTCGTCTCGGTTGATGTCCGTCGTGCCTGCGCACGATCCCTAGTCGCCACCGAACTTAGACAAATGTCCTTAAAGCTTCGTTTGCGGATTGAAAATTCGCTAACTTTGCTGGTGCGGTCGTGCGGGTGTCTAAATTTCTATAATATCCAGGTAGTTGATTCGCATTTATCACCCACATTGGCAGCTGTGAAGGGGGTGTCGTTAGGGGGAATGTTAACCATGTTTTTCGCGCACTGCAACATGCTGGCCCGGAGACGGGCTATATCCCCGGCAGAGTGGAGCCAAGCCCTTGATCCGAGCATGGGGCGATGCCTAAATTCCGCAGATGGCCTTCTCTCCTTTCGTCCCTTTGCGCATCTTTTCCAGTTTCACCATGCTGGACGGCTCGATCGACCCCAAGGCGATGGCAAAGCTCGCGAAGACGCGTGGATTTCCAGCCATGGCGATCTGCGACCGCAATGGCCTCTATGCCGCTCCGACATATGCGCAGGCGGCCAAGGGCGCGGGGATTCAGCCGATCGTCGGCACTTTCCTCGCGATCGCGCGGCCCGGTGGCGTCGCGCAGGGGCAGGAGCGGCCGATCGACTGGCTGGCACTCTTCGCGCAGAACGAGGCGGGCTGGGAGAACCTGTGCCGCCACGTCAGCCGCGCGCACCTCGAACGCCCGCTCGAGCTCGAGCCGCACGTCGAGCTCGCTTCGCTGGAAGGCTATACCGAGGGACTTCTGTGCCTGACCGGTGGGGGCGAGGGCGCGCTCGCAAGGCTCTACGCCGAAGGCAGGGATGAGGCCGCCGCACGCTATTGCGAGAGCTTGGAGCGCCTGTTTCCCGAGCGCCTCTACATCGAGATCGCGCGGACCGGCGAAGAGGTCGAGGACGCGAGCGAGGAGGCACTGGTCGAGCTCGCCTACGCACGCGATATCCCGCTCGTCGCGACCAATCCGGCGCAGTACTCGGAAAGCACGTTCCATTCCGCGCACGACGCCATGTTGTGCATCGCCAACTCGACGCAGGTCGACGCGGCCGAGCGCCCGCGTTCCTCGACCGAACGCTGGGTCAAGCCGATCGAGGTCATGGAGGAGATGTTCGCCGATCTCCCTGAGGCGATGGCCAACACGCTCGTCGTCGCCCAGCGCTGCGCCTATATCCCGCCGCGCCGCGGCGCGCTGCTGCCCAGCCTTGCCGGCGACAAGGAAGGCGAAGCGCGCATGCTCGCGCGCGATTCGCGCCGGGGCCTCGCGCGTCGCCTGACGCCCTACTGGCCCGACGTCACCGAGGACGAACTCGACGAGGCGCTTGCACTCGAGGGCGACGAGCTTGCCGCAGCCTATGAGGTCTTGCGCGAGAAAGGGGTGACCGAGGACTTCGTCGATTACGCCAAGCGCCTGAAGTTCGAGATCGACATCATCGTCGGCATGGGCTTTCCCGGCTACTTCCTGATCGTTGCCGACTTCATCAAGTGGTCCAAGGACAACGGCATTCCGGTGGGCCCGGGGCGTGGTTCGGGTGCGGGCTCGCTGGTCGCCTGGGCGCTGACCATCACCGACCTCGATCCGCTCAAGCTCGGTCTGCTCTTCGAACGCTTCCTCAACCCGGAACGCGTCTCGATGCCCGACTTCGACATCGACTTTTGCGAAACGCGGCGTGGCGAGACGATCCGCTACGTGCAGAAGAAGTACGGGCACGACCACGTCGCGCAGATCATCACCTTCGGCAAGATGAAGGCGCGCGCGGTGCTGCGCGACTGCGGGCGCATCCTCCAGATGGGCTACGGCCGCGTCGACAGCCTGTGCAAGATGGTGCCCAACCATCCGACCGACCCGTGGACGCTTGACCAGGCGCTCAACGGCAAGAAGGAGAAGGACGGTTCGGTCACCCCCGCGGTCGAGGAATTCCGCCGGGAATACGACACCGACCACGAAGTGAAGCGCCTCGTCGACCTCGCCATCCAGCTCGAGGGCATGCCGCGCAACTCCTCGACCCACGCGGCGGGCGTGGTCATCGGCGACCGTCCGCTCGAGCAGCTCGTCCCGCTCTACCGCGACCCGCGTTCGGACATGCCGGTGACCCAGTTCGACATGAAGTATGTCGAGGACACCGGCCTCATCAAGTTCGACTTCCTCGGCCTCAAGACGCTTTCGGTGCTGCGCCGGGCTTGCGACCTGCTTGAGCGGCGGGGTATCAAGATCGACCTCTCGACGCTGAGCTGGGACGATCCGGCTACGTACGAACTCCTTAAGCGCGGCGACACGGTGGGCGTGTTCCAGCTCGAATCGGAAGGCATGCGCCGCACGCTCGCGGCCGTGAAGCCGACCAATTTCGGCGACATCATCGCGCTCGTTTCGCTCTACCGTCCGGGCCCGATGGACAACATCCCGCTCTTCGGCCGACGCAAGAACGGGCTCGAGAAGATCATGTACCCGCATGACAAGCTCAAGGGCATCCTCGAGGAAACCTACGGCATCTTCGTCTATCAGGAACAGGTCATGCAGGCCGCGCAGATCCTGGCGGGATACTCGCTGGGCGATGCAGACTTGCTGCGCCGCGCGATGGGCAAGAAGGTCCAGGCCGAGATGGACAAACAGCGCAAGCGCTTCGTCGAGGGGTGCAAGGCCGTCTCCGACATCGACGCGCCCAAGGCAAACGAGCTGTTCGACTTGATCGACAAATTCGCCGGCTACGGCTTCAACAAGTCGCACGCGGCCGCTTACGCGCTGCTGGCCTACCACACGGCCTGGTTCAAGGCGCACTATCCGCACGAGTTCTATGCCGCGGCGATGTGCTTCGACATGCACCAGTCGGAAAAGCTGGCGATCTTCGTCGACGACATGCGTCGCAACGGCATCGAACTGGCACCGCCCGACATCAACCGCTCGGAAGCCGAGTTCATCGTCGAGGAGACGCACGACAGCCTTGCCGTGCGCTATGCGCTGGCGGGCATCCGCAACGTGGGCGAGAAGGCGATGGACGCGGTTGTCCAGGAGCGCGAGGCGAACGGCGTGTTCGAGAGCCTCGACGACCTGTTCCGCCGCGCGCCCGCTGGCTCGATGAACCGGCGCCTGCTGGAAAGCCTGGGCGCGGCGGGCGGTCTCGACAGTCTCGAGCCCAACCGCGCCAAGGTCATCGCCAACGCCGACACGCTGCTCGCCGAGGCCGACATGGCCGCGCGCGAGCGCAATTCGAGCCAGGGCGGCCTGTTCGGGGGCGAGGATCACGTCGTACAGGGCCTGCGTCTCGTCGACGCCAAGCCGTGGAGCCGGATGGACCAGATGGCCAAAGAGCGCGAGGTCTTCGGCTTCTACTTCGCCGCGCACCCGGTGGAGCAGTTCCGGGCGGTGGCCTCGGCCAACGGCGCGCGGACTTATTCCAGCCTGATGGCGGGCGGAGCGTCCGGCGGCAAGTCGGGCGCGGTCATGGCCGCGATGGTGGAGAACGTCCAGAAGCGCAAGACCAAGCGCGGCAAGGACTTCGTGATGGTCGATTACTCGGACGCATCGGGCAATTTCTCGGCCTGTTGCTTCGAGGAGAACATGGTCGACAGTTTCGTCGCCTGGGGCAAGGAGAATGCCTGCCTCCTGCTCACCGTCGAGCTCGACAGCCCCAGCGAGGACGAGCCGCCGCGCGTGACCGTGCGCGGGGGGCGTCCACTCGCCGAAGTGACGGCAAATGCGCGCATGCTCTTGCAACTCGAGGTGAGCACGGTCGAGGCAATCCAGGAATTGGCGCTGCTGATCCGCGAAGGCGCGAAGGGGAGCGGGGAAGTCATCGCGACGCTCCGGCTTCCCGAGGGGCGCCGCCAGCAGGTCCGGCTGGGGCGCGACTTCGCGCTCGACGGTGAATTCGCCGAGCAACTCGCCAGCGTGGAGGGGCTCTCCAACATCTCGCTCATCGCCCGCAGAGGGCCTGAAGGCGTGCGCCGCGCCGCCTGACGGGCGCCCCCGCAGGTTTGACGAAAGACAAAGGGCCGGTGCATCGCCTTGCGGTGCACCGGCCCTTTGTCTTTTTCCCGATCGCGCTGATCAGTTGGCGTCGGTGACCTTGTCCGCGGCGTTCTCGGCCGCGTCGCCGACCTGCGAGGCCGCGTTGCCGACGTCGCTTGCCGCTTCGGCAATGGCGTTGTTCTTGGCCGCTTCGCTCGAGGACGTCTGGCTGTAGAGGTAGAAGCCTCCGATGACGGCGACCAGCAGGACCAGCGCGATGACGATGCCGCTGCCGCCCGAGGAGGATCCGCGCTCATGGATCACCGTGGTATGGGTGGGCTGCGCGGCGGGAGCATCGCTCGTCATCGTGCGGCGTTCTTCGGTCACGTATTCGTCTGCCATGGTATCGCATCCCTTCGTGATGTTTTCGTTGAAGGGGTCAACGTGCCAGCGCCGCTGGCGGTTCCAAGGCTTCGACAACCGTTTGCAAATGGGACGCGATCAACAGGCTCGATGTTGGCGGCGCGCGATCAGAGCAGGCTCAGCTGGCCATCGGCGGCGGGGCGTCGGAACTGGCTGCAATCCAGCCGGATGTCGGGCGCGCTCATTCCATGGCGCTTCATGGCGAGGCGAAAGCGGCCGCGCAACACGTCGGCCCACGCGCTTCGGGGGCGGAAGCGTTCGCCAAAGCGCGCCTCGTTGTCCTTGCCTCCGCGCATCTCGCGGATGATGGCCATGACCTTGCCGGCGCGATCCGGGAAATGCGCCTCGAGCCATTCGCGAAACAGCGGCGCGACTTCGTGGGGCAAACGCAGCATGATCCACTGGGCATGGCGGGCTCCCACGGCGGCGCAGGCCTCGACGATGGCTTCGAGTTCGGGGTCGGTGATGGCGGGGATAACCGGGGCGATCATCGCGTGGACCGGCACGTGCGCCTCGGCCAGGGCGCGCAGGGCTCCCAGGCGCTTGGCAGGGCTTGCCGCGCGCGGTTCGAGCGCCTGTGAAAGCCGTGGGTCGAGGCTGGTGATCGAAAGCCCCACGCTGACCAGATCGAACCTTGCCATTTCGCGCAGCAGGTCGAGATCGGCAAGGATCCGGTCCGACTTCGTGACGAGCGTGACGGGATGACGCACTTCGAGGCACAATTCGAGGATCTGCCGGGTCAGGCGGTAGCGTCCCTCGATCGGCTGGTAGGGGTCGGTATTGGTGCCCATCGCGATCGGGGCGGGACGGTAGCTGCGCCGCGCAAGCGTTTCGCGCAGCAGGCGCGCCGCGTCGGGCTTCGCAAAGAGCCGGGTTTCGAAATCGAGCCCGGGAGAGAGATCGTGAAAGGCGTGCGAAGGCCGCGCGAAGCAATAGACACAGCCGTGTTCGCAGCCGTTGTACGGTTGCACGCTCCGATCAAAGGGTATGTCGGGGCTTGAATTAAAAGACAAAATGGTTTTCGGAAAAAGCTCTGTGACCGTCGTGCGCAGCTTGCCCGCTGGGCCGTCGATCTGTTCCCTGTCATCGAGCCAGTCGCCGTCAGCTTCATGCTGGGGCAGATTGAACCGCGTGCTCGTCGCGTTGTTCGTTGCTCCCCGGCCAGAAATTACGCTGCTCATGTTACGGGAAGAGCCTGAGTTGGTCAGGATCAGGTATGCCCGGATAATCGGCGAGCCGGTCCATGATATTGTTCGCCAGTTCGGCTGCCGCCTTCTCGCGCATGTGCTTGCTCGGTTCAGTCAACCCAACTCGCGCCCATCCGGGGCTTGAGAGCAGGGCCTCTGCAATCTGGTGAGGGTCGATTCGTTCCATAAGCAGATATTGGAACAAAATGGGAACAAATTGCAAGTGGCTTGCGCTGAGCTGGAGGCGTGGCAAGCTCGTGCTTCACAGATTTGGAGGAGCGCAATGTCATCGCGAGTTTTGCAGCAGGCAATTATGGAACGGCTGCGAGACGGGCCAGTTGATGCAATTGATGGGACGCTGCCGATTCCACCTCATTCACGTGATGAGATTGAACCAGTGATCGAAGCGCTTTGGAAAGCTCGAAAAGTGGAGATTTACGGGCCACCGAACGCGAACTTCTTCTTTGGCGTTGAGCCCGAGGTGTTCTACCTGCCACGGCATAGGAGCCTCGTTCGCCGGTAATCTAGAATTTGAAGAGCCCGCCAGTTTCCTGACGGGCTTTCCTTTCGCGACGAAACCTCTGTTTCTCATCTACTTATCGTGGCTTATGGGCATCCAATGCACGGTCGATAGCAGCGAAGAGTATCGCCCAAGCGTCCTGAAATTCCAGTTCGTTTTCGTTATTGAGAAGCGCTTCAACGTCCGCGTCTAAAATGTCCTGCAACTCGTCGGCAGGGATCGGTGTGGCTGTCAGTTCGGTCATGTCAGGCTCCTTCAAGCTGGGAAGTGGAAGAGGCCAGATTCGTCTAGCTTCATCGGCTTCGGCTGATGCTCAGAGCCTTCTTGCTTCAATCGTGCATTGGTCCACACGCCACGGTTCGCGGCAATGAACTCGGTAGGATTGAGGAACTCGCGGCCGTCATAGAGCGTGACGACTGGCTCGATTGAGGGAACCGTCGAGGGTGCGAATAGGAATGTGGCTGAAAAGTCGCCCTTTGTGTGACCGTTAATGTCCAGCATTTCAGTCAGAAGCGAGGCGATGCGCGTGTACTCGTCGGTGTTGAAAATAGGCTGTTCGAACATGACGGCTAGGACTAGCCGTTCTTGCGGCTTTGGATTGTTGATTTTGTCCTGAGCGCGAATGAGATAGCAGTTATATGGAAACTCGTCCAACCTCTCGATAATGTCCTTTCGGGCATTTGATGGGAACGACAGTGCAACTGCTGTCATGTCTACAATGCATTTCTTGTTATGGGTTCCAGCATATCTTGCGAAGCTGAGATAGTGCTGCGCTTTGGTCTGCGCAGCAAGTCGGCAGATATGTGTTCCAGCTGATGCGAAATTCTCGTCACCATATACGTTGCCAACGTAGGGCTCTTTGACCTTTGCACTGTCTGTGCGTAGCTTGAATGAGGTCAAGTGGATTGTTGGATTCATGTTCTTCTCCCTAGCAATTGCAGCATTTCCTGCTGTCAATTTATTTATGGATTTCAGGAAGAAATCGGGCTCATAAGGAACCTGATAAGTAGAAGTGCAACGAACGAGATGCTCGCAAGGGTTGCTCAGTCTTGTAGTTGCTCTTCAAAAGAAAGAACCCCGGAAAGCGGTTAAGCCTTCCGGGGTTTGCTCTTACTCGATTTCCGCGAGTTCGGCGTTCGTCGCAGCGTTCTGAGCCGCATTGATGATCGCCTTGCCGCGCTTCTTCGCGAGGGTGTCGCGAGTGCCATCTTCAAGGGTGCGATACCCCATCAGATAGACCTTGCCATTTTCGACCTTGAACCAAAGCTGGCCCTGCTGGGCGTTGTCCGGGAGATCGAGAACGGCTTCTCGCACTTTCTCCAAAGAACCAATCTCCATCGCACTGCGCACGGACAGACCGCGCTTCAGTTCGTCATCCGACGAGACCTTAGCGGTGGTCTTCTTGTTCTCGGCCCGGTCCTTCTGTTCAATCCCCTTGAGGTTTCCTTCGGTCTCCTCAATGTGATCGACGATGGACCGAGCGTCAGCGAACTTATCCTTGCGCTTGTAAAAATACCGGAAGACGCAAGCGTACTTCTCGGCACTCCGATTGGGTTCGAAGATCGTCTGATCTTCGTCCTTCCACTCCCCGTAGAGGAGCTTCACAATCGGCAGGAACTCGTTTGCACCGGACTTGGCTTCACTGATGTTGCGCTCCTTAAGAGCGGACTTCAATTGTGCCTTGTCCAGCTGAAGGATCTTCAAGGCGATCAGAAATGCTTCCGCAACCTGCTTCCAGAGTTCCCTCAAGCCGTGAACCTGAAACTCGCGCTGCTTTTCGAGATTTGCAGGAATGGATTCCTGAAAGCTCTTAACCAGAGCGTTGACGGGATTGGTCGAGTTGATGTTGGTCGTCATTGGTGTGGCTCCTTGAACCGAGAAAACGGCCCTTGGGCCGCTGACACCGCTTGATGTCAGCCACTCGATTGTTGACCTTGTCGATCAACCAGCCAGCGCGAATGCTGACTGAGGACACCCGGTGAGTTCAAATACGACCGAGGCACCATAGGGTTATGCAACGGAAGAGCAGAATCGCGACAATGCTAGGTCTGGCCCCTACATTTCTGCCGGGCCTACTCACACTCGGAGTGAGCATCACCACTGCCTGAGGCTTGCGCCCCATCCAGATTTCCACGGCTTTTGACCATGGCATTCGTCCATGCTTGAACATGGACCAACAAGCGGTTGGTTCTTGAAGCCTGACGACATTTTCAAAGAGCTTGGCAGGCTTGCACCTGACAAATTCGGATTAATAGTCATGAGGTTAAGGATTGGTTATCCGTGAAAAATCCGGGTGCAACGGCGCGCTACTCACATAGGGCTTCGCCCGATCTTTCTCGTTTTCCGTCCTGGGTGGATAGCCGATCACATCTGAATGCCAGACCAAACCCGTCAGCTGACAAACCGCAAGTCAGATATGAACCCGGTCGAACGCGAACGAGCCAGCGAGTGAGTGTGAGGCCGAGGTGGCTATCTGACTTGCTGGTAGGGCCGAGCAGTGAACACGCGAGTGTGAGCAATCGGCCATGCCGCCAAGCCGATATTGATTTCTTAACAGCTAGATAGCCATATGGAGGCAAAGCCATTCGTCCTGCTCGCGCAGTCCGTGCTGGCTTGCCTGCGACTGGTCTTTTCAGGACCGCACTGGTTTCCGGTCCGCTTCGCGTCCCAGAACCCATAGCGATCAGAAAAGAACCACCCGCATTTTCATAGAAGTAAATGGATGCAACGAAAACCCTATTAGTAATAGTATTCGTTGCATAAGGTGTGAGTAGCGCGCCGTTGCATATTTAATTAATGACACATCCTTATCGGCCCTGTTATAGTGATTTTAGATAAATAAAAATGAAGCAAGGCAGGGTTCGCAAACTGCCGCTTCGGCAGTAGAATCCTATGTTGCTTCGCTCCAACGCGAAAAGAACTTGAACCTGCTGTCCAATGCGAACCCGGACAGCGGGTTCTTTTCGTTATGGAGATTTAAAATGAAGACCAAAAGAATTGTTGAATCGGAATCATATTTTAGCCAGTGGATCAACGGTGAATATCAGTATGATCCGATTGCTGGATGCCGTAATGGCTTTGCAACCGTAACTGTTGATTTCAACAGCGAGGAACATAAACGAATTAGTCAATACATTCGTGATACAAAAATCCCCGGTATGATCACAGAGTATCGCGTTGAGAACCGCTACTTTCGTGAGCGTGAATTCACTAAGGAGCCGGTAAAATATGAGTTCGAACACCGCGCATACTTGATGAGCGCGCTTCTCAGCGGTGGCGCAGCATGAGTCAGACGATCCACTATGTCAGCGCGCCAGCCGGTTCAGGTAAGACGCATCAGCTAGTCCATCACGCAATTGCAGAGGCTAAGGCCGGTCAGAAGTACCTGATCGTGCAGCCCACAATCGAACTGATAATGCAGACAATCCGCAAGATCAGGAACGCTGGTTTCTCGCAGGTCAAGGCGATCTACAAGCTATTCGAGTTCGATTCCGTCGCGCCGAAGATCGCTAGTCACATGCAGGCGGCTGTGCCCGACGAGGGCGAAATCCTGCTCATCACGCACGAAGCGCTGCGCAGGCTCAAGGACAAGGGTCATCACCGTCATTGGCACCTCGTAGTCGATGAGTTCATGGGTGTGTTTGACCACATCGAACAGCGTATTGCAGAGACGCACAGGATCGTGACCGAACACCTTGAGCTGTCCGATGAAGTGGCTCCGGGCATCAGTGTCGTGCAGATGAAGACCCCGGTGGCAATCGAGACGCTCATTGCAAACCGCAAGGAAGACCAGAACGTCTCGACGTTCTTGCCGCTGCTGAACCCGATCCAAAGTGATGACCAGAAGGTTTATGTCAGCACGGAACGCTATCGTGACCTGATCGAGAACCCCGAAACCGATGGCCACTTGGACTTCTTCGCGATCTTGGAACCGACATTCGTTGCGCGTTTCAAGTCCGTGACATTCCTTGGCGCGAATGCTGAGGCGACAGAAATGTATGTTCTCTGGCAGGCTTTGTTCGGTGTTAATTGGGTGTGTCACTCTGAGTTGACGAAGGACTTGATGTATAGCCAGCACAAGTCTGGTCCACGTCTTACGATCAGCTATCTTTTCGAAAACCAGTGGAGCAAGCGCCACGCCAACAGTGCCGACGAAGATGGCACCACACTCGAAAAGGTGGGGGCGTTCATCCGTCGATACTTCGAAAACGAGGATTTCCTCTGGCACGCCAATGCGATGGTCAAGGATACGTTCTTTAACCCCTACGACCGATTGCCAAACATCGCGCACGGCATCGACAAGGAAGAGTTTCGCAGTGTCAATCGCGTGGTTCTGCTGAGTGCGCTGAATCGCCGTGATGCAGCCTACAAGTTCCTAGAAGCCGTCGGTGTCGATGTTCAGGCTTCACACGCGATGATTTCATATCAGGCAGACTATCAGGCAATGATGCGCTGCTCGCTGCGTGATCCGAATGCGATTGCTCCGGTCGAGGTGATCGTAGGCAGCAAAGGCAATGCTGAATGGATTGCAGAACGCTTTCCCGGTTGCACAGTCAGGCAGCTGGATCATGGCATTGCAGGTTCACGCAAGCCGGGTCGTCCGAAAAAGGACAAGGTGCTCACAAGCACAGAGCGTTCACGCAAGCACCGTGCCCAGCAGAAGGATGCTGCTCGCGCTGCGCATGAGGCGCTACTTGCAGTGGCAAGAAAGCTGGAAAAGTGAAATTAAATAATGACGCGATTAATCCCGTTATCGTATTATGACTTAGTAGGGCAGTTAAGCGGGTGACTGTCCTACTCCTTATCTCCCTTAATATAGGGATTTTAGATAAATAGATCGAACGCAGAGCACTACAACATAGCGTTTCTAATGAGTTTCGCCGCAATGGCGTGAACCCTCGGATTGGTAGTGCGATCCGAGGGTTCAATCTATTTGGAGCACTACACAATGACTACAATCACATACTGTTTCGATCCTGCGAAATTACAAGAATACGCCCAAGAGATCACTCCCATCCTTGACGCTGCTGACCTAGACAGCACCAACAGCTTCATCGCTCGCAATTTCGCCAAATCGATCCTGTTCCAGTGGTTTGAGGATAACACTGCTGGTGGCTGGTGCGAGATGTGCGACGCTTGGATGAACTTCCAGTTCGGTGATTTCGATATGCCTCTGGGTGTCGAGATTGAATTTGATGACCCGAACGAAGCAATGCTGTTCAAGCTGACCTTTGGTGGCGCAGCATAACCAACGGCAACGACTGAACGTAAAAAGCCCCGCAACCTGCGGGGCTTTTTTATTGGGGTGGAACCGGGACCGTGATGGTAGTCTGGGCCGTTGCAACTGGGGGCTTCTTCGGTGCCAAAGATAGCTGGAAGCCAAAAATGCCAACTGCGCCAATTACAATGCCGATGACCACTCGACCGATATTGGTAACGAGTGTTGCGCCTCTTCCTGCACCTTGCAGTTCCTTGAACCTACCTTCATGCTCCTGCACGGTTGTTTCGACCTTCTGAAATCGGTCAATGTAGGTCAAACGGGTTTGTGCCTCATTCTCTAGAGAGCGAAGCCTGAGTTCGTGTCCCTCATGCTTTCGTTCCATGTTGTCTAGCTTCGTGTTGATGTTAGCGAAGCCGTCCTGAACCTGTTGCCTCAGAGCAATCAGGATATCGCGCATTTCTGTATCTGCTGCCATTATTCGGCCTCTCCCTTCTTCTTTGAAGGGATCACCGCGCCAAGCACTGCAACAGCTAGAAAGAGCCACGACCACGGACTTTGCAATGCGGCTGCACCTGTTACGCCAGCCCCTATTGCTACCCATGTGGTGCGCTCCTCTAGCCTTGCAGCAACATAGCCCTTGAATGCGCCTGCGCGCTGTACGAGCCCTCGTAGGGCAGAACTGATCCCCTCAATGATCTTCATGTTCTACCCCTTAGGTGTTTGAGAATTTCTCGTAGGTGAGTTCGGCAACGACGCGCGAAACCGAGATTGTCGCTGCGGTTGTGGTGCTGCCAGTCGAGACCCAGACAGTTGGATAGAGCGGCACATAGTCAGGCCATAGATCGCCGCCCAGCAAGTATGCACCGTCCCAGATGCCGCCAGTCATCACGCCCTCAAAGTCGTGCTTGATGACGATGGTGTGATAGAAGCCGTTGCCATCGCGGCCCGCGTATTGGCCATACGAGACTGCGTTGCCTTCCGGGTTGCGCATGAAGCAGATATCAGCGTCGTCGCTGTTGCAGCCAACACCGACATAAAAGCCAGTCTGTGCAGTCGGCTCAACGTCGATTGGCGCGTCAGGGTTTTCACAGAGGCCAACGAACCAACGCTGACCAGCTGCGATCTGAGGCACACGAATACGCAAAGTGACATAGAAGCCGCCCTTGTTGGTCACCCCGTTCTGAACGACAGGAACGCTGCTCTTCCAGTAGGCAATCGAGCCTGCTGCGGCATCGGTCGTAAGGTGGAGTTGTGGTTCGTTGTCGCGATCGGTGTTCGCGATCATTGGGCTGGAGAGATTGCCTCCGGTAGTGAAGGGCATACCGAAGTGGCTTGCATCAGTCAGGCCGTTACCGTGAGCGAGCCACTGGCGATGAGTTGCAAAGCCGGGGTGAATTCCGACAGGCGTATAGGTGTTCGAGCGCCAGTACGAAGTAGGATTGAGGAACTGCCTATTGGCAAGCCCGAACTGGCCTAGCGTCACGGCGTCGCCAACAGTTGGATAGCCAGTGTCGGGGTGAACCCTAAGTGCGCTGTTGGCTAGGCCATCGTCGCCGCTCTTGTAGACGAATCCGTAATCATCGCCTGTGATCGTCGCACCACCACCACCAGAGCCTCCGCTTGGTGCGTCAACCCATTCGGTATTGTAGTCTGTGCCGTCTACCTTGCTGAGAATTTGCCCTGCGGAGCCTCCTGCGGCTACACCCGGTCCAGTTGCGCCCGTAGCACCGTCTGCACCCGCTGGACCCTGTGCGCCGTCCTGACCGTCGTTACCGGCAGGGCCTTGCGCGCCATCTGCACCAGCTGGGCCAGTCTCGCCAGTGTCACCCTTTGGACCAACTGCTATGCCAGCGTCCAGTGTGCGTCCATCACTCAGAGTGAGAATGAGGTGTCCGTTAGCGTCGATCTGAGCATAATCTACGCTCACACCGTCTTCGCCGGGAGTACCAGAGCCGCCAGTCATTTCATCCAGAAAGACCTCGAACCTCGATCCGCTAGCCATCTCTAATACGAGAGTGCCATCGTCATTGCGGAAGTCGGAAACGCTATCGCCGGGTGCGCCGGGAAGACCGGGCGTTCCTGCTGGACCTGCGGGGCCAGTGTCGCCTTTTGGTCCCTGTGGGCCAGCTACCGTCGATGCTGCGCCCGCTGGTCCAGTGTCGCCCGTGTCGCCTTTGGGGCCTTGTGGGCCTTGCGATCCAGTGTCGCCCTTAACGCCTTGCGGACCTTGAGCGCCGATGGGACCTGTCGCACCAGCAGGGCCAACTTCGCCCTTAGGTCCAGTCGCTCCAGTGTCTCCTTTGACGCCTTGTTGGCCGGTTGGACCAATATCGCCTTGAGGGCCGATTGGACCAGCAACACCTTGTGGACCTTCTGCGCCGACGAGGCTTGCTAGCCATTCTGCTTCTGTGCCGATGAAACCCGCTTCGACAGCCACCACATAGGCGGAAGCGCCAGCAGGACCGGGAACAGGAACTAGACCTTTGTTGTACCTTAGAACACGCTCTCCTGCCACTTAGCTCACCCTGACCGCTGTTACGGTTCCATTCTCAATGATTGATTTGATTGCGCCGTCCGGTGTCTCGATCCAGAAATTGAATTCCATCGAGCTATCTTCGCGGATGAAGCGCAGCTGATTGTTCAGGAAGGAAAGGTACATGGACTTGGTTTCGGTGATCCAAATCAGGCCGTCACCGAGAGTGAACAGCTTCAACCTGCGTCCGTCTTGGCTGATGCTCAAGAAAGCAGCTGTCGGGTCGAAGTCGATTAACTCGCCAGTCTCATCATCTTGCATTTCCCAATACTCTTCGAACGACTTTGCAGTGTCAGAGCCGGGATAAAAATACTCCAAGATGATTTCTTCGCTATCAGCCATGAGCGGGTTCCTTCCTTATTGCTTGGGTATTTAGCGAAGGAACCCGTTTGCATGGCTTATGGCTTGTATGGCCTATTGTTCGTGGTCTGGTGGTATCGGAACCACTCGCTGCCAGCTGACTGATATCCGCGAGCAGTTTCGCTTGCCAGCTTCTCTTGGAACTTGGCTTCTGCATTTGCTGCGGCCTGTTCCAGATCAGTTCCCGTCATGCCCATATCGAGCAAGAGAGCAGCACCAGCCAAGTTGGCATCATTTGCCTGACCATCGCGGCTGTAGACGTTCGTTCCATCTGTGAACGTGTCCCAGCTAGGAGCCGCGCCATGTGCTGCAATTACCTGCGTCAAGTTCTGAGGAAGGGCCGAAACATCGTAGCCAGCATTTAGGATATCATCGACGGTCCAGTACATGACCTGATAGTCGCTACCAGCCATGTTCATCAGGTCGCCATCGTTCATGCGGTTCACAATGCGCTTGCGATGGATTGCCTTGAGCCAGTTCACAATAGCTTCGCACTTCTCAGACTGCT
This sequence comes from Novosphingobium profundi, assembly GCF_018491765.1. GTDB lineage: Bacteria > Pseudomonadota > Alphaproteobacteria > Sphingomonadales > Sphingomonadaceae > Novosphingobium > Novosphingobium profundi. The sequence continues at coordinate 13,748 of NZ_JABWCU010000007.1, read as the reverse complement.
CGCTTAGGGCATCTAGGAAGCCTAGCTTGTGAGCAGCGTGTAGGATCGACAGCCAGTAACCGGCTTGGAACTCGGACAGTTCCAGTCCGACACCCTCAGTGTAGTAGCATGGGCCGAACTTGTTACAGCCCGCGTAGATGGCATTATAGCCACTGAAGCCACCACCGCTGTTGAGCATCGAAGGCGGGTTCAAGAAGCCGGGAGTTGTTGCGTACCAGCGATCATAGAACAGTTCGAAATCGAAGACGACCCAATCCATGATATCAGCGCGACTGTAGAGCCTCGTCGAGTTGGTCGAAGCTGTCTTCCATTGCATAACAGCGTGCATGAATGTCCAAGCCTGTTCACGTGCGCTGATGCTGCTAGGCCAGTCGGCTAGGATCGAGTTGCCGTACATTCGGCACTGATCGGAGAAGTTAACACCGAACATAGCGAATTCGGGCGTCTGCCAAAGTAGCGAGCCCCAATGCGGGAACTGGTGGGCGTGCAAGCTGTCGATTTCGAAGCCGCCGAAGTATGGCCTGTCCGAAGTTGCACCAGAACTTGGTACATAACAGCGAAGTGGGTTCTGTCCCGTTGACCACTCGTACAAGCGACCAACCTGATAGTAGACTGACTGTTCAGCCGGGCGAGCAGCATCGCCGTAGCCATAATAGTGGCTACGGGTGCCGATATTGCGGCGAGGATTGTTCTTGTAGAGCGGTGTGATCTTGCCATTCACGACCATGTTGAACGGGTCACTCGCATAGCCGGTCATGTAGCTGAGTGCGATATCCGCTAAGGGAGTTCCATCAATGGGGCGCGTCTTCGTTACGTCGCGCATGTACTGAGCAACCGGCTCGGGGATAATCTGACGGTCATCGCGAGTACCACCGGGACCAACAATCGGGCAGCGGCCCATTGTGTTGAATGGCTCGTACTTCAACCAGAGCGCAGCATTCGGCGTCATTGCGACCGGAGCATACAGGTTCTTGTATGGATCAAGCGATGCTGCGCCCCAATCCTGAATGGTCTGGTAGTCGTATGCGCCCCACTGCCACGGCATAGCTTTCCAGTTCGCGAAGCCATTGGACTGGCCTTCACCGGCTGCGGAACCGGCATAGACGCGAAGGTCATAGCCGTTCACAGATGCATTCGTGTGGGAGGCGAATGGAACGCGCTGATCGTAGACCGGCAAGTGATCGTAGATGAACTGCTGACCGTATGCAGGTGGATTGCCGTTGCGATAAACGACCGAACAGCGCGTGGTGCCGAACGGATACCAGCGATTGTCTGAGGTGATCTGAGCAACAGAGCGACCGTCATATTGGCCTTCCCAAATCGGCTTCATCGAGGACGAATTGAGTGGCTGACCGCTTGGCATTTCAACGCGCTGCAAGAGCGTGCCTTCGTTGTCGTAGATGTACCACTTGTGGGGGCGCATGTAGGTGTTCAGACCGGATGGATCACCGAAAGGCTCAGTCGCAGTGTCTAGCGAGTAGACGAACTGGAACATGACGTAATTGCCCTGACGAATGCCCTCGCATCCGTAGCGAATGCCGTCGATGATCGGAACATCGCCCTGAGGTCCAACCTCTGTCCAAGAGCCCTGTGCGCCATAGAGTGTGCTGTCTTCGAAGCGGCAGTTTTGAGCATACGGCTTGGTCATCACTAGCTCATTTGCGTGAGCGACCGCTTCGCCGGTCGAGAAGTCCATCAGGACAGCCTTGTAAGGTCGCCCAGCTGGAAGAACCATTTCACCAACGACGATGGAAAGATCAAACTGCTCAGTTCCATTAGCAGTGTAGGAAAGGACATGCTCGGCCTGCTGAGTAGTGACGCCAGTTGCATCAACGACAAGGCTCTGCAAGTCGTCGAGAGTTACAGTGCCATCTGCAATCGTGTTGTAGGAGGTCGAAACGTCTGGCTTACCAATCTGGATGCCAACGTACTCAACAACCAGATTGTCCACTGAGTTTGAGGTGTTCTCAACCGAAGCGTTTAGCTGGAAGTCGCAATCTGAGGTGATGCGCGGCTTGATTTCCGTCGGCTTGCTTGCGCCGTACTGTTCGCCATTCACGTAGAACGTAACGATGCCACCAGTGCCGTTCTCATCGTTCTCCCATTTGGTCTGGATAAGGTCGTCAGTGTCGTAGAGGTCACGGATTTCATCACTGATGACTGAAATGCCGGACGTACCTTCGCGATGACACGAGAACTCAATCGAGCGATTGTTCCAGTGCTTTTGGTGGGCAACGTGGCCGACGCCGTAGCTTTCTAGCCTGCCCATAATCGCGCCGCCTTGTGGGGTGATGCCCTTAAATTCAAGCATGATCCAAGGCGGGGTTTGGGTTGTCAGTGTGTCAGAACTCGAAGGGAACTCGATGTTCAGCTTAGGCGTGATGAGGTACGCATTCTTGTTCAGGGTAATGCGACCATCAGCGTAAGAAGTTGTACCTTCGCCGCGCTTGGAGAGCGTCATTGTAGACGCCACCGCATCGCCGGTCACAGGGTAAGGCGAACCTGCTGCGCCAGTGTACCAGATGCTCTCCGTTGGGGTGACAATCGGGGTATCGACCTGACGGCGGATTTTCAGCTGGCTATCGGTAAATGCACGGCTGAGAGTTAGGGTAGCAGTGGTGCCGTTGAGGTTCAGGCCAAGTGGCGTAATCTCGTTGAGTGGAGCGTAGAAAGTCGCGCTACCAGAGAGGTCGATATCTTCGCCGGGGTTTTCTGGCTGAGGCAGTGGCACGTTCGAAAGGCCAACTACGAGCGCCATACCAGAGGCAGTAGTCCTGACCCACATGCCTACACCGGCATTGGTGCTACCCTCAGGAATGATGACCTCGGCTTCCTGAGTAAGTGCGACGCCCGGTTCACCGTCTGCTACGGGAACGATCATGTAAACGCCTTTGCCGCCTGCTACCTGACCGGCGAACTGCGTTACGTCCACAACGCTCTGAATTGCAACTTCGCCGCCGCTTCCGGTTCCATCTTGCCCGTCTTGGCCGTCCTGACCATCAGCGCCCTTGACCAGTCCTGCGTCCAGAGTTCGTCCATCGCTCAGAGTGATAATGAGGTGCCCAGCGCTGTTTACCACTGCGCTTGTAATGCCGGGACTACTTGTGCCGCCGCTACCATCGCCAAGGCCTCCGTTGGCAATCAGGTCATTGATCGCCGCGATCATGTCGTTGATGGACTTCTGGCTGCTAAGCGCGTTCGGATGGATCGGCACCAGTGCATAGCCCTTGTTGGTCGAGGTCGCGCCAACATATGGGTAGACTAGCGTGATGCTGTTGCGGCTGTTCACCGATGCAATTGGATAGCTCAGACCATCCATGTTCAGCATCAGGCCGGGGTAAGTTGCGACCCAATTCGTATCAACGCCAACCACCTCAACAGAGCCGTTCGTGACATTCACGGTGCCTGTCGTATCAAACTCAAAAGTCGCCATTATCGGATTTCTCCCGCCATATCGTTTGCCGATATTTAGCGGGGCAGGGCAGTCACTCCGGCTTAGGGTATTTGTCCTTGATGGCCTGAATCATGGCGCGCCAAGCGTCGTAGCCTTCGTGATAAAGGATATCCATTTGCTCCTGCCATGTAGGATATTCGGCGGCTCGCTGACCTGCGTAGCCCTTCTTGATATCTAGCTTCATTCTGCCTCCGGGCCTGTTGGCACTTCGATGTGAGTTGAGAGGAAACAAGGGTGGTTCAAGAACACCATCAGGCTCTCTGGAACGTCTGCATCGAACTCGATTGAGCCGTCATCGACTGTGAATTCACCTTCCTTCATGATGATGTGGGTTCCAGTCGGGAGATTGGACAGCTTGTTATATTCGATGGTCAACGCGAACGGTTCCTTCTCCTTGATGCTCATGGTCGCAAGGTCGAGATAGATGCTGTTTCCGCTCGTTCCTTCTGGAACTTCGACCTCGATCACAGAGGCGTCTCGGTAATCGGCTTGCTTGCTACACACGGACAGCAATGATCCATCTGATTTGAAATAGGCGTAGTGGGTCATCGTTTCGCTCCCATAAGCGTCATAGTGATGTTTCGGACGTAGAATGACCTCGCCACTGACCTCGGTGTATGTTGACCTGAGTTGATGCGAGCGAGCACGCGGACCTGCGATCCATCTACAACGGTGTGCAGACCACCAGCTATGCGCCAGTATGAGTTACCATCATCGGTTGATATTCCGAGAACGGCAGAGTTTACGGAGCGATACCCGCTACCAGTATCTACGAACAGTTCAACGAAGCTGGATGCGTCGTAATAAGCGGTAGCATCGACAGTGAATGTGACGCTGACGATGCCCGATCCATCAACGCCGTCGCCGATGGTCATGAAACCGGTATTTAGAAAATCGACTGTTCCGTTTGCAGGGCAGTAGGTGTCTCCAGCGGTGTGTATCGTATTGGCGGTGATTGCGTTACCTGCGACCTGCAAGGTATCGACGAGCAGATTGGTTATCTGTCCCTGACTGACTTGCAGCTTGTTCGCGATGAGGCTGTTAAGAACTGCGCCTTGCCCATCGAGATAGAAGAGCTGTTGCTTTCCATTAGGTGTCCATACAGAAAGCGCGTCAGTCTCGATGGCGGTGTTGATGATGCCATTTTCTCCAACTACGCCGATGCCGCCGACGACCTTCACGCCGTTCACTTCATTGACGACCTTCCAAGTCAGCGATGATCTCACCAAGCCGTTGGTGTCAGCGATAAGCTGGACGTTCTGTTCGTAACTGGCTGCATTGGTAGGGTCCAGTCGGGCTTCCAGACTTGAAACGCGCTGGACCCACGCGCCATCATCGCCAGCAACTGCGGATTCAACTTCCTGCAACCTGCCTTCAACTGCGCCAAAGCGCGTGTTGATGCCTGTGAATTGCGTTGTCGCAGCACCATTTGGACCGACGATTGCGGTCGTGACCTCCTGCTTCGCGGCTTCGATCTTCTGGCCGGTCTCGTCCGTTATCCTAACGCCTAGTTCCTCGATTTTTTCGAGGGTGGCTTCGTTGGGTTCTGCGACGAGACGTTCGACAGTGCTGATCCTGCCTTCGGTGTCCCCAACGCGCAGTTCAATGGCGTCTGTGGCGTCTGCATTCGCTTGGTCTTTCTCAGCCCTGATCCTGCGTTCCTCGACGAACGCTGCGTCCACATCGTCACCGAAAGATGCGATCCCGGTTTCCAATTGTTCGACGGCAGCTTCGACTTCGCTAGCGATCGTTCGGTTCACCTCTAGGAAGCCAGCTTCAACGGTCCTTTCGTTTTCCTCGACGCGGGAAGTCAGATTTGTGAGATCTTCCGAGACGAGTGCCCCGTTCTCGTCGATGCGGGTACTGAGCGTGCGGATCGCAATATGGTTTTGGTTGTGAAGTGCAGTCTGTGCCTTGAGCAACTCCGCACCGTAGCTGAGGTTAACGTCCTGAAATTCGATTAGGTCGGCGTCCAAGGCTTCACGCGCGAGATCGCGGAAGTTGCCGCGAAGATCATTTACGTCATCTGAAATATCTTCGACGGCTTTGCCGATCCCTACTGCAACCTCTTCGATTGCATCCTTGAGGGCAGAGGAAATCTCGCTGTCGCTGTGGACCGAGAAGCATCGACGGCCACCGACGCGGACCTTGTAGGCGCGTGTGGTAGTCGCCGGTTTCGTGATGCTCGTGACCACAGGCCAGGTTGTCCTGCCTTGCTGGATCGTGATGGGCTCTTTGTCGTGTGTATTGCGACCGAAGCGCCAGACATTGTTTCGGTCTGGGAAGAGGTACGCGGCTAGTTGGTTTGCTGCTTCGCGGAGATAGTTGCCGACTGCGATTGTCGGTTCGTCCTGATTGTCCTGCTTCTCGCGAGCATCGAGGTAATCGCCCCATGTGTGTGGGAAATCAGCATCGAGAGCGGCTGCGGAATCGTAGTCAATCTGGGCTTCTGGAATGCCTGCAATGTCGCGCAGCATCCAACACGCGATAGCGCCGAAAGAGGTGATTGCATAACCGTTGTCATCGACTGCGCCGATCACGTCTGCGGTGTGCTTTCCGGTTGGCTCTGCGCCTAAGCGATACATGCCCACGGCAGGGGCCTTAGCCCACGTGCCCGGTGGAAGCTGTTCGACGGTTAGGCCAATCAATTCCTCGTAGCTGTCAACGATCCACAGGGCATCACCCAAAGTGAGAGCGTTTTCGTAGACGGCCAGCACATCAGCAGTCGGGCCATAACCGTGATACTGCCAGACGAGATAAGCCGGGTCGATCTGCAAAGGCTCGATGTTCTCGACCTTGCCGACTGTGAAGGGTTTCAAAAGACCCTTCATGTCCGCGCCACCATCGCTTGCGCCAGAGCCGCCATAAGAGGCGTTCAGGACTTCCTTCTTCAAGTCGGAGTCCGGGCCAAGTATGGCGAGACTGCCCACGCTGTACGATGCAACTTCTAAGGCACCAACGCGCCCGCTTGGGATTGCGCTATAGGTCGATAGGGGGGCGCCGTATTCGCCCCACATGAGCTTGCATGGGTAGCCGTCAAAGTCGTAACCGCGCCAGTCGAGATTGCGAAGGTCTGCGCTAAAGCTCAGGCCGAGTGACCCGTAGTCGATTGAGATTTCGCCGGGTACGCCATTCTCGCTCAGAGAGTACGAGTAAACCGGCGGACTAGCGATGCAAGGGATATACTGGAAATCGCTGTCAGGGAACGATACAGGGCCGTGACCAGCAGAACACATTCGCAGGATTTCCTGCTCATCCGTTCTCGGATTATAAGCTGTAATTTCTGCTACAAAGACTCTCTGCACATTTCACCCCATATCCTGTCGGATATTTATGAGGTAAGGTCGTGCTTAGGCTCTTAGGCCAGATACCTCGATATCTATCTCCCACCATTTATGGTATGGGTTCTGCCATTTGCTACCCTTCATACGACCATAGACGGTCCAGTGCTGTGCAGTATCTAGGTTATCGGGTTCAGGAGCGAACAGCACTGGCTTCTTGAAGCCTGCCCTCATGAGGAATGGGTCCAAGGCAACGAAATCGGCTTCATCTACCTGACCGATTGTGGCCTTTACGCCGGGGCGACTTGGGTATTCCTGAACGTCCTCGTAGTTGGGGCCGGTGGTGATAATGCTGTCATCATACAGGACCTTTTCCCAACCGTAGTTGATGCCGGTTGGCACCTCGAAACGCTCGCCCATCACGACACGAGCAGCCTTGACCTGACCGTCAGGGTGGCCCGGTGAAAAGAAGTCGATGCGCCAGAATGGAGCCTGCACGGACTGCCCTAGGTCGATGATCGTTTTCGTCGTGTAGGGGTCTTCTTTGTTGCCCTCGAATGCAGGCAGGACGCCGCTATCATAGACTGAATTGGTCGCAGTTTCGTCCCATGTAGCACCAGCACGAACACGGATGGTATCAGTGGTTCGCTGGTTGGTGTGCAACACCGCAATTGTGTCTACGACTGCCAAGCAACCAAGCACGACATAGGTATCGTTCAGGCCGACTGAACGCCATTCCATGTCCATGTTGTCATTGGTCAGGTTCACGCCCGGAGCCGCTGCGAGTTCAAAGTCCGTAGTCTCAAACGTCATTGGCTGTGCGACTAGGAGGAATGGTTGTGAGATCATTTGATCGGCCCTTTCATGACCACGGTTGTGATCCAGTTCTTGTAATCGACGTTGACGCTGATGGTGGTCAAACGCTCTGTCACTCGGACAGGCCAGTCGTAGAAGTTGCAGAGAAATGTCGGTGGTGAGCCAACGAGGTCTTCATCCTCAATCACATCAACACCTTGAAAGGTGACGCTGTAGGCTTGGGAGACGTATCGCTGTTCAGCTAGGACTTCATCTGCAAGAGCCTGTGCAGCTTCCATATCGAGGTTCGTATCAAGCGGAATGACACGGGCCTGAGACTGCTCAGCTAGAACGTCATTGTTGATAGATTCTGCGTACCTGTATTCCTGCTGGACGAACGAACCGCGTTCTGGATCAATGGCCATTTGTCACCTCCCCACTATTTACACGGTGCCCGACTGGTAGCCGTTGACTGCACTGCTCACCTTCCATGCAGACACGCTGCCGCTTGCCCTGATGGCTTCCAAAATGTCGGCTAGGGTCTGATTAGTCTGGTTTGTCTGCTTGACCTGTTCCGCAATCATTGAAGTCTGTGCTTCAATGGCTTCTGCGTTGCCGGTCGTGTCAGCTGCATAGATATCGTTGATGGCCGACGAGGCTCCATCGACGGCACTGAGCAGTCGATCCCTGATGTTCTGTGCCTGAGCCGTGGACGTGCCGTAGGTATCCTTGGTCAAATCCCAGATATCACTACCGAGTGCGGACAGGGCCGAAGTGTCTACGGCCTTACCTGCTGCGATATCGGCCTCGTACTTGGCAAACTCAGACAGCTTGTTGTTCAGCTGGGTCACTGCGCTGAGGCCGGAGCCTTCACCCATCAGCTTGTCCTTGAGGCTGTTCAGGTCGGACAGCTGGTCCTCAAGCATCTGCTGGCGCTGAAGCATGTAGTAGCGATCCACGTTCGCCAGCTCTGATGCTGTAGCGGCATTGGCGACCATTTCTTCGCGAAGGGTCTTCCACTCCTTGTTGAGTTCGGCCAACGGAGCGCCAATCGGATCGTCGATGCGAGCCAGTTCCTTGACGATGTTCTCGTACTTGCTTGCCAGATCAACAGCACGGTCGAGGTCTTCGGCTGCGCTCAGAACGCGCTTCGAAAAGTCCGAAATACCCGAGAGCACGCCTTGTTGCAGAGCGACCTTCATCGCGTATTCGATTGCGGCTTCCTGACCGTCCTTGCCGAAGTCAGTAACGTCGCTGTAGTTGCCCTTGAGCTTGCCGGTGCGTCCGGTGTCGCTGACGCGCCACTTGCCCTTATACTGACCGATGGAAACGGTTGGGGAGCCAGTGAGCGAGCCACCGAGGGCGTCTGCAATCTGATCCAGACCGCTGATGACATTGGTTGCTGCGCCGGTTGCGGCTTGCTTGTATGCGGCCTTGTTGCCCGTAACATCGCTGGTCAGGTATCCCTGATCGCCTAGCGAAATGCTGGCTGTGCCGTACTTCTTCTTCTTGAACAGACCGCCGAGCAAACCGCCGCCAATCGAGCCGATGAGGCCACCGATGGGACCGAAGACCGCCGAACCAAGCGCGCCACCCAACTGAGCGCCAGTGCTGCTAGAACCGATGCCGAGGGCCTTCATCAAGCCATCAGCCATCTGGCCCATCTGCATACCGGAGGCAGCGTTGCCGAGGGTGTTGCCGATTGCGCCTGCGACACTACCCGGTCCCTTGCCGGTGAATATCTTCTTCATGTCGCCGGTGAAGCCTTCGAAGCCGTCGCCGAGGCTCTTCAGCGGGTTCAGCAGGGCCGACTTCTGACCGTTGCGCCCAAGGATGCTATCTAGGGTATTCTGCGATGCCCTCGATGCAGCCTGGCCTATTCCGTTCAGGGTACCATCGGTGTTCTTCCCCAGCACTTCGATGAGCGAACCGATAGCGCCAAGGCCGCCGAAGCTACCGCGCGCAGCATCGGCCAGACCTGAAATTAGCTGGCCGAACTTGCTGATGACCTTGCCTAGCGTACCAGAGAACTGGCTACCGAGTTGGTCGATGCTCTGGCCCAACTCGTATTCGAAGCGAGTAGCAACTTCAGCGGTTGCGCGGTTCAGGCCGTCGAGCGAACGACGATACTGCTCTTCCGTGATGCCGCCATCGGCAAGCGACTTTGAGCGCAACAGGTCCAGTTGCTTCCTGTCTGCTGCGATCTGCTCAAGGTCGAGTTCCTGCGCATTGGCCGGGCTGTAGTCACGGAGCAGGCTTTCGCGGCTCTTGATGAGCCTGTTCTGCTTTTCGATCTCGTAGGTCTCGGCAGCGCGAGCCTTCACCTGATCCAGCTGCGCCTTGTACTCTTCGCCGCTTAGATCGACCTTTTCCTCAAGTGCTCGCTTCTCCCACTCCCAAGCCGATTCTGCGATTGCAGCTTCCTTATCGGTCATCGACAGGCGGCGCTTCTGGTAATCCAGTTCGGCCTTTCCATTATCGTTGGCGACCTTCAAATCAGTGAGCAGTTTCGCAGCGCGGGTCTGGTCGAGTAGGGTCGATAGACGCTCCTTTTCCTGCGCGGTTAGTTCCTTGCCGCCTGCATTCTGTAGGTCCAGCTGAGCCGTGAACTTCTCCGCCTCAATCGGCATCTTGGAAGCAATCTGCCTGTTCTCTTCCAGTGTCCTCCAAAGGTCTTCTGCTGCCTGCTTCTGGCGCTCTGCTTCCTTTGCTGCTCGCTCGGCCTCGCGCTCGGCATCAGTCTTCTTGTGCGTGCCCTTGCTGCCTGAACCCTCTGCAAGTGGAATGGTCGAGACGCCTCCAACACCGGCCTGAGCGCGCAAATTGGGGTCCTGAGCGATGGTCTTGAGAGGGGTCGCGGTGATCTGCTTCAAGGACTTGTCGATGTTGCCCATCGAAGTCTTGAGGTCCTTCATACGCTGTTCGATTTCAGCGTCAGGTGTTCCAGCGCCAACGAGTTCGCCCAGTTCGCCACCGGCCCAATTGCCGATAGACCTGAGGTTATCCATGAGCTTCTGTGGACGATTGCTCGTCATGGCCTCACGGCGACCCTTCTTGCTGACCTTGTAGAGTTCGGTGTATTGCTGGGACAGTTCGGTGCGACGGCCTTCAAGTTCCGCCACGTTCGCAGCACGGCGAGCTTCGGCCAGTTCGTAGAGCTTCTGAGCAGCTTCACCGACTGCACCAGCGAACGCATTGATCTTTGGAACTGCGCTGTTGGCCTCGGTGCCGACACCGGTAACAGTGGTCTTCGCATCGTCCCCTGACAGGCTCATTTGCTTGATGAGGGTGTCTGTGTCAGCGATCACGTTGTTGGTGTTCTGCATGACCGATGCGGTGTTGGCTGCGGTTGCTGCGAAGTAGCCAAAGGCCACCGTGAGCGCGGTGACGGCAGCACCGATAGGACCACCGAAGATCGCCAACAGGCCGGAACCAGCTGCACGGAGGCCGGTCAGTGCGATAGTTGCCGTGCCGGCGACCGGAGCGACACGGGCGAGAGCAAGGGCTCCGGCGACTGCGCCCAGATTTGCGTTGCGGAACGCCACGAGCGCGCCAACGGCATTGACCGCTAGCGTTTGTGCAAACAGGCCGATCTTAGCGGCTACGACACCGCCTAGGATGAGACCGAGTGTCGATGCGTTGTCGATCACGAGGCGCAGAGCGGTCGAGATTGTCTGACCGGCGTTCTGCATCGTCTTCGTGATGCTGCCCATGTCGCCGGTTGCACCAGTGGCGAAGTTGTAGATGGACTGGCTGAACTGGCCGCCCTTGTCGAACGCGCCGAAGGCATCAATTGCCGCGTTCTTCACTGCCGTCATCGCATCGCCAAAGGTAGGCGGAATGGCGTTGAATTCCTCATCAAGCGCAGCCGTGAAGCGCTTATCCGAAAGGGCCTTGAACAGCACTTCGCTGGTCAGCTTGCCTTCACTTGCGAGCTTCTTCAGTTCGCCCTTTGGCTTGCCGATCGCGTCAGCAATCAGCTGCATTAGGCGAGGGGCGTTCTCAGCGAGGGAACGGAATTCGTCACCGGCCAGCTTGCCAGATGCGAGAGCCTGACCCAACTGCAACACGGTCGAGGATGTTTCGCCGTTGGTCGCGCCGCTCACTTTGAGTGATTTCGTGACGGTCTCGGTTGCGCGGGCAATCTCTTCCTGAGTTGCCTTCAACGCCTTACCGTTCTGCGTCATTTTTGCGTAGAGCGTGGTCGTGCTCGAAAGCTCACTACGAGTGCGCTTGGAAATATCGTGGGTGTCTCGTTGGGCCTGAGCAAACGAGTATTGGCTACCTGCTGCTAGGCGCAGCTTTGCGTCCATTTGCGTCGATACGTCGGCGAGTTGGGTGAACTCTCGGATTAGAAAGCCCACTCCGAGTGTACCAATCGCGGTACGCATTCCGCGCATGTTGCGGGTGACGCTGGTAATGCGAAGGTCTAGTGATCCGAGGTTTCGATCTAGTCGCTGGGAGGCGTTACCAAAGCGGTCTAGAGAGCGTTCAGCAGCGAGGCTTTCGGAGCGGGCATTGCTGCTATCAACTACAATGCGGACAACTGTTTCAGACATATGGCAGGACTCCGCTTAGGATTACTGCCGTTATTTATTTTGGTTTGCTGGGCTTCTTTGGTTCAGAAGGCTTGCTCTCAGCTGACTTCAAAACAGTCGCGTCCATTTCGCGGATGATATCGACGAACCTCTCTGTCTCATCGAAGGACATTCCGTAGTGTTCGGCATATTTGAGGATGGAAGACCAAGGGATGCGACAAACGCCGCCTAATCCTGCGGCTGGTCTTTCACTTTCAAGAATGCGGAAAGCATCCCAATAGGAATGATGCTCTTTGGAGATTTCTGGCTCTTCAGCAAGCTGGGCGAAAACAGCGTGTGTGAATTCGCCTCGCTTGCGGAAGGCTTCAGCTGTGGCATACATCTTTTCGAGTTGGCCGGGTGCATGACCTAGCTGCCACGACAGTTTGTCGATTAGTTTTTTTTGGCTTCCTTTGCCGCGACCGCCGCCTTGAAGTTATCTTCAGTTGAAGCGAACTGGTCGAGTTCCTGTGCGACGAAGTAGAGTTCAGGGGTCAAAAGCATTTCGAGGACCGTCGCCATATTGTGTGGAAGCGTTTCCCCGTCCGAGCCAATGATCTTGCTATCTACGATGTAGTTGGAAGCAAGGATGCCGATGTAGAGATTGCGCTTGAGTAGAACCTCTTCTGGCGTTTTGGGGTTATCTGCACGATGGCGTTCGCTCTTGCTCAGCTGGTCCGCCGCGCGCTTGAACTGCAAGTTGAATTCTGGCGAACTGATATCCTGATACTTGACCTTGAACTGGCCATAGCATTCACCGTCTTTCCAGATTTCCGTCCAGACAGCATCAGTCGAGATAGGGGTAGGTAGTTTGAACTTAGACATTAATTTCACCTCAGGTTTTGTAACAGCATCTTGCTGCCGTGTATTTATGCTGAGGATACTCATGGGTGGAGGTAATGGACCTGAGGGAACCATTACCTCCTGAAGCTAACTGCGGTTGAACAGTTGGGGGCTCTTATGCAGTCAGCTTCTCAACGATGAAGTCCGTTTCTACGCCGCCTTCTAGGAAGCCGACTGGAACGAACGTGATGTTGACCATCTGGTTTGCGCCATCTTCGTTATCTTCTGGGAAGGAAGGCTGTGCTTTTGTGGTGATCCTGTAGCCTTCGCCGCCGATCACATACTCCCACGAAATATCGACCGCTGGGTTCTCGATGCCGTTGCGGATGAGCTTTTCTGGCGAGAGGTCTGCGCGGTAGAACGTGACAGCGATTTCGCTGGACTTGCTCGCAGTGCCGATGCCGCGAGCGTATGCGCTACCGAGCATGGTCTGAGGCGAGCGCTCAGGAGTTAGGGTGAAGTTGAGGGTCTGGTAATCGACGGTTCCAAGCCCTTCGATTGTGATGTTCTTGACGTCTGGGCCAGCGAACTTCTCGTTCGTGCCAGCAGCCGCATAGGTCGCGTTAGTTAGGACCGCAGTTGCAGAAGCAAGTTCGAGGCCCTCAGCATCAACGACAGGCTCGGTGCCGGTGCCGATAACCGAGAAGTCGGCAGTGACCATGCCGCCAGCTTGTCAACCGGCGCGCAAAACTGACCCCCTATCGGCGTCCAATATTGACCCCACCTTTCGGTAGTCTGGCGGTTATCCCGGTAGTCGATAGGAGGGGCCCACGGACGACGACGCGCACCGTCAGGTGT
>NZ_JABWCU010000069.1 GCF_018491765.1 Novosphingobium profundi | reverse complement strand
ACCACCGGATCACTATGACCGACTTTCGTCTCTGCTCGATTCGTCAATCTCGCAGTCAGGCAGGCTTATGCCATTGCACTCTTGCAGCCGGTTTCCAACCGGCCTGAGCCTACCATCGCGCGCCTCCGTTACTCTTTAGGAGGCGACCGCCCCAGTCAAACTACCCGCCACAGAGGGTCCCTGTACCGGCTAACGGTACGAGGTTAGACATTAAAAAATCACAGGGTGGTATTTCACCTATGGCTCCACACCAGCTGGCGCCGGTGCTTCAAAGCCTCCCACCTATGCTACACAATAATTTTCCAATGCCACTCTGAAGCTGCAGTAAAGGTGCACGGGGTCTTTCCGTCTAACCGCGGGTACTCCGCATCTTCACGGAGAATTCAATTTCGCTGAGCATATCCTGGAGACAGTGGGGAAGTCGTTACGCCATTCGTGCAGGTCGGAACTTACCCGACAAGGAATTTCGCTACCTTAGGACCGTTATAGTTACGGCCGCCGTTTACCGGGGCTTCAATTCGGAGCTTGCACTCCTCCTCTTAACCTTCCGGCACCGGGCAGGCGTCAGACCCTATACGTCGTCTTGAAGCCGACTTAGCAGAGTCCTGTGTTTTTGCTAAACAGTCGCTACCCCCTGGCCTGTGCCCCCCGACAGTGCTTGCGCATAGCCGGGGCCTCCTTCTTCCGAAGGTACGGAGGCAATTTGCCGAGTTCCTTCAGGATACTTCTCTCAAGCGCCTTGGTATACTCTACCTGACCACCTGTGTCGGTTTCGGGTACGGTCTATACGGAGAGGCTATTTCCTGGGACCACTTCGAAGCACAACCAATCCGATAAGGTTGTACAACACACGTGATCCGTCACACATCTCCAGGCCCACGAATATTAACGTGGTTCCCATCGACTACCCCCTTCGGGCTCGTCTTAGGGGCCGGCTTACCCTGCTCAGATTAGCTTTAAGCAGGAACCCTTGGTCTTTCGGCGAGAGGGCATCTCACCCTCTTTGTCGCTACTCATGTCAGCATTCGCACTTCCGATACGTCCACGGTCGGTTACCCTCCCGCTTCACTCGCTTACGGAACGC
>NZ_JABWCU010000068.1 GCF_018491765.1 Novosphingobium profundi | reverse complement strand
GCTATGACCCCCGGCACTTCGCGGTCATGGGCTTTGGCGGGGCGGGTCCGCTCCACGTCAATGCCGTCGCCAGGCTGATGGGTTCGTGGCCCGCCGTCTCGCCGGTTTCGCCGGGCGTGCTGTGCGCGCTGGGCGATGCGACCACGCGCATGCGCACCGAGACCGCGCGTTCGTACTCCAAGCCCTTCTCGAAGACCGAAGAAAGCGACGTGCTCGCCCAGCTTGAAGAGATGGCCGCGCAGACCACCAAGGAACTCACCGGCGAGGGCATCGCGGCCAGCGACGTCACCGTCCAGTTCGAACTCGACGTGCGCTACGAAGGCCAGGCCTTCGAGGTGCCTCTCTCGATCGATCCCGAGACGCTCAAGGCCGGCGGTCTTGCCGCGATCATGCAGCGCTTCGACGACGAGCACGAGCGCCTCTTCACCTTCAAGATGGACTCCGAGCACGAGCTGGTGAACCTGCGTGCCGTGGCGCTCGGCCCCGTGCTCGACCTCGAGGCCCAGCGCCTGCCCGAAGGCAATGGCGATCCCATCGAGGCCAAGGTGCGCGACCATGAACTCTGGGCCGATGGCCAGATGGTGCCCGCCGCGATCTACGACCGTTCCAGGCTCAAGGCGAACGACGTGATCCAGGGTCCGGCCATCGTCACCGAGATGGACTCCACCACGCTCATCGAAGCCGACTGCACCGGCACCGTCGATGCCTACGGCAACATCCTCATCAACCTGAAGTGAGCGAAGGAACACTCTAATGCCCGCACAGATCATTCAGGAAAACCAGACCCCGTTCACCACGGTCGAGATCGACCCGGTCACGCTCGAGGTGATCGAGAACGCGCTTCGCAACGCCCGCATCGAGATGGATGCCACGCTCGTGCGCACCGCCATGTCGCCCGGCATCCGCGAACAGGGTGACGCCTTCCCGCTCATCGCCGACCACCAGGGCCGCATGATCGTGGGCCAGTTCGGCTCCTACATCGGCCCCTTCCTCGACGGCTTCGACGGCACCGTGGAAGACGGCGACATGATCTTCCTCTCCGACCCCTACTCGGTCGGCGGCGCGATCAGCCACTGCAACGACTGGCTCGTCCTGCTCCCCGTCTTCAAGGACGGGCGCCTCATCGCCTACACCTCGATGTTCGGCCACCAGAGCGACATCGGCG
>NZ_JABWCU010000067.1 GCF_018491765.1 Novosphingobium profundi | reverse complement strand
TAATACCAACCTGCATTGATCAGAACCTACGCGCCCATTTGCGACGTCCGATGGTCATGATGCGCCACGGCTGATCGACGAGCTTGTTCCAGGCTTCACAGCAGAGGTCGATGATGTTTTCGTAGGATGTGAAGACGCGGTTGGAGAGCCAGTTGTCGCGCATGAACTGCCAGATGTTCTCGACCGGGTTAAGTTCGGGGCATTTGGCCGGGAGCGTGACAATGCTGATGTTGGAGGGCACATCCAGCTTGTCGGTCATGTGCCAACCGGCCTGGTCCATCAGCACGACCGCGTGGGCACCCGGCGCGATGGCGAGCGATATCTCCGCCAGATGCAGCGACATGGTATCGGTATTGCAAAACGGCAGGACGAGTGCAGCGCCCTTGCCCAGTTCCGGACAGATCGCGCCAAAGATATAGGCCGACTTCGTCCGCTGATCCTTGGGTGCTGATGGCCGGGTTCCGCGTCTGGCCCAGCGCCGCGTGATTGTGTTCTTCTGACCCACGCGCGCCTCGTCCTGGAACCATATCTCGATGGGCGTGCCCTTCACGAGGGTGGCTTTGACCTTTGCCAGTTCGGCAACGAAGCCCCTTTTTTGAAGGCCTCCATGGCCTGTTCGTTCTGGGCATGGTGGCGCGGGCGCGCCGTGAGTTTGGCGTAACCCAGCTTCTTCAACTCGCGGCTGATGGTGGTCTCGTCGAGCGAGACGGCAAACTCGTCATAGAGCCACTGGGCCAGATCGATCAGCCGCCACCGCACCACACCGTGGATAGCCGGGATCGGGCCGCTCTCGACGACATCGACCAATGCCTGGCGCTGTGTATCGTTCAGCCGCGAACGGGGGCCGGGCGATTTGCCATCCCGCAATCCATCGGGCCCGCGGGCATTGAACCGGATCACCCAGTCACGCACAATCTGAAGGCCCACTCCGCCGATCCGAGCTGCTGAACTCCGGCTACCTCCGTCGTAAATCTCGGCCAAGGCCAACAACCGTCGCGCCTGGTTCGCGCTCTTCGTGGTCCGCGATAATCGTCGCAGCGTCGCCCCGTCAAAATCTTCCCGCAAGCCGATTGCTGAACCCATGGTGCCACACTCCAAAGTCGCAGCCCCATAGATTCAGATTTTCACCGCTTTGGGAATCCCCCGTGAGTCAGGCAATGCGCAGGTTGGTATAA
>NZ_JABWCU010000066.1 GCF_018491765.1 Novosphingobium profundi | reverse complement strand
GCGGTCTGAGGACCGCTGGCCGGTATGGAGATGCGCAGGCCTGGTGCAAAACACTTCTGCGGGCTCGAAGCCCTATGACTCGGAATGCTTTTCCAAACCCGGATCTGACCGATCACTTTGCCCTTACTACTCCTCGAACTTCTCACACGCCCGACGCACCCGGGACTGTTCGTGCGATCTCCTGATCAGGCCACGACAGCCACCGGATTCCTGTAATCCTCGCCTTTGGTCAGCATTGCCCATACGGCTCGCGCCATCTTGTTGGCCAAGGCGATGGCAACGAGCATTCGCGGCTTACGCTCCAGCATGCGGAACAGCCACGATCCCTCTAGCGGCGCATTGCGAGAAGCCCAGCGCACGACGGTCATCGCGCCCGTAATGAGCAGTCGGCGGATATCTCGCTGGCCCATTTTCGATGTCTTGCCCAGAACCTGCTTTCCGCCAGTAGAGCGCTGGAGAGGTACGAGGCCAAGCCAGGCCGCAAAGTCTCTCCCGCGGCGGAATGTCTCCATAGGAGGCGCAAAGGCTTCGATAGCCATGGCGGTCACGTGACCTATCCCGGGCACCGTCAACAGCCGGGCCGTTGTTGGGGCTTTGGCGGCCGCCTGCTGGAGGAGCTTTTCCAGCGCCTCAATCTTGCTGCTCAATGAACTAATTTGCTCCAGATAAAGCCGCGCCATCTCAACGACGAGCAAATCCAGCGATACCTCGGTTTCCTCGATAGCCGCTTCAAGGACTCGGACATTGGTCACCCCTTGGGGCGCGACAACACCATGTTCAGCGAGATGGCCGCGAAGAGCATTGACGAGCTGGGTTCGCTGCCGGACCAACAAATCGCGCGTCCTGAACACCATCGCCCCAGCCTGCTGTTCCGGCGATTTGAGCGCGACAAAGCGCATGTTCGGCCGAACAGCCGCTTCAGCGATCGCCTCCGCGTCCGCAGCGTCGTTCTTCTGGCGCTTCACGAAGGGTTTTACATAGATTGGCGGGATGAGGCGGACCTCATGTCCAAGCTCTTGTATCGCGCGCCCCCAGAAATGGGCGCTGGCACAAGCTTCCATCGCCACAATGCAACGCGACTGCTGGGACAGGAATGGGAGCAACTGACCACGGCTAAGCTTCTTGCGGAGGAGCGCGCGCCCGTTCGGACACGCTCCGTGTACTTGGAAAACCCGCTTTGCCAGATCCAGACCGATGATGCTAACTTCACCCATGGATGCCTTCTCCTCTGCTGTGACGTTCGGAAACATCACAATGGCACATTCGATGCCGTCGGGAGGGGGCATCCACTCCATCACTTCTCAGTGG
>NZ_JABWCU010000065.1 GCF_018491765.1 Novosphingobium profundi | reverse complement strand
AGGTCGTGTCCCACGGGGTGGTGTAGGAACCGTCGATCTACGGCAGGATCGGGTTCAGGTCAGGCGGCCAGTGCTGGCAAGCTGACAATGGGGTTATGGCTCACCGAGCCGAGAGTTTCCAGCGTCATGTAACGGCGCGATACGGCCCACTCATCGTTTTGCTCCAGCATGAGCGCTCCGACGAGACGAACGACGGCAGCGTCATTCGGGAATATGCCGATCACGTCGGCCCTCCGCTTGATTTCTTTGTTGACCCTTTCCAGCGGGTTGGTGGACGAGATCTGCGCCCAATGATCCTTGGGGAAGGCCATGTAGGCGAGCACGTCCTCGCGTGATGCCTCCATCATGTCGGCCAGCTTTGGGAACTTCTCGCGCAGGGCATCTGCAACCTGGTCCCACTGCTGGTGCGCTGCCTCAGCCGTTTCCTGCGCGAAGATGGTCTTGATCATGGCAATGACAGCGGGTCGTTGTTTCGGCGCGGCATGGGCGAACGCATTGCGCATCCAGTGCACTCGGCAGCGCTGCTGGCTCGCGGAAAATACCTTGCTGGCGGCGGCGCGCAGCCCTTTGTGATCGTCGGCGATGACCAGCTTCACACCGCGCAAGCCTCGGTCGGCCAGAGAACGCAGGAAGGCTTTCCAGAAAGGTTCGGCTTCCGATGGGCCGGTGGCCACGCCCAGCACCTCCCGTCGGCCATCGGTGTTGACGCCCACCGCGATTATCGCCGCCGTCGAGACAATCCGTCCGCCCTCGCGCACTTTGAGGTAGGTGGCGTCGATCCATAGATAGGGCCACTCGCCTTCAATCGGTCGCGTGAGGAAGGCATTCACCCGCTCGTCGATCTCGGCAACCAAACGGCTGACCTGACTCTTCGAAACACCGCTGGCGCCCATCGCCTTGACCAGATCGTCGACCGAACGCGTCGAGACGCCGTGGACATAGGCTTCCTGGATCACTGCCGCCAAAGCCTTCTCGGCGGTGCGGCGCGGCTCCAGGAAGCTCGGGAAGTAGCTGCCCTTGCGCAGCTTCGGGATTGCTAGTTCGATGCGCCCGGCGCGCGTATCCCAACTGCGCTCGCGGTAGCCGTTGCGGTGGTTAAGCCGCTCCGGGCTGCGTGATCCGCAAGGCACGCCCGTCTTCGCCTCGATCTCCAGATCCATCATGCGCTCT
This sequence comes from Novosphingobium profundi, assembly GCF_018491765.1. GTDB lineage: Bacteria > Pseudomonadota > Alphaproteobacteria > Sphingomonadales > Sphingomonadaceae > Novosphingobium > Novosphingobium profundi. The sequence continues at coordinate 190 of NZ_JABWCU010000065.1, read as the reverse complement.
GCGGCGAAAGCCAGCATCTCACGCACCAAATCACTATCAGCCCCTTGCTCAATCAGCTCAACAAGGGCCATTCTGTCGTCGGTCATCGTCTTCTTCTCCAGGTTCGAGTTCGCATCCGAACCCTACCAGAAGATCGACGGTGGCCACCCTCTCAGGGAAACCTTCCTACACCACCCCGTGGGACACGACC
>NZ_JABWCU010000064.1 GCF_018491765.1 Novosphingobium profundi | reverse complement strand
ACAACCAACATCCCTGTACCCGCCGTTCGGAACCCAAACGGCGGCGCTTCTCACAATGAGATGAAGGGGGTCAATTTTAGACGCCGATCACCCCGCTAAGGGGGTCAATTTTGCACGCCGCTCCACAGTCCTTGCAGCCGATCGTACTATACTTGCGGCGGAACGCACTTACGCGGCCTGGGTGCGGACTGGTCTAGCCGCGATGGCGGCAGGGATAGGTGCGCGAGCCTTGCTGGATAAACTGGTGCCCGATTGGCTTATTGCTGCGACCGGCACAGTACTGATTCTGTTCAGCGGATTTTGTTTCGTGGCGGCGATCTGGCGGGAAATTTCTCCTGGAGCTCCGCCACCCATGCCCGATACGCGCCGCCTTCCTGTTTGGCTGCTCGCATTGGTGAACGGTTTCCTGATGCTTGTTTCACTTGCTGCGCTGGTCGGGTTGTGGGTGGCGCGCTGATGCAGGCCAGACTTGTGTCAGTAATTATCCACGATGAGCCATCTTCCATTCTGCCGATAAAACGCGTCTGGAAGCTCACCGCACAATGAGGCGAAGGTGGATCATACAGAAGATCCCGCCAGCAATGCTGACGGGATCCCTGGAAGCCTACAAAATGAACTGCGCCATCACCGGCGTCAGGTCATTCGCAGACAGGACAAACGTCCAGCCTGCTGCTCTCGTTCCGTTAGTCCTTGTCCATGGCCTTGGCGGTGGACAGATGCTTCTCGACATTGGGGGCGATCTCGCCTGCCGCCATCTTCAATGGCGCAACCGTGCCGTCGGCGGCATATTTCCGCATCAGCTTCAACGCGTCCTCGTGGGCGTCAACCTGACCATCGACATATTCCTTGTCAAAGTCGGCCCCCTTTAAACCCTTGAGTTTTGCAAGATCTTCATTCTGATCTTCGGTCAGGGCCGCATTGGGCGTTATGGCCGGACCAGCTTTTGCAGCGGCAGCCTTGATCTTCGCTGTCGATCCAGTGTGAGCCGTAATCATCATCTCGGCAAATGCTTTGACTTGCGGAGATTGTGCATTGGTTGCTGCCAGCTTCGCAGCAGCGATCTCGAACGCGTCGCTCTTGGCGGCCTTGTCGGCGAATTCCTGGCCGCTTGGTGTCGACATTAGGGCCTGCCCGGCATTGTCAATAGCGTTGTCTGTAGAGTTGACGGCTCCGGATACTGCCGCCTCAGTGTCACGCATCGCGTTATCCGCTTTTTGCTCCGCCTTTTCGCCGCATGCCGAAAGACTAAGGGCGGCGACTGCTGTGAAACTCATCCAAACGTGCTTTTTCATGACATTCTCCTTTTTCAGGGGTTCAAACGCCCGCGAAGCAGATGCCGTTCCTGCTGACAGTGATGATCCATCAACGGCGCGAATTCCGACCACAAGGCCCGAGTGATAAGCTATGGCAAGATGGCGGTCGCAACCATCGTTGGGAACGAGGACGGCGTGCACTTCTCATCCGTCCAGCTATTTCCGGGACGATCTCGGACGTTGCAATCTGCTAATGAGCGATGGGTTCGACAGATTTCGAGTATCTGGGCAAGATGCTGGACGGCTCGCCATACTGCTGCGGATGATAGAACACTGTCCGTTGAGACGGCGATCCCGCGGGCTACATTCTGCTCAAGGCAATATGGAGATCAAATCCGCGGTTCGGTTGACATGAGCGGCAGTTATCTCCGCAACCCGGCTCCGAACCGGACATTCGCCTACCGGCCCGTCTTGGGCATTCAGAATGGGAAAAGAGACGGACCGCACTTAGGAACGCAAAATCGGCGGCTGAACGGCCGTAAAGGGTCAAAGATGTTGGAAACGAGCCCTCAGATCGAGCCGAGGTGGGGCGTGATGACCGAAGCTGTTTCGAGCAGGCCGTTGGCTTCCAAGGCTCGTAAAAAGTCTTCAGGGGACATTTCAGGTCGCTTCAGTCGCTCGCGCATTTTTCGGATGGCGGCGATCGCCCGCCCCTCTTCAAGGGCAATGGTGTCGGCAATGAAGTCGTCGGCGCTTCGTGCCTCGATGTTGAGTTGGCCGAGGATGTCAGCCGGAAAATCTTTCAGATTCTCGGTGA
>NZ_JABWCU010000063.1 GCF_018491765.1 Novosphingobium profundi | reverse complement strand
TGTCAACCGGCGCGCAAAACTGACCCCCTATCGGCGTCCAATATTGACCCCACCTTTCGGTAGTCTGGCGGTTATCCCGGTAGTCGATAGGAGGGGCCCACGGACGACGACGCGCACCGTCAGGTGTGCTGGCGGCGGCGTCCGTGGGAGGTCCCTGTTGACCCACCGGGTTAACCGCCGGGGATGGGGGTCCGGGGGAAGGGGTTTTCGGCTCAGTTCCGGTTTTTGAACCGCCAGCTGTCATTGCCGGTCTCGATGATGTCGCAGTGGTGCGTGATGCGATCGAGAAGCGCGGTGGTCATCTTGGGGTCGTGGAAGACGCTCGGCCATTCGCCGAAGGCGAGATTGGTCGTGATGATGACCGAGGTCTTTTCGTAGAGCTTGCTGATCAGGTGGAAGAGCATCTGACCACCGGACCTGGCGAACGGCAGGTAGCCCAACTCATCAAGTACCACGAGATCAAGCCGCGAGAGTTGGGTGGCAAGGCTGCCGGCCTTGCCCAGGCGAGCCTCTTCCTCGAGCCGGTTCACCAGATCGACCGTATTGAAGTATCGGCCTCTGGCACCGGCGCGCACCACCGCGGCGGTGATGGCGAGAGCCAGATGGGTCTTACCCGTGCCTGTTCCGCCGATCAGCACGATATTGCGCCGTTCCGGCAGGAACGAGCCCGTATGAAGCGAGCGGATCAGTCCTTCGTTGATCGGCGTGCCATCGAACATGAACCCATCCAGGTCCTTGATCGCCGGAAGCTTGGCTGCGGTCATGCGATAACGGATCGATGCCGCATCCCGGTGCGCCGTCTCCGCACGCAACAGGTCGCCCAGCATCTCCATGACCGTTCTGTCTCGGCGGATGCCGTTGGTGACAGCATCATCGAAGGCCGTAACCATGCCCTTGAGCCCCAGCCCCTTAAGGGCGGCCATGATCTCATGCCGCTGCATCGAGGTCTCGCACGGTATCGTAGCGGCCGCAGTTCGCCTCTGGCGGATGCTTGAGCTTCAGGTTGACGACGACGTCCATAGCCTGCACGTCATGAGGCTCGCGTCGACGGGACAGGATGTTGAGGATGATCTCGTCGCTGACAGTACCGGCGCCGAGTGCCTCGCGCACTGCGGCCTCGACAGCCTCCAGGCCATCTTCGGGGACAGCGGCGAGGACGCGCACGAAGCGCCGGTCGGCATCGTCGCCCTTGCCCAGCTTGCGCCGCAGTTGGGCCAGCGCAGGTGGGAGAGCCCAGTCCTGGAAGGGGGCGCCATTGCGCAACGCACCGGGCTTGCGGGCGAGGATGGGCAGGTAATGCCATGGATCGAAGATCGTCTGGTTCCGACCGAAGACCCGTTCGTGTTCGGCCACGACAGCGCCATCGCAGCGGATCACAATGCGCGTTGCATAGGCCCGCACCTGCACAGCCTGATGGGCCGCCTTTGCCATCACCGAGTACCGATTGCGATCGAAGCTCACGAGGCACGTCGAACTGACCACGTGTTCGCTCTCGAAGAACCCGTCGAAGGGAACCGGTAGCGATTGCAGCATCGGCCGCTCCGCCTCCAGCGCCTGCGCGATCGTCATATCTTCCTGGTCAGGATGCTGGTTGCGTTCCGCCCAGCGCCGGCACTCGGCCTCCAGCCAGATGTTCAGCTCCTCGAGGCTGGCAAAGCGCAGGCGCGGCTTGAACAGGCGCTCCCTGCTGGTCTGAACCTGGTTCTCGACCTGTCCCTTCTCCCACCCCGCGGCAGGACTGCAGGCCACCGGCTCGACGCGATAGTGGTCCGTCATGATCAGGAACCGCCGGTTGAACAGGCGTTCCTTGCCGGTGAACACCGTCGTCACCGCCGTCTTCATATTGTCGTAGATGCCGCGCGTCGGAACCCCACCGAAGAAGGCAAAGGCGCGGGCATGTGCGTCGAACACCATCTCCTGCGTCTCGCGAGGATAGGCACGGACAAATGGTGCCCGTGACCAGCAAAACCGCATATGCGCGACCTTCACCCGCATCGGCTTGCCGGCGATCTCGACGTCCTCATGGCTCCAGTCAAACTGGTAAGCCTCGCCGGGCCGGTACATCAACGGGATGAACGCCTTAGCCATATCGCCGGCCTCGACGCGACGCTCACGCTTCCAGCGCGCAGCATAGCGCCGCACCGCGTCATAAGAGCCGCCGAACCCTTCACGCTGGAGCAGATCATGGATCCGCGTCATGCGAAGCCGGTCACGCCGGGGCAGCCCTTCGTTCTCTTCAAGCAGCTCTTCCAGGCGAGTGCTGAAAGGACCGGTCTGCGGCCGATGCTGTTCCTTGCGCTCGTAACTGGCATCTGCGTTCGGCGCCCGGACCGCCTTGCGCACCGTGTTGCGCGACAGCCGCAAATCCCGCGCTATCGCCTTGATCGGCTTACCGTCCCGGTGCTCCCGACGGATCCTCGTAATCGTCTCCACAACCAACATCCCTGTACCCGCCGTTCGGAACCCAAACGGCGGCGCTTCTCACAATGAGATGAAGGGGGTCAATTTTAGACGCCGATCACCCCGCTAAGGGGGTCAATTTTGCACGCCGCTCCACA
>NZ_JABWCU010000062.1 GCF_018491765.1 Novosphingobium profundi | reverse complement strand
GTAAGCGCGCATTTCGTAGCACGTTGCTTCCGGAGGCAGTGCGGCCATCATAGTTGACGCTGGACGAGACAGGCCATCGCGGCGACGTCGGCAGGTCAGGCGTGTTTTTCGAAGTTGAATGGCAGCAGATCGTCGATATCGGCGTCGAGAGGTCGCTGGGGCAGTTCAGTGAGAACATGGCGTAGCCACGCGAGAGGCTCGACGCCGCAGGCGCGGCAAGTCAGCATCAGGCTGTAGGTGACGGCGCTCGCCCGTGCGCCGTCCACGGTGTCGCAGAAGAGCCAGGATTTTCGTCCCGTTGCAAAAACCCTGATGTCGCGTTCGAGAAGATTGTTGTCGATCGGCATCCTGCCGTCTTCGACGTAGCGCGTCAGGTATTCCCACTGGTTGAGGGTGTAGGAGACCGCATCGCCAAGCTTGGTGTCGGGCACAACCTTGGGTGCGATGGCATCGAGCCACGCCTTGAGGGCATCCAGGACCGGGACGCTATGTTTCTGGCGGAAGCGGCGCATGGTGCTGGCCTGCGTTTCCCCCTCATCGGGTATTTCGTCCCGCGCCTGCCTTTCGATCCGGTAGAGCTGGTCGAAGAACTTGAGCGCCTGTGCGGGCGGCCCCCCTTGTTTCTTCCTCGCCTTGAGGGCGTCGGCAAAGCGCCGTCTGGCGTGGGCCATGCAGCCCAGATGCGTGGCGCCTTTCAATGTGCGCCAGGCCGTATAACCGTCGCTCATCAGGATACCGCGATAGTCGCCGAGGAAGGCCTGCGGATGTTCCTGCCCGCGACCGGGTTGATAGTCGAACAGCACGATCGGCTGTTCGCTGTCCTCGCTGCTGCGGTAGGCCCACATATACGAAGTGCTGGTAGGGGCTTTGCCCTCTTCCTTGAGCACCTGAACCGTAGTTTCGTCGCCATGAATGACGTCCTGGGACCGAAGCCGCAGCTTCAGGGCGTCAAAGATGCGATGCAGGTGCCTCTCGCTCGAAGCAATCACCCAACGGCCCAGTACACCGCGGCTGACAGGTACCCCTGCGCGCTCGAAGGTTTGCGCCAGACGATACAGCGGTGTGCCATCGACGTATTTATGAACAAGGGCAAAGGCCAGCGTCGGGGCCGTGGCAATGCTGCCCGGCAAGGGCTGTGCGGGCATCGGCGCAATGACAATCGGCGTGGCAATCCCGGTACGGTCACAATTGCGGCATGCATATTTGGCGCGGGCATTCTGAAGGACCGTGGCCTTCACCTCGATGTGAAGCTGCTCGGTTACCACTTCCCCCATGCGATGCATCCGTTCGCTGCAGCACGGGCAGACCTTCTGGTCGTCGGCGAGGTCATACTCGACGCGCTGGCGCGGCAGGTCGGCAGGAAGTGCTTTGCGCCCGCGCTTCTTCCCTTCTGGCTTTCTCGCCTCCGGCAATCCCGTGTCGGGAAGATCGGCGGCGACCGGCTCGTCGACGCCGTCGTGTCCATCGTCGGTATCGTCCTCCAGGGAGGCCTGCTCGGCTTCATTGAAGACACGATCCAGGTGCTTTTCGCTGCGCGGCGCAAAGCGGTGCAACCGCGCCAGCGCCAGTTCCTCCTCAAGCTTCAGGATGCGCCGGGCAAGGGCGTCTCTCTCGGCCGCCAATGCCTCGGCCTCAGCGGCTTTCGTCGCCAGAAGCGCCATCAATTCCGCAATAGTGGGGACGCCGCCTCGATCCATTCCAGTCTTGAATCGAAAGCCCGTTCCTGCGTCAACGGCCTTCAACCAACAATCTGATATTGCCGCACCGGATGAGGGACCAGCGCGTCAATATCGATCCCGTCGAGCAGCCATCGCAATTGCTCGGCGGTGAGCGCCACCACCGTTTCCGCTCGTTTGGGCCATCGGAACTTGTCCTGCGTCAACGCCTTGAGCACCAATACAAAGCCCGACCGGTCAAAGAACAGCAACTTCATCCGGGTCCGGCGCCGGTTGCAAAAGGCAAACGCCGCGCGCTCGAACGGATTGAGGCCCATCGACTGCTCGACCAGGATCGCAAGGCTGTTGATCCCACAGCGAAAGTCGATCGGATCCCGGTGGAGGTAGACGCGCAGATCTTCAGCGAGCCGGAACATGGCAATGCCCCAGCGCATCGATCATCACCGCCAGCAACTGCGCGTCACACCCCTCCAGCGTCAGCGATACGCCATTTGGCATCGACGCCTGCAACCGCACTGACGGTACCAATCCCGCAGACCGGCTCGCGATCCCATCAGGATGTCGCTCTGCAGGCGCCGGAGACGTCTCCACCCGGATAAACGCCGACGGATCCGGCAACTGTCCCCCGCTCCGCTGCCCGTTCGCACTCTGCCGCTCCTGATGCTTCCTGACCCATTTGCGCAGTTGGTTGGCGTTGACACCATGCTCCAGCGCAAGCCTCGCCACCGATATGCCCGGCTCGAGGCACGCCTCGATCAACCGTGCCTTCCCCGCCCGACCATAATAGTGCCGGCCGTTACTCGTCACCCTTACAACCTCGAGCCCATAGGGGCCCATCGGTGCCAACTCCATGTGTCCACCTCTTCCTTGGTGGACACATCCTTCACACCGCGTCACTCAACCGAACAGGTGCGCGGAATTTCGCGCTTAC
>NZ_JABWCU010000061.1 GCF_018491765.1 Novosphingobium profundi | reverse complement strand
CTAACGCCGCACATCGCCGCCTGATGCGGAGAAGGTGTTGAGTTCGAGGGGTCCGAGGAGGGCCATGTCGCCGGGGATGGAGTGCTTGAGCGCGGTGTAGGCGAGGCCGGCGTGCGCCAGGGCGGTGACGTCGCCGCCCTCGAGCCAGCGGTGGAGCACGCCTGCGGCGAAGGCATCGCCGGTGCCGATGCGGTCGACGATGCCGGTGACGTCGATCTCGCTGGTCTGGTGCGCGGCCATGCGGCTGTCGACGCGCGCGGCGATGCGGTGGTGGTCGCCCGTCACCACGTGGCGCGCGGTCGAGGCGATCAGCTCGAGCCGGGGGAAGGCCTCGAACATCGCCTCGGCGGCCTCGCGGCGGCGCTCGGCGCCGTCGCCCGGGAAGGGCCTCGCCAGCAGCAGCGCGATGTCGCGATGGTTGCCGATCATGATCGTCGCGGCGCCGAACAGTTCGGTGAGGATGGCGCGCGGGTCGCTGTCCCAGGCCTCCCACAAGAGCGCGCGGTAGTTGCCGTCGAAGCAGATCGGCACATCGGCGGCTTGCGCCGCGGCCACCGCCGCGCGGGCGAGGTCCACCCCTTGCGGGCCCTGCGCGGGGGTGATTCCGGACAGGTGCAGCAAGGCCGCGCCGTCCAGCGCGCGCGTCCAGTCGAAGTCTTCAGGGCGCGAGTTTGCGAAGAGGCTGCCCGCGCGGTCGTACGTGATGGCGGAAGGCCGCAGGCCCGCCCCGGTCTCGAGGAAGTAGAGCCCCATGCGGCCCGGGCCACGCGCGATGTGCGCGGTGCCCACGCCCGCCGCGCCCAGCGCCGCGCGCGCGGTGTCGCCCAGCGGCCCCGTCGGCAGGCAGGTCAGCATCTGCGTCGCGTGGCCGAGCGAGGAAAGCCCCGCCGCCACGTTCGCTTCCGCGCCGCCCACCGCCATGTCGAGCGCCTGGCACTGTGCGGTGAGCCGCCCGGTGGGCGTCGCGAAGCGCAGCAGCATCTCGCCAAAGCACACGACGTGTCCGCTGCGGGACGGGAGCTGGGCCTGGGGTCGGGGCGGGGTCATGGTCTGCGGTCTCAGCGCGCCAGCCAGCCGCCGTCGACGGCGAGCACCTGGCCGGTGACGTAGTCGGAGGCCGAGGAGGCGAGGAACACCGCGGCGCCCGCGATGTCGGCGGGATCGCCCCAGCGCCCCGCCGGGATGCGCTCGAGGATCTGGCGCGAACGGGTCTCGTCGGCCTGGAGCGCGGCGGTGTTGTTGGTCGCGATGTAGCCGGGCGCGATGGCGTTGACCTGCACGCCCATCGGCGCGAGCTCGTTGGCCATGGCCTTGGTCACCCCGCCCACGCCCGACTTGGCCGCGGCGTAGCTGGGCACGCGGATGCCGCCCTGGAAGGTGAGCAGCGAGGCGATGTTGACGATCTTGCCCGATCCCCTCTCGGCCATGCCGCGCGCGGCGGCCTGGCTGAGGAAGAACAGGGTCTTGAGGTTCGTATCGATCACCGCGTCCCAGTCCGCCTCGGAAAACCGGAGCAGGTCCTCGCGCCGGATGATCCCGGCGTTGTTGACGAGAATGTCGATGGGGCCAAGGCCCGCCTCGGCCTCGGCCATCACGCGCTCGACCGGCTCGATCGAGGAAAGGTCGGCCTTGATGTTCAGGGCCTCGCGGCCGGTCTTGGCAATGAGCGCAAGGGTCTCGGTGGGGTCGCTGCGTCCGGCAAGCGCGACGTCGGCGCCCGCCTCGGCCAGCGCCACGGCAATGGCCTGGCCGATGCCGGTGTTGGCGCCGGTGACGAGCGCGCGCCGGCCCTGGAGGCTGAAGGAAATCGCCATCTGTTCGCCCTCCCTTACTGAAGCTGGCAGATGTCGAGGACGTTCATGTCGGTGTAGTCGAGGTTTTCCCCGCCCATGGCCCAGATGAACGCGTACTTCTTGGTGCCCGAGCCCATGTGGATCGACCAGGGCGGGCTGATCACCGCCTCCTCGTTGGCGATGACGATGTGGCGCATCTGGTCGGGCTCGCCCATGTAGTGGAAGATGCGGTCGTTCTCTTCGGGAAGGTCGAAGTAGAGGTAGATCTCCGAGCGGCGGTCGTGGAGGTGCGGGGGCATGGTGTTCCACACCGAGCCTTCTTCCAGCACGGTGAGGCCAAGCAGGAGCTGCGCGCTCTCGCACACGCCGGGAATGACGAGCTGGTAGATCGTGCGCTGGTTCGAGTTGGCCAGGTCGCCGCGCGCCAGCGGGTTGGCCTCGCCAAGCGTGATGTGCTTGATCGGGCAGGCCTTGTGGGCGGGAACCGACGCGATGTAGAAGCGCGCGCCCTCACCCTCGAACACCACCTCCTTGCTGCCCATGGGCACGTAGAGGCATTCCTTGTTCTGCATCTCGAAGCGCTGGCCATCGACGGTGATCGCGCCCGCCCCGCCGATGTTGACGATGCCCGCCTCGCGCCGTTCCAGGAAAGGATGCCCCTCGGCGCTCTTGGGCTCGCTCTGCGCGGGCAGCACCAGCGGCCCGCCCGAAGGCACCGCCCCCCCGATCACGAAGCGCTCGTTGTGCGAGTAGTTCAGGCAAACCTTGCCCGCCTCGAACATGCCTCCCACCAGGTAACGGTCGCGAAGCTCCTCGTTCGACACGCACTCCATCATGTCCGGATGCGTCGCGTGGTAGGTCTTGCAGAACA
>NZ_JABWCU010000060.1 GCF_018491765.1 Novosphingobium profundi | reverse complement strand
ACCGCGACCTTGAAGGCGCTGCGGTGATCCCAGCGGGCGCGCGGGTGTGGATCGCCATGGGGCACACGGACATGCGCAAAGGGATGCAAGGGCTGGCCTTGCAGGTCCAGCAGGGCCTGAAGCGCGATCCGCATGGGGGCGACCTGTTCGTGTTTCGCGGACGGACGGGATCGCTGATCAAGATCATCTGGCACGACGGGATAGGCATGTCGCTCTATTCCAAGCGGCTCGAGAAGGGACGCTTCGTGTGGCCCTCGGCGAAGGACGGGATCGTCTCGCTGACCAACGCGCAATTGTCCTGCCTGCTGGAAGGGATCGACTGGCGTAACCCGCAGTATTCCTGGCGCCCGCAGAGCGCCGGATAGACCAGCCACTTTCTTCGCCTTCCGGCGCATTTTCGGCTTCAATGCTGCGCCGATCTGTGATTCCATGCTCGTCATGGACACGGCCGCATCGCCCCTTCCGGACGACGTCGAAGCGCTCAAGGCGCTGCTGTCCGCCGCGCTTGAACGCGCCGACGAGGCCGAGGCGCGCCTCGCCAATGCCAGGGCCCGCGAGAGCGCGACCGAGGCGATGATCGCCCACCTCAAGCTGCAGATCGCCAAGCTGCGCCGCGAGCAATATGGCGCCAGTGCCGAGCGCAGCCGTCGACTTCTCGACCAGCTTGAGCTTCAGTTGGAAGACCTCGAGGCCGATGCCTGCGAGGATGACCTAGCCGCCGAAGTTGCCGCCGCCAGGACAGCCGACGTTGCCGCCTTCGCGCGCAAGCGGCCGAGCCGTAAGCCGCTCCCCGCACACCTCCCGCGCGAGCGCGTTGTCATTCCCGCACCGTGTTCATGCCGGTCCTGCGGCGGCGTGCGCCTGTCGAAGCTGGGCGAAGACGTGACCGAGACGCTCGAAGTGATCCCGCGCCAGTGGAAGGTGATCCAAACGGTACGCGAGAAGTTCTCGTGCCGGGATTGCGAGGCGATCACGCAGCCTCCAGCGCCGTTCCATGTCGTGCCGCGCGGATGGGCCGGCCCCAGTTTCCTCGCCATGCTGCTGTTCGAGAAGTATGGCCAGCATCAGCCCCTCAACCGCCAGGCCGAGCGCTTCGCGCGCGAAGGCGTGGCGCTCAGCACCTCGACGCTGGCCGACCAGGTGGGCGCGGCGGCCTTCGCCCTGATGCCGCTCTATCGACGGATCGAGGCGCACGTGCTTGCGGCCCGGCGGCTGCATGGCGACGATACAACCGTGCCGGTCCTGGCCAAGGGCAAGACCGATACCGCGCGCCTGTGGGTTTACGTCCGCGATGACCGGTCCTTTGCCGGCAGCGATCCGCCCGCAGCCCTGTTCCACTATTCCCGCGACCGGCGCGGCGAGCATCCTCGGGCGCATCTGGCGTCCTGGGCCGGGATTCTGCAGGCTGATGCCTATGGCGGCTACAACGAGCTCTACGCGCCCGGCCGTCAGCCCGCACCCGTGACCGAGGCGGGTTGCTTTGCGCATGCACGGCGCAAGTTCTTCGAACTCGCCGACGTCGAGGCCGCCGCACGCAGGAAGAGCCGCGGCGAGCGTACCGGCATGATCTATCCGATCGCGTTGGAAGCTGTGCAGCGCCTCGATGCCCTGTTCGAGATCGAGCGTGGCATCAGCGGCAAGGCCACCGAAGAGCGCCTCGCCGTCCGGCAGGACCTCAGCGCACCGCAGATGGCGGATCTGCACGCCTGGCTCACCGCCCAGCTCGCGAAGCTCTCGCGCAGCCACGATCTGGCCAAGGCCATCAACTACATGCTCCGACGCTGGGGGGCCTTCACCCGCTTCCTCGAAGATGGCCGGATCTGCCTCACGAACAACGCAGCCGAGCGGGCGCTGCGCTGCGTGCCCCTCGGGCGCAAGGCATGGCTGTTCTGCGGCTCCGATCGCGGCGGACAGCGCGCCGCCGTGCTCTATACGCTGATCCAGACCGCCCGGCTCAACGATGTCGATCCGCAGGCCTGGCTGGCCGATGTCCTCGCGCGCATTGCCGAGCATCCCGTCAACCGGATCGACGAACTGCTCCCCTGGAACTGGCAAGTCCGGCCCGGAGTGCTATCGCAGGTGGCATGACCGCCCGATCGACAGACAGGCCCACAGCCACCGACAGTTTCCTGCAGATCGCAAGGCTGCGCATCGAGCTTGAGGACAGCGATCCGCCAATCTGGCGCCTGGTCGAAGTGCCGACCTCGGTCACTCTCAAGGTCCTGCACGACATCGTGCAGGCCGCGATGGGATGGTTCGATTACCATCTCTGGGAGATGCGCATTGACGACCAGACTTATGGCCTGCCGATGGAAGACGACTGGGGAACCGCTCCGCGCAAGATTGCCGCGCGCATCCGCCTGCGCGACGTACTCGCTCCCGGCGCGACCACGATCGCGTATTCCTACGACTTTGGTGACGACTGGCAGCACACGCTCACCTTGAGCGACGTTCGGCAGGGAGATCCGGCTCTCGCCTATCCCCGCTTCATCGGCGGCGAGCGCGAGTGTCCACCCGAGGATTGCGGCGGGATCTCCGGCTTCTACGAGATGCTGGAGATCAGGTCTGATCCCACGCACGAGCAGCATATCGAAATCAACGACTGGCTCGACGGCTACGACCCGGACGAACTCGACATCTTGCCGATCGAAGCGGGGCTCGCTCGTATCGCTGTCAGACGCAACGCCGCAGCAAAGCGCATCATCAAACCAAAGGCGACCTAGCCACGGCCACTGCGGCCTTCACCGGATGGGTAC
>NZ_JABWCU010000006.1 GCF_018491765.1 Novosphingobium profundi | reverse complement strand
GCCCCCATCCCCGCCGCAGCGGGGATGGGGGCCTTGCCGGAACCGGATCGGAGCGGGCCGGAACGGCCCGACAGGATCAGAACGCGACGCTGAGCCCGGCGCGCGCCGAAAGGTCGGTGCTGTCGTTGGTCTGCTCGACGCGCGCGGTGATCTTCCAGGTGAAGTCGTAGCCACCAGCCAGCATGCTGATCTCACTGATCCAGGCGCCCTTGATGCTGTCGGGATCAATGGTGAACGCCTCACCCGCATCGTACGTGTCGCCACCGTTGAAATAGGCGGTCGTCTTGCCAAGCGAGCCCGACAGAACCTCGCGTCGCCCGGCCTCGAGCTGGAAGGTCAGCGGGCGCCAGTCGGGCGAGATTTCGCCGAGCGAATAGGCCGCGGCCAGCATCGGGGTCACCGTGGTGGACTTGCTGGTGCGGCTGGCGACAGTGAGCGCGATGGCGTCGCTGTCGGCGTCCTCCTCATAGCCGTCTTCCTTCAGCCAGAACTGCTCTAGGTCGACGCGCGGCTTGAGCGAGAAGCGGCGCGAGACCTGGTAACGATACGAGGCGCCGACCATCCCCGAGAACAGCCAGCCGCCCCAGTCGGCGGTAGCGTCGTAGGTGAAGTCATCGTCATCGATCGTGCCGGTGTATGTCCGGGTCGAATCGACCGAGATCTTCGAGGCGCCAAGGCGCGCATAAGTCAGCAGGCCACCGGCCTTCTTGCGCCAGAACACGCCGAAGTCATGCTGGCCGACGCCCAGGTCCTGCGAACCGCCGTTGTCCTTCACCGTGCTGTGCAGATAGGAATAGGAAAGGCCGAAGTAGCCGAGCGAGGTCTTGCGCTCGACGCCCAGCGAAAGACCCCAGCCGTTGATCTTGTAGGACGCCGTACCGGTCGCGTCCTTGCTCGAGCGCCAATAGATCGGCTCGAACCAGCCGCCCACGTCCGAGATCGAGAAGGTCGAGGTGTCGTCGGTAATGTGCTGCGAGACGAGACGCGTGCCGGTGGTGACCGATTCGAAGATGCCGCCGGCATGGTCGGGCAACATCGTCGAGGTCTGCTCGTTGAGCGTCGCGCTGTCGTCGACCTCGAGCAGGCTCTCGCCGACGTAGTCGTCGTTTTCGGCCGCGGCGTAGATCGCGTCCCAGGCCGAAGCGGAGGAGGAGGTCAGGCCCAGCTCCGAAGTCGATTTGCGCGAGACATCGAGATAGACGCTCGAATCGTCGGTCGAGACGGTGCCGTTGTAGATGAAGGGCAGGTCGTCGGCGACATTGAGCGTGCCCTCGACGTCGAGGTTGTCCGAAGTGAGGACGGTGTAAGTGCCTTCGGCCGTCGAAAGATCGGTGATCGTCGCGGTCACGCTCGCCCCGTCCTCGAGGGTGGCGTTGGTGGCATAGAGGGTGGACACATAGTCGTCGTCGATGGCCACGCCGATGGTGCCGCTCGACCCGACATAGAGGTTCCCGATCGAGACGGTGCCGCCCTTGTACGCGCTCGCGATCAGTTCACCGCCGTTCACCGTCACGGTCGCGTTGTCGGCGTTCGCGAAATCACCGGTGTAGACCGCACTGTCGTTGATCGTGAGCGTGCCGGCCTCATCGTTGAAGTCCATCGTGCCATCGAAGGTCGAGGTGTCCGACATCGTCGCCGTCGCCGAGCCCGCCCCCCAGTATACGTCACCGATATAGTTGAGGTCGCCCGAGAGCGTCAGCGTATCGTCGCCGTCGCTGAAATAGGTATCGCCCTCGATTTCGCCCGAGGAGGCGTCGATGGTGTCGTTGCCGCTGCCCAGCAGGATGTCGCCGGTGATCTTGGTGTAGACGGTCGGGTCGACATCGACGTCGTCGTTGTCCTCGAGGTATTCCGCGCTGGTCTCGGCGTCGTCGTCGTTGAGGTACTGGGTGATCGTCACGCCGGTGGTGTTGGCCGAAAGGTCGAGCGCGACGGTGCTGTCGGTGCTCGAGCCGCTGGCGGTGATGAAGCCGGTGTTGGTGATCGAGGTCAGCGTTCCCGAAAGATCCTGGATCGCGGTGGCGCTGCCCTCGCCAGTCGACGAAATCGTCGCCAGGATCGTGCCGCTGTTGTAAAGCGAGGTGACCGAGCTGCCTTCATTGATCAGCAGCGCAGTCGCCGCCGAATCGTACGTCACCGCCTCGAGCGTGCCGCTCACGCCGATGCCGTCGGTCAGCGTGACGTTGCCGCCCTGCCCGCCGATCACGAAACCGTAGGCATCGGTGTTCGAATAATAGGAATTGCCCTCGACGGTGCCTTCGATGGCGATCGAATAGGTGCCCATGTAGGCATCGGCCGCACCGATCGTGATGTCGTCGGTCCCGCCGACCTGGATGGCCGGGCCGTTGCCGTAGGAAATGATCGAGGCGGTGCCTTCCTCGTCGTCGTCCACACCGTCGTTGTCGGCATCGTCGTTGTCGTCGTCGTCCGGCGCGGCTGCCACATAGATGCCGCCATCGACATTGCCGGTGATCGAAACCGCGGCCGCGCCCTGGCGCAGCGCCTCGCGCGAAAGCGATATCGTGTCGCCGTCGTCATTGGTGTAGTAATAGAGTTGCGAGATCGTGCCCTGCAGCGTGATCGTACCCGTCACGTCGCCGTTGACGGCGAGCGCTGTGGCGTTTTCACCCACCACGTAGACCGACCCCTCGACGGTCAGGTCGCCATCGATGCCCTGGGTCGAGATGCCCACGGCGTTGTCGCCGACGACTTCGATCGAGCCGGTGTTGGTGATGTCGCCGGTGTAGTCGCCGGCCAGCACGATACCGCCCGAATCTTGACCTTCGACGTAGATCGAGCCTTCGTTGGTGATCGATCCCGCCGCATCGCCATTGACGTAGATTCCGTAGCGGTTGCTGGCCGAGGCGATGCCGTTCTCGACGATGCCATCCTCGTCTTCGTCGTCGGCGGTGAAGTCTTCCTCGATGCTGATGTCCGCATCCTCGTCCAGATAGATGTCCGAGGTCGTCCCCGCATTGACCGTGATACCGGTCGCGCCGTCGGCCTTGCTGGCATTGCTCATGTCGATGTCGCCATCGATGTCGAGGGCATTGTCGCTGTCCACGGTAATCGCGCTGCCGGACTTCACCGTGATCGAGCCGTCATCCGTCATCGTGATGTCGCCCGCGCTCGACGTGCTGAGCGCACTCGTCGTGTCGGTCTTGACGGTCGTGGCTGCGTGCGCCTGCGCCGTTCCGAGCGCGAGAATCAGAGCCCCGAGGCTCGCCGAATCATGAAGTCTGGACATGGAAAGGTATCTCGATCTGATTTTGCTGGAATGTTCAGGCCTGCCACAACCGGTCCGGCGGCCTGCTGGACGTGGGACTGCGGATCAGACTGCGATCCCGATCACGGCGGTTGCGGAATATCCGGAGGAAAGACTTCCGCTCACGGTCGGGGTCATCTGGGCGTTCTGCGCCGAGGTGTTGTCGCCGAAGACGTTGTCCGACGAGAGGCTGACCGCGTTGTAGTTGGCGATGCTGGCGGTGTAGCGCGTATCGCCGGTGAAGACGGCGGTGTTGATCGCCGCGGGCATCGCCAGCTGCGAGATCAGGTCGGCGGTCCGCCCGGTGCTGGCCGAGGTCAGCCCATCGAGGAAAATCTCGAAGTGGATGTGCGGCCAGCGGCCCGAATAGCAGGCGGGATAGATGGTGGTGAAGGTGACCTTGCCCTCCGCATCGGTCACCTGGACACCGCGCAAGTAGCTCTCGGTCGTGATCCCGCTCGAATAGAGCGAATACTTGCCGTCGGCATCGCAGTGCCAGATGTAGATCGCGGCGCCTTCGATCGGCGCGCAGCCGGTGTTGACGTCGACCAGTTCCAGTTCGATCTCGAGCGCGACACCGCTGGCGGTGGTCGTCGAGCCGATGAAGCTGGAGCGGATGTCCGAGCGTACCACGCCGCTTACGGTCAGGACGTTCGAGGTCGATCCGCTCGCGTTGTTCGTGCCGTCGGCGGGATAGGGGCCGTTGGTCTCGCTCGGGTCGGCGATGCAGGTCGAGGACGAATCGTCGGACCCGGACGAGCTCGACGACGTCGAAGACGTCGAGCTGGATGACGTCGAAGTCGAAGTCGAAGTCGTCGCGCTCGATGTGGAGCTCGCGGAGGAGGCGGACGCCCCGTCATCGCCCCCGCAGGCCGCGAGTACGGCCGTCGAGCCGACACCGGTCAGGAGCGCCAGCGCCCGCCGACGCGCCATGATCTCGCTTGCCATGCGCTGGAGGTCTTCCCCCAGGCCCTTGCCATGTGGGCTACCTTGTTGGCTTTCGTGCCCGTCGCCGTGGCCATCCATTGCTGTCGCTCCTCGCTCGGCCCGTCCCAGCCAGGGAACGGGTGATCAAGGCGCACAAGTGCAGAGGCGGCATTGCCGTCGAATTTCAGTCGAATTTCAAGCTATTCACGAAACGCAACAGAGCAGCCGCAAATGCAACAGAGCGAATTATTCGCCGACAGCTTCCGTCACAGAAGGAACGAAGAGATAACCTTCGTTGCGGACCGTGCGAATAATGTCGCCGCCCCCTTCACCTTCGGAAAGTTTACGCCGCAAGCGCGACAACTGGACGTCGATCGCGCGGTCGTAGTGTTCGCTGTCCTCGCCCCGCGACCAATCGAGCAGCTGATCGCGCGTCAGCACGCGACGCGGATGCTCCGCAAAGGCACGCAGGAGGCGGAATTCGCCGTCGGAGAGCGAGATCAACTGCCCCGAAGGATCGCTGAGCAGGCGCAGACCCAGGTCCATGCGCCAGCCGGCGAAGAAGAGGCAATTGCCCGAACCCTCGTCGCCGCCCCGCTCGCGCGTGGCAAGCGGCGTTTCGCCGGCCTGCCCTTCATCGCCTGCCCGGCGGCGCAGCACCGTGCGGATGCGGGCGAGTAGCTCGCGCGGGTTGCAGGGCTTGGCCAGGTAGTCGTCGGCACCCATCTCGAGCCCGACGATTCGGTCGACGTCGCTTCCCACTGCCGAGAGCATGATCACGGGCGGCGCACCACCTCCGAGCTGGCGAAGCGCGGTCAGACCATCTTCGCGCGGCATCATCACGTCGAGCACGATCAGGTCGAAACGCGCATTCGCAAGCATCTCGCGCATCGCGATCGGATCGGCCGCGGTGGCGGTTTCGTAGCCGTGCTTGGCCAGATAGTCGCCGATAAGCGTACGAATGCCCTCGTCGTCATCGACGATCAGAATACGTGTCTGCAAGTCCATCGTCACAGGTTCTAGATACATTTTGTCCTTTTGCACAGCCGTTGTCGCGATTGCATTTCAGTCGGCCGTTACAGCTTGCGACAAGTTGCAAAGGCGATGCAATCCGCTGAAATTCGCGGGCAACCTGCTTCGGGGATCAAGGCGGCAAGGAAGGCCGGAAACGGCGTCGAGCACGGCCCGCGAACATGCTTTCGCCGCCACCTGCTCGAGGCGGTTTCCGATCGATCGGCCCCGGCCCTTCAGGTCGGTGCGCGCCGTTCGACAAGGTCGTTCCAAACCTATTGCCGCCCTCACTGCCGCCAAGGTGGGGAACGGTACCGGGATCGTCGAGTGGCCAGGTTTCGATGTCGCACCCGCCCTGCCCTTCGACGGTCCCGGATCTGCTTCTCCGGCAGGCGGAAGAACGGCATTTGCGCCGCCACCGTCAGCCCGAAACCGGTATATTGGCCGACGTTGCCGCCTTGCGCAGCGTCCAGACGCGTTTCCCGGCGGACCGATCGAGGATCCCCTCCGTTCGCCCGGCCCGATGTGACCGCTCCCGCCTTCCCTTGGGACGGGTGGGGGCGCGGAGCAGGAACAGGAGGGACGTGTCCCTCTCTCCTGTCCCTGCTCCGCAAAACCCGGGCCTGAGACCGGACTTGTCATTTCGCGGCCATGACGATGGCAGCGGCCGCGCGAGAGATCTGGAAGCCTGCGACAAATGTTCGTCTCGAAATTGCACCGCGTTCATGCCAAGGAAACGAGCATGAAGTTGCCTGTTTCCTCGAAGCGGATCGGCCTGCCGCTGGCCCTGCAGATGATCGTCATCCTCGTGTGCGCGCTCGTCGCAGCCCAGTTGGTGACACTGATGCTGACGATGCTGCTGCCCCCGCGCCCGACCGCGCGCTGGGACATGGCCGAAGTCGTGCGCGCGCTGGGACGCGGCGAAGTGCCCTCCTCGCTCGAGCGCAAGTCGATGGCCGGTCCCCCGGACATCAGCGCGCAGGGCTGGCTCGTTTCCGAATCCTCGCGCGAGGCGCTGGCCCAGCAGCTCTCGCTCGATCGCAACGACGTCGTGCTGGCCTTTTACACCCAGCTTCCGGTGGGCGGGGTTGCCGTCCCCACCAACACGCATTCGCCGCTGGCGGTTATGAAGGAGCGCCACTTCCCCAGCGTCACCTCGCTGCTGGTCGAGACCGCGCAGGCCCAGTCGATCCCGGGCGGGCCTCCGCCGGGTGGCAGCGCAGGCCCCGGCGGGATGCCCGGCGGCGGCTTCCCCGGCGGCATGCCGCCGGGAGGTCCGCGAGGTCCGGGCGGCATGCCCGGAGGAATGTCGGGCAACATGCCCGGCGGCACGCGCATGCCCGGACAGCGCCCCGGCAACGCGCTTCCCGGCGGCGGACGGCCGGGCGGACCGCTCACTTCGACACCCGGAACGGGCGCAGGCACGCCGCCGAACACCGGCGCCGGGGGCTCCACCCCGTCGACACCCTCCACCGCAGACGGCTACAGCGCGCTTCCCGGATCGCAATTGGGCAACGCGGGCGGGCAGTCGCAAGCGGGCGGCGGCGCCTGGACCGGCGGCGGCG
Organism: Novosphingobium profundi; assembly: GCF_018491765.1. Taxonomy (GTDB): domain Bacteria; phylum Pseudomonadota; class Alphaproteobacteria; order Sphingomonadales; family Sphingomonadaceae; genus Novosphingobium; species Novosphingobium profundi. Next base: position 368,690 of record NZ_JABWCU010000006.1, on the reverse strand, counting down.
CGCCGCTCGGCGGGATGCTCGAAGCCGGCCCGCAGGGCGCAATCGTGGGACAGGGCATCAACGGCCCGCTCGGCCTGCCCCGGACCAACGACATGCGTATCCAGCCCCCGGTGCTGGTCGCGCCCGAATCCGCGGGTGCGCGGGCATCGAGCCCGGCGCGCCCGCGCGCCGTTGCCTCGGCCCTGCCCACACCGACCACGCTTCACCCCGATACGCTGGCGACACCCCTGTCCGTGCCCCAGTCGCCAACTCGGGCGACGATCGAGCCCGAGGTCGAGACCGGCGAGGCGATGACCGCAAGCGCACACGGCAACGCGCAGCCGATCCCCTTTCGCCGCGAACGCAACAGCCTGTTCGACATGGCCTCACCGCCCTTCATCGAGGGCGATTTCGTCGCCGCCGCGCGCCAGCCGGACGGCCAGTGGCTGGCCGTGGCCCCGCGCGAGGAACCCTTCCCCAACGCCTGGCAGCAGCGCGTGATGCTGTGGTTCGCGCTTTCGCTGGCGATCATCAGCCCGCTGGCCTGGCTCTTTGCGCGGCGCATCGTCGTGCCCTTGCGCGATTTCGCCCGCGCCGCCGAACAACTCGGGCGCGATCCTTCGGCGACGATCCTGCCGCTCTCGGGCCCTGCCGAGATCGGGCGCGCGGCCAATGCGTTCAACCAGATGCGCAACCGCCTGCGCGCCTTCGTCGACGATCGCACCGCGATGGTCGGCGCGATCAGCCACGACTTGCGCACCCCGCTCACCCGCCTGCGCTTCCGCATCGAGGACGTGCCCGACGAGCAGCGCGACGGACTGCTCAAGGAAGTGACCGAGATGGAGGCAATGATCAGCCAGGTCATCACCTTCATTCGTGATGCCTCGACCCCCGGCGCGCGCCAGCGTGTCGACTTCGCCGAACTCGTCGAGGGCAGCGTGGCCGATGCGCGTCTCGTCGGCGCCGACGTCGTCATCGATCGCAACGCGCATATTCCGGTCGACGTGGACCCGGTCGGGATCCGCCGCCTGCTCGGCAACTTGCTCGAGAACGCGGTCAAGTACGGGGAAAGCCCGCATGTGCGCGTTTCCCTGCGCGATGGCGAGGCGATCGCCGAGATCGTCGACAAGGGCCCCGGCATTCCCGAAGAAGAGTTCGACCGCGTGTTCGAGCCCTTCTACCGCAGCGATTCCGCGCGCAAGTCGGGCAAGAAGGGATCGGGCCTGGGCCTCGCGGTGTGCCGCTCGATCGCGCGCGCGCACGGCGGCGACGTCACTTTCGAACATACCAGCGACGGGTTCATCGCCCGCGTCAAGGTGCCCGCCGCCTTCGTCACGAAGCCGAACAAGGCCGCCTGATGAGCCGCCCCCGCTGGATCTCGTGCGGCCTCGCGGCGGCCGCCCCGGGATGTCTCGCCGCGCTCGCCCTGCCCTCTGGCGCGCGCGCGCAGGATGCCGCGCAGGCGCCGGTCGAAACGCCCTCGGAGCAGGCCAGCAAGGAACTGGCGACCACGGCCGACACGGCGGCGCCGGACGACACCAACGCCGATGCCGGCGCGAGCACGAAGGTCCCGCTCTGGAGCCTCGCCGTCTCGGGCGGCGTCAGCACCCGTGACGACGGGCCCGACGGAACCTGGCAATCGCTCGCGCTCAGCCGCCGGATCGGGCGCGGTTACGTGCGCGCCAGCGCGATGCGCTACAACGGCACCTTGATCCAGGCGAACACCGCGCTTCCCTCGAACTACTACATCGCCACGATCTCGGCCGGTGGGAACTTCGACAACTGGGTGACGGACGGCTGGGTCAGCTACGGCCGGCAGGACTATGGCCGGATCACCACCGAGAGCGGCAGCCGCGAGAGCACCGGGTCGACCTCTAGCCCTTATTTCGCGATCGGTGGGGACTTCGGCCGCGTCGTGCCGCTCGCCAGCGACTGGTACCTGACCCCGACGGTGGCCACCTCCTACGCGCACGGCAAGTTGCTGCGCACTGCTCCGCAGGATAGCGGCCTGACCGATCTCGAAACCAGCGAGCCGACCGTGACCGCGAGCGCGACGATCCGCCTCGACCATGCCTTCGGCGCCTCGAACAACCACTATGTGGGCCTGCTTGCCTCGCGCCACTGGAGCAGCAACGGACTTTCGCAAGTGCGCGTCGATGAACTGGATGGCGACACCCCGGTCAGTCTGCGCAGCGTCCATCGACCCGACGGTTGGTTCGAAATGGGCGCGACGGGTAGCATGGAAGTGCTTCCTCGCCTCAATCTCGATCTCTACGCCACGCGCAGCTTCGGCGTGGTTGCCGGCGACACCACTGCGGGTGGCCTCTCGCTGCGCGTCGCGTTCTGACCCCCTCCCCGCAGCAGACACCGGTCGTGCACCGCTAGTCGCGCGATTTCGCTCCCTTTTCGCGGCACGCTCTGCCATGGCGCTCGCGATGATATGGAGGCACGATGATGAGCTCTGACGAAGACTACGTTTACGACGAAGAGAGCGGCGAATGGATGCCGGCGAGCGAACTCGCCGCCAAGCGCGCCGCGCAGGACACCGTCGAGGTGCGCGACGCTGTGGGCAACCTTCTTGCCGACGGCGATGCGGTGACGCTGATCAAGGACCTCGAAGTCAAGGGCGCGGGCCAGACGCTGAAGCGCGGCACGCTGATCTCCTCGATCCGGCTTACGGGCGATGCCCAGGAAATCGACTGCAAGTACCCGGGGATCAAGGGCCTGGTCCTGCGCGCCGAATTCGTGAAGAAGCGCTGAGAGCCGTGCGCGGCGCGCTCAGGTGCGCCGCAAACGCCGGGTCAGGCGCCGCCGGTTGGCGGTGACGCGGGGCGAATAGACCGCAAGCATCGTGCGCATGGCCTGCTCGGGACTGGGCGGGGGCATCGTCGCCAGGCGCTGCGAGAGACTGAAAGCGGCCGCCAGCTTTTCGGAGACCATTCGCTGCGCCTCGCGGCCATGCCCGGGGCGCTCGAAGGCGATGAGCATCGAGCGCATCGCGATCACGCTCGCCGCCTCGGCCCACATCCACCAGGCTTCGCCGGCCATGTTGAACCAGTCCGCTCCGGCCAGGCCGGACGACCCTGAAGTGCCCTTGGGGGCGGCGGACTTGGAACGATGGACTGGGGACATGGCGGCACGACTCCGGATGGGGCCCCGTTATCTCCCGAAACAATGCTGCATTGCAACATCAACCGGTCGCAAATCCGGTCCATCGTGGCGGAGCATGCCGGGAACCAGTGCGTGCACTTGCGCGCTTCCTTCCCGTCCCAATCCCACGAAGACAAAGGAACACCCGATGAGCATCAACACGGCCACCGCCCGCTACGAAGGTTTCGGTAAGGACGGCAAGGGGCACGTTTCCACCAAGTCGGGTGCGCTCGATGCGCCTTACGGCTTTGCCACCCGCTTCGAGGACGCCCCCGGCACCAACCCCGAAGAACAGATCGCGGCGGCGCACGCCTCGTGCTTCACGATGGCCACCAGCTTCGCGCTCGCCAAGGCGGGATTCACCGAGGGAACCCTCGAGACGACCTGCGACGTGACGCTGTCGAAGGATGGCGAGGGTTTTGCCGTCACCAGGAGCGCACTTGCCCTCAAGGCCAAGGTGCCCGGTCTCGATCAGGCCCAGTTCGAGGAGATCGCGGCCGGTGCCAAGGCCAATTGCCCTATTTCCAAGCTGCTTTCGTGTGAAATCACGCTCGAAACGACCTTCGAGGGCTGACGCCCGAGCTGCCGGACGGACCGCCTTCGCCTGCCGGAGCGCAGGTGGAGGTCGGCCCGCCCCTTGTATGTTCATTATTTGTTCTTGACATTTGCAATCGGCTCACGCATAGTGATGGCCCTCGGCTGATCGCATTCCTTTCGCCGAGCTCTTCCCCATATTCATCCTGCGGCGAACGCCCGCACATTCCATTCCAATGGCCTGACGTGCCCGCGCGGTCGACCCGCGCCCGCACGGCGTTCGGCGTCCTCCTGCGGATCGAAACGACAACGCCGTCATTGCCCGGAGGGCTGCCACAGGGCGGGCCTTGCCGCCCTATCGTGACCGCCAGAAATCCGCACCTCTCGACCACCCTCTCCCATCGAGGTACCCAAACTATGGCATTCGAGCTCAATCTCGCGGCCTTTCGCCACGCGCCCTGGGGCGGCATGAACGGCCTCGCTGATCTTATCCGCCTGGACAACGACTGGTCCGGTGCCGTCTTCACCTGGGCCTTCGCGACCAGCGCTGGCGGTCCCAACGCCTTCACCTTGAGCAATGCCCCCGAAGGCAGCCAGGGAATCAGCGCCAGCTACCTGGCGGGCTACGCGCATCCGACGTCCGGTGAAGCGGTAGGCGGTACGGTGATCCGGCCCCAGATCGACCAGGTGACTCTCGAAGCCGTGCTCGACACCGCCCCCCGCGACGACAAGATCACGCTGCACCACACGCTTTACGTGACCCCGCCCGGCGAACCCAAGCGCACCCTTTGCTTCGGCAAGTTCACCATCAAGAAGGGAGCCGTCTCGCAATGACAACGCTGATCACATCGCAGGAAGGGCCGCTTGCGATATTCGCCGACCGGGACGAGCGCACCATCGTCTACAGTGGCGAAAACACGTTCGAGGCCCGCCGCCTGACCGAACGCGCGACCGCACTCGTAAACGGGGCCGCGCAGGACGTGGTCGAGCAACGCGACACCGCCCTCACGCTCATCGACACCGAAGGTGCCGCCCGTATCTCCCTGGCCCGCGCCTGGGCGGAAGGCGAGACCCCGCCCGACAATGGCAATGCGAAAAGCGCCCGGACCTGGGCCTACCAGGCGGCAGCGTCATCGGGGACCGCGGAAGCCTTCGCGGGCCCCTCCTACGCCACGCAGGCCGAAGGGCTGGCCGCGACCGTTTCGGGCCAGCACTTCGCGGTCGTCGCGAACGGCATCGTCTCGATCTATCTCAACAGCAACCAGACAGCGGTGTTCCGGCGCAATGCCGCCACGTCCGAGGCGCTTGCCTCGGGCGACGCCGACAAAGGTTCGGCGCTTGTCGGCTTCCGGCAGAGCGGCACCGGATCAATCCTGCGCACCGGCGCAGAGAAGTTCCGCGAAAAACTCACCCCGGAAGATTTCGGTGCCCTGGCCAACGGTACCTCCGACACCGGCAGCTTTCTCAACGCCATCCGCTCCGCGCGCAGCGGTGCGCTCAACGCCCTGGCCCTTCCCCTGGGCAAGACCTACACGCTGACCCAGATGACGACCCAGAACATGGGCGGCAGCGAGGACCTGCCGGCCAGCGGACAACGCGCCTGTATCTGTGTTCCACCGGGAATGCACCTCACGGGCGAAGGCGCTATCCTGCGGACCACGGCTTCCATCCCCCACGTCTATGCCGGCGGAGAGGTCGACTTCGAGGCCGAAGTCATCGCCCCGATCGGCTTGGGCAGCAGCACGTTCACCCTCGGCTCTGATGCCGCCGCCGCCTTCGCCGTCGGCGACACCGTGCTCTGGCGGCTGGGCGATGTCGCGGGCGATCCGGCGGAGACGGAAAACTGGGGTTTTGCATCCGTGCTCGCGCGCAACCTGACAAGCGGCACCGTCACCATCGACCGGGCGCTGGCCAAGGCCTGGACGATGCCGGGTACGGACCTCTACAACAAGTTTCTCTACAAAGTGACGGTCGCGCGCGGACGCAATTTCGGCAACCTTGTCTTCGACGGCTCGGCCGCGCCCGAGGGCGTGCGCGGCATCAAGTTCTATCGCGAAATTGCACCCAGGCTGGAAAGCCTATTCGCAAGACGCTGCACGGCTGGCGGGCTGGTGTTCCAGTATACCGAGAATTTCCACGTCGGTATGGTCCATTGCTTCGACAACCCCGGGACTTCGTCGAACAATGGCAAGGCGATGCGATGCGCGGAAAGTTCCGGCTACATCGCACATCTGCGGGGCGAATATCTCGGGAACTCGCTCATCTCGTGCGAAGCGGGTTCAAGCGTCGCCATCGGCTATGCCGAGGATTTCAACACCGGCACACGCGGGGAGCCGATCATCAATTCGGGTCAGGGCTGCGCAATATACATCGAACGCATGCGCTTCCATGGCAAGGGCGGCGTATCGACGGTCAGCCGGACAGGCAGCGGCATTCTTTCGTTCGGCTCGATCGACGTCGCTTACGATACCGATCCCGTGACACTCCCGCTACCAGGGCGCGACTGCATGGAACTGACCCTGACACTGGGGGGAACCAGCGAGATCTATCGCGCCGCAAAAGGCTACTGGTCGGAACGGCTTATCTATCTGCAGGACGACTTCGCCAACATGTCGGTCACTTTCGATACACCAGGCGTGGTGACCGAATGCTGGGTCTATTTCGGCAATTGCGTAGCGGCTGATTTCGCCGCGTTCCGCATCGGCCGCTCCAACTCCAAATCCGATGCCATCAGCTTCGTCCCCACCACGCAGCGCACCTACCCCGTTGACTGCTCGAATATCTATCGGGCGGGCCTGTGGTGGGGAGCGAACGCGGGTAACATGGGCTGGCTAAACCGCGGATATGCGCCTGCCGTGCAGATCACCGCCGCCGCCGGGCGAAATCTCACCGGATCGGGCAAGTTCATAAAGGTGCGTTGCTACATCATCCCCGACGACAATCTTGTATCCACCCGCGTCGTGGGTGACCGGGACGTGCTGCAAAGCGTGGGCCAGCTCGGCCTGAGTGCGGCCAAGTCCTGGTCGCCAGGGAGCCTTGCTGCGGGTGCAAGCGTCGTCACGACCATCGCCGTTTCCGGCGCGATCCTCGGCGATCCGTGCACCGCGGCAATCTCCACCCCGCTGGCCGGCCTGGCCCTGCAGAGCGAGGTGACGGCAAACGGCACCGTGACCGTGAAGCTCACGAACCCGACGCTGGCCGCCATCGATCCCGGGACCGTCACGCTCAGAGCCAAGGCGTTCCGAAATTGAGGCCCGAAACGTACTGACCCGGATATGCGAAAGCCAGGCCCTCTCCTGATCGAAGGCCTGGCTTTCGTGCAATTTCTGGCTGCGGCGCGGGCCGTCGCAGGCGCGCGCCGCAGTGCCTTTTCAATCGTGCTCGCGGTCGCCCTGGCCCATGTAGAGCTCCGAGCCGGTGTCCTTGAACACGCGGCTCATCTCTTCCATGCCCTTTTCGGCTTCCTCTGCGGCGATGAAGCCGGACGAGGGCTGGTTCTGCCTGGCGGCGAAGTCGCGCACTTCCTGCGTGATCTTCATCGAGCAGAACTTGGGGCCGCACATCGAGCAGAAGTGCGCGGTCTTGGCGCCTTCGGCGGGCAGCGTCTGGTCGTGGTAGAGCTCGGCCGTGTCGGGATCGAGCGAGAGGTTGAACTGGTCGCGCCAGCGGAACTCGAAGCGCGCCTTCGAAAGCGCGTCGTCGCGCACCTGCGCGGCCGGGTGGCCCTTGGCAAGGTCGGCCGCATGGGCGGCGAGCTTGTACGTCACCACGCCGACCTTGACGTCATCGCGGTCGGGCAGGCCCAGATGCTCCTTGGGCGTCACGTAGCAGAGCATCGCCGTGCCGTACCAGCCGATCTGGGCGGCGCCGATGCCGCTGGTGATGTGGTCATAGCCCGGCGCGATGTCGGTGGTGAGCGGCCCAAGCGTGTAGAACGGGGCTTCGCCGCAGCTTTCCAGCTGCTTTTCCATGTTTTCCTTGATCTTGTGCATCGGCACGTGGCCGGGGCCCTCGATCATGACCTGCACGTCCTGCTCCCAGGCGCGCTTGGTCAGTTCGCCCAGCGTGTAGAGCTCGGCGAACTGCGCCTCGTCGTTGGCGTCGTAGATCGAGCCCGGACGCAGGCCATCCCCCAGCGAGTAGGCGATATCGTAGGCCTTCATGATCTCGGTGATCTCGTCGAAGTGCTCGTAGAGGAACGATTCCTTGTGGTGCGCAAGGCACCACTTGGCCATGATCGAACCGCCGCGCGAAACGATGCCGGTCATGCGCTTGGCCGCGAGCGGCACGTAGGGCAGGCGGACACCGGCGTGGATCGTGAAGTAGTCGACGCCCTGCTCGGCCTGTTCGATCAGCGTGTCGCGGAAGATGTCCCAGGTCAGGTCCTCGGCAATGCCGCCGACCTTTTCCAGCGCCTGGTAGATCGGCACGGTGCCGATCGGCACGGGCGAGTTGCGCAAGATCCACTCGCGCGTATCGTGGATGTTTCGGCCCGTCGAAAGGTCCATCACGGTGTCCGCACCCCAGCGGATCGACCAGACCATCTTGTCGACTTCGCTAGCAACGTCCGAGGCCACCGCCGAGTTGCCGATGTTGGCGTTGATCTTGACGAGGAAGTTGCGCCCGATCGCCATCGGCTCGCACTCGGGGTGGTTGATGTTCGAGGGAATGATCGCACGGCCACGGGCAACCTCGTCGCGCACGAATTCGGGCGTCACGTAGTCGGGGATCGCGGCGCCGAAGCTCTCGCCCGAACGCACGTATTCGGCAAGGCGCGCACGCCCCAGGTTTTCGCGCTCGGCGACGTATTCCATCTCGGGGGTGATGATGCCGCGGCGGGCGTAGTGCATCTGGCTGATGTTGCCGCCCGCCTTGGCGCGCAGCGGCTTCCTCAGCGCGGTCGGAAAGGCGGGAACGCCGCCCGAACGGTCCGGGCCGAGCTGGCCGTTGTCCTCGGGCTTCACCTCGCGCGGCTGGTACTCTTCGACGTCGCCGCGCGAGAGCTGCCATTCGCGGCGCAGCGGGGCAAGGCCGGCGGAAATGTCGATCACCGCGTCGGGATCGGTGTAGGGGCCCGAGGTGTCATAGACGCGCACCGGCGGCTCGCCGCTCGAAGGCTCGAGATGGATCTCGCGCATGGCGACCTTGATCGACGGATTGGACTGGGCCGGAACGTAAATCTTCTTCGAACCCCGGATCGGTCCGGTGGTCACGCCGATTTCCAGCTTGGAGTTGATGTCGGCCATACGCGCTTCTCTTTAGTCAGGGGGCGCGAGGACAAACGGTTTTCCGGCGTGCGGCACCGTCCACTCCCTCCGCCCGTATTAACAGGTTCAGGTTCGACGGGTCTTGTGGAGCATACCCACAACTCTCAGCCGTAAGGCGCGTTCGCGCCCTGCTGGCTCCCCGGGGAAGATCGGATCATAGCCATCGTCGCGGCCGGCGTCCAGTGGGCCGGGCCAGAGCGCGTTGCTCGTGCGCAGAGTTGGTGCGTGGCGTGGTGGGCCGGGGCGGCCGGGCGATGGCCCGGGTCAGGCTTCGAGCCGCGCGGCAGCTGCGGCTTCTTCGCGCTTGCGGCGGCTTTCTTCGGTCTTGAGTGCCTGGTCGGCCATCTGGCGCCAGGCGGTTTCCGAGCGCAGCGCGCGCTCGCGGACGTTGTCGAGTGCGGCCTCGTCGGCCGCCTTGGCTGCTGCGTCCGCCTGCTCGGTGGCAAACTTGTAGGTTACGCTCATGCCTCGAGTGCTCCTCGCGTGTGAAATGGACTGCGGAGCGAAACCGGACCGGTGCGCGAAGCACCGGTCCGACAGGGCCTGAGACGATCAGGCCGAAGCGAGGTTGACCGCCGACTTCTTGCCGTTGCGGCCGGTCTCGACCTCGTAGGAGACACGCTGCTCCTTCTCGAGGGTCATCATGCCCGCAGCCTGGACCGCGCTGATGTGGACGAAGCTGTCCTCGCCGCCGTTTTCCGGCGCGATGAAACCATAACCCTTGTCGGTATTGAAAAACTTGACGGTTCCGATCGGCATGGAGAATTCCTTTTCGTATTTAGGGTATACCCGCGATGCAACGTGCCCGCGGGGTTGTGCGTCTGTTCGTCATTCGAAAGGAAGTCGTCGTCCAAAGCACGCCGTGTTTCCCGTCAAATCCACAGGGGACTTTCCGGAATTAAGGCGCTTATCAATCGGCAAAGTCCGTCACAAAATTAGACGTCGCAGCTGTCTACTAGCACACTGCCGCCCAATCACCTAATCAAACGGACAAAGCCGGCTCGCCGCCCCTTCATTTGCCCCCCTTGACCGCCCTCGATCAAGGCGCGATGCGCGCAGAGGTCATGACCCTGCTCTACCGCCTAGAGGCGCCCGCCGCCGCGATCGGACGCACCTTCGAGACCGACACGCGCGGCGATCCCTGGGCAGGCGGTCCGGTAGGCCCGGGACAATTCGCGCCGGTCATCACCGCCGGGCGCGAAGCGGTTGCCGGGCCGATGCCGCAGACCCGCCAGCCGCGCCGGATGGTGCCCCGGCTATGGGGCGTCCCCCCACCGCGCAGCTTCGAGGACGGGCGCCAGCACGGCATCCTCACTGCACGCAATCTCGAGAGCCCTTTCTGGGTGGGAAACTTGCGCAATCCCGAATTCCGCTGCCTGGTCCCGGCCAGCGCCTTCATGGAATGGGGCAGGACCTCACCCACCGACGGCAAGCGGCGCCAGTGCTGGTTTGCATGCGCCGACCAGCCGCTCTTCGCCTTCGCCGGGGTGTGGAAGGACAGTGAAATCCCGACCTTCGCGCTCGTGACCTGCGAGGCAAATGCCGCTCTGCGCGCCGAGGGGCGCGAGACGATGCCGGTGATCCTGCCGCCGGATCCCAGAGCGCACGAGACCTGGCTTCGTGGCGGATGGGGCAAGGCACAGGCGCTCGTCGCGCCTTATTCGTCTTCGCTCCTCGAAATGCGGGTGAACGCCTAGAAGTGGAGCGCGCCCACCGTGATCAGGCCCGCACCGATCACGATCGAAGCCCCGCACCACAGCCGCGAGAGCGGCCCGAAACGGCGCAGCCAGAAGGCCATGTAGACGTCGGAAAAGGCGAGCACCATCAAGGCCTCGATGCACATCAGGCCGCCGACCACGCTCATCAGGCTGGAAAGCCAGTCGGGCGAGGCCCAGGGGTTGGCGAGATAGACCACCGCGCCCAGGAACAGTTCGACCAGGCCGGTGACCATCTGCAGCGCGGGCGAGGCAACGATCTCACCGATAAGCTTGTGCCAGTGGCCCGGCTTTCGCCATTCGCCGATGCCGGCGAAGAGTGCGAAGAGGCCGATGAACAACGCGGTCCACGCGGGCGCGACTGAGAATTCTGGCATCGCTGGCTGGTCTCCCGATCTTCTTATCCGGGAAGACTGGAACATGCGCCTTTCGCTGTCCAGTACCTTGCGCTGGCGCAAAGACCGCGATTGGACCGGTTCAGGCGCCCCGCGCGAGCGCGACCAGATCGCGGCGCGAGAGCCCCGGACGGGTGCCCGGCAAGCATGTGCCGCGCCACGCCTCGCGTCCGGCGGCGGCCAGCATGCCCACCTTGGCGAGTTTCGAGGTCGAGACCCGGTGGTCCCAGGCATGGGGCCCCAGCCGCTCCACTTCGCGCCCGATCCCGCCGTAGATGTTCGCCGCCGCCAGGATTGCCCAGCGCTGGCGAAACGGCAGCCGCATCGCCCCCTCCCGCGAGGAGGCCTCGTAACCGCGCGCCAGCGCGCAGGCCTGCGCCACCACCCGCACCAGCCGCGCGCGGTAGTGTGGCTTGGTCAGTTCGCCGGGGGGAATGTCGGCTTCCACCAGCCATTCCACGGGCAGGTAGCAGCGCCCGTTGGCATCGTCCTCCCACACGTCGCGCACGATGTTGGCAAGCTGGAACGCGATGCCCAGGTCGCAGGCCCGGTCGAGCGTATCGGCCGCCAAGGCATCGCCGTCCTCGGCCGGCACGCCCATGACCACGGCCATCAACACGCCGACGGCCCCTGCCACGTGGTAGCAGTAGCGCAGCATGTCGGCCTCCGATCGCGGCCGCCATTCCTGCGCGTCGAGCGCGAAGCCCGCGATCACGTCCTCGATCATGGCGGGCTGGATCGGCACCTCGCGCACGAGCTGCCCGAGTGCGTCGAAGGCCTGCGATCCCGTCTGCTCGCCCGCCAGTGCCAGTTCGGTCAGGGTGCGGATCGTGGCCAGGCGCGAATCGGCGTCGAGTGGACCGATCGCGCCGCTCCCGCGACCACGGCCGTGGTCCTGGTCGTCGGCAATGTCGTCGCAGGCACGGCACCAGGCGTAGAGCAGCCAGACGCGCTCGCGCGTGGTGCGGTCGAACAGCCGGCTCGCGGCCGAGAAGCTCTTCGAGCCCATGCGGATCGACTGGCGCGCGAACCACACGAGCGCGGCGCGATCGTAAGGCGGGGCCCCGCTCACGCAGTCACCCTCCCCGTGTCCGCAGTCCGATCGATGCGAAGGAGCCCCGCTCGCCTCACAAGGTGTCGGGATCCATCTTCACGATCGGCACGATCGGCTCGTGCGCGCGCATGCGTTCGAGCAGCAGATCGAGTTCGGTCTCGGCCAGGATGATGCCCTGGTGCGCGGGCCGCACGAAGCCGACCTCCGCCATGTGCCGGTTGAAGGCGAGCAATCCGTCGTAGAACCCGAAGGCGTTGAGCACGCCGACCGGCTTGTCGTGATAGCCCAGCTGCGACCAGCTCACCGCCTCCCACAGCTCGTCCATCGTGCCGACCCCGCCCGGCAACACCACGAAGCCGTCCGAAAGCCGCGTGAAGGCGGCCTTTCGCTCGTGCATGTCCTTGACGATGTGAAGCTCTGTGCAGGCGTGATTGGCCACTTCGCCGCCGCGCCCGTTGGCCCCGGTGAGCGCCTCGGGGATGACCCCGATCACTTCGCCGCCCGCCTCGAGCGCTCCCGAGGCAACCGCGCCCATCAGGCCCAGCCGGCCGCCCCCGTAGACCACGCCGATGCCCATTCCCGCGAGCGTTGCGCCGACCTCGCGGGCGAGTTCGACGTAGCGCGGATCCTGCGGCGTGGCCGAGCCACAATAGACAGCAAGACGTTTCATTTCAGTCAGTCACCTCGAAATGGACCTGCGCGCCTTCGGGCAGGTCCTTGATCTGTCCGGCGATGTCGCCGGTGAAGCGGATGTAGGTCGCCAGATCGATACGCACCATGTTCTCGCTCTCGTAGTCCCCCGCAATGAGCGCCTCGGGCCGAAAACCGTAGACTTCGCCAAGCAAGGTCGCGCCGAGCCGGGCGTCGGCGGCCGCGACATGGGCATCGGCGCGCCAAATGATCTGGGTCTCGGGGCTGGCCATGTGCGCCTGGGCCGCCGCTTCATCGCCCAGCTCGGCCAGTTCGAGAAGCTCGGCATCGAGATAGTGATAGGTGCCCGAGGCATCGAGCACGAGCAGGTGGCCGAACAGCGAATGGGCGACGATCTCGCTGAATTCAACCCCCGTCCAGCCCCAGGCCTGGCGCAGTGCGGCCAGTTCGCGCGCCCTCATGCGATGTCGCCCAGCATGAGCTTGGCGGTCGCCTTGGCGCTGCCCACGACCCCGGGAATGCCTGCCCCCGGATGCGTGCCCGCGCCCACGAGGTAGAAATTGCGCAGCTGGTCATCCCGGTTGTGGCCGCGGAACCAGGCGCTTTGCGTGAGGATCGGCTCGAGGCTGAAGGCGCTGCCCTTGTAGGCGGCAAGATCGGCCTCGAAGTCGTTGGGCGCGTAATGGAAACTGGTCACCAGCCGGTCCTTTATGTCGGGCACGAGACGGCGGCCGACTTCGGCCAGCACGCGCTCCTCGAGGATCGGGCCGACCTCGTCCCAGTCGATCGGCAGCTTGCCCATGTTGGCAACCGGGATCAGCGCGTAGAATGTGCTCTTGCCCGGCGGTGCCATCGAGGGGTCGGTGACCGTGGGATGGTGCAGGTAGATCGAGAAATCGCGCGGCAGCACGCCATGCTCGTAGATGTCGTCGAGCAGGCCCTTGTAGCGCGGACCGAACAAGATCGTGTGGTGCGGGATCCCCGGCCAGGTCCCCTCGAGCCCGAAGTGGACCACGAAAAGGCTGGGCGAGAAACGCTTGGTCGCCAGTTTCTTCGCCATCTGCGCGCCGCGCCGGTTGTCCGACAGCAGGTCGCGGTAGGTGTGCATGATGTCGCCGTTCGAGGCGACCGCATCGAAGCGCTCGCGCCAGCCGCTGGCGCATTCCACCTCGGTCGCCATGTCGCCCACGGTGTGGACCTGCACGACCTTGTCGCCCAGGCGCATAGTTCCCCCGATCCGCTCGAACAGCGCGACCATGCCCGCGACAAGGCGGTTGGTGCCGCCCTTCGCCCACCACACGCCGCCGTCCTTCTCCAGCTTGTGGATGAGCGCGTAGATCGCGCTCGTGCTCATCGGGTTGCCGCCTACCAGCAGGGTGTGGAACGAGAGCGCCTGGCGCAGATGCTCGTCCTTCACGAAGCTGGAGACCATCGAATAGACCGAGCGCCACGCCTGATAGCGTGCCAGCGCCGGGGCGGCCTTGATCATCTTGCTGAAATCGAGGAACGATTCGTGGCCAAGCTTGACGTAGCCCTCCTGCCACACCCCCGCCGCGTAGCGCTGGAACTCGTCGTATCCGGCAAGGTCCTGCGGGGCGATGCGCGCGATCTCGCGGTGCAGCGCGGGCTCGTCGTTCGAATAGTCGAACGAGACGCCGTCGGTCCAGTTGAGCCGGTAGAAGGGCATGACCGGCATCAGCGTGACATCGTCGGCCATGTCCTGCCCGGCGGTGATCCACAGCTCGCGCAGGCAGTCGGGATCGGTGATGACGGTGGGGCCGGCGTCGAAGGTGAACCCCTCCCGCTCCCAGTAGTAGGCCCGCCCGCCCGGCTTGTCGCGCGCCTCGACGAGCGTGGTCGCGATCCCGGAAGCCTGCAGGCGGATCGCCAGCGCCAGACCGCCGAACCCCGCACCGATGACACAGGCCCGCTTCATCGCGTCGCTCCCACAGCGCCCGGCGGGGCGAGGTCCGCGAGCGGCCGTCCGCGCCCGACAAGCGCGCCAAGCGCCGCGCCCACTGGCACCGGCGGCTTTCCGGCAAGGACGCGCGCCATGTCCGCAAGGCTCGACCGGCCGGCGTAGAAGCGCTCGATCAGGGGCGCGGGCAGGCGGTAGAAACGCGCGAGCATGCGCCATCGCTCGTGGGGCGCGGCGGCGCCGAACAGCATTGTCGTCAGCATGCGGTAGAAGCGCCCTTCGCGCCAGTGGTGTGCGGCCCAATCATGACAGGTCCTTCCTAGGCTCTCCCCGGAGACATTGTCGAGCCCGGCGAGATGGAGCGCGAAGCGTACAGCATCGGGCAGCGAATACGAGGTCAGTGGGTGAACGAGGGCGGCGCGCACCCCGGCGCGGGCCGCAATGGCGCTCGCGGCGTCTTCGCCCGGCGCGTTCCAGAAGGCCTCGAAATCGCCCGAGGCGATCACCGGAAGCGCGCCCGCCTCCTCGTAAGCGCAGCCGCGCACCCGCCAGCCGCGCGCCGCCACATAGGCCGCAATACGCGCCGCCAGCACCTCGCGCTCGATCCGGGGGGCATCGGCGTAATAAGTATCCTCGACGAAGATCCGCGTCGGCGAGAAGGGCAAAAGGTAGACGAAGCGGTAGCCGTCCAGTTGCTCGACATCGGCGTCCATCACCACCGGCCGCGACAGGCCATGGGGTGCCTCGAGCTCCAGCATCTGACCCAGGAAGACCTGCCAGCCGCCGCACATGTGCGCCAGCCCCCGCCCCCCGCGCGCGTCGAGAACCGCCCCGGCGGTGATGCGCCGGCCATCGGCGAGCGCGACATGGCCGGCATCGGCCGCGACGACCCGCGCGCCCAGGAAACGGGCCTCGGGCGGAAGAACTTCACGCAGGTGTGCGTCGAGCCGTTCGCTGGTCACGCTTGCGTAGGGCGTCTCGAGGGTGCGTTCGTAGCCCGGGAATCGGACCGCGTAGCCGTCCCAGCGCGCCGCGACGAGCGGCGCAAGCAGGTCCCAGCCCTCGGGCGCGAGATCGCTGTCGAAGTAGGACCAGACATGATCGCCCCCGAATCGCTCGCCCTGCTCGACAAGCGCGATCCGCAGTTCGGGACGCGTGCGCGCCAGCGCCAGGGCGACCAGCGCCCCCGAAAGCCCGCCCCCCAGAATAGCCAGATCACAGCCATGGTCAGTCATTAACAAGACGCTCAGTATTACAGGTAGGACGGGCCAACTTGGCAAGCATGCTGCTTTGCGGCATTGTCATCACGATGACAAAAGACGAACTGACAGTCGAGGACGCCTCCTTCGAGGATGCGGAATCGATCACCGAAATATATTCGCATTACGTGCTGCAAAGCACCGCGACTTTCGAGACCGAGCCGCCCGGTTGCGACATCATCCGCCGGCGCATCGACGATCTCACGCAGTACGGCTATCCGTTTCTGGTTTCGCGCGACGAGAACGGCAAGGTCCTCGGCTTCGGTTATGCCCAGCGCTATGGCCCGCGCGTGGGCTACCGCTACAGCGTGGAAACCACCATCTTCGTGCGCCCCGACAGCCTGGGGCGCGGCATCGGCTCGAGCCTGATCGCGGCGCTTGTCGACGAATGCGAGAAACGCGGCTTTCGCCAGGCCTTCGCGGTGATCGCCTCGTCCGAGCCGACTTCGGTGATCCTCCATGCCCGCGCGGGCTACCTTCCGATCGGCACGCTCTCGGGGGCAGGCTGGAAGCACGGCCAGTGGATCGACGTCTTCCTCATGCAGCGCAAGCTCGGAGAGGGCAACGACACGCTTCCCGAACCCCCGACCTGATACGTTCCGACACACCGCGCGCATCCCCGATTTACATTCCCGCCCCAGGCCCATGCTCCCGGCGGAAACGTTCTGCGCGCTGGAACGTTGCTCGCCCAACGCAAGCAACTGGGGAATCAAATGAAAAATTCGATCTGCGCCGCCCTGCTGGCCAGTGCCACGCTTTTGGCCGCCAGCACCGCCGCGCACGCTCAGGACGACGCCGAGCCCAAGCGCAACGTCTTCGAGGGCGATAGCCTGACCATCGGCCTCGGCGCTCTATATGGCCCCAGCTACGACGGTTCGGACGACGGGCGAATTTCGCCGCTGCCGGCCATCCGGGGCCGCATCGGGGGCGTGACCATCAATCCGCGCCAGGGCGGCGTCGCGCTCGACGTGATCCCCGATGCGCGCGGGGCCAAGGTCGGCCTCGCCTTCGGACCGGCCGTGGGGCTCTCGCTCAACCGCGCGCGCGGCATCAAGGACCCGGTGGTCGCTGCCGCGGGCAAGCTCGACATGGCGGTCGAACTGGGCGCCAACGCCGGGCTGCGCATCAACCGCGTGCTCCACGACTACGACTGGGTCACGATTTCGAGCGACGTCAAATGGGACGTCGCAGGCGCCTATGGCGGCATGACGGTGCGCCCCGCGATCAGCTACAACACCCCTCTCAGCAAGGGCGTGCTGCTGACCACGATGGCCTATGCCCACCATGCCGACGACAGCTATGCGCGCTACTACTATTCGGTGACGCCCGCCCAGAGTTCGGCGAGCGGCCTGCCCCAGTTCAACGCCAAGGGCGGCTGGGACAAGGTGGGCGCGGGCGCACTGGTCGCCTGGGACCTTTCCGGAGACTTGCGCGACGGCGGCTTCGCCGTGCTCGGTCTTGCCGCCTACTCACGCATGCTCGGCGACGGCAAGACGACGCCCTACACCAGCCTGCGCGGCTCACCCGACCAGTGGCTGGGCGGGCTCGGCATCGCCTATACCTTCTAGTCCTTGGCCGGTTGCGCGCTCGCGAGGGCTTGCTCGACACGGGCGCGCAGATTCGGGAGGAGCTCGGCCTCGAACCAGGGATGGCGCGCCATCCACAGGCGGCTGCGCCAACTGGGGTGGGGCAGCGGCAGAACGCCTTGCGGGGCGTCGCGCCAGCGCGCGACGGCCTGTGTCAAGCTGCCCGCAAAGCCGCGCGGCAGGTAGCGTTTCTGCGCGTGGAGGCCGACCAGCAGGGTGAGGCGCACCTCGGGCATGTGCGCGCGCAAGGGCGCGTGCCACAAGGGCGCGCATTCGCGCCGGGGCGGCAGGTCGCCGCCCGTCCCCTTGCCCGGATAGCAGAAACCACTGGGCATGTGGGCGACGCGCTCGGCGTTGTAGAAAGTTGCGTCCGCAAGGCCGGTCCAGCCGCGCAACCGATCCCCGCTGTCATCGTCCCAGGCGCGCCCGCTGGCGTGGACGCGGGTTCCCGGTGCCTGACCGATGACAAGAATCCGTGCACGCCTTCCGATCTGCACGACCGGGCGCGGCGGGTGCGCGAGAGCGCCAGCACAGACCCGACAGGCCGCGACCCGCGCGAGCAGGTCCTCGAGCGATGTCTCGTCGGCTTCGCAATCGGGCCTGGAAGATGGATGCGCGTCCATGCACGCGTGATGTGGACATCCCCTTGCCCACGCACAAGAACGCATCGAGACGGCAGAAGGACGCAGACGGCCCCTTTTTTGGACAGCAATCTGGCTCCGGCGTTTCGCGAAGAAACGGGTGCGTCCCGAAGAGCCGCAACGGCGAATTCGCATCGAGCAAGGGCGATTCGCGGTCGCAACACCGTGCATGCGCACGATGGGAGAGTCCCGCAAGCGTTCTGCCACCGCCCGGGCCCGGCGTGCGACAACCGGCTCGCAACGAAACTCGCGGGGCGCGGAGCCTAACCGCCCTTTGCGCGTTTCAGAATTCTATTCCTCTCCAAGGAGACACCCCATGCTTTTCACAATCGCCGCCATCCTGCTCGTTCTCTGGCTGCTCGGCTTCGTCGTGTTCCACGTGTCGAGCGCGCTCATCCACGTCCTGCTGGTGATCGCCGTGATCGTGGGCCTCGTGCAGCTCTTCCGCGGCGGCCGACGCGGGGTCTGACCCCTCAGCTCGCCGCGCAGCCTGATCGCACGACGTCCGAGCCGTGCGATCAGCCGCCGTGCGGGGGCGTCTTGGGCGGCTGGTTCTGGCGGTAGTATTCGGGCGGATTGATGCGACGGAACAGCTTGCCGCGTTCGGAATAAAGCACCATTGCCAGCGCCATCACGCCCAGAACCGCCATGCTGCCCGCGATCGGCAGCGCGGTCCCGTCAAACGACAGTCCGATCGCCGCGCCGATGAGCGAGCTCAGCACCATGCGCACGAACGACATGACCGAAGCCGCGGCCCCCGCGATGCGGGCGAACGGCTGAAGCGAGATCGCCTGGAAGTTCGCGGCGATGAAGCTGAGCATGCACATCGAAATGGTCATCAAGACGACGAAGGCCCACAGACCCTCCTTGCCGCTCATCGCCACGAGGGCGTGGATCGCGCCCATGACGATGAACACGAACAGCGCGCAGTGCGACACGCGCCGCGCACCGAAGGCGACGACGATGCGCGCATTGATGAAGTTCGCCCCCGCCATGACCAGCGCCATGAGTCCGAACAGGACGGGGAACAGGGTGCCCGCGCCCAGCGTCTCGCCGACCAGCTGCTGCGCGCTGTTGAGATAGCCGAACAGGCCAGCCTGGACGAAAGCGGCCCCCAGGAAATAGCCGATCGCCGAACGCTCGGTGAGTGCGAGGCGCATGTTCCCCACGATCACCAGTGGACGTATCTCCTGCTTGTTCTCGGGCAGAAGCGTTTCGGGCAGGCGCAGGCCCGCCCAGATGAACACCACCACGCCCATCGCGCAGGTAACCCCGAAGATCCAGCGCCAGCCCGCCACCAGCATGATCGCCTGGCCGACCATCGGCGCGATCATCGGCACCACCATGAACGTCGTCGCGATCAACGACTGGGTCCGCGCCATGGCATCGCCCTCGTAACGGTCGCGCAGGATCGTCATGGGCATGACCATCATCGCCGAGGTCAAAAGGCCCGCGATCCCGCGCGCGAGCAGGAGGACCGGAAAACTGGGCGAGATCGCGCAGACGAACGTGGCGATGAAATTGCCCGCTGTCGCGAACAGGACGACCCGGCGCCGCCCGAAGCGGTCGGCAAGCGCGCCGGGAAACAAGGAACCGATCCCCGCACAGGTCATGAACACCCCGACCACCAACTGGCGTTCGTTGGCTCCGGAAACCCCCAGATCGTTCGAGATATGGCCCAGCGCAGGGAGCATGACGTCGATCGAGAGCGACATGAGCGCCTGCATCGCGGCCATCAGGCCGACGAACTCGGCCTGGCCCATGGGGAAGGCATCGTCTTGGGGATGTGCACCGGTCATTCCGCGCGCATGCCGCAGTTGCGAAATTTAGGCCAGCAGATTCGCACCTGCACCAATACATTTCAATCGGCAACCCCTATATGGGACACCATGTACCCCCACGACAATCCGGACGAGGACGAAGCCGAGGGCCTGCGCAAGATCATCCATGTCGACATGGATGCCTTCTTCGCCAGCGTCGAACAGCGCGACGATCCCTCGCTGCGCGGCAAGCCCGTGGCGGTGGGCGGCGCCTCGGGGCGCGGCGTCGTTGCAGCCGCCAGCTACGAGGCGCGCGTGTTCGGGGTGCGCTCGGCCATGCCCTCTTCGCGGGCGCTGCGCCTGTGCCCCGATCTCATCTTCCGCAAGTCGCGCTTCGACGTCTACCGCGCGGTCAGCCAGCAGATCCGCGCGATCTTTCTCGACTACACCCCCCAGGTCGAGCCGCTCTCGCTCGACGAGGCCTATCTCGACGTCACCGAGGACCGCAAAGGGCTGGGGTCCGCGACGCGCATTGCGCAGGAGATCCGTGCCCGGATCAAGGCCGACACCGGCCTCACCGCCAGCGCCGGGGTCTCGTACAACAAGTTCCTCGCCAAGCTCGCGAGCGACCAGAACAAGCCCGACGGCCTGTGCGTGATCCGCCCCGGCGAGGGTGCCGCCTTCGTCGCGACGCTGCCCGTGCGCCGCTTCCACGGCGTGGGCCCGCGCGGCGCGGAGAAGATGGCGAAGCTGGGCATTGCGACCGGCGCGGACCTTGCGGCGAAGGACCTCGCCTTCCTGCGCATGCATTTCGGCAGCTTCGCCGAGTACCTGTTTCGCGCCGCGCGCGGCGTCGACTTGCGCCAGGTACGCCCCGATCGCCCCCGCAAGTCGGTAGGCGGCGAGCGCACCTTCGCCGAGAACATCAAGGACCTGGCGCAGCTTCGCGACACGCTCGAGACGATCATCGAGACGGTGTGGGAACGCATCGCGCGCGCCGATGCCCGCGGCCGCACGGTGACGCTCAAGCTGCGTTACGCCGATTTCACCACGATCACCCGCGCACGCTCGGTCCACCAGTGGGTCGCCGACAAGGCCGAGTTCGCCGCCCTTGGCCGAGCGCTGCTCGAGGATCTGCTCCCCCTGCCCCAGCCGATTCGCCTGATGGGCCTGACGCTCTCGGCGCTCGAGCAGGACGCGAAGGCGAGCCCGGCGCGCGCCGAGAAGGATGGTCAGCTGTCGTTGCTCTAGAGCGGTTTACGATCAGATTGCATCAGATCGACCGCTCTAGCTTGTTGTTTTGACGCATTTTCTGAACCGTCAGGTGATTCCACCTGACTGAAAAATGCTCTAGCGTGCCGCGATCCAGCCGCTGATCAGGTCGGCAAGGCCAGCGGGCATGGCTTCGGGCAAGGCATCGATCGCGAAAGCCCGCGCTTCCACGATCTCGCGCCCGTCCGGCACGGGATCTTCGCTGGTTTGCCCCACGACGACATGGACCACATTGCTCGCGCCGTGGAGGTCTTCGTCGGACAGCGCGACCCGCCGCCCGTCGCGCAAGTGGCAGCCGGTCTCCTCGAGCAGTTCGCGCGCGCCCGCGCCGACCGGATCCTCGCCCGCCTTGAGGCCACCGCCCGGCGGCATCCACTTGTCCGAACCATAGCTGTGCCGCACCAGGATCACGTGCCCCGCAGGATCGAGCGCGAGCACCCTCACGCCCTCGACGGTGGGCTTGCGCCACTTCCACACCTGCTTGCGCAGGCCATGGGCAAGGCGGAAGAGCGAGCGGTGGAGCGGCGCGGGCAGCGCGTGGAGAAGCCGCTTCAGCAGAAGCAGGTCACCGCGTTCGGGTAGGCGCCGAGGAAACGTGCCACGGGCAGGTCGTTCTCGCCCGCGACGGCCGCGTCGAACACGAGCCGCTTGTCGGCGCCCCGGATCACGAACATGACCTGGTCGGCGTTGACCAGCGAGGGGATGGTCAGGCTGACGCGATCGAACGGCGCCTCGGGCGGCAAGGGATCGGGTGTCAGGCGCCGCACCGGGGCCGGATCGTCGACTTGCGGGTCGGTATTGGGAAAGAGCGAGGCGATGTGCCCATCGCCGCCCATGCCCAGCCAGGCCAGCGCGAAATGCGGGGGCCGTGCCGTCTCGGTCAGGGGGACGATCCGGGCCCCGGCCGGCTCGAGCAGGGCGCGAATCTTGCCAACGTTGCTGGCGGCATGGTCCTCGGCCACGATGCGATCGTCGCCCGGCCACACGCTGATGCGCGACCAGGGCAGGTCCGAGGAGGCCAGGATCTCGAAGATCGGGAACGGCGTCGAACCACCCGGGACGGTGATCGCGACTTCGGCCGAGACGGAAAGGGCGCCATGAAGACGTTCCGCCACCCAGGCGGCAATGGCACCGTTATCGGCGCCGGCAATGATTTCGGGCTGCGACATGCCCGCCGGTCTACCACCTGCCCCTTGCCCTGCAACCCCAATGTGCGCGCCCGCACACATTTGCGTGGCCCGCTTCACCCTGCCCCGGAACGCAGAAGGGCCGGCCACCCGATACGGCAGCCGACCCTTCTGCTGATTGCTTATGTGCCGATTGCGTGCGGCGCGCTCGCGCGGCCCCGCTTATGGCGTGGCGATCAGGCGATGATCTCGCGCAGGAACCAGGCGCGTTCCTCGGCCTGGTCGGTCCAGTCGTCCACGATGCCGTCGGTGGCGTTGTCGCCCGCTTCGCCAGCCGCCGCCTTCACTTCGCGCAGGCGCTCGATATAGGCGATGTTGTCGTCCATCAGTTCCTTGACCATCGCCATCGGCTCGATCGAGGTGGAATCCTGCGGCGCGATCTTGGTCTTGGAAACAATCGCGTCGGGGCTGGTCAGCGTGGTGCCGCCCTGCTTGCGCACGCGTTCGGCAATCGTGTCGATCAGCGCCTGGACTTGCGCCGCCTGGTCGTCGAACAGCAGGTGCAGGTCGCGGAACTGAGGCCCCTTGACGTGCCAGTGGAAGTTCTTGGTCTTGATGTAGAGCGCAAAGGTATCCGCGAGAAGCCCGTTCAGGCTGTCGATCAGCGCACCCTTGGCGTTGTCATTGCTGGCCATCGAAATTTCCCTCCTAGGTTGTCTGCCACCATCACCTGGCAGCCACGATATATGATTGGAAACACGAATTAGAAGGTTTTGTTCGATCGAAAAAATCGATTACAATATACGCATTTGTGCAAGTGCAAGGTAGAGCGCGACTGCCACCAGCACGCCTCCCGCCACCCGGCGAAACCCGCCAAGGGCTCGATGGCTGACAAAGTCGGGCATCGCCCAAGCGAGCCCGACCAACACCAGGCTCGACAGCGCGCCAGCCCCGCAGGCGAGATAGGGCGCCGCCATCGCGACGCCGAGCCCGACGATCAGGAACCGCGCCGCGTCGCTCACCTGGTGGCCCAGGATCACGAGGAAAAGCGCGCCAAGCGAATGGGTCGGCTCCTTCCACGCGCGGCGAACCCGCAGGGCCAGCGATTCCAGGCCGGCAAGACCCAGCGCGATCGCCGCGAAGATCGGCCGCGCCGGAGGCGGGAGCTCGCCCACCATCGCCTGCGCGACCCATCCCGCGAGCGCACAGCTCAGCACGGTGCAGAGCGCAGCCACGACGAGGATCGCGGGACGCCCGTTCTGGCGCGCCGACAGGGTCGCGATCGTCAACTGGTCGCGCGCGCCCGCACCCACCAGGAGCACGGCGAGGAACGTCAGGTAGAAGGCCGGCATCGCGTCATCCGTCGCTTGCGCAGGCCTTCACTCCGCACGCGCGATTACGCGCCCTTCTGGCAGGCGATGATCGCGGTGACGACATTGGCGGTGTCGGACGGGTCGCGCACGCAGACCGTGTCGAGCCCCATAGCCTTGGCCGGATAGTCGTTGCCGCCCGGGAAGATGGCATCGCCGATGAACAGCATCTTGTCCTCGGCCACCCCCGAATGTTCGGCAAGACGCTTGAGGCCCCAGGCCTTGTCGACGCCGGGCTGGGTGATGTCGACCGAGGTCGCGCCGCCCAGGTTGACCGAGACTCCGGGCAGGCGCGTGACGAGATCGGCCTGGATCACTTTGCGCTTGGCGAAATCGGGGTCCCAGACTTCCTTGGCCTCGAGCGGGGCCTGCTGGCCGAGCGCGGAGAAGGTGATCTGGCTGCCGCGATCCTCGATCCGCTCGCCCCAGGTTTGCTCGGGCACAAAGCCGGTCGCCTCGAGCGAGGCGTCGAACGCCGCCAGGATCTCGGCCTTCTGCTGGTCGGTGAACAGCTCGGCATAGACCGGGGTCCAGGCGCCGTCGCGGTGCACGTAAAGCTTCGCGCCGCTGGTCGGCATCATCCACAAGCGCGAGAGATCGGCGTGCGCGGGCAGGCGCGAGGCGACCTGCTTCTGGAACTGCGGCCAATCCCCGCCCGAAATCACCGCGACTTGCGCGACTTCCAGCAAGCCAGCCATAAGATCGGCCATCTCATCAGTCAGCGGCTGCTTGCTCAGGGCCAGCGTGCCGTCGAGATCGAACGCGACAATTTCCTTCATTCCCAACCCCTAGCCTTCGAAAATTTCGCCGTCGCCCCGGTCCGGGGAGCCTTGCGGCAAGCCCCCATGCCAGAGTGCGCGGCGCGCGGCCACTGGCGCAGATGCACCGGTCCGAAAAAATGCCCTGCCCGCCTCCGGCTCAGCCGCCACGCGCGAGAAGGCAGACGGCATCCTCGTCGAATACGACTTCGGACAAACTCGTAGCCAGCGCGCAACCACCGGGCCGCAGGTCCTCGCCACGCACGGTCACGCGACCTTCGCGCGGGATCACGAGCAAGGCTCCCGGATAGCGCGCGGCAATCGCGGCCTCCGGCGCACCCTCGACCTGGTCGAGGTAGAACAGCGGGCCGTCGACGAGCGTGCGCGAACCGTGCGAGGGAACCTTGGCCGACCATTTCGCAAGGTCGTAGACGGTGCCCTGCGCGACCGCCATGCCTTCCTCGAGGTGCAGTTCGCGCGGGCGCCCGTAGTCGTAGAGACGGTACGTGATGTCGCTGTTCTGCTGCACCTCGATCAGGCTGACGCCAGCGCCGATGGCGTGGACGGTGTTGGCCGGGATGTAGAAGAAATCCCCCGGCTCGACCGCGTGCCAGGTCATCTTGCCCTCGATCGAGCCGTCGAGCGCAGCGGCGCGCATCGCGGCCTCGTCGATGGCTTCGTCGAACCCGATGCCCAGCGTCGCGCCCGGCTCGGCGGCGACGATCAGCCAGCATTCTTCCTTGCCCTGGCGGCCGATGCCCTGTGCCTGGGTCTGCGCATCGGAAGGGTGGACCTGAACCGAGAGCTTCTCGCTGGCGAAAATGTACTTCACCAGCAATTCGGGCAGCTCGGCCGGAGGTTCGAACCAGATCTCGCCGATCCGCTTGCCCTCGGGCGCGACGAAGGGTTCCGGCAGGTGGTCCTTACCCCAGGGCTTTTCCACCTGACGCACAGGAAGCGAGGCAATCATCTGAAATCCTTACAAAGACTTGATCTTGGACCCCTGCGGCCCTTACTGGTTCTTGGCGCCGCGCAAGGCGCCGACCTTTTGCGCGCCCGCGACGCTCGTCACCATCACGTCGTCTCCATCGACGACGACGACCACATCTTCAAGTCCGATCACCGAGACCCGCGGCCCGTCGCTGTCGACAAGCACGTTGCGGCAGTCGACCAGTTCGACTTCGCCCGTCACGCGCGTGGTGTTGCCCGCATCATCGTGGTCGAGGGCCTCGTGCAGGGCGTGCCAGTTGCCGATATCGGACCACTGCATGGCGGCGGGGACCATCGCGGCCTTGGTCGTGTTTTCCATCACCGCGTAGTCGACCGAATCGCCTTCCACGAGCGCGAAAGTAGCGGCGTCGGGGTGGAAATTGCGGCCCTCGAGGCGGCCCTTCTCCACGGCTTCGCGCACTTTCCCGGCGATCTGCGGGCGATGGGCTTCCAGTTCGGCCAGGAAATCCTGCACCCGGAAGGCGAAGATCCCGCCATTCCACGAGTAGCTGCCATCCGCGAGAAAGGCCTGCGCCCGCGCCAGATCCGGCTTCTCCACGAATTGCGCGGTGCGAAAACCGGCAGCCCCGTCGGCCGCCGCGATCGCCTCTCCGCGCTTCAGGTAGCCGAACCCGGTTTCGGGCGCGGTAGCCTCGATGCCGAAGGAGACCAGCCACCCCTCACTGGCCAACGCCGCGGCGGCTTGGGCCGCCTCGATGAACGCATCGGGGCGGCCGATGTGGTGGTCGCTCGGGCAGACCAGCATGATCGTGTCCGCCGGCAGGCCATAAGCCGCGAGCGCGATGGCCGCGGCCGTATTGCGCGCCATCGGTTCGACGATGATCCGGCTGCCCTCAGCCTGTTCGAGTTGGGCCTCGACATGCTCGAGATGCGCCGCACCGGTGACGACGAAGGGAGCCGAGAAGCCGGCCGACGCCGGACAACGCGAAACGGCCTGTTCGAACAGGGTCTGCTTGCCGACCAAGGGCAGAAACGGCTTTGGCTTCGAGGCGCGGCTTCGCGGCCAGAGTCGCGTGCCGTTCCCTCCGCAAAGGATAACTGGAACTATTTCTGCCATTCCCCACTTCCACATTTGAAAAATTCAGCTCTCTGTAAGCAGTGGATACTGCATTTATGCTGCATTGCAACGCCAGCCTCGCAACTTGTTGGGAAGGTACTGGCTGCAGCTGCGGATGACGAAGGTGGCGCCCTCCCCAGGGGGTTGCACTGCGCCATCTTGTACAACCTTCCTAGCCCGAACCCGCAATCTACCTCACGCCCGGTCGACGGGCGAACGCAGCCCGCCAAGTGCCTGAACAAGGTCAGCTCCGCCGGGCTTCTGAAAAACGCGCAAGCCGAAGCGGGGCATAATTGCGACTAGATGGTCGAAGATATCCCCCTGAATCGCCTCGTATTCCCCCCAGTCGACAGTGTTCGTGAAGCAATAAATCTCAAGTGGGAGACCGTTCTCGGTCGGATCGAGCTGGCGCACCAGCAAGGTGCCACGATCGGCGATGCGGGGGTGGGCCTGGAGATAGGCAGCGACGTAGGCTCGGAACGTACCCAGATTGGTCGGTTGGCGACGGTTGACCACGCCGCCCTCGGCCTCCTCCTGCGGTGCATGCGCCTCATTCCATTCACGCAGTTCCTGTTCCTTTCCCACCATGTACGGGCGCAGGATCGTGAAGGCGCGCAATTCCTCCCACTGCGCCGCGGACAGGAAGCCCGCGGTCGTCTGGTCGATCAGGAGCGCGCGCTTGATCCGCCGGCCTCCCCATTCACGCATGTGCCGCCAGTTGCGGAAGGATTCGGTGATGAGCTTCGCGGTCGGAACCGAGGTCACTGTCTTGTCGAAATTCTGCACCTTGATCGTGTGCAGCGCGATGTCGATGACATCGCCATCGGCGTTGAGCTGGGGCATCTCGATCCAGTCGCCCACGCGCACCATGTCGTTCGAACGCAACTGCACCGAGGCCACGAGCGAAAGGATGGTGTCGCGGAACACCAGCATGAGGACCGCCGCCGCGGCGCCCAGGCCCGACAGCAGGATCACCGGCGACTGGCCGATCAGGATCGCGACGATCAGCAGGGCGGCCGTGGCGTAGACCCCGATCTTGCCGATCTGGACATAGCCCTTGATCGGCCGGCTGGCCGCCTCCGGCTTGAGTTCGTAGGCATCGTTGCCCAGTTCGAGCAGGTCTGCGCCCGCGCGCGCCAGCGTAAGCACGATGAACGCACGGGCGAGCGCCTGCACCACGCTTACAAGGGTATCGGGAAGCCCTCCGATCACACCGATGCCCTGCAGCAGGATGACCGCCGGCACAACATTGGACAAATGGGTGACCAGCGCCCGGACGTCGCCCGCCTCGTTGCGCAAGGGCGTGCGCGCGATCAGCCGTTCAACCGGATGAACGACCACGCGCTTGGTCAGCCAGTTCGCGAAACCGGCCAGCAGCACGATCCCGGCGAGCGCCAGCAGCGGCCTCGCCCAGGCCACGTCCGCAAGGCCCCAATCCGAGAGCGCGATGCCCCACTTCTCCACAATCGAAATGCCGTCCTCCCGCTTGCCGTTCCAGGGTTCCGATCCCGCGGGCCGACCCCGGGGACGCCCGTGTGCCTATTTCAAGGCCGGGCCGCCGGGTCAACGGCTGGAACCCGAACGCCTGCCGATTGTTGAGCGTAAAACCGCCCCGGGCAATCCCTCGCGCGTTGCATCGCGTCACCCTGCCGACGCGGGCCTGGCACTCACCCCGTCCGCCTACCTTAGGGCTGGCCATATCGATCCAATGGTGCAAGACTGAACACAATGACCGATCCGAGCGACAGTCTCTCGCTGGCGGAACATGGCGCGGCCCCGCGCGATCTCCCGCCCCCTGCCCCTTTGCGCCTGAACGCGCGCACGGCGCTTTTCCTCGACTTCGACGGCACCCTCGTCGAAATCGCCGATCACCCCGACGCGGTCTTCGTGCCCGATACGCTGGGCGAGACGATTCACGCGCTCGCGCGCGCGCTTGAAGGGCGGCTCGCGCTTGTCAGCGGGCGGGCGATCGACGCGCTCGAGGCGATGCTCGGGCCCCTAGAGGTCGCCATCGCCGGCTCGCACGGCGGCGAATTCCGCCCGGCGGGTGCGCGTGAGGCCGAGGCCCTTGCCGAACCCCTGCCCGCGCACGTACTCGAGCGCCTGTCCAGCTTCGCACGCGCCAACGGCGACATGCTCGTCGAGCCCAAACCGCACAGCGTGGCCGTCCACTACCGCCGCCATCCCGGCGCCCTGACCGGCCTGCTCGCCTGCGCCGAAGAGATCGCCCGCAGCGAAGGCATCGCGATGAAGCACGGCAAGCAGGTCGTCGAGCTGGTCATGCCCGGCTCGGACAAAGGGTCGGCGGTGCGCGCCTTCATGCAGCGCCCCGAATTCCAGGGCACGAGCCCCTTCTTCGTGGGCGACGACGTGACCGACGAGGACGCCTTCGAAGCCGTTGGATCGCTGGAAGGCGCCGGCGTCCTGGTCGGCCCACTGCGCGCGACCGCCGCGCACTGGCGCCTGCCCGATGTCGACGCCGTCCATGCCTGGCTCGACGCTGCACTCAACCCATCTGCTGCTTCCAAGGGGATCTGACGCAAACATGACCGTGACCAGATCGACCAAGCCCGCGCCCCGCCCTGCCCCGCGCATCGCGCCCGAAGGCGACACGCACGTTGCCGGCGCTGCGCATCCAAGTTCGCTCGAACTCTGGCCGATCGGCAATTGCCAGGTCAACGGCCTCATCGACGAACGCGCCGCGCTGGTCTGGGGCTGCGTGCCGCGAGTCGACGGCGACCCCACGTTCTGCGCGCTCATGCGCGGCGACAAGGGGCAGGATGCGGGAACCTGGCGCTTCGAGCTGGAGAACCAGGTCTCGGTGACCCAGCACTATGTGCGCAACACGCCGATCCTGATCTCGCGGCTGGAAGATGCCGATGGCGGCGCCATCGAAGTGGTCGACTTCTGCCCGCGCTTCGAGCGATCGGGTAGGATGTACCGCCCGGTCGCCTACGCGCGCATCGTGCGGCCGGTGGCGGGGTCGCCACGGGTGCGCTGCGTGCTCACCCCGATGAGCGGCTACGGCGCGCAGCTCGCGCCGATGACGCACGGCTCGAACCACATCCGCTATCTGGTCGAGCGCAACGCCCTGCGCCTCACCACCGACGCTCCCATCGGCTACGTGCTCGACGAAAGGCTGTTCCGGCTCGAGCGCCCGCTGCACTTCTTCCTCGGCCCCGACGAGCCCTTCAACGGCAACGTCGAGCACGAGCTGCGCATGATGTACCGCCTGACCGATGCCTACTGGGGCAACTGGGTGCGCAGCCTTGCCACCCCGCTCGACTGGCAGGAAGCGGTGATCCGCGCGGCAATCACGCTGAAGCTGTGCCAGCACGAGGAGACCGGCGCGATCGTCGCCGCGCTGACCACCTCGATCCCCGAGGCGCCCGGCTCGCAGCGCAACTGGGACTACCGCTACTGCTGGATCCGCGACGCCTACTACACCGTACAGGCGCTCAACCACCTCGGCGCGCTCGATGTCCTGGAAAAGTACCTCGCCTACTTGCGCAACATCGTCGACGACGCCGAAGGCGGCTTCATTCAGCCGCTCTACGCGGTCAGCGGCGCCAAGGAAATCATCGAATGGGTGGCCGACGACTTGTGCGGCTACCGCGGCATGGGCCCGGTGCGCGTGGGCAACGCGGCCTATTACCAGGTCCAGAACGACTGCTACGGCCAGATCGTGCTTCCCTCGATCCAGGCCTTTTCGGACCAGCGCCTGATCCGCATGGCCAACTACGACGATTTCGAGAGCCTCGAGAAGGTCGGCGAGATGGCTTGGAAGACGCACGACCAGCCCGATGCGGGCCTGTGGGAGCTGCGCACGCGCACGGCGGTCCACACGTATTCCAGCGTGATGAGCTGGGCGGCGTGCGACCGCCTCGCCAACGCCGCCGAGCGCCTCGGCCTCTCCGACCGCACGCTGTTCTGGCGCGAACGGGCCGATACGATCCGCGCCAATATCGAGAAAGGCGCCTGGCACGCGATCGAGGGCCCGGACTTCGACGACGGCGGTGCGGGCGGACACTACGCCGCCGCCTTCGGGGGCGACCAGCTCGACGCGAGCCTGCTGCAGATGGTCGAGCTGCGCTTCGTCGAGGCCGACGACCCGCGCTTCCAGGCAACGCTTGCCGCCGTCCAGAAAAGCCTGCGCCGCGGCGAGCACATGCTGCGCTACGCCAACGAGGACGATTTCGGCCTGCCCGAGACCGCCTTCAACATCTGCACCTTCTGGCTGATCGAAGCGCTGCACCGCTCTGGACAGGACGAGGAGGCGCGCCGCCTGTTCGAGGCCATGCTTGGCCATCGCACCAAGTCAGGGCTTCTTTCGGAAGACATGGACTTCGAGACGAGCGAGCTGTGGGGGAACTTTCCCCAGACCTACTCGCTTGTCGGGATCATCAACTGCGCCGGGCAACTGTCGCGTTCCTGGCGCGACTGGCGCTAGGATTCCACCCGCGCGATGCGGATTTCTCGCGCAGGGATGCGCTGCACAGGGGATTAGACATGAGCCGACTGATCGTGATCTCGAACCGGGTATCGGTTCCCAAGGCCGCCGGTGCCGCCGGTGCGCAAGGGGGGCTCGCGGTCGCGCTCAACTCGGCGCTGCGCGAACACCGCGGCATCTGGTTCGGCTGGTCGGGCCAGGAGACCGAAACCTTCACCGGCCACCTCGACATGCAGCGCAACGACGGGGTGACGACGGCCACGATCGACCTCGAACCCCAGGACATCGAAGAGTACTACAACGGCTACGCGAACCGCACCTTGTGGCCTCTCTTTCACTACCGGATCGACCTCACCGAATACGACCGCAACTTCGGCGAGGGCTACGAGCGGGTCAACGCGCGTTTCGCCGATTCGGTGCGCCCGCTGATCGACCAGGACGACCTCGTCTGGGTCCACGACTACCACCTGCTGCCACTGGGCTCATTGCTGCGCGGCAAGGGCGTGAAGAACCGCATGGGACTGTTCCTGCACACCCCCTGGCCCCCTACCCGCCTGCTGGTATCGCTTCCCTTCCACGAGCGGCTGGTGGAATCGATGCTGGCCTACGACGTGATCGGCTTCCAGACCGAAGAGTGGCTGGGCAGCTTCCTGCATTACCTCGAGAAGGAAATGGGGCTTGAAATCGGTACGGACGGCTGCATCGAGTACCAGGGCCGCCGCATCGTCGCGCGCGCGTTCCCGATAGGCATCGACTTTGCCGAGTTTACCGAAGGCGCCAACAGCCAGGAGGCCGCCGAAGCGCATGACAAGCTGAAGGCGAGTGTGCGCGGCCGCAAGATGCTGATCGGTGTCGACCGGCTCGACTATTCCAAGGGGCTGGGTGAGCGCTTTGAGAGTTTCAGCCGCTTCCTCGCCGACAATCCGGACCAGGCCGCGCAAGTCGTGCTGCTCCAGATTGCGCCCCCCTCGCGCGGCGATGTCGCCAGCTACCAGCAGATCCGCGAGGATCTCGAGCGCAAGACCGGCCATATCAACGGCGCCCACGCCGACGTTGCCTTCGTGCCGATCCGCTACGTCAACCGTGGTTATCCGCGCCGACAGCTCGCCGGTTTCTATCGTGCCGCCGAAGTCGGCCTCGTGACCCCCTTGCGCGACGGCATGAACCTCGTCGCGAAGGAATATGTCGCCGCGCAGAAGGAAGACGATCCCGGCGTGCTCATCCTTTCGCAGTTCGCCGGGGCGGCCCTGCAGATGGAAGAGGCGCTTCTCGTCAATCCGCACTCGATCGAACACGTCAGCGAGGCCATCCAAAAAGCGCTGACGATGCCGCTTGGCGAACGGCGCAGGCGCCACGAACGACTGCTCCAGTCCGTCCGTGACGAAGACGTCCTGAACTGGCGCGAAGCGTTCGTCAGCACGCTGTTCGAAAGCCGCTGCGACAACGTCCCGGATACTTTGGCGACGACGGACGGGCCGGGGTGATTTCCGGCCTCGTGTCGCGGCCCGTCACTGCCCGCCCAACGATTCGGGAGCCGGCGTCAGGCGCGCCTTGACGAAGGCACGAACCAGCGGCGTGCGCCCTTCCGTCCACCGCGAAAAAATCCATCCGTACGCAAGTGCAGCAAGAACGACGACGCCGAGCACCAGCAACGCGGTGAGCCCCGGCATGAGCCGCTGTCCGCGCAGCAGGAATGCGGCGACGAGGGCCGCGAAGGGGAAATGCACGACGTAGAGCGAAAAGCTCGATCCCGCACCGTAGCGACCCAGTGCACGCGCGAAGCCAGGCACCTTCGGATCGAGCAGCAGCAACGACCAGAACAGGCCGGTAAAGCACAGTCCGACCACCAGATCGGCGGACATCTCAGGCAGGATCTGCAAGCGCGAAGCGCCCGCCGAGATCAGCGAAAGAATCAGCATGAGCGCGCACAAGCCCCATTTCGCGGGTCGGCCGATCCGCGCGGCCAGGACCTTGTGCTTGTCCAGACGGTAAAGCGCGCTACCCATGAGCCAGACCGCAAACCCCAGCAGAAGCTTTGGCCAGAGCACTGCGACCAGCAGGCTGGCCAGGAGAAGCGAAACGCGCCGCCGAACCGCCAGGATCATCAGCGCGGGATACCACATGTAGTACCAGAACTCGTTCGCAAGGCTCCACAAGGGCCCGTTCGAACCGAAAGTCTCTACGGCAAGTGTCTGCAAGAACAGAATATTTCCAAAGAATACCTGAGGTTGCAAGCGCGATGCGACCGCGTAAGTCATCGTCTGCGCGCCCGAATTCCCTGTGTAGAGCGGCCCGTGCAGCCCGAACGCACCAATGGCATCCAACAATCCGCCGATGACCAGCGCCGGGATCACGACGACTTCGAGACGCACGATACGATCGACCAGATAGCTGGGCCAGAAATCCGGGCGATGCATTTTGCGATCAACCGTCGAACTGATCCAGAAACCGGACAGGACGAAGAACACCATGACCGCCTCGTGCCCGAACCCGGTGAGGAAGTAGACGACTTTGTAGACCGCGCCGAAGCCCCCCACCCGCGCCGGTTGCCAGAACAGGTCGCGCGCATGTTCGAGAACGACCGCCGTCGCCGCGAGGAAGCGAAAGACGTCGAACCAGGTATAAGAAAACCTTTCCTTCACCACACTTTCATCCTCCGGCTACGTCGATCAATCGCGCGCCATTTGCCAAATACGAAACCTGCCGCCAGCAAAAGGTCCAATGGCCAACGATGCCTGTGATTTCAGTCAGAACATCCGGAATTTGAGACAAAGAGCCTCGG
Source organism: Novosphingobium profundi (assembly GCF_018491765.1). Classification (GTDB taxonomy): domain Bacteria; phylum Pseudomonadota; class Alphaproteobacteria; order Sphingomonadales; family Sphingomonadaceae; genus Novosphingobium; species Novosphingobium profundi. Next base: position 334,954 of record NZ_JABWCU010000006.1, on the reverse strand, counting down.
CGAAGTTTCCGGAAGTAATTGCGAAGACAGGTCTTACGCGCTAATCATGCGGCATTGCAACATGGAACCTGAGGTGGCCTTCCCTATGTTTGACCTTACCGGAAAACGCATTTTTGTCGCAGGCCATCGCGGCATGGTGGGTTCCGCGATCGTGCGGCGTCTCGCCAGCGAAAATTGCGAGATCCTGACCGCCGGGCGCCAGGACATGGACTTGCGCGAACAGCAGCAGGTCCGCGATTGGTTTGCACGCGAAAAACCTCAGGTCGTCGTCCTCGCTGCAGCAAAAGTGGGTGGAATTCTGGCTAACGACAGTTTCCCGGCCGAGTTCCTCTATGACAACCTGATGATCGAGGCGAACATCGTCGAAGCCGCCCATGCGGCAGGGGTCGAAAAGCTTCTCTTCCTGGGATCCTCGTGCATCTATCCCAAGTTTGCAGAGCAGCCGATCGTCGAGGACGCACTGCTCACCGGCGCGCTCGAGCCGACCAACGAATGGTACGCGATCGCGAAGATCGCAGGCATCAAGTTGTGCCAGGCCTACCGCCGCCAATATGGCTGCGACTATATTTCCGCGATGCCTACCAATCTCTATGGGCCCGGTGACAATTTCGACCTCGCCGGCAGTCACGTCATGCCCGCCCTCATCCGCAAGGCCCACGAGGCACGCGAGAGCGGGGCTGCCTCGATCACGATCTGGGGTACGGGCACGCCCCGCCGCGAATTCCTGCATGTCGACGACCTGGCCGACGCCTGCGTCTTCCTCCTGAAGGAATATTCCGGGACCGAACACGTCAACGTGGGTTCGGGGACCGACATCCCGATCCTCGAACTGGCCCAAATGGTCTGCAAGGCTGTGGGTTTTCACGGCCAGATCGTCACGGATACGAGCAAGCCCGACGGCACGCCGCGAAAGCTGATGAGCGGAGAGAAGCTTGCCAAGCTGGGCTGGCGCGCTTCCATCGAACTCGATCGCGGCATTGCCGACGCCTACGAGCATTTCCTAGCGGGCGAAGGACGCGGCCTCGAGCAAGCGGCCGTCTGACCTTGCAGGATGCAACGGCAAGCGCAGCCCCCCCCGCGCGTCGCCTGATGGTCCTCGGGCTCAATTATGCCCCCGAGCCCGTCGGTATCGGCCCCTATACCACCGGACTGGCGGAATTCTTCGCAGCGCGCGGAGATACCGTCGAAGTCGTCGCCGGCGAAGCCTATTATCCGCAATGGTCGCGCTACGCAGATCAGCCTCGTAACGGTACGCGGCACGAAGGCAACGGCGTGGGCATCACCCGCGTCGCCCACTTCATTCCGCCATCGCCCAGCGGCCTGAAGCGCATGCTGCACCTGGCGTCATTCTCGCTGACCAGCCTGCTACCTTCGGCGCGGGCCGCACGGCGCATCAAGGCCGATCTGGTCTTCACCGTCGCGCCGTCGTTGCTTTCGGTTCCGGTCGCCTGGATCGCCGCCAAGGCCAGCGGCGCGAAGTTGTGGGTCCACGTTCAGGACTTCGAGGTCGAGGCCGCGATGGCAACCGGCCTGCTCAAGCCCGGCGGCACCGCCAGCAAGGTCGGCAACTGGCTGGAATCGCGCATTCTCAAGCTGGCCGACATGGCTTCGACGATCAGCCCCCAGATGTGCCTCAAGTTGCGCGAAAAAGGACTGGCCCCCGAAGCGATCTACGAATTGCGCAACTGGGCCAACGCCGAATTCGCCACCGATCAGGCCGAGGCCGACGCCTACCGCGCGCAGTGGGGCATCGGCAACCGGCACGTCGCGCTCTATTCGGGCAACATCGCGAACAAGCAAGGTATCGAGATCATCATCGAAGCCGCCCAGCTTCTGCGCGATCGCAAGGACCTGGTCTTCGTCATCTGCGGCCAGGGCCCCAACCGGGCACGCCTGGCGGAACTGAGCGAAGGGCTGGACAACGTCCAGTTGCACGATCTCCAGCCATTCGAGCGCATGGGCGGGCTGCTCGGCCTCGCCTCGCTGCACCTGCTTCCGCAAATTCCCGGCGCGGCCGATCTCGTCCTTCCCTCCAAACTGACCAACATGCTAATCTCCGGTCGACCGGTCGTCGCGACCGCGGCACCGGACACGGGCCTCGCCAGCGAAGTCGAGGGATGCGGGGCGGTCACGCCACCGGGCGATGCCGAGGCCTTCGCGAACGCGATCGCCGCTCTGCTCGACGATACGCACGAACGCCAGCGCCTGGGGACAGCGGCCGCCCAGCGGGCCGAGGAACGCTGGCAGAAACCGACGATCCTTTCGCGCCTGTCGCAGCGTTTCGACGGCCTGCTTGCCAACGCCTAGCCGCACAACGCGGCTTTCGAGGTGACCGAAGAATGAAGAAGCGCGTTCTCATGGGTATCGTGGCGATGGGCTACAGCAAGGGCGTCGTCGCCCTGATGCAGCTCGTCATGGTGCCCGTGCTGGCCAAGACCTGGGGGCTCACCCTCTATGGACAATGGCTGATCCTGGCCTCGGTCCCCATGTTCATGGGAGCCAGCGACCTGGGCTTCGGCCTTGCCGCCAGCAACCGGTTCATCGCCGAAAGCGCCAACAAGCAGGATCGCGAGGCGCTGACGACCTTCCACAGCGCGCTGCTTCTGATCTCGATCTGCGGGGCCACACTGGTCGCGCTTTCCTATGCCCTGTGCCTGTTGCTGCCCGACAGCACGTTTCGCGTCGAGGGTGGCCTGCCAACGCACGATGCCCGCATCACGCTGGCCTTGCTGTGCACCTATGCCGTCGTCGCCCTCTACATGCCGCTGATGAACGGCGTCTCGCGTTCGGTCGGAAAGCTTGCCAAGGCGGTCAGCATCGTCGCAACTGGCCAGATGGCCGAAGGGCTGGGCGTCATTGCCGCCGCCCTGCTCGGTGCGGGCGCGATCGGTGCGGCTGCGGCCATGCTGGCCGTTCGCGTGAGCACGATCTCAATTCTCTCGTTCACCGCAACGCGGCACGCCGGCTGGGCCCACCTCGGCATCGGCCAAGCCCGCTTCCAGCGCATCAAGGACCTGACCCGGCCCGCCTTCGCCGCCATGGTCCTTCCGCTTTCGCAGGCCGCATTCCTGCAGGGCACGGCCTTTGCGGTCGGCCTTGCCGGGACGCCCGCCATGGTGCCGCTCTACACGACGCTGCGCACACTTTCCCGGATCGGCCTTCAGGTCATGTCCGCGATCGCAATACCGGTCATGCCCGAATTCGCGATCGCGCGCGCACGCGGAGACAATGCGCTCGCCTCACGCATCGGCGGCATGCTCACCATGGGCTGTGCAGCCGTGGGTCTGGGAGCCACGCTGACCCTCAGCCTCTTCGGGGTCGAGATCATCCACCTGTGGACGGGCGGCGTCGTCCAGCCCCCCTATTTGATGGTGCTCATATTCGGCATCGGCATTGGCCTGGACTTGCTCTGGGCCCCGCTTTCGGACCTGCTCCTTGCCGTGAACCGCCACGAAACCTACAGCTACACCTACCTCGTAAGCGCTTTCCTTGTCGTCGGCCTGACTTATGTCCTCGTCCAGCGCTTCGGGGTCGTCGGTGCCGCTGCAGCCAACTTGTGCCTCGAGATCGTCATGTTCCTGACGGTGACGCTTTCACTGCGCCGCAATTTTGGCCGGTTCGAATACGACCTGCATTCGATGTTGGACCTCCTGCCCGGTCGACGGCGCAAGTCCGCCAAGCCGGGCTGATGCCGTTCCCGCGGACGCGCCTCACGCCTGTCTAGCCCGCGCTCAAGGCACGCGCGTTGCGAGGAAGGCTCAGGCCCCGACGACATCCCTCGCATGGCGAACGATTCCGTCGCGAAATTGCGACCAGCGCCAATTGCCTGCCTCGGCAGCGATCGATGGAGCGTGCAACTCGCCATCGGCCTTTCGCTGCGCGGTGCCGTGCAACGCCTCGCCCAGCGCAGCGAGGTTGCCGACCTCGACGATCGTCGCCGCCTTCTCGCTCAACGGCAGATCGGGCAGGCCGGTGTTTACGGTGCCGATCACATGGCAACCCGCGGCAAGCGCCTCGAGGTAGACGAGACCGAAACCCTCGACCAGCGAAGGAAGGACGAAAATGTCCGCCTTTGCAAAAAGGGCGTCGAGCGCCGCGCGTTCCTGCCGTCCAAGCAAGACGATCGACGGGCAATCGATCATCGCCTTGATACCCGGATCGATACGGTAGCAGACCAGCGTAAGGCGGGCATTGGGCGGGGGTGAGGCCTGCCAGGCGCGGATCAGGTGGTGCAATCCCTTGCGGCTCACCCCCTGGCCGACGAACAGAAATTCGCAAGTCCCCTGCGGACGCGCTTCGGGCACGGAAGCGGGCGCGGCGAAACCATAGGGGATCACCGTGATGCGCTCGGGCGGGCAGCCGACATGCTCGAGCGAACGCTGCGTCATCGAACTCGCGCACACGACCGCATCGGCCTCGCGCCAGACTTGCGTGACCTGTACGCGGTTGAGAATTTCTTCTTCGTGCAGCATCGACCACGCCACCTCGGGGTAGCGCTTCGCATCATCGGACAAGAGCTGCCAGGTAAGTTGCGGATGCGGATGGAATTCGAAGTCGATGACCTTGATCCCTTCCGGCTTCTCTCCGGGGCGGGGCATGTAGGACGAATAGCAGTAGAGATTGGCCTTGTGCGCGGCGGCTCTCTTCATGGCCTTGCGGGCAAGAAGGCGATCCGAACGCTTGATCATGGTCCGCCGATAGCGCTTGAAGCGTTCGCCGAAGGCCTGCAGCACGAAACTGCCCCAGGTGCTCGACGCCTTTGCGCTGGGAAGCCCTTCGCAGGAACGCGCCCTCAGGATTGCGGGCAGCCACGAGCCCCCCCGCGCAGGCGCGTAGAAATCCGTCACCATCGCATCGAGAAGGCCACCCTCTTCCAGAGCGCGAGGAACATTATAACCATCTCTGTTGCGATTGGCGACAAAGACAAACTTCGTGTCCTTGGACATCGGCCCCCCAGGGTTCTGCGTAGAGACCGGAAGGGTTAGGGTTCGCCATGGCCGCTTGCAAGCATCAATCTCGCGAATGCAGCATGTTGCATGTGAAACACGACGAACGCCTGCACAATAACGATGAATCTCCCCGAAATAGCACCTCCCCCTCCTTTCGGATGGCCAAGTTTCAGCCTATTTCTGCGGCATTGCGGCGTAAGCTTGTTTGCAAATGCCCACTGGCGGGTTAGTTCCTAGCGCAAGAGCTGTCCAATCCCCCATGAACGGGAGAATCCATGCCCAAGTCTTCACCTGTCGTCTGGGTTTCCCAAGCATTTGGGTATCATGGTGACTTTCTTTATTTCGGGGAAATCTTTCAAGCCTTGCGCCAGCACGAGCCCGAGCTCGCGATCGTCGTCGAACGCGGCGTGGAGTTTCGCAATCCTTACCAGGCCAAACTCCTGCCGATGCTGCGCATGTACAAGAAGAAGCTGAAGCGGGTCGTCGATGGCACGGCTTACGAGACCTACACGAAGCTTCCACTCCCAGATCTGAGCTTCGGCCTGCGCCGCCTGGCACCACAAGCGGTCATCATGGTGGAATTCACGCCAGTCGCCCTGATGTCGCTGCTTGCCTGCCTGACCATGCCCGCAACGGCCCGGATCCAACTCGTCGAATCGGATCCGAGAAGCCGGGGGGCAAGCCGCAATCCCCTGGTCCTCAAGATGAAGCGCTGGATGGTCGGCAAGATGGACATCATCCAGACGAACACGCCCGAAGGCCGCGACTACCTCGTCGATACCCTCGGCGCACCGCCTCAGCGCGTGCGCGTCGCGCCTTATCTCAGCTCGCACCCCCCCGGCCCGCCCTCGCGCCCCCACGACCCGCAAGGGCCGGTCAACCTGCTTTTCGCCAATTCACTTACCCGGCGCAAAGGCCTCGACCGAATCGTGGCCGCGCTCAGCGCCTGCGATCCAGCGACCCGCCAGGCGCTGCGCCTGATCGTGATCGGCGATGGCCCCGAGCGTGCCGCGCTCGAAGAAAGCGTGCGTGCAAGCGCGCTGGAGGAGATCGTCACCTTCGTCGGCCGAAAGTCCTACGACGAGATGGGCCCCTATTTCGCTGAGGCCGACGTCCTGCTTGTCCCCAGCCTGGCCGACTACCGTTCGCTTGCCAGCTTCGAGGGCCTCTCCTTCGGCTTGGCCCTCATCGCATCGAAATTTGATGGCGCCTCGCGCGAGACGGTCGTCGACGGGCGCAACGGCTATGTCATCGACCCCGACGACATTGGCGCAATTGCCCGTTCGCTCACCGCATTGGTCGGCGACCGTGCGCACCTCCAGGAATGTCGGAACGCCAGTTCCGCGCTGTTCGCCGCGAAATATTCCATTCCCCAAATCGCCCAGAACCTGCACGATTCGCTGGAAGCGGCGCGCGCGCGCCGCCGCGCGCGCGCGCGTTAGGCGGTCCGCCTTGCCGGACCGAAGAAACGCGCCGAGCCGACCGCCCTGCGCGATACGCGACAAGAGGCCCGGCTGGCCGGCGTTAGCGGGGAAAGGTGGGATTAAGCCTTGGCGCGATAGCCGCTGAACGCCCTTCGCACCGTTGAAAGGAAGCCTCCGCGTGCAACACCACCTTCCCTTCCCGCCTGTTTTCGGGAAAGCGTTCCATCTGCACCTTTTCGATGCGCAGACCGGCAAGAGCGCACGCGCCTATCACGACCCCGAGCGCACGCTCGCGCACCCCGCGCGCATCGAGCCGGAGGCGAACGGGCTCCTGCCCACGATCATTCTCGATCCCGCGAAGCGTTACCACGCCAAGCTTTCCTCAGCGTCTGGCGTGCCTCTGGCGAGCTATATCATCGAGCCGGCCATGCTTGCGCAGGCCAGCGTGGGGCCCGACGACGCGGGGCTCTTCACCGGGCTTTCGGACATGTCGATCCCCTCGGGCGTGACCCGAATCCGAACCGAAGGATGGGCGCGCCCCGGCCTTGGCGGCGGCGACTACGTGGCCGATGACCGTGCCAACGCCGAATTCGCCCGTGCCCATCCGCGTTTCTGCACGCGCACCGCGAACGGCCGCTATTTCCGCCTTCTCGACAATGGCGGCCTGATCACCGTCGAACAGGGCGGCGCGAAAGGCGACAGCGAAGGTGCCAACCGGATCAACGATCGCGATGCCTTCCAGGCCGCCCTGGATTACGCCCACGCAACCGGCCTTGCCCGTATCGCCATGGCCCAGCCGCGTTACAGCCTGTGGTGCACACAGCGACGGGCCGCCGAACGCGGCACCTTCCACGAACCCGACGGCAGCGCCCTGATCATTGCCGCTGGCCAGAACATACATCTCATTGGCCTTGCCGCGGAGCGAACGAGGCTCGTCTTTCGCCTTCCCGACGGCTCCAGCTTCCAGGGAAGCGGCGGGAGCAAAGGCTATCATCTGGTCGAGGGCCGGGTATGGCGTGGTTGCGGGCTCTATGTGCGCGGCACGGGCCCAATCGATCGCACTGCGCTGCGCCGCGAAACACACCAGAGGCTGCGCATCGAGCATCTGGTCATCGATGGCGGTACGAAGAAGTCCTCGAACTGGTCGATTCCCGCCAACCCGGCGAACGGCGAAGGCTGGGATATCACGCATAAGGGCATTTACGCCGAAGCCGACCGGGCGGGCGGCGACATCGAGATCGTCGATTGCGAAATGTGTGGCTGGCGCGGCGAGACCGTCTATACGTCCAACGATCCGAGCGCCACGCTGTTCGTGCGCAACGCCAGCTTCCGGGAGGCCAGCGGACAAGGGCTCAATCCCAACGGCTGCCGGGTCGATGTCGAGGACTGCCTGATTTCGGGATGCTACATGGGCATCGAGGGCTGGCTGGGGCTGGGCGGCGGGCGCATCGTCCGGACAGCGATCGTGGATTGCTATGGCGACTTCGGGAAAAGCGGCGGGGCGTTCGCGCTCGACGGTGGCTACTACGACAATCGCAAACGCATGGACGGAAAGGCCGTGCCAAGGCTCGCGGCCGCCCAGCCCACCGCAGGCACGATTGATATCGAGGTGCGCGACTGCGGGCGCGCCTTTCTGGGTTCATGGATGAAGGGGCGCATCTCGCTGCGCGCGACGCGCCTGTTCATTGGCGCGGCCTCACCCTATTCGAGCGGCTCGCAGGATCTCGACCTGGCCATTGCCCTGGCGCCCGACGGTCGGGCAGCCTCGCAGGTCTGGCTTGGAGGGGGCGCGGGAAAACCGGGCGCGAAGCTGACCGATCGCATCGATCTTCGCATAACGGGCCTGGCCGGCAAGGCGGCGTGGAAGAACGTACCCCCCATCGTGTGGCGTGGGTCGCTCGGGCCAGATGTCCGCATTGCGCAAAGCGGCCTTTCGGATCGCGCCCGCCCCCAGGCGCTGACCCCCGTCAGCGATTTCACACCGCAACTGCGAACTCCGTGATCGGGATCGTAAAACGCCACAAAATCGATCCAAATGACGCTGATCGTATCCACCGTCCATTTGATCGCACTGCAGCAACGGGATGTACGCTGCAATGCAATAAGTGGGTTGCCCAAGGCAAATGGTGTAACTAGAACGATCGAACAGTTACATACTCTTACCCAGTAAGGCGGACAGGAACTCCATGCGCAAGCTCAAGTGGCACTACAATCGCATCAAGTCCTACATCGGCCGCCCTCGTCTGATCGTTCAGGAAAAGCCGATCGTTCTCGACGACACGAACCGGTGCGAAAATCCAATCTTCATCATCGGCGTACATCGCTCGGGTACCTCGCTCGTACGCCGCATGTTCAATTCGCATCCGGATATTGCATGTCCTCCCGAAACGTTTTTCATGCAAGGTTACGTCGATCTCTTCAACGATCACCTGAGCGAAGTGGGCTATCAGGCCTTCGGATACGACAAGGACGCCATGCGCCAGGATCTGGCCCGCAAGGCAAGCAGCCTGCACGAGGCTTTCCGCATCAGCCAGGGTAAGTCACTCTGGGCCGACAAGACCCCACAATACACCGCCATCATCGACGATCTCGATCGCCTGTTCGGACGCAAGGCCCGTTTCTTCCTGGTAATGCGGCACCCTTGCGACGTGGTCTATTCGAATTTCAAGCGCGGTTGGTCGTTCAACGATATCGAGGACCCTTTCGAATCGACCATCAAGCACGTGCGCGACGGTATCGACAACATTCTCGCCTTCGAGCAGGCCCAGCCGGATCGTTGCGCGAGAATCGACTATCGCGAGCTGTGCATCGACCCCGCCGCCACGCTGGAAACCGCCATGTCCAAGCTTGGCCTGAGCTATCACCCCGAGATGCTCGAGTTTGCCAGCAAATCGCACAATTACGGCCTCGAAGACCCGGTCGTGCGCGGCAAGAAGACGGTCGAGGCAAGCGCCGGCGCCTGGCAGTCGCTGACCTCGGGCCAGCGCGATCAGCTCGCCCAGGCTTTCGGGCAAAAGGTGAAGGAAGACGCCTACTGGTAAAGGGCGCTCGCGCGCGCCGTCGCCCCTGGACAGGCACACGCTCGCGGCGAAACGGCGCGCACGACAGGCGAGCAGAGGTCCCTTGCTCGCGTCTACAATGGGCACCGGCAGCCATCGCTCCTTCGACGCGATGAAACGGCATCATTGCCGGCAGCGAAGTCTGTCTTGCGCCAGCCACCAATCAACAACGAAACCGGTTGCCCAGCGCCCCTGCGTGACCGGGCAGCCCCCGCCTCGCAGGTCGCAGTGGGCGCCTTGCCAACGTGCGGCCACTGCACCAATTTTCCGCGACCACCCTGGCCGATTTCGGCCCGGGCGCCGTTGCACCCTAGGCGTGGCTCGTTCGTGTCTGCGCATAATCAGCCGAACGCAGCTGGTGCATTAGCGCCGCCCCCCAGTCAGGAAAAACGGATCGCCCGGACGTCGCCCTCTCCGGAGCCGACAAGAACATCGATTCGCTGCGCCGGACACCCCTTTGCAGGAATGTCAAAGGTGTCCTGCCCCAAGGCCGGATCAATCTCCTGGACGCTGGACGCACCCTTGCCGGGCACCAGGCAAATCATCCGCACCAGCAACTTGCGCGGCCTGAGACCTTGAGCATCCCCCATATCGAGGCGCACGGCATGCGAACCTGGCGCGAGCGCGACAAGGCGTTGCGCGAGCAACCTCTTGATCGCGTCCTGATTGCGGTAATGCAGGATAGGTCCCGAACCATCCGTCTGGAACTCTCGGGTCAGGCCCCCTTGCCCCGGGTAGCTCCAGTCGAGTGGTCCCGCGCCCTGATCAAACACGAAGGCGTCCGAAGTCTTCTTTGGCGTGCCCGGCTGAGCACATGCACCTGACCAGACCGCCTCCCCGCGCGCGAGTTCTCCCAGCAATGCGAAATTGCGAGCGGTCTCCGCCAAGTCCGCGCAATCGAACGCGTACCCCTTGGCGCGGGCGATCCGGAACGTCTGCACGATCGCTTGCGGCGGCAGGATCCTGGCGCCCCACAGCGCGAAGTCGTCCATCCCGTATTTGCCGCTCGTCAGGCGGCTGGTCAGCAATTTCCGGCCATCGGGGCGGTCGAGGAGAACCTTGGTCAAGGCATAGGCCTGTGGACCGGTCGTCTGCGTTTTCCACAAGGCCGACAAACGATCGGCCGCGATGCCATCCTCGTTTGCTTCCAGGGCGAAATTGGCCATCGCCACCTGAACGGTTGGATCTCGCCAACCCCGGGATGCCGCCACCGTCAAGGCATCGACTCCAGCCTGAAGGTCACCCGCCTGGATCCTTGCGACCGCAAAGGCCGAAACGGCCTCGGAGATGACCGGTCGCTTCGACAGCAGGCTGCGGGTCTGCGCTTGCAGGTCCTGCCCCTGCTCGTCGTGCGCGACTTGCATCAACAGGGCATCGTAACGAAACGGCTCAGGAACGAACCGGGTAAGACCGGGATCAATCAGGGTCTGGCGATCGAGTTGCACGAACACCGTGAGGCTGGCGAGCAGCAGCATCGCCAGCCTCCACAAGACCGTCCACGGGGCGCTCACCGAGTTCGATCCCACCATGGCTCAGCCGCCCGCGCTCTCTCCGTAGGAATAGTAGTTGTAGCCGTAATACTGCGCTTCCTTGCCGCCGCCCGCAGGGTCGTACTTGCACAGCACCACGCCAAGCACCCGCCCCTTGACGAGACGAAGGCGGCGCAAGGCGGACTTCACGGCTCCGCGATGGAAGGAACTGGCATCGACGACGAACAGGACGCCTTCCACATGGGGGGCAATCGAAATCGTGTCAGCCAGGCCCAGCATCGGCGGGCAGTCGAAGATCACGGTATCGAAGCGGCCCTTAAGGTCCTCGATGAGAGCGCCCATGCGCTCGCTGCCGAGCAATACAGTCGGGTCGGGCGGAATGGGAAGCGCCGTCATGACCGTCAGGTTCGGCTGGTCCGAGGGAAAGAGCGCGTCTTCGAGGCCGATCTTGCCGATCAGAAGATCGGTGACGCCAGGCTTAGCGCTCGCCCCCTCAAGCTGGTGCAGGCGAGGCCGGCGCAAGTCGAGATCGACCAGCAGCACCGACTTGCCCAGGCGCGCAATATCGCGCGCAAGCAAGTGGGACGTCGTGGTCTTGCCCTCCGACTCCGATGTGCTCGTGACCGCTATCGTCCGGGGAACGCCTTGCGCCGTGGCGTAAGAAAGATTGGTGGAAAGCGTGTGATACGCCTCTGCAATCATGCGCGGCGGCGCGCTGATGATCTCTCCGCGCTCCTCATCAGGATGACGCGGAATGAGACCCAGCATCGGCAAGCCCAGCTTGGCTTCGACATCCGAGGGCACCTTGATGGCATCGTCAAAGAGTTCACGCAGATAGACCACCAGGCCGGCGACGACGAGCCCGAGGAACAAAGAGACCACCATGTTGTAGATCAACTTGGGCGAACTCGGGATGGCGGCAGGCTCGGCGCTGTCGACCAGGCTGATGTTGTTCGACGTTGCCCCGGCTGAAGCGCTGAGCTGGTTGTAACGTTCCAGAAGGGCGTTGTACTGCGCCTTGTTCGTGTCCGCCACGCGCTGGAGCAGATTGTACTGCACTCGACGGTCCTGTTCGGAAAGCGCATCGCCCTGAAGCTCGGAGACCCGCGCCTTGAGCGAGTCCTCCTTCTCCTTCGCCGCCTGGTATTCGAGGTAGACCGTCCGCTTGATCGAGTTGCCCAAGCTCTGGATCCGCTTGTCGAGTTCCGCGATTTGGCTGCGCAGCGAATTGACCGACGGATAATCGGACAAGTGCCGGGTGCGTTCGTCGGCAAGCTTGGCCTGCAACTCGGCCTTCTGCTGCATCAGATTCTGAACCGCGCCGTTGGAGATCACCTGGGGAACGGAGAGTACCGGCTCCTTGGCGATCGTTTCCCAGTTGTCCTGCGCGGCGATACGATTGGAAGCCGCGACACCGAGATCGTTGTTCGCCTGCACGAGAGCGTTACTCGTGATCGAGATGGAACCGTCGGAACCATCCGAGGATTGCCCCTCGACCCGGATAAGGCCGGCGGTGCGCGAGTACCCATTGAGGTCGTGCTCTGATTGCGCAACGTTGGCGCGCGCTTCCTCAAGTTGATCGGACAGGAACTGGCGCGCGTAGGAAGAACTGTCGAACTTGCGATTGAGGTTGTTCTGGATGAACGTGTTCGCCGTCTCGTTCGCGACCCTGGCCGAATAGACGGGGCTTCCCGTTTCGGACTGGACCTGCACCACGCGGCTGTTCTGCGGAAGGTCGACCCGCAGACTACCCATTACCAGATCGGTCGCGAGGTTCAGGCGCGCCTGCTGGAGATCTTTCTCGTTCGAAACGCCCGAATCACCGATTTCCGGCATCTTCTCGTGGAAGGCGTCGAAAAAACGGGCATCGCCCGCGAAATTCGCGTTCTGCACGGTGCGCTTCGCAAGCGAACGGCTGGTAATGATATCGATCTGGGTCTGCAAGAAGCGGCCGGTGTCCGGTCCACTGTCGCTGTTCGAGCGCAATTCGCTGCCTTCCACGATCTGATCGGCTTCGTCCTCGATCAAGACCTGGGCCTCACTGATGTACTTGGGGCTCATGAGCAACGTGGCCACGACCCCCCCGGCAAGTGCCACGCCCAAGATGATCAGGATGATCAGCCAATTGCGACGAACGGCATCGATAATGCCCTGGACGCTGATACCCATGAAGGAGCTTTCGCCGCCGTATTCGACGTCAACTTCAACATCACCGGAAGAAGTCATCCAGTCTAGATCCTTACCCTGTCTGTTCATCACATCTTCCTGCAGCGATTCTGCATCAACATTATTGCACTAGGAACATTGCGTTCCCGCCAGTTCGTTCCAATCGCGATGCTTGGTGAAGCCAAGGCATTCTCAATTGAGCAGAATCATTCCACGCGATCACTCGAACCTTGCAAGCCAGAGACAAGCGCGTGCGTTCATTGCGAATTCCCCTCCCTCTTGTCGCCATTTCGCGCGACCAGCAAGCTCACAGCCAATGCTGCGACGCAAAAAAGCGACAGATTGCGCAAGGGATAGTCTACGAAGGATTGAATGGCCAGAGCCACGAGCATCGTCACATACCCGGCCGTCGCGAGATCGCTCGGCTTGCGCAGCGCAGCAAACGCCTCGCGCAGGCCCCAGACAAACCAGGCCAGCACCAGCAAGCACCCGGCCGCGCCGGCTTCGATCACGATTTCGAGATAATCGTTATGGGCACGCCCGGCGCGAAGCGGGCCGAGATACTCGAGAGACTCATGGATCTGGAAAAGGTCGGCGAAACTCCCGATACCCGCGCCGAACGGCAGGAATCGCTGCATGAGCCCCCAGGAATCGCCCCATATGAGCAAGCGAATATCCTGCAATTCATCAAATCGCCCGAGACTGGCCGCGATCCGGGCATTGCCAAGCAAGAGCGCGACAACAACAGCTCCGGACAACGCGCAAATGGCGGCTCCCGCCCACAGAACGCGGCGATCGACCTTACCCGCCCCGCCCATCCGGACGAAGCTCCAGCCCAGATAGGCCGCCGGAAGCAGCAGCAGACCCATGCTTGAGCGCGACTGCGTCAAGGCGACGACCAGAACGCCGATGAGCATCGCCGCCGCTCCCGCGATCCGCAGCGCAAGGCCCATCGGCCGGGTGGCGAACAGGATGGCAGCTGCCACCAGCACGAGATCGAAGAAGAGGCCCGAGGAATTGTGGTTCGCGAAAGTACCGAACAGACCCATGCCCCCGCGCGCCTCGCCATAGGGCATGGCAAGCATGTTGTTGCTGGCGATTTGCAGGCCGCCCAGAACCGCGACGAACACCCCGAGAAGACAGAGAAGCTGCAAGGCGCGGAGCGCCCCCTTGCGGTCGACGTCATGGAAAGCGACAAGCGTCGCGAAAGGCACGAGGAGCGCTAGCCAGCCCATGAACGTGCGCTGCGGCACCACGCTGATCGGCCACCACGCCGCCTCCCGCCCAACGAGTCCGAGCGAGCTATAGACCAGATCATGCCCCGGCAGACCTGCCGAGACCGCCGCCGGCAAAGGGACCAACTGAACAAGCGGAAGAAGAAGGGTCGCGCCAGTCAGAATAACCAGAAAGCGGGGCCCGTCCCTGAAGAAGTTCGCAACTCGCCCCGGGAACAGTGCAAGATAGCACAGCGCGGCAAGCTCCACGATCAGGTTGGCAGCCCCCTGCTGCGAACCGCCACCGCCACACACGACAGCCACGCCGATGAGCAGAAGACCCGCAGCCTGCTCCATCGTGTTGTTACCAAACTTTCGCCTACGACGCCCGGACGCATTTTCGTGCCGTACAGAATGCATTCAATTCCCTAGCCTTATGGACCGAAACACCCCTACTAAAACCGAACGGAATCGGCAAAAAAAAGGGTGCCCAGGTCTCTCCAGGCACCCAATCTTTAGGTATACAGAACGGAGGGCTCAGCCGCCGTTCGAACCGTTGTCGTCGTCGATGAGTTCGACAAGGCCCCAGACCGCAAAACCGCCAGCAGCGGCGATCAACAGACCCGTACCGGCGTTCAGATTCTGCTTCTTCTCGACGGTGGTCGACTTGCGGCTGGTTACACCAGCGAGGGACGCGGTCGACTGAGGAACCGAAGCTCCCGCAACCGTTCCCGCCTGAGCCACGGCGGGCACAGCCGCAACCGCAGCTGCAGCAGCAGCCATCATTACAGAGTGTAGCTTCATAAAAGCTCCTTTTTTCGAAACGGCCCACAGATGGACATTACGAGCCCTTTTATATAGTGCGCCGCACAATAAAAATCAATTCGAAAGGTTAGGCACTTAGCCATGCGCAAACGGCTCGTCCTATTTTTGATGCTATTCGTATCAAGCCGGGCATACGCTGCTACCGACGAACAATGGCCCGCAGCTCTGCAGAACCAGATGATTCGATTGACAACTATCGGCTATCACCTCACCGACGCAGCCAAGACGAGTTGCGCACCTCAGG
This sequence comes from Novosphingobium profundi, assembly GCF_018491765.1. GTDB lineage: Bacteria > Pseudomonadota > Alphaproteobacteria > Sphingomonadales > Sphingomonadaceae > Novosphingobium > Novosphingobium profundi. Next base: position 319,583 of record NZ_JABWCU010000006.1, on the reverse strand, counting down.
AAGCGGCAAGCGGCCTGGTCCTTGATTACATCAACGCCTACCCCGAGGAAGACCGGGCCCTTGTCGCCCGTGTCACTGGCCTGCGCTCCGACCCGCAGGTCATCGGGACCGTGCCGGGGAGTCCGGCCGATTCAAGTGGCCTGAAGGCAGGCGATGCGATCGTCGCCATCAACGGCCGAACACTTGCCCAATTCCGCGAAAACCTGAAGGATCCCGACCTGCTGGGCGATGCTCTCGAGCAGGCCCTGCTCGCCGAACCGGCCGGCCAGCCCTTCACTCTTTCGGTCACTCGTAACGATCGCCCGCTTCGGTTCGAGATAACGCCCAGACACAGTTGCGCGGTACGCTTCCTCATCAAGTTCGGCGAAGGCGAAAATGCCTTCACCGACGGCGTAAACGTGGCAATTGGCGCCAGCGTAATCGACCACGCCACGAGCGACGACCAGATCGCGCTGGTGGCCGCTCATGAACTGGCCCACATTCTCAACCACGACCGCAAGGCAACCGGGCTCGGCGACCGCAGGAACATGGAGCGCCGCGCGGATATCCTGGGCGGACGCATCGCGCGCTGTGCAGGCTACAGCCTCGAGGACGGAATGGAATATCTCTCCAATTTCAACCATCGTGACTGGCTGCGCTTTTTCCGGGATCCCTCACACCCATCGACATCCTCGCGCCTCAAGGCCTTGAAGGCGGATGCGGGCTCGGTGGAGTGCCCGCCTCGGTTGTGACACCGCACTCTCCGGACCAGCCGCCGGCTCGCACCGCCGCAGCCGTGCTGCAACGCATCATAAAAATAGTTCCAGCGCGATTCTCCTGGTTTTCCTTTCCTCTGTCCCTGGTCTAAGAGGCAAGACCCATCTACTTGAATTGGCCCCACGCCAACATCGCGAGAGAGAGTGCCTTGCATGCGCAATAACGATGTCTTTCTGATTTTCATGACAAGCGTCACGCTAGCGGGGTGCACTTCGACTTCCATTGACCCAACCCTTCCGCAAGGCCAGGAATCCTACCGGTCCTTCCCGGTCAATCTTCCGCCGCCCACGGCCTACACCATTCGCGCCACCGACGTGCTGGGCATCCAAGTCTTCGGCGAACCCGATCTCACGCTCGACAAGGTCCGCGTCGACGACGCCGGCTTTATCCAGTACCCGTTCCTGGGACAGGTCAAGGCGGAGGGAATGACTCCGGACGAACTGCGCGGAGTTCTCGCCAAGGGGTTGGCGCGCAACTATCTCGTAAACCCGCAGGTAACCGTGAGCGTCCAGGAAGCCGCCCAGCAGCTGGTCTCGGTTGAAGGCGAAGTCGAGAAGCCGGGTGTCTATGAAATCGACCGCAACGCCACCCTGCTTTCGGCCATCGCCCGGGCGGAAAGCACCACCAACGTCGCCAAGCTCGACGAAATCGTGGTGTTCCGCAACCAGGGTGATCAACGCCTTGCCGCGCGCTTCAATCTGAAGGAAATCCGAGGCGGCAAGGCCCCCGATCCGCGCCTGATGAATGGCGATACGATCGTCGTGGGATCCTCAGGCGCCAAGAGCTTGTGGCAGGACGTCCTGCGGGCGGCGCCGATCTTCAACGCCTTTGTCGTGCTGGGCCGGAACTGAACCCACACGTGATGTCATGACGAGGCAGGTCTCACGGTGATGGCCTGACGAAGCCTGGGGCTTGTCCCTCGGACCATGCCAAGAAATGCGCGCCGTGTCCGATCAGGAGGATTTGAATGACTGAAAAGATTCCCGTTCTCGTGACCGGCGGCGCTGGCTTCATCGGCAGCCATGCCGTCCTGGCGCTGCACGACAATGGCTGGGACGTCAGCGTGATCGACGATCTGAGCACGGGCTTTCGCTTTGCCCTGCCCGAGAGCGTCCCGCTCTACGAAGGTGACATCGCCGACGTCGCGTTGCTCAACCGGATTTTCGAGGAGCGAAAGATCCGGGCGATCATGCACTTCGCGGGCTCGATCATCGTGCCGGAATCGGTGGAGAACCCGCTCAAGTATTATCGCAATAACACCGTCAAGAGCCAGGCCCTGATCGCCGCGGCGGTCGATGCGGGCATCGCACACTTCATCTTCAGCTCGACGGCAGCAACTTACGGGGTTCCCGAAGTCTCCCCCATACGCGAAGACGCGCGCAAGGCGCCGATCAATCCCTACGGCATGTCCAAGCTCATGACGGAATGCATGCTGGAAGATACCAGCAAGGCGCATCCGATCAATTATTGCGCCCTGCGCTACTTCAACGTGGCGGGCGCCGATCCCCAGGCCCGCACCGGACAATCGACCGCCGGCGCCACGCACCTCATAAAGGTGGCGGTCGAAGCCGCGCTGGGAGAGCGCAGCCACGTGGGTGTATTCGGAACCGATTTCGATACCCCCGACGGCACCGGAGTCCGCGACTACATTCACGTCTCGGACCTGGCCAATGCGCATCTCCTGGCCCTTGAGGCCCTCATCGCTCAGCCCGAACGCTCGCTGACCCTGAATTGCGGTTACGGACAGGGCTTTTCCGTCCTTGAAGTGCTCGATGCCGTCGATCGCGTGACCAATCGAGCGATCGAGCGGCGGCTCGAAGGACGGCGCGCAGGCGACCCCGCGATGCTCATCTCCGACAACAGTCGGATCAAGGAAGTCCTTCCCTGGACGCCGCGATTCAATGATCTGCCCACGATCGTCGAGCATGCGCTCGCCTGGGAACGCCGCCTAAAGGAAATTCGCGGCTAGCGAACGACCGAACCGGCCGTACCAGGGGAGCCGGTTCGCCGCGGAGTTGCCGATCCCGGCAGTGTTCGGCTGCATGTGAGCCGCCTCCGCCAAGCGAAGCGGTGCGGGCGCAGCAATATTCCGCGCGCGCTCGGCTACGATTTGGAGCGGCACTCTGGCAAAGCCGCTTCGCCCGGGCTGTTTCAATCGGTCCTTAAACACCTGACGTCGTTAGACAGAACTGGAAAGCTCTTTTCTCGGAGTTTGCCCTTCATTTCGCACCGACTGCCTATTTTGCATTGCAGCAAAATCCGAGGGCGACTATTGATCTGAATTCTCGAAATATACAGAAGGGCGAAAACATGGGCAGCACGTCGGGTTCCAGTCGAAAGACCGCCCTGATCACCGGCATCACCGGACAGGATGGCTCCTATCTTGCGGAATTTCTTCTGCAAAAAGGCTACGAGGTGCACGGAATCAAGCGCCGCACCTCGCTCTTCAACACGTCCCGTATCGACCACATCTATGAAGATCCGCACGCACATGGCCAAAAGCTCAAGCTGCATTATGGCGATCTTTCCGACACTTCGAACCTGACCCGCCTGATCCGCGACATTGAACCCGATGAGGTTTACAACCTGGGAGCCCAGTCGCATGTCGCGGTGAGCTTCGAGGCGCCCGAATACACCGCCGACGTCGACGCGATCGGAACCCTTCGCCTCCTCGAGGCGATCCGCTTCCTCGGCCTCGAGAAGAAAACCCGCTTCTATCAGGCCTCGACGTCCGAGCTCTATGGCCTTGTCCAGGAAATCCCGCAGAAGGAAACCACCCCCTTCCATCCCCGCTCACCTTATGCGGTGGCCAAGCTTTACGCCTACTGGATCGCGGTCAACTATCGCGAGGCCTACGGGATGTATGCGTGCAACGGGATCCTGTTCAATCACGAATCCCCACGCCGCGGCGAAACTTTCGTCACGCGCAAGATCACCCGCGGGCTTGCCAACATCGCGCTTGGCCTCGAGCCGTGCCTGTACATGGGCAACATCGATTCCTTGCGCGACTGGGGCCATGCGAAGGACTACGTGCGCATGCAGTGGATGATGCTGCAACAGGAAGAGGCGCGCGACTTCGTGATCGCCACCGGTGTCCAGTACTCGGTGCGCGAATTCATCACCTGGACTGCGCGGGAACTGGGCATCACGCTCGAGTTCTCAGGCGAAGGCGTCGAGGAAATTGCCACGGTCGCCGGCATCGAAGGCGACATGGCCCCGGCACTGGCCGTTGGCGATGTCGTGATGCGCATCGATCCGCGCTATTTCCGTCCCGCGGAAGTGGATACCCTGCTCGGCGATCCCAGCAAGGCCAAGGAACTGCTCGGCTGGGAACCGCTTATCACCGCTCAGGAAATGTGCGCCGAGATGGTGGTCGAGGATCACAAGGCCGCGCGTCGCCACGCCCTGCTCAAGGAACACGGCCTGGCGGTCCCGGTCAGCCTCGAGGGTTGACGCGCATCTTTGGGAAGGGCCCGCGGCAAGGGCCCTTCATGCTTCTCCAAGGCCAGTTGCAAAACGGTAGGCGATGACCAGCGCTCGAGACCAGAATGCCCCCGAAATCGTCTCGCGCGATCTCGTGTACGAGGGCTGGTACCGCCTCGAGCGCCTGGGCGTGCGCATGCCCGATGGTGTAACGGTTGAACGTCACCTGCTCGACAACGGATCGGCGGCGGCCGTTCTTCCTTATGATGCGGAACGCGGATGCGTGCTGCTCGTCCAGCAGGCGCGAGCCGGCGTCCTCGATGCGGGCATGCCCCCTCTGCTCGAATGCATCGCGGGCAACCTTTCCGGCGACACCCCCGAGGAATGCGTGCGCAAGGAAGCCCTAGAAGAGGCAGGCCTGCGGCTTGGCGTGCTCGAGCCGATCGCCAATATCTGGCCGATTCCCCCCGTCTCGACCGAGCGTGTCCAGCTCTACCTGGCCCCCTATCGCGCGGATGACCGGATCGCGGCCGGGGGTGGCCTGCGCGAGGAAGGCGAGCATATCGCGGTGGTGGAAGTGGATCTCGCGCAGCTGCGGCAACTCGCCCTCCAGGGCGAACTGACCGACGCCAAGACACTGATCGCGGCCCAGGCACTCATGTTGCACCATCCCCGGCTCTGGCCCCCTGCCCCATCGTCCTGAACGGCCCCTCAGGGCGATGCGCGTCGCACGCGTCTCCTTAGCCCGGAAGCTCCCCCTTCACCCGCATCAGCAGCGGTTCAGCCGCGCGCGCCGATGCCTGCAACCCGACCGGTCGAACGCTGAGTATCACGGTGCAACACTCATTTCGCTTCCTTGCCAGGAACTGGCTGGCACTTGCCTTTGCCCTTGCCGGCACGATCAGCCGATGTACCTTCCGCTATTTCGAGACACGCTGGCAGATCCTGATCTTCCTTGCGCTTGCCCTTGCCTTCGAGGCCCTCGCCTTTGCGATGGGCCGCAAGCCGAGCTGGCTCCGCCTTGGCCGCAATGCCACCGCCGCCACGATCGCCATCCTCGCGGCGAAATGGCTACTCGAGATCGTCATTCCCCTTGCGGCACGCCTGGGACGCATGGCGTTACGAAACCTGGGCTGAACCGGGCGACAGGCCTGGGCCCTGCCGCTTGCGGAAATCAGCTGCCTTCGCGCAGTTCTCGCGCACGCACGAAAGCGGCTGGATTGCCCCGGTATATCCCGCCAGCCTGCGCATCCGAGAACAGCGCGCCCCTTGCCGCCAGCACGGCGCCATCACCGATGTGAACGCCAGGCCCGACAAAGGCATCGGCCGCCACCCAGCAGCCATCGCCGATCCGCACCGGCTTGAGGACGAGCTGGAACTTGGGGTCGCGCACATCGTGCGAACTGGCGCAGATATAGGCTCCTTGCGAGATTACCGTTCCCGAACCGATCGCGATGTGGCCCTGATTGTAGAGGTGCGCGCCTGGTCCGATCAGGCTGTCCTCCCCGATCGAGAGATTGGCCGGTAACCAGATCCGCACACTTGCATGTACCCGCGCACCCGGCGCGATCCGGGCCCCGAACCGTTTCAGCACGAAGCGCCTCCAGCGGTGGCAGGGCGGTGGAGTCCAGCGCGCGAGCAGCAACCAACTCACTCCCCAGAGGACTCGGGCCATGCGATTGGCAAGCGAAAAGCTGGGGCCGCCGGCCAGAGTACTCGACTGGCTGGCATCGAGAGGCGTGCTCATGCGACAGCTTCCGCAGCCATGGGTGCACGATCCGGAACGCCGTAGGCCTCGGCCCACTGCCGCGCCACGACCTCCTCCGAAAAACGCGTACGCGCGAGTGCAAGCCCGCTGGCGGCCATTCGCTCGCGCGCTTCGATCGGCATGGCTGCGGCCTTGCCCAGACATGTCGCGATATCGCCGGCTTCGAAACCGCAATCGAGCGCCGCCCCCGAGGCAAAGCCTTCGGGCAGGTTGCATTCGCGCGTCATGAGAACGGGCGTCCCGGAAGCCCACGCCTCCAGCACGACCATGGGCAAGCCTTCGCTGTGCGAGGGCAGCACGAAATAGTCCGCTTCCGCATAAGCCTGGGCCTTGGCTTCACCAAACAACGGCCCCACGAATTGCACCGAAGGATCGCCAAGTGCCTGCAGCTTCGCCTTGAGCGCCTCGACGTGCGCCTCTTCCCCCCATCCGGCGATCTTCAGCTGCTCCCTCGGCCCATCGGGTGCGCGCCGCCCCAGTGCGGCCCAGGCATCGACCAGCGCATCTATGTTCTTCTTGGGATGGATACGCCCGAGATAGAGGAAACGCGCGCCGCAGCCAACGAGGCTGGTTTCGCTGGCCACGGGTCCGGCGTTGGGGATCACAACGCTTTGCCCCCGGCCGGTTTCGCGCTCGATATCCTGCGCTTCGCGTTCGGTCAGGGCATGGAAACGCCGAGCACTCTTCCAGCTGCCCGCCTCGTAACCGATCCGCGCAACGCGCTTCTTCAGCCTGCCACGCGCGGTAATCCAGGGGTCGAGCATCCCGTGCGGGCTGATCAGATAGGGGCGGCCGGTCCGACGTGCCCAGACCGCACCGGCCCGGCTTGGGAACGTCCAGATGCCATGCAGATGAAGAACATCCAGTTCCGCCGCCAACAGCTGCCGCACCATGCTTGGGGCGAAACCGATCTGGCGTGGCCCGATCACCTTCGCGAGGTAGACTTCGGCACCTTCGAAACGGGCGCAATCTTGCGCCGAGAACTCGTCTTCAAGAGCGAACACGACCGGCGTCGCGCCCATGCTGCGGATCGCTGCGGCCTGCTGCACGACCGCCTCGAATACCCCTCCGTTGAGCCGCGAGGCCCAGGTGGTCAGAAGACCAATGCGCATCATCCTCATCCTTCACTATGCGGCATGACTTGTCGGTGCGCCGCGCCCAGCCCATGTCCCGCCGGCGGGCTCAAACCATTCCCGTGGCGGATGGCCTCGCATTGCGGGGCCTGACGCGCAGCTTGATGGTCCCTCGCTCGATCATGGCGCGCACCCGATCCAGGCCCGGAACCCGGTCGATCTTGGCGATGACGTACCAGAGCAGGAGTGGAAAGCCGAACCAGAACGCCGTCTTCACGAAGGTAATGATGATGCCGTCACGGAAGAAGGTCAGCAGCAGGGGTGTCAGGACACAGAACGAGGCAACGGTGAAATTCGAATGCTGCGAATTCACGACGCGCTCGTATACCCATCCGCAAAGGGCACCGATGAAGGCGCACCAGATCACCACCCCGGGCCAGCCAAGCTGCATCCAGCCCTCGCCCGGCAAGGAGTAGGTCAGCCCGAAAGGCGTCCCGTAGTCGAACAGGTTGAACATCTGGATCGGCGCACCGATCGGCTTGCCCTTCCACAGCATGCGCGGGATGGGCTCGGTCAGGAGCTGGAGATTGTCGAGGAAGTAGCCGAACGTTCCCGTGCGCTTGGGCACGACATGGACGATGTATTCGTAGAATTCCATGTTGCCGAAGTCCATGCCCTCGAGGGAAGCCTGGATCGGCGAGCGGTCGTCACTGCGGTGCTTGACGACGCGGCTACTGGTCTGGTTGTCCATGACCAGACTGCGCAGCCCTGCGCCGCGGTCGGCACCGATGAAGCTGAACACCAGCAGGATGGCGACACCGGCCGCGACGGCTCCAGGCGTGATCCGGTAGCGTTGCCGCTCGTACAGGTAGAGCAGGATGAGCGATGCACAACCGATCACGAAAGGCCAGCGCCCCCCCGTGCCGCCGCGCAGGATCACGAACATGACCATCGGAATGAAGCTCCAGCTGCGAAAGCGGAACAACCATGCAAAAATCACCGCGATCGGCCCGAGCATGATATTGGCCGAAGTGATGTAGGCGGTATTGGTCGTATTGATGAGCGTGCCGGTGGCCACGTCGAGAACCGCGGTTCCGCTGCCGGTCGCCTTGCTGATCCACGCCTTGTAGGTCGAATAGAGGATCAACGGCATGCAGATCGCCGATGCGATCAGGAACGGTTTGATGAGGAATGCACGCTGGGCCTTGTGGACGATGCCCTGACGGAACGGCATCGGCGTCTTTCCGATAAGCGTGGCCGGCACGCAGAAGGCCACCAGGCCCAACATCGTCCCGAGTTGCACCGTCATCTTTTCTTCGAACGTCGGCTGAAAGGAGAAAAACCCGTAGATCGCATGAAAATCGTAATAATACGCGGCCAGCCCGCGCAGGACGAAGATCACGGAATGGAAGAAGAGATAATAGGTGACGGGGTGAAAAAAGGTCGCCGCCGGCCGTCGAATGTACCACAAGAGCACGACCACGGTTAGCAGGGCATTGAGCCACAGGACAGTCAGATACATTCACGCGATCCTTCGACGATCGAACTGCGCCCGCCCCGAGCCCATTTGCTCGTCTGACCGGCCACCATGTGCGAACAATGCAAAATCATTCCTCCAACGTCGCTCCCACGCTCCGGCTCACTTCCTGGGCGGCCGCCCGATGCCATCGATCCAGCGCCGCGCTGGCGTCTCGAACAGCTTGAAGGACAGGAATGCGGCCACCAGGATTCCTGCATAAGCCCCGAAGCATACGACAATCATCATGGGCTGCGACAGCTTCAGGAACTTGTCCGCCGCGGCACTGATCACGATCAGGACAACCAGATCGTGTATCATGTAAAGCGAATACGTAAGTTGTCCAAGGGGCGCAAACCGGCGGGTGACCCGCGACACACGCCCGCTGACATCCGCGGCGATCGCGCAGACCGCGCCACCATAGGCCAACATCAGCACGACACCTTCGTGCCATTGCAGGAACGAACCCGCCACGACCCCGCCAAAACAGGCGAGGGCCAGATACTGCGCACCGGGAAGCCGCGCGAGATGGTGGCGATACCGGAAAACCGCCATGCCCAGAAGGAAGCCCGGGAAGGCGCGCAGCACACCGAGGTAGGTCCCCCAGGCGTCAAGGCCCGGTCCCTGCGAAATGCAGATCGCCAGCACCACCGCCGGAACGAGGAACGCAAGGGGCCCCGCCTTGCGCAAGATCATCGCAAAGAGCGGAAACAACAGGTACATCGCCATTTCGGCGCTGATCGACCAGCTGACGCCATTGGGCGAAGGCCCGTTCCCGCATTCCGAGATCGCGTGCAAGAGGAACGCCGTCTTGGCGAGGCACGTCGCCGATGTGTTCGGCGGATGGTTCATGTTCACCCCGACGAAGGTGACCGCGAAGATGAAGAGTGTCGCGATCAGCAACGTCGCCCAGTGCAGGGGGATGAGCCGGCCGACGCGGCGCTGAAGAAAACGTCCGTAAGCCGGCAACGAGGTGATGCGGTCGTTGTAGACGAATGCGATGACGAAACCGGACAACACGAAGAAGAGGTCGACGAAAAGCGCAAGTCCAGCTGTCTGTGCATGCCCGAGCGTGCGCATGTCACGCGGGAGCATGAACTCCCATGAATGGCACAGCACGATCCCGGCGGAGGCGAGAAACCGCATCAGATCCACGTTCAGAAGCTCGTCGCTCGCCGCGCGCAGGGTCCAGAATTCACGCACCTTCGGGGGATTGGCGAGCGGCTGCTGGCGCATCGGGATAGTTACCTGCTCTGGCATTTCACGCCCCCCTTTATCGTCGCGCATATTGCGAGCGGATCGCATTCATCGCCTTATCGAAAGGCTGGAGCACTCTCCAGAAGTTTATTGCTGCAGTGCAACGATATTCGGCGAAAGGTGCAAAATTTCTGGCACTTCGCGGCCCGCTTTCTGTTATGCCTGATCCAGATGATTGACGCACGGCGCGAAGTCGACCTAGTTGCATCGCACTGAACGCGAGCCTTTTTCGCATTCCAAGGTGGGAGCATTCCTTTGCATCAGAAATTTGTGCAGTTCTCACGCGGCGTAATGCTCGATTTGGTTGGTGACAAGGCGCTGCGCCGGATTCGCGCGCGCCGGCGCTCGGCCGTGTTCGAGCAGGCCGGAATCGTCTTCGTTCACGTTCCCAAGGCCGCGGGCACCAGCATCGCAGATCAGCTCTATGGCCGCTTTATCGGTCACTTTTCGATATCCGACGTCATTGCGGGATGCCCTGCGCGCGTGCTGGCGCTGCCCCGCTTCACGGTTGTCCGCAATCCCTGGGACCGGCTCGTATCGGCCTGGAGCTTCGCGCGAGCGGGATCGGGTAGCGGGGGCAACGTCAAGGTCGGCATGCACCGGCCCGGACAATACACGAGCCCCGACTTCGTCGATTTCGACCGCTTCGTCCTGGAGTGGCTCCCCGCACAGGATTGGACCGCCATCGACGGCGTATTCGAGGAGCAGGCTGCCTACGTGCTCGACGACAAGGGCCAGCTTGCCCTCGACCATGTCGGCGACCTTGGCCGAATGAACGCGACCGAGGCCTGGGTTTCCGAGGCAATCGGCAAGGAAGTGCGGTTCGGCAAAGGCAACAGCAGCAGCCATGCCGACTACCGCAGCTACTACCGCCCCGAAACAATCGACGCCGTCGCATCGCATTACAGGCGCGACATCGCCTTGTTCGACTTCACCTTCGAATAGACTTCGCGCTTCGCCGTCCGCATTGCGCGCGGACCTCAGCGGGATTGAGCCCCCCACCGCCGACAGGGACACCCCATCAACCGTGCTCGTTACCGGGGTGGCCGGTTTCATTGGAGCCTCAGTCGCCGACGCCCTCGTGCAGCAAGGTCAGGCGGCCACTGGAATCGACTGCCTCAACGATTGCGACAGCGTCGCTCTCAAGCGCGCACGGCTTGCTCACCTCGAAACACGCCACGCCTCTCTCGTCCGCTCCCAGCAGCTGGATTTTGCAAAGCCCGAAGCGCCCGAGAAGGGGCTTGCCACCCATGGCCTCTCGACGATCGTTGGCACTCAAGCTGGTGTTCGCAATTCGCTCGAGAATCCCCATGCCTAGCTGGCCTCGAACCCGATGGGGCATGTTGCCTCGCTCGAACTTGCCCGATCGCGAAACCTCGCACACATGGTCCAAGCCAGTTCGAGCGCAGTCTATGGCGGCAACGAGAAGCGGCCCTTCAACGTCGAAGACCGCGCCGGCGATCTGGTGAGCCAGGCGTACGCTCGTTTCTTGCGCATCCCGCTACGGGCCTGCGGTTCTTCACCGCCTACCGCCCCTGGGTACGCCCGGACATGGCCATATGGGAGTACACCGAACGCATGTTCGCAAAGCGCCCCAACGACGTTTACAACAACGACGAAATGCCTCGCGATTTTACCTATGCCGACGCCAATGTTTCAGGAGTACGCGTATGCCTCGACCGCCCTCCAGCCCCCGACAATGCTCCAAAGCCGGGCGGCAGCACAAATCCGCACGCCCTTTGCAACATCGGCAACAACCGTGCCCAACGGCACATGGAGCTCATCGGCGGGCTCGAAGAGGCATGTGACATCATGGCCCAGTGCAACTTCGGCCGATGCGGCCGGGCAGCATTCCCGCGACCTATGCCGACATCTCAGCCCTAACCCGCGACACCAGCTACCAGCCGAGTACGTCAATCGACCCGGGTGTCCCCCGGTTCGTCGCATGGTACCACGCTTATCACGAGCTCTAGGGCGGCAAGTGGACATTTATCGGCAGAGCTCTATGAGAGAGACAATTCCCATATGACGAGGGCACAATGAAGATTGCAATGGTTGGATCGGGCTATGTCGGCCTTGTGTCCGGCGCCTGTTTCGCGGATTTCGGTCATGACGTGGTCTGTATCGACAAGGACCAGGGCAAGATCGATCGCCTGCACCAGGGCATCATGCCGATCTACGAGCCCGGCCTCGATGCCCTTGTCCTGCGCAATGTCGAACAAGGCCGTCTGTCTTTCACCACCGACCTGCCCGAAGGCATTCGCGGCGCCGACGCGATCTTCATCGCCGTGGGCACGCCTTCGCGGCGCGGCGACGGTCACGCCGATCTCACCTATGTCTACGCCGTCGCCCAGGAAGTCGGCCAGAACCTGGCGAACGACGCGGTGATCGTCACTAAGTCGACCGTCCCGGTCGGTACGGGCGACGAAGTCGAGCGCATTATCGCCGCGTGTAATCCCGCGCACCGTTTTGCAGTCGTCTCCAACCCCGAATTCCTGCGCGAAGGCGCCGCGATAAACGACTTCAAGCGCCCCGACCGCATCATCATCGGTGCCGAAGACGAATTCGGGCGGGACGTCATGCGCGAGGTCTATCGTCCGCTGTTCCTGAACGAGTCCCCGCTCCTGTTCGTCAGCCGTCGTTCCTCGGAGCTGACCAAGTACGCGGCCAACGCCTTCCTCGCGGTGAAGATCACTTTCATCAACGAGATGGCGGACTTGTGCGAGAAAGTGGGCGGCAATGTCCAGGACGTCGCGCGCGGCATCGGGCTCGACAAGCGCATCGGATCCAAATTCCTCCACGCCGGCCCCGGCTATGGCGGTTCGTGCTTCCCCAAGGACACGCTGGCCCTCCTCAAGACTTCCGAGGACTACGAGAGCCCGGTTCGCATCGTCGAGGCGGTCGTCAAGGTCAACGACCTGCGCAAGCGCGCGATGGGCCGCAAGGTCATCGAAGCGCTCGGCGGCATGGACGTCGCCCGCGGCAAGCGCGTCGCCCTGCTCGGCCTGACGTTCAAGCCGAACACCGACGACATGCGCGATTCACCCGCGATCGCGATCGCGCAGACCCTCCAGGACGCTGGCGTAACGACCACAGCCTACGATCCCGAAGGCATGGAGCAGGCCCGCCCGCTCATGCCCTTCGTCGAAATGACGACAGATCCCTACGCCGCCATCAGCGGTGCCGATGCGATCGTCATCGTGACCGAATGGGATGCGTTCCGTGCGCTCGACCTGAAGCGTGTGCAGGAACTGGCCAACAACCCCGTGCTGGTGGACCTGCGCAACATCTACAATCCCGAAGACATCCGCAAGGCGGGCTTCACCTACGTTTCGGTCGGACGCAACTGATCGCCTCCTCGGCCCACGCCTGCCATTGCGGCACGGCGCGGGGCCGAGGCCGGGACCTTCGTCGCCCTCTCAATTCGGCCCAAGCAGGCCGGCGTGGGGTCCTTGGCGGGCCCCGTGATACCAGCAGGCGGGCAAACCGGTACCGCCGCGCGCGCCCTCTCCTCGAACATCAGCCTCATGGCCAAAGGGCAGAGCACCCGATCGCCACGCGTCATCACGCCCGCGCACGCCTTCTCGCCATACCAAATGCGCATAAAAAATGGCCCGAAAGCCATTAGACTTCCGGGCCAGGTAAAAAGGTTGCTCTAACAGAGCCACCTTCGGGTCGCAGCGAGATCTTAGCTCGATTCTTGCGCGGATCGCGTGACATAGATCACGCTCTGCTCATCCACATGAGCAACAATTGAATTATCTGGATATTTCACGCACATTCCATCAAGGGTGCAGCCTGACAAATGCGGGCGGATCAAAGGCGGAACGTGGTGACGGAGGACGAGAAGATCGACGCCATCTGCGCGATTTTTCGCTGCGGCGCGGATTCGGCCCGCCTCCTGCTTCCCGTCTTCTCAACCCGCAAGGTCGCCAGCCGTCAGGTCCTCGCCAGCCAGGGCATGCCCTGCCGGCAATGCTGGATCGTGATCGAGGGGGCGATACGCGTCGACACGATCGGGCTCGACGGGCAATTGCAGCAATTGTCCCACTACGGCCCCGGCGAATTTCTGGGAAGCTACCCCGAGGAAAGCATCGGACGCGCCGAAATCAGCGCAGCGAACCGCTCGGTCCTGCTCGGCGCCGACTCTCCCCGACTTGCGGAAATGATCGAAGCCGATGTGCAATTGGCCTCGGGAATGGCGCGGCTCCTCGCCCGCCAGCTCGATCGGGCGCTCGACCGCATGGTCATGCGCACGACCTACACCGCAGCGGGCCGCGTCTATGCCGAACTGATGGCGCTGGCGGACTCCTCGAGTGTGATTGCCCCGCCGCCCAAGGTCACCAACCTGGCCCTTGCCGCCAACACCACGCGCGAGACCGCATCACGCGCGATCAACGAGTTGATCCGGCGCGGCATCGTGTCGCGCGACGAGACCCGGATGGTCATCCAGTCGCCGCGCATGATCGCCGAACTTATCTACTGATCCGCAGAGTTCTCTCGCGGCCAGCGTGTCACCCCACGCCCATCGGCGTGAAACGGGCGATCGGGATGTCTCCCAGGGGCGTGACCATCTCACCCGCGACTTCGAAGCGTGTCCCGGGCTCGAGCAGGTCGAGGCCGGCCAGTTCAGGCCAAGGTGCGCATATCTCGCTCTCGTCCGCCGCCTGTGCCAGGCAGGCGGCAAGCTGGGCGGCTTGCGCGCTCGGCCCCGGCTGCGTCGCGGCCATCCAGACGAGGCCGAGCCGGCTCTTGGGCGCATGCGCCAGCGTACGCCGGGCGTGACCAAGGGCAGCCCGTACATCTTCGAAGACGGCGACGAACACCCCTTCGTCGAGTTCGCCGATTTCGCAGGGACAATCCGGTGCCAGCGCGAACTTCGACGGGCTCGCCAGGATCGCCTGCATCCGGCCCGACGCGAGGGCCCTGCCCTCGTCGCGACCGGGCCAATCACGGCGGATCTCGAAGACCGGCAACCCGCGCTCGCGCCATTTCTCATAGCCATGCGCGGCGCCGTCGCCTTCGCGCCCGACGTGGAGCGCAAGCGCTTCGCTGGCCAGTTGTTCGGCCCGGCGCAGTGCAAGCCCCATCGCGATCTCGCACGCCTGGCCAATACCGGCCTGGCTCAGCACGGCCTGGCCGGGCAGCTCGAAAACACTGTGCGCCTCGGCGATGAGCCGATCGAAACGCGCGCCCCAGTGCGAGCCGAAAGGTTCGACCGAAACCGCGCGGAACTGCTCGAGCGTGCCCGGCAGCACGACGTGCAACTGGGCCTCGTGCGCCAGGGCCATTTCTGCGACGAGAATGTCGGTGCCGGCCGCCAGGGCGCCAAATGCCGCGCCGGGCCGTTCCCGGATGAACAGATCCTCGACCTGGCGCAGAACGATCTCTTGCGCCTCGCCCAGATCCATGATGCCGCTGAAGTAGAGGCTGGGTGGAGGCGAAAGCCCCTCGAGCAGTTCCGGCCCCTCTCCCGTCGCCAGCAATATCTCGCGCAATTGCCGGATCGTCGCCGCCCGGTCCTCCCAGGCTTCGGGAGCGACCTCCAGCGCATCGAGCAGCGCGGCGCGACACCCTGCCTTGTCGCCCAGAAGGAGGCGCGCCTCGGCAAGTGTCGCATGAAGCCAGTACGAGGTTTCGGGTTCGTGATCCCCGCTTTCGAGAATGGCCAGAATGTGCCGGGCATCCGCCCGCGCCTGCGCGACGTCGCCACACAGATAAGCGATCGTGGCGGCGTTGATCAGCGGGTAGGTCGCACGTCGGGACCCCGCGCTGGCACGATATGCGGCCGAGGCCGCACGCGCCATCGCGATACGGGCCTCTCCCTCGAGTCGCAGGGCGCGATCCTTGAGCAGGCGCCCCTTGAGCGCAAGGGACTCGGGGCTGTCCTGGACCCCGAGTCCGGCGCTCTCGAACATCTGCCACGCCCGCACCGTGTCGCCCGCGCGGGCGATCTGTCGAATCCGGGCGAAGACGGAGATGTTCATGGTCAAGCTTCCATGTCCTGCGCTCAGACTTAGCGCGGCGGCGGGTTCTGGATGTCCGGGTCGATCGACAGGCCCGTCCAGCTCACCGTGCCATCGGCCGCCTTCTGCAGCAGATCGACGTTGATGTTGAAGGGGTGCACCGTGCCGTACTTGCCGCCCTCGTTGAACAGCGCCTGGAAACGCACGGTCTTGTAGCGGTCGAGTTTCTCGTTGTAGTCCTCGTAGACCAGCCCGCCGTAGTAGGAGGACAGCTCCTCCTTGGTGGTGATCGCGTCGTAGGCCTTGGACAAGTAGAGCTGGTCGCCCAGCAGCTTGACGGTGATGTAGCAGTTCTCGGTAACCGCAATGTAGTCCTGGCCGGTCTTGGCATCGACATGGGTCAGGACGATCTGGCCGTCCACCACGCTCAGCGACACTTCGTAGACGACCGAACAGGCGTTCACTTCATCGAGACCAAGGTCGAAACGGGGCGAAAGCCCAAACTGGGTGTAATTGATCGTAGACATTGGAAGGTTCTCTCTATCTCTCGTCCCCTCCTTCAGGGGACACTCTCCATTTTAGTGCACCATGTCCTTCGGCCACGGTTCCGCCAGACGTTTCTGCCAAAGTTTCCAATCGTTGTTTTCGGGGTCCGATGCCACGAGCCTTGCCAGTTCGGCGCGGGCCTCGGCCCGCATGCGCTGCGCCTCGCCCCTGTCCCCCAGCGCGTAGCGCAAGAGCGAGGTCGAATGCTGCGCAAGCAGCCAACTGACCCGGTAGGTCGCGTTCTTAGGGTCGAAGGCACGCAAGTCCTGCGCGATCGCAAGCTGCTTCTCGCGTTCGACGAGCGCCGCGCGGTCGTCACCCTGCTTGTGCAAGGCATCGCCGTACCAGGCATGGCGGTTGGCAAGGTCGGCCTCGATGGCGCGGTTGCCCGGCTCCATGCGGCTGACCTGGAGCATCGTCTCGAGCGCGGCCTTGCATTCGGGCAGCAAGGCCGGGTCGCCACGCTCGTCCAGTCCGACCGAGCATAGATTGCCCTGCGCATAACCCAGTTCGTGGCGGTAGTCGGGATTCTTCGGCGCGATCCGGACCAGCTTGCCGGCCAGCGCGCGATAGGCACGGAAATGCGGCAGGGCTTCGCGTGGATGGAAGCCCATGAAGACCACGTAGCCGAGCCAGAACTCGCTTTGCGCCTGCGCGTAGATCCGTTCGGGATCCTGGGGTGCGGCGGCAAGGAGCGCGGCGGTCACGCGCGAAGCTTCCTCGAACTTGGCCTGGGCACCCGCCACGTCGCCGCGCCGGTGATCGTCCTCGCCCATGGCGTGGAGGATGCGCGCGCGCCGCTCGAGCGAATCGGCGGGCAGGTTGGCAAGGTCGGATTGCTCCGCGTAATAGCCCAGTGCCCGCTCGTTGACCGTCTGCAGAACGTCGAGGCGGCCAACCCCCTTCAACTTGTCCCGCAGATCCGTCAGCATGAATTCGATCAGTCCCTCGGCCTGCCGGCGTTGCTCGTCCGCTTCGCGTTGTGCGCGGATCGCGAACACCAGCATCAACGCCATTGCTAAAGCAAGACAGATGGCCAAAGCCGTGATCCCGATCACGCGTCGCATCTGACGCTGCGCGTCGCGCTGGATAATGTGATCGAGCCCGAGGCCGGTGAGGCCTGCCACGATCTTGAGGCGCGCAAGGTGCCGCCCGTCCTTGTCGCGCCGGAAATCGGCCGCGATCGGCTCGCGCGGGGTGCCGTCGGGCCCCGGCATGACCAGCGCGGGGGGAAAACTCTCGGCCGGCTCGCCGCGCAGCAAGGCCGCAATCAGCGGGCGGTCGGGATGGAGCCGACGAAACAGCGCGATCTCGGCGTTGACCCAGCGCGAGCTGGCAGCCTCGGGCGAGCACAGCACGAGCAGTGCCCCGGAGTGCGCGAGCGCACGCTCGACCTCGGAATCAAGGCAGCTCGCCGCAGGCAGTTCGGCCCGGTCGCGAAAGATCGGGGAAATGCGCGAGCCGACCGTCCCGCGCTCGGTGCGGGTACCCACCAGACGCGCGGGGATACGATAGCCTTCCAGCCAACGGTGCAGGTTGCCCGCGGCCACTTCGTCGGCATGGCTGTAGCTGATAAAGGCGTGGTAGTGCCGGCCGGACGCCTCCACGCCCCCCTCCTGCGCGTTACCAGCCTCTGGTGCATTCATCGCAAGCGACCCTCAACCACCGCCGACCCGCTCCCGGCCTACCGCCAGTCGCCGGAATTTCACGCGGTTACCCCCGGGAGGCTTCGTAAACGCTTGTTTTACCAGAGGCCCCCGACGCCGATTCAAATACCACACCCCCGCCGCGACGCAACAGGACGCAAGGCTCAGGAGGTGGGATCACCGCCAAGCGCCTGATAGACGGCAATTTGCGCGGAAAGCTTGTCGTAGCGGTTCTGGATCAGGCTGCTGCGCGCGGTGCGCAGGCGCTCCTGCGCGTCGAGCAAATCGCGCAGCGGAATGTAGCCGACCCGGTATTGCCGCTCGTAGAGTTCCTCGGCGTCCATCGCGGCGAGGTAGTTGGCATCGAGCGCGGTCCCTTGCGCAATGTATTGGTTGCGCGCCGAGAGCGCGATTTCGGTGTCGCGCAAGGCGTCGTAGAAGGTCTGGCGAAAGTCCTCGCGCGCCGCGTCGTACTCGGCGCGCGCCACCGCAGTGCCAAGGCGGATCTTCTCGGGGTTGAGTTCGGCTGCTGAAAGCGCCGCGCCCAGGCTGGCTGCGGGGTTCGCGACGAAGCCGAGCAGCGCCGAACTGGCCGTTCCGAGCGCGCCGGTCAGGCTGAAGCTGGGCAGGTAGCTGGCGACCGTCGCATCGCTCGTCGCCAGCGTTTCGCGCAGGCGCAGTTCGGCCGCCGCGAGGTCGGGACGGCGCGCGAGCAGGGTCGAGGGCACGCCCGGCGCGATCGCAGGCAAGTCGCGTTCGGGCAGGCGGGTCAGTTCGGGGCCGATGTAGTCCTGCTGGCCAAGCAGCGCGGCAATCGCCTTGAGCACTTCCACCCGGGTCTGGCGCAGCTGCGTGAGCGAGGCTTCCTGCGCGGCCACGCTCTGCTGCGCGTCACGCAGTTCGAGCCGCGAGACGGCGCCCGCATCGTACTGGCGCTGGACAAGCTGGAGCAGCTTCTGGAGGTAGGCGAGGCTCTGCTCGCCGATAGTCACCTGCTCGTTGGCAAGCCCCAGTTGCCACCACGCGCTGGCGGTCGTGCCGATCAGCGCGAGGCGGGTTGCGGCCAGATCCTGCTGCGTCGCGTCGGCTTCCCAGCGCGCCGCGTCGGCCTGGGCATCGAGCTTGCCGAACAGGTCGACTTCCCAGGACGCGCCGAGCGAGAGGCCACTGCTCTTGTCCCAGGCCGAATTGCCCGAAAGCGCCTTGGACGCGCTCGAGCTGGCACTCGCATCGAGTGTCGGGGCCTGGTTCCACCGCGTCAGCGCAGCGTTCTCGCGCGCCTGGCGCAAGCGGATGCCCGCCGCGGCAAGATCGGCATTGGCGGCAAGCACCTGGTCCACGAGCGCGGTCAGCTGCGGATCGGCGAACTCGTTCCACCACGGCGCATCGGCGCTGCGCGCGGAACCGGGCTGATCGAAGGAGAAGGCCTCCTGCGTTGGCAGGACAGGCGCCTCGTAAGGCTTGCGCGTCACCGCGCAGCCCGAGGTGAGGAGGAGCGCGGCGAGCGTCGAAAGCGTGGGAAGCGCGGAGCGAAGCGAGGTCATGGAAGCTGCATCCTTAATCGCGCGAGAGGGCATCGACGGGGTCGAGCTGCGCGGCCCGGCGTGCGGGCAGGAAACCGAAGGCGACGCCGATGAGCGTGGAGCACGCGAAGGCTGCGCCAATCGAGAACGGGGAATAGACCATCTCGAAGCCGAGATTGGCCATCGAGAACAGCACCCCGATGCCGAGCGAAATGAGCACGCCGATCACGCCGCCGACCAGACACACCAGCACCGCCTCGATCAGGAACTGCTGGAGAATGTCGGACTGGCGCGCGCCCACCGCCATGCGCACGCCGATCTCGCTGGTGCGCTCGGTAACCGAGACGAGCATGATGTTCATCACGCCGATGCCGCCCACGATCAGCGAGATCACCGCAATCGCGGCGATGAGATAGGTCATCGTCTGGGTCGTCGCGGTGATCGTCTCGCGGATGTCGTCCGAGTTGGAGATGAAGAAGTCCTTGGTCCCGTGCCGCGTCTCAAGCAGCTTGGTGACCCCGCTCTCGGCGGCGTCGGTCGAGACCTCGTCGCTCACGCGCACGGTGATGCTCGAGAGAAACGACTGGCCGAGCATGCGGCTCATGACCGTTGTGTAGGGCACATAGACGGTCAGCGAATCCGAGCCACCGAAACCCTGCTGCTGCGTGCCGACGATGCCGATGATGCGCATCGGCACCTTGCCGAAGACCACCACCTTGCCGAGCGCCTCCTCGCCATCGGGAAAGAGGGTGTCGCGGGTGTTCTCGTCGATCACCGCGTTCTGTTCGAGGCGGGTGACCGCGTCGGCGTCGAACAGGCTGCCCGATTCCAGTTCGAGCCCGCGCACGCGGAAGTACTCCGCGCCCACGCCGTTGACGTTGGCGGTGGCCGAGACGTTGCGGTAGCGCGCGGTGACGCTGGTCGAGACGCTCGGCGTCACGCTGTCGACGTAAGGCAGGCTCGAGAGCGCGTCGGCGTCGGTGTCCATCAGCGTCTCGATCTTGCCCGAACGCATGTCGCCGAAGCTCTTGCCCGGATAGACGGTCAGCGTACTGGTGCCCAGGCTCGAGATGTTGGAGAGGATCTTTTCCTGCGAGCCCTTGCCCAGCGCCACCACCGAGACCACCGCGGCGATGCCGATGATGATACCCAGCATCGTGAGGAACGTGCGCAGCTTGTGCGCCGACATCGCCAGCACCGCCATGCGGAAGGCTTCGCGGAAGCGGTCGACGACCTGCTCGACCCCGCTTCCGGCCGCAGCGGGGCGCGAGAGGGGCTCGGTGTGCGTGCGCGCGCGGTTGCGGCGATCGTCGATGATGTCGCCGTCGCGGATCTCGATGATGCGCTCGGCGTGCTCGGCCACCTCCATGTCGTGGGTGACGATGATGACGGTGTGGCCCTCGGCGTGGAGTTCGCCCAGGATGTTCATCACTTCGACGCCGCTCGCCGAATCGAGCGCGCCGGTCGGTTCGTCGGCGAAGATCACCTCGCCCCCGTTCATCAACGCGCGCGCGATCGAGACGCGCTGCTGCTGGCCGCCCGAGAGCATGCCCGGCCGGTGCCCGGTGCGCTCGCCAAGGCCAAGGCGGGTGAGGATCTGCTGCGCCCGCTCGGCGCGCTCGCGCCGGGGCCTGCCGGAGTAGACCGCCGGAACCTCGACGTTGCCGGTCGCGGTGAGGTCGGTCAGCAGGTGGTAGCGCTGGAAAATGAAGCCGAAATGCTCGCGGCGCAGCGCGGCCAGCTCGTCGGGCTCGAACTGGCTGACGTCGCGTCCGTTGACCTTGTAGCTGCCCGAAGTCGGCCTATCGAGGCAGCCCAGGATGTTCATCAGGGTCGACTTGCCCGAGCCCGACTGGCCGACGATGGCGACCATCTCGCCCGCGTGGACTTCGAGGTTGATGTCCTTCAGCGCGGCGAAGACGGTGTCGCCCGAAGGGTACTCGCGCCGCACGTGGGCAAGCGAGAGGAGCGGCGCCCGCGCGCCCGCCCCGGGGGTCTGGTCGGTGGCAGCCTGCACGTCGGTTTCCTGGTTCATCGCCTCAGCCCGATCAGAACGGCGGCGGACCGCCCATGCGGCGTCCGGAAGAACTGCTGTCCGCGCTCGCCTCGCTTACCACGATCGCGTCGCCTTCCTTCAACCCCGAGAGCACTTCGGCCGAGACGTTGTTGTTGAGGCCGATCTTGACGTTGCGCTTGGCGACCTGCTTGTCCTCGCCGAGCACCTGCACGACATAAGTGCCGTCCTTGTTGCGCGCGCCGAGCGCCGAGGAAGGGATCGTCAGCACGTTCTTGCGGCTGTCGAGCAGGATCGTCACCTTGGCGGTCATCATCGCGCGCAGCCGGTTTTCGGGATTGGCGACGTCGAACAGCGCGTTGTAGTAGATCGCCGAGTCCGAGCTGCTCGACGAGCTCGAGGAGCTCGACGAACTCGTGCTGACCTCGTCGACGATCGATTCGGGCGCCGGCTCGATCAGGCGCAGCTTGCCGTTGTAGCGCGTGTCCGGGTCGCCCAGGATCGTGAAGTAGGCCGAGAGCCCGGGGGTCACGTTGATCACGTCGGCCTCGGAGACTTCGGTTTCCACGGTCATGACGTCGAGCTTGGCGAGCACGACGATGGTCGGCGTCGTCTGGTTGGCGTTGACCGTGGTGCCCTGCTTGTTGACGATGGCGACGATCACCCCGTCCATCGGCGCGGTGACCTTGGTGTAGCCCAGCGTGACTTGCGCGTTGTCGACCGAAACGCGCGCGGATTCGATCTGGGCGTTCAGCGAAGCGACGCTCGCCTGCGCCGCCTCGTACTCCGCCTGGGCGGCCTGGAAATCGGCCTGCGAGGTCGCCTCTCCCACGCCCAGCGCCTTCTGCCGCGCGAAAGCGGCGCGCGTCTGCGCCAGTGTCGCCTTCGCGCTGGCGAGCTGGGCCTGCATGTTGGCGACGTCGGCCTGCGCGGTCTTGAGTGTGTTTTCCTGCGTGCGCGAATCGATCTGCGCGATCAGCTGGCCTTTCTTGACCGTGTCGCCCACTTCGACCGCGAGCGTCTCGATCCGCCCCGAAGCCTGCGCACCGACGCTGACCAGCTCCTTGGGCATCAGCGTGCCGGTTGCCTCGACCGTCTTCTCGATGTCGCCGCGCGCGACCTTGGCGGTCGCAACGTCGGGCCCCGCCGGTTCGGTCAGGAAGACCTTCCAGACGACCAGAGCCAGAACCAGGGCACCGAGGACGGCGCCGACAATCAGGGTGCGACGGGATTTCAACATGCTGCCAGCCATGGAACGGATGAATGTCCTTGTGGGTAAAAAGTTCGCAAGTCTCGCGTAAAGTTTCTGTAAAGATGCCCTTTCCGGCGCTGACAAGGAAAAGCCGATGCGGCATCTGCGGGCGGTGAACGAAGCAAGCGACGAGGGCGCCAAGCGCATCCTGCTGATCGACGACGACGTCGAGCTGGCCGCGCTCCTGGGCGAATACCTGGAGAGCGAAGGCTTCGTCGTGGATGCCGTCGCGAATGGCGTACAGGGCATCGCGCGCGCGCTCGAAGGCGGGCACGACGTGGTCGTGCTCGACATCATGATGCCGGGCCTCAGCGGCATCGACGTGCTGCGGCGCCTTCGCGAGACGAGCGAGGTACCCGTGCTCATGTTGACCGCGCGCGGCGACGAGATCGACCGTGTGATCGGTCTCGAACTGGGCGCCGACGACTATGTCGCCAAGCCCTGCTTCCCGCGCGAACTGGTCGCCCGGCTGCGCGCCATCCTGCGCCGCCAGCGACCGCTCCCGGGCCAGACCTTCGCGGCCACGCCCACCCTGCGCGCCGGCGCGCTCGAGATTCAGGTCCCCGAGCGGCGCGCGCTGTGGCAAGGGCGCGCGCTCGAGCTCACCCCCACCGAGTTCAACATCCTTGTCCTGCTCGTGCGTGGCGGCGAGGCCGTGGCGACCAAGGACGAACTTTCGCTGAGAGGCCTTGGCCGTGCCCGCCAATCCTACGACCGTTCGATCGACGTCCACGTCAGCAACCTGCGCCTCAAGCTCGAGGCGGGGAGCGGGGGCGCGGCGGGGATCGAGACGGTGCGCGGCGTGGGCTACCGGCTGAACCTGTCATGATCCGCCAGCGCCTGTTCTGGAAGATCCTGGTCGCCTTCCTGTTCACCTACTTCGCGGTGTCGCAAGG
This sequence comes from Novosphingobium profundi, assembly GCF_018491765.1. Lineage (GTDB taxonomy): Bacteria > Pseudomonadota > Alphaproteobacteria > Sphingomonadales > Sphingomonadaceae > Novosphingobium > Novosphingobium profundi. The sequence continues at coordinate 295,947 of NZ_JABWCU010000006.1, read as the reverse complement.
CATCTGGCTGCTCGTCACGCTGACCCTCGACAAGGGCGAGCCCCCTGCGATCGTGCTGAGGAACGACGTCGCGCCCGGCGTGGTCATGGCCGCGCGCAACGCGCTCCACCACGGCGGCCTTGCCGAATACCGCGCGCTCGAACGCGCCCTGCCCGCCGTCACGCGCAAACACCTCTCGCTCCACCCCGCGCAGGCGGCCGCCAACGGCCAATGGAAGCGGCCCCCGGTCCCGCCCCAGACCGGCGTGCACGATGCCGCCACCACCGCGCCCGACGGGCAGGCCTATATCGTGCGCTTCAGCTTTCCCGACGCGCGCCCGGTTCGGATTCTCAATCTGCCCCCCGTCGTCCTTCTGCCGGGGATCGCGGCGGGACTGGTCTTCGCCAGCCTGCTCGCCTGGTATCTCGCCTCTCCGATCAACCATCTGCGGCGCGGTTTCGAACAGCTCGCGCGGGGTGACCTGTCGGTCCGGCTCCTGCCGCGCATGGGCTCGCGACGCGACGAGATCGCCGATCTCTCGCGCGACTTCGACCGCATGGCCCGCCAACTCGAGGAGCTCGTCGAAGGGCGCGACCGGCTGCTCCACGACGTCAGCCACGAATTGCGTTCGCCGCTCGCGCGCATCCAGCTCGCGCTCGCGCTCGCCGAGCGCTCGCCGCAACGCTCGGGACAGGCGCTCGAACGGGTCGGCCACGAAGTCGCCCGCCTCGACGCGCTCGTCGGCGAACTGCTCACGCTAGCTCGTGCCGAAAACGACGGCTCGGCTGGTGACGATTACTTCGACATCGCCGGGGTCACCGAAAGCGTGGTCGAGGACGTGCGCTACGAGGCCGAGCCCGAAGACATCACCATCGCCCTCACCACGGATTTGCGCAACGACGTCCCGCTCGTGCGCGGCAATTCCGAACTCATGCGCCGCGCGATCGAGAACGTGCTGCGCAATGCCTTGCGTTTCTCGCCGTTGCGCGGGCGGATCTGGGTGCGCGTCGCCGAGCCCGAACGCGACCGCGAAGTCCTCATCACGATCGCGGACGAGGGGCCCGGCATCCCCGCAGACAAGGTCGATGCCATGTTCCAGCCCTTCGTCCGCGGGTCCGGACACACGAGCAGCTTCGGCCTCGGTCTGGCGATCGCCTCGCGCGCGGTGCGACTCCATCGCGGCACGATCGCCGCGCGCAACCGTACCGACGGCGGGTTCTGCGTGGAAATGCGGCTTCCGACCGAGCCGCTCACGACCTGATCAGGCCGCGACACGCACCCCGTTGCGGCCGGCCTGCTTCATTTCCTGAAGCACGTCGTGCGCCGCCGCGAGGGCGTCCTCGCCTCGCTGTCCGGGGCGCAGGCGCACGATGCCGCAACTGAGCGAGGAGAGCACCGAAACCGTGTTCGAACGGTAGACCGGGCTGTGGCGCACCGCCTCGACGATCCGCTCGCAGATGCCGCGGGCGGTGATGAGGTCGCAGTGCAGCAGCAACGCGAACTCGTCGCTGCCCATGCGCGCCAGCACGTCGCTGTCGCGCGCGGCGCGGCGGATCCGCCGTGCCACTTCGACCAGCACCGCATCGCCGATGGCGTAGCCGTGGGCCTCGTTGATCGTGTAGAAGCTGTCGAGGTCGATGAGCGCCAGCGAGACCGGGCCGCTGGGAAGCCGCACGGCTTCGGAGAGCTGTTCGCGAAAGGCCGAGCCGTTGAAAAGGCCGGTCAGTTCGTCCGATTGCTCCGGCGAGGCCTGCGACGTTTCAGCCACGCGCCGCTCGGTCACGTCGCGCAAGGTGATCACCGCACCGCCGTGGCCGCCGCCATCCGACGCCAGCAGGCCGACGATGCCTTGCAGGCGCAGCTGTGGGCGGCGGATCGGCGAAAATTCGATCGTGCGCGTGGAACGTTCCTGGTCCGCGACCGGCGCCTTCGAAAGCTCCTGCACCACGCCGTCGATCTCGAGGCACAGCGATTCCCAGGAACGCCCGATAATCTCCTGCGCGGTATAGCCCAGCAAGCTGCGGACTGGCCCCTGGACCCATTTGCACGCGCCCGTCCGATCGAAGCCGAGACAGGCCATCGGCGCGTCCTGGAGCGTCTGGAGCAGCGCTTCCTCGCGCTCCGCGAGCCGGATCACCGCCTGCTTGCGCGACGCCACGAGGGCCGCGATCGGGAGGCAGGTCAGGAGGATCGCGCCCAGGTAGAACTGGAGGAACAACGATTGAACCTCGCTCGGCTCGGGCATCACCGCGACCGGCCCACGACCCGAGAGCGTGGTGGCCAAGGCCACGAGCGAGACGATGATCACCCCCAGCATCGTCGCCAGCCGGCCGAACCGGAAGGTCATCCAGGTGACCCCGCAAATGGGAACGAACAGCAAGGGCACGTGGGGTTGCGCGAAAACCAGCACGCTCGCGGCCATGAGACCGCCACAGGCGAGCGCGGCGTGGAGCCGTTCGCGCAGCCCCGCGAGGCGCAGCCATTTCAGATAGCTGCCATCCAGCACCGCGGCCAGGAACGGCGTCAGGATCAGCAGCCCCAGCGCGTTGCTGCAATACCAGCGCAGCAGCGATGCCACGAACGGCTCGCCGAAAGCCAGCGAAGTCACCAGTGAGCCGAGCAACGCCCCCACCGCCACCGCCACCGCGATGGCCCGCAAGGCGAACGGCTTGATCGACAGATCGTGGTCGAGTGTCGGCCCGGGGATGTAATGGCGCAGCATGAGCCAGGCGGCGAGCGCGGTCTGCCCCATGTTGATGGCGCCATAGGCGATCAGGATCGGCGACCAGTCACGGGCCAGCACGTTGGCCGCGAGGTTGGCGACCCAGCCCGCACCCAGCACCCAGGCCCAAGCCCCGGCCGAACGCGATTCGCGCAGCAAAAGCACGAGGATGAGCGCATCGGCAGGCCAGATCGCGGCATGCGCATGGCCCGGTCCGGTCAGGGCGATGGCGAGAGTGGACAGCAGAAAATAGCCGATGGCCGCGACAACTGCCGCATCGGCGCGCCGCTCGAGTGCGGCACGTAGATCAAGCCCATCTTCCACCATTACGACACAGTCATAGCGGCAGATGGTTAATCAGGCATGTAGGATGACATTTTTGTAAGACCTGGGTCATTACCGCTAATTCGCGGGCGAATCTCAGAACTTGCGCACTTCGATGTCGTACTTGCGGATCGCGTAGCCGATCTGGCGCGCGGACAGACCGAGCCGGCGGGCGGCCTTGGCCTGGACCCAGCCCGAACCCTCGAGCGCGTCCAGCAGTTCGGTGCGACTCACCTTGACGTTGTCGATGGGGATGTCCCGGTCCGCCTCGCGTTCGCGCAACGGCACCGCCGGAACGTTCTCGGCGAAGGCCTCGCGCGGCGTCTCGCCTCCGCCCGGCGGCGCGAACAGGCGGTCGCGAACGCGTGGCTGGATGATGGGGAACGGATCGGAGACGGCGGTTTTCCAGAGCGTCGCCGAAAGGCACTCGTCGTTGCGGCAGGCAAAATCGGCAGCGTCGATACGGTCGTCGAGCGAAAGCGTGGCGGTGCGCCTTATGCAGTTCTCCAGCTCGCGCACGTTGCCGGGGAAATAGCAGTTTTCCAGCACGCCAAGCGCCGAGGGGCTCAGTTCGTGCTCGGTGTGATGCTCACGATCGAAGCGACGCAGGAATTCGCGCGCGAGCTGGGGAATGTCCTCGCGCCGGTCCCGCAGCGCGGGCAGTCGCACCGAGACGACGTTGATGCGATAATAGAGGTCGGCGCGGAACTCGCCCTTGGCGACGGCCTCTTCCAGATTGCGGTTGGTGGCGCACACGAGCCGCACGTCAACCTTGATCGTCTGGCTTCCGCCCACCCGTTCGAACTCGCCCTCCTGAAGCACGCGCAAGAGCTTGACCTGGAAGGCCTGCGAGGTGTCGCCGATCTCGTCGAGGAACAGCGTGCCGCCATCGGCCAGCTCGAAGCGGCCCTTGCGCTGCGCGACGGCACCGGTGAAGGCGCCTTTCTCGTGTCCGAAAAGCTCGGATTCAAGCACCGATTCGGGAAGCGCGGCGCAATTGAGCTTGATGAAGGGCTTCTTCGCGCGCGGGCTGAAATCATGCGTGGCTCGCGCGAAAAGCTCCTTGCCGGTGCCCGACTCGCCGCGCAGCAGAACCGCCGAATGGCTGCGCGCGACGCGCTGGATCTGTTGCAGTGCCTGGCGCAGCGCGGGACTGGTCCCCACGATCCCGGTCTTGCCGACATCCCCCTTGCGCTCGCTGGGCCCGCCCTGTGCGCTGCCCTCGCGGCGGGGCGCGCCATCGGCAAGGCCCTTCTCGAGCAGGCGCTGCTGGTCCATCAGCCGTTCGCGATCGCGCTGGACAAGCGTGAGCAGGCGCATCGTCTGGCCGATCAGGTTGGCCACCATGGTCAGGAAGCGCACGTCCTCGTCGGCCGCGTGGTATGTCGTCGTCTCGTCCCAGATCTGCTCGATGGTGAGTGTGCCCACCACCCGCATCTGGTCCTTGATCGGAACGCCGATGAACGAGACACGCGCGTCGCGCGGAAGCGGGCCGTCGAACGACCAGTCGGGGAACAGCGCGCTGCGTTCCATGTTGTGGACCACCACCGGCATGCCCGTGCTCGTGATCTGCGCGACCGCGCGCGCGGGCTGACGCCCCATCCAGGCGTGCGCCCGCTCCTCGCTCCAGCCGATACCGATCACGCTCATCGGCGTGCCGCCCTCGTCGAGCATGGTGACGAGCCCATGACGCATGTCGAGAAAGCTCGACAGGAGTGTCAACACGTTGTTCAAGGTCACTTCAAGGCGCCCCGGCACTGCCAGGACCTTGGAAATTTCGTAGACGCCGCGCAGCGCGATGTCGCTGCGCGTGTGGCTGGGGCCACGGTTGTAGCCGCTCACGGCGTGACCTGCGGTGCTTGGTTCGAGTGTCGAGGCATGCGCGGGCATGACAGAAACCTTTCTGCCTTCAGCGCGACCCTCTCCCTATCCTGTTCCCAACGCCGCTGCATCGTACAGTCGGCCCGCCATTTCCTGCGGTAGACAAACGTCTCAAATTCAGCGCGATTCGACAAGGGGCGAGATGCGAAAATCCGGCTTCCCGTCATTGAGATTTAACAAAGACGCAACCGAACATGATCTTATCCGAACTTGTAGAGGACACCGAATCCCCCGCGCGGATAGTTCCATTCGACTTCGCCGGTCGCCTTGGTGACGATGCGGCAAGTCCCGCATTCAAGGCACCCGTCGGCCGCGACTTCGACCTGGCCCGATTCGGCGAGCGCGTAGCATCCCGCCGGGCACAACGTGGTCATGGCCAGCAGGCTCGCCGAGGGTACCTCATGCGGCCGCACGCGGATATGGGGTTTGCCCGCGTCGACCAGGTAGCGGTTCTGGAACAGCTTCTCCTCGACCTTGGGTCCCGGAGCGATGGCAAGATCAGTCATATGCGCTTCTCCTCAGGTTCATTGGTTCGAAAGGCTCTCCCTCAGCGCCAGGCGCGCGCGACACGCCAGGCGTCGCCGAGCATCCCCCACACGCTGCGGGTCTCCCGGAAATTGCGGAAGATGGCCTTTTCCTTGGTCTTCTTGTCGATCCCGTCGACGCGAAACCAGGTCTGCATGGCCTGGCTGATAAGGCGCGGATAGGCGCCGAAGAACGTGCCCTTGTTGGCGTGGAGCAGCGCGGGGATGCCCTTGTACTTCCTGAGGTCCTTCATCACGAAGGTCGCTTCCAGGCGCCGCTCGTAGTCCTTGAGCGCAAGCGCATCCATCTCCTCGCCGCGGCGGTGGAGCGCGACCACAGTCTCGGCCGCGACGCGCCCGGTGGTCATCGCCAGGTTCGAGCCCTCGCGGTGCACCGCATTCACGAACTGCCCGGCATCGCCGACCACGATCCAGCCATCGCCGGTCAGCCTGGGGATCGCCTTGTACCCGCCCTCGGGGATCAGGTGGGCGGCGTATTCCTTGACTTCGGAACCCTCGAGCAACGGCGCGATCGAAGGATGCGCCTTGAAGGCCTCGAGCAGTTGGCTCGGCGTCACGTTGCTTTCGGCAAAGTCCGAAACGATGCAGCCGATACCGACCGAGATCGATTCCTCGTTGGTGTAGAGGAAGCCGGTGCCGGTCATGCCCTTGGTGATCGTGCCCATGGCCTCGATCACCACGCCCTCGTTGCCGCGCAAGTTGAAGCGGGCCTCGATCGTTTCGCGCGGCAGGAAGTGCATTTCCTTGACCGCGAGCGCGACGCTTTCGGGCGCGATCTCGTCGCGCAGGCCCGAACGCTGGCCGACGAGGCCGTTCACGCCCTCGGCCAGGATCACCACCTTGGCGAAGATCGGGTTGCCCGAACGATCGGTGCGCACGCCGATGACCTGCCCGGTCAGGTCCTTGACCAGCTCGGTCACGGTCGTCTCGCACAGCACCAGCGCGCCCGCTTCCTTGACCTTGGAGGAAAACCACTTGTCGAACTGCGCGCGCAGGATCGTGTAGCGGTTGGGCTTCTCCTCGTTGAAGTCGCTCGATCGGTAGTGCATCCCGGTGTGCGAAGTGTCGTCCATCGTCCACATGCGCTGTTCGATCACGTGGCGTTCGAGCGGGGCTTCCTCGCGGAATTCGGGGATGATCTTCTCCAGCGCATCGGCGTAGAGGATCGCGCCTTGCACGTTCTTCGAGCCCGAATACTCGCCGCGCTCGATCTGGATGACGTTGAGGCCTTCCTTGGCGAGCGTATAAGCCGCCGCGTTGCCCGAGGGCCCCGCGCCCACCACGATCACATCGAACCTGTCCTGCATCTCGGCCATGGTCGCACTCCTTCTCAGCTGGCCATCTTGTTGACGCGAAGGCGCCGGGCGAATGCCTGGGTGAGCGCGGGCAGCAGCGTGACCGCGTCGGCGACGATGCCCAGGTGCGCGAATTCGAAGATCGGCGCCTTGGGATCGGTGTTGATCGCCAGAATCAGGTCGGCACCCTCCACGCCGACCCGGTGCTGGATCGCGCCCGAAATGCCCGCCGCGATGTAGAGCTTGGGGCGGATCGTCTTGCCGGTCTGGCCGATCTGGCGGTCCGAGGTGATCCAGCCCTTCTGCACCAGCGGGCGCGAGCCGCCGTATTCGGCGCCGAGCACCGCGGCGAGCTCCTTGACGAGCTGGAAGTTCTCGATCGAACCAAGGCCCAGCCCTCCCGCGACGACGACGTCGGCATAGGGCAGCGCCGCCTTGTCGCTGTCGCGATCGGCGATGAAATCGAGTACCTTGGTGACGACGTCGTCCTCGATGATGTTCGGCGCAAATTCGACGATCCGGCCGATGCGCCCCTCGGTCCGCTCGGGCATGGCCATGACGCGCGGACGCACGGTCGCCATCTGCGGGCGGAAGTTGAGCGTGAAGATCGTGCACAGGAGCGAGCCGCCGAAGGTCGGCCGGGTGGCGGCGAGCGAGCCGTCCTCGTCGATCGCGAGTTCGGTGGAATCGGCGGTGAGGCCCGTCTTGAGCGTGGTCGCCACCGAACCCGCCAGATCGCGCCCGAGATTGGTCGCGCCAAGCAGCAGGATCTCGGGCTGGTAGGTATTGACGAGGTCGGTCAGCACCTGCGTCGAGGTTTCGTTGCGGTAATGCTCGAGCGCCGGATCGCAGGCGATGTAGACGCAGTCCGCGCCGTATTCGAAGCAGGCCTCGGCCGCTGCACCAAGCTTGGCGCGGTCATCGCCCATGACCACGGCGGCCAGCTCCACCCCGCGCTTGTCGGCAAGCTTGCGGCCCTCGCCGAGCAGCTCGAACGAGACCGAATGGACTTCGCCATGCTCGATCTCGACCGCCACCCAGACGTGCTTGTAGGCCTTGAAGTGCTCGGGCAATTCCTTCTTGGTGTTGGCGCGCCCCCCCGCCTTGGCGGGAGCGGGCTTGGTCTCGTCTGCCATCGATCCGGCTCCTTCTCTCAGACGTAGTGGTGAACGGCCTGGGCGTAGAGGTCGTCCTCCACCGCCGGGGCCTTGGCGAACAGCGCGTCGATCACGGCGTTGGCGCGGGCCTCCAGGTTGCCCTCGGCCTCGATCATCTCGGCCTTCTCCGAGCGCGCGGAAGGCGCGAAGACCTTCTTCACGATCGTGGGCGAGCCGCGCAGGCCGCACTTGGCGAGGTCCTCGATGCCGACGTCGGCCGCGCTCCAGGTGACGATCTCGGCGCGCGCGGCCTCGAGCGCCTTCTCGATCGAGCCGCGGCGCATCTCGTTGGTCGCCTCGAGCATGGTGATCAGCACCGGAAGCTTCGTCGCCAGCACTTGCGTGCCGGTCTCGGCGCGGCGTTCCACGGTGATCGTCCCGCGTTCCAGATCGGTTTCGACGATCCTCGAGATGTAGGTCAGCTGGTTGAGATTGAGCCGACTGGCGATGCCGGGGCCGACCTGGGCCGTATCGCCATCAATGGTCTGCTTGCCGGTGAAGACGATCTCGGGCGTGCCATAGTCCGCGCCGATCTTGCCCAGCGCCATCGAGAGCGCGTAGCTGGTCGCCAGCGTATCCGAGCCCGCGAAATAGCGGTCGGTCAGCAGCACCGCGCGGTCGGCTCCGAAAGTCAGCGCCTTGCGCAGCGATTCCGCCGCCGTGGGCGGTCCCATGCACAGCGCGGTGACGGTAGCGCCTAGGGTATCCTTGAGCCGCAGCGCCTCTTCGAGCGCGAAAAGATCGTAAGGGTTGATGATCGTCGGCACGCCCTGGCGCATGATCGTGTTCGTGACCGGGTGGACACGGATCTGCGCGCTGTCGGGCACTTGCTTGATGCACACCACGATATGCATGGGGTCAGCCTCCTGTCAGGGCGTCGAGCGGCACGAAGGGCCGGTTGGGTTCGGGCTTGGGCGCGATCGCGTCCTGGTGGACCTTGAACAGGCGCTCCTCGATCGGCGAGGAGGCCACGAAATCGGCGTAGGCCTGCGCAAGGTGCTCGCGGCACAGTGCCAGCAGCCCGGCCTCGTCGGCCCGCTCCAGGGCGCCCTCCACCTCGCTCCCGCGCAAGTACTGGCCCATGCGGCGCAGGATGTGCAGCCGCGCGACGTGGACGACCTGGGGTTCGTAGGCGACGCCCAGCCGATCGAAGAATTCCTCCGCGCTCGAAAGCTCCTGTAGTTCGTCAAGCAGGCTCATGATGGTCCTCCTGAGGCGTGGTGCGACCTTCGCGGCCATCCCTATGCGCGAGGCGCGCTTCGAGAAAATCGATCCGGTCGAGCAGTTCGGCGACCGCCTCGCCGACCGGGTCGGGCATCAGGTGGTGATCGAGGTCGATCCGCCCCGAGACGCGGCGGCGCTCGGCCGGGGCGCGCACGAGCCGCCCGGGAATGCCCACCACCGTCATCATCGGCGGGACCGGATCGACGACCACGCTGTTGGCCCCGACCCGCGCCCCCTTGCCCACCGTGATCGGCCCCAGGATCTTGGCCCCGCAGCCCACCAGCACGCCGTCCTCCAGCGTCGGATGGCGGCGCCCCGGTGCCCAGCTCGTGCCCCCCAGCGTGACCCCGTGGTAGAGCGTGACGTCATCGCCGATCTCGGCGGTTTCGCCGATCACGACGCCCGCGCCGTGGTCGATGAAGAAGCGCCGGCCGATCGTCGCGGCGGGGTGGATGTCGACATTGGTCAGGACCCGCGCGAACCAGGCGAGGAAGCGCGCGGCGAAGCGCAGCCGCGCGCGCCACAGGCGGTTGGCGAGCCGGTGCCAGATGATGGCGTGGACGCCGGGGTAGGTCAGCAGCACCTCGAGCGGTCCATTCGCCGCCGGATCGCGCGCGGCAACGCACCCCACGTCCTCGCGCAGCATCGCGAAAAGCGAGGGCTTGCGCGGGGCCTTCTTGCCCGCAAGGCCGTCGAGAGGCGTTGTGTAGGGCATCACGCGGCCCGTTCCGCCATGCCGGTGCGGCAGTAGATCAGGGCCAGGTCGGCCAGTTCGACGCCGCACTTGGTGTCGAGCGCCTTGGCGCGCACGTCGGCGAGGATCTTCTCGAGACGCTGCTGGTCGGCTTCGAGGCCGATCGAGCGCAAGCTCGAGGTAATCGCCGCCCGGCCCGAATGGCGCCCCAGCATGATCCGCCGCTCGCGCCCGAAGCGCGCCGGGTCGAGCGCCTCGTACGTCTCGGCATCGCGCAGGATGCCGGAGACGTGAATGCCGCTCTCGTGGGTGAACACCATCGAACCGACGATCGGCTTGTTCTCGGGGATCGGCCGTCCTGCCGCGCGCGCCACCGTCTCGGCAAGCGAGGCGAGCTGGAGGAAATCGATGCGCGTGGTGCGCCCGAGCGTCTCGCCCAGCGCCGTCACCACTTCTTCCAGCGGCGCGTTGCCCGCACGTTCGCCCAGCCCCAGCACGCAGACCGAGACGTGGCTCGCCCCGCCGCGCACGGCGGCGAGCGTGTTGGCGGTGGCCAGGCCAAGGTCGTCATGGCCGTGGAATTCGAGCTCGATGTCGGTCTCGCGCGCGAGCTCGCGGAAGATGTCGTATGTGCCGAAGGGGTCGAGCACGCCCAGCGTATCGGCGTAGCGGAAGCGGTGCCCGCCCGCGTTCTCGATGGCGACGACCACGCGCTTCAGGAAATCGAGGTCAGCGCGGCTGGCGTCCTCGCCGCCGATCGAGACGCGCAGGCCCCGGTCGAGCGCATAGCCCACCACTTCCTCGATGCGCGCAAGCACATCGGCGCGGCCCGTCCCGAACTTGGCGCGGATCTGGCGGTCGGAAACCGGAACCGAGAGGTGTACCCGGCTGACCCCGGTGCGCGCGGCGGCATCGACGTCGCCGCGCGTCGCCCGGCACCAGGGGATGATCTGGGCGCTGGTCGCCTGTGCCACCATCGCCGCGATTGCCGCCTCGTCCTCCATGCCCATCGCCGGGGTACCCGCCTCGATCTCGTCGACGCCCGCCGCCTCGAGCGCGGCGGCGATGGCCAGCTTCTCCAGGAAGCTGAACGCCACGCCCGGAGACTGCTCGCCATCGCGCAGCGTGCTGTCGTTGACGACGACGGGCGGGAAATTGGGCAGGAAACCGGTCATGGCAGTCAACTCCTTGGCAAAGTCATGGGGCGATCAGGCGTAGGTCGGATTGAAGGCGCCTTCCTTCTCGCGTTCGCGCCAGAACGGGCTCATCTCACGCAGTTTCGCGATGATATCGGGCATCACCTCGAGCACGCGGTCGACGTCGGCCTCGGTGTTCTCGCGGCTGAACGAGTAGCGGATCGCGCCGTGTGCGGCGGTGTAGGGCACGTTCATCGCGCGCAGAACATGGCTGGGCTCGAGCGAACCCGAAGTGCAGGCCGAGCCCGAGCTCGCCGCGATGCCTTCGCGGTTCATCAGCAGCAGGATCGCCTCGCCCTCGATGTACTCGAAGGCGACATTGGCGGTGTTGGGCAGGCGCGTCTCGGGATCGCCGGTGGTGAACGAGTGGCTGATCGAGGCCAGCAGCCCGGCTTCGAGCCGGTCGCGCAAGGCGGCCACGCGGGTCTGCTCCTCGGCCATGTATTCGCCTGCAAGCTCGGCCGCCTTGCCAAGGCCGATGATGCCCGGCGCATTCTCGGTGCCCGCGCGCCGGCCGCGCTCCTGGTGGCCGCCGCGGATCAGCGCGCGCAGGCGCACGCCCTTGCGCACGTAGAGCGCGCCGATGCCCTTGGGCCCGTGCAGCTTGTGGCCCGAGAGCGAGAGCATGTCGATCCCGGTCGACTTCAGGTCCATCGGGATCTTGCCGACCGCCTGCACCGCATCGGTGTGGAACAGCGCGCCCGCCTCGTGGGCCATTTCAGCCAGCTTCTCGACCGGGAAGATCGTGCCGGTCTCGTTGTTGGCCCACATGATCGAGACGATCGCGGTCTTCGGGCCGAGCGCCTTGCGATAGGCCTCCATGTCGAGCCGCCCCTTGGAATCGACCGGGATGATATGGACCTTGGCCTGTCCGGTCTTTTCCAGATGCGCCACCAGGCTGAGCACGGCGGGGTGCTCGACCGCCGAAGTGATCACCTCGTCGCGCCCCTTCTGCGTGTCGAGCGCGGAGAGGATCGCCATGTTGTCGGCCTCGGTCCCGCCCGAGGTGTAGACGATCTCGTGATCGAACTCGGCGCCGAGCAGCGCCTGGAGCTGCTTGCGCGCCACCGCGAGCGCACCGCCGACTTCGGAGCCGAAGGCGTGCATCGAGGAGGCGTTGCCGAACTGCTCGGAGAAGTAGGGCATCATCGCCTCGACCACGCGCGGATCGCAGCGGGTGGTGGCGTTGTTGTCGAGATAGACCGGATCACTGGCCATGGTGGGGGCTCCTTTGCGTCGGTTCGGGTCAGTGGACAGGTGCGGCGGGGACGACGAGCAGCGGCACGCCGACGGCCTCGACGAGCTTCGCCTGCACGCCCTCGATGGTCGCGCCCGACAAGTGGCAGCCGACACAGGCGCCCGTCAGCTTGACGATCACCCGGTTGCCTTCGACATCGACCAGCTCGCAGTCGCCGCCGTCGCGCTGGAGCGAGGGGCGGATCGTCTCGATGGTCTCCTCGATCAGCCGGATTTTCCGAAGCGTGGTGAGCGGGGCCTTGGCCTCGGGTTCCTTGACCACGATCTTCTTCGGCTTGGCGAGGACCGGGAAGGCGCCGGGCTTGAACGCCTCGTGCGCGGCGAGAATGCCCTCTTCCACCATCTCGGCGTTGACGCGTTCGAGCACCTCCTCGATGCCCTCGGCGCAGGTCGAGCAACCGCCGCCGGCCTTGGTGAAGTTGGTGATGTCCTCGACCCGGGTGAGCGCGTTCGAACGGATCGTGCGCTCGATCATGCCCTCGTCGACGCCGAAGCACTTGCAGATCAGCGCGCCTTCCTCGTGGTCGTCGACCCATTCGACGCCGCGGTAGTTGGCGACGGCGGCCTGAAGCGCCTCGAAGCCCATGACCGAGCAGTGCATCTTCTCGGGCGGCAGACCTCCGAGGAAATCGGCGATGTCCTGGTTGGAAATCGTCATCGCCTCCTCGATCGTCTTGCCGATGATGAGCTCGGTCAGCGCCGAGGAGCTGGCGATCGCCGAGCCGCACCCGAAGGTCTGGAACTTGGCATCGGTGATGATCTGGGTCACGGGATCGACCTTGATCATCAGGCGCAGCGCATCGCCGCAGCTGATCGCGCCGACATCGCCCACGCCGTCCGCGTCCTCCAGGACCCCGCTGTTCTTGGGGTTGAAGAAGTAGTCCTTCACCTTCTCGCTATATTCCCACATGTGCCGGTCTCCTCAGCCGAATGACTTGCCGCACGAGCAGCTGTTCGATGCGTTCGGATTTTCGAAGGTGAAGCCCGAACCTTCGAGCGCCACCACGAAGTCGATCGTGGTCCCTGCGAGGAGCGGCTGGCTGGTCGGGTCGATGAACACGCGGATATCGTCGTTCTCGACCACGGCGTCGTCCGCCTCGGGCGTGGAGACGAGCCCCATCATGTACTTGTAGCCCGCGCAGCCACCCGCTTCGACCTGGATGCGAAGGCCGGCCGGCGCGCTTTCGGCCTTGGAAATGGCACTGCGTACGGCGTCTACGGCGCTGTCGGTCAGGACGATCACGGGACATCTCCTCACAAGGGTTGCCTGAGCACCTGCAGCAAAGGCCGTGCCAGTTGGAGAAATGGTCGGAAACCGGGAGTGCCTCGCATGGCGCGACAGGCTTTCGTGTCGCTTTCGTCACATTCCGGACAGCGCGCTTGTGGCGTTGCCCACAAAGGTCGTCCCCGCAGGGCGCGCAAGGCCGCGCCAGACTTCCCAAGGCCAAACGGCCCGCTTCGTGCATGGCAAGGGCCGCCACGTACAAAGGAGCACTGCATGTCGACCGTAACGGCCCCTACGATTTCCGAGACACCCTTCGGCGCGCTGGCCGACCAGCACCGCCTGCACAACGCCGTCCTCAAGGAAGCGCTTCCGCGCCCGGGAACTTTCGGCTTTCGCGGCGACATCGCGCTCGCCTTCCAGGACCAGGTCGCCGACGAGGCACGCCCGCCGGCCTATTCGCTCGAGCAGGTGCTCGCGATCGGCGATGCGACGAGCGGCAAGATCCCCGCGCTCGCGGGCTACCTGCACAACTTCGCCTGGCTCAAGGACGCAGGCGAAGTGCTTGCCGACTTCCTCCTGCCCGAGGGCACCTACGTCTTCTTCGTCAACAACATCGATTTCCTGAAGACCTACTCGGTCGCGCTGCCGGGCGGCGCCACCGCGCGGGTGCTCCCGCTCGACGAGTCCACCGTATGGAAGGAGGCGCTCGAACTTGCCGGGATCGAGAAGAACGAGGTCAAGAAGATGTCGGGCCCCGAAAAGCTCGAATACGTGCTCGATCAATTGAGCGGCACGAAAATGGATTTCCCCGCGATCAGCTACGAAGACGGGGTCGCCGCGATGGAGCCGGTGCGCAACCGCAACGAGAACCGGCCGGTCTGACCGCAGGAACGGCCCCATGGGTGAAGGCCGATCACGCCGCCCCTGGGGCCGAATGCCTCCGCAAAGGAAGCAATTCCGCTCCCTTTCGATCATCCCGCCAAGGCATGTTACCTTACGTGCGAGACTCGCAAAGGGAGAGCTGCGATGACCTCTACCGTTTCCAAACTCGCCGTCGCCGAGCAGGCCAAGCTCGAAACCGCTCCGGCGCGGGCCGTGCGCGCGCCCATGCGGAGCGCGCTGCTCTGGGTCGAGGGGCGCAACGCCCTGCTCGACGCGGTATTCTACAATATCGAGGCCATCCCAACCGACGACGTCGCCCGCCTCGCCGCCTGGGATGCACCCGAGGGCGCTATGCTGCTCGTGCCGCCCAGCGGCAAAGGGCCCATCGCCGTCTTCGCCGAAATGCAGGAATTCCTCGACGCCGGCGGCGGGGAGGCCAAGGCGCTGGCGGTAGCAGGCGTTGGCAGTTCGGCGATCGGTTCGGCCGCCTTCGCGCGCGACATCGCCGACGCGCTGGGCGGGCCTGTCGCCGCGGTGGTTTCGGGATACGGCCTCTCGGACGTCGTGACCGAAGCGCTCGGCGGGTTCTTCTGGTTCGGCGCGCTCAATTCGTTGCGCCACAGCTTCGAGGGGCTCGACCGCGTCGCGCGCAGCCTCTCGTTCCGCTCCGGCTCGCTGACCTCGGTCGAGGCCGACAGCTTCCTGCGCCTCTCCAAGGACACCGCAACACTGATCGCGCTGTTCGAATCGAGCGACTTCAAGATTCCGCTGCTGGTGGGGCATTCCAAGGGCAATCTCGTCCTTTCCGAAGCGCTCTACGCGCTGCGCAAGCAGGAGAAGCTCGCCGCCTTCGCCGCGCGCACGCAGATCATCACGGTAAGCGCGAAAGTGGGCATGCCGGCCGAATTCATTGGCAAGGTCTTCGACGTGATGGGCCAGTTCGACAACTTCGGCGCGCTCAACTCGCGTCCCGACATCAAGGCCGACTACCTCGTGCCGGGCGCCTGGCATTCGACCAATCCCAAGTTTCCCTGGGGCATGGGAATCGATGTCACCAAGGTGATCCGCACAGTGCTGCCCATGCTCGGCAAGCAGGCCCCTCCCTCGAACGTCAGCGCGGGCGCCTCGACGATCCTCGACCTGCCGCAATGGATGACCGGGAACTTCGCCACCGCGCCCTGGATGCTGGCCCGGCCGATGCTCGCCTAGGCAGCTGACACGCGCCGTACGCGGCCATGCTCATCCAGGGTTCATCGCAGGCCTCCCACCTTCCCCGCACCATGTCACGAACCAAGGGAGTGGGCGCATGGATCCTGCACTGCCGCAATGGAGAATGGACCTCAAGCGGATCGCCCTGATCTCGCTGTGCCTGTTCTCCACCTTCGGGCTAAGTTTTCTCGTGGCCTACGAAATCGCGCCGCGCCGGGTTCAGGCAACGGTCGCGCACAAGGTCAATCTGGCAAGGAACGAGGTGAAACGCCTCGTCCGAAAGCCTCGCCTTCCCGGCCATCATGACGTGCTGACACCGCGCGAGCCCTTCGTCGCCCGCGACCTCGAGCAGGTTGCCTGAACGCCACGTTCCTTTGTCCGGAACCGACCGCAGCGCGACGCGACGCGCTTCACATGCAGGTTTCCTCGAGGTCCTCGAGCAGGGCAAGGGTTTCGGTGTCGCCCAGATCATCGAGCAGGTCACGCAAGGTCGAGACGTAATTGTGCAGGACGCGCAAGTCGTCGAGCCCCTGCGCATGTGCACGTGCCCGCTGCTCGCGAAAATAGGGCCAGAAGGCACTCGTCTCGCGCTCGAAATGCACTTGCAACCCGGCAAAGACCCGCGCGCAGCGCCCTTCCCAATCGCAGCCCTTGAAACTCAGGTAGCGGTCGTAGACCTCTCGCATGGTGTTCTCCCTTCCAGTCTGGAGAGGAGTCTAGGTAAGTGCAGGCCTCGGGTCTGTCAGGTGGCTGACATCAGGGCGTTTCGCCCGCCCAGATCCGCAAGCGCGCGGGGTCGAGCACCAGGAGCTGGCGACGCCCGAGCCGCGCGAGCCCACCCTCGCGCACCATCGCGCTGAGCTCGCTCGAGGCGGTCTGGCGCGCGGTGCCGAGCAGAGCCGCAATGTCGTCCATGCCAAGGTCCAGCCGGATTCGCGCTCCGGCGACGCAAATCTGGCCATGGCGGGTGAGGCAACGCAGCAGATAGCGCGCAATACGCCCGCGCACCGAATGAAAGGCGAGGTCCTCGATCAGCGTGATGCTCTGACCCAAAGTGCGCGCGAGAACGCGGATAACGGCGGCCTGAAGGGCAGGGTAGGTCGCCAGTTCGCGCTCGATCACGCGGCGCGGGGCGAGCAGCACGGTGGTATCTTCCTGCGCCGCGATCTCCGCGCGCGTGTGGGTCGAGAAAACATCGCCTGCGGATAGATAGGCGAGGCTCAATTCTCGCTCGGGCGTCGCGAGGTAGACCCTGAGGCGCCCCTGCCGCACGACCAGAATCTGGTCCCGGTCGTGCTGGTCGTAAAGGGCTCCGGCCGGCAGCCTGCGCTCCTGGAAGCAGGCGAGAAGCGAGGCCCCGGTCCCGGATTCGAGCAGTTCGGCCAGCGAGAGGGGCGCCCCTCCCGCCATGGCTCCAGTGTGCGGGCAGCGGCGCCGCTCGCCGCTGGCCGGATGATCCGTCACTCCAGCCCCTCTCCGCTGTCGAGATCGTCGTCTTCGACGAGACCGCTGGCGCGGATGCAGACGTCGCCCTCCGCATCGATCTCGACCTCGATCGGGGTCAGCCCCTGGCCGAGGCACGGGCCCGCGACGCATTCGCCCGAGCCCAGGTCGAACAGCGCGCCGTGCTTGCCGCACTGGATGCGCGTGCCCTCGCCATCGAGGAATTCGCCCTGCTCCCAATCGAGATTGGTGTTCTGGTGCGGGCAGCGGTTCTCGAAGGCGCGCACGTTGCGCCCCCAGCGCAAGACGAAGATCGGCCAGGGCCCGACCGTGCCGTCCAGCTCGCGCCGCGCCAGCACGAAAGGCACCGCGCGGCGATTGGGAATGTCCTGCGCCCCGCAGATCGCGAAAAGCGGCGCGCTCGCCGCGAGAGCCTCGCTCATGGTGCCGGAGCCCCTACGCTCGCCCCTGGCTTGGGCAGCGGCAGCATGCCCATCTTGAAGCTCGCGGTCATGTGCGCGGCGCGCTTCATCGCCACTTCGCCCAGGTCCGCCGGCAGCGTCTCCTCCACGGCCTGTTCGAAGGCCTTCATCCAGCGGTTGAAGTCTTCTTCCTCGACTTCAAGCCCGAGATGGTGCGAATAGGGCGTGCCGCGCTGGTAGCGATCGGTGCCGAGCAGCGCGTGCGACCAGAAATCGCGCACGAAGCCATAGTGCTCGGGAAAGTCGGATATGACCTTTTGGAACATCGGCCCGAGCCGGTCGTCCGCATCGCACAGCGCGTAGAAGCGCCGGACCAGCGCGTTGATCGCGATTTCGGCCACGTCCCCGGTCGCCACGGCCGGCCCGATGTCGCACCCGCTCATGCGTAGCCCGCCACACTGGAGGAAGCGCTGGAGGGCAGCTTGCCATTGGCGATGCGCGCCAACAGCGCCTCGCCGTCCTCGGGTCCGAAACAGGCTTCGAAATCGTCGCACTCGGTGCACACGGGCACCGAGCAAAGCCGGAACCCCTCGGAGGAACACATCATGCGGTAAAAGAACTTCTTCCACTTCATGTCGTTCGCGTTCTTGAGAGCAAGGCGCGGAAAATGCAGCCGCATCAGCATCGAGAGCTCGTCGCGGCTGGCGAATCCCAGATCCTGCCACAAGTGGTTGGGCCGCTGGCAACGCCGCGCGACAAGCCGGGCGAGCAGGAGTTCGAAGACCGAGGCCTCGCCGCAGTTCATCCAGAGAATGTCGCGCAAGGCCTGTTCCTCGTGCCCCACTTGCGGCGCGCCCTGTTCCGGCAAGCTCACATGCGGAAACGCGATGCGGCACAGTTCGGTGAGCTCCTCACCGTCGAGCCCGGTGACTTCGGCCAGCGAGCGGCCCTCGTTCTCGGCCTCGAAAAACGAGAGCGCGAGGATCGAGGCGGCAAGGTGCACGTCCACCGGCGGCACGGCCGCGCGGCCCCCCTGCCAGAGCAGTTCGGCATAGATAGATTCAGCCCGTCCCATGTGCGTTCATCCTCCTGTAGTCCTTGCCTTTGTCGCCCTTTCCCCGCGTCTCTCCCGTTGTCTTGTCTTATGTCGAAGTCTTACGCCGCCATGGCGTGGGTCTGGCAATTGGTGGGGCACACGCGCGCGCAGGCGCCGCAACCGATGCAGGCCTCGGCGTCTTCCATCGCCATGACCCGCTTCTCGATCTCGTCGTCATCGTCATCATCGAGTTCGACAATGTCGCCGTCCTCGTTGAGGCCCTTCAGGGTCATGACATTGCGGCCGCAGACCTTGAAGCAGCGCCCGCAGCCGATGCAGGCTTCGGGATCGATCGAGACCAGGTACTCGGGCACCCATTCGCGCCCGCCACGGGTTACGAAGCCGCTCACGAGGCCGCCTCCAACGCCTTCATCTGCGCTTTCATCGCCTCCAGCGCGGCGTAGCTCTCGCAGACCCGCGTCGCGGTCGCCATCACGGTGTCGAGGCCGACCGGCAGTTCCTCGGACAAGTCGTGCAGGTCCATCTTGGCCTGCATCGCGCGCGCCGAAAGCTTCTTTACCTCGGCCTTCATCGCTTCGAGATCGGACATCGCTAGGGGCTCCTCAGTAATCGGCAACCTCGGGAAACTTCCCGATCATGTCGCTGGCCTGGGTGATCAGCTTCTCGGCCTCCGAATTCAGCTTCTCGAGGCTGTCGAAGCCGAAGCGGTGGACGTCGCGCAGCGACTTGTTCACGACGACAAGCCGCCCCGCGATAAGCACCATGCGTCCGAAGCCCTCGTGGCTCATCTTCATCATCGGTTGGACCATGCGCTTGGTGCGCCGCTCGATCTCGAGACAGAGTGCTCCGTAGAACAGTTCCAGGCGCCAGAGCGTGTCTGGATCGGGATCGCCGATGATCGGGATTGCGCGGCGTGCCTCCTTGTCGAGGATGTAGGGGGTGAGCAGGTAGCCGTCGGACTTGGTTTCCCAGTGGCCGTGGGTGTCCTGCGCGCGGACCTGCCGCACCAGCGCAGCGGCAAAGCCTTCGATAGCGGGCGCTTCGATCGTGTCCTCGGGCATCGTCAGGCTTCCTCTTCCTCGAAATCGAAGGTCTTTTCGCCGCTGCGGCCCAGGATCTTGCGCAGCCAAGGCGGCGGGGTGCCCTTGAGCACTTGCTGCAGCTTGGCGAGCATGCCCTCGATCGGTTCGGGCTCGGGCACCTTCATGGGGTGGATGTTCTGCGCGACCACGCGCGCCGCGCCCGAACCGCCGATCGCGGCGACGACGAGGATCGAGACACCCTGCAAGGCCTTGAGCTTGGGCTCGAGCTTGTCCTCGTTGCCGTCCTCGTTGAGTTCGCCGGAGAACTCCGCGACGCGGTCGAGCGCCCAGCCCTCTTCGGTCAGATCGTAGATCGCGATGTTGCGGGCCCAGCCGAAGTGCGCGTCGATGCGCTCCAGGTCCTGCGTGGCGAAGGCGACTTTCATGGCACAAGCTCCTTTTCGACTGCGGGGAAGGGTCCGGGGGGCAGATTCTCGGGCCAGGCGTCGCGCCAGGCCTCGGGTCCGGGGGCGTGATGGTGGCGATGGTGCATCACCATGTTGCCCACCGCGAAAAGCAGATCGCGCGTGCCGCGATAGCCGAGCGTGACGAGGTGCGCGGCGCCCAGCGTGTCGAACATCGGGATGCCGATGCGGAAATGCGGCACGTGCAGCCGCTCGGCCGCCTGGCGCCCGTGGCTGTGGGTGACGAGGATGTCCGCCTCGCCCGACTTGGCCCCCACCTCGAGGTCCTCGAGATCGCCGATCAGCACCTCCTCGCAGGGGATCCGCGCGAGGATCGGCGATGGCGTGGTGGTCACCGCCGAGACGATCTTGCCGCCCACTTCGGTCAGCGTCGCGACGAGCGCGAAAAGCAGGTCGGGTTCGGCGCCGATGGCGAAGTTGCGCCCGCCGATGTGGAAATGCGAATCGAGCATCGCATCGACGAGCTGGCCGCGCTGGCGGCGGTAGCGCAAGGGTACTTCCCGGCCCGAAATCTCGGCGAGGTGCGCAATGAACTCGTCGCACGCAGATAGCCCGGTGAGGCGCTCGAAAAGGCGGAACGGAACGCCGGTCTTGGCCTCCAGCGCCTGCGCGGGTCCGCGCATCTGCTCGCCGATGGCGATGGTCGATCCCGCGCAACCCATCGCGCGGGCTTCCTCGGGGCCGGTCCCGCCGAGCGTAGTGGGGGTGAAGTTTTCGGGGATGTGCCCGTCGAGCGAGCCCGAGAGGTCGGGTAGGAAAGTCGCCTCGAGCCCGAAGGCCTCGAAGATCGTGCACAATTCGTCGATGTCGCCGGGCGTCACGTGGCAGCCGGGCAGGACGTTGACCCGGCGCGCGTCGCGGATCGCGGGGCGGCTATCGACGACGACCTGCTCGACCATCGCGGTGACCGCCTTGCTCCAGCCGTCCTCGAAGGCGCCCGAAAAATCGGGGGTCGAGCACTGGACGATCTCGACCCCGTCGAGTTCGGGATGACGTGCACGGATCATCTGGACGAAGCCCTTGAGATCATCGCCCTTCACTTCGGTGACCCCGGTCGAGCAAATGCCGATCAGTTCGGGCTTGGTCCTAGAGGCGATCGTCAGGACCGCCTGCTCGACATTCTCGAAGCCGCCGAGCACGGTTGCCACCTCGGACATGGCGGTGGTCTGCAAGGGAATCGCCTCGCGGAAGTGGCGCACGAAGAGCACGAGGCCGAAGCTGGTGCAGCCTTGCGAACCGTGGAGCAGCGGCATCGCCGCGCGCATGCCCATGAAGGCGAGCGCGCCGCCGATCGGCTGGCTCATCTTGAGCGGGTTGACCGTGCAGGCCTTGGTCGATTTGACGAGCTGCGCCATGGCTAAGCGGCCTCCCGCCCCGGTATGGTATCGGGACGCTTTGCGGAACTATCGGGAGCCGCGTCCTCGAGGGCCCGGTCCTGCCATGACGCATCGCCCGCCCTCTCCCACGGCGCCGGGCGACGCACTTCCTGCCAGACCGGGTTGGCAAGCGTGCGGTCGATCTCGGCCACCATCGCGACCATGCCGTGGTACCCGGCAAAGGCGACGTGGCGCTCCTGGTTGATGTCCATCCACGGCATCGAGGCCTTGAGCGCGATAAACTGCGAACGCCCGCCCGAGAGCATGATGTCGGCTTCCGCTTCCTTCAACTTGCGGTACATCTCGCGCGGGGCAAGATCGTCGAACATATGGGCATCATCACCCATGATCTTCTTGACCTTCTCCTTGTCCTCGCGGGTGGATTTCTTGACCGAGGTGCCCGCGATCACCATGCCCGCTTCCTGCAGCGCGGCGACCACCGACCAGCTTTTCACCCCGCCCGTGACGAGCAGCACCTTCTTGCCCGATAGCCGCGCGCGGTAAGGCTCGATCGCGGCCCAGGCGCGCGCTTCCTCGCGCGCGATGACGGCCTTCGTGCGGTCCATCAGTTCGGGATCGGCACCGCGCTCGATCAAGAGGCGGGCGATCTCGCGCAGCGTGTCGGACATGTCCTCGATGCCGTAGAAGCTGCCCTCGAAGAAGGGGATGCCGTAGCGCTCCTCCATCTTGCGCGCGACGTTGATCATGGCCTTCGAACAGACCATCATCGCCGCCTTGGCCCGGTGCGACCAGGCCACTTCCTCGTAGCGCGCATCGCCCGAGATGCACGAGAGGATGCGGATGCCCAGCTCGTCGAGCAGCGGCTTGATCTGCCACAGCTCGCCCGAGAGATTGTATTCGCCGATGATGTTGAGGTCGTAAGGGGTGGTGTAAGGCGGCTCCTTCGTACCGATGACGTGCTTGAGCATGGCTTCGCCCGCCAGCTTGTTGCCCAGGTTCTTGGGGCCCACGAAGCCGGGCGAATGGATCGGGATGCAGGGCGTGCCGAACTTCTCGGCCGCCGCCTTGCACACGGTGTCGATGTCGTCGCCGATCATCGCGGGAACGCAGGTCTCGTAGACGAAGACCGCGGGCGGCGCGTATTTCTCGACGATCTCGCGGATCGCCTTGAACAGGTGCTTCTCGCCGCCGAAGACGATGTCGTTCTCGGTCATGTCGGTGGTGAAGCCGGTGCGGTAGAGCTTCGATCCCGAGGAGGCCGCGCCGCGGTTATCCCAGGAATTGCCCTCGCAGGCGATCGGCCCGTGGACCAGGTGCGCGACATCGGTGATCGGCTGGAGCGCGATCTTGGCCCCGTCGAAGGCGCAGCCGCCGGCCGCTCCCCCAGGCTGGAGCTGCTTGGTGCAACCCTTCTTGCGTTCCTTCTCCGACTTGGCCTGGTTCTTTCCGCAAGCCGGCTCGTTGAACACGTCCTGGATGGTCTGGTTGAGACTGGTCATCGGGGGGCCTCTCGGGTTGCAAGCCGTCGGAAAAAGGCTCCCCCACCAATGGCGCAGGCGGTGGGGGAGCGATGCGACATCAGCGGATGATGTCGTAGCTGTAGTCGGTCTTGCTGGGCACGTTGGTGGTCGCGTCCATGTGCTCGAAGATCCGGTCGAGGATCGTCACGAGGACGTTGAGGCCGCCCTGGTAGCCCCACACCGGGTATCGGTGCTTGTGGTGGCGATCGAAGATCGGGAAGCCGAGGCGGATCAGCGGCACGCCGGTGTCGCGCTCGAGGTACTTGCCGTAGGTGTTGCCGATCAGGAAATCGGGCTTCTCGGTGAACAGCAGCGAGCGCATGTGCCACAGGTCCTTGCCCGGATAGGCCTGGCACCCGGCCCCGAACGGCGAGCTGTCGAACAGCGCCTGCATCTTGGCCGCCCAGGCCTTGCCGCCGTTGGTCGAGAGCACCACCACCGGCTCGCCGCCCAGTTCCATCACGAACTTGGCAAGGCCATAGGCCAGGTCGGGATCGCCGTAGATCGCGAACTTCTTGCCGTGGATGTGCGCGTTCGAGTCGGCAATGGCATCGACGAGGCGGCCGCGTTCCTTGGCCAGTTCGTCGGGGATCGCGACGTCGGCGAGCCGCGCCACTTCCATGACGAAGTTGTCGGTCGCCTCGACCCCGATCGGGTGGTTGAAGAAGGCGGTTTCCTGCCCGTGCGCCGCGATGAAGGGCAGCGTCTTTTCGGTGCAGTATTCCTGCATCGAGATCGTCGCCTTGGCGTGGATGGCGCTCGCCGCATCCTCGAGGCTGGTGCCCCCGTCGTACATGCGGAAGGTGCCGTCGGTGGGCGTGTCCCACACGTCCGACTGGTCGCCCAGGATCGTGTAGTCGACCTTCATCATCTCGAAGATGCGCTTCACTTCGCGCAAGTTGCCCACCGCGTAGCCGTCGAAGCCGTTAAGGAAGTTGATCTTCGCATTGGGCACGCGCTCGAGCTTGGGCGCGGTGTTGGCCTTGCCGTCCCAGAAGTGCTCGAGAATGCCCTTCATGGCGTTGTCGTAGCCGGTGATGTGGCTGCCGACGAAGGCCGGGGTGTGGGCGAAGGGCACGTCGAACTCTTCGGGGAGCGACTCCTTCTCCTTGGCGGTCTTGATGAAGGCGTTGAGGTCATCGCCGATGACTTCGGCCATGCAGGTGGTCGAGACCGCGATCATCTTGGGCTTGTACATCGAGTAGGCGTTGGCGAGGCCATCGACCATGTTGGTGAGCCCGCCGAAGACGGCCGCGTCCTCGGTCATCGAGGAGGAGACGCAGCTCGTCGGCTCCTTGAAGTGGCGCGAGAAGTGCGAGCGGTAGTAGGCGACGCAGCCTTGCGAGCCGTGCACGAAGGGCAGTGTGCTCTCGAAGCCGATCGCGGCGAAGACCGCACCCAGGGGCTGGCAGGCCTTGGCCGGGTTGATCGTCAGCGCTTCGCGGCTGAAGTTGAGGTCCTTGTATTCCTCGGTCTTGGCCCATTCGCGGACCCGTTCGACTTCCTCGGCCGGGTGCGGGTTCTCGAACTCGGCCTTCTTGCGGGCGAGCATGTCCACGTATTCCTCACCGCGGAACAGCTCGAAGTGGTCTTTGACCTTGTGTGCGTCCTGGGGCATGTCAGCCTCCTGTCAAATTGGGGTGGAGATGGCCGGTCATTCGGCCGCGATCGCGAGGTAGTCGCCGTCGTCCTTCTTCCAGGGCGTGGGCGCCATCGACCAGACCGGCGAGTTGATCGCCATGTCCATGTCGCGCGCGAAGATCGCGAAGCCGTCGTAGCCGTGGTAGGGGCCCGAGTAGTCCCAGCTGTGCATCTGGCGGAAGGGCACGCCCATCTTCTGGAAGACGTACTTCTCCTTGATGCCCGAGCCGACGAGGTCGGGCTGGATCTTCTCGACGAACTTCTCGAACTCGTAGCCGGTGACGTCGTCGTAGATCAGCGTGCCGTCCTTGACGTAGTGCTGGGCGGTGCGCTGGTAGTCGTCGTTGTGGCCGAACTCGTAGCCGGTGCCGACCACTTCCATGCCCAGGTCCTCGTAGGCGCCGATGACGTGGCGCGGACGCAGGCCACCGACGTAGAGCATGACCGTCTTGCCTTCGAGGCGCGGGCGGTACTTGGCGATCACCGCTTCCATCAGCGGCTTGTACTTGGCGATGACGCGCTCGGCGCCTTCCTGGATGGACTCGTCGAAGTAGCTGGCGATCTTGCGCAGGGATTCCTCGATCTTGGAGGGACCGAAGAAGTTGTACTCGCACCAGGGGATGCCGTACTTCTCTTCCATGTGGCGCGAGATGTAGTTCATCGAGCGGTAGCAGTGCAGCACGTTGAGCTTGGCCTTGGGCGTGGCTTCCAGCTCGGCGATCGAGCCGTCACCCGACCACTGCGCGATCACGCGAAGGCCCATCTCCTCGAGGAGGATGCGGCTCGACCAGGCGTCGCCGCCGATGTTGTAGTCACCGATGATGGCGACGTCGTAGGGGCCGGGCTCGAAGAGCGGCGCCTTGCCCTCGGCCTTGTCGAAGACCCAGTCGCGCACGGCGTCGTTGGCGATGTGGTGGCCGAGCGACTGCGAGACGCCGCGGAAACCCTCGCAGCGCACCGGCACGATCGTCTTGCCGCCGTATTCCTTGCTCTTGGCCTTCGAAACCGCCTCGATATCGTCGCCGATGAGGCCGATCGGGCATTCCGACTGGACCGTGATGCCCTTGTTGAGCGGGAAGAGCTGCTCGATCTCGTCCATGATCTTGGCGAGCTTCTTGTCGCCGCCAAAGACGATGTCCTTCTCCTGGAAGTCGGAGGTGAACTGCATGGTCACGAAGGTGTCGATGCCGGTCGTGCCGATGTAGTAGTTGCGGCGCGCGGCCCAGCTGTACTGGCCGCAGCCGACGGGACCGTGGCTGATGTGGATCATGTCCTTGATCGGGCCCCACACCACGCCCTTGGAACCGGCGTAGGCGCAGCCGCGGATCGTCATGACACCGGGGATCGACTTGATGTTGGACTTCACGCCGCAATCGCTCTTGCCCTCTTCCGAGACGTTGAGGTGCTTGGCGCGGCGCTTGGCGAACTTGGCCGGATAGACTTCAAGGACTTCCTGGATCAACGCCCGGTTGCGTTCCTTGACGTCGGCGATGTCGGTTGGGGTTGAGACACTCATTTCGATGCACTCCTGGTGGATCCGTCCTTGCTGCGGACCGGAACGCGAGACCGGTTGCCCGGCCCCCTTCGGGTCGCATGCCATGTGAGGCGCGAAGGGGGCCGGACGCTTGAGGGACTTGTCAGGCGGTGAGTTCGGCGGCGGTGAGGCCGACCTGCGACTCGTCCACGGCCTTCATGATGCCGTGCTCCATGAGCATGTCCTCGAGCTCGTCCATGGTGATGGGCGTCGGGATGATGCCGTTGCCCGAGTTGTTGTGGATCTTCTGCGCGAGGTTGCGGTATTCCTGCGCCTGGTTGCTCTCAGGCGCGTATTCGATGACCGTCATGCGGCGCAGTTCGGCGTGCTGCACGATGTTGTCGCGCGGCACGAAGTGGATCAGCTGGGTGCCGAGCTTGGCAGCCAGGTTCTCGGCCAGTTCGAGCTCCTTGTCGGTCTGGCGCTCGTTGCACACGAGCCCACCCAGGCGCACGCCGCCCGAATTGGCGTATTTCAAAATGCCCTTCGAGATGTTGTTGGCCGCGTACATGGCCATCATCTCGCCCGACATGACGATGTAGATTTCCTGGGCCTTGTTCTCGCGGATCGGCATTGCGAAGCCGCCGCAGACCACGTCACCGAGCACGTCGTACGAGACATAGTCGATGTCCTCGTAGGCGCCGTTCTCTTCGAGGAAGTTGATCGAGGTGATGACGCCGCGGCCCGCGCAGCCAACGCCCGGCTCGGGACCGCCGCTTTCCACGCAGCGGATGTCCTTGTAGCCGATCTTCATGACGTCCTCGAGCTCGAGGTCCTCGACCGAGCCGGCTTCGGCGGCGAGCGAGAGGATCGTGTCCTGCGCCTTGGCGTGGAGCATCAGGCGGGTGGAATCGGCCTTGGGGTCGCAGCCGACGATGAGGATGCGCTGGCCAAGGTCGGCGAGCGCGGCGAGGGTATTTTGCGAGGTGGTGGACTTGCCGATGCCGCCCTTGCCGTAGAAGGCGATTTGACGAAGTGACATTGCTTGGCTCCTGAGTTGTTAAAGCCGTTTGCGCAGACCGGACGGGGGGATTGATGCTCCGACCCGGCTCTCTCCCCGACGCGTCCTTCTCGTTGCGGCGGGTCAGCAGGACCTGCCCGCTGTGCCCTTCCCTCTGCACGGCGCGTGCCAAACGCAGGATATTTTATAAAATCGCGTGAAATCATAATTTTGCATGCGATATCGCACGAAGCGTCGGCATGTGACAAAGCGAACAAAGCGCGCAGCCATGTCGCAAAGGACACATCTCGGCGCATCGTCGCCCTGTGCGCTGGATCGCGCAAAACCAGCACCTGCGCATTCGGGCGCGCGGGTGGAACGCTCCTTGCTTGGATGCTTCCTCGCAGTTTCACAGGCTTGAGGAGAAAAGCCCATGCAGATCGGTGTCGAAACCGCCAAGGCCGTCGACCAGCGGCGCATCTTCGTCGTCGACGAGGACGAGATCACCCGCGCGGCGCTGCAGTTCATGCTGCACGACGAGATCGAGACCCACGAACTGGCCAGCCTCGAAGAGGCCTATGCCAAGGGGCAGGACTGGCTGAAGCCTGACGTCCTGATCCTGGGGCTCTCGATCGTGCGCAGGCAAGGCCTCGAGGTTCTTGCCGAGATCGCGACTCGCTACCCGGCTGCGCGCACGCTGATCGTGGCCAGCCCGGAGGAGGAGGAACTGGGCATCGCCGCGCTCAAGGCCGGCGCCCACGGCGCGCTCGTCAAGCCGCTGCGCATGGAGGCGGTGCGCCAGAAGGTCGACACGATCCTGGGCCGTGCCGGCGGCGCCGCCCTGGTCCAGCTGGGCGGGCTGTAGTCGCCCTATTCTATAGATCTATTTTCATATCGCCGATGTTTTGAGAACGATTGTTGGTATAGGCACGGCATTACAGCCCCGTTAGGCTCCCCCAATTGTCGGGAGAGGGTTGCCATGGCGGGCACGTACACAGGCCATGGAGACCATGATGAAGATCAGTGCGCGCAACCAGATACCCGGCACCATCACGGCAATCACGCCGGGCGCCGTCAACGGCTCGGTCAAGGTGGAGATCGCCGGAGGTTCGGTCCTAACCTCCAGCATCACCGAGGAGGCGATCGCCGATCTCGGCCTCGCCGTGGGCGACACGGTGACCGTCATCGTCAAGGCGAGTGACGTGCTGATCGGCAAGTAACATTTACCAGTCGTCGGGAGAGCATTTGCAGCCCTCCCGGCAATTGGCGATCACACGATTCCCAGGTTCCAGGTCGAACGATCGAAATTGGCAAGATTGGGCAGCAGCAAGGGAAGGTCGCTGTCGGACACCCCGAACCAGCGGGCCAGGGTGGCGGCGTATTGGTCGACCGACGTTGTAGGAATCAGGCGCCCACTACCCACGTCGTCACTGGTATTTATGCCCACCTTCGGCGGCGTGCCATAAATCCGACCTCCGTTGACGGCTCCGCCCATGATCAGCTGGTGCCCGCCCCAGCCGTGATCCGAACCATCTCCGTTCGAAGCGAGCGTACGCCCGAAATCAGATGCGGTGAATGTCGTCACCTGCTGCGCAACACCGAGTTGCTCGAGCGCGTCTTGGAAAGCAGACAGGCCTCCGCCAAGTGTTCCCAGCATCGCCTCGTGCCGCGCCAGCAAGCCGCTATGCATGTCCCATCCCCCAAGGCCGACAAAGAAGACCTGCCGCTTGGCGCCCAATTCGGAGGAAACAGCAATCATGCGCGCAATGATGCGCAACTGATCGATAAAGGCGTTGCTTGCCGAAAACATCGGGAACTGTGAGGCGGGAACACTGTCGAGAGCGGCGTTGACCGTACCGGCCATGTCCTGGGAACGGCTTGTTAACGCAGCATAGTCGCCCCCAAAGATGTTCGTGTCCCCCGCCGTCATCGATTGAAGGAGGGCCTCGTGCAGGTCAGCCGAGCCCAGCAGCAGGCTCGATCCACCAAGAAGGTCGACGGCACCCGTTTTGCCGATGCAATAGGGATTTACCGTATCGCCGCTCAGAAATACGCTCTGCTGCCCAGCACTGATGCAGGTCAACTGGGGATTGCTGTTGTAGGCCTGGACGAAGTCGCCGATCCGGCCGCCCCAACCCGAAGCTCCGGCGTCGGAGTTGCTGGTCGCGACATACGCCTGCTGGCTGTTGTGGCTGAACAACTTGGGTGGCAATTGAACGGTCTGGTTGAAGTACTGCGTTCGGGTCGTCGGCTCGATCAGAGTGCCGACGTTGAGCAACACCGCCATTTTGCCCGCCGCGAACTGCGGCGCAAGCGAAGAAAGCGCCGGATTGAGCGCATATTGCCGCCCCTCCAGATCGTTCGCCGGGCTGAGAACGGTCGCGCCCAGATCCGACCGCCCGATCGCGATCTTGTTTCGCAACATCGCGTAGAGCGTATGGTTGTCGGCATCGTAAGGCACGATCGTGTTGGCATAGTCGTTGCCGCCATGCAAAAACACGCAGACGAGGGCCTTGTAATCGGTCGAGGTGGCCGCAGAAGCCGTGCGAATCAGGTCAAGGCTTGAAAGAAGAGGCGCGGCGGCCACGCCGGCGAGCGCCATCTGCGAGGTGCGACGCAGGAACGTGCGCCGCGACTGGTTAAGAAGGATGGAAGTCATGTCGACTAGCCCTATCGCTGGATGAGGTATTCGGGAGAGACGAGCACCATGATCATGGCCGCCTTGATGCGCGTCTGCGCGTAGTCCACAGCCGTTTCCGAAATGCTCGCGATGGCGCTGCGGATCGCCTCGAGTGTCTCTTGCGACAGCTGTCCGGCCGCGAGGCGCAAGGCAATTTCATCGACGAGAGCCACCGGATCTGCAGCCAAGGCTTCGAGGTCGCTGTAATCGCCGACCAAGCCGCTCGCGAGCCCTTCGGACACGACCTTGAGCATGAAGTTCACGTAGACGATCGCGGTCACCTCGTCGGCGATCTGGAACTCGGGTGCGACAAGACCTGCGTTCGACGTCGAACTGTGCTTGGGCGCGTAGTCGGGCTGGAAGAAATTGAAGACCGAAGGCGCATGTCCCGGAGACTGGCCCAGGTGCTGGCTGCGACTTTCCAGGGTCGGCACCTGCCACAGGTCGTTCGCCGGGCTGGCGTTGAACGAACGGGCCCAGTTGGTGAAGCGTTGCACCGGCGCGCGCACCCGCCCGAAGCTTGCCAACTCGAGATTGTCGTCGCTCAGCGCCTCGGCGTCGGTCAGCACGCTGCGCACGACCGCCTTGATGTCGCCACGTACGCCGGCCCCATTATCCACGAAGACATCGGCCACACGCGCCACGTAGGCCGGAGTCGGATTGCTGGTAACCAGAGCCCTGATCATCGCCTTGGCAAAGAAGGGGGGTACATTGGGGTGTGCGAAGATGATATCGAGCGCGGCCTCCACAGCGGCATAGCCGCCACCGCTGACAGTGCTCCCCAGGAACGTCGCCGAGCCCGTCTCATTCAGCGTCGGGTCGATGACGAGATCGGCTCTCGCAAGCTCGATGTCCATCGCCGCCAGGCTCGTATCGACTTCAAATCCCGTAAACACCCGCGCAAGCTGCGTGACATCGACTTCCGAATAGGTGGACAGATAAGCGCCATTCGCATCCACCACATAGGTCCCGTCCTGGTTGAGTTGGTAGAGTCCCAGGGTGAACAGCTGCATGATCTCACGCGCATAGTTCTCGTCCGGCATTTCCCCGGTGCCGTTCTCCTTGGCGCTGCCAACGTACGTCAGGAAATCGCCCATGGCCCTGGTCCGGGTGATCTTCGAGAGCAGGTCGCGAAAATTGCCGAAGGCATGGTCAAGCAAGACGTCCATGTAGAAGCCCATCTGGAAGCTAGGCCAGCGCTTCACCAAATCGGCAATGGACACGACGAAAATGTCGAGCATGGCCAGGGCCACGCGTTGGCGAAGCTGGTCTTCGGCTTCGATCAGCTGGCGCCAGATCGAGTAGTCCCAAGGGCTGGTAAGTCCCCTGTAGCTCACGTCCGAATAGCCGCTGGCGACCATCCAGTCCCAATGCGAGATGGTGCGATCCATCAGGAACTGGGCATCGAGCCAGGCGTCGATCCCGATGTCGACCACAAGGTCGATGTCCGCTCGCGTTGCGCCGTTTGTCGCATGCCCCAGAAAGCGACTGGCCCGCATCTCCGCGGTAATTGCAGATGTCGTGGGGGTGGCCACCGGCGTGGAAGGCGCCGCAGCCGGTTCGCTTCCCTCGCCCCCACCACAGGCAGCCGTCGCCAAGGCCAGCACGGCAGGTATCGCATGTGCCGCACCGCGCGAAGGTGCGTCGGGAATTTCAACTGGCTGCGCGTCCGACATCGTCGACCCTCTGTTGCATTCTGGGAATGCGGTCGCTCAGGCGCTGTCAGCGCGAGGTAATCAGAGCGGCGACCACATTATCGTTCAGCAACTTTATAGAGAGGGGCGACGGGCCAACCGGGCGCGAGCCCGACAATTTTGGCCTCTCCGGCGCGGAAAAATCCGCCGAAATGCACGGAAGTGGATGTTCCGCATCGATAAATTGAGGACGTTGATACAACCTGCCCGAACGCAAAAATGAGACATCCGACCAATTGGCCGGATGCCATCATCGTTTGCAATTTCAGAACCTTGCTACGGGGCCTAGACTTCGGGCGTCGCCGCCTCGAGGTCCTCGCGCTTGACGAGCTTGTGGCTTTCCTCGTCGAGGCCCTGCTTCCAGTAGCTGGAGATGTAGAGTTCGGACGGCGAAAGGCCGCGTTCCTCGCGCAAGTAGCCGCGCATCAGGCGCATCGCCGAGAACTCGCTTGCCGCCCAGGCGTAGATCCGGCCCTCGGGCCAACCGGCCGCGCGCAGCGCCTCGACAAGCAGTTCGGGCTTCGCGCCCGGCTCGGGATTGACCACCCACTGGATCGCGACGCCTTCGGGCGCGTCGATCGCGATGCGGTCCTCCTCGCGCTGGATCTCGAGGACGACGAGGCCCTGCGCGGTTCGATCGAGCGCCTCGAGATTGACCGAAATCGCAGGGATCGCCGTCATGTCCCCCGCAACGAGATAGAAGTCGAAGCCTTCGGGCAAGGGCTTGGCCTGACCGGGACCACCGACCTCGATGGTATCGCCCGGGTTTGCCGTGACCGCCCAGTTGGTGGCGGGGCCCGAGACCCCGTTGTCGACGCCGTGCAGTGCGAAATCGACGTCGATCTCACCCTCGCGCTGGGCGCGGATGGTGTACGTGCGCAATGTGGGCTTGGCCGTGCCCGGCCGGGGCGGGAACATCAACTTGACGTAGCCGCCCTGCTGCTCCTCGGGGTATCCGGCAAGACCCTCCCCACCCAGCGTAACGCGGATCATCGAGGGCGAGACTTCCTTGCGGGACAGAACGGTCATCGTACGCGGGGCTGGCCGGGCCATGCGGGCTCCTTCTTGCGATAAATTTGCAAGAAGGAGATAGGCCGGAACGGCCGGAATGCAATGTCACCGCGTGCAACCGGGCCTTCCAATTTCGCGATCGGAACCATTCGACGGCACCGATGTCACATCTCGTCGAGTGTGGCGACGATGATGTGCGAGGCCTTGAAACTGGCCAGGATCTGCCGCCCGGGCTCGAGCCCCAGCGAACGCGCGCTGTTGGTGGTGACGAGCACGGCAAGCTCGCGTCCGTCGCCGATGTCGAGCACGCACTCGGCCTCGACCGAGCCGCTGGTGATCTCCACCACGGTGCCCCCGATGAGGTTGCGCGCCGAAAGCGCGAGGCCGGGCACGTCGTCGATGAGGGTGATGAAGCTGGGCTTGATCAGCGCGACGGCGCGCCCGCCCGGGCGCAAGTCGAGCGCGGCGACGCTCGAGTTGGGTACGAGCGCATCGATCACGATCCGCTCGTTGACGAGGATGCCCACCTCGGCGCTGACCGCGCCGTGGACGATCGCGGTCACGATCCCCTCGAGCATGTTGCGCTCGCTCGCCCGAAGGCGGCGCGAGGTATCGCGCTGGAACGGAACGACCGTCCCCAGCGGCTTAGGACGGCCCGCCACGCTCAGGCGCTTTCGCCAGCGAAGAGCGCCTGGAGTTCGCCGCTCGCGTACATGTCGCGCACGATGTCGCAGCCGCCGATGAATTCGCCGCGCACATAGACCTGCGGGAGCGTGGGCCACTCGGAGAACTCCTTGATGCCCTCGCGCAGGAACGGGTCGTCGAGCACGTTGATGCCCACATAGGACCGACCGATCGCGTCGAACACCTTCACGACGCCGGCGGAAAAGCCGCATTGCGGCGCCTCGGGAACACCCTTCATGAACAACACGATCTCGTTGTCCTCGATGAGCGCGCGGATACGGTCGGAAGTGGCCATCTCTATTCTCCTGCGGGGGAAGCGGTTGCGGGAACGAAAGTCTGGAGCGCGAGCGCGTGGAGTTCGCCGCCCATGTCCGCGCCGATGGCGGCGTAGACCATCTTGTGCTGGACGATGCGGCTCTTGCCCGCGAACTGCGCGGAAGTGACGCGCGCGGCCCAGTGGTCGCCGTCGCCGGCAAGGTCCACCATCAGGACTTGCGCATCGGGAAAGGCCGCGGTGATGCGGCGTTCGATCTCGGGGGCATCCATCGGCATCGCGGCGTCTCCTTTCAGACGAAGCTGAGGACTTCGACGGTCACGTCCTCGGTACCCAGGATCGTCGCCTGGCAGGCGAGCCGTGACTTCGAGCCGACGCCGACCAGCGTGTCGAGGATCGCGTTCTCCTCGCGCGTGGTGCGCGAAAGACCCTTGCGGCCCTCGAGGACGAAGAGGTGGCACTGGCCGCAGCTCGCCTGGCCGTCGCACTTGTGCGCCACCGGCGTTCCGTTGGCGAGCATCGCGGCGAGCAGGCTGTCGCCCTCGGCGACGGCGATGGACGTGGCAGAAGGCATGATCGTGAGCGTGGACATGGGTCTTGGGTCTTTCCTGTGGTCGGTCGTTGTCGGTGGTTCAGTAGATCGCCGCACCCGCGCCCGAATTGATCGAGGCGTCCTTGAGCCGCGCGACCATAAAGGCGATCTGCTCGGGGGTGAGGTGGGCGTGAAAAGGCAGCGCGACGGCGCGGTCGGCGACTTTCTCGGTCACGAAAAGATCGCCGCGCGTCCAGCCAAGCGCGCGATAGGCGCGCTGGAGATGGAGCGGGTTCGAATAGGCGTGCGCCTCGACGCCTTCGGTGCGCATGTCCTCGAGCACCGCGTCGCGCGCGCCCTTGGTGAAACGCGTGCCCAGGTGCACGATGTAGAGGAACCAGTGCACCTCCTCGACATCGGGCGAGACATAGGGCGGCTTGATCCCCTCGAAGCTTTGCATGAAGCCGTCGTACATCGCCTGGATGCCGCGGCGCCGCTCGAGCAGCACATCGATCCGGCGCAGCTGCGCCAGCGCGAGCGCGGCGATGATCCCCCCCATCGGCGCGCCGAAAGGCGCACCGACCCCGGCCGAGACCGAGGCGCGATCCGCGAGCGTGCGCGAACGCAGGCGGCGCATGGCCATGGCAAGCGCGGTGTCGTCGGTGAGCGCGATCCCGCCCTCCCCGCAGGCGATCACGCCGGGCTGCGCGAAGTCGAACAGCGCGACATCGCCGAAGCTGCCGACCATCCCCGCCTTGTGGCGCGAGCCGATCGCCTCGCTCGAATCCTCGACAAGGAACAGGCCGTGGCCGTCCGCCAACGCGCGCAGAGCCGGCCAGTCGGCGGGATGGCCGCAGGTGTTGCCCGCGATGATCGCGCGCGTGCGCGGCGTCACCTTGTCCGCGCTCTTGGTCGCCGAAAGGCATCCGGACCAGTAGTCGATGTCGGCAAAGACGGGGGTCGCCCCGCAGCGCAGCACGGCGTGGCCCAGTTCGTGATAGGAATGCGCCGAGAGGATCACCTCGTCGCCCGGCCCGATCCCCTTGGCGACGAGCGCGATCAGCAGCGCCATCGCCGCACTCGACACCGCCACGCCCCGCGCGCGGCCGCAGTAGGCGGCGAAGGCCTGCTCGAGCTGCTCGACCACGGGCGCGTCGCCCAGCCGCGCGCCGCGCAGGACCTGTTCGACCGCGACGACGTCGTCGAGCGTGAGGTCGGGATCGCTGAGCGGGATCTGCAGCGGCTCGCCGGTCTCGATCGAAACGACCTGCCCGGTCATGGTTGCGCCCTTTCGGCGAGCAGCAGCCCCGAAGCCTCGGCCGGATCGTCGGTCACCTTGATGCAGTGCGAGGAGACGTCGAGCAGGTGCAGGTCGCAAGGCCCGGCGCTGCGGAACGGGTCTTCCAGCACGTCGCTTGCATCGCACTGGCGCAGCGCGACACCGGGCACCAGACGTTGCAGGGCCACACCCAGCATCTGCGGCCGGGCCCCGTCGCCCAGCGCCGCCACCAGCGCATCGATGCGCGCGATATCGCTTTCGCTCAGGGCCATCGCCTCGTCCTCCTCATTGCCAGAAATCGCGCGCGGGATCGGCGTTAAGCCGCGCGAGCATTTCACCCAGGCGCGCGAAACGCCCCTCCTCGATCCAGCACTCCCCCACATGGTCGCGCCTGTAGAGTGTCCAGTCGCGCGCAGCCTCGTCCCAGAGCAGCAGCGCGACATCGACTACCCCGCCCTCGGGATCGAGGTTGCGCGAACAACACGGACTGCGCACGAGGTAGCCGTCGACGACGGGCACCACTTCGGGCTCAACGTAGCGGTAGCGCTGGCGCCCGCCCAGCAAGTGCAGCACGCGCGCGCGATCGAATTCGTTGGGTTGGCGCACGGCCTTGCCGGCGGAGTGGCGCAGCTCCCGGCGCGAGCGGACCTGGGCGATCGTCATGGCTGCCAACTCCCCCTCACGGCCGCTCGAGCTCGTCTTCGAAGCATCCCACGACCAGCGGGCCGCGGATGGCTTCGGACGGGAACTCGACGAGGTAGACAGGCTGGTTGCTGTCCGAGTGGTGGCCGACGTTGACGATCTCGCCGAGCGTGCCCTTGGCGGCGAGCACCGCTTCGGGGGCGACGCCCGGGAACGTCCCGTCGTTGACCAGATCGAGCGTGGCGCGCACCGCCTCGCCCCAGCCGAACACGGGTTCGCGAATGTCCATCATGGCCGCGCCTCCACGCGGGCCAGCGGCGTAGCGCCGAGCGCACAGGGCAGTTCGTCCGCATCCTCCTCGTCGGTCCAGACCGGGTCCAACTCGCGCCGCTTCATGCCCACACGGTTGCCGCTCTCGAAAAATTCGATGCCGTAGATGTAGAACTGCTGGAGGAAGGTACCGATCGAGACGACCACGCCTTCCTCACCCTTCCTGACCAGGAGTTCGCCGATCTCCTTGCCCGCGTACGTCCCGTCATTGCGCACGAGGCGCCGGGCGCGGACTTTCTCGCCATAGCGAAAGGCGGGCGGGCCGTTGAGCTCGACGACCTCGCTGTCACGAACGATGTTCGCCATCGGCGTCCTCCCCTTCCTCGTCCTCCATGCGGTCGAGCACGTCGACCAGCACGCGCGCACCGATCCGATCGCGCGGATCGAGCTCGAGCAGCTTGAGCGCCGCCTCGCGGCCTTCATCGAGGCGTCCGGTGCGCAGCGAGAGATAGGCAAAGCCCTTCAGGCTGAAGAGGAAGAAGCGCGGCAAGAGCGCTTCCCATTCACCGAAGTCCGCCTCGTCCGGCTGGACGCGGCGCCAGTTGTCGCCCAGCACGTTGAGGCGCATGGCCTTGGCGACGCAGGCGCGCGCCACGTCGAGCGCCTCGTTCAACCGCCCCTTGTAGAAGTAGAAGCGGTAGAGCGCGATCAGCACCGCGGCGTGATCGGGCGCGATCGCTTCCGCCGCGAACAGGTGCGTCTCGGCAACGTCGGTCAGGTGGTAGCGCTCGGCCGCGCGGTCGAGATGGAAGCGCGCCTCCTCGGGCAGCCCGCCGCCAAGCAGCGGGCTGGCGAGGATCGAACGCTCGAGAGCATCCGATTCCCCGCCGAAGCCCTCGAAGGGCGAGTGGTTACCCGCCGGGCTCATGCCGCCTGGTACCGGGGCTGGCTGGCGTCGAGCACGCAGGTGTCATCAACCGGGCAGATCGCCACGCACTGGGGCGTCTCGAAATGGCCGATGCACTCGGTGCACAAGGCCGGATCGATGACGAAGGTGCCCTTCGCTTCCGAGATCGCCAGGTTGGGACACAACGCCTCGCAAGCGGTGCAATTGGTGCACTGGCTGGCGACGATCTTGTACGCCATCGCGCCTTACCCCGCCTGGCTGAGCAGCGCACCCTGGCGGATGGCCGCATCGCCGCGCTGCTGGTGGACGATCTCGCCGCTCTCGATCTTCGCGAGGTAGTCCTTGAACCAGACCAGCGCCGACTGCTCGATGAACTCGTGCGCGTACTGGTCGACCGGCTCGATGCCCGCCGCCTGGAGGTCCGCCTTGGGGCAGCCGCCGATCTTGGCGACGAAGACCGCGTGGCAGTCGTTGATCGCGGTGATCACGGTGTCGAGCGCGTCCTCCTCGCCGTAGCCGCCCTGGCAATAGAGATCGACGCGGCGGTGGCCGACGAACTTGGCGCCCTTGGCGGTCAGTTCGTAGATCTGGAACTCCTTGGCGTGGCCGAAGTGTTCGTTGATGATCCCGTGGCCCTTGGTGGCGACCGCAACAAGGAGCGCGATGTCACCCGCTTTCTCGAGCCCGTCGAGCTCGCTGGCCTTGGCCGCGACCTTGGCCTGGCGCTCGCTTTCGACCGCCTGCTGGTAGGCCTTGCGCCCTTCGGCGTCGTATTCGACTTCCATTGCCATGATCTTCTCGGTCGTGAACTCGGCCGAACGGTCCTCGCCCAAGAGGCCGACCGCGTCGGCGCGACACTGGCGGCAGTGGCGCATCATGTTCATGTCGCCTTCGCACTCGTCCTGGAGCGCCTTCAGTTCCTGCGCCGTGGGCCCACGCTGGCCGTTGAGGCCGAACACCGTGCCGTGCTCGGGCGCGGAGATGAGCGGCATAATGTTGTGGAGGAACGCCCCGCGGCTCTTCACCGCCTTGTTGACCTCCACCAGATGCTTGTCGTTGATCCCCGGAATCATCACCGAGTTGATCTTGGCCAGGATGCCGCGCTCGGTGAGCATCTCGAGCCCGAGCATCTGGCGTTCGGTGAGAATCTTGGCGGCCTCGTAGCCTTGCAGGCGCTTGTTTTCCCAGAAGATCCAGGGATAGATGTGCTGGCCGATCTCGGGATCGACCATGTTGATGGTGATGGTGACGTGGTCGACCTTGTACTTGGCGATCTCGTCGACCCAGTCGGGCAGCGCGAGGCCATTGGTCGAGAGGCACAGCTTGATGTCGGGGGCGACCTCGCTGATGAGGCGGAAGGTCTCGAAGGTCTTGGCCGGATTGGCGAGCGGATCGCCGGGGCCGGCGATGCCGAGCACGGTCATCTGCGGGATGGTGGAGGCGACCGCGAGCACCTTCTTGCTCGCCTGCTCGGGGGTCAGGCGCTCGGAAACGACGCCAGGACGGCTCTCGTTCGCGCAGTCGTACTTGCGGTTACAGTAGTTGCACTGGATGTTGCAGGCGGGAGCAACCGCCACGTGCATGCGCGCGTAGTGGTGGTGCGCTTCTTCGGAATAACAGGGGTGGTTCTTCACCTTCTCCCAGATTTCGGGGGCCATGTCGGCCGGACCGGCACTCGATCCGCAGCTTGCCTTGCCGCTGCCACCTTCGGTGCCGCAGCCCTTGTGCTCGGCCATCTTCTGCATGACGTCGGAAATGTCGACCACGCCATCGGCTGCGAGATCGTCGGGACCGGTGCCGTGGTCCATCGCTTGTGTGAAAAGGGTATCGGTCATGAACAACTCCCCATCTTGCGGTCCGGCGGCGGGGGGCACCGCCGGCTTGCGCTGATGGGAAGGTAGTGAGCAAGCACCGTGCCAGATGCGGCAAACAATGCCACAAATGGCGGTTTTACGGGCCTGTCATGCTGCAGTGCAAGAAAAGCGACGCCCCGTGCATGTCACGAATGCCACGCCGGCGTGACGCGATTGTCCGGGTCGCTACACGGAAAGGATCCAGGTTTGGGGTTCTACCTCGCCGTCGAGCTCAAGCCGCCGGCATCGCGGCGCTGTAATAGCTCATCGCCGCATCGGGGTTCTGGATGTCGTAGGAGAACCAGGCCTGCGCGCCATGGTCGTAGACCTGCACCACGCCGCCGGTCAGCCGCGCGGTGAACGCGCTGTCACTGGAACGATCGTGGCCCTGCACTTCGTCGCCCTGGGGGCGAAAGGCGATGAAGGCCTTGTCGCCCTCGTCGTAGATCTCGGGAAGCTTGCCGCCGAACTTGGCCTGGCGTTCGCCGTCGAAGCCCTGCACCGCATCGCCGCGCGCATCGGCCGCGATCAGGCGGTCGCGCCCCTCGGCGTGGTCATAGACGCCCGCAACCTTCTTGCCGGTGAGATGGGCGAAGGTGGCGGCGGCGATCAGGGCGCGGGTGTGTGCAAGCATGCCCCCCATGTGGTCGTGCCGGCCGGCAATTCAAGACGCATCACGCCCCAGCCCAAGCACTGTGCCGCCACGAAAGGGCACCGCGCATCCCTCGAAGGGGAGGCGCGGTGCAGGTCATCCCGGCCTGAAAGGCACCGGGCGTCGCAAAGGGACGCTTGCGAAGCGGGTCGAAGCTGCAGGGTCAGGCCATCAGCGCCTCGAGCGCCGGAGCCAACGCCATGTCGATCGCCGCGATGTTCTGTTCCTCGAGGAAGCGCGCCTCGTTGCGGGTGAGGCGCGCCACGTCGACCACCGCGTAGTGGCGCGCGGACGAACGCTTCATGATCTGGCGCGCGTAAGTGCGCAGCAACTGGTCGTTGAACGGACAGCCCACGAAGACGAAGCCCATCCCCGTACGACGCTGGCGCACCTCCTCGGGGATCGGGGTCTGGATGTCGATCTCGGTCAGCACCTCGACATAGTCGGCATCGGTGATGAGGAAATTGGCCGCCGGCGCGATCCCGCCGTGCGGCGTGTAGAGCAGCGTCTTCATGGTTGCCGCGCGCACCGCGTTGCAGGGTTCTCCCGCAGCCTCATAGAAGCGGTACCACTGGTCCTCGCCGATATGCGCGCGGGTGATGCCCTGGACTTCGGCCCAGTCCTCGCGCCCCGAGGCCATGAGCGCGGCGCGCATCTCGCTGGCGTACCAGGCATCGATGATCAGCGGGAGCCCGAGCCCCGCCAGCCAGGCGTGGAAGGACGAGGGCGCGACGGCTTGGGCGAAGGCCTCCTGCAGCCAGAGCGTCACCGTGTCGCGAAAGCGGGTGCTCTCGATATATTGCGCCGCCGACCAGCAGTTACCCCGCGCACGCTTGGGCAGCGCGGTCTTGGTCGCGAAGAACTCGGCAAGCGCCTCAGGCGAGAGCGGGGCGGCGTGGGGGGCGAGCGCCGAGACGCCCGGCCCGACATAAGGCGCCAGCGTACCCGCACGCAGGCCCTGCGCGGCTTCGCGCAGCAGCGCGGCGGGGTTTTCAAGAGCGAGCGTGGCCATGGCGCTCAATCCTCGTCCACGGTGGCGCGCTTCTTCGCCTCGACGGTGATAGGAAGGCGCGTGTCCTCGGCCATCCAGGGCAGTTCGAGCACCCAGCCATTGGCAAGTCGCACCCAGCCGTCCCACAGGCTTTCCTTTTCGACTTCCACGATCGGTTCCTCCAGGTCCTTCTTGGGCACGTAGGCCGAGAGCTGGCCCTCGGCGCGGCGGATCATGACTTTCATCGATCAGGTCTCCTTGGGTGGGCGGGTCGGGTTGACGAGTTGCACGACGGCGGGCTGGTCGAGACGCGCCGCGAGCGAAGGCACTGCGGCAATGCGCTCGCGCGCCAGTTCGCGGATCGCGGGTTCCTCGTCGCCCAGCATCGCGAAGAGATCTTCCTCGGCGCTGCGCTCGGCGACGGTGAAGCGCACCCGCATGTCGCTGTCGCTGGCGAGCAGGCGCAACTGGTCGAGCGGGAGCCGCTCAGCCACTTCGCGGCGCACCAGCGGATCGGTGTCGAAGGCCATGTCGGGCAGCGCGCGCAAGTCGATCCGCCGCGCCACCCAGGCGCGCACTTCGGGATCGGGATCGTGACGCACCAGCGGCAGCATCTCGCCCGGCATGCGGCGCACCGCGGTGATGCGCACCATGTAGGCCGCGTCGCGCACCGCCGGAAGCAGGTCCGCGCCGGTCAGGCGGGAGGCGGCGGCAATGCGCACGTCGGTGTCCTCGTCGTGGATCATGCGTCGAACTCTCTCCTCGGGCAGCCGCAACACCGCCATCGCACGTACTTCGGGCTCGGGATCCTCGAGCAGCGGCACGAGGCGGAACACCGAGGCGTGGCGCGCGGCGCCCGCGCGCACCTCGAAATAGGGATGGTCGAGATAGTCGTCGGCCAGTTCGGGATTGCCGCGCAGGAACTTCTCGACCCGGCGCGCCCGCCGATCGCGGATGCAGGCCCGGCCCTTGGCGCACAAGCCCATCGCGTTGATCGCCTGATGCGCGCATTCGCGGCAGCGCACCGGGCGCCCCTTCCAATCGAGCGCAGCGCCCAGGTTGTCCTCGTAGACCGGTCCGGTCACGACCCCTGCCATCCCGTGCCAGCCGCCCTTCCCGGCCACGCCCTCGACCACCCTGGGCCCGTTCAGGCCGGCACGCAGGTCTTGGGAACCGGGCAGACGGTGTCGCACTGGGGATGATCGTATTCCCCCGCACACTCGGTGCACTTGGCCGGATTGATGATGAAGGTGTCGCCCTTCATCGAGATCGCTGCGTTGGGACATTCGAATTCGCAGGCGCTGCAACCGGTGCACTGCGAGGCGATGATCTTGTAGGCCATGGATACCCTCCTGCCAGAGTTTCCCCCTTGCAAAGCAGGAAGCGTGCCAGACACCAAGATACTGATTAAAGGAGAAATTTACCCGATGCGCTATGTTCGGGTCACGACAAAGCGTGTTCGGTTTCGGCCATCGCCGCGCACGCAGCGTTCATCATCGCGGCCATGCCGTTTGTCGAACAGGCGTGGCGCGCGCGCGCATTCCGGCCCATGGACGCGCGCATGGTATACCGTACATGTCGCAAGCCCGGTCCCGACGGTGCTCGCCATTGCCCGGAATGGCGTCCGGAGGCAGCACCGGCATGAAATTCCTTCACCGCCTCGATGCCCTCGAGACGCGCATGGTGTTGGTCGAGACCTCGCTTGACGCGCTGCGTGGCGCCAGCTTCCTCGATGGCCGCGAAACCTTCTGGAGCGAACAGAGCCTTGCCGACGCCCGCGACCTGCCCCCTGCGGACGAGGCCCCATCCGCCTCGGCCGCGCGCTGGATCTTCCATGTCGGCTTTTGCGGATCGACCCTGCTGACGCGCCTGCTCGACAGCGACCGGGACACCGTGTGCCTGCGCGAGCCGCAGTGCCTGATAGACCTTTCCGACCAGCTATCCGCACTCCAGTCGAGGCCTGCGTCGCAAGGCCCCGAGCACTGGCTGGCCCGGGCGACGCGCCAGCT
This sequence comes from Novosphingobium profundi, assembly GCF_018491765.1. Classification (GTDB taxonomy): domain Bacteria; phylum Pseudomonadota; class Alphaproteobacteria; order Sphingomonadales; family Sphingomonadaceae; genus Novosphingobium; species Novosphingobium profundi. The sequence goes on along the minus strand of NZ_JABWCU010000006.1, from coordinate 253,478 downwards.
CGAAGCGGCTACCGCACACCAGGCTCCCGTCGTCATCAAGCCTTCGAACTGGTCCAATCCGCTGCTGCCCGCGCTCGCGCGTGCCGGCCTGCTCGACCATGCGGTGTTCGTGACGATGGAGCGCCGGGCCTGGCTGCTCGCGTGCCTGCGTGGCGGCCGGGACCGGATGGCGTTCGTCGCCCGCTGCGCGCAGCACACGGCGCAGACATCGCCGGGCCACGCCGGCCTCCTCGCCGAGGCGGTTGCGGGCTCGCGCGCCACCGGACCTGGCGATGCCCTCGATCAGGTCCTGCGCCTCGCCGCGCTGCTCCACGCTTTGCAGGAAGGGCTCTTCGACTGCGTCGATCCCCGGCGCCAGCGTCGCCTCGACGCGGCATTGATCGTGCAGGAGCCTGTCCGCGCGCTTCACGCCGCACGCGAACGGCTGCACCTGCCTTGCGACGATCTCGACGAAGCCGCCATCACCTGGCACGCCAAGGACCCCAGCCAGCGCTTCGATGCGGCCCGGCGCCGCGAGGAGGACCAGGCGGTCGAGAGCGAATACGCCGGGCGCGTCGCGGCCGCGATGGGCTGGATCGAGGAGGCCCTGGCCACCGCAGCAAAGCCGCGTGACCCGGGCCCGCCTCGCGGTGCCTGACGGCCCGGCCGGCCGTCCGACTCGAGCGCCTCAGAAGTTCACTTGGGCGCTGACGTAGCCGTAGAGCGTATCGCCATAGCCATTCGCGCTCGACGCGTTCTTGAGGTAGTCGCCGCGGATCAGGTAGGTGGCGCCGGTCTCGATCTGCAGCACCTTGGGGACCGCCCACCAGGTCGCGAGACCCTCGATCTGGTGCCCCGCGAAGCGCCCGGCCTCGCCGCTCGCGTCGGTCACGCTGGTCGAGGAGAAGCTGTCCTCGGTGCTGTCCGCCCAGGCCGCGCGGTACATCGTGGCGAGCAAGATGCGCTTGCTCGGGAAGAGCTTGAGCATGGCGCCCGCCGAGCGGATATTGTTGCGCCCGAGCGCCCCGTAGAGCGAGGTCGGGCCGAACTCGAAGCGGCGCGCGCCGTAGAGCGTGTCGAAGCGGTTGTACGAACCGCCGCCCTTGTTGCCCGAGGCCACGTCGAGTTCGAGCGCGAGGCGCGGCTTCCAGCCCGACGTGGCCTGGTAGGCGAGCTCGCCGTGGGCGAAGTAGGCCGAGACGTCCGCCCGCGCCGCGCTGGCCGAAGTGCCCAGCCGCGTATTGCCGAACTGGTAGGCGCCCTCGAAGTCGAAATCGAAGGTGCCCGGCTTGGGCGGGCGCATGAAGCGGCCACCGGCGGTGCGCAAGTGCCGGTTCTTGGTTGCGGTCCCTGGGCTGTCCTCCTCGTCGAGCGCGTAGAAGTAGGCTTCCACGTGCGCACCGCCCATCTTGACCGGCGAACTCGCGAAACCGCCCCAGAAGGTCTGGTCGAAGCTCTGCGTGTCCATCTTGATCTCGTTGTCGAGGATGCTCGCCTGGTCGCTGGGGAGGCGGGTCACCGGCATCGTGTAGAAGGCCGAGAGCACCTGTCCGTCCTTGCCCTTCCAGTCGGCCCGGAAGCCGGAAAAGGCGTTGATCGTGTTGCGGAACCGGTTGCGCGCGACCAGGCGGCGCGATCCCATGTCCATGGTGAAGCGGCCCGCCTCGAGCGAAGTCCTGGTGCCTTCGCCCAGAGCCGAACCGAGATTGAAGCGAAGATAGGCCTGCGTGATGTCGAGCGCGTCGACCTCGGTCGTCGCCAGCGAGCTGCCCTTGCCGCCGCCATAGGCGCGCGCGTCGGTCACCTCGCCGCCGATCTCGACCGGCCCTGTATCGTAGGCGATCTTGAGGTCGGTCTGCAGCAGCAGCGCGTCACGGCTGTCGGCCTTGCCCGGGCGGAACTGGTTGTCGATCGCCTCGTAACGGGCGCGCACGCTGCCCTCGACGGTCAGTCCCTCGGGATCGCCCAAGGCGTTTTGCAAGGTCGGTGCGCTGGTTTGCTGCGCGAGCGCAGGGTGGGTGGAAAGCGCCAGAAGGCCCGAAGCCGTGGCCGCAAGACACAGCGCGCGAGGCGCGCGAAGATGCACTGGAAGCATGCTAGATTATCCCCCTGAAGATACCTTCGCCACACCTGCGGTCGTTCTGACCCTCATCGCTATGCGGCCGTATCTATATCCATTTGTATATAGATTTTGACAGTTGTCCAGACATTCAGGCCTGTCGCAGGCGCGAAACACGTATCCATTCGCAATAAGAAAATCCAGAAATCCGGATTATATTATTAAATCTCAATAACTTAAATATAGTATCCAAGCCATTGCGCATTCCGCATCGCAATAAGAATCGTCCACGATGCGCCCGCCCCTCTTCCCCTTTCCACCTTTTCAATATACAAATGGATATAGACAAACAGGAGGGCTCAAGATGATCCGAATCGGCCGCTGGTTTGCCGCGCTCGCGCTGCTGCTGACCTTCGCCACCGCCAACCAGGCCGCCTATGCGCAAGGACCCGTCGTCCTCGCGGCAGCCAGTCTGCGCGAATCCCTCAATACCGCGGCCGACCGCTGGGCTGCCAAGGGCCACGAACACCCGGTCATCTCCTATGCCGCCTCCTCCGCGCTCGCCCGCCAGATCGAGGCCGGAGCCCCCGCCGACATGTTCCTGTCCGCCGACGAGGAATGGATGGACTACCTGCAGACGCGCAAGCTGATCCGCACGTCCACCCGCCAGTCGTTCCTCGCCAACGACATCGTCTTGATCGCGCCCAAGGCGAGCACGGTCAAGCTCAGCGTCAAGCCCGGCTTCCCGCTCGCGCGCGCGCTCGGCAACGGACGCCTCGCAATGGGCGAGCCCAATTCGGTGCCCGCGGGCCGTTACGGCAAGGAAGCGCTCCAGAAGCTGGGCGTGTGGGACAGCGTTTCGGGCAAGGTCGCCGCAGGGGAAAGCGTGCGCGTCGCGCTCGCCTTCGTCAGCCGCGGCGAGGCGCCGCTCGGCGTGGTCTACGCGACCGACGCCAGGCAAGACCCGGGCGTGCGCGTCGTCGGGGTCTTCCCGCGCTCGAGCCACAAGCCGATCAGCTACCCGATCGCGCTGACCGCCAAGGCGGCCAGCCCCGATGCCGAGGCCTTCCGCCGCTTTCTCGTCTCGAAGGAGGGCAAGGCCATCTTCGCGCAGTACGGCTTCGGAACCAACTGAGCATGATCCTCGCCCTGTCCCCCGAGGAATGGCAGGTCGTTGTCCTCTCGCTCAAGGTCAGCGTGGTGGCGATCCTGGCGGATCTGCCGATCGCCTTCGCGCTGGCCTGGGTCCTCGCGCGCGGACGCTTCACCGGCAAGGTCCTGCTCGACGCGCTCGTCCATCTGCCGCTGGTGCTGCCCCCGGTGGTCACCGGCTGGATCCTTCTCCTGACCTGCGGGAGCAACGGCCCGATCGGCCGCTTCCTGCTCGACACCTTCGACCTCGGACTTATCTTTCGCTGGACCGGCGCAGCGCTCGCCGCCGCGATCATGGCCTTGCCGCTGATGGTGCGCGCCATCCGCCTCTCGCTCGAGGAAGTCGATCGCCGGCTCGAAAGCGCGGCGCGGACCCTGGGTGCGGGCCCCTGGCGCACTTTCGCCAGCGTCACCCTGCCGCTCGCGATGCCCGGCGTCATGGCCGCGATCGTGCTCGGCTTCGCGCGTTCGATCGGCGAGTTCGGCGCGACGATCACCTTCGCCTCGAACATACCCGGCGAGACCCGCACTTTGCCGCTCGCGATCTACACCGCGCTGCAGATCCCGGGGGGCGAGAGCGATGTTGCGCGCCTTGCCGTGATCTCGGTGCTGCTCTCGCTGGCGGCCCTCGTCGTCTCGGAAATGCTGACCCGGCGCTCGGGACAAGGTAAGGCCGGCCATGCCCTTTGACATCGACGTCACTCTCCAGCGCGCAAGCGCCCGGATCACTGCCCGGTTCGAAGTGGGCGCGGGGCTTACCGCGCTGTTCGGCACCTCGGGCGCGGGCAAGACCAGCGTCCTCAACGCGATCGCCGGCCTGATCCGCCCCGAACACGGGCGAATCGCGGTGGGCGAGGACGTGCTGTTCGACAGCGCCGCGCGCATCGACCGCGCCCCCGAGAAACGCGCTTGCGGCTACGTGTTCCAGGACAGCCGGCTGTTCCCGCACAAGACCGTGCGCGACAACCTCCTGTTCGGGTGGAGGCTCGCCCCCCCTGCACGGCGCTGGATGGCGCTCGAGGACGCCACCGAATTCCTGGGCATCGAACATTTGCTCAAGCGCATGCCGCGCACACTTTCGGGCGGCGAAATGCAACGCGTCGCGATCGGGCGCGCGCTCCTTTCAGGTCCGCGCTTCCTGCTGATGGACGAGCCGCTCTCCTCGCTCGACGAAGACCGGCGCAGCGGGGTGATGGAAGTCATTGCGCGCATCCGCGACGAACTGGCGCTGCCGATCCTCTACGTCAGCCACGACCGGCGCGAAGTCGATCGGCTGGCCGACCACGTCGTCACCTTGACCGCGCAGGGAACGCAAGTGCGCGAGGGCCTCAGGCCTTCTGGTGCGGCTTCGGTGCATCCAGCAGTGCCGCGCCCAATTCGCCCCACGCAGACGCACGCCTGAGCCCCAGGCTTTCGTCCTGCAGGCTGCGGTAGAGCTGCAGGATGCCGCGCCCGTAAGGCGTAATGCGCGCGCCGCCGCGCGCCGAACCGCCTGGCGAGGTTTCCACCAACGGTTCGCGCCAGCACCGGTTCATTGCGTCGACCAGCAGCCAGGCCCGGCGATAGCTCATGTTGATGTCGCGCGCCGCGCCCGAGATCGACCCTTCGCGCGCGATCGCATCGAGCAGGTCGGCCTTTCCGGGCCCCATCGCGATCTCGTCTCCGGAGAAGATCTGCACCTTGATTTTGAGCGCGGGTTCGGACTGGGTCATGGATCCTGTCTTGGCCCGGATAGGGGCTCGATGCAATGGTGGTCGCCCCGCAATCGGGAGAGCGTTTGCCCCCGATTCCGGGGCCGCATTGCGGGCCACCAGACGGCGCTCACACTGTACCACAACGAGACGGATTTGAATGGGACAAATGGCCACTTGCCTCGCGTGGAAACGATTGCAATACACATCTGGTCCATTGGGCGCAGACCAGACCAAAACAAAAATCGAGAAACGGGCAGGCGGGATGAGCACTCGTTCGAACAAGTCGCAGCAAGAGGCGGTGCCGCGGCCCCGTCGCACCCTCAAGCGCCAGCAACCGGGCGTCCGGCGCCAGGACCTTTTGCAGGTCACCCTGGGCTGCCTCGCCCGGCTGGGTCCGCGCGGAACGACCGGGCGGGAGATCTGCCGCCAGGCCGGTGTTTCGCACGGTCTGCTGCGCCACTATTTCAGCAATCCGCAGAACCTTCTGTTCGAGACCTACGAGGAACTGTGCGACCAGGTCGTCGTGCGCCTCGGCGATGAACTCGCCAAGCCCGCGCCCTCGCCCTGGGCCGCGCTCGACGCCTTTTTTGAGACCCTGTTCTCGCAGGAATGGGCCAATACCGAACTGCTGGGGGCCTGGCTCGCCTTCTGGTCGCTGGTCCGCAACAATCCCGAGTTCGCGCAGAAGAATGACAGCTTCAACCGCGAGGTCCGCACGCTTTTGACGGGCGCGATGGAACGGCTTCCCGCAACCTCGGGCGCCATGCCGATCGAGGACGCCGTGGCGATCATGACCGCGACGATGGACGGGCTCTGGTTCGAATACTGCCTCTCGCCCGATCGCTTGCCCCGCGACCACGCCATCGCGCTGTGCTCGCGCACCTTGCGCCGGCTCATCCCCGAAGCCGTCTGAACTGCGCGCCGCCGGCACCACGCCCGGGGCGCCCATCCTTCGGGAACAGGCGCCCGAGTGACGGGTTGCTCCAGAGCATGCCGGTGCAGCACGGCCGCAGCGACGTCTTCGCGTTTGCGCAGCATGGCCATCTTGCGATAAGCGCTGGGCAAGAGGAGATACGCCATGCCCGAACCGCTGCCTTCGCCAGCCGGACGGGGCCGCAAGGCCCTGGCGCCGCATGGGCCTATCGCTGCCCCTCCCCGCCGAACGTGAAGATTGCCCACCCCATGCGAGCCTCCACCATGTCTGTCGATGCCACGCTCATTTCCGCTTTCGAGGACGCGCTCGGCACCGGGCATGTCTTCCACGAAGCCGCAGATCTCGAGACTTATGCCGAGGACGGACGCGGCACACGCGGCGAGCCCGCGCTGGTCGTGCGCCCGGGCTCGGCCGACGAGGTTCGCGCCGCGCTCGCCATCGCCTACGCGGCCGGCTTGCGCGTCGTACCCCAGGGCGCGCGCACCGGGCTTGTCGCGGCGGGCCTGGCCGAAACCGAAGGGCAAGACCTCGTGCTCAGTCTCGAGCGGCTCAAAGGGTCGATCGCGATCGATCCGGTCAACCGATCCGCGCGCGTGGGCGCGGGCGTGCTGCTGTCCGAACTCAATGCGGCGGCGGCCGAACACGGCCTCTTCTTCCCCATCGACCTCGGCGCCGACCCCTCGATCGGCGGCATGGTAGCGGCCAATACCGGCGGCGCGCGGCTCCTGCGCTACGGCGACGTGCGCCAGAATCTCATGGGCCTCGAACTCGTGACCGCCGAGGCGGACCCGCGCCATCTCGTGCTCGGCTCCGAACTCTGGAAGAACAACGCGGCCCTTGCCCTTCAGGACCTCGTCGCGGGCAGTTCGGGCGCGCTGGGCGTGGTGACCGCAGCCACGCTGGCGCTTAGTCCGCGCCCCGCCAACACCGTCACCGCGCTCCTCGCCCTGCCCGAGCCCGAAACCGCGCTCGCCATCCTGACGCGCATGGAAGACGCCTTCGGCACGCTCCTGACCGCTTTTGAGGGCATTTCCCGGCCCGCGCTGTCGGCCGCGCTCGCCCATGTCTCCAGCCTGCGCGATCCCTTCGCCGGCGCGATCCCCGGCTACTGCGTCCTGCTCGAGCTGTCGGGCGGACGCGCCGTTCCTGCCGAATGGCTCGAGGAAAAGCTCGCCGAGACGCTCGAACCGCTGTTCGAGGACGGCACCATCGCCGACACCCGGATCGATCGCAGCACTGCGCTCTGGGCGGTGCGCCACGCCGTGCCCGAGGGCCTGCGCAAGTCGGGCCGCGTGGTCGCCTGCGACATCGCGATGAAGCGCGGCGACGTGATGCGCTTTCGCGGCGAGATCGCGCAAACCCTCGCGCAGATCGCGCCGCAACTTGAACTCCACGATTTCGGGCACATCGGCGATGGCGGGTTGCACTGCAACTGCGTCTGGCCGGACAACGCCGGCCCTTACGACGCCAAAGTGGCCGAAGCCGCGCGCGAGGCGATCTTCCGCACCGTCGTCGAGGATTACCGTGGCAGCTTCAGCGCCGAACACGGGGTCGGCCCCGCCAACAGCGCCTGGTACCAGCGCTTCACCCCGTCTGACGTGCGCGATCTTTCGGGGCGCATCCAGGCGCTGATGGCGCCGATGCCGCTTGGCCGCGTGAACTTCGGCTGACACGAACGACAATCGGGAGAGAACGAAAATGCCCCAGCCCCTGAGCGGACCCGCCTTCACCTCGCGCGATCCCGCCTCCGGCGCGGTCGTCTGGGAGGGCGCCAGCGCCACGCCCGAGGACTGCGCGCGCGCCATCGCCTCGGCGCGCGAGGCCCTGCCCGGCTGGCGCGGCGCCCCGCTCGAAGAACGCGTCGCCGCCGTCCAGCGCTTTGCCGAGGTGCTCGCGGGCGATGAGGAAGGCCTTGCCCAGATCATTTCGCGCGAGACCGGCAAGCTCCTGTGGGAATCGCGCACCGAGGCCAAGGGCATGGTCGGCAAAGTCGCGGTCTCGATCAAGGCGCAGGCCGAGCGCACTGGCGAGCGGCGCCAGGACATGCCTTTCGGCGAAGCCGTACTGCGCCATCGCGGGCACGGCGTGATGGCCGTGCTGGGCCCCTACAACTTCCCCGGGCACTTGCCCAATGGCCACATCGTGCCGGCCCTCCTTGCGGGCAACACAGTGGTCTTCAAGCCCTCCGAAATCGCCCCCGCGACTGGCGAAAGGATGGCGCAGGCCTGGGCCAGGGCCGGCCTGCCCGAAGGCGTTTTCAACCTCGTCCAGGGCGGCCGCGAAACCGGCGAGGCGCTGGTGGCGGGCGATATCGACGGGCTGCTGTTCACTGGCTCGGCGGGGGCCGGGCGCGCGCTCAAGCACGCGACGATCGACCGCCCGCACCTCGTCCTCGCGCTGGAACTGGGCGGCAACAACCCGCTGATCGCCTGGGACAGCCCCGAGGAAGCCGCCTCGATCATCGTCCAGTCCGCTTTCGTCACCAGCGGCCAGCGCTGCTCGTGCGCACGGCGCCTGATCGTGCCCGAAGGTGCGATGGGCGATGCCATTCTCGACGCGCTCGACGCCCTGACCGCGCGGCTGCGCATCGCGGCCTGGGACGAGCCGGGCGAAGCCTTCATGGGCCCGCTCGCCTCCGAGCACGCCGCGGTTCTCGCCCACCGTCAGGTCGGAGCGCTGATCGACCATGGCGCCAGGAGCCTGCGCGCCTTCCACGGCCTCGAAGGGCGCTCGAGCGCCTTCGTTTCCCCGGCGATCCTCGACGTCACCGGGATCGAGGTCCCCGACGAGGAAATCTTCGCTCCTGTCCTGCAAGTGCGCCGCGTGCCCGATTTTGACGCCGCCCTTGCCGCCGCCAACGCGACGCGCTTCGGCCTCTCCGCCGGCCTCGTCAGCCAGGATGAGGCACTCTGGAGCCGGTTCGTCGAGGAGAGCCGCGCGGGCGTGGTCAACCGCAATCGCCCCACCACCGGGGCCGCCGCCAACATGCCCTTCGGCGGGCTCGGCGATTCGGGAAACCATCGCCCCAGCGCCTACTACGCGGCCGACTACTGCGCCTATCCGATCGCGAGTTTCGAGGCCTCGCGCCCCGAGGCGGTGCCTGTTCCCGGCACCTGAGCCCCCGAGCCGGTCGGCAGATGCGCCTTTCCGCCCGCGAAGCCCCCTTCGTGCGAACTTGTTAACCATTACCCCCTAAGCCCCTCATAGGAACTGGAAACGGGAAGCAGGGGCGTGATGCAGGTGCAGTCGAAAGCCATCGGCGAGACGGTCGGGCACAACCAGCTCGTCCCGCTCGCCTCCGCGCGCCGAGACGTCGAGGTATCCGCGATCATCCCCTGCCTCAACGAGGAGCGTACGCTCGCCAACTGCATCCGCAAGGCGCAGCAGGCTTTCGCCGAGCGTGGCCTCGTCGGCGAAGTCGTGGTCGGCGACAACGGCTCGAGCGACGCCTCGGTGCAGATCGCGCTCGAGCTTGGCGCACGGGTCGTGCACCAGCCGGTCAAGGGCTACGGCGCCGCGATCCAGGCCGCCGCGCAGGCCGCGCATGGGCGCTACCTGATCATGGCCGATGCCGACGAATCCTACGACTGGAGCGTGCTCGGCACGTTCGTCGACGCGCTCGAGCACGGCGCGGACCTGGTCATGGGCAACCGCTTCGCCGGCGGGATCGAGGAGGGCGCCATGCCGCCCTTGCACAAGTACCTCGGCAACCCGGTGCTTTCCGCCGTCGCGCGCACGCTGCACCGCTCGCCCGTGCGCGACTTCCACTGCGGCATGCGCGGCTTCACCCGCGACGCCTTCATCCGCATGGGTGCGCGTTCGCCGGGCATGGAATTTGCCTCCGAGATGGTCATCAACGCCCACCGCGCGGGCCTCTGCGTCCGCGAAGTGCCGATCCGCCTCTACCCCGACAAGCGCGGCCGCGCGCCGCACTTGCGCTCGTTTCGCGACGGCTGGCGCCACCTGTCGCTGATTCTCGCCAATGCGCCCGACACGCTCTACCTTGGTCCCGGCCTGACCTTGCTTGCGCTCGGCGTGCTGGGCCTAGCCGCGCTGGCCGCGGGGCCGATCCACCTCGCGGGGCTCTACCTTGGCATCCACTGGGTGGCGCTTGCCGCCATGGCGACGCTGATCGGGCTCATGGCCGTGCTGTTCGGCACTATCGCCAAGGTCGCAATAGCGCTCTACCACCCCTTCGTCACCGGGCGCATGGTGCCGCTTCTGGCGCGCTCGCGCCCGGTCGAGGCGCTCGCGCTCACTGGCGGCCTGCTCGCCGCCGTGGGCTTCTGCGCCGACGCCTGGCTTGCCTATCGCTGGATCGCGGTGGGCGGGGCGATGGAGACCTCGGTCCACTTCGTCTTCGTCGACACCACCTTGTGCGTGGCGGGGGTTTCGATGGTGCTTGGCGCCTTCGTCCTCAAGCTGCTGCTCGACAGCCTCAAGCTCCATGGCTGGACCGGCGAAGAGCGCGAGGCCACCATCGACCGCTAGGTACCGCCGGCCTTCGGCAACCTCTCTCAGACCGAACCGGTAAGACCCGACAGCCGTGACCCTGCACCGCCTTCCCGATACCGCCCCGGGGGCCGCCCCGCTCTCGCCCGAACGCGCGCAGCGCACCTGGCGCGCAAGCCTCGCCGTTTCGGCCCTCGTGCTGATGGCACTCGTCGTCGCCGCGCGCGCGATCGGCCCCGCCATCGGCTTTCCCGGCAACCTGCTGTTTCTGGCAACGCTCTACGCGCGCCTCCAGGACGTGCCCTTCGCCCTCGCCCTGATCGCCGTCTTCGCCGTCTGCCTGTTCTTGGCCCGGCGCCGGCGCGAACCCTTGCGCGCGCCCGCACTCCCTGCGCCCGTTCTCGCGACAGGCCTCTTCGCGCTGGTCCTCCTCGCCTGGCTCCTGCGCCGTTACGCACTGTTCGACTACGACTTCAGCCGCGACGAACAGATGGCCCGCTTCGACGCCGCGATCTTCGCCTCGGGCCACCTCTACGGCGTCCTTGCGCCCGCCTGGCGCCCCTTTCACGACGCGCTCAACACGCTTTTCACGCTGACGGTCGGCAACCACGAGGGCTGGGTATCGTCCTACCTGCCCGGCAACGCGGCATTGCAGTGCGTACTTGGCCTTGCCCTGCCAGACGGCCTTGCCGTGCCGATCCTCGCCGCCATCGGCGGGGCGGCGCTGTGGTCGATCGCCCGGCGCCTCTGGCCCGCCTCGCCGACGAGCGTGACGGTGGCCATCGTGCTCTACCTCGGTTCGGCGCAAGTGCTGCTGACCGCAACCACGCGCTTCGCGATGACCGCGCACCTTGCCTGCAATCTCGTCTGGCTCGCGCTGTTCCTGAAGGACCGGCCCTGGTCGCACACGCTCGCGCTGGCGACGGGGCTGCTCGCCACCGGCCTCCACCAACCCCTCTTCCATCCCCTGTACGTCGCGCCCTTCCTCCTCGTCCTGCTGATGCAACGGCGCCTGGGATTGCTCGCGTTCTATTTCGCGGGCTACGCCGCGATCGGCCTTGTGTGGATGGCCTGGCCGGGCTGGATCACGTCCTTGGGATCGGCCCCGCCGCCGCCTTCGGGCCACGCGGTCGGCTATCTCGATCGTCTCGAGCACGCGCTCCACGTGCCCGGCCTCGTCGCGCTGTGGATCCAGTGCGCCAACGCGCTGCGCCTGCTCACCTGGCAGCACGTCCTGCTCCTGCCGCTCGCGCTGGTCGGCCTTGGCACTTTGCGCCGCGAGCCCATCGCGCTCGCCTGCGCGCTCGGGCTCGGGTTCACCTTCCTGGCCCTGTTCATCCTGCTTCCCCTGCAGGGCCATGGCTACGGCTATCGTTACGCGCATGGCCTGATCGGCAACTTGTGCCTGCTCGGCGCCTTCGGCTGGCACCGCCTAGAACAGGCCGGGCGCGCCCCGCACACCAGCTTCCTGGCCGCCAGCGCGCTCACCTTCCTCGTCGCCATGCCGCTCCACCTGGTGATGGCCCGCAGCTTCCTTGCGCCGAGCGCAGACCTCGAAGCGGCCGTTGCGGCGAGCGGCAAGGACGTCACGGTGGTCGAGGACGAAGGCGTGATCTTCGGCGACAACTTCGTGATCAACCGCGCCGACTTGCGCAACCGGCCGCTGCGTCTCGAGGCCAGCGCGCTCGACGCCCGGAAGATCGCGAGGCTGTGCCGCCACCACCGCCTCGCCTTCGTGACCGCGCCGCAGATGAACCCCATGCGCCAGCTTTACGAGCAGGCTCCCCGCCGCGCTCCAGGCGCGGACATGGCCCGGCTGATCGCCACCGCCCGGCACCTCGACTGCATCACGCCGCCAGCGCACTGAGTGCATTGATCACCCGCGCGCCAAAGCTTCGATCAGCGCGCGCTGGGCCAGGCTGCGCCGCCCTTCACGACGGAAGAACACCCCCGTCGGCCGTTCGTAGCGCGCAAGCCCGAAGTCGATCGAGACCAGTTGTCCGGCGGCAATCTCGGCGGCGAAACTGCCGGCATCGCCGAGCGACACGTAAGGCCCCGCCAGCAGGCACCCCTTGGCGAGGTTAAGCGAGGAAGTGCGCAGCGCAATCGGCGGTTCCTCGAGCCCCTCGCCCGCGAAGAGCTGGCGCCAGCCTTCGAGCAGCACCGGGTGATCGGGAACGATCCAGCGCTCGCCGACGAGGTCGGACAAGCGCACGTGCGTCCGGCTTGCCAGAGGATGGTCGGCGCGCAGGATGACCCCGGCGCTTTCCATCGCGAGCGTCTCGAAAGTCAGCGCCTCGAGATCGAGCATCGGCCCGCGCGCGCCGAAGACGAGATCGAGGTCGCCTTCACGCAAGCGCTCGAGCAGCGCGCCAGGGGGACCCTCGGTAACGTGCACGCGCAGGTTCGCGAAACGCTCGGCAAGCAAGGCGAGGCCCCGCGGCAGGCGCTGCATCGCGAACGAGGCGTCGGTCCCGATCGCAAGCGTCTCGCGCCCCTTGCCCGCTCCGGCGCGCACCGCCTCGAGCGCACGCGTGCGCTCGGCAAGGATCAGTCGGGCGCGCGGCAGCAACTCGTGGCCATGCTCGGTCAGTTCCACCCCGCGCGCGCCGCGCACGAAGAGCGGTGCCTCGAGACTCTCCTCGAGCAGCTGCAGGCTGCGCGAAAGCGAGGGCTGCGAGACCGCAAGCGCCTCCGCCGCCCGATTGAGACTGCCGATCTGCGCCACCGCGACGAAGCGTTCCAACTGCCGGATGTCCATGGCCCGCCTTGCTACAACTGATCAATCGCAAGAATCTATAACAGATCGGGCAAGTTCTACAATTTCCCGATATCCGATTCGAGCACCGTCGCATCCGCCCACGACTTTGCCCGCATCAGCTTGCCCTCCCGCGAGCCAGAGCGGGCACATTGGATACAAAGATGGAGGACCTCCCACGCTCAACCCGACGCACAGGCCCAACGCGACACGACAAGTCGAGCTTCGAACGGGACGAGCCGTGGAACCGGGTCTGGCCCAATGTAACACCATCACTTAACCAGCCTGCGGATCGCAAATTCGAGGGTTTTACATGGTACGCCTGTGGGGGTCGCACCGCCGCGCATCACGCAATGCGCAGCACGCACAATGCCGGACGACGACCGTTTCCAAGGGCTTGTTCGCCCTCGCACTTACGCTCTTCGCGCTGTCGACCGCCTCCGAGGCGGCCTTCGCCCACGTTCTGCAGTGCGTGCCTTACGCCCGCGAGGAATCGGGCATCGCCATCCACGGTGATGCGCGCACCTGGTGGAAGCAGGCGGCCGGGGTCTATGCCCGCGGCGAGGAACCCGAAGTCGGTGCGGTCATGGCGCTCGCCCCGACCGGCGCGATGCCGCTCGGCCACGTCGCCGTCGTATCCAAGATCGTCGATGCCCGCCACGTCCTGCTCGACCACGCCAACTGGTCGCGCCCGGGCATGATCGAGCGCGGCGTGCTCGCCGAAGACGTCTCGGACGCTGGCGACTGGAGCGAAGTGCGCATCTGGTTCGCCCCCACCGCTTCGCTCGGTTCGCGCCACAACCCGGTCTACGGCTTCATCTACCCCGAAGCCGAACACCCCGATCTCGAATCCGGCGCGGTCCAGCTCGCCAGCGCGGACACCGACACCGCGAAAATGTAATTTCCCGTTTCGCGAAATTCCCCTCGGGACTAGCCGCGAGGCACTTGCATTCGCCATGTGATGTTATCACATAGCACGCATGATCCCGTTTCCCGACGCTACGCTGCTCCTGGTCGGCCTCGCCGCCGCACTCGCCACCTACCTCGGCGGTTTCCTGACTCTTCGGCTGGTCCGCAAGAGCACTTTGGTCTTCGGCCTGACCAGCGGCTTCGTCATCGGCCTTGCGCTGTTCGACCTCCTGCCCGAAGCCTTCCATGGCCGATCCTCGCCCTTTGCCGCGATGCTGGTTCTCGCGATGACCCTGCTCGGCCTCGGCGCCAGCCGGCTGCTCCATCACCTGCCCGAGCACGCGGTGCCAAGCGGCGGCGCGGGACGGATCGCGCTGCTGGCGCACAGCCTGCTCGATGGCCTGGGCATCGGCCTCGCCTTTCAGGTTTCGGCCGCGACGGGCTGGATCGTTGCGCTCGCCGTGCTTGCCCACGACATGGCCGACGGCGCGAACATGGCGGGACTCAGCCTGGCCAGCGCCGACGCGCGGTCGGCGAGGCGCTGGCTTCTCGCCAACGCGCTGGCACCGATCGCGGGCATCGTGCTCGCGCAATTCCTCCCCATCGGCGAGGACGATTTCGGGTTTCTCCTCGCGCTGTTCGCCGGCGGTTTCCTCTATATCGGGCTCTTCGAACTCTTCCCGCGCAGCGCAAAGGGCGAAGGTCGCGTGCGCACCGCGCTGGCAAGCGGCGCGGGCATGGCCGTCATGGCAGGCGTGCTTTCGCTCGCCCACGGATAACCGCCCGATTTTTGCCCTCCCTTCGCGACCCTTGGCGCGGGTGTCCTCCTGACGGGCATTGCGACGCCGCCCCTGCCCCAGGCTCCCTGTTGCCGCTAGAGCCGTAACGGGGCCGCGATGGGCCCTTCTGGACATGGATTCGACGCGATGGACCCGCAAGCCGCTACGCCCCGCCTTCGCCGCAGCTTCGTCGACGTGCCCTTCGGCCAGGTCCACCTGCGCAGCGTCGCGGGCAAAGGGCGCACCTTGGTGTTTCTCCACGCTTCGCCCGGCAGCTCGCGCCAGCTCGTCCCGCTGCTCGAGCAGCTCGCAGGCACACGCCCGCTCGTCGCACCCGACACCGCCGGCTTCGGCGACAGTGCCCCGCATCCCGTGGAGGCGCCCACCGCGACCGACTTCGCCGCCGCCACGCTTGCCGCACTCGACGCGCTGGGTCTTGGCGAGTTCGACCTCTACGGCTCGCACACCGGGGCCTGCATCGCGGCGGAAATCGCGCTCGCCGCGCCCGAACGGGTCACGCACCTCGTCCTCGATGGGGTCGGCCGGTTCGAGGGCGCGTTTCTCGAAAGCGTTCTGGCGAACTACGCGCCGCGCTTCACGCCCGACCTCGACGGCGCCTATCTGGCGCGCGCCTTCCAGTTCCTGCGCGACCAGTGCAGCTTCTGGCCCTGGTACAACCGCACAAGCGAGGGACGCCGCGAGGCGGGGATCATGCCCGCCCCCGCGCTCCACGCCTGGCTGGTCGAACTGCTCAAGGCCCCCGAGACCTACCCGCTGGGCTACCACGCCGCCTTCACCTGGCCGGTGCGTGCGCGCCTGCCCGAACTGAGCGTGCCCACCCTGCTCATGGCCGCGGCCGACGACCCGCTGGCGCAGGACACCGAAACGCTCGCCCCGCTCGCGCCAGATGCGCGCTTCGAAGCGCTGCCCGCGGCAAGCGATCCCACCTTCGTCGCCCGCCGCAAGGCCGCGATCGAAACCTTCCTGGGCTAGGCCTGAGCCTCTGGCGCAGGCGCCTTGTCGCGGCCCAGCGCCTGCAAACCTTCGCGCACGCGCGTCTCCACCGCGATCATCGCCTCGAAACCGGCGGGCGGCGCATCGCCGAAGGCGTTCGAGGGCCAGAGCGGCAGGTCGCGCCGGTCCTCCTCGATCTGCGGAAGCATGCCTGCCAGCAGGTTGCCGGCGGGCTGGCTGCGTGCGCGGCGCAAGGCCTCGATGTCGATTGTGGACAGGTGGAACTCTTCGGAGACCGCCTCGCCGATCGCCCGCCCGGTGTGGTCCCAGGCCTGCGAAGGCAGCGCGCCTTGCGCAATATTGGCCATGCCGAAATAGACCGCGTTCTCGAAGGCACGCACCGGGCGGCACAAGTCCGCGCCGGGCCGGTTCAGATAGTCGATCCCCTGCATCGCCGCGATCGGGTTGAGGATCACTTCGGCGCCCTTGAGCGCCATCGCCCGGATCGGCTCGGGCCAGTGCGGTTCGGCCCCGATGGTGACGCCCAGGCCTCCGAGCGGCGTGTCGAGCACGGGCAGGAAGGCCTCATGCCCGAAAGTCTCGACGAAACGGTCGTAGACATCCACCGGGCTGGTGCGCAGCGAGAGCGAGTAGTTCTTGCGGTAGGCCAGCCCGATATCGCCCGCAGGCGTCAGGATCGCGACCGAGAAGAAATAGCGCCCCGGGAAGGCCGCGTGCTTCTCCGCGATCTGGATTACTGCGTAGACCCCGGCCTTGCGCGCCGCCTCGCCCAGGCGTTCCATCTCGGGCCCGGGAAAGGTCACCGAGGCGCCCAGCCAGGCCTCGGGGCCCAGCGGAGTGTAACCCGTCATCGCGAACTGGGGGAACACCACCAGCGAGGCGCCGTGATCGCCCGCTGCCCGCGCAATGCAGTCCGCCGCGATGGCAATGTTGGCCTCGAGCGCGCCCGCAATCGGCATGCCATCCGCGCCGAAGACGCTGCCCGTCGCCGGACGGCACAGCGCCAAGGTGTAAGGGGCCACCGAGATGGGGGCGGCCACCGTCATGCGCCGACTTTCGCGGCCGCCATCTGCGCCTTCAATTCCGGCACCAGTTCGCCCCCGATATAGGCCGCGTCGGCATCCTGATCGGGGCTGCGCAGGAGGAAACGGGTGATGCCCTGGCGGCGGTATTCCATCAGGCTGTCGGCAACCTGTTGCGGCGTGCCGACCAGCACCGAGTTGTTGCCGCGTCCCTTGAAGGCCTTGTTGAGCCCGGTCCACAGGCAGCGGTCGAGACGTTCGCCTTCCTTCGACTGCGCGAGCATGCGCTGGAAGGCGCCGGCGGCGGCCTTGTCCTCGTCCTTGTCGTGCTTGCCCATGGTGATCGCACCGTCGCTGCGCGCGGTGACCTGCTCGTAGAGCTTGCCCGCACGCGCCCAGGCCGCGTCCTCGGTCTCGCCCAGGAGAATGACCATGGTCATCAGTACCTTGATCTCGCGGCCGTGGCGCGCGGCGGCCTCATGTGCCTTGCGCGCAAGCGCGCCGGCCCCGGCGAAGGTATCGCCGCCCAGCGCGTAGACGTCGGCGACCTTGCCGCACAAGTCCAGCGCGAGATCCGACGTGCCGCCCCAGTAGACCGGCATGGCCCCGCCCGCCGGGCGCACCATCGCAAAAGCGTCGCGGTACCTGTAGTATTCGCCGTCGAAGTCGAAGGGCTGCTCGCTCGCCCAGACGCGGCGCATGACCTCGACGTATTCGGCGGCGATGCGGTAGCGCTCCTCCTTGGTATTGAAGGCCCCGTCGGCCTGGACCTCGCGGTCGTCGGCGCCTGCAATGATGTGGACGGCGGCGCGCCCTTCGCTCAGCCGGTCGAGCGTTGCGAGGTGGCGCGCGGCGTACGTCGGCTGCACCGGCCCGGGACGATGCGCCATCATGAAGCCGAGCTTCGAGGTCACGCCCGAGAGGTGCGCGGCGGTGGCAAAGCTCTCGGGCATCACCGCCGCATTGGCGATAAGCACCCGGTCGTAGCCGGCCGCTTCCTGCGACAGCGCGGCCTGACGAATGTAGGCCGGGTCGAAATCGGCACCCTGGGGCCCCGTCGCGACCGAGCCGGGACGATGGTTGACGATGCCGACGATTTCGAGATCATCCTGGATGGCGCTGTACATGGGAGCTCCTCGGGGCTTGCGTGATGGCCCCTTGCTGCCAGATAGCTATGCAAATTCCAGACGAAATTTTCGCATATTTATGCGAATAGCGTATAACCTTC
This sequence comes from Novosphingobium profundi, assembly GCF_018491765.1. Classification (GTDB taxonomy): domain Bacteria; phylum Pseudomonadota; class Alphaproteobacteria; order Sphingomonadales; family Sphingomonadaceae; genus Novosphingobium; species Novosphingobium profundi. Next base: position 235,537 of record NZ_JABWCU010000006.1, on the reverse strand, counting down.
TCACGTAACCCTTGCCTTCTGGTCCGGTCCTGGGGCAAGGCTCTCCGTATGAATGATACACCATCACATAGCGAGTCCCCGATCCCCGTGCTGGTGCTCACCGGGTTTCTCGGCAGCGGCAAGACGACCACGCTCAACACGCTCGTCCACGCCCCCGAAATGGCGCGCGCGCTGGTCATCATCAACGAGTTCGGCGAGGTCGGCCTCGACCACGATCTGGTGACCTCGACCAATGAGGACCTCAAGGTCGAGATGATGGGCGGGTGCCTGTGCTGCACGATCCGCGGCGACCTGCTTGCCACGCTCAAGAGCGCGCCCTGGCGCTTCGCACGCGAGGGAAAGCGCTGGTTCGACAAAGTGGTGATCGAGACCACCGGGCTCGCCGATCCGGCCCCGATTCTGCACACCTTGATGAGCGATCCCGCGCTGGAGAAGCTCTACCGGCTCGACAGCGTGGTCGCGACGGTCGATGCCGCGAACGGCATGGCAACGCTCGATGCGCAGGCCGAAGCGGTCAAGCAGGCCGCCGTCGCCGACCGCATCCTCCTCACCAAGACCGACCTCGTCGATGCACCCGCCCGCCAGGCGCTCGAGGCACGGCTGCGCGCCCTCAATCCCGCAGCCCCGATCCTGCCGGTGCTGCACGGCGAAGTCGAGGCCGCGCGCCTCTTCGGTGGAGGTGCCTACGATCCCGAGGGCAAGTCACAGGATGTGCAGGGCTGGCTCCACGCCGAAGCCTATGCGTCCGATCAGGACCAGGGGCACGGGCACGGGCACGGGCACCACCATGGCCACGGCCAAGACCATAGTCACGGGCATGCCCACGACGTCAACCGCCACGGCGATGCCATCCGCGCCAGTTGCCTGACCTTCGACACCCCGCTCGACCCCGAACTCTTCGAACGCTGGATCGATCTTCTGACTCTGATGAAGGGCGAGGACATCCTGCGCATCAAGGGCATCCTCAATCTCGAGGGCCAGCCCGGACCGGTGGTGGTGCACGGCGTGCAGCACGTGTTTCACCCGCCGGTCATGCTCGACAGCTGGCCGAGCGCGGACCGGCGCACGCGTCTGGTGTTCATCACCCGCGGAATCGACGCCGGTGCCCTGCGCGAGACCTTCACCCTCTTCGGCGAGAGCTATGATCGCTTCGTCGAAGAGGGCGAGAAGGACGAGGACGGGCCCGGGGCGTTCCCCGATCCCGGCATCGCCGGCCCCGGCGGGACGCTGCGCACGACGTACTGAGAGCGCGCCCGACCGCCCGGTTCAGAACGGCGCGTTGAGGCGCTCGAGCGCGCCTTCGAGCAGGCGGGCGTGCTCCTCGGGCGGGCGATGCTGGAGTTGCAGGTTGCCGATCGCGATACTGCTCTCGATGACGTCACGGCAGCGTTCGAAACGGCGATCCTCATAGGCCTGGAGGCCTTCGCCGACGGTGTTCGTCCGGGCCAGCTCCTCGGCCAGCACGATCCCGCTCTCGACCGCCATCCCCGCGCCCGAGGCGAGGTGCGGCGTGGTCGCGTGAACCGCATCGCCGAGCAGCACCACGCGCCCCTGATACCATGGCCGGGGCTGCAGCGCGGCGGCAAGCGGACGGTAGTTGATCCAGTCCTCGCGCGTCATCGTGTCGCGGATCCACCCCGCGTTGCCGCCGAAATCCACGAGCAGGCCCTTCAGCGTGGTGTAGAGCTCCTCGTCGGTCATGAAGCTCTCGCGCTCGACGTGCTCGGTGAGCATCCACATATAGACGCTGTCCGGGCTGCACGGGGTGATCCCGCAAGGATTGGCATTGCCCAGGAAGAATTCGCCCGCGTCCATGCCTGGAGGCTTGCGGATCGAGATGCGCCAGCACCCCTGGCCGGTCGGCACCGGCGGCGCCATGTGCGGGAAGGCGAGCGCACGCAGGCCCGAGGCCACGCTGTCCGCGCCGACGACCAGCTCGTAGCGCCCGCTCGTCGCGTCCGAGAACGTCACGTCGACACCGTGCGCGTCGCTTTCGAGCGCGGTAACGGTCAGCCCCAGCCGCACGGGTATCGCGAGTTCGCGCACGCGCTGCTGCATGATCTTGTGCAGGACGGGCCGCATGATCCCGCCGGTCGCGGGGAGCCCTTCCTCGATGACCGGTTCGTCCAGGTCCTTGATGTGCGTGCCGTCGAAGCGGAACAGCCGCGTCTTGTTGGTGATCGCGCCGGCCTGCTTGATCGGCTCGAGCAGACCGAGCCGGCGATAGGCGCGCAAGGTGGGGCCGGTGATGGTGATGCCCGCGCCATAGACCCGCCATTCGGGATCGAGATCGACCAGGTCGACCGCGACGCCCCTTTCGGCAAGACTGATGGCCGTTGCCATCCCCCCGATGCCTCCGCCCACGACAAGCGCGCTGGCGATGCTGCTGATGTTCTCCCGTTCCATGGATTTCATGACCTAACGAGAGCGGGGCAAACGACAAATCCGAAGTGTCGATGGGTGCATATCGATTCAATCGGAGTGACCTGCCCGCGCCGGAGGACTAGCGCACAGGACAAGAACATCGCTTCACAAATGCGAAAAATTGGGAGGGCGCCAATGCGCAATCGGTTTCTTCAGACCACCTGTATCGCCGCCATGGCCGTGTCCGGCCTGATCGCCACGCAAGCCGTTGCACAAGAGGCGCAAGCCCAGGATGCGCCGTCCGCGCGCGGCGGGATCAACGAGATCATCGTCACCGCGCAGCGCAAGGAAGAATCGCTCCAGGACGCGGCCATCGCCATCGATGCGGTGGGCGGCAACGACCTTGTCGCGCGCGGCATCGGCCAGGCCGAGAACCTCACCAAGGCCGTCCCAGCCCTCACCATCACCAATGGCGGCGGCTCGAACACCTCGATCTTCATCCGGGGCGTGGGCAACATCACCAATTCGAGCTACAACGACCCCGCCGTCGCCCCCAGCTACGACGGCGTCGTCATGGCCCGCGCGGCGGGGGCCTTTGGCGCCTCGTTCTACGACCTCGAACGCGTCGAGGTCCTCAAGGGACCGCAGGGCATCCTCTATGGCCGCAACGCCACGGGCGGGGCGATCAACGTGATCCCGGCCAAGCCGCAGCTGGGCGACTTTTCCGGCGGCTTTTCGGTCTCCATGGGCAACTACGACGCGGTCAGCGCGCAAGGCCACGTCAACCTGCCGATCGGCGAGAACGCCGCGCTGCGCATTGCCGCGACGCACGACGTCCACGACGGCTACAACCGCGACGGCAGCGACGACCTCGACCGCAGCGGCCTTCGCGCGCAGCTCCTGTTCCAGCCCACCGACCGCCTCTCGATCCGCGTGGGCGGCGACTGGACGCACGTGGGCGGGATCGGCGCGGGCTACAGCTATGTCGGCAACTACACGAACAGCGCCGACGGCTACGTCTTCACCTCCTCGGGCCTTGGCAAGTCGGAAGGGCTCTACACCGATGCCGCAAACGCCTACCGCCAGACCGTGCTGGGCGCGCCCGGCTTTGGCTTCCTCTCGGCGATCGAGGACCAGCAGTTTACGGACAACACCTACTGGGGCCTCAACGCCGAGATCAAATACGAGACCGGAATCGGCGATCTCACGCTGATCCCCGCCTACCGCAAGACGAAGGCGGAAAGCCGCTTCTACGGCCCCGCCTTCAACACCGCCTACACCAACGAGAGCGACGAGCAGTTCAGCACCGAACTGCGCCTCTCGGGCACGGCGGGCATGTTCGACTACGTGGTGGGCGCCTATTATTTCGACGAGAACATCGACAACCTGGGCGTCTACAACCAGGAATTCGTGCTGCCGATCCAGCACTACACGCACAAGACCACCTCCTACGCGGGCTTCGGCCAGCTGACCGCGCACCTCACCGACCGCTTCCGCCTGATCGGGGGCCTGCGCTACACCCACGACAAGAAGTCGATCGACGGGCTGATCAACAACTTCATCACCTTCTGCGGCAGCGCCGCCTCGGTGATCACGCCTCCCGATTCCTTCGCCAACGGCTGCGCGGCCGACGGGGCGCTGCCCCGCTACCCGACCCTCACCAGCACCGGCGACACGGTGAACTGGCTGATCTCCAACGGCTACATCGCCTCGGACAGCACGGACGAGGCCGCCTACCAGCTCTACGACCTCACCAGCGGTTCGGGCCAGATCCTCAAGACCTACTACCCCGTGGTGAAGTCGGGCAGCTTCTCCAAGCTCACCTGGAAGGCGGGCGTCGAGTTCGATGCGGCCGAGGATTCGCTTCTCTACGCCACCGTCGAGAGCGGCTACCGCGCGGGTGGCTTCCAGCTCTCCGAGGGCACTCCCAGCTACAAGCCCGAATTCATCACCGCCTTCACGCTGGGTTCGAAGAACCGCTTCTTCAACAACGCCGTCCAGCTCAACCTCGAGGCCTTCTACTGGAAGTACAAGGACCAGCAGATCAACTACTTCACCTACAGCGGCGGGGTGCTGGTCAACCAGATCGACAACGCGGGCAAGGCCGAGATCAAGGGCTTCGACGTCGACCTCACCGCCAAGCCCTGGTGGGCGACCACGCTCACCGCCAAGGTCCAGTACCTCGACACGGTGTACAAGGACCTGACCCTGACGACGGCGAGCCCGCGCGACAACATCAATTGCCCGAGCTCGGTCGCGGGCGTCGACGGGTCAACCACCATCCTCGCCTTCGATTGCTCGGGCAAGCCGCTGCTGTTCTCACCCAAGTGGACGGTGAACCTCGGGGTCGAGCAGGTCGTCCCGCTCGGCGACGCGCTCGAACTGGTCGCCTCGGCGCAGACCGCCTGGCGCGACAAGCAATGGGGCGCCTTCGAGTACCTCGATTTCGAGAAGATCCCCGCCTACTGGACGAGCGATGCCAACCTGACCTTGCGCATGCCCGATAAGGGCTTTGCCATCAGCGCCTTCGTCAACAACATCGAGGACAAGCGCCGCATGTCCTCGCCGCAGTACTCGCCGATCGGCTTTGCCGTCGCGCGCTACACCGCGCCGCGAACCTATGGCCTGCGCCTTAGTGCGGACTTCTGACGCCCAGCGGGCATGCTCGCCCGAATCCGGGCTCACGTGAAGGGAGATAGACCTTGCGAATTCTGGTTACCGGTGCGGGCGGCTTCGTAGGCCGTCACCTTGTCGCGCACTTGCTGGCACGCGGCGATGAGGTCACCGGGCTCGACACCGTCGCGGCGGGCATACCCGAGGGCGCACGGACCGTCGCCGGCGACTTCACCGACGCCGCCGTGCGCGCCGAGGCTCTGGGACAGGGCTGCGAGGCCCTCATCCATCTTGCCACAGTGCCGGGCGGCGCGGCCGAGGCCGATCCCGCCGCCTCGCGCCGGACCAACGTCGATGCGATGTACGATCTGCTGCTCGAGGCGAGCGCGCTCACGCCGGGCCTGCGCGTGATCTACGCCAGTTCGATCGCGGTCTTCGGCGATCCGCTGCCCGCGCGCGTCGACGACACGACCCCGCTTTCCCCGCGCATGATCTACGGCGGGCACAAGGCGATGATGGAGGACGCCGTCGCGCTGTTCTCCAACCGCGCCCTCATCGATGGCGTCACCGTGCGACTGCCCGGGATCCTCGCGCGCCCCAAGGGCCCCTCGGGGCTCAAGTCCGCCTTCATGAGCGACCTGTTCCACGCCTTGAAGGCGGGTGAGCCGTTCATCTGCCCGGTCTCGGCCGAGGGCACGATCTGGGCGCAATCGGTGGCGCGCTGCGCGGCCAACTTCGTCCACGCGCTGACCCTCGAGAGCGCGCTAGTGCCGCCCACCCGCGCGGTCACCCTGCCCGCTCTGCGTGTGACAATGGGTGAGCTGGCCACCGAGATCGCTGCGCAATGCGGCGTCCCGGCCGACCTCGTCACTTATGCGCCCGACGCCGCGCTCGAGCAGGCCTTCGCCGCCCAGCCCCCGCTTGCCACTCCCGCAGCGGACAAGGCCGGATTTGCTCACGACGGAAATCTCGCTAATCTCGCGCGAAGCGCCCTCACCACACTGCGATAAGGGAGGGGCATCGGGAGATGGCCATGCGTTTCGGAAGACTCGACCTCAACCTGCTCGTCGCGCTCGACGCGCTGCTGACCGAGCGCAGCGTCTCGCTTGCGGCCGACCGCCTGTGCCTGTCGCAATCGGCGACCTCGAGCGCGCTCGGCCGCCTGCGCGACTATTTCGGCGACGAACTGCTGGTGATCAAGGGCCGCCAGATGGTCCTCACCGCGCGCGCGGAGGAACTGATCGAGCCGGTGCGCGACGTGCTCGAGCAGATTCGCGCCACGATCACCGTCGCCCCGCCCTTCGACCCGGCCACGGCCGAGCGGCAGATCAGCATCATGGCCTCGGACTATTCGACGCAGGTCCTGCTCACCGAAGCGCTCGCGGCCATGGAGAAGACCGCGCCCGGCATCCGCTTCGAGATCCAGCCGATGAACGACAACCCGATCGACATGCTCGAGCGCGGCTACGTCGACCTCCTGCTGACCATCGACTACGCGATCTCGACCGATCACCCCAGCCAGTTCCTGTTCGAGGACGACTACGTCGTGCTGGGCTGGCAGGGAAATCCGGCAATGCAGGGCGAGATGACGCGCGAACGCTACTTTGCGCTCGGCCACGTCACCGCGCGCTTCGGCAAGTCGCGCGTGACCTCGTTCGACGACTGGTTCGTGCGGCGCCAGAAGCAGCAGCGGCGCGTCGAAGTGGTCGCCCCGACCTTCCTCTCGCTCGCCGGGCTGGTGATCAATTCGAACCGCATCGCCACCGTCCACCGCCGTATGGCGGAGGACTTCGCCCGCCACCTGCCGCTTGTCATGCGCGAGACGCCCTTCGACATCCCGCCGATCCGCGAGACGGTGCAGTGGCACATCACCAACACCAACGATGCCGCCTTGCGCTGGGTGGTCGAACAACTCGCCGCCACCGCGCAGAAGACCCGCGAGGGGGGCAACGTCGTGCACTTCGCCGACACCCCTACCAGCGCGGACCTGCGCGAGCGCGACAAGATCGAATACGAATTCCGGATGAACAGCAGCCGCGCCCGGCCCTGACCGGGAACTGGCCCCCTCAATCCGGCGTATCGGCCGCATCGTAGGCCTCGCGCGCGGCGCGAATGGCCTCGCTGCGCAAGTTGATCCAGTCGATCATCGCGCGCGCCTGGCGTGCCAGATCCTCGCCTTGCGGCGAGAGACGGTAGGATACCCTGGGCGGCACGTCGCCGCTCACCTCGCGAACGACGAAGCCGTCGCGCTCAAGCGCCCGCAGCTTGAGCGTGAGCACCCGTTGCGAGATCGCCTTTTCGTGCGAAAGCCGTTCGAGCGCGCGCTTCAGATCGGCGTGGCGGGTGGGCCTCTGGGCAAGCACCAGCAGGATCAGCGTCGTCCAGCGGTCGCCCAGCATCGCCATGACCGAGCGCGCGGGCGCATCGCGCTCGTTGCCGAAGCGCGCCATCTCACGCGCCAGCACCGCCAGCCCCTCGCCGTCGGCGGATGCGCCCTCAACCCCGCTTTCGCCCTCGCGCGTCATCGCGAACAGGGCACAAAAAAGTGCCGTCTTCCATCCATGAGGAAGAGCCTTATCCCCAAGCCGACAAAGGTCAATCACGGGAGAAGGACATGGTCGCCGACGCGACACGCATGGACGGCAAGGTCGTCCTCATTACCGGCGGTGCCGGCGGGATCGGCGCGGCGACCGCGCGGCTGCTGGCCCGGCGCGGCGCACAGGTCGCCATAGCCGACATCGCCTTCGCGGCCGCCCGCGCGCTCGCCGAGGAACTGCCCGGTTCGCTGGCCGTGCAACTCGATCTCGAGCAGGCCGAATCGATTGAAGCCATGGTCGCCCGGACGCGCGAGCACTTCGGCCGGCTCGACGTGCTGCACAACAACGCGGCGCTGCTCGGCCCCGAGATCGCCGCGAACGACACCGACGTCGAACGCATGGACACCCTGCTTTGGGACCGCACCTATGCGGTCAACGTGCGCGGCACGATGATCGCCTGCCGGGCCGCGCTGCCCCACCTTCGCGAGAGCCGCGGCGCCATCGTCAACACTGTCTCCAACCTCGCGCTCCAGGGCCATCTCATCCAGGCCGCCTATTCCTCCTCGAAGGCCGCGATCATCCAGATGACCCGCGCCATCGCCGCCAGCCACGGCGTCCACGGCGTGCGCTGCAACGCGGTGGCGCCGGGCATGACGATGACCCCGGCGCTGCGCGAGGCCTTCCCGGCGCCCCTGCGCGAGGCCGTCGAGGCCGAGACCCTGCGCGACCAGCTCGGCGATCCCGAGGACATCGCCGAAGCCGTCGCCTTCCTGGCTTCGGACGCGGCGCGCAACATCACCGGACAAGTCCTCGTGAGCGATGGCGGCTGCTCCAGCCACGTGCCGGGCATCGGCCTGTTCCGCCAATTCTTCGCAGGAGATCACGCATGAGCACCTACGACATCGTCGTCATGGGCGCGGGCCACAACGGCCTCGTCGCCGCCGCCTACATGGCCAAGGCGGGCAAGAAGGTGCTCGTCCTCGAAAGGAAGCCGCACTACGGCGGCGGCGTCTCCACCCGCGAGCTGATCCAGCCGGGCTACTGGCACGACGAGCACTCCAACGTGCACATCATGATCCAGGGCAACCCGATGCTGCGCGAGGACGAACTGGGCCTCCTGTCCAAGTTCGGCCTCGAATACATCTACCCCGAACTGCCCCACGCCTCGATCTTCGCGGACGGCACGATGGTGCGTTCCTGGCGCGACCTCGACCGAACCTGCGAGGAAATCGCCAGCTTCTCGCCCAAGGACGCCGAAGCCTATCGCACCTTCGCCAGGGCCTCGATGCAGGCGCTGCCGATGTTCATGTCGGGCCTCTACGCGCCGCCCTTCCCGATGGGCGCGTTCGTGGCGATGATGGACCAGTCGGACGAAGGCCGCTTCCTGCTCGACGTGATGCAGCGCTCGGCGCTCGACGTGGTCAACCAGTACTTCGAGAGCGACCTCCTGAAGATCCACATCGTGCGCATGGTCACCGAAAACCTGCAGATGCCCGACGAACTGGGCACCGGCATGGGCGCCTTCCTGATGCCCGGCATCATCCACGCCTATGGCTGCTCGATGCCCAAGGGCGGTTCGGGGCAATTGAGCCACGCGCTGGTCCGTGCGATCGAGCATTTCGGCGGCGAAGTGCGCTGCAACAGTGAAGTGCGCCGGGTGATCGTCTCGGGCGGCAAGGCCTCCGGCCTCGAGCTTGCCGATGGCGAAACCTTCCTGGCCCGCGACGGCGTGATCGGCGCGATCCACCCGCATGTCCTGCGCAAGTTCGTGTCCGAGACCCCCGAACCCGTGCTCCAACGCGCTGAGCGGGTCACCCAGTCGACCTTCTCGATCAACCTGACGCACCTCACCTTGAAGGAGCGCTTGAAGCTTAAGGTCGGCAACGAAACCAACGCCATGATGACCGAGCTAATGGACTTCTACTCGGTGCGCGAAATGTGCCTGGAGTACGACAAGCTCAAGCGCGGCCTTGTCTCCGAACGGCTGATCGCGGGCGGCGACAACACCATCTTCGACCCCAGCCGCGCGCCCGAGGGGGCAGGCGTGTTCTACGGCGTCAACTTCGCGCCCTACGACCTCTACCCCGACGGCCCCGCCTCGTGGGACGAACGCAAGGAGGAAATCGCGGACAAGGCCCTCGCCCAATACCGCAAGTTCTACTCCAACCTTACCGACGACAACATAACCGGGCGCCTGGTGCGTTCGCCCGTGGATCACGAGCGCGACAGCCCGGCCAGCTTCCTCAAAGGCGACATCCACGGCTGCGCGCCGTTCTTCTACCAGTCGGTCGCGCACCGCCCGACGCCCGACCTGGGCAGTCTGCGCGTGCCCGGGATCGAGGGCCTCTACCTCGTCGGCCCGTTCATGCACCCGGGCGGCGGCGTGTTCGGCGCCGGGCGCGCCACCGCGATCCAGATGATGGACGATCTCGACATCGAATACGACAAGGTCTGCGGGAGGGCGGTGTAATGGCCGAAACGAAGAAGAAGGCACCGATGATGAAGATCCTCGATGCCAACGACAAGGAATTGATGGCCGTGCGCAAGTTCGAACGCGACGGCGACAATCTCGTCATCCGCGGCAAGATCTTCGGCGCCATGCCGATGGTCGCCAAGGTGACGCCCGAGGAGGCGCGCGCGGCCCTGAAGCTGCTCGATCGCAAGACGATCCTGTTCCTCCTCACGCTGCTTTTCCGCAAGAGCGCATAAGCCCTGCGGGTCGCCCCCGGTGCGCGAATGGCTCGACGCTGGCGCGCACCGGCACAGCAAGGCGGGCGCAGGAACTGGGCGGGACCGGGCATGATTTCGGGCCGCTCGATAGGTAGTGTCCCAAAGCATGCGTTTCCGCGCGCGACAGCTCGTGGGCATAACCTGTACGATCCGACAGTCAGCAGGACACAACAAGCATGAGCATTCTGGGAGTGGAAAGCGTCGTCTTCGGCGTCAGCGACCTTGCCGAACATACCCGGTTCTGGACCGACTTCGGCCTGCCGGTCGAACATGTCGACGAACATGAGGCGGTATTCCAGCTCGCCTCGGGCAGTCGCCTGATCGTCGTGCCCCACGGCGATGCGCGCCTGCCCTCGCCCGACCCGTTTCCCGGTGACGGGCTCAAACTCACCGTCTGGGGGGTCGACAACGAGGCAAACCTCGAGGCGATCGCGACCAGCCTCGCACGCGAGGTTGAGGTCCGCCGCGATGCCGACGGCACCGTCCAGTGCGTCTGCCCCGATGGCCAGCCGATCGCCGTGCGCGTATGGGAGAAGAAAACCTTCGCCAGCGAGGCGAGCCCGGTCAACACCCCCGCTAGCCATCCGCGCTTCAACCAGCACCGCATCTGGCGCCAGAAGGCAATCCCCAAGACGATCAATCACGTCGTGTTCTTCTCGCCCGACTACGTCGGCTCCTTCGAGTTCTACGAGAGGCACCTGGGCTTTCGCTATGCCGACCATTCCAAGGGCGTGGGCATCTTCTCGCGCGCCGGCGGCACGTTCGAGCACCACTCGATCTTCTGGGTCAACTGCGATCTTCCCTTCGCGCCCGACACCTTCAAGTTCATGCACATCGCCTTCGGCTGCGACGACATCGACGAAGTCATGCTCGGCGCCAACCGGATGGAAGCCAAGGGCTGGAAGAACCATTCGATGAACAGTTCGGGCGGCATTTCGCGCCACCGCATCTCGAGCGCGATCTACTACTACTGCGACATTCCCGGCAAATGCGGCGAAGCGGAATACCACGCCGACACCGACTACCTCGACGACAACTGGGTGCCGCGCGCCTGGGATTTCCGCTTCGGATCGCTGCTCTGGGCCAACAACGCGCCCCCCATCTTCCGCGGCGACGACATCCCCTGGGACATGACCTTCGATGCCGAGCGCACCAGCTTCGAGCCCTATCGCAAGGCCAAGCCGGGCAAGCGGCCAAGCGAAGGCGCGCTCGCGCAGCTCACCGAGGATGACGAGCACGCCATCTGACGAAGCCGGGTCTCGAGCGGCATTGCGCCTTCGAGACCCGGTCGCTTGCCTAGGCCGGCTCGAGCAGCACCGTCGCGGCGGCGGTGTTCGAGATCGGGATGTGGTAGTTGCGATGCGTCTCGCGGCATCCGCCCTCGCCCAAGGCCCCGCGCGCGGCGATCCAGTTGAGGATCTCCACCCCCTGCGAGCCCGCCTTGCGCACGATCTCGACGGTGCCATCGACGGTGATCGCCTCGGGCGCGTTGACGAGGCTGTCCATGCAGAAGCGGTCGTACTCGGGGTTGACGAAGCCCGCGCGCGCGCCGTCAAGCTGGTGCGAGAGGCCGCCGGTGCCGATCACCACGATCTTCTCGTCACCCTGCCAGCTCTGCAGCGCGCGGTGCACGCTGCGCCCCAGCGCAAGGCAGCGCCTGGCCGAGGGCAAGGGGAACTGCACCGTGTTGATCGCGATCGGCACCAGCTTCACCGGCCAGGCCTCGGCGTCGGGATAGGCCAGTTCGAAGGGGATCGAGAGCGCGTGGTCGACCAGCATCGACTGGCACATGGTCACATCGAACTCGTCGCCGACGAGCTGTTCGATGACGTGCCAACTGAGGTCGGGATGCCCGGTGAAGCTCTTGAACAGGGGCAGTCCCCAGCCCTCGTCCTCGTTGCGGTATTCGTGCGCCGCGCCAACCGCGAAAGTCGGCATCTTGTCGAGGAAGAAGTTCAGGCCATGGTCGTTGTAGAAGCACACCGCCACGTCGGGCTTCTCGCGCGCCAGCCACTCGCGCACCGGGGGAAAGCCGTCGAAGAAGGGCTTCCAGTAAGGCTGCTGCTGGTCGCCGCGCACGATCGCACCGCCGATCGCGGGCACGTGGCTGGTGAAGTAGCCGCCGATGATATGCGCCATGATCTCAGTTCCTTGCCTCGGTGATGTCCTGTCCTGCGCCCTGGTCGAGCAGCATCTGCTTGAACGCGGGCACGCTCATGCCGGTCTGCTGCGCGCCGACGTCCTGCACGTTGAGCCCGAAGATCCCGGCCAGCTTGGCGAGGTAGTAGATGTTCCCGCCCGCCGCGATCATGGCGAGGACGTCGCGCGCGCGCACCGCCTCGAGCTGCTCGAGAGTGAGACCGAAGCGGCGGCAATATCCCTCCTCGTCGCGGCGGAATTCCTCGCGGTTGCGTGCGTCGTTGAATGAATAGCACATCGCGTTGAGGGCATAGCCCCGCCGCGCGGCCTCGCCGTCGAACAGCGTGGTGCCAGGGATGCGCCCACCGGGCTGCCCCAGCCTGTCCTCCTGTAGTGTCGCCATGTTCATGTAACCTGCTCCCATATCACGCACGTTATGCGTCGTGGGGAGCATGCGCCCTCGGTAGTCCGGGGTTCTTGATCTTGATCAAGCGCCCCTTGGGACGGGGCATATCATATAAGACTTAGCGCAAAATTATAGCTGTCACAGAACCCGGGTCACGTGCTCCACCTCGGGCGGCGCCACGAAGAAGGGCCCGGCGAGCGCGCGCCAGGCCTGGAACCCCTCGGAGCTGCGAAAGTCGACCGTGTGCGCCTCGAGGCTTTCCCAACCCACGACGAGCCGATAGTGCGCCGGGTTCTCGAGGACGCGTTCGAGCGCGAAGGAGACGAAGCCCTTCGCCGCCTCGAAATGCGCCCTTGCCGCGCCGACCGCGGCCTCGAAGGCCTCGGCGCGGGTCGGGTCGATGGTGAGGCGGGCAATTTCGTGGATCATGCGTCCGGTTCCTCGACGAATTCGATGAGATTTCCCGCGCAGTCGCGGATGAAACAGCCCTTGCCGAAGGCCTCGCGCACGACAAAGGCCACGTCGACCGCCTTGGCCTCCATTTCCGCCAGGAATTCCTCAAGATCCTCGACCCGGAAGGCGACGTGCTTGTTGCCGTGGGTGCGAAGATCCGCCGGGGGATGGCGTCGGTCCTCGGGCAGAGCGGCCGCGCCTTCCACCTCGAAGATCTCGAAGCGCAAGGGCCCCTTGCGGACCATCGCGGTATGCGATTTCGCCTTCTCGATATAGAAGCGCTTCTCGACCTCGAAGCCGAGCACGCGGCCATACCAGTCGATGGCCTCGTCGAGGCTGGGGACGGAAACCCCGCCGTGGTGAAAGGTGAATTCGGCCATCGTCCTGTCGCTCCCTCGCGCCTCTCTCAGCCCAGTTCCGTGAAGGTCTGCGCGCACCAGTCCGCGATGTAGTCGCGCATGCCGGTGCCGTTGTCGGCGCCGCAGTGTTCGACCTCGAAGTCCTTCTTCGTGAACATGCGCATGTGCCGCTTGGGGCTGTTGACGGCCTCGTCGTAGCTCAGTTGCGCATTGAACGCCGGGATCTGGCGATCGTTCTCACCGTGGGTGATGAGGAAGGGCACCGTGATCTTCTCCACCTGCCCGGTGAGGTCGACCTGGTCGGTGTATTCGAGCAGTGCATCGCGATCGGAAAAGCCGAAGACCCACAGCACGTGATCCCAGTAATGCGGCACGGGGTTCTCGCCCTCGTTGGCGACGCGCTCGCGCTGGCGCTTGCCCCAGACGTGGTTGGCGCCCATCACCGCGCACAGCGCGTAGCGCGGCTCGTTCGCGGCGATGCGCGGCGCGTGATAACCGCCGAACGAGAGGCCGAAGATGCCGATCTTGTCGGCGATCACATCGTCGCGCGTCAGCAGATATTCGAGCGCCGGCGTGCCCCAGACCTCGCCGTTGTAGACGGCGGGCAGATCGCGCTTGCGGATCGCCTCGCCGGTGCCGGGCTGGTCGACGAAGAGCGTGTTCATGCCCCGCTCGAGGTTGGAAAGGCCATGGCCCGCCATGCAGACCTGCTCCTTCATCGAATCGAGCCCGTTGACCGAGACCAGCGTCGGGCGCGGCGTGCCCGAACCATCGTGGTAGAAGATGGCGGGATAGCTGGTGTCGCCGTAGGGAATCTCGACCTTCTCGACACAGATGCCGCGCAGCGCGCAGCCCTTGTGGAACAAGTCCATACCCTTGTCGTAGGCGGCCCAACGCGGCGGATAATCGCGGCTCTGCATGCGCTCGGCGGCAAGGTAGTAGCCCGAGGCGCGCAAGTACTTGGTCCCCGCCGAAAGCGCGAATCCGTCCGCCTCGTCGGCTGCCGCGTTGGCCGCGACCTGATCGGCGACCGCGATCCAGCTGTCGAACATCAGCGCCGAAGCCTTGTCCGGCCCCAAGGTCTTCGAGGCCTCGACGATCGGCCGGTTCGCCTCGTCGATCTCGCCGTGATTGCCCCCGCATACGAGCGCGAGGTTGGTGGCGAGGTTCCAGACGTAGTTTCCGGGGAATGGCTCGAACATGGCGAAGTCCTTATGCGTGGGTCAGGTCAGTCGGCGGTCCAGCCGCCATCGACGACGAGACTGGTTCCGGTCATCAGCGCGGAGGCGTCACCCGCCAGGAACAGGACCGCGCCCATCAGGTCCTCCACCTGTCCGATGCGGCCGAGTTTTATCTTGGCGAGCACGCTCATCCTGAACGCCTCGTCCTCGAAGAAGGGCCGGGTGAGCGGCGTCTCGATGAAAGTCGGGGCAATCGTGTTGGAACGAATGCCGTGCGGCGCGAGGTCGAGCGCAAAGGCCTTGTTCATGCCTTCCAGCGCCCACTTGCTGGCGCAATAGAGCGAACGGTTGGGGCCGCCCACGTGGCCCATCTGCGAGCCCATGTGAATCAGCGAACCCGTCGTACCGGTCTCCATCATGCGCTTCACGCAGGCCTGCGCCACGAAGAAGGCCGACTTGACGTTGAGGTCCATGACCGCGTCGAAGTCCGCCTCGCTCGCCTCCCACATCGGCTTGGGCCGGTTGGTGCCCGCGTTGTTGAGCAGGACGTGGAATGGCGCGCGCTGCGCGAAGAAGCTCTCCACCGCCGCCAGGTCGGAAACGTCGAGTGTTGCCGCCTGCGCCTTGTGGCCCGCCGCAACAAGTTGCGCCGCAGCCGCCTCGATCTCGCTGGCCGTGCGCGCGACCAGCGTGACATCGGCCCCGGCCTCGGCCAGCGCGGCGGCGGCGGCAAGGCCGATCCCCCGGCCCGCGCCGGTCACCAGCGCGCGGCGGCCCTCGAGGCGAAAGCTCGGAGTGGAAGGCAGGGTCATCGAAAAATCCTCTCAATTCCGTCGGAACGCGGACGCGCCCTGGCGTTCATCGCAAGGGCTCCTCCACAGACGCGGCGAGGCTTGGCACACCTCGCCGTGTCTGTCAGGCCCGACGGGCCGAACCGTTCAAGCCGCGGTTTCGGGGGTCGGTTCGGCTTGCCCGGCGTAAGGCACGTTACGCCCGCCGAAGCGGCGCACGCGGATGTTGGCCTGTTCGCCGTGTCCCGCGAAGCCCTCCAGCGCGCAGAGGCGCGAGCAGTACTCGCCGATCAGCGCCGAGGCCTCGTCGGTCTCGATACGCTGGTAGGTGCAGGTCTTCAGGAACTTGCCGACCCACAGGCCACCCGTGTAGCGCGCCGCCTTCTTGGTGGGCAGCGTGTGGTTGGTGCCGATGACCTTGTCGCCGAAGCTGACATTGGTGCGGCTGCCCAGGAACAGCGCGCCGTAGTTGGTCATGTTGTCGAGGAAGTAGGTGGGGTCCACCGTCATGACCTGGACGTGCTCGGAGGCGATCTCGTCGGCGATCTTGACCATTTCCTCATAGCTGTCCGCCACGATCACCTCGCCGAACGTCTCCCACGCCTTGCGCGCGTGGTCGGCGGTGGGCAGGATCTGGAGCAGACGCTCGATCTCGGCCATCGTCTCGCGGGCGAACTTTTCCGAGTTGGTCAGCAGCACGCCCGGACTGTCGGGGCCATGCTCGACCTGGCCGAGGATGTCGGTCGCGGCCATCTCGGGATCGCAGCCCAGCTCATCGGCGATGATCAGCGTCTCGGTGGGGCCGGCAAAGAGGTCGATGCCCACGCGCCCGAAAAGCTGGCGCTTGGCTTCGGCGACGAAGGCGTTGCCCGGGCCCACGAGAATGTCGACCGGTTCGATCGAGGCGGTGCCGATGGCCATGGCGCCCACCGCCTGGATGCCGCCCAGCGCGTAGATCACGTCGGCTCCCGCCAGCGCCTGCGCGGCGACAATGGCGCGCGCGGGCTGGCCCTGGAACGGCGGCGCGCACGTCACCACGCGCTTCACGCCCGCCACCTTGGCGGTGATCACCGACATGTGCGCGCCGGCCAGCAGCGGATACTTGCCGCCCGGAACGTAGCAGCCGGCCGAGCCCAGCGGGATGTTCTTGTGGCCCAGGATCACACCCGGAAGCGTCTCGACCTCAACGTCCTTCATGCTTTCGCGCTGGATCTGCGCGAAGTTGCGGACTTGCGCCTGCGCGAACTCGATGTCCTTGCGTTCCTGCGGGGTCAGGCTGTCGACGCAGGCGTCGATCTCGGCCTGCGTGAGGCGGTAATCGTCGCGATCCCAGCCGTCGAACCTGATCGACATGTCGCGCACGGCGCTGTCGCCACGCTGCTCGATGTCCGCGAGGGCGGCCTCGACGATATCGCGCACCTTGCGATCGGCGTCCGCCTTCGCCTGCGCGGTTGCACCACGCTTGAGCCACTGCGCCATACTTTCCGATTCTCCCGTAAATACCGTCACGTTGGACGAGCAATGCCCTAGCCCCATCGGCTTGCGGGCGACCATCGCATGTTATCGATGCCTCGCTATCGATCCTATGCCGTTGTCCCTGTAAGCCCCCTTCGCTAGCGGGTTTTCTAGAGGTTCATCCGCATCGCGGATGGGTCCAAGCGATCGGGAGACGAACACGAAATGCGCCTGGCGACACTCAACGATGGAACCCGCGACGGACGGCTGATCGTCGTCTCGCCCGAGGGCACGGATTATGCGCTGGCCCCGGTGCAGACGCTCCAGGTCGCGCTCGAGGATTGGGAGGCGGCCGAACCGGCCCTGCGCGCGCTGGACGCGTTCCCCGAGCCGCTCGACCTGCGACAGTTGCTCGCCCCGCTGCCGCGCGCCTGGCAATGGCTCGACGGCTCGGTCTACCCCAGCCACGGCGCGCTGATGGACAAGGCGCTCGGGATCGAGCCCTTCAAGCCCGATTGGCCCCCGATGTACCAGGGCGTCTCCGACACCTTCTACGCGCCCATGGCCGAAGTGCCGATGGTCGACGAAGACCTCGGCATCGATTTCGAGGGCGAGTTCGGGGTGATAACCGACGCGGTGCCCGCGGGCACCCCTGCCGCCGCCGCGAGCAAGCACATCCGCCTCCTCGTCCAGATCAACGACTGGTCACTGCGCAAGCTGGCGGGCCCGGAAATGAAGTCGGGCTTCGGCTGGATCCAGGCCAAGCCACCCTGCGGGATGGCGCCCTTCGCGATCACGCCCGACGAACTGGGCGAAGCCTGGCAGGACCACCAGGTCGCCGCGCACCTTGGCGTGGCGTGGAACGGAGCCCCTTTCGGCAATGCCTGGGGCAAGGCAATGAGCCACGGTTTCGACGAACTCGTCGCGCACGCCGCACGCACGCGCAACCTTGTCGCAGGCACCGTGATCGGCTCGGGTACCGTCTCGAACGAGAACTACCGCGAGGTCGGCTCCTCGTGCATCGCCGAAAGGCGCGGGATCGAGATCGTCGACTTCGGCGAGCCCCGCACCGCCTTCATGACCTATGGCGACACCGTGCGCATGGAAGCCCGCCTCCCCGATGGCCGAACCCCGTTCGGCGCCCTCGAACAGAAGGTCGTCCAGGCATGAGCGAAGAACACCTTTCCGATTCCGGCCTCCCCCCGGTGCAGCGCGTGGTCACCGGCCACGACGAAAGCGGGCGCGCCCGCTTTCGCAGCGAAGATGTCTCGCCCACCAGGCTGGTCGCCTCGGGCGATGCGGCCATGCTCACGATCTGGACCACCGCGACGGTACCCGCCGACAACAACGACGAGACCGAAGGGCGCGAGCGACCGACCGGGACCACGCTCAACGGCGGTTCGGTCATCCGCATCTGCGACATGCTGCCCAACGCTGAAAGCCCAATGCACCGCACCAATTCGATCGACTACGGCATCGTGCTAAAGGGCGAAGTCGAACTCGAACTCGAGGATGGCGTGAAGAAGACGATCCGCGAGGGCGGGGTGATCGTCCAGCGCGGCACCAACCACTTGTGGCGCAACGTCACCAGCGAGCCCTGCCGCATCGCCTTCATCCTGATCGAGGCGCCCGCCTATCTGCACGAGGGCGTGCCGCTCGACGAAGCCAAGCCCGAACAGGTCGACCGCCGTTACGACGGCCCCGGATCGTAGGGGCGGCCGATGTTCGACCTCACGGGCAAGCGCGCCATCGTCACCGGCTCGACGCGCGGGATTGGCCTGGCCATCGCACGCGGGTTGATCGCGCAAGGTGCGCGCGTGGTGATCTCGAGCGAAGACGCGGCAGACACCGCGCGTGTCGCGGCCGAGCTCGGCATGCCGGGCCAGACCTGTGACGTGACCGATGCTGCGGCGCTCGACGCGCTGGTCGCCTGCGCCGAACACCACCTGGGCGGCGTCGACGTCCTCGTGTGCAACGCGGGGATCACCGGCAAGCCCGGCCCCTTCGCCGCGATCGACATGGACGACTACGCGCGGGTCATGGCAATCAACCTCACCGCGCACGTGGAGCTGTGCAACCGCGTCCTGCCGCGCATGGCCGCGAGCGGTGGTGGCAGCGCGATCCTCATGGCCAGCCTGTCGGGCCTGCGCGGAAACGGGCGGATCAACGCCTATGCGCTGTCGAAGGCGGGCGTTGCCCAGCTCGCGCGCAACCTCGCGGTCGAGTGGGGGCCTTCGAACATTCGGGTCAACGCGATCTCGCCCGGCTTCATCGCGACCGAACTGTCCGCGCCCCTGCTCGCCGACGCGGCCTTCATGGCCCGGCGCATGGCGATGACCCCCTTGCGCCGTCCCGGTACGCCCGAGGAAGTGGCAGGCGCGACAGTGTTCCTCGCCTCGTCCGCGGGCGCCTTCGTCAATGGGCACAACCTCGTCGTCGATGGCGGAACGCTCATCACCGACGGCAGCTGACCTTCGGGGGCTCCCCCCGGCAATCCACCTCAGAGCTGTACAACTGCCTCGCTGCGCGGCTCTTCGCGCCCGCGCGGCGTGCGGGTGCGCCCCGCCAGCAGCGCGATCAGCACCCCGCCCAGCGCTGCGAGCGAGAGAACTCCGAAGGCGCCGAGCAGACCCCCGGTGCGGTTAGCCGCGAAGGTCACCACGACGGGCGAGAGGAATTGCCCGAAGGCGAAGGCCGACTGCCAGAAGCCGGTGCCGCGCCCGCGGAACTCGAACCTGAGGATAGACATCGACCATACCAGCAGCGTGGGCAGCAGCAGCCCCGCTCCCACCTGGTTGATGAAGCAGCCGACCAGGAAACCGCTTACTGCGCCTGCCTTCGCCATCGCCAGGAAGCCCGCCGAAAGCAGCGCGAATTCGAGCAGGAGCAGGCGTCCGACCGGCCAGCGCGGTCCGATCCGCGAATAGAGGATAGTCCCCAGCGGTACGCCCACCGAAGCGATCGAGGTGAGGAAGCCGCGCTCCGCCGGGCTGGTCAGCCCCAGGGCGGCAAGGCCGCTCGGCGCCTGGATCTGCACGGTGTAGAAGAAGATCGAACCGTAGATCGTGATCAGCACGATCATGGCCATTCGCGCCCAGGGAAAACCCTCCCACGAGCGGTTGTGGGGCGCGCGCACGGCCTCCTCCTCGCCATGCGCCTCGCCTTGCGGCTCCCAGGTGAACATCCAGACCAGCGCGAACATCACGAGCGCCGAAGCG
This sequence comes from Novosphingobium profundi, assembly GCF_018491765.1. Classification (GTDB taxonomy): domain Bacteria; phylum Pseudomonadota; class Alphaproteobacteria; order Sphingomonadales; family Sphingomonadaceae; genus Novosphingobium; species Novosphingobium profundi. Next base: position 215,291 of record NZ_JABWCU010000006.1, on the reverse strand, counting down.
TAGGCCCAGAACGGCGTACGCCAGCCGTGCTCGCCCAGAATCCCGCCCAGATTGAAGAACAGCAGCGCCGACATCGAAGCGAAGGCGGTCTGCGCCGCCAGCCAGCGGTCGCGCTTCGCGCCCTTGTAGTAGTCCCCGATCATCGTAGTCGAAAGCACGTAGATCAGCGCCTCGGCCACCCCCACGCCGATGCGCGAGATGAGGATGTGGGTGAGGTCGGTCAGAAACACCGGCGCCACGCCGACCACGGCGTAGAGCAGGAAGGAAGCCAAAAGCAGCCTGCGCCGACCGAACCAGTCCCCCAACATGCCCGCGAAGGGGCACAGGAACGCCACGCAGAGCGAAGGCAGCGTGAGGATCATCGGCACCCAGTATTCGTGCCCCGCCACGTCGGCGTATTGCGCCATGAGGTCGGGAATGATCGGCGTCAGGAGCACGATCGCCATCGTTGTCAGCGTGATCGGAAGCAAAAGGGACACACCGGTCATGAAACCGGCTTCGTGATGACGCGGCATTGGCTCTCCCATGGTTCTCTCACGCTCTGCCCGATCCACGTCGCCCGGATCCTCGGCAGGTTCAGGCCGGTACAATCGGAGCAAGAGGCCCCAACTGTCCAATCCATTTCATGGGATGGGGTCTATCCATCCGCTGGCACGGCGTGAAATGCAAAAAGGGGGGCGGCCCGAGACCACCCCCCTTTCTTGCGACCCGAAGCGGCGCTTCGCGGTTTTTCTAGAGTTCCTCGGGCCAGTAAAGGCGCATCGGATTGGCTACGAGCAGCTTGTGCTGGAGTTCGGACGTGGGCGCGATGCGCGGGATCATGTCGACGATATGGCCATCGTCGGCGATCTCGTCCTGCATGTTGGGGTGCGGCCAGTCGGTGCCCCAGATCACGCGATCCTGGTAATCGGCCACCAGCGGCGCGACCGCTTTGGCGAAATTGTCCCAGGGATCGCCCATGCCGCCTTCCTTCCGCGCATCGAGGCGCTCGGGACAGGTGGCCTTGAACCAGATGTCCTCGCGCGAATCGAGGAAGGCCCGGAACGCCTTCATGTCGGGGCCGTCGGGACCTTGGGTGACGTCGGGGCGACCCATGTGGTCGATCACCAAGGGCACGGGGATCGCGTCCATGAACGGCCGCAGTTCCTCGAGGATGTCGGCCTCGAAGTAGATCACCACGTGCCAACCTTCGGGCAGGCGCTTGGCAACTTCGAGGAACTTGTCCTTGGGCGCGTTGTCGACGAGGCGCTTCAGGAAATTGAAGCGGATGCCGCGAATGCCCCCCTCGTGGAGCGCCAGGAGTTCGGCGTCCGAGATGTCGGGATCGACCACCGCAACGCCGCGCGCCTTTCCTTTCGAAAGTGCAATGGCATTCAGCGTCGCGGCGTTGTCGGTCCCGTGGCAGCTCGCCTGGACGACGACATTGCGCGAGAAGCCCAGGTGATCGCGCAGCGCGAAGAGCATCTCGGGGCTCGCGTCCTCAGGCAAATACTTCGCCTTGGGGCTGAACGGGAACTCGGCCATCGGGCCGAAGACGTGGCAATGGGCATCGACCGCACCCGCAGGCGGCACGAAAGTGGGCTTGCTCGGCGAGGAATGCCAGCACGTGATACGATCAGACATAGACCTCTCCATCCATCAGCTTGCGCGCGGTGCGCAGCAGAGCAGCACTCGTGACGGTGCCCTCCTCGTTCACTTCGAGCACGCAGCTCATCTCGCCGGTCGGGTGTTCGACCGAAAGCGTCTTGCGCGGCCCTTCCGGAATCTGGGCCACTTCGGCCGCCGGCGTGCCTTCGAGCAGCGCCGCGGTCGCCACGGTCACCGCCGCCAGCACGCCCACCGTCGCGTGGGCGCGGTGCGGGATGAACGAGCGGGTGTTGATCGCCCCCCCGTTCCTGGGCGGCGAGACGAGGAACATCTTGGGGACCGACTTGTCCTTGACGTCACCCAGGTTCATCCGCTCGCCCACGGCGAGACGGATCGCCTCGATCTTCTCCTTGAGCGCGGTGTCGGCGTCGAGTTCCTCGCGGCTCTCGTAGCCGGTCGCGCCAAGGTCGGCGGCCTTCATCACGACGCAGGGCATGCCGTTGTCGATCAGCGTGACCTTGATCCCGTTCACCTCGTCCACCGCGTTGCCGGTGGGCAGGAGTGATCCGCACATCGAGCCGGCGGTGTCACGGAATTCGACCGGAACCGGGGCATGGGTGCCGGGCACACCGTCGATCGCAGCCTCGCCCTTGTAAGTGACCTTACCGCCGGGCGTCTGCACGGTCGCGACCGCGATCTGGTCGGTGTTGACCATGTAGATCGTCACCCGCGTCTCCTCGCCCGTGGGGTCGACAAGGCCCCGCTCGATCGCGAAGGGGCCGATGCCGGCGAGGATATTGCCGCAGTTCTGCGCGTCGGAGACCAGCGCCTGATCGACGAAGACCTGGAAGAAATGGTATTCGACGTCGACACCTTCGCGGTCCGACTTCGCCACCACGCCGACCTTGCTGGTCAGCGGGTCGGCGCCGCCCATGCCGTCGATCTGGCGCGGGTCGGGCGAGCCCATGACCTTGAGCAGGAAGGCGTCGCGCACCGCCGGATCGGACGGCAGATCGTCCTTCAGGAAGTACGCGCCCTTCGAGGTCCCCCCGCGCATCCACATGACCGGTGCGCTGGTGGGGAGATCAGACATACTTGAGGCCTTCCTTCTCGAGGCGCTCGCGCATCTTGTACATGTCGAGGCCGAGCACCCCGGCGGCGAGCTTCTCGCGCTTCTCGCCTTCGTTGGCTTCGCGCGCCTGCGCGGCCTTGAGCACTTCGGCGGCCTTTTCACGCGGCACGCAGACCACGCCGTCGTCGTCGGCCACGATCACGTCGCCCGGGTTCACCGCGCAGTTGGCGCAGACCACCGGCACGTTGACCGAGCCGATCGTGTTCTTGACCGTCCCTTGCGCGTAGACCGCCTTGGACCAGACCGGAAACTGCATCTCGGTAAGATCGCGCACGTCGCGCACGCCCGCATCAATGATCAGGCCACGGCAGCCGCGCGCCTGCGCGCTGGTGGCGAGAAGATCGCCGAAGTAGCCATCCTCGCACGGGCTGGTCGGGGCGAGCAGGAGCACGTCGCCGTCCTTGAGCTGCTCGATCGCGACGTGGACCATCCAGTTGTCGCCCGGAGGCGAGCTGATGGTGACCGCCGAGCCGGCAATGCGCGCGCCGGAATAAATGGGGCGCATGTAGCTGGCGAGCAGGCCGGTACGGCCCTGCGCCTCGTGGACGGTGGCCACGCCGCAAGCGGCCAGACCGTCGATGACCGCAGGATCCGCGCGTTCGATATTCTGGACGACGACACCCGACATGGCAGCACTCCTCTTTCAATTCGTTCTATTCAATTCCAGGCATCCTAGATGGGACGGCACAGGGCCAGAGGGAAAGAGATCTTTGGCAATCGCCATTGGATTTGGCTAATGATTGCGTCATGGAAGTCTGGGATCTCAACTTGCGGCACTTGCGCGCCGTGCTCAAAATCGCCGAGCTTGGAACGGTCAGCGCCGCGACCGGCGCGGTCAACCTCAGCCAGCCCGCGATAACACAGGCGTTAGGTCGCCTCGAAAGTGCGCTCCAGGTCCCGCTCTTCGAGAGACGCCACGACGGGATGGTGCCCACGCAGGCCGGACGGATCCTGCAGGCGCGCATCGCCGCTGCGCTGCGCCACGTGCGCAGCCCGCACCTTACCATGTCGCGCCTGCGCGCCGTGCTCGCGCTGGCCGACAGCGGCAGCTACGCGGGCGCCAGCCAGGAAACCGGCTTGTCGCTCCCCTCGATCCACCGCGCGGTCAACGACCTCGCGCTCGCGCTGCGCCGCCCGCTCGCGGTACGCCGGGGCAAGCACGTGGTGATGACCGAGGCGGGCGCGCAATACGCCCGCGAATTTCGCCTTGCCGTCGTCGAACTGGAAGCCGGCCTTTCCGAGATCGAGGCGCTGCGCGGCCACGAGACTCGCCGCCTCGCCATCGGCGCCATGCCTCTTTCACGCGCGCGGGTGCTGCCCGCCGCGGTCGCACGCTTTCACGCCCGCCGCCCGCAAGTGCGCCTCACCATCGTCGAGGGTTCGCGCTCCGAACTCGTCGAACCCTTGCGCAACGGCACGCTCGACGTGATGGTCGGCGCCTTGCGCGCGCCGCTGATCGAGACCGACCTCGAACAGGTTCCGCTCTTTGCCGACGTGCCGGTCTTCCTCGGTCGCAAGGGACACCCCCTGATGGGCACCGCACCCGACGCGGCTGCGCTCGCACGCTATCCCTTCTGCCTGCCCGCGAAAGGCACGCCCTTGCGCGACAGCTTCGAGCGCTTCTTCGAGGAGCACGGCCAGCACCCGCAGGTCCCGCTCGAATCCGGCTCGGTCATGATGATCCGCCAGATGATGATGAACAGCGACTTCCTGACCCTCCTCTCGCGCGACCAGGTGCCCGTCGAGCTCGAAGCCGGATGGCTCTGCGAACTCAGTCGCCTGCCCGCCTCCTTTCACCGAGTTATCGGCATGACCACCCGCCAGTCGCTGCGCCCGACCGCGGTACAAGACGAGTTTTTCGCCGATCTGGCCGAAGCCGCGCGCGCCATCGAGAGTTGAGGCAAATCGCCGTCGTTAGACAAAGATTATAGCTTCAAGGCAGTTCCGATTAGCCCCTCCCGGCGCTGGCGTGCAGGGTAGGCGCGATGATAAAACACGTTGCACTCATCGGGTTCGGAGAGGCCGGATCGACTTTCGCCCGCGCTGGCGGATGGGCCGCGCGCGCCTGCGCGTTCGACATTGCCCCGGCGCGACGCACGGTGATGGCCGAACTTTCGGTCACCCCTTGCGCCAGTGCCGCCGAGGCGCTCGAAGGCGCCGCGCTGGTGCTCTCGCTCGTCACCGCCGACCAGGCGCTCGCGGTCGCCCGCACGTGCGCCGGGTTGATCGATCCGCAAGCCCTGTTCTGCGACATGAATTCGGTCGCGCCGGGCACCAAGCGCGCCGGAGCCGAGGCTTTCGCCGCCGCGGGCAAGCGCTACGTCGACGTCGCGATCATGGCCCCGGTCAACCCGGCGCGCCTCGCCGTTCCGCTCAACATTTCCGGCCCCGATGCCGAAGAGGCGATGGAGCTTCTGACCGACCTTGGCTTCCAGAAGACCAAGATCGTGGGCGAGGCCGTGGGCCGCGCCTCGGCGATCAAGCTGACCCGCTCGGTCATGGTCAAGGGCCTCGAGGCGCTCACCGCCGAGATGATGCTGGCGGCCGAGGCCGAGGGCGTCGCCGACGAGGTGCTCGCCTCGCTCGATGCCAGCGAGAAGCCGATCTCGTGGTTCGCGCGCGCCGACTACAACCTCGACCGCATGCTGGTCCACGGGCGTCGCCGCTCGGCCGAGATGGCCGAAGCCGCCGCAATGCTGCGCGACCTCGGCATCGACCCGCTGATGACCCAGGGCACCGTCGCGCGCCAGCAGGCGCTGGGCGTGCTCGGCATCCATCCGCCCCCCGAGGGCTTCGCGGCCAAGCTTGCCGCCATCATGACGTCCAAGACACCAGAGGGAGAGAACTGAGCCATGTCGCTCGTCATTGACTGCCACGGTCACTACACCGTCCTGCCCAAGGGCCACGACGCCTGGCGCGAAGAGCAGAAGGCCGCCTACAAGGCCGGCACCACGCCCCCGCCCTACCCCGAGATTTCCGATGCGGAAATCCGCGAGACGATCGAGGGCAACCAGCTCAAGCTCATCAAGGAGCGCGGCGCGGACCTGACGATCTTCTCCCCCCGCGCCTCGGCGATGGCGCCGCACGTCGGCGACCAGGCGGTGGCCAGCGAATGGGCCACCCGCTGCAACGACCTCATCTACCGCGTCACGCAGATGTTCCCCGAGACTTTCGTGGGCGTGTGCATGCTGCCGCAGAGCCCCAAGTCGGACCTTTCCGCCTCGGTCACGGAGCTGAAGCGCTGCGTCGAGGAACTGGGCTTCATCGGCTGCAACCTCAACCCCGACCCCGGCGGCGGCCACTTCGAGCACCCCCCGCTCACCGACGAGTACTGGTTCCCGATCTACGAGGCGATGTGCGAGCTGGACGTGCCCGCGATGATCCACGTCTCGGGCTCGTGCAACCCGGCGATGCACGCGACCGGCGGCTACTACCTCGCGGCCGACACGGTGGCCTTCATGCAGCTGATGCAGGGTGACCTCTTCGCCAGGTTCCCCAAGCTGCGCTTCATCATCCCGCACGGCGGCGGCGCGGTGCCCTACCACTGGGGCCGCTACCGGGGCCTTGCCGACATGCTCAAGAAGCCCAGCCTCGACGAATACATCATGAACAACGTGTTCTTCGACACCTGCGTCTACCACCAGCCGGGCATCAACCTGCTGGCCGACGTGATCGACAACAAGAACATCCTGTTCGGCTCGGAGATGGTCGGCGCGGTGCGCGGGATCGATCCCACCACCGGCTTCTACTTCGACGACACCAAGCGCTACGTCGACGCGCTCGACATCTCGGACGAAGAACGCCACGCGATTTTCGAAGGCAACGTGCGCAAGGTCTTCCCGCGCCTCGATGCCAAGCTGAAGGCCCGCGGCCTCTGAGCGAGACCGCGCCGCCAAACCGGCAACCAACCACAAAGGAGAGGATCATGGCCGGTCCCAAGGACATCCACGAATACCTCGCGGACTTCGACGACATCCCGGGCACGCGCGTCTACACGGCCGCGCGCGCACGCAAGGGATACCATCTCAACCAGTTCGCGATGAGCCTGATGAAGCCCGAGAACCGCACCCGCTGGCTTGCCGACGAGCGCGCCTATCTCGACGAATGGCCGATGACGCAGGACCAGAAGGAGGCCGTGCTCGCGCGCGACTACAACCGCCTGCTGGACCTGGGCGGCAACATCTATTTCCTCGCCAAGGTCTTCTCGACCGACGGGCTCTCGTTCGTGCAGGCGGTCTCCACCATGACCGGCATGAGCGTGGAGGAATACCAGGCGATGATGGTCGCGGGCGGACGTTCGCCCGAAGGCCAGCGCTCGATCAAGGGACACTGCTGAAATGGCCAAGATTACCGCTGGCATCGCCTGCAGCCACGTGCCGCTGCTCGGCGTCGCCTCCGACCAGGGCAAGGATCGCGACGCCTATTTCACCCCGATCTTCGAGGGCTTCGACTGGACGCGCGAGTGGATCGCCAAGCCGGAAAACAAGCCCGACGTCGTGATCCTGGTCTACAACGACCACGCCTCGGCCTTCGACATGAAGATCATCCCGACTTTCGCGATCGGTTGCGGCGAGCGCTATGCCCCCGCCGACGAAGGCTGGGGCCCGCGCCAGGTGCCCGACGTCGAAGGCCACCCGGACCTCGCCTGGCACATCGCGCAGAGCCTGATCCTCGACGAGTTCGACATGACCATCATCAACGAGATGGACGTCGACCACGGCCTCACCGTCCCGCTCACGATGATGTACGACAAGCCCTCGGCCTGGCCGGTCAAGGTCATCCCGCTCGCGGTCAACGTCGTCACGTATCCGCCGCCGTCGGGCAACCGCTGCTGGGCGCTGGGCGAGGCGATCGCGCGCGCGGTCAACTCGTTCGACGAGGACCTCAACGTGCAGATCTGGGGTACCGGCGGCATGAGCCACCAGCTCCAGGGCCCGCGCGCGGGGTTGATCAATGCCGAATGGGACAACATGTTCCTCGACGGCCTCGTCGGCGACACCCAGAAGCTGCGCACGATCCCGCATATTGAGTACTTGCGCGAGACCGGCTCGGAAGGCATCGAGATGGTCATGTGGCTGATCATGCGCGGCGCGCTCGGCAAGAGCACCAAGTGCCTGCACAAGCACTACCACGTGCCTTGCTCGAACACCGCGATCGGGCATATCGTGCTCGAGCCGGTGGATGGAACAGTTCCGCCCAGTCCCACCATCGAGGGTCACGACGCGGCGGCACAGGCCGCCATCTGATCGCCGAAACGGGGCGGGTGCGGGAACAAACCGCGCTCCGCCCCGCTCCCTCTTCACGTTCCCCTGTGAACGACCAATTCCAAGGAGTTTCTCCCCATGCGTATTGCTCTCGTCGGCGCCGGCGCCTTCGGTGAAAAGCACCTCGACGGCCTCAAGAACATCGACGGCGTCGAGATCGCCTCGGTCATTTCGCGCAATGCCGACCAAGCCGCCGAAGTCGCCGCCAAGTACGGCGCGCCCCACTCGGGCACCGATCTGGGCGAGGTCCTCGCGATGCCCGATGTCGACGCGGTGATCCTGTGCACGCCGACCCAGATGCACGCCGAGCAGGCGATCGCCTGCATGAACGCGGGCAAGCACGTCCAGGTCGAGATCCCGCTCTCGGACAGCTGGGCCGACGCCGAAGCGGTCGTCGCCAAGCAGAAGGAAACCGGCCTAGTCTGCATGGTCGGCCACACCCGTCGTTTCAATCCCTCGCACCAGTACGTGCACAACAAGATCACGGCCGGCGAATTCAACGTCCAGCAGATGGACGTGCAGACGTACTTCTTCCGCCGCAAGAACATGAACGCCAAGGGCCAGCCGCGCTCGTGGACCGACCACCTCTTGTGGCACCACGCCGCGCACACCATCGACCTGTTCGCCTACCAGTCGGGCAAGATCGTCGCGGCCAACGTCCTTCAGGGCCCCAAGCACCCTGAGCTGGGCATCGCGATGGACATGTCGATCCAGCTCAAGGCCGAGACCGGCGCGATCTGCACGCTCTCGCTCTCGTTCAACAACAACGGTCCGCTCGGCACCTTCTTCCGCTACATCGGTGACAGCGAGACCTATATCGCGCGCTACGATGACCTCGTGAACGGCCGTGAAGAGGCCATCGACCTCACCGGCGTCACCGTGTCGAACAACGGCATCGAACTGCAGGACCGCGAATTCGTCGCCGCCATCCAGGAAGGCCGCGAGCCCAACTCGTCGGTCGGCAAGGTGCTCGACTGCTACCGCGTGATCGGCGAACTCGCCCAGAGCCTCGAGGCGCAGGACGGCTGGTCGTAATGACCACGCGCACGATAAACGGGACCGCGCTCAACCCGGTAGGCCTTGGCTGCATGAATGTGGCCTGGGCCTACGGGAACCCGCCCGAGCGGGCCGACGCCGAAGCGCTATTCCGCCACGCACTCGACAGCGGCTGCAACCACTTCGACACCGCCAACATCTACGGCATGGGCGTCTCGGAAGAGATCCTGGGCGCGGCGATCATGGACCGGCGTGACGAATTCTTCCTCGCCACCAAGACCGGCATCCTCGTCGACGGGCCGCGCCGCGGGATCGACTGCAGCCCGGATTCGATCACGGCCTCGCTCGATGCCAGTCTCAAGCGTCTGGGGACCGATCATGTGGACCTGTTCTACATGCACCGCTTCGATCCCAAGGTGCCGATCGCGGATTCGGTCGGCGCCATGGCGCGCGCGATCGAGGCGGGCAAGATCAAGGCCTATGGCGTCTCGGAATGGTCCTCGGCGCATATCCGCGAAGCCCACGCGGTGCACCCGATGGCCGCGGTCCAGACCGAGTATTCGCTCTGGACGCGCAACGTGGAACTGGGCGTACTGGAAACGACGAAGGAGCTGGGCATCGCGCTCGTCGCCTTCTCACCAGTCGCGCGCGGGGCGCTGTGCGGGGACCTGGGTGATCTCTCCCAGCTCGCCGAAAAGGACCTGCGCCGCGGCATGCCGCGTTTCCAGGGCGAAGACTGGGCGAAGAACCGCGCGATGATCGCCTGCTTCGATGCCCTCGCGGCCGAGGCGGGCGTCGCCCCGGCCCAGCTCGCGCTGGCCTGGGTGCTGGCGCAGGGAGAACATGTCCACGCCATTCCCGGCACCCGCTCGGCAGCCCATTTCGACGAGAACAACGCGGCCGCAAGCCTTGAAATTCCCGCCGAGATCCTCGAGCGGGCCGCCGCGCTGGTCAATCAGGACACCGTCAGCGGCCACCGCTACCCCGAGGTGATGCGCAATACGATCGACACCGAGGACTACGCCTGAGCGCAAGCGCGTTTGGCAAGCCAAACCAGGCCAGGCCAGGCCAAGCCATTCCGGGCCCTCCCGTCGCCGCGACGGGAGGGCCTTTTTCATGCGCGAGCGACGCGGGCTGCGGCCACCCGCATGTTCACCTACCGAGAACACGAACCGAAGCGGACTTGTCAGGCACGCGGGCGACGGGCGCAATGCCCGCCTAGCCAAGGAGATGCCCATGCCCCCCAAACCCCTGCACGCGCTGCTGGCCCTTGCCCTCGCCGCCCCGGCCGCGTGGTCCCCCTCTCTCCTCGCCCGCACGAATCTTCCCTCCGGCGCCGCTACGAGCGAAGCCGAAGTCGAGGCGGTCAAGGCGCTGATCTGGGCGAAGGAGAAGGCGATCTACGCCGGTCGCGCCAAGGGCGACGTCGGCTACTACATCGCCAACGCCTCGCCCCATTACCTCGCCTGGACTTCGGGAACCAAGGCCCCTTTCGGCGTCGCGACGCTGGCAGCCGGAGCCGCGGACATGAAGTCGCGCGACAAGGAAATCATAACCAACGAACTGGTCGACTTCTCGCTCTCGGGCGACACCGCGATCATCTACTACCGCAACCACCGCAAGCGCCTGCCCGACGGTACCCCGGTCGACCAGACCTACGACAACATCCACGTCTGGCAGAAGACCGCGGGCGAATGGAAAGTGCTCGCCAGCATGTCGCGCCACCAGGAGGAGCTGTGAGCGCGACCGGGCCCAACGCGAAGTTCGCCTGCTGAATTTCGCTCCGTAGCGCCCGTGCATCGCCGCCCCGGCTGCGTAGTCTCGCGCCGGTACTTTTCCCCGCTGGTCGCAAGAGGGACTTTCATGACGCACGCCTCGCTCGCCCCTGCCACGCCTGGCCGCCTCGCCCGCTGGTCGGACCCGGAACTCATCCGCCACCTCCAGGCGGCGGCTCCGCTGGTCAACCGCCCGCGCGCCGAGGCGGTCATGGACAAGTACGGGCTCGACGCGCTCGTCGCCGCGCTGCCCTCGAACATCTACTACCTATCCAGCCATCTGGGCATTTCCGCGATGATGGGACGGCCTTATTCGAGCTTCGCCGTCCTGCCGCGCAACCCGGCCGCGCCCGCCTCGCTCGTCGTCAACGGCTCGATGGTCTACCACCTCGACTACTGCCCGACCTGGATGGACAACATCGAGACTTTCACCTGGCCCGTGCCCGACCCGGCAACGGGCGGCATGAGGGCCGAGCCGCTCCCCAGTCCCTGGGCGCAAGTCGTGCGCGAGGACAGCCTGACCGACCGCGACCGCCTGCTCATGGCGATCTATGCGAATTTCGAGGGCCGCAATGCCGCCTCAGCGGGCGCCGCGCTTGCCAGTGCGATGGGCAAGGCCGGCCTGACCAGGAGCCGCGTCGGCTTCGACGACATGCGCACCGCGCGCATCCTGGGCAGCGATTTCGCGGGCACCCCCATCGATGCGCTCAACGTTTTCCGCGAGGTGCGCATGGTCAAGACCGAGCCCGAGATCGCCATCCTGCGCGAAGCGGCGCGGCGCAACGAGGCCGCGCTCGACTACGCGATTTCGCGCATGCACCTGGGCGAGCCGCTCGAACAGGTCGAACTCGACCACCGCGCCAAATGGGGCGAGCTGGAGGGCAAGTCGCTCTGGCTCATCGTCAACCAGCGCGGGCTCAACTCGGGCGTGGTCGAAAAGGACGAGCCGACCAAGCTCGACAGCGTGGGCGAGTACAAGGGCTACAAGGGCGACGTTGGCCGCACCGTCGTCGTCGGCACGCCGAGCGACGAAGTCGCGCGCCGCGCCGAGGCCAACAGTGCCGCGCTTGCCGCCGCCTATGCCGAGATCCGGCCCGGCGTCCCCTTCGCGCACGCCGATGCCGTGGCGACCGACGTGCTGCGCCAGCATGGCTTCGCGCGCGGCTTGGGTTCGGCGCACTGCGTCGGGCTCGAGCACACCGACCAGCCCTGGCCGACCGGCCTCGAGGACCCGGCCGAGATCGCCGCCACGCTGGTCTACGAGGAAGGCACCGTGTTCACGCTCGACATGCCCTACCACGAGGTCGGCTACGGCACCTCGCACGTCGAGGACATGATGGTGGTGCGCAAGGACGGGGTCGAGGCGCTGTCCTCGATGGACACCTCGCTGCGCGTGATCCCCGCGTGAAGGCAACCGTCACCCCCGCGTCACGCCCTTTCGCCGCCTGGTGGGTGGTGGCGGTCATGTTCTTCTCCTCGATCGTCTCGGTGATCGACCGCGGTATCCTGACCCTCGTCGTCGACCCGATCCGCGCGGACCTCGGCATCGGCGATGTCGATATGAGCCTGCTGCTCGGACTTTCCTTCGGGATCTTCTATGCGCTCGTCGGCATCCCGCTCGGCCTCAGCGCGGACCGCCTCTCGCGCCGCAAGCTGCTGATGACGGGGGTCGGTCTCTGGTCGATCGCCACGTTCCTGGGCGGGCTCTCGCAGGACTATTGGCATCTCTTCGCCTCGCGCCTGTTGGTGGGGCTGGGCGAGGCGACGCTTGCCCCTTGCGCGGTCTCCATGATCGCCGACATGTTCCCCGCCAACCGGCGCGCGCTGCCGGTCAGCATCTACCTCATGGGCCAGTCGGTCGCGGGCGGGCTTTCGCTCGCGCTTACCGGCGCGGTGCTGAGCGCGGTGCCCGCGGGCCAGCTCGACTGGATTCCGGGCATTGCAAGCCTCGCGCCCTGGCGCGTCGCCCTCGTCCTCGCCGGATGCCTGGGCGTTCCCGTGGTCGCGATGATCGCCTCGATCCGCGAACCCGAGCGCCGCAGCCTGCCGGACAAGGACAGCCAGTCGTTCGCCGCGACCGCGCGCTTCCTCGCCCGGCGCTGGACGACCTTCGCGCCCTTCTACGCCGGCTTCGCGCTGCTGGTGATGATGGCCTATTCCTCGGCCGCCTGGGGCGCGACCTTCATCATGCGCCGCTTCGCGATCTCGGCCGGAAACCTCGGGCAGATGCAAGGCTCACTGTCGATGGTGCTGGGCCTTGCCGGCGCACTCTCGGCGGGCATCCTTTACGACGTCGTCGCGCGCCGCGCGGGCAGCCGGCGCAAACTCCTGGTCCTGGCCCTGATCGCCGCGCTGATGGCGCCGCTTTCCTGCATCGTGCTGGCTCCTTCCGCCCTCGCCGCCGTAGTGATGATCGCGCTCGGCGGCCTGCTGATGCCGATGATCGGGACGGGCATGGTCACCACCTTGCAGGATATGCTGCCCGGTCGCATGCATGGCGTCGGGGTCTCGCTGTTCGGCCTGTTCAACACGATGACCGGGCAGGCGCTCGCCCCCTGGCTCGTCGCCGTCGTCGCGGGCGGCCTCGCGGCGGGCGAGGGCGGAGCCGCGATCGGCCCCGCGCTCGGGCTCGTCGGCGTGCCTGCCGCGCTGGGGGCCTGCGCGCTGTTCCTGACAACTTATCGCGCGGCCCGATTGCCAGCCGATCCACGCGGGGTTGCGCAAAGCTGATCCGGCCCGCAGGCGGGCCCGCCACGGACTTGTGCGCCACCACTTCTCGCTGCTCGAACAGCACCTTACCCCATGCTGGCATTGCCTCGGCGCCCCAGTCCATCCTGAGCCCCGGGTCCGTTCGAGACCCTGACGGAACATCCCGAAGACAGAACACGGAAAGGATACACCATGGGGCCTGAACGCAAGACCGCCGTAATTACCGGCAGCACGCGGGGTATCGGGCGGGCGCTCGCCCGGGCGTTGCTGGATCGCGGGATCAACGTGGTCCTTTCCTCACGCCAGGCGGACGAGGCGCGCGCCGCCGCCGAGGAACTGGGCCGGAACGCCGAGGCCCGCGCCATCGGCCTTTCCTGCGACGTGCGCCGCGCCGAGGACGTCAACGCGCTTTGGGCACAGGCCTGTGTCCAGCTCGGCGGGGTCGACATCTGGGTCAACAACGCCGGTCTCGCCCTGGGCGGCGGCCTGATGGACCTCACCGACGAGGACGTGCGCACGATGCTCGATATCAACGTCATGGGCGTGGTCCATGGTTGCCGCACGGCCGTCCGGGGCTATGCTCAGGCGGCGCGGCCGGGCGCGGTCTACACGATGCTCGGCGCGGGCGCCGACGGCACCCTCCTGCCGCAAATGGCCGGCTACGCGGCCAGCAAGGCCGCCGTCACCTACCTCATGAACTGCCTCGCCGAAGAGACCCGGGGCAGCCCGGTCCTGACCGGCTCGCTCAGCCCCGGCCTTGTCATCACCGAGGGCTTCCTGCGCGAGAACGCAAAGGCGGGGGGCATGAACGCGCAGCGCCGCGCCCACGTAAATCTCATTGCCGACCACCCGCGCACGGTTGGAAACTGGGCGGCGCGGATTCTCGACACCAACACCGAACACGGCCGCACGTTCGCCTGGCTGACCCCGCGCAAGATTCGCGAGCGCGCCCGCCGGCCCGCGCGCGACATTCTCTCCGCCTATCCCCAACTGGCCTGAAGGGCGACGCCGGAAGCAACTTGAGATCGGCTTTTCAGGGAAAAATTCGAGATTCGATATCCGACAGGCGACCACAGTTCACTTCGGTCGCCGCGCCTGGCCGCATTGGCGTGACCTTTCCCGGGCGGGACGACGACGTCGACGACGCGTTCCCGCACGACAGGACCATCGTTCAGGGAGGTCACGCAAGGCAATGGAAGGTGTTCCCATTCGTGCCGTCAGCCGCACGATCGCCATTCTCCAGGTCATCAACACCCACGCTCCGATGCCGGTGATGGACATCGCACGCTTCGGCAAGTTGCCCTACCCAACGGTGTTCCGGATCGTGCAGACGCTTGTCCATGCCGGGCTCGTCGAGCAGGACCCGCAGACCAAGGCCTATCGTCCCACCGCCCAGGTCGAGACGCTCGCCCACGGCTACCAGGACGACAACGGTCTCGCCGCCGCCGCCCAACCCCTGATGCGCGAACTGACCGCGCGGCTGGGCTGGCCGATGTTCGTCGCCACGCGCGCACAGGCGCGCATGATCGTGCGCGGCTCGACCCATGCCCAGTCGGTGATGACCTTCGACTTGTGCAATCCGGGTGTCACCATTCCACTCCTGACCAGTGCCTCGGGCCAGGTCTACATGGCGGGGCTGGCCGACGCCGAGCTCGCCCCCATCCTCGAGTGGGCCACGCGCAACGCCTGGCGCCGCGACACGGCACGCGAGCGCGAAGCCTTCCTTACCCGACTCGAGCACGTGCGCCGCGAAGGCCACGCCGGCGCGCCCTGTTCCGCACTCAAGGTCCATCGCACCGCCAGCATCGCGGTGCCCGTCCACGCCGACGGCAAGAGCCTCGCCGCACTCACCCTCACCTACTTCCTCGAGGCCATGGACGCGGACGAGGCGATCGTGCGCTACGCGGGCGAATTGAAGGACGCGGCCGCACGGCTCGGCGAACGTCTTTCCTGCTGCGCCGTCGCCGCCTGAAGCACCCGGCAATCCGACCCACCGCGAATCGCGACCGCGCGATGGACACGCGGCGCGCTCCGGAAAGCGCGTCCGATGCAGGTCGGCGCGGCCGTTCACACGCGCATCCCCATGGCAATGGAAAATCGCCGGCACGTTCTCGGGATGTGAACAGCGGCGCATTTTTTCGCGCCTGAACGGCCATCGAAAATCAACGCGTTCCCGCTGTTTGAACGGCCATATCTCACCTGATGAGCAACGCGCGCGACGCCCTCTTGGCACACACGCGCCCAGCCGATCCTCTGTCGCCAATGCACCGGGCCGGCCGCGCCTTCGCGCCGGGACCAGCGATGCAGAGACGCAACCAGGGAAGCTTCACCATGCGCCAGACCCAGTCCCCTACCCCAGCCGCCACTCCTCGCAGCCATGCGACCTCGATCCGCGCCGCCGCGCTCGCCGGCATCTGCGTTGCAACCCTGGTGGCGAGCGCTTCCAGCGCCCACGCCGAGACCCCCGCAACCGCGGAAAATGGCGAGACCGGTGTCGGCGAGACGCCCGGGACCATCCTCGTCACCACCCGCCGACGCACCGAGAGCCTGCAGGACGTGCCCCTCTCGATCACCGCGATGAGCGACGAGGACTTGCGCAAGAGCGGCACCAGCGGCCTCGAGGACCTTGCCAAGTCGACCCCGGGCCTTGCCTTCCAGAGCATCGGCGGTACGTATCAGGCCCCCGTCATCCGCGGCCTCGCCCAGGTCGACCAGACCGCGCAAATCGGCAATGTCGGCGTGTTCCTCGACGGGGTCTACCTCAACAACCGTTCGGGGCTTGAATTCGGCTCGCTCGACCTCGCCCGCATCGAGGTGGTCAAGGGTCCGCAGAGCGCCGCCTACGGCCGCAACACCTTCTCGGGCGCGATCAACTACGTGACGCGCGGGCCCACGCTCGGCAAATTCGACGCGCTCGTCACCGGCGAAATCGGCGACAAGGGCCGCCGCTCGATCCAGGGCAGCGTGAGCGTGCCGCTCGGCGATACGCTCGCCGTGCGCGGCTTCGGCTCCATCGCCAAGTTCGACGGCACGATCAAGAACGAGCGCGACGGGGGATACGTCGGCGGCTACGACAAGCGCGCCAATTACGGCCTTTCGCTGCTGTTCGAGCCGACCAGCGACCTCTCGATCAAGCTGTTCGGCATGCGCGTCGAGACCAAGGAACGCCAGGCGGCCTATGTCTACCTGCCTACGAGCGAGAACAACTGCGGCTCCTACAACCCCAACGCTACGCTCGGCGCGCGCTATTCGCTCTATTGCGGCAAGCTTGCCGTGCCCACCACGGTCGACCTCGACGACACCGCCGCGACCGGCCTCACCGGCCACTCCTGGCTGGCTTACGCCAAGGCCGACTACAACATGGGCTTCGCGACGCTTTCGGGCACTTATTCCTATACCGAGGCCTCGTTCGGGCAGAACAACGACGCCACCGGCAATCCCGACGCGATCAGCACCCCGCTCGCCACGGGCAGCGCGCTCTCGCAGCAGTCCTTCCTGAAGGCCGTGGGCAACGGCAGCTACGAGCACAACGTCGACGTCAAGC
This sequence comes from Novosphingobium profundi, assembly GCF_018491765.1. Lineage (GTDB taxonomy): Bacteria > Pseudomonadota > Alphaproteobacteria > Sphingomonadales > Sphingomonadaceae > Novosphingobium > Novosphingobium profundi. Next base: position 198,284 of record NZ_JABWCU010000006.1, on the reverse strand, counting down.
TCGCCTCACCCGACGCCGGACCGCTGACCTGGATGGTGGGCGCCAACTACTATGACAGCTCGATCACCGACGTGCTCGAGGTCTCCTACGCCCTGCTGAACGACTACACCACCAACGTCCCGATCTTCGGCAAAGGCTCGACCGTCCACACCAAGGGCCTCTCGGGCTATGCCCAGATGGGCTACGAGATCGCCTCGGGCCTCGACCTCTCGCTCGAAGGGCGCTTCAACCACGAAAAGATCGCCTACGACGGCACCGTGCTTTCGGACGGGGTCTACCAGAGCAGCATTCCGGGTGCGCGGACCTACAATTACTTCACCCCGCGCGGGACGCTCAGCTACAAGTTCTCGCCCGACCTCATGGCCTATGCCTCGGCCGCCAAGGGCTACAAGGTCGGCGGTTTCAACGCCAACACCTACGGCACCGACAAGTTCGAATACGATCCCGAGACCAACTGGACCTACGAGGTGGGCGTCAAGGGCTCGGCGCTCGATCGCAAGTTCGCGTGGTCGGCGGACCTGTTCTACGTCGACTGGAGCAATATCCAGGTCCAGTCCTACGTCGCCAATTCGGCAACCTCGTTCATCGCCAACAACAAGGGCGCGACCTCCAAGGGCATCGAGTTCGACACCAGCTACAACTTCGACCGCCTCAACTGGCTGCGCTTCGCCGGCGCCTTCATCGATCCCAAATACAAGAAGGGCACGATCGACGGCGAAGTCACCGCCTATTGCGGCTTGCTGACCGGCACCACGATCCCCGAGGCGGGCTGCAGCAACGATGTAGGCGGCAAGCAGCTCGCGCGCACGACCAAGACGCAGATCTCGGCCACCGCCAACTTCGGCATACCGGTCAACGACATGTTCGATTTCTTCGTGCGCGGCGACTACAGCTACCAGGCCGCCAAGCACTCGCAGAGCCTGGGCCAGGACAGCCAGGGCAAGATCGAGCTGGTCAACCTGCGCACCGGATTCACCTCGGAGAAGTACGATCTCTCGTTCTGGGTGAAGAACCTGCTCGACGCCAAGTACATCGCGCGCGCCACGGTGAGCGCGAGCACCGCCGACGGCGGCGCGGCGGCGGGCATCGCCCAGACCCGTATCTATCCCGGCGAGCGCCGCACGATGGGGCTGCGCTTCACTTACCGCTACTGAGCGAGGCCCCTGCCCCGACGAAATGGCCCACCTCGCTTGCGCGCGAGGTGGGCCATGTCGCTTCGAGCCGCCTTCTCGGCTGGTGAACAGCCCGCCAGAAACTCCGGGTTCTGCACGCCCCTCTTGCGGCACAGTCCCGGCAACGACGCGCGCAGGATACGACCCGAGATGACCAGCCCCCAAGCCGCCGAGATCGCCGTTCCCGTGAGCGCTGGCCCCGCCGCGCCCCCGACGCCGCGGCCGCCCGCCCCGCGCCTTGGCCACCTGGCGCTGATCACTTACGCGCTCGCCGCGTTCGGGCCGGGCATGCTCTCGATGCCGATGATGGCCTACGTGCCCCAGCTCTACGCCAAGGAATTCGGCATCAACCTCGCCGCGCTCGGCGGCGTGCTCGTCTCCCTGCGCGTCCTCGACGCGGTGACCGACCAGCTCATGGGCTACATCTCGGACCGCACCCGCACCCGCTGGGGCGCGCGCAAGCCGTGGATCGTGGGCGGCGGCTTTCTCTGCCTCATCGCCGCGTTCTTCCTGCTCAAGCCCCACGGCGCGGTCGGGCTCGTCTACCTCGTCGCGTGGAAGGCGCTCTACGACCTTGGCTTCACGATGATCGACATCAACCAGCAGTCCTGGGGCGCCGAGCTCACCACCGACTACGCCCAGCGCTCGAAGATCACCGGGACCAAGGCCATCGTCGCGCAGCTCGGGAGCCTCAGCAACTACGTCCTGCCGATCGCCATTGCCTGGTTCGGGTTCACCCAGAGCTCGGCCTACTCGATCGGCATGCTGGGCTACTTCTTCCTTGCCGCAGCGGTGGTCTTCCCGCTGACCATCGGTATCGGCTTCCTGTTCGCGCCCAAGGGCATCGAACTTCCCGGCAAGCGCCCCGAACTCATCGGCTTCCTGAAGTCGGTGCGCTCGAACAAGCCGCTGTGGATCTACATTGCCTCGTTCACGCTGTGCGGGATGGGCATGGGCATCCTCCAGATCATCTTCACCTTCTATGACGGCTACCTCAAGCTCGGCGCCTGGTACCCCTACCTGATGACGATCTTCGCGATCACCTTGGCCGCCTCGATGCCGCTGTGGATCTGGGCTTCGGGTCGTTTCGGCAAGCACAGGAGCTACGTCGTCGCGGTCACCATCTCCAGCCTCGCGATGCAAGGCTACTGGTTCGTGAACCCGGCGACGATGACGATGGAGACGATCCTCGCGATCAGCGTGGTGGTGGTCGTGTTCATCGGCGCGGGCGCCTCGGCGATCGTGGTCATCTCGCCCGCGATCCTTGCCGACGTCGCCGACTATGGCCGCCTGCGCACCGGCGAACAGCGCACCGGGGGCTACTTCGCCTTCTACCTCCTCACCAACAAGGTGGCGCTGGCGATCGGCTCGGGCAGCGCCTTCCTCCTGCTCAGCCTGTTCGGCTACGACGCGCGGGCGGGCGCGGTGAACGACGCAACGGCCGCCTTCGGCATGCTCTTCACCGTCGCGCTGCTGCCCGCGATCCTCAAGATCGGCGGCGCGCTGGTGATCTGGCGCTTCCCGATCGACCAGCGCCGCCATAGCCTGATCCAGCGCCGCATCGCCCAGCTCGAGGAGCGCGAGGCAGCCGCCCAGCTCCCGCTGGCCCCGCTCTGAGCGCCGCGCTTCCCAACCCTTTCTCCAAGAGGCCCCAAGACCATGTCCGACGCGAAAACACCCTACCTCGAAACGATGGACGTCGAGGATCTCGGACGCATGGTGATGAGCCTCCTGTCCGAGCTGTGGATCACGCGCGACCGCGTCGCCGTGCTCGAGGAGCTGCTCGAAGCCAGGGGCGTGCTCGAAAGTGGCAGCGTCGAGAGCTTCGAGTGGACCGCGCAGAACGAGCCCAGGATCGAGGCGGTGCGCGACCGCATGATCGCGCAGGTCATGGGTGCGCCGCTCGCCGCCAGGGAGCGCACCTACGAGAAGATTCTCGAGCGCGCCGGTTTCGGGCAGGACTGAATAAGCGCGCCGACGGCCCGCCGCGATGTCCGGCGGGCCGTCGGGCGAAGAGTTCAGCGCATGACCTGGCTGCGCGCCATCCCGCCCAGCACGCGCCACTTGCCACCTTCCTGCACCCACGTATGGGTGACGTCGAAGCGGTCGTCGGCGGGGGTGCCGTCCGCCAGCATCGTGCGGTGCGTGCGGTAGTAGATGATCGCGGTATCGCCGTACAGTGTGAAGTCGAGCAGTTCCATCTCCAGCTTCTCGTGCGCCATTTCGGGCGGGGCCTTGGCGCGCTTGAAGCCGTCGACGCGCATGGGTTTGGCCAGGATCGGCGGCCAGGCGAGATAGCCTTGCGCGGTGTTGTCGGCATAGGCGCTGATGTCGCCTTTGCCGCGCCCGGCGTAGATCGCCTGCTCCATCGTCCAGATCGTCGTCTTCGCCGCCTCGATGGCGGCGGGGTCCTCGGCGGCCGAAGCCGCGCCACCACCCAGGACGAGCAGGGCGGCGGCCGCGATGGCCCCCAGGGGCCGGGCGAATGATCTCATGATACTTCCTTGTGCGGTGTCGGGAGGGCGCATCGCAGCACGAAGCGGCGGGCAAGGCGCAGTGCGAACACGCGAGCTGCTCATCTGTTGAACAGCGGGGCAGAAAACAGCGGCGCGCGCGGTGCCCTTGCATCACCCTCGCATCAGGCAGACACTCGGCCTGCCCCCATGCAGCCGACGACGGAGGGATAGATGGCCCAAGCGAACGACGCCGTAACGATGCCCGTGGCTTCGAACACGATGAGCCAGCGCAGCCGCGCCGGGCTCGACGTGCTGGGCGGCATCCTGAAATTCACCTCGGTCGCCACGCGCGGCGCGGCGAAGCAGGATTTCCTCGAGAGCGAACACGGGCGCGCGCTCAGCGAGGCCCACGCGGCAGGCACCCACGACAGCGCCGAGACGATCGTCGCGCGCGTCGATGCCGCCAAAGCACTCGCCGCGACCCTTCCCAATTACCGCATGGAACGCTTCGCCCAGCGCTACGTCGCCGAGGAGATGATGCACCGCAATCTCGTCGCCGCCGAGGAGCAGCGCGCGATGCACGAGCATCTCGACAGCCTGCCGGTGAACAGCGCCGGAGGCACGCTCGCGCTCGATCCCGAGGCCCCGTTGCCCGACTGGTACGAGGGCATCCACTTCCACCTCGCGCCGATCGGCATCGACAACTACGACCTTGGCACCAAGGGCGCCGGGATCGGCCGGGTGTTCCGCTACGGCGGGTTCGCCGCGGTGCCGCCGGGCTCGAACATCGGTGGCCAGCGCATCGACGTGATCAAGCAGTTCCGCCGGCGCGACCACAAACGCATCCTCGAGATCGGCTGCGGCGGCGTCTTCACGTTGATGGCCTTGAACAAGGTCTTTCCAGAAGCCGAACTGATCGGCTGCGACCTCAACGGACGCGGTCTCCAGGAGGGCTTCCGCCTTGCCGAGCGCATGGGCCTGAAAGTGGACCTGCGCCAGTGCGACGCGCGCGCGACAGGCCTAGAGGACGCCAGCATCGATGCCATCTTCAGCTACGCCGTCCACCACGAGGCACCCGTTCCGGTCAACCGCGAGATGTTCGCCGAGGCTTTCCGCGTGCTCAAGTCGGGCGGCGAGATCGTGATCTCCGACCCGCCCCCGTTCCGCGCGGTCGACATGTTCACCGCGGTCCTGCTCGAATGGGACAACGACCACCGCGAGGAGCCCTACTTCCGCGAGACCTGCCTGGCCAACTGGGAGGACGAGCTGCGCGCGGCGGGCTTCGTCGAAGTCGAGGCCTATGGCCTGGGCGCGCAGTCCTACCCCTGGGTCACGCGCGCGGTGAAGCCCTGAGCGAGGCGCCGCCCGCGCCGCCCGTTCCCCAAGGACGCGGCGGCGCGGACCAGCCGTTCAGCTTTCGGCCGTGACCAGCCGCGCGGCGCTGCGCCCGGCGAGCTTGCCCAAAGTCGTCGCCGTCAACAGGCCATTGCCCGCCAGATAGCCATAAGCGCCGGTGCCCGAAATGCCGCGCGCCGCGCCGCCCCCGGCAAAGAGGTTGGGCAAGCGGCCACCATCGCCCTTGCACACCCGCGCCTCGGCATCGACCACGAGCCCGCCCTGGGTGTGGAACAGCGCCCCGGTGACCCGTGCCGCGTAGTAGGGCGCCTCGAGCAGCTGGCGTTCCTCGAAACGGCGGCCCCAGGCATCTTCGGCTTCGCCTTTCGTCACCGCCGTCACCTCGGCCAGTGTCGCCGCCAGCGCCTCGGCGGGCAAACGGGTTTTCCCGGCAAGTTCGGCGAGCGTCGGGGCCGAGACCACCGCCCCGGCTTTCAGCGCATCGCGGTAATCGTCGAAGGCGCACATGAGCTGGTGCAGGCGTTCATCGAAGATCGACCAGGCGACGTGATCCTTCTGCGCGTTGACCTTGGCGGCCTGCTCGGAATAGCCCGCGCTCTCGTCGGAAAAGCGCTGCCCATCGAGATTCACCTGGAAGCCGCCCTCCATGATCAGCGGCCAGAGGATCGGGATGCCGTGGCCCATGGCGAGCCCGCCGTGGCCCTGGTAGCCGGTCATGTCCTCAAGCGCGGCGCCCAGCTCCTCGCCCCAGCGCATGGCATCGCCCTTGTTGCCGGGATGGCCGTGGAAGGTCGCCGCCGCCATCTCGGGAATGAAGCGCGCGACCATCTCGGGATTGCCCGCAAAGCCCGAGCAGGCGAGGATCAGCGCGTTGCAGGTCACGTCTTCCAGAACCCCGTCGGGACGGCGGTAGCGCACGCCGGTGACGCGCTCACCCTCGTGGAGAACCTCCTCGACGGTCGCGTCGGTCAGGATCGGGATCTCGGCCTTGGCGCAGGCGTCCTCGAGCGCGGCCATGAGCTCGCCGCCGGTCCGGTTGGGCGTGCCGTACATGCGCCGCACGCTGTGGCCGGGGTAAAGGAACCCGCCGACGAGTTCGAGCGGCACGCCGTGCGCATCGCGCATCCAGGCGATCGTCTCGACCGATTCGCGCGCGATCGCCAGCGCCATCGCCGGGTCGGTCTGACCCTTGGTCTTGGCCAGGATGTCGGCCGCGAAGAGCTCGGGCGAATCCTCGATGCCTTCGGCCACCTGCTCGGGCGTACCCGAGGCGGGGATGAGGCCGGTCGACATCGCGGTGGATCCGAGCGGGGTGTCGTCGCGCTCGATCACCAGCGCCTCGATGCCCAGGTCATGCGCGGCGAGCGCGGCGGTGAGGCCGGTTCCCCCTGCGCCCACCACGACGATCGGGAAATGCAGGGTCTCGCTCATCGGGTATCGTCCTTCGCTTCGGTTTCGTGTCCGCCCTCGCCGGGCGCTTGCGCGGCGAACCTAGCGCCGGGCCATGGCCTGTCGCGCATCGCCTGCCCGCCTTTTCAGCAGGTGAACACGTCCGGGGCCAGCCCTCGCCGTTTCATGTTCATCACGCGAACGCGGCGCGAAGTAGCGCGCGCCTTGCCGTTCCGCGCCGGTTAGCCTTCCCCGCTGCGACTGCACGAAAACGAGCCAACAAGGGATCCCGCACGCATGACGAGCACCATCGCCACACCGGCCGGCGAATCCGCGCTGCTGCCCGATCCCACGCCCGACATCCTTGAGGATGCGCGCCAGGTCCCGCTGCGCCTCCAGTATGCCTGGGGTTCAGGGGCGCTCGGCATTGCCATCCTGATGAATTCGATCGGCGCGCTGATCCTGTTCTACATGGTCAGCGTGCTCCAGATTAACCCCGCACTGGCGGGTACGCTGATCTTCGTGAGCAAGCTTCTGGGCGTCGTCACCGACCCCTTCGTCGGCACCTGGAGCGACCGCCTGCAGACGCGGGGCAGCCGCCGCCGCCCGTTCCTCCTGTGGGGCGCCTTTGCCTGCGCGGGCTCCTATGCGATGATCTTCACGACTCCGATGTTCGCGAGCGAGGCGTTGCGCGCGGCCTACGTCTTCCTCGCGCTGATCGTCTATACCTGCGGCTACGCGCTCTACAACGTGCCCTACATGTCGATGCCCGCCGAGATGACCGACAGCTACCACGAGCGCTCGGCGATCCACGGCGTGCGCATGATGTTCGTGGCCGTCGCCACGCTCGTGGTGGGCACGATCTCGCCGCTGCTGCTCGAAGCGCTCGGGCGCACCAGCCCGTTCTCCTACGCGGTGATCGGCGTTTGCGGCGGCGCGATCATCCTTGGCGCAACGATGACCGCCTACCTCGGCACCAAGAGCGCGCGTTTCACCATCAGCCAGGTCGAACGCCCCAGGATCCTGAGCGAAGTCGGCCACGTCTTCGCCAACCGCCACTTCATCCGCCTGCTCGGCGTCAAGGCGACGCAGCTGATCGGGGTCGCCTCCTCGCAGGCGGCAGGCATGTTTTTCCTGCTCAACGTGCTCCAGCGCGACCTCACCATCCTGGCGCCCGCCGCCGTCGTCGGAACGCTCGTCCAGCTTGCCGGCGCGCCGCTTCTGGTCAAGCTCTCGCGCCGGATCGGCAAGAGCCAGACCTACATCGTGGGCGGCAGCGTCTACCTCCTCGCGGTGCTGAGCTGGTTCTTCGCCTCGCCCGCCGAGCCTGCGGTGTTCTACATCCTGCGCATGGCGCTCGTCTCGTTCGGCGCCTGCGCCAACGTGATCATGGCGATGTCGATGCTGACCGACATCATCACGCTCGATTCCAGGAAGACCGGCGTGCGCCGCGAAGGCGTCTACACCGCCTTCTACAGCTTCACCGAGAAATTCACTTTCGCGGTGGGGCCGCTGATCGTGGGCATCGCGCTCTCGCTCGCTGGCTTCGACAAGTCGCTGCCCCCCGAGGCGATGCACACCCCCGACATCCGGCAGGCGCTGCTGCTCGGCGTGTGCTATCTTCCCGGCCTGCTCAGCGTGGCGGCGATCACGCTGCTCGCCGGATACAAGCTCAAGCCCGAGGACCTGGCATGACGACCAACCCGCTCGCCTTCATCCCGGCCCAGCGCGGACGCGCCTCGGTCGACTTCATGATCCACCTCGCGCGCGGATCGCAGCCCTTGCGCGGCGAAGTCGCGCGCGAGCAGGCCGAGATGGTACCCGATCCCTCCGTGCTGCCCGAGGACCTCGACCTGCGCGACCGGCACCTCGGCCAGAGCTGCGCCGCCAGCCCCGCGTTCCGGGCCAGCCAGTTGCTCGGCGAGTTCCACGCGCGCATGCACGGGCTTGTCGCGCGCGAAGCCTTCGAGGAAGTGCGCGAAGATCTCGAACCGGTGATCGCGCGCTACCAGGAACAAGGGCCGACAACCCTCGAACCCGCGCCCGAAGGCGCCGAGACCCCGGCCTATTTCGAGGGCGTCCACTTCCACCGCACCGCCGGCGGCTGGGAGGAGCACGAGATGCAGGGCTACATCCACGGCGAGATCGTCCACCGCAAGCTGGTCGAGGCGCTCTACCCCGGCGGCATCTTCCAACAGCGCCGCGCGGTCGCCGCGATGGCGCCGCGCAGAGCCTACGAACGCATCCTCGACATGGGCGCCTCGACCGGCCACTTCACGCAGGCCCTGCAGGAAACCTACCCCGAGGCCGAGATCACCGGCGTCGACCTTTCCCTGCGCGTCCTCGAGCACGCCCAGCGGATCGGCAACGCGCAAGGGTACGCCTGGAAGCTTTACCAGCGCCCGGCCGAGGACACCGGCTTTGCCGAGGCTTCGTTCGACCTCGTCGCCTCCTACATCCTGCTCCACGAGATTCCGGCCGACGTGATCCGCCGCGTCTTCGCCGAGGCTTACCGCGTGCTAGAACCGGGCGGCGACATGATCATGAGCGACGTCACGCGCTACGCCGACATGGACAAGCTTGCCGTCTGGCGCGCGGACAGCGGCGCGCGGTTGGGCGGGGAACCCTACTGGCGCGAATCCGCCAGCCTCGACCTCGCCGAGGTCGCCCGCGAGGCCGGCTTCGTCGACGTCACCGCGCAGGGCATCTACCCCCACGTCGTCATCGGCCGCAAACCCGGCTGACCACGCACCGGCGCACACCGCCGCGCCACCCTTTGCCAGCTCTCGCGGGTCTCGGGCCAGCGAGCGCCGAGCCGCGCACCAAAGCCAAATTCTCAACGCCATTTCAGGCGATTGGCCGCGCCCGAAAGCGGAAATTCGCCCCTCGAACAGCGCATTCCAAACGATTTTGCGCCGCCTCGCCGCGGTGACACTCTCCCCCCGCAGACAAGGTCGCACCAGGGACGCGGCCGCGATCATCCAGACCATGAGGGGGTTCATGAAGACCGAGACCACACTGAAGACGCGCGCCTTGGCCGGAATTGCGCTGTGCGCGCTCGTCGCCGGCCTGCCCACCGCCGCCTTTGCCGAGGCCGAGCCCGACGCTGGCTCCGGTTCGAGCGAGCCCGCCGGCACGATCGTCGTCACCGCGCGCAACAAGGCCGAGAGCATCCAGCAGGTGCCGATGTCGATTACCGCGCTCAGCGACGAGGCGATGGAGCAGAAGTCGGTCCAGGGCATGACCGACATCGCCCGCTTCACCTCGGGGCTAAGTTTCGAGAACTATTCGAGCGGCTTCCAGGTGCCCGTCATCCGCGCGCAGGCGCAGACCAGCGTGACCGCGCTCGAGACCAACGTCGCCAGCTTCTACGACGGCCTCTACCTGCCGCGCAGCTGGTCGGTCGACATGGGCGTTTCCGCGCTCGACCGCGTCGAGGTGGTCAAGGGCCCGCAGAGCGCCCGCTATGGCCGCAACGCCTTTGCCGGCGCGATCAACTTCATCCCCTACAAGGCGACGACCGAGGGATCTTTCACCGCCGAGGGCGAACTGACCGGCGGCATCTACGACCGCTTCGATGCCAGCGTGAAGGCCAAGCTGCCGATCAGCCGCGAGTTCGGCCTTGCCGCCACCTACAACCATTCGCAGTTCGACGGTTCGTGGAAGAACTCCAATCCCTGGGCCGACGCCGGGGTCAGCCCCGGAACCACCGGGCGCATCGGCGGCTGGAACAACGATTCCTGGTCGGTCTCGGCGATCGCCCGGCCGACCGAGGGCATGGTCTTCGAGGCGAGCTACACCGAGTTCGACATCGAGCGCGAGTCGAACCCCAACGCCAACTACCAGCAGGCGAGCGGCCAGCTCACCTGCGGCAACGTACGCAGCGGCAACTACAGCCTGCTGTGCGGCGAGGTACCTGGTGCAGCCAGCACCGCCAACGTCGACCCGCGCAGCTACGGCGCCTGGACCAGCACACAGCTCGCACGCATTTCGGCGGCCTACGAATTCGCCCCCCACTGGAACGCAAGCTACCTGTTCGGGCGCATCACCGGCGATGTCAGCATCGGCAACATGACCGTGTCCGACCCGTCGAACTGCATCGCCTACTGCACCTTCCAGAACGCGCCGGTCGGCTCGATCAGCTACGATTCGCACGAATGGCGCGTCGCCTACGACGGGCAGGGCCTCGACTTCGCGTTCGGCGGCTTCATCTCGAAGGGCGAGGACGACTACAAGTTCAACCTCGTCTACGCCCCGGCGCTGACCGAAAGTTCCACCGTCGTCCCCTTCGCCCAGAACCCGATCCTCTCGCTCACCCTCACCAACACGCTGACCACCACGCTGGTGCGCTCGGTCTTCGGCGAGACGCAGTGGACCTCGTCCGGCGGCAATCTGCGCCTCGGCGCGGAAGGGCGCTATTCGTGGACCGACCTTGCGGTGCTCAACCAGTCGACCAACGTGGGCTATGCCGACACTTTCCGCGCCTTCACCCCGCGCTTCACGCTCGAATACGACGCCTCCCCGGACACCCTTCTCTACGCCTCGGCGGCCAAGGGCTCCAAGGCCGGCGGCTTCAACGCCACCGCCGCCTCGGACACCGAACGCACGTATGACGAGGAGTCGAACTGGACCTACGAGATCGGCGCCAAGAACACCTTCCTCGGCGGGCGCCTGACCTTCAACGCGGCGCTGTTCTACACCGACTGGAGCGACATCCAGATCAACTCGGCGGACACGTACGCCAACGATCCCAATGCGGTGAACATCGTCCTCAACCTGGGCAACGCGACGGTCTACGGCCTGGAACTCGATTCCGCCTTCGTGCCCGACGAGCACTGGTCGTTCGACGCCAACTTCTCCTACGCCCACGGCGAATACAGCGACGATACGGTTGACGCGCGCTTCAGCCGCACGGTCACCTCCTGCAACAACGTGGTATGCTCGACCGACGGCAACGTCGGCGGCAACCAGATCGAGCGCACGCCGCGCGCCAAGGGCTCGTTCGGAGCGCAGTGGCAGACCCCTCTGCCGTGGAACGAGGGCTCGTTCTTCCTGCGCGGCGACGTCAGCTGGCAGGACAAGATGTACACCACGCCCGCCAACGAGGCCTGGATTCCCTCACGCACGCTCGTCAACGCGCGCACCGGGGTCTCCTTCGGCAACTTCGACCTCAGCTTCTGGGCGCGCAACGTGTTCGACAAGAAGTACGTCTCGAACGCCTATGTCGTGATCCTGCCCTCGGGCAACAGCTACCAGCTGTTCTACGGCGAACGGCGCACGATGGGCCTGACGCTCAAGGCCAAGTATTGAACCCAGACCAAAAAGGGGCCCGGATCATCGCGATCGGGGCCCCCTTTTCATGTCCGCTTCACGTCCCGGCAAGCCCTCGCAGGATCAGGTTGGGTAGCTTGGCGTTATCCCAGACCGGCTCCTTGGGCGGACTCTCCCCGGTGCGCAGAACCACGAGGCGGCGCGAGGGGACGATATAGACGACCTGGTTCGAATTACCGTCGAACAGGAACAGGTCCTGCGCCGCGTAAGGCTCGGAATGGTAGTTGCGCCCGTAAGTCAGCTCGGGATTGGCCGGTCCGCGCCATTCGACATAGGGCGAGCCGATGTAGACCCCCAGCCCCGCATGGGGATTCTGCGCAGAGGGCGTGCGCATCGCCGTCACGAAGCCTGCGGGCAGGAGGCGCTTGCCCTCCCACACTCCGTCGTCGAGGAGGAGCACGCCCAGGCGCAAATAGCTTTCGGCCGGCAGCAGGATGCAGCATCCCGAATGCGGCGTACCGCCCGAATGGTCCATCCAGATCTGGCCGGCCCGCGCGCCGATCCTGGCCAGCACTTCGCGGCCCACGAAGTCCTCATAGGGGATGCCCGTCGCGCGCTCGATCAGGATGGCGACGAGATCGCCGTTGGCGTTCGAATATTCGTAGCGAGTTCCCGGCGTATCGACGAGCGGGTAGTCCTCGATCAGCACCTTGTCGTGGAAGGGGTGCAGATAGGACGTATTGAGGACGTTCGCCGGATCGCTCGAACTGCCTTGCGGCAGGAGGCCCGAACGCATGCCCAGCACCTGCCGGATCGTGATCGCGGCCTTGGGGGTTCCCTTCCACGCGGTGATGAAGTCGGCCATCGGCTGGTCGAGCGAGGCGATCCTGCCCATCGCCATCGCGCGTCCAACCGCGATCGTCGCGAGCGGCTTGGCGAGCGACTTGGACACCACCGGGCTCGTCGCGGTGGTCTGGCCGAAATAGTCCTCCTCGACCATGTGCCCTGCGTGCCAGACGAGGAAGGCCGAACTGTTCGCCCCCGCCGCATAGGCCTTGGCCTCCGCCAGGGCCTCCGGCGCGACGCCGCGGCCCTTGGGAAACGCGGCCCAGTGCGCGGCGCCTGCGACGGGGGCCAGCGTGTCGTAGCCGGCCAGCCCCGCGCCCGGCGCACGGCCCATGTACCGCTCGAAGCGGGCCTGGTAGAGCGCCTCGGCCTCGGCGGGCGAGAGCGTTTCGCTGCGTGTCGTCGAAACCGGTCCTCCTCCGCCTTGGGCACAGCCCGCCAGAAGCAGGGCCAGGGCCAGCGAGCCCTTCGCACGGGTCATAAAATCTCTCCTGATCAGATACCTCCTTGTGCACGCGCGGACACGCGAGCCGAACCCTCGAGGCGCCCGATTTTCAACTGACGAATACAAATCCGAAAAGAGGGCGCGCGCCGCGGCCAACTCGTCGATCAGGAGGCCATGAACGTGCCTCTTACGCTGACCCTTCGCGCCACCCTCGGTGCTCTCCTGTGCCTTGTACTGAACCTGCCGATGGCCGCTCACGCCGGCGCCGCAGGCAAGAGTTCCGTGCGCGAACGGACGATCCAACTTACCACCGAAGACGGCCGCAACCTCGCGGTCAGCGTCTATGCCCCCGCCCGGGGCTGCCACGCCTGCACGCTGGTGATCTTCTCGCACGGCAATCTCGCGACGCCCGGTCGCTACGACGTGCTGCTGCGCGACTGGGCCGCGCGGGGGCTGGTCGTCGCCGCCCCGCTGCACACCGATTCCGAGGAATATCCCGAGCCCGGCAAATTCCCCGATAGCCGCGCGACCCGGCTTGCCGACTGGCGCGCGGTGGACCGTGCCTTCACCCCCGATGCGGTGAAGCAGCTGCCGCTCGAAGGCATCACGCTCTCGGGCCAGGTCGTCGCCGCCGGGCACAGCTACGGCGCGCTGATCGCGCTCGTCGCAGGCGGGGCCGAGCTGGCCGATCCGGCCTGGACGATCGCCCCGATCCGCAAGCCCCTGGCGGTGATCTCACTCTCGCCGCCAGGTGCGATGAAGGGACTGGCGACGCGCGAAGGGCTGGCCAAATTGTCGACTCCCGCACTTGTCGTCACGGGCACCACCGACGTCCTCCCCGGCTTCATCGATACCTGGCAGAAGCACCTCGAAGCCTACGAGGCGGCCGCCCCCGGCCTTGCCTATGGCCTCGTCTTCACCGGCATGGACCACTATTTCAACGGCGCCTACTGCCGCCCGACCGAAGACGGCATGCGCGCCTCGGAGCCCCAGGTCGCGCGGCTCAACCGCGAGATCGGCGGGTTCATCCGCGCCGCGCTAGCCGCAAAGCTGCCCGGCCCGGCCGCCTGGACCGCCCGCAGCGATGCGATGGTGACGGCCAAGGCCCACTGACATCCCAACCTCGGCGGACGGCACCGATCCGCCGCCAGCGGCACGAAGGAGGAGGAACCCCAGATGACCAATCCACTTGAACCACCCGTCCGGCAAAGGGGCCGGGCCTCGCTCGACTTCCTGCTGCATTTCGGGCGCGGGACGCAAACCCTGCGCCAGGACGTCGAGACCGAGATCGCACGGATCGTGCCCGATCCCGCCGCGCTGCCCGACGACATTGACGTGCGCTCCAACCAGATCGAGCAGCGCCTGCTGGCCAGCTCCGCCTGGCGCACCAGCGCGCTCACTGGCGAATGGAACGCGCGCATGCACGGCCTCATCGCGCGCGAGGCCTTCGAGGAAGTGCACGCGGATCTCGCCCCCGTGATCGCCAGGTACCAGAGCGAGGGTGAAACCACTCTCGAACCCATGGCCGAAGGCACGAAGGCGCCGGCCTATTTCGAGGGCGTCAACTTCCACCGCACCGCCGGGGGCTGGGAAGACCACGCGATGCAGGGCTACATCCACGGAGAGATCGTCCACAGGAAGCTCGTCAACGCCTTCTTCCCGGGCGGGATCTTCAAGCAACGCCGCGCGGTCGCCGCGATGGCCCCGCGTGCACACTACGCGCGCATCCTCGACATGGGCGCCTCGACCGGCCACTTCACGCAGGCCCTGCAGGAAACCTATCCCGAGGCCGAGATCACCGGGGTCGATCTCTCGCTGCGCGTCCTCGAACACGCCCAGCGCATCGGCAACGCGCATGGCTGGGCCTGGAAACTCTACCAGCGCCCGGCCGAGGACACCGGCTTTGCCGAGGCCTCGTTCGACCTCGTCGCCTCCTACATCCTGCTCCACGAGATCCCGGCCGACGTCATCCGCCGCGTCTTCGCCGAGGCTTTCCGCGTGCTCGAACCGGGCGGCGACATGATCATGAGCGACGTCACCCGCTACGCCGACATGGACAAGCTTTCCGTCTGGCGCGCGGACAGCGGTGCACGCCTCGGCGGCGAGCCCTACTGGCGCGAATCCGCCAGTCTCGACCTCGCCCAAGTCGCCCGCGATGCCGGCTTCGTCGATGTCACCGCACAGGGCATCTATCCCCACGTCGTCAAGGGACACAAACCGAAATGAGCGCAGCTCCTGCCATGCCGATCACCACGCCCGCCAACCCGCGCGCCTATAACCGCCCCGATCGCGCCACCCTCGTCGACGCCGATGTCGGCCGGGTGGGCGCCGCCGTGCTCGCCCTGACCCGCGAACTCTGGGTCCTCACCGACCGCATGCTCGTTCTCGAGGAAATCCTCGGGCAGAGCGGCATCGACGTCGCCGCGCAGATCGAGAGCTTCCAGCCCGGGCCCGAACTCCAGGCGCGCCTCGACACCAAGGGCAAGCAGCTCGTCGAGACGATCGTCGCCGCGCTCGCAGGCACCGAGGCCGAATAGACCCTTCCTTCCGCCCGCCAGGAACACCGGACACGCCAGCTCCGGTGCCCCTGGCGGCGCTCCCAGTCGAAAGCCCGGCTCCGCCTCCTTCCCATGACCGACACCTCCCTCGCCCCCGCGTCGCGCTCGCGCGCGCTTTTCGCGATCATTCTCGTCAACTTCGTCTCTCTCGCCGGGTTCGGCCTGATGTTCCCGGTGTTTGCCATCTACAGCCGGCAGATCGGGGCGAGCGGGATGGAGATCGCGGGCGCGGTCGCCGCCTTCTCGCTCGGCCAGTTCCTGTCGAGCCCGTTCTGGGGCCGCTGGTCCGACCGCTTCGGCCGCCGCCCGGTGATGATCGCCGGGCTCGTCACAGGCGCGCTCGTCTACGTCCTGCACATCTTCGCGCTGAGCCCGCTCACGCTGCTGGCCGCGCGCTTCGTCAGCGGGCTCGCCACCGGCAGCTTCTCGATCACCTTCGCGGTCGCCTCGGACTTGTCCACGCGTGACAACCGCACGCACGTCATGGGAATGGTCAGCGCCGGCTTCTCGCTCGGCTTCATCTTCGGCCCGGCGATCGGCGGTGTCACCGCCAGCCTCACCGGGCAGGACCACGCCTTCGCGCTGGTCTGCGTGGTGGGCGCCGCGCTCGGACTGGTCGCCGCGCTGCTCACCTGGTGGCTGATGCCCGAGACGCGCACGCAGGCGCCTGCTCCGCACGATGCGTCCTCCCCTGTCGATGGCGGCCCGCTGCTGCGTCGGCCCGGCTTTCTTGCCGCCATCGTGATCGCGCTCGTCGTCTCGGCCGCCTTCGCGCAGATGGAATCGATCCTCGGGCTCTTCGCCGACGACGTGCTCGATCTCGATCCGCTCGGCATCGGGCTGATGTTCGGGGCGATGGGCACGGTGACGACGCTGACGCAGTTCACCGTGACCGGCCGCGTGGCCAGCCGCTTCGGCGAGACCGGAATGCTGTACCTGTCGCTGGCGATCATCGCCGTCGGGCTCGCCGTGCTCGGCCTCGCCGATGGCCTCGCGCTCGCCGGGCTCGGCCTGCTGTTCACCTCGACCGGCTTCGCGCTCGTCAATCCGGCGGTCTCGGGCCTCGTCTCGATGGCCTCTCCGCCGCAGGCCCAGGGCGCTGGGCTGGGGGTGATGCAGTCGGCGAACGCGCTCGGCCGCGTGGTCGGCCCCCTCGCCGCGGGACCGCTCTACGACTTGCAGGGCGAGGCCGCGCCGCTGTTCTGGGGCTCCGGCCTCCTGCTCGCGACGCTGCTGGCGATGCCGTTGGTGCGCTTGCCTGCGCGCGAAGCGAGGCGCTGACCCCCGCAAACCGCTTGGCCGCCCCCCGCCCCACCTATCCGCTGGTCGGATCATTCGCACCAAATTTCCCACGTACCGCCCCGCGCCGCCCGCAAGCCCCTTGCCGCCCTGCCCGTCCGGACGCAGTCTCTTCGCGCGAGAAGCCCGGCATGAGCCCGACAGCAAGCAAGGATGGTTGCGAAGAATGGACAACGGCGTTCCGATCCGTTCGGTCAGCCGCAGCCTTTCCGTGCTGCGGACCATCAACCATCAGCGCGAGGTCTCGCTGACCGAACTGGTCCGCCTGGAGGAGCTGCCCTACCCCACGATGTTCCGCATCGTGCAGACGTTGCTGCACGAGGGCCTCATCGAGCGTGACGAGACCGGCAAGCGTTACCGGCCTACCGCGCTCGTCCACACGCTTTCGAGCGGCTACGACGACACCGCCCTGCGCAGCCGCGCGCAGCCGCACATGAGCGCGCTGACCCGCAAGATCGGCTGGCCGGTGCTGCTCTCGGTGCGGGTGGGCGCGCGCATGGTGATCCGCGCCTCGACCCACCACGAGACCACTTTGACCTTCCACAACTGGGAAGCGGGCACTGCCATGCCGCTCGAGGGCAGCGCGACAGGCATGGCCTGGCTTGCCTACCTGCCCGAGGACCACGCGCGCGACCTTGTGCGCTGGGGCGTGGGTCCGCACGGGATCGGCATGTTCCGCCACGATCTTTCGATCATGCTCGACGCCATGGCGCGCATCCGCGAGCAGGGCTACGCGTGGCGCCCCTCGCTCTTCGGCGACGAAAACAAGACTTCGTCGATCTCGGTGCCGGTGCTGGATGGGGAGCGGATCGTGGCCGTGCTCACCCTCACCTATTTCTCGGCGGCGATGAAGTCCGAACTTGCGATCGATCGCTACGTGACGCCCTTGCAGCAAGCTGCCCGCGCGATTGCGGCCGCCGTCGCCACACGACCCAATTGAACCAACCTCAAGTTGCCTGATAGTTCTGCATTTTACAGAATATTTTTCACCAGATGGAAAGTTCCGGCATTTCTTGCTGCGGTGCAACGCCAATGAGCGATCCTCCCTCCACCACGACGCGAAATCGCGCGAGAACAGGGGGAAGTACGAAAATGGAAGGAGTTCCAATCCGCTCCGTGTGCCGGTCCATCTCGGTCCTGCAGGTCATCAACACCCATGGTCCCTTGCCGCTGATGGACATCGCGCGAATCGGAGACCTGCCCTACCCCACGGTCTTCCGGATCGTGCAGACACTGGTCCACGAGGGACTGGTCGAGCAGGAGCCTTACGGCAAGACCTACCGACCCACCGCGATGGTCGAGTCGCTTGCGCATGGCTACCGCTACGAAGGACCGCTGACCGACGCCTGCCGCGAGCCGATCGCCGCGCTGACCCGCGAGATCGGCTGGCCGCTGTTTGTCGCGGTGCGCGTCGGCCAGCGCATGATCGTGCGCGAATCGACCCATGCGCAAACCTCAATGACCTTCGAATCGTGCAACGCGGGCGTCACCATCCCGCTGCTCACCAGCACCACCGGGCGAGCCTACCTCGCCGCGCTGCCGACCGCGCAAGTCCACGCCATCCTTGACAGCGCCGAACACAATCGCTGGGGCATCGACACCCATTTCGAACGCGACGTCTTCCTGCGCAAGCTCGAGGCGATCCGCGCGCGGGGCATCAGCGCGGCCCCGTTCACCTCGCGCGAGGCCAACCGCACCGCCTCGCTCGCGGTGCCGGTCTTCGCCGATGGCGAGGTCCAGGCCACGCTCACGCTCACCTATTTCTTCAACGCGATGAACGAGCAGACCGCGATCGGACGCTACGGCGACACCTTGCGCGCACTCGCCGCCCGGATCACCGACCGGCTCGACTGCAGGGCGGTCGCGGCCTGAACAACAGCTCCGCTTCCCCGGCTTCCTCGCACTTGCGGTTTCGCTTCCGGGCGCGAGGAAGCCGGGCGAACTGCCCGGCCTTGACAGCGCAGCCAAAAAAGCAATGCTATCTGGAATAGCGTTGCAAAAATGCGCGCAAGTGAGATCTGGGGAGATCGTCCGGAGCATGCCCGCGTTTTCGCGCTTCCTGCGCTACTTCATGGCCGTCGGCCGCCTCGGATCGATCCGCAAGGCCGCCGACGAGCTCAACTTGTCCGCTTCGGCGATCGACCGGCAAATCCTCAATGTCGAGGCTGAGCTCGGCGTTCCCCTCTTCGAGCGCCTTCCCACCGGCCTCAAGCTGACCGCCGCCGGCGAACTGATGATGGCGCAGGCCTTCCAGTGGGAACAGGGCATGGCCAACTTGCGCGCGCAGATCGAAGACTTGCGCGGGCTCAAGCGCGGCCATGTCGAGATCGCGGTGATCGACGCGCTCGCCAAAGGCTACATCCCCGAGACCATCCACCATATCCAGCAGCGCTACCCCGGGATCACCGTGGGCCTGCGCGTGCTCGACAACGACGCCGTGCGCCGCGCGGTGGCGAAGGGCGAAGTCGACGGCGGCATCATGTTCGATCCGCAAAGTTTTCGCGACCTCACCGTGCGCGCCTTCGTCGAGGTCGTGCTCGGCTTCCTCACCCCGCCCGGACACCCCTTCGGCTTGCGGAGCGAGGCGCGCTTTTCCGCCTGTGTGGGCGAGCCCGTGATCGCGCCGGCCGAGCCGCTCGCGGTCGGCCAGCAGGTCTCGGTGCTCGAGGCCGCCACCAATGTCCCACTCGAACGCAAGGTCAGCTGCGACAACATCCAGATGATCGCCTCGCTGGTGATGCAGGGCGCCGGCATCGGCATCCTTACCTCGCTCGACGTGATGACCGAGGTCCAGCGCGGAAGCTTGCAGTTCACCCGCATCGCCGAGCCGCTACTGCGCCCGATGACGCTGGCGCTGTGCACCGCTTCGGCGCGCACGCCGTCCTACGCCGCCGCGCTCGTGCTGCGCGAGATCGAAAACGGCTTCGCACGCATGAACCACCAAGGCGCGCCGGCACTCGAACCCGCGCTGGCCGACTGACGAACCAGCCTCGATCATTGTTCGTCGGCCCCGAATTGAGTATTTTTCCCGTATCCCCCCTGTGATCGCCTCGAGGAGTGACCCCCATGGCTGAAACCACCGAGCCGCAGCTGCAGTACCTCGAATACTACGAAGATTTCCTCGCCAAGGTCCGCGTCCTCTCGCGCTTGATCGCCGAGGGCGACTGGCAACCCGAATTCGTGATCGGCATCGGGCGCGGCGGGCTCGTGCCCGGCTGCTACGTCTCGCACCAGCTCGAAGTGCCGATGCTCTCGATCGACCATTCGGCCAAGCTTCCCGGATTTGCCGACGAACTGCTCGCCAAAGTCGCGGCGATGAGCGCGCAGGGCCACAAGCTCCTGTTCATGGACGACATCAACGACAGCGGCGGCACCATCGAATATATCCGCGGCCGCCTCGTCGAAGGCGGTGCGGACATGGCCTGCTGCCGTTTCGCGGTGATCATCAACAACACCAGTTCGAAGGCGCAGGTGGAACTGTGGGCCGAGACGATCGACCGCAGCGACGACAAGCGCTGGTTCGTCTTCCCCTGGGAAGCGGTCTCCACCCGCGAGGCGATCACCGCCGAGGCGCTCTCGGTGCCCGAACGTCTCGCCTGACACCCGCCGCCCGACACCCTTCGCCCGACACCCGTAGCCTGCGTTCCTCCCCCCAAACGACTTGCGAAAAGGCCGTAAAATCCATGCGCATCTGTGTCTACCTCGGCTCCTCGCCGGGGCGTAATCCCGTCTACCGCGAAACCGCCGAGGAATTCGGCACGCTGCTCGCCAAGCGTGGCATCGGCCTCGTCTACGGCGGCGGCGAAGTGGGCCTGATGGGGGTCATCGCCGATGCGGTCTGCGCGGCGGGCGGCGAAGTGATTGGCGTCATCCCCGAGGCGCTGCGCGCGCGCGAGAAGGACCACCAGGGCATCACCGAGCTCCACGTGGTCAAGTCGATGCACGAGCGCAAGGCGCTCATGGCCAAGCTCTCCGACGGCTTCGTCACCCTGCCCGGCGGCATCGGCACCTTCGAGGAGATGTTCGAGGCCTGGTGCTGGTCGCAGCTGGGCTACCACGCCAAGCCGGTGGGCCTGCTCAACGTGGGCGACTTCTACAACGGCCTCATCCAGTTCATCGACAAGATCGTCTCCGAAGGCTTCCTTCAGGATCGCCACCGCGACATGCTGCTGGTCGACAACAACCCCGAGCGCCTGCTCGACAGGATCGTCGAGTTCATCCCGCCCCAGACCGAGCACTGGCTCCACGAAGGCGAAAACTAGGCCGCTGTCGCGCCGATCGCAGGGGCCGCGTTACGGCCCCTGCGCCCCTCATCCGTGCCCGGCAACGAAGGCCTCGATCGCGGCGAGATGACCTTCGATCGCCTCGGCCGGCAGGAACGAGCCGGTGAAGCTGTTGCGCGCGAGCGTCACCAGGTCCTCGCGCGACAGGCCACGCGCGGCCGCCACGGCGCGGTAGTTGTCGGCGATGTAGCCCCCGAAATAGGCCGGGTCATCCGAGTTGATCGTGGCCTTGAGCCCGCCTTGCAGCATGGCATCGATCGGGTGACGGGCGATGTCGTCGATCACGCAAAGCTTGAGGTTGGAAAGCGGGCAGACCGTCAGCGTCATGCCCAGCTTGGCCAGCCTGCGGGTCAGCCCCTCGTCCTCGAGCGCGCGGTTGCCATGGTCGATGCGATCGACCTTCAGCAGGTCGAGCGCCTGGTAGACATATTCGGGCGGCCCCTCCTCACCCGCGTGGGCGGTCAGCTTCAGCCCCTTCGCGCGCGCGGCGGCGAAAACTTGCGCGAACTTGACCGGAGGATGGCCCAGCTCGCTCGAATCAAGCCCGACCGCCGCGATCCGATCGAGCCAGGGTTCGGCCATGGCGAGCGTCTCGAAGGCCGCTTCTTCGGACAGGTGGCGCAGGAACGAGAGGATCAACCGGCTGGTCAGCCCGTGCTTCGCCTCGGCCTCGGCCATCGCCGAAAGCAACCCCTCGATCACCTCTGCAAAGGCGATGCCGCGATCGGTGTGGGTCTGGGGATCGAACATGAGTTCGGCGTGGACCACCCCGTCACTCGCCGCGCGCTCGAAGTAGGCCATCGCCATGTCGTGGAAGTCCTGGCGCGTGCGCAGCACCATGGCCCCGGCGTAGTAGATGTCGAGGAAATCCTGGAGCCGGGTGAAGGCGTAGGCCGCACGGACCTCTTCGACACTGGCGTAGGGAATCTCGACCCCGTTGCGTTTCGCCAGCGCGAACATCAGCTCGGGCTCCAGACTGCCCTCGATGTGGAGGTGCAGTTCGGCCTTGGGCAGTCCGGTGATGAAGGCGTCGAGATCGGTCATGAAAAGGTCCTTTGCCAGGCGCAGCGCCCGAGGAGATAGGTGCGGGCAACGGCCCGATCGTCGCCCAGAATCTGGAGGGCAAAGAGCCGCTCGGCAAGGGGGGCACCACGCGTGCGGCGCGCAAGCAGCGGGGTCGATGCCGGATCGAGGACGACGAAGTCGGCCTCCTGCCCTACCTCGAGCGCTCCCACCCGATCCGCGATGCCGAGCAGCCGGGCGCTGCCCGCGGTGGCCAGATAGAGCGCGCGGAAGGTATCGAGCCGGTCTTCGCGCGCCAGCGCCGCCTGGTAGGCGAGCCCGGCGGTGTGCAGCATCGAGAAGCTGGTTCCCGCCCCGATATCGGTGCCCAGCCCCAGCTTGACGCCGTGCCGGTCGGCCTGTCCGAAATCGAAATGACCCGACCCCAGGAACAGGTTCGAACTCGGGCACACCGCGATCCCCGCCCCGCTTTCGTGAAGCCGCGAACACGCCCGGTCGCCGAGGTGGACACCGTGCGCGAAGACCGAGCGCGGGCCGACCAGCCCGAAGCGGTCGTAGACATCGAGATAGTCCGCCGCCTCGGGAAAGCGCTGCGCCACCGCGGCGCATTCGTGGACGTTCTCGGCGAGATGCGTGTGCAGCAATACATCGCGATGTTCGGCCAGGAATGCCCCCGCATCGGCCAGCTGCTCGTCGCTCGAGGTCAGCGCGAAGCGCGGGGTCAGCGCGTAGCCGAGCCGTCCACGACCGCGCCAGCGCCGGACCAGGGCCTCGCTCTCGGCGCGCCCGCTCGCCGGCGTGTCGCGCAAGCCTTCGGGGCCCAGGTCCATCAGGACCTTGCCCGAGATCACGCGCATGCCGCGTTCCAGCGCAGCCTCGAACAGCGCGTCGACCGAGTGTTCGTGAACGGTCGCGAAGACGAGCGCGCTGGTCGTTCCGTTGCGCAGCAATTCGGTGAGGAACGCCTGCGCCAGCGCTTCGGCGTGCGCGCGCGCGGCAAGGGCCTTTTCCGCCGGAAAGATGTGCCGGTCGAGCCAGTCGAGAAGCTGTTCGCCATGCGAGGCGATGCGGTCCATCTGCGGGTAGTGGACATGGGCATCGACGAAACCGGGAACGACAAGGCCGGGCAAGTCCTCGAGTGCAACATCGGCAAAGCGCGGCGCAAGTTCGGCAAAGGGCCCGCGCGCGACGACGATGCCGTCCTCGACGACGAGCAACCCATCGGGCTCATGGCGCACGGCATCCTCGCAATCGCGTGGATCGCGTGCCACCGACAGCAATTCGCCGCGAAAGGCCTGCAGCGCCATTACTGCCCCCTCAGCTGCAGCAATTGCGCGAGGATGGCGATGGCGATGACGTCGGGCTCCTTGCCCCTGACACCGGGCACCCCGATCGGCGCGGTGAGGCGCGCCAGGGCCTCCTCCCCGATCCCGTCCGCCTTCAGCCGCGAACGGAAGCGCGCCAGCTTGGTCGAGGACCCGATCAGCCCGACGAAGGCCACCGGATCGCGCCCGAGCGCAGCGAGCGTGAGATGATAGTCGAGCGGGTGGTCGTGGGTCAGGATGACGATTGCCGCCTCCGCCGGCGCCGCCTCGACGCACTGCGCGATGTCCTCGAGCGCAACCACGGTGACCCCGTCGATCGCCTCGAGTTCGGGGCGCGTGTCGAACCAGGCCAGTTGCAGCGGCAGGCCCGTGGCGTGGCGCGCTATGGCCTGCCCGACATGCCCCGCGCCGAACAGGTAGACCGGGCGCGGACGCTCGCCCACCGGCTCGATCACACGGGTGCCTGCCCTGGGCTTCGCGCTGCGCGCGGACTGGCGCGTCGCGGTCTCGCGCTCGTGGATGCGCCGGGCGATGGCGCCTTCCTCGAAGCGGGTTTCGAGCATGCGCCCCGGCTCGGCATCGTGGAGCCAGTCGAGCCCGGCGGGGTCGAGATGCTCGATCAGGAGCCGCACCCGCCCGCCGCAGCATTGGCCGAGCATGGGCCCGAGCGGATAGTCCTGCACGCGCCAGGAGCCCACCGGATGGTCGAGGATCGCGCGCGCCTGCTCCACCGCACGATATTCAAGCTGGCCTCCCCCGATCGTGCCCTCCTGCGCCCCGGCGCGCACGAGCATGCGCGTGCCCGCGCCGCGCGGTGCCGAACCTTCGGTCGCGAGCACCGAGACCATGGCGCAAGGCTCCGCTGCGAGCCGCCGCAGCCAGCCGATCCACTGGCTCATGCCTGTTCCTCGTTCCGACGGTGACCGGCAATGGCCTTGAGCACCGCCTCGGGAGTCGCCGGAGCATCGAGCGGGGGCAAGCGGCGGGTCTCGGGACAGGAGGCCGCGATGGCCCGGTTGAGTGCGGAGAAGACCGCGATGGCCAGCATGAAAGGAGGTTCTCCTACCGCCTTGGAGCGGTTGATCGTGGGTTCGACGTTCCGACCGTCCCACAGTTCGATGGTGAAGCGCTTCGCCCGGTCCGAAGCGGTCGGAATCTTGTAGGTCGCGGGGCTATGGGTAAGCAGGCGTCCGGCCTCGTCCCAGACCAGTTCCTCGCTCGTCAGCCAGCCCTGCCCCTGCAGGAAGCCGCCCTCGATCTGGCCCTTGTCGATCGCCGGGTTGAGCGAGGCCCCTACGTCGTGGAGGATGTCGACGGCCAGCACCTTGTGTTCGCCGGTCAGGGTGTCGACCGCCACTTCGCAGGCGGCCGCGCCATAGGCGAAGTAATAGAAAGGGCGCCCCTTGTGCGCGGCGCGGTCGTAGGCGATGTCGGGCGTGGCGTAGAAGCCAGTCGAGCTCAGCGAAACACGCCCGATATGGGCCCGGCGCGCCACTTCGGCGAAGGTCAGATGCGCCGCCCCGGCGCGCACGCCCTCGGGCACGAAGACGACCTCGGCCTCGGTGCAGCCATAAGTCCGGGCAAGGAACTGCACGAGCCGGCTGCGGATCGTCATGGCCGCCTCGAAGGCCGCCATGCCGTTGAGGTCCGCCCCCGAACTCGCCGCCGTCGCCGAGGTGTTGGGCACCTTGTCAGTGCGCGTCGCGGTGCAGCGAATGCTCGCGAGCGGAACTCCGAAGACGTCGGCGACGACTTGCGCCACCTTGACGTAGACCCCTTGCCCCATCTCGGTGCCGCCATGGTTCACCTGGATCGAACCGTCGGCGTAGACGTGGATCAGCGCGCCCGCCTGGTTGAGGTGCGTGGTGGTGAAGCTGATCCCGAACTTGACGGGCGTGAGCGCCAGCCCGCGCTTGATGACGGGAGAGCCCGCGTTGAACGCCGCAATTGCCCGCGCCCGCGCATCGTAGTGGGAGGTCTGGCGCAGTCGCGCGATCATCTCGGGCGCAATGTTGTCCCGAACGACCATGCCATAGGGCGTCTCCTCGCGGCCCGGACCGTAGAGGTTGGCCATGCGCAGATCGAGCGGATCGCGCCCGAGGAACGCCGCGACGTCGTCGAGCACGCGCTCGATCGCGAGCATGCCCTGGGGGCCGCCGAAGCCGCGAAAGGCGGTCGCCGAGACGGTGTTGGTCTTCAGCCGTTCGGAGACGATTTCGACATGGGGCAGGAAGTAGCAATTGTCGGCGTGGAACATCGCGCGGTCGTTGATCGCGGGCGAGAGGTCGACGCTCGCCCCGCAGGGCGAGGAAAGGAACAACGACAGCGCGAGCAGATGCCCCTCGTCGTCGAAACCCACCTCGTAGGCGACTTCGAAAGGGTGGCGCTTGCCGGTCATCACCATGTCGTCGTCGCGGTCGCAGCGAAACTTGGCCGGGCGGCCGGTCTTCGCAGCGACCAGAGCAGCCGCTGCGGCGAAGAGTGCGGCCTGTGTTTCCTTGCCCCCGAAGGCGCCGCCCATGCGCCGCACCTCCACGGTGACGTCCGCACTCGAAAGTCCGAGCATGTGCGCGACGAGATGCTGCACTTCGCTGGGGTGCTGGGTGGAGCTGACGAGGTGCACCTGCCCGTCCTCACCCGGCGTCGCCAGCGCGACTTGCCCTTCGAGGTAGAAGTGGTCCTGCCCGCCCATCGCGAAGGCCCCCGCGAGGCGATGGGGAGCGCTTGCCAGCGCGGCCTTCGCATCGCCGCGCGCCATGCGCTGGGTGGGTTCGATCAGGCTTTGCGCCGCGCGCGCCTGCGCGGCGGTGACCAGCGGCGGCAAGGGCGCGTAGTCGACCTTGCCCAGCCGCGCCGCGCGGCGCGCGGCCTCGCGGCTCGTCGCCGCGACCAGGAACAGCGGCTGACCATGGCTGGTCACCACGTCCTCGGCGAGCAGCGGGTCGTCGTGGGCGACCGGAGCCACGTCGTTCGCGCCGGGAATGTCCGCGGCGGTGTAGACCGCGACGACGCCCGGCGCCCCGCGCACCGCCGCAAGATCCATCCCCGCGATCCGGGCGTGCGCCTCTCGGCTCTGCCCGAAGGCAAGGTGCAGCATGTCGGCAGGCTCGGCCAGATCGTCGGCGTAGCGCGCCGCGCCGGTCACGTGCAGATGCGCGCTTTCGTGCGGGGGAGAGGGCTTGGCACGGACCAGTGTTCCGGGATCGCGATCAGCCATCGAGCGCCTCCAGGTCCTGTACCGAGATCGCCGTGCCCTGCTCGCGCAGCCACATCCGCCGCAGCAGGTTGCCCGCGGCCTCGAGCCGGTAGGCCGCCGAGCCACGCACGTCGTCGAGCGGCGTGAAGTCCGCGTGCAGCGCCCGTGCTGCGGCATCCATCGTCGCCATCGTGAAGCGCTGCCCGGTCAGCGCCGCCTCGCATGCCGGGGCCCTCCGGGGGGTTCCCGCCATTCCCCCGAAAGCCGCGCGGGCAAAGACGATCACGCCGTCCTCGACGTGCAGCATGAAGGCGCCGCAGACCGCCGAAATATCACTGTCGAAGCGGCGCGAGAGCTTGGCGACATGGATCACCGCCTGCTTTGCGGGGCGGGGCACGCGCACGCTCTCGACGAATTCGCCAGGGCGCCGGTCCTGCTGACCGTAGTCGACGAAATAGTCCTCGAGCGGCAATGTCCGGCGCCCCTCGATGCTGCGCAGCACGAGCTCGGCTCCGAGCGCGATCAGGGCGGGCGGACCATCGCCGATCGGCGAGCCATTGGCGATGTTTCCGCCGATCGTGCCGGCATTGCGCACTTGCAGTGCGGCGAAACGTCGCCACAGCTCGCCAAGATCCGGGTGCAGTCGCGCCAGGACGTCGTGGGCTTCAGCGTGGCGCACGTTCGCGCCCAGCACCAGCGCGTCCTCGCGCTCCTCGATCTCACCCAACTCGGCGATGTCGCCGATGAAGATCACTGTCTCGATCCGCTTCAGGCCCTTGGTGACCCACAGGCCGACATCGGTCGCCCCCGCCACCAGCGTGGCGTCCGGATAATCGGCGAGCAGCCGCGCCAGTTCGTCGGCGCGGCGCGGTGCGAACCAGCGGCGCCCCTCCCATTCGCCCGAGGCCGGAGCGGCTTCGATCTCAGCCAAAGCCTCGGCCACAGCGGCATCGTCGCGCGGCAGGCTGGGGACGGCACGCCCCGCATCAAGGATCGGGCCATAGCCGGTGCAGCGGCACAAGTTGCCTGCAAGGACGTCGCCGAGCGGCAGCTCGCTCCCGCGCGCACCGATCGCACGCCCATAAAGCGACATGACGAAGCCTGGCGTGCAGAACCCGCACTGCGAGGACCCGTTGCCGGCCATGCAGGCCTGCAGCGCGTTAGGGCCACCCTCGCGCGACAGGCTTTCGACCGTCAGCAGCGCCTTGCCGTGCAGCATCGGCAGGAACTGGATGCACGAATTGAGCGCACGCCATTGCACGGCCTCGCCCACCAAGGTCCCGACCAGCACCGTGCAGGCCCCGCAGTCGCCCTCCGCGCAGCCCTCCTTGGTCCCGGTGCGACCAAGGTGCGTGCGCAGGAAGTCGAGCACCGAACCCGTGGGATCGATTGCATCGAGATCGATCCGCGCACCGTCGAGAAGAAACGAGATCGCCATCTCAGCTGCCCCGGTAGGTCGAGTAGCCGTAGGGCGAGACGAGCAGCGGGACGTGATAATGCGCGCCCGTCTCGGCGATGCCGAAGTCGATCTGCACCACGTCGAGGAAGGGCGGCTCGGGCAAGTGGACGCCCTTTGCGCGAAAATAGTCCGCCACCGCGAAGCGCAAGTGATAGCCGCCCGAGGGAATGGAGGGCAGGCCGGGACAGCGCCCGTCGGCATTGGTCGCGCCTTGGAACAGCACGCTGCCGCCCTCGGCAACCAGCGTGATCGCGACACCCGCAGCGGGCACGCCGTGGCTGGTGTCGAGGACATGGGTGGACAGCGAATTCATGCCAGTTCTCCCGCTTCGGGCATTTCGGGAAGCGGCCATTCGCCGAGAAACTCGGGCACGTCGTAGTCGAGAAACTCGGCGAGCAGCACGTCCTTGTCGTCGAGGAACAGCTGGTCGGCGATGCTGCGCAGCAATCGCGGCAGCGCGAGGTGCAGTCCGGACAGCGCCGAGGCCGAGAGACCCAGGCTGATCAGCGCCGAATAGTTGAAGGCGAAAAGGCCGTGGAGCGGTGCGCCGTCCACACCGTCGCGCGGGAGAAATTCGAAGCCGTTGCCCAGATAGGGGTGCGCATCGATAAGTGCGTTGCGCGGGCCGGTCGGCGTGACCCGCTCACCCCAGCGCGCAATGCAATCGGCGAGACCGGCAAGCTCGGGGCGCAGCGCGGGGTCGCTGACGAGACCGGTCGAGACGATCACGAAATCGAATTCGTGGTGCCCTTGCGGCGTTGTCACCCGCACCAGGCCATTGTGCTCGCAGACGTCGAGCCAGGGCGCGCCGGTGTGCAGGTGAAAGCCCGCGAAGGAGGCCGCCCGCACGAAGGTATCGTTGGTCGGTGGCTGGTTATGGCCCAGGAAACAGGCCATCGCGGCGTATTTCGCCTGATCGTCGAGCGCAGGATAGCGCGCGGCGAAGCCGACTTTTTCCATGAAGCGGATAGGGTTGATACGCGGCAACTGCTTGCGCCGGATGAAGACTTCGGCGGCCTCCACCCCTTGCGAGAGCGCGAACTGCGCGTTGTCGAAGGCCGAGGCCCCGCCGCCCAGGATCCCGATGCGCTTGCCGTGGAGCGTAGCGAAGTCGATCGGCTCGCTGGTGTGCGCCCAGAGGTCGCGCGGCAGGTTCTCGCGCACCAGTGCGGGCGTGTGCCATTCACCGCCGCCCTGGATCCCGGTGGCGAGCACGACCTTACGCGCCAGTTCCACCCCGCCGTCGGCGAAATGGAGACGGTGCAGGCCCTCCTCCACCAGCGGCTCGATGCGCTGCAATTTGGCTTCGTTGACGACGGGCAGGTCAAGCACGCGGCGGTACCAGCGCAAGTAATCCATCCAGTCGCCGCGCGCGATCTTGTCGAGGGCGTCCCAGGCTTCGCGGCCATGCTGCGCCTCCCACCAAGCCTGGTAAGTGAGCGAAGGCACGCCGAAATCGATCGGGGTGAGCGTCTTGGGCGTGCGCAGCGTGACCATGCGCGCATATGTCTCCCAGGGCCCTTCATAGCCGGCCGCACTCTCGTCGAAGACCATGACGTTGGTGACACCCTCGCGCCGCAGGCCGAACGCGGTCGCAAGGCCGCACTGACCACCGCCGATCACCGCGACGTCAAGCACCTCCTCACCCGCGTGGCGACGCGGGCGAACCCATTGCGGGCGGTTGAAGGCGATCAGTTCCAGTTCGCGTTCGAGACGCGCTTCCAGCGCCGCAAGTCCGCTCATGTCATGTCCTCCAGCCTCAGGCGCACGATCTTGCCGATCTCGGCCAGCGCCGTGGCGATCTCCTGTTCGCGTTCGTTTTCGAGCCGTGCCTGCATCGCGGCGAGGATCCCCGCCTTGTCGGTCAGCCGCACGCAGATGATGAACGGAAAGTCGAAGCGTTCGCGATAGGCCGCGTTGAGCGCGTGGAATTCCGCGTATTCCGCCGGGGTCAGGCGGTCGAGCCCGGCGCTGGCCTGCTCGGCCGCGCTCGCCTCGGTCAGCGTGCGATCGATCGCGGCCCTGCCCGCAAGCTCAGGATGCGCGCGGATGAGCGCGAGCTGCTCTTCGACCGAGGCGGCCTCGACCACCGCCATGAGATCGGCGTGGCGATCCCCGCGCGAGGGTGCCGCATCGGCGCGCGCCTCGACCCAGGGGCTGTGTTCGAAGAGCGCGGCCATCAATGCGTGCTCCCCTCCAGGCTGACATGCGCCGAGACGACCTTCCAGCCATCGGCGAACTTCACCCAGCTCTGCGTCTGGCGCCCGCGCCGTTCGCAGCCCTCGCGGAAGAATTCGGCATCGGCGGTGGCGAAGGCCTCGCCATAAGTCACGATCGAAACCTTGCCGAGGCGGCGCTGCGGCGAGCCCCCCCGCCCCTTTCGAAATTCGCGGATTTCCGCGATGCCGTAGAGGACTTCACCCACGCCATAACGGTTGGTGGTGGGCGCATCGTGGAACAGCGCGTCCATTGCGGCGATGTCGTCCTCCATCAGCGCGCGTTCGTATTCCACGAAAGCGGCGGTGACTTCGGCCAGGCGTTCGGGATCGTTGATCGTCATGTGGCGTCTCCCGGATAGGGGTACTGCGCCTGCCAGTGGCGGGCGATGTCGATGCGGCGCGCGACCCAGGCCTCGCCGCTCGCCGCGACATGGTCGAGAAAGCGGCCCACCCAGCGCGCGCGGCCGGGCTTTCCGGCGATACGCGCGTGGAGCCCCACCGACATCATCCGCCCGCCCTCCTCGACCAGCTGGTCAAAAGTGTCGCGCATGTGGCGGAAGAACTGCTCGCCCTCGGTGAAGCCGTTGTAGGCGACGATCTTCATGTCGTTGACGTCGAGCGTATAGGGCACGATCAGCTGCGCACGGCCATGCCGGTCGTCCCAGTAGGGCACGTCGTCGGCGTAACTGTCGGCATCGTACACGAAGCCGCCCTCCTCGGCCACCAGTCGCGCGGTGTTGGGCGAAGTGCGGCCCTGGTACCAGCCACGCGGGCGGCGGCCGGTAACTCTCTCATGCAGCGCGACCGCCTCGGCGATGTGCGCGCGTTCGACGGCCTCGGAAACGTACTGGTAGTCGATCCAGCGCAGGCCGTGGCTGGCAATCTCCCAGTCGGCTGCCTGCATCGCCGCGACCGCCTCGGGGTTGGCTTCGAGCGCCTTGGCGACGCCGAACACGGTGACCGGCAGGCCACGCTGCGTGAACAGGCGGTGGAGACGCCAGAACCCGGCGCGGCTGCCGTATTCGTAAAGGCTCTCCATCGCCATCGCGCGGTCGGCATGGCTGACGGCGCCGACCATCTCGGACAGGAACGCTTCGGAGCCCTTGTCGCCGTTGAGGACGCTGTTCTCCGCACCTTCCTCGTAGTTGATGACGAACTGTACCGCCACGCGCTTGCCGCCGGGCCAGTGCGCGGCGGGCGGGTTCGCCCCGTAGCCGACGAGATCGCGGGGAAGGCCGCTCATGCCGCGATGCCCGCATTGTCCCAGGCCTCCATCGCCGCGGGCACGGCTTCGCCGGTGGGCAGCACGTAGCCGTTGGCGCGCAGGCTTGCCTCGAGCGCGCCCAGCGTGATCAGGACCTTGTGCTTCATCGCGTTGTACCCCATCGCGCCCAGACGCCAGATCCGGCCCTGGAGCGGCCCGAACGCGGTCCCGATCTCGATCTCGAAGGCTTCGCGCATCATGGCGCGCACCGCTTCGCCATCGACGCCTCGCGGGATATAGACGCCGGTGACGTTGGTCATGCGTGTCGCGTCCGAGCCGAAGACCTCAAGGCCCATTGCGCGCAGGCCCGCCGCCATCGCGCGGCCCGCGCGCGCGTGGCGGTCGTAGCGCGCAGCCAGCCCTTCGCCCAGCGCCACGCGGGCGCATTCGCGCGCGGCATAGAGCATGCTCGTCGCCTCGGTGTGGTGGTTGAGGCGCTTTTCGGACCAGTAGTCCATGATCATGGCGAGGTCGAAGTAGTTCGATGTGATGCGCGGCCCCTGCCCGTCCTCGAGCCCCGCCATGCGGATGCCCGCCTCGGTGTGGCGACGTGCGAAGATACGCTCGGCCGCCCGGTCTGAAATCGTGATCGGGGCCGAGCCCGAAGGGCCGCCAAGGCACTTCTGCAAGCCCCCCGTCACCACGTCGACCTCCCAGCGGTCGGCGGCCAGTTCCATGCCGCCGATGGTGGCCGTCGCATCGACGTAGGAGAGCGCACCGGCCCCGCGGCACAAGGCGCCGAAGCCCTCGAGCGGTTGCGCCATCGTCGTCGAGGTGTCGCCGTGGATTGTCGCCACGAGTTTGGGCCCGGTGCGTTCGATGGCGGCCGCGATCGCCTCCAGCGGCACCACTTCGCCCCAGGGCGCGTCGACGGTTTCAATCCTGGCGCCGATGCGGGTGAGGATTTCGGTCAGCAGCAGCCCGAAACGCCCGAAGTTGACCACCAGCACCATTTCCCCCGGTGCGACGAGCGAGACCAGCGCGGCCTCGATGCCTGCGCGCGCGGTGCCATCAACGAGCATCGTCCAGCGGTTGCGCGTCCCGAAGATCGGCCGGTAGAGCGCCATGACCTGCTCCATGTAGCCGGTCATCTCGGGATCGAACTGGCCCAGCAGGTCCGCCGACATCGCGCGCAGCACGCGCGGGTGGGCGTTGACCGGCCCGGGCCCCATGAGCAGACGCTGGGGCGGATCGATCTCCCCGAACAGGAGCGGATCGAGATCAACGGGCATGGCGGGATGCTCCCAGGCGTTCGAGGAAGGCGAGCATGACGGCAAGCGCGGCCTCGGCATCGGCCGGCTCGACATGTTCGGCGGGGTTGTGGCTGATCCCGCCCCGGCAGCGGATGAACAGCATCGCGGTGGGGCACAGCGCCGCCATGTTCATGGCATCGTGGCCCGCGCCCGAGACGAGGCGGAACACGGGTTGGCCGGCATCTGCCAGCGCAGCGTCCATCAGGTCCATCAGTTCCGGGTCACACGGGCTGGGCGGCAGGTCGTGGACGGTCTCGACGGCAAGGTCGAGGCCGCGCGTCTGCGCCACGTCGCGGCAGCAGGCGAGGATCGCGTGGGCGACGCGGTCGCGCCGCGCCTGCTCGCCCGCGCGCACGTCGAGCGTGAAACGCACTTCGCCCGCGATCACGTTGGCAGCGCCGGGCAACGCCTCGATCCGGCCCACGGTCGCGACCGCGTCCGAGGCGTCGGCGCGCGCGACCTGTTCGGCGGCGAGCACCATTTCGGCAACGCCCGGCAGCGGATCGCAGCGCAGCGCCATCGAGCTGGTGCCCGCGTGCCCGGCAAGCCCCCGGACGGTGAGCGCATAGCGCAGCTGCGCGGCGATGCCGGTGACGGTGCCGAGCGCCAGGCCTTCATCCTCGAGCACCGGGCCCTGCTCGATATGGGCCTCGAGATAGGCGAATATCTCCTCGGGCCTGCGACGTGCCGAAAGATAAGTCGCCGGGTCGACGCCCGCCTGCTGCAAAGTCACCCCGTCGGCGTCGGCGATGTCGAGGGCTTCGGGCGCGAGCGTTCCCGCGACCGCGCGGCTGGTCAGCATCGCGGCGGGAAAGCGCGAGCCTTCCTCGTCGCCGAAGGCATAGACCTCGATCGCGAAAGGCAATCGGCGACCGGCCGCATGGAGCGCGGCAACACACTCGACCCCGAGCAGGATGCCGAGCGGCCCGTCGTAGGCCCCGCCATGACGCACCGAATCGAGGTGGCTCGCGATCATCAACGCGGGCGCGCCGGGCGCCTCGCCTTCGTAGCGCCCGACAAGGTTGGCCGCCGCGTCGCGCCGCACGGCCATGCCCGCCGCCTCCATCCAGCCCGCGAGCGCGTCCTGCGCCGCACGATATGCGGGCGTCAGGTACCCACGGGTGAGCCCCCCCTCCATGTCCGAATAAGGGGCCTCGCGCAGGCCATCGCAACGCGCCACGGCGCGCGCCCCGCCGGGGGTGTCGAGAGCCGCTACCATCCCGCCGCCGCCCCGTCGCTGCGCGGGTCGCTGGCGCCTTCGAAGGTGCCATCGGCAAGGCGCACGATCGCACCGGCGTGGCCCATCGTCGCCGTCAGCGGTCCAACGCGCTCGACATCGTGACCGGCCCGGGCCAGCTGCGCATAAAGGCTCTCGTCGAAGCCATCCTCGAGCTTGAGCGAGGTCGTCACATCCCCCCAGGTGCGTCCGAGCAACCAGCGCGGCGCGCTGATCGCCGCCTGCAGGTCGCCGCCGAAACGCGCGTAGCGGGTGAACAGCGCGGCCTGCGTCTGCGGCTGTCCCTCGCCGCCCATCGTGCCATAGGCCATGACCCGCCCGTCCTCGAACAGCGCCAGCGCCGGATTGAGCGTGTGGAAGGGCTTGCGCCCCGGCTTCAGCGCGTTCCAGCCACTCTTCGCAAGACGGAACGAGGAGCCGCGATTCTGCCAGGTGATCCCGCTTTGCGGAAGGACCAGGCCCGAGCCGAACTCGAAATAGGTCGACTGGATGCACGAAACCACGCGCCCCTCGCCGTCGGCCGCCGCGAACCAGCAGGTATCGCCCCACTGCGGCGGCTGGGGCCAGGCCAGTGCCTGCTTCGGGTCGATCCGCGCGGCCAGGGCATCGAGTGCCTGCGCATCGTCCAGCAGGCCCTGGAAATCGAAATCGGTGAAAGCCGGGTCGCCCACGTGGACGTCACGCAGCCGGAAGGCCTGCTTGGTCGCCTCGACAAGGCCGTGGACATGGTCGAAGCCATCGGCTGCATCGACCTTCAACCGGTCGAACAGCGCTAGGATCAGCAGCGAGGCGAACCCCTGCGTGGGCGGGGCGCTGTTGTAGAGGCGCGCGCCGGCGATGGGGACCGACAGCGGCGCGGGCCGCGTGGCCGCGTGCGCGGCCAGGTCCGCGCCCGAAACCGGGCTGCCGAGCGCTTCGAGGTCTTGCGCGATGGAACGCGCAAGATCGCCGCGATAGAAGCTGGCAAGCCCGTCGCGCGCGAGCGTGCGCAAGGTTTCGGCAAGGCGGGGCTGGCGCAGGAGGTCACCCTCCCGGATCGGCCGCCCTTCGGGCTCGAACACCTCGGCATAGGCGCCCGGTTGCCCGCGCAGTTCCACACCCTTGTCCGCTGCGATCTGCGCGCCGCCCGCACTCACCGCGACGCCGTTTTCGGCATGGGCGATGGCATCGCGCAGCAGCCGCGCGAGCGGGAGCGTGCAGGAAGGGTCCGCCAGCGCCACTTCCCAGGCCGAAACGGTGCCCGCCACCGTGTTCGCCGCAAGGGGGCCGCGCTGGGGCACCGCGTCGAGCCCTGCGTAGAGCGCGCGATCGGCACGCGCCGCCGCCCCGCCACAGCCGTGGATCGCGTGGACGCGGCCATCGCTTTCCCGGATCACCCAGAACCCGTCACCGCCGATCCCAGTCATGTGTGGATAGACCGCGGCCAGCGTCGCAGCGACGGCGACGCAGGCCTCGATCGCGGTGCCGCCCTCGGCCAGCACGTCGCGTCCGGCCTTGGCGGCCAGCGCGTGCGGCGCACTGACCATGCCATGCGGTGCGGTGACGGTCTTCATCGGGGGGCGGGTCGACATGCTCGGGGCCTCAATCGGGCAAAGCCGCGAGGAAATTGCGCACGACATGCGCGGAATTGACCGAGGCGAGCGCCATGAAGGTGTTCATCTGATTCTCGCCGGTGTCGCCGCCTGCAAGGTCGGACAGGCTGCGAAAGACGATCGCGGGAACCTCGTTGGCATAGGCGACCTGGACCACCGCCGCGCTCTCCATGTCGAGCACGCGCGCATCCCAGGCGCTCTGGAGGTACTCGCGAAATTCCTTGTTGTCGGCAAAGACCCCCGCGCTGACGCCGGTGCCACCGACGACGACCCGGGGTTCGCGCGCGAGGCAATGCGGGCCGCTGGCACTGCCGGCCGGCCCGGTACAGCGCTGGAGCGTGATCTTCGCGGTGACCTTCTGCGCAAGGTCGAGCAGGCCCGGATCGACGGCGAGCCGATAGTGCCGCTCGGGCGCCCGGTTGGCGTTGCCCACGCGCACGCCGCGCGGGAACATCATCTCCCAGTTCTTCGGGGCCGCCGGATCGACCGCCTCGGGCACCACCCAGCCCTTGTCGGTCTGGCGCGCGAAGGAAACCTCGAGATACTGCGCCCAGTCCTTCGCGACGATCACGTCGCCGATGGTGAGCGACGGATCGACCCCGCCCGCGATCCCCGAAAAGACGATGCGCTTGACCGTGAAGCGATCGAGCACGAGCTGGGTGTTCATCGCCGCGTTGACCATGCTGACCCCGCTCTGCATCAGCACCACCGGCTTGCCTTCGAGCGTGCCCGCCAGGAAGGTCAGGCCATTGGCCTTGTATTCACGGGGGTTGGCGATGGCGGGGGCAAGCGCGTCCCATTCGGGCGAAAAGGCGGTCATCACCACCGTGCGCGGCGTGGTGTCGAACGGTTCGGCCAAGGCGGGCGCCGCGACGAGCGTGGCCGCAAGGGCGGCGAGAAGGGCTGGTTTGCGCATCAGGCGGCTCCCATCCAGATGAAGCGGGCCACGAACAGCGCAGCCAGGACGAGGAGGAACCCGTCGCTCTTGCGAAGCGTCCCGCGCACCAGCTTGAGCACCGCGTGCGCGGTGATCCCGAAGGCAAGGCCATTGGCGATCGAGAAGGTCAGCGGGATCATCGCCACGGTAAGGAAGGCGGGGATCGCGCTCAGTGGATCCTCCCACTCGACCTCGGTCAGCGGAAGGCACATCATGCCGCCCACGATGATCAGCGCGGGCGCGGTGGCGGCAAGCGGAATGAGCTGCGCGTAAGGTGCGACGAACATCATCGCCAGGAACAGCAGGCCGGTGACGATCGCGGTGAGGCCGGTGCGCCCGCCCACTTGCACGCCCGCCGCGCTCTCGACGTAGCTGGTGACGGTGCTGGTGCCCGCGAGCGAGCCGACCATCGTCGCCACCGCGTCGGTCACGAGGATGCGGTTGAGACGCGGGATACGCCCGTCCGCCCCGATCAGCCCGGCGCGCTTGGTCACCGCGACGAGCGTGCCCAGGTTGTCGAACAAGTCGACGAAGAGGAACACGAAAAGCACTTCGAGCAGGCCGAGGCCATGGCGCCCCGAAGTCCCGAAGACACCGCCCAGATCGAGCTGGAACGCGGTGCCGGTCAGCGCCTCGAGCGAATAGGGCTCGGGGCTGACGGTGACCATGCCGAACAGCCAGCCGAGCAGCGTCGTGGCGACGATGCCGATCAGCATCGCCCCGCGCACGTTCCACACGCTGAGCGCCCCGATGAGAACGAGGCCGAAGAGCGCCAGCGCGGGCGCGGGCGTCTTGAGATCGCCGAGCGCGACGAAAGTCGCCGGGTTGGCGACGACGATGCCCGCATCCTTGAGGCCGATGAACCCGATGAAGAGGCCGATGCCCCCCGCGACCGCAGCGAACAGGTATTGCGGGATCGAATGGACGATGAGCTGGCGGATGCCGGTCAGCGTCAGGACCAGGAAGGCAACGCCCGAGAGGAACACGCAGCCCAGCGCCACCGGCCAGGGCACGCCCATCTGCTGGACCACGGTGAAGGCGAAATAGGCGTTGAGCCCCATGCCCGGCGCGAGCGCGAGCGGGGTGTTCGAGGTGAAGCCCATCAGGATCGAGGCGAAGGCCGCGGCAAAGCACGTCGCCGCCGCCACCGCCGCCACCGGCATGCCCGCCGTGCCCAGGATCGCCGGGTTGACGAGCACGATGTAGGCCATCGTCAGGAACGTGGTGAAGCCGGCGAGGACTTCGGTGCGCGCGCTGGTGCCGCGCGCGCTGAGTTCGAAGCGGCGTTCGAGCTGCCCGTGCCACCTGCTTTCGTGCATTGCGGCCGCACCCTGCGGCGCCTCGTTCTGGCTCACGTCAATCCCCCCATGCGTGTTCCGGCGGGCAACGGCGCGCCGGGCGGCGTGGCCGCGATCATTCCCTTGTCTTCCAGCTCCCGGGCGAAGGCAAACAGCACGGGTTCGGTGCCCGGCTTGCCGATCAATTGCAGTCCGAGCGGCAAGCCTCCCGGCCGCTTGAGCGGTACCGCCAGCGAGGGCAGCCCCAGGAACGTGATCGGCTGCGTGTGGATGCCCAGGTCCGCGCGCGCCGGGCGCAGTTCGCCATCGATCCGGATGCGCGGATCCTCGATCAGGGGCGCGGTGCAGGGCGTCGCCGGGGCCAGCAGCACGTCCTGATCGGCCATCAGTGCAAGGACCTTGGCGCGGTACTCGCTGCGGAATTCCTCGGCCTCGGTCCGCAGCGCTTCAGGCAGGAGCGCGCCCGCCAGCAGCCGGTCGCGCACTTGCGGGTCGTAGTCCATCGCCTGCGTGGCGAGCGTCGCGCGGTGGAGCGCCCCGCCCTCGCAGGCCGTGATCAGGAACGCCGCCGAGCGCGCACGCGCGATCTCGGGAATTTCAAGGAGAGGCCGCTCTCCCGCGATCGCGTCGATCGCCGCAAGCTGGTCGGGATCGGCGTTCGCACGAAAACGTCCGCCCAGGCGCGCCACCCGGATCGGTGCGCAGTCGCCCCGCGTGGGCACCCGGGTGCCGGTCAGCACCTCCCAGAGCACCACCATGTCGGCCAGCGAGGCGGTGAAGGGCCCGACGTCGTCGAAGCTCTGCGCGAAGGGGAATACCCCTTCCAACGGCAGCGCCCCGTGGGTCGGCTTGAGGCCGTAGAGCCCGCACAGACTGGCCGGAACGCGCACCGACCCGTTGGTGTCCGAACCCAGCGCGAACGGCAGGAGCCCGGCCGCGACCACCGCCGCCGACCCGCCCGAGGAGCCCCCGGCAAGGCGCGAGAGGTCATGCGGATTACGCGTGGTGCCAAGGTGCGCGTTGATGGTCGCGAAACCATAGGCGAATTCATCCATGTTGAGGCTGGCCACCAGCACCGCGCCCGCCTCGCGCAGGCGGCGCACCGCCTCGGCATCGCGCGCGGCAGGCGGCGCATCGGCGCGAAAGGCCGCACCGGCGGTGGTGGGCAGGCCCGCCAGATCGAACAGGTCCTTGACGCCATAAGGCACGCCCGCGAGCGGGCCCGGGTCCTCGCCCCGCGCCACCCTGGCATCGACCGCCCGCGCCTCGGCGCGGGCCCGATCGGCCAGAAGCCGCGTGATCGCCACCAGCGGCGCGGCCCTGTCGGCAATGTCCAAAAGGCAGGCCTCGAGCACGTCGAGGGCCCGCACCTGCCCCGAACGTACGGATTGCGCGATGGCAAGAGCGCTCTTCATGCCCCCTCCCCGCCGGTCCGGTCGGATGCCTCGTATCCACGCATGCTCCAAAGGTGCGCCTCGAGCAGTGCCATGTTCTGCGCGACGCCCTCGCGACAGGCCGCCGGCAGGACAACCCCGCGGCGCGCCGCGGCCTCTGCGATCGCCTCGGCGCTGCGCGGGACGATGGCCCCCTTGGGCCCGGTCACGGTCGGTTCTTGCATCGGGCGCGGGTTCCTTCACGAAACAGCTGCCCGCGATCATGGCGCCCTTGGCGGGCGCAAACAAGGTGGCCGCGCGCCACGCGGCGGGAAAGCCGGGCTGGCATCAGCAACCGACCTCGGGTATCTGGGCAATACGTCGCATCCGCGTCTCCTGCCGAGGCCAGGCCTATCTAGCAAACGCAATGATCTGGACGGATTGTTGCAAAAAAGAGAGCGCCCTTTCGCGTACCCATGGCGTCGCGCGATGTTCTGCGCATGCTACAGGCGCTCACATTTCGGCAACACCTTGTAATATTCATTGCATTTGCCTGCACGGCAAAGCGCGATTAGCCCTACTTCCCCAGAATAGGGAGCAGCGGGAAAGAAATTCGCCACAAGTGCGAAATACTCGCTGACACATCCTTTCATGGGCAAGGGGAAGACCGGAAGGCACCAAAGAACAGAACCAAGGCCGCTGGTCAGGGCCGGCGCGCCGCCAATTCGTATGAGGGGCCTATCATGATTCACCTGCATCGTCCTGCTGGCGAGGCCACGCGTCCCAAGCCGCGTTCACGCACTCGGCGCGGCCCGCTCCTGGGCCTGTCCGCCGGCCTTCTGGGCTGCACCGCCCTCACGACCCCCGCCTTCGCGCAGCAGCAACCCGAAGCGCCGAACGCCAACCCGGCGAACGAGATCATCGTCACCGGCTCGCTCGACGCTCTGCCGATCAAGGACGTGGGCACGGTGTTCGGCTTCGACAAGACGATCGCGGAAACCCCGCGCTCGGCCTCGACGGTCAGTTCCGAGCAGATGGAACGCTTCGGCATCACCCAGATCTACGACCTCGTCTCGCAGGCACCGGGCATCTTCACCAGTTCGTTCTTCGGCACCGGCGGCGCGCTCGACATCCGCGGCGCGCCCAGCGACGTCTATTTCCGCGGAATGCTGCGCCTCGACAACCCGGGCAACTATTCGACCCCGATCGGGGCCGCCGACCGCATCGACATCGTGCGCGGCCCCGCCTCGGTGATCTACGGGCCGTCCAAGATCGGCGGCTACATGAACTTCGTGCCCAAGACCGCGCGCGCTTCCGACGGGTCCTATTCGGGCGACACCACCGGCTACGTCAGTTACGACACGGGCAGCTGGAGCCGCAACGTGCTCAAGGCCAACGTGACCGGCCCCGGACGGATCGGCAACCACGAATTCGGCTACAGCGTCTACGGCGAAGTCGAGCATTCGGGCAGCTACTACGACAACGTCTTCACCCACAACGCGCTGTTCTCGGCCGCCTTCGAGACCGACATCACCTCCAGCCTGCGCACCGAATTCGGCGTCATGTACCAGAAGTACAACTCGGTGCAGAACAGCGGCTGGAACCGTGTGACGCAGGACCTGATCGACAACGGCACTTACGTAACGGGCGTGGGCAGCCAGCTCGACACCGACGGCGACGGCAAGATTTCGCGCGCCGAGGCGGGTGCGGCCAACGGCGGCAACGGCCTCGCCTGGTACGGCAGCTACAACTGCGGCGTCTTCGTGCCCGATTCGAGCGGCCTGTCCACCGCCTGCTTCAACGCCAACACCGACCTCAATCTGGAGAACGCAGGCACCACCCACATCAGCCGCAAGACCACGCTGACCGGCAAGAACGACCGCCTCAAC
The DNA here is from genome assembly GCF_018491765.1 of Novosphingobium profundi. Lineage (GTDB taxonomy): Bacteria > Pseudomonadota > Alphaproteobacteria > Sphingomonadales > Sphingomonadaceae > Novosphingobium > Novosphingobium profundi. Next base: position 157,144 of record NZ_JABWCU010000006.1, on the reverse strand, counting down.
AACACCCAGAAGACCGCCTATTTCGATCTCATCTGGCAGGGCGCGGGCAACCTCCAGATCAAGAACCAGATGTTCTACGACGGCGGCGACAACCTGAACGAGAACGCCTACGGCTTCGCGCAAGCGTTCAAGTCCTACGTGGCCGAGAACAAGCTGGTGATCTCGGACAGCTTCGACACCTCGGCCGCCAAGATCTCGCTCCAGCTCTCGCCCTCGCTGCGCTACACCCACTTCCACTTCGGCGACGACTATGGCGTCGAGCTCTGGAACCGGCCCGACATCACGGTCGGCTACGATGCACGCTCGACCCGCCTTCTCGCCACCGAATGCGACTGCGACTATTCCGACTACCTCATCGGCCACTACACCGATCTCGGCCTTGCCGGGCTCGTCGACCTCGACTTCAACTTCGGCCTCGATGTGATCGCGGGCGCGCGCTACGACCGCGTCCACGCAGTCTCGCGCGCGATCCTCGACAAGTACGCACCGGGTGATATTTCTGGCAACGTAGGCGACGTCTCGAGCGCCTCGGGCAGCGAGAACGGCTTCTCGTGGAACGTGAGCGCGTCCTACAAGTCACCCATCGGGCTCATCCCCTACGTCACCATCGCGCGCCAGAGCACCATCGTCGCGGGCGAAGGCTCGGAACTCTATGTGAAGAATATCCTGGGTGGCCAGGTGCTCGGCAAATCCAAGCTGCTCGAAGGCGGCATCAAGGGCGAATTCCTCGACAAGCGGCTCTACGCGGCGGTCTCGATCTACAACCAGAAGCGCACCGCCGCCGCCGCCGAAAGCTCGCTCACCAACCAGATCCTGCAGAGCAAGGGCATCGAGGCCGAGATGCGCTGGTCGGTCGACGAGCACCTGCTGGTGACGAGTTCGTTCACCCACCTCAACGTCTACAACATCGGCGCCTATGAAGCGGGCTCCTACTTCAACTACTATGGCGCGGAGAGCCTTGCCGGGATCGATCCCGCGCTGTTCTTCGGCGGCTCGCAGTTCGGCCTCGTCTACTTCGACAGCAAGGCCAAGGCGCGCCGCCCCGGCCTGCCGCAGAACGTGGTCTCGGGCACCGCGACCTATGCCTTCGACAACGGTATCGCGCTCAACGCCGATGTCAGCCACGTCGATTCGACTTACTCGGACTATGCGCAGAACAACAAGTTGCCCTCCTACTGGCTGGTCAACCTGGGCGCCTCGTTCACCACCGGCCCCTGGCTGTTCCGCGCGGTCGTGAAGAACGCCAACAACGCGCGCTACTTCCGCGCCGGCGGGCAGGACCTGTTCGGGGCCGACATCGTGCTTCCGCAGGTGCCGCGCAACATCCAGGCGACCATCGAATACAAGTTCTGAATTCCCCCGAGCCGGAGGTGGCCGACACACCTGCCACCTCCAACTCCTCATGCCCCTCCGGCCGGAACCCGTCTGCCATCTGGCGTCCACGGGTTCCGGCTGCCTTGTCTGGGCCTTTTCGACGAGTCCCGCCATGCCCCGATTCCGCTTCCCCGCCGCCCTGGTGCTCGCCTGCGCATTCGCCTTCGCCAACCTTGTCCTGCTCCCGGTTGCGGCGCGCGCGCAAGGCGATGCCCGGAGCTTGGCCGAACAGGCGCTTGCCGCGTGCAAGCCCGCCTACCCTTGCGCCCATCCGCTGCCCGTTCGGGTGGTGATCGTCTCGCTCTTCGAGATCGGTGCGGACGAAGGCGATGCGGCGGGCGAATTCCAGCTCTGGAAGGAGCGGCGGGGCCTGTCCCTGCGCATTCCCTTCCCCCAGGGCTTCCACGACCTCTACTACAACCCCGAGACGCAGGTCCTGGGCGTGGTCACGGGGGTGGGCACCGCACGCTCCACCGCCGCGACGATGGCGCTCGGCCTCGACCCGCGTTTCGACCTGCGCCAGGCCTACTGGCTGGTCGCCGGGATCGCGGGGATCGACCCGGCGGACGCCTCGATCGGCTCGGTCGCGCTCGCGCGCTATGTCGTGGATGGCGACCTCGCCCACGAAATCGATCCGCGCGAAATCCCCAAGGACTGGAAATACGGCTATTTCCCGCGCGGTACGCAAGGACCGAACGATACCACCACCCCGCTCGATCGCTCGGGCGGAGAAGTCTTCGCGATCAATCCCACGCTGGAGCGCTGGGCCTTCGCGCGCATCCGGGCGGTCCAGCTGCCCGACAGCCCGGCGATCGCCAAGGAGCGCGCGCAGTTCAGCGGCTTCCCCAAGGCGCAGCGCCCACCTTTCGTACTCGAGGGCGAGCAGCTTTCGGCGATGACCTTCTGGCATGGCGCGCGCATGACCGACTGGGCCAACCACTGGGTCAAGACCTGGACCGAGGGCAAGGGCGAGTTCGTCACATCGGCCATGGAGGACACCGGGGTTATGCAGGCGATGACCTACCTCGACGCCGCCGGGCGCGCCGACCGCGACCGGGTGCTGGTGCTGCGCGCCGGGTCCAACTACACGATGCCCCCGCCCGGCACCGATGCCACCAGCTACCTGCTGCGCGAGAACGAGGGCTATGCCGGGCTCGAGGCGGCCGTCGAGAACCTCTACACGGTCGGCTCGGTACTGGTCGACGACCTCCTCACCCATTGGGACCGCTACGCAACGGCCACACCCTGATCGCTTCCCCCGCACACGGCCGGGCTCGACAGCCCCTCTCGCGCATGCCAATCATCGGGCACTCTACGGACAGGCCCGATGACCCCCAGCACGATCCCCACGTTCCTCCTCTACGGTGAAGACCCCGGCGATGCACCCGCGCAGTTCGGTCACATAGAGACGATCGCGGCGCGCAGTTCGCTGCTCGACTGGGAAATCGGCGCGCATCGCCACCTGCACAGCGTGCAGATCCTGCTGGTATCGCACGGACAGGTCTCGTTTCGCTGCGACGGGCGCGCGGAAGACCTATCCGGACCCTGCTTCATGGCCATTCCCATCGGCAGCGTGCACGGCTTCCACTTCCAGCCCGAGACGCGCGGCTTCGTCCTCTCGCTTTCGGGCGGCTTCCTGGCGCGCGGGACATCGCCAGAGGACCCCTTGCGGCGCATGCTGACGCTGGGGGCGAGCGGATCGATCGCGGCCAGTGCGACCGAGCGCGTCGACTGGCTGTGCCGCGAGATGCTCGCGCTCCAGACCGACTGGCGCAGCCCCTCGGCCCTGTTCCTGGCGCTAGCCGAAGCGCTCGTGCGCAGCCTGGAAGAGCGCGGGGCCGCCGAGCGCCCGACGCTTCCCGACGACGCGCGCCTCGCCGGCTTCCGGCGGCTGATCGAACAGCACCTGACCGAGCACCGCCCGGTCGAATGGTTCGCCGAACGGCTCGGCGTCAGCGGCAAGACCCTGACCCGGATCTGCCGCCGCACGCTCGACTGCACGCCCAGCGACCTCATCCACGCGCGCCTGCTGCTCGAAGCCCAGCGCCTGCTCTGCTTCACCAGCGCCAGCGTGGTGCAAGTGGCCGAGGATCTCGGCTTCTCCGATCCCTCGTACTTCTCGCGCTTCTACAAGCGAATGAGTGGGCACCGCCCGCAGCAGGACAAGTCCGGCGCCGCGCTTGCAACGGCCGGGGACGCCGCCACCCAGCCGGGCGTCCCCGACGCGCTCAAGGCTTCAACGTGAAGGCCGGCAGCGCGACGGCCTGGACGCCCTCGACCGTTCCGGCATCGACCCCGACGCCGATCCGGTACGTGCCCGAGGCGATCGTCCAGGCCTTCGCCTTGGCATCGAAATCGGCGAGCAGACGCGGGTCGATCGGCAGCGTCACCGTCCGGCTCTCACCCGGCGCCAACGCGACCTTGGTAAAGCCGAGCAGGCGCCGCGCCGAACCACCCGGGCGCGCGACGAGGTAGAGCTGGACCACGTCGCTGCCCGCCACCTTGCCGGTGTTGCGCACGGTCACGCTCGCGCTCGGCGCCTTGCCGCCACGTAGCTTGAGCCCTTCGTGCGCGAAGCTGGTGTAGCTCTCGCCATGTCCGAACCAATAGCGCGGGGTCGCCCCCTTGCGGGCGAACCAGCGATAGCCGACGTCCGCGCCCTCGATGTTGTAGTCGACGTCGACCTTGGTGCCCTCGGGTTCGCCCCAGCCGGGGATCGTCGGGCGCGGGAGCTGGCTGGCGCTCGCCGGCCAGGTCAGCGGCAGTCGGCCCGAGGGGTTCACCTCGCCGAACAGCACGCGCGCGATCGCCTCGCCGCCCTTGTTGCCCGAATACCAGGCCTGGACGATGCCCTTGACCTTGTCGGCCCAGGGCATGTCGACCGGATTGCCCGTCTGAAGCACGACCACGGTGTTGGGATTGGCCTTGGCCACCGCCTCGACGAGGGCGTCCTGCCCGAAGGGGAGCGACATGTCGGGCACGTCCTCGCCCTCGCCCGAGGGCTGGTAGACGAAGACCACGGCTAGGTCGGCCTTGCTCGCCGCCTGCGCCGCCGCTTGCGGGTAGAAACCGGTGTCGAAGGTCACCACCGCATCGCTCGCCTTGGCCTTTTCGCCGGGGTAGATGCCCATCGCGGCCTGCGAGGAGGCCCCCACCATCTCGCGGATTGCGGCAAGCGGCGAGGAGGGATGGAACACCACGCGCGCGAAGGCCGCCATCATCCCCTCGCCGCCCAGCGGCACGCTGCGCGGCGGGAACGGGCTCTCCTGGTAGGGTGTGCTCACCTGCGAGGAGCCGGTGCCCGAAGGTACGCCCGCATCGGCATGGCCGCCGATCACCGCGATGCGCTTGGCGGTGCGGGCAAGGGGCAGGATGTTGTCGCGGTTCTGGAGCAGGACGATGCTGTCCTCGGCCTCCTTCTGGACCGTCTTCATGTGGGCGGCGAAATCGATCGGGCCCTTGACGGGGGGATTGTCGAAGAGGCCATGCGCGAACATCGCCGAGAGGATCCGCCGAACCGCGTCGTCGAGACGCGCCACGGGGATCGTCCCGGCTTCCACGCCCGCCTTCAGCGGCTTGTCGAACCACACCTGTTTGTCGAGCTGCTCACCCGACTGCTGGTCGAGCCCGGCGGTGAAGGCCTCGAGGCCATGCACCGCCCCCCAGTCCGACATGACCCAGCCCTTGTAGCCCCAGTCCTTCTTGAGGACGGTGTTGAGCAAGTGGTCGTTCTGGCAGGCGTAGACGCCGTTCACCATGTTGTAGGCGCACATCACCGAGCCGGGGTCGCCCTGCTCGATGGCGATTTCGAAAGCCAGCAGGTCGCTTTCGCGAAAGGGCGCCTCGTCGATCACCGAATTGGCGGTCATGCGCAAGTGCTCCTGCGCGTTGATCGCGAAGTGCTTGATCGTCGAGACCACGCCGGTCGACTGGATACCCGCGATCGAGGCGCCCGCAAGCGTGCCTGCGAGCAGCGGATCCTCGCCCAGATACTCGAAATTGCGCCCGCCGCGCGGATCGCGCAGGAGGTTCACACCGCCTGCGAGCTGGACGTTGATGCCCTTGGCGCGCGCCTCGGTGCCCACCACCTGGCCACCCGCTCGCGCGATCGCCGGATCGAAGGTCGCCGCCAGCGCCAGGCTCGAGGGAAGCGCGCTCGACAGGTCCTTGTCGCCGCGCACCGATCCCGGGTTGGTAACGCCCAGGCTCGCATCGGATTCGTTGATCGCGGGGATACCGAGGCGCGCGTTGCCGGGAATGAAGCCGGCCGAGCCGATCGCGCCTTCGGGCAGCGTCGCCCCGCCGAAAGGCATGGCCATGGGTCCGTGCAACATGGCGATCTTCTCGTCGAGGGTCATCTGCGCGAGCAGCAGGTCCGCACGGCGTTCGGCCGGCAGCTTCGTGTCCATCCAGGGGCGCTCCTTCACGGCAACAGGGGCGCTCTTGCCCGAGGGTGCGGCCTGCGCCGCCGCGGTGAGCGAGGGGATCAGGGACGATGCGAGCAGCACGGCGATCGCCGTTCCGGCCGTAAGCGCGGATTTCATCAGGGTACCTCCGGGAAAGAGCCTGGCCCAGGCATGGACCTCTCGGCTCGAAGACTAGCGACTTTTGCGATTACATCTATGGGCTTACGTGGCAAATTCACACAGCGGGCAGACAGGCGCAGAAGTCCTGTCGTCCGCCATGCGAATCCGGGTTCAATGGAAGGCCTTGGTCAGCGAGAACTGCACGATCGGCCCATAGGGATTGGCGTTGCGCATATCGATCGCGCTCTGCCCGCTGAGTACGATGGGCGGATCGGCGTCGAACAGGTTCTGCACCGTGGTCGAGAAGCGCACCCCGCGCATGAAATCCCAGCGCGCGTCATCGTCGAAGGCAAAGCCGATCGAGAGATCGAAGGTCGTCCACGAGGGCACCTGGCTGTTGGGCTGGACGACGTTCTGGATCGTGATCGGCTGGTCGTTGAGATAGCCGCCCACGTGGTTCATGTAGAGCGTCGCCGAGAACGGGCCGTTGAGGTAGCCCAGGTTGCCGCGCGCACGGAAGCTGACCGGATAGTTGATGCGATCGAGCGCGTCGAACGTGGGCAGTCCGGGCGCCAGTTGCTGTTCGTTCTTGAGGATCTTGGTAAAACTTCCTCCGAGCAGGAACGTGCCGAGGTCGGTCGGGATCATGTAGTCGGCCTGGAAGTCGATGCCCGTCTGCACCGCGGTCGCCACGTTCTGGTAGCGCCCGTCGAGCACCACCGAAATACCGCAAGGGTTGGTGATGCTGGCCGAGCCGTACAGGAAGTTCTCGAGGAAGGGCACGAGCGCGGGGTCATAAGTCGACGAGTTCCCGTTGACGCACGAAGCCCCGTTGGAAATCGGCACGATGTAGTCGCTGTAGACGCTCGCCGTCTCGGGGCTGGTGAGGAACGAGGCCCAGGGCACGCCCAGGATCTGGTCCTTGTATTCGATCCGGTAATACGTCCCCGAGATCTTGAGGCCCGGGACGTAGCTGGGGGTGAAGTCCGCGCCCAGCGACCAGGTCGTGCCCTTCTCGGCCTTGAGCTCGGGATTGCCGCCCAGGCGTATGAGGATGTTGGAATAAGGCAGACCCGCGATCAGCGCGATGTCGTCGCGCCCCGAATTGTTGGGATAGACCGGCACCTGCACCGCCACCGAAAACAGTCCCGGCTCGAGTTCGGGCAGGCCCGGTGCCCGGAACGAGGTGCCCCACGAACCCCGCAGCGCGAGGTCGTTGTTGATCGTCCAGGTCGCGCCGATCTTGGGGTTCACCGTCCCCCCGAAATCGGAATAGTCATCGTAGCGGATCGCGGCGTTGACCAGGAACTCGTCCATCAGCGGCACGTGCATGTCGGGCGAGATAACCGGCACGTAGAGCTCGCCGAAAGCGGCGTACTGCGTACGCGTGCGGCGCGAATTGGCATCGTTGCTGGCATCGAGGATGTTGTCCGGCCCGCGCGAGGCCCCGTTCTGCAGCTTGTTGATGGTGAAAGTGTATTCGCCGCCCAGCGCCATCTTGACGGTGCCGCCCGGCAGGTCGAACAGCGCACCGTTCACCTTGGCCACCACGTCGTGGAAATAGTTCTGCGAATACTGGTAGTTGGTGCCCAGGATCAGGTCGAGCTGGTCCTGGGTAAGTTGCGCATCCGAATAAGGGTTGATCAGGCCCTGGTTGACCGCCGCGTTGAATGCGCTGTCGCTGTCGCCGTTCACGAAATTGCCAAGGTAGCATACCCCGCAGGTCTTGTTCTGGCCGTAGGTGTAATAGACCTCGCCCTCCCAGTCGGAGAACAGCTTGGCGCGCAGGCCCGTGGTGGTCGAAATCGTCTCCTCGGGGTTGTAGTTGATGAAGGCCGGGCCGTTCGCCATGTGCGCGGCAAGATTGTACTGCACGGTATAGGACGAGCCCGCGGCCACCCCGGGGATGCCTTCGATGTAATAGGGCGTGCCGGGCTGGATGGTCACGTCGAACGAGGAGGACGAGGTGTTGTTGGGCAGGAACGTGCGCGTCCAGAGCTGGCGCTTGTTGTAGAAGGTCTGGTTGTAGAACTCGAGGTCCTCGGTCAGTTCCTGGTTGAGGTAGACCACCACCTGGTTGCGCCGCGACTTGGGCAGGAAGTCCTCGTAGTCCGACCGGTCGACGAGGTTCGCGCTGTCGGCGATGAGGCTGTCGACCGAGGGAACCCCGGTGGTCCCGGATGGAATCGCGTAATAGATGTAGCCGCCCGCCTCGGGGAAGGCCGGATTGGTCGCGCCGGGCTGGCCGAAGGCGCCCGAGGGCACCACGATGTTGCCCGGACTGCCCGGCGAGGCAACGTTGCCCACGATCCGGAAATCGGCACCGCCGTAGCGGCGCAAGTCCTGGCGCAAGTAGGGAATCTTGCCACGCGCGACGTAGCCCCGCTCCGAATGCTCGTAGGCGACCATCACGCTGCCTTCGCGCCCGTCGAAATCCCAGGCGAGGCCCCCGACTGCACTCAGCGCGAACTCGTCGTAGTACTTGTTGAAGTTGTAGCGCCCGCCCAGTTCGATCCCGTCGAACTTCTTGCGCAGCACGTAGTTGACCACGCCCGAGATCGCATCCGAGCCGTAGATCGCCGAGGCTCCGTCGGCGACGACCTCGACCCGTTCGAGCGCGGACACCGGCACCTGCACCGCATCGGTGAACGAATTGGCCGCACCCGAAGGCGCCACGCGGTGCCCGTCGACGAGGATCAGCGTCGCGTTCGAGCCGATGCCGCGCAAGTTGAGCGTGGTTCCGCGGTTGCTGTTGCCGCTGGCATTGGCGTTGGCCCCGGTCGCGGCCTCGTCGAAGCCCAGGTTCTGCATCTGGGGCAGCGTGCGAACGACGTCGGCCACGCTGTTCTTGCCGGTCTGCAGGATCGCGTTGCGGTCCATCACGACCGCCTCGCTGCCAACCGGCTTGACGCCCGAGATGTTGGTGCCGGTGGACGCGGTGACGATGATCTCGCGCTCGAACGCGGGATCGAGGTCGCTCTTGTCGGTTATGCTGGCGGGGTCCTCTGCGTCGGCGCTGTCGGACTGCTCTTCGCTCGTCCCGGCCGGCTGCGGTGGCGGCGCGGCCTGCGCGTGGACGGTGGCCGCCCCCAGCAAAGCGCGCGCAAGCACGAAGCTTCCGACACCCGACGACAGGCGGAAAACGCGTTTTGGATCAAGCATTGACCCCTCCCATTTGTTTTTTGCCCCGGCCCCGTCTTTTTCGCGGAGGCCCTTGAACCGACGGACGCCCCTATGTGCCCGTCGCCTACTTGGCTAACGCGAATTGCCACATGTTGTAAAATAAAAAATACATACTGAAATTTATACGCAACCTGAAACGACAGCGCCCCCACAGGATCGACACGGTGCCCGAACGGTCGCGCACTTGCACCATGGGACCCTGGGAAAAGCCTCAGAACAATCGTTTAAAAACGCATTTTTTCGCTATTTATCATAGGCAATGAACATTGAGGTGCACTGCAACACGCGGATCAAGCGGAGCTGGGTCAAGGCTTGGCCAACCCCCGCCAGCGACACGCGCGACGCGGCAATCCCAATTTAATTCATTATAAAAAAAATTTATTCGCGCTCAGACAGGAGGGGCTTTTCGAGGGGCACGGTCACGCGCCTCGCGCAGCTTGGGCAAGGGCTCGAATCGAATGGGCCACGATGGCACCGAAAGGCGCCTCGAGCGCCTCGGCTCAGCTGTCCAGCGTCGCGACCGCTCCGGCATCGTCGCGCAGCCGCAGGTAGAGCTTTCCCTCGGCCGGGCGCGGCACTTTGACGTCCTCGCCGGTAAAGCCCGGCGGCACCGAGATGGCCTCGTCGAAACCGGCGTGGCCCGCCACCGCCGAAACCAGGAACAAGTTGCGTCCCGTCAGCGTGCACGTCCCCACCCCGCCCTTGGGACAGGTCACCCCCTCGATCCGCGGCAGGCGCACCAACGTCGCCAAGGGCTGCCAGTCGCCCGCCACCCCGCTCTCGACGAGGCGGTAGCGCAAGGGACCGTAGCTCCCTTGCGGCAGGACCGAGGAATCGAGGCGCCCGACGACGACCCCCGGGCTCGAGGGCACGAGGCCCTTGCCGATCGCGAGCCGCGCGAGAGCCGCACCCGAGGAAGGAGCGATCTCGACCGCCACGTCGCGCGTGAAGGGCTGGCCCGCGGCGCCCTCGAGCGAGAAGACGAGTTCCCCGCCCGCGGGCAAGAAGTCGTCGGAGGTAAGCACCAGCGCTCGCTCGCCTTGCATGGGAGCGGGCAGACGCACGCTGCGCGACAGGACATGCGCGGAGGGACGCGGCGGCGCGACGCTGGTGGCAAGCGCAATCGTGCGCCCGCTGGCCAGCTCGACCTGGGCCTGGATGGGAGTGCCGGCCTTGGGCAATTCCCCGCCCGCGACCGCGAGGCGCAGCACGTCAAGCCCGTCGCTGCGTTCGAGCCCCTCGGCCACGGGCGCAAGCACGAGCGATCCCGCCGTGATCTTGCGGACCTGGTCGAGCCGCTGGCCCGAAAGCTCCGCCAGCCTATCGCCTTCGTGCAGTTCGAGGGCGTCGATGCGGCTGGTCTCGGCGCGCGTGTCGAGCGTGACCGAGACCGGCTGCGCCACGCCCTGCAGGTGCAGCGTCAGGCGAACCGGGCCGGGGCGGGCATCCTTGAGCGGGACGGGAACCGCCAGCCGCTCGTTGTCCTTGACCGACCATTCGAGCGCGCGCGGCGCTCCTGCGCCCTTGACCGCGCCCTCGGGCTCGAGCGTCACCGCGCTGACGCAGCCCGGCGCGCCCCCCGCGAGCAACGCGGTGCTGTCGCGTCCAAGCACGAGCGCGCCCTCCTCGCCCACCGGCTGCCAGTCCGAACCGTCGGGGCGCTGGAGCACGAAGTCGGGCCCTTCGAAGGGCGCAAAGCCCCACTGGCCGTGCAGGTGCGCGCGCAACGACCCGGTGAAGCCCTTGGGAATCGAAGCGGAGTCGAACACGTATCCGCCCCGGTCGGCCTGCGCCGCGACGGGAATGTCGAGGCTCTTGCCGTCGCTCGCGGTGACCCGCAGCGCCATGGCGTGGGCAAAGTCGGTGGCGAAGACCAGCGGCGCGCCCTCGACGGGCAACACCACACTGCCCTGCACCGCGCAGATCGGGGCCGGACTCTTCGCGCGCAGCTGCGGCGGCACGTCGGCCTCGATCGCGGGCATGCCCACCACCATCACCGACTTGGGCTTGGCGAAGGAAGGCGCGGTGTTGAGCAGCAGCGAGAGCTCGTCCTTGCGCCGCATCGCGAGCGCGGGAAGATAGCCGAACTGGGGGTTGTTGAAGGCGCCGAGCAGGCGCGCAATATCCCGCGCGACGCCGATATAGGCGCTATAGGTGCCCGATCCCGCCTGCGGCGTGGCGCTCAATTGCAGCGCGAGATCGGTCGGCGTGCCCGTCAGCGTGTCGGCGAGCGAGCTGGTGTGCAGGTCGCTCAGCACCAGCGAGGAGCGCCCTTCGACGAGGCACGAGGCCTGTTCCTCGAGCACCTTGTCGAGGCAGTCCTTCTGCAGCTTGATGCCCAGGCTCGAGGCAAGCACCGGCGCCACCTTGCGCAGCGCCTCGGGGTTGCGATCGCCCTGCGCGCGGATCGAACCCATGAAAGTCTCGAGCCGCGCATGGTCGAGCGAGGCCTCGTAGAGCTCGCCGCCGGCGCGCACGAATTCGCCCGGCTTGCCCTGCACCGCGTCCTCGAGCACCCCTTCCGCACCCTGGGTGCGCGGCACCAGCAGCGACACCATCTGGCGCGCGCCCTCCGGCACCGTCAGTTCGAGGGTGTTGTCCTTGGCCTTGGACTTCCAGCCCTGCGCGGAGTGGATCCACTGGTCGGGCGGGGGATTGACCGCACCGCGCAGGAAGGCCGTGACGAGGAGGAAGTCGCTCGCCCGGTCCTTGACCGCCTCGTCCTTGTCATGCTTGCCGTGCTTTTCGTCGCCATCCTTGTCCGAAGGCAACGGCAGGTGCATCGTGATGGTATCACCCGCCTGGAGGTTGGGCACTTGCGCAATCGGCAGTGTCTTCCCGCCGCGCGTGACCTGCATCAGGAGCGCCGGGCCGCTCAGTTCGAAAGCCGCGTTCTTGTTGTCTTGCGCGGCAAGCACCGAGCCCGTGCCAGCCAGGGCAATCCCGGTCAGCAGCGCGATCCGCGAAGGACGCACGAAACGACGGGGGCGGGAGTGGACACGGGATAGGGAGGCAATGGACACGTCAGCGCTGTTCCGAACTGGGATATCGGGCCGGGCGATCGGCCGAGGCCTACCCTTCGCGCATTGCACGATGCACCCACGGGACAGGACAACGGTCGAACCACCAACCCGCAGGAGGGATCCGGGTTCCGGTCCTAGGAACAGGCGAGGCCCAGCGTCAAGAGAAGCAGGCCCCACGGCGGCTCGGCCCGTCGCAACTGCGCGGCGGGCCGAGCGCGGTTCAGTGCTGGGCGCCTTGCGCGCGCACGTGCTCGGCAACGGCCCGGACATGGTCGCGGCTGAGCCCGGCGGCCATTTCCTTCATCTTGCCCTCGGTGAGCACCGAGACGATGCGCTCGAGCGGGTAGGTTGCCAAGACCGTCACCGGCGGGGCGCCCGAACTCGCCGCGCTGTGGCAACTGGAGCAGCGCGCGTCGTAGACCGCCTTGCCCACCGCCGCATCCGATGTCGCCACCGCCTTGCGCACCGGGGCATCGGCGAAACGGGGCGTCGTGGCGGTGCGCAGGCCAAAGGCCTGGAGCCGGTCGGTGCCGACGATCACCATGCCGTCCATCGCCGCAACCTCATTGTACTTGCCCGAAGTGTAGAGCGCATTGCCGCTGTTCCACAGCGGCTTCAGGGTCTGCGCGTCGAAAGCGTGAAGGCGCGCGCCGGGCGCGTCCTTCTGGTAGACGTCGACGCTGCGCGGGGCGTTGGGATCGAGCACCCAGACCACACCGCCCTCGCCGCCGTGGCTCGTCACCACCGGCGGGCCGGGGTTCTGCAAGGTCACGCTCATCTCGCGCGCGTCAACCCGCAAGTAGGCGTCCTTGCCCGGCTCGGCCACGACCCGCGCACGTACCAGGCTGGGCGGCACGTTGGTGCCGAAATCCTCGCCCTCCTTCGCGCTGCCCGCGAAGTAGAGGTAGTCGGCCCCGTCGCGGCTGCGGAAATGCGCCAGAACGCTGCGGCTCTTGGCCGAATTGCCCATCCCGATGGTGTCCGAATAGGGCCCGAACACCAGCGTCGGCCCGCGCGATCCGAATGCGGGCTGCACCGCCGGATCGAGCAGCGAACCATCGCTCGCTGGATCGCTGCTGCAGGCGTGGCGGCGCGTCACGTTGCCCGGCATGTGCTCGCGGTCGAGCAGGTAGGCAAGGCCCTGTTTGGCCGCGCCGAGGCCCAGCAGGTGCACCGTGCGCGAGCTTCCCGCGGGCAGGTCGAAGGCGACCACCCCGCTGCTGGCAATGTCGATGTCCGAGGCCGCCGTCTGGCAGTAGTTGAACGGCGAGAAGGCGCCGATCAGCGTCAGGCCCGTGCCCGGCCCCTTGCCGGGCTCGTCGCGCAGTTGCAGGATCGACTGGCCCCAGGCGTGGTCGACATCGGGATAGATGCCGGGAATACCGCCCTGGTTGAGCGCGTTGAGCACGCTGGCGCCCGAGGCGATGGCGATGCGCCCCTCGCCATCGATCGCCGGGCCCGAAGCACCCCACATGCCGCCCTGCTGCATCGTCTCGCTGGGCATCGAGGAAAACGCGCTCGTGATGGCTGGCTTCGCGCGACCATCGGCCCCGGTGTCGAGCGAAACCAGGAAGCCCTGCATGTCGGGCCCGAAGGCGACGTAGAGCTTGCCTCCATCGGCCGAGAGATTGAGCGCGCCGCGCTGGAAATAGGTCTGCCCGGCCACGAAATGCGAGGTGCCGTTGCGGTTCACGTCCGCCGTCACCGTGCGCGCACTCACTTCGAGCGGCCAGCCGGCGATCTCGGCGCCGGTGCGCAAGTCGAGCGCGTGGACGTCCCAGACCCAGTCGTCGCGGCAGCTCGTCACGTAGAGCCTTCCCGCCGCGCGGTCGATCACCGGGGTCGAGAGATTGCCCATCTGCCCGTCCTGGCAAGGGGTTTCGGTGAGGCGGCGCTTCCACAGTATCGCGCCCGGCGCCGCGCCCGCGTTGCGCCCCGCGTCGGGCCCGGCGTGGATGGCATAGGCATAGCCCGTGCTCGTCACCGCGAAGGCCAGCGGCAGCGCCTTGCCCGCGAAGGGCCCTGCATCGAAGGCGAGATCGGCGATGTAGAGCGGCGAGGCGAAGAGGCGCGCGGGCACCTCGCCGAAGCCGTCGAGCACCGGCGACTGCCAGATCTGGCCGAACGCGGGCCCCGCGACCGCCTGCGGGGTCAGCTCGCTCTCGCCGTCGTACCAGCCCTGGCGGCCCGCATCGTAATGGTAGGTGAGCTTGTCGGCCTCGCGCCGCGTATCGGCGCCCGCGCCCTGCGACAGCGCCAGGGCAAGGCCCGCCAACCCCGCACTCGCCGCCAGAGCGATCCGAACCGGCTTCATGCCGCGTCCTCCGGGCTGGAATGAGGCACGAAGCGCCAGATGATCAGGGCCGCCATGGCCATGAGCGCAGCCGGGACGTAGCCGAAGGCGTAGCGGATCGCCGTGACGGCCTCGGCGCTCTGTCCCAGGTGTTGCTTGGCCGCGGCGGAATCGAAGCCGCCCAGCGTCAGGATCGCGCTGACGACGAGCGTACCGCCCAGCGCAATTCCCGCTTTCTCGAGCATCGACCAGATCGCCGCGAAGGCCCCGGCGGTGTCGCGCCCGCTCGCCTGGCGCGAGGCGGCCATGGCGTCGGTCAGCAGCGAAAGCGCGATCAGCCCCCAGCCCGAGTTGAACAGGCCAACGAAGCCCGAGCACACATACGTCACCCATATCGAGCCCGGCCCGCTGCCCGCGTTCGACCAGACCAGCAGCGTCGCGACGTGGCCGAGCGCACCCAGCACATAGGCGTTGCGCTTGCCCACCCGCTTCGCCACCCAGACCCAGAACGGCGAGGCAACCAGCACCACCCCGCCCGCGATGGCGACGAGGATGCCCAGTTGCACCAGCGCGTCGGCGCGGCCCATCGCATAGGTGATGAAGAAGGCGAGCGCGGCCGAGCAGGTCCCCGCCGCGACCGTCATGCAGATCGCCGAAAGGCACAGGATGCGGAACGGGCGGAAAGCGAGCGTGCCCAGAAGGACGCGCAAGGTCAGCTTGTCGCTGCCCGCCTCACTCACCGCCACCTTGCGCACCGCCGCCCAGGCGGTGACGAGGCTGATCGAGGAGACCACCCCCAGGAAGGCCGCCCCCGCGACATAGGCCAGGCGGTCGCCTCCCATGCGGTAGATCAGCCAGGGCGTGAGCGCCGAGCCGAGCAGCAGCCCCGCGCCGGTCCAGGCGTGCTTCCACGCCATCAGCACGGTGCGCTCCTGCGGGTCCTCGCTGATCTCGGAGAAATGCGCGAGGAAGGGCACCGAAAAGCTTGCGAACGTCAGCATGTAGAAGCTGAACGTGGCGATCACGTAGGCGACCTGGCCGAGCGTTCCGGCCAGGGGCACGAAGAAGGTCGCGATCATCGCGACGGGCGCCAGCGCCGCACCGACGAGCAGCCAGTTGCGCCGGCGGAAGCGATGCAGGTTGCGGTCCGAGACGATGCCCACCGCGAAGTCGGATAGCGCGCCGACGAAGACCTTGGGCACGAAGATCGCCGCGCCCGCAATCGCCGGCGCGATGCCGATAATGCTGGTGAGGTAGAACAGCAGCAGCATCATCGGCGCGTCGCGGAACAGCTGGTTGCCGATATTGCCAAGGCCATAAAGCGCCTTGGTGCGGGTGGGCAGCCCGCCCACCTTGACCGCGGCGGCTTCGGGGGCGCGCAAGGCTTGCGCGTGAAGCGGCTCAGCCATGGTTCGCCACTCCGTTCCCCGCCCGCTCGGGCAGGCCCGCTGGGCCCGCCACCGGCTTCTTGCTATCCATGACCGCTGCTTCCCTTTTTTCGCGTCTTTTGCCCGGATCGGGGCCGCACCTTGCCGGGGCGAACCTGGCCCGCAAGACTTCAGCCTCCCTGCTACCAAGCCGGGCGCCGCGAGGGTCCCCAAGTGCAGCGCCTGTCCGCACAGGGGATAAACGGCCGCGCGCTGCCCGCGGCCGAGGCAAGGTTCAGCGCGCGCCCTCGAAGCGGTATTCGGCGAGGATCTCGACGATCTGGCCATGCCCGTCGACCCGCGCGACGCCGATCCCCTCGACCGAGCCATGGGCCGCGGGAGGGGTGCGCTGCGCCTCGGCAAGCCAGTCCTCGAGAGCCGGGCTGGTCTCGTTGGCAAGCAGGGTCAGGTGCGGCTCGAACTGGGTGAACACGTTGGGCGAGCCGTAACGCTCGAAGAAGGGCAGCTTTTCGGGGTAGGCGCTCATCCACTCGGGCGCCGTGCCCCCGGTGCGGCGAAACGGGGCGGCGGTCACCGTCACCAGGTCGGCGAGCTGCTGCAACGCGCGCGAGGGCTGGACATGGAGGAAAATCCAGTTCGAGGCGGTGCGCTCGGTCCCCGCCACCTCCAGCGGGAAGGCGCGGCCTCCCTTGGCCAGGGCTTCGATCGCGGCCAGCAACGGCGCCTCGACCCCGGCATCGTAGCGCGTGAGGTAGAGCGTGACGTGCGGCGCCTGCCCTTTTGCGTAGAAACTGGTCATGCCGTGACGGGCAAGGCTCGTGCTGGCCTCGGCCACGGCATCGACCACGCGGGGCGAAGGAATGGCATAGATGTCGAGGCTCACCTCGGGCGGGCTCTCCTGCGCACCTGCAGGCATGGCCAGACCGAGCGCGGCCAGCAGGCCAAGGGTGATCGCTCGCAGCTTCATGTCAGGGTTTCCTTCGCAGATGACAGGGCCTCAGGCACCGGGATGGTAGCGCGTCTCGACGTGCCCGGTCAGGTCTTCGGGGTAGAAGTAGACCTTGCGCAGCTTGCCCTGCGCGTAGAGCTCGATCTGGTCGTCGAAATGGGGCGAGGCCGGATTGCCGCTCTCGCCCCCCGCCGTCACCGCGAAGGCGCGCAGGCGGGGCCCGAACTCGACCACCGCGACGAAACTGTTGCCGCTCGTGCCATAGTACTTCTTCGTGTCGGGGTAGGTCTTCGCCCCGAAGGACGCGAGCGAGCCCCAGACCGAAGAGACGAAGGGCACCGGCAGGCTGGGTTTGGCATCGTCGAAATGCGGGGTGATCGCATCATCGAGGCGCTGGAAGCGGTTCACGTCGCCCCAGGCGACGCGCCAGGTGCCGAAATCGCGTTTGAGGCGCGCGACACTGGCGTGAAGCGCGGCAAGCCGCGTCGCCGCGTCAAGGTCCTGCGCGATGTAGTCGGGCAACTGCTTGCGCGCGGCCTTGGCGGCGGCGCGGTGGTCCTCGCCCAGGGTATCGCCCCAGAACACCGCCAGCGTGGTCGCCTGCGAGGCATAGCCCCAGCGGCAGTCCCAGCCGCGCAGCAGCGCAATCGGCTCGGCGAGCTGTGCGCGCAGCGGGTCGCTCGCAGGCAACGCGTCATAATCGGCAAGCAGATGTGGCAGCAGCATCGCGAAAGCGGGCAGATGGCTGTCGAACGCGGCCGCGATCAGCGCCTCGGGGGTGAAGTCGCGCCGCGCCGCGAGCACCTCGTCGGCGTGGACGCCGCGATAGTTGGGGCCGAACTGGTCCATGTACTTGGGAAAATCGGCGGCCTTGGGGCTGTCGGGCCCGGCCGCGTCCCAGGGCCAGTCGTTGGTGTTGTGGACCCAGCCCACCTTGGGATAGATCGCGGCGGGAAGCGTGTCCAGCGTGTGGAGCCCCTTCCAGTCGGTCGCGGGGTCGGCGCCATCGACGGTCCGGGTGTAGTCGAAGGCGTCGTCGCGCAGCGGCACGAACTGGGGGTGGAGATAGGCGATCTCGCCCTTCGCGTCGGCATAGATCGTGTCGTTCGAGGAATTGGCCTTGCGTTCGGCGACCTCGAGGAAGCCTGCGAGGTCTTCGGTCTTCGTACGCAGCCAGGACTGTTCGAGCGCGGGCACCGGCTTCCACATCAGCGCCTGCGCGATCCAGCGCCCGTCCGCCTCCTCGGCCACCACCGGCCCGTGGGTCGTGCGGTAGACCGGGAAAGTGCGCCGGGCGATCTCGCCCGTGGCGGTGCGGTAGGCAAGCGTCACCCGCGTCTGTGTGACCGGGCGCAGTTCGTTACCGTACCGGGTGAAGAGCTTGCCATCCTTGCGCACCACCGTCTCGGCGAAGGCGTCGATATTGTCGACACCGGACGAGGTGTGCATCCAGCCCGACCTCGCGTTGAAGCCCTGGTAGATGAAGAACTGCCCCCAGGTGCTCGCGCCATAGGCGTCGAGGCCCTCGTCGCTCGTCATCTGCAGTTCGGAACGGAAGTAGAAGCTGGTGTGCGGGTTGATCAGCAGCAGGGCGTGGCCATCGCGCGTGTTCGCGGGCGCGATGGCCACGCCGTTCGAGCCGCTCGGCTCGCGCTTGACCGCCCCGGTCTCGCGCGCGGTGGGCGCGATCTGGCGGTGCTCGTAGAAGCCCTGGAGGCGGGTCAGCGGGATCGAGCGCTCGATGTCGCCGCCGATGCTGCCCTCGGTGAAGGAAAGCGCCATCCAGGGCTCGAAGCGGGTGAGCACTTTCGGGCGCACTTCGGGGTGGCACGCGAGGTAGTAGTTGAGCCCGTCGGCCCAGGCCTGCATCAGCGCGCGCAACCAGCTCGGGCTCGCCACGTACTGCGCCTTCAGCTCCTCGGGATCGACGTAGAGACGCTGGCGCAAGTCCTGCCAGATCGCCGCTTCGCCCTCAGCCTCCGCCACGCGGCCGAGTGCGGTCAGGTAGTTCATCTCGATACGGGGAAAATCGTCCTCGGCCTGCGCGTAGATCGCCCCGAACACCGCATCGGCATCGCTAGCGCCGTGGACATGGGCGATGCCCCAGTCGTCGCGGGTGATGGTAACGGCGGCGGCCTCGCGCGCCCAACGCGCCGCTTCGGCGCGCGCGTCGGGCGCGGCGGCAAGGGCAGGAAGCGGGGCCAGTCCGGCGAGCAAGGGGAAGAGACAAGTGGCAGCGCGAAGCGGAAAGAGACGAAGCATGGTTCCCTCCTGCTATGCAGCCCGAAGAGGTGTGGCAAGAGGTGCGGCAAGGCGCGAAGGCCGCCAATCGCGGGAAAGTCCCCAGAACGCGGACTTGGCCAGGCTGCGCACCTGCGCTAATCGGCGCTCCCACACCGGCGAGGCAGGAGGACGCCATGGCGCAATCGACCCGCGCGACGACAACGCTCGAGAAGGCCGGCGTTACCTTTACCCTGCACGCCTACGACTACGACCCGGGGGCGGACAGCATTGGCCTTGCCGCCGCGCAGGCGCTCGGCGTCGATGCGGGGCAGGTGTTCAAGACGCTGATGCTGCTCGCCGACGGCAAGCCGGCCTGCGTGGTCGCGCCGAGCAATGGCGAGGTCTCCATGAAGAAGGCCGCCGCCGCACTCGGGGCCAAGGCGGCGGCGATGATGAAGGCCGACCAGGCCGAGCGGCTCACCGGCTACAAGATCGGCGGCATCAGCCCGTTTGGCCAGATGCGCCCCGTCCCCACCGTGATCGACGAGACCGCGATCCTGTGGGACGCGATCTTCCTCAACGGCGGACAACGCGGCCTCCAAGTCCACCTGCCCGCAGACGAAGCCGTGCGCGTGCTCGGCGCCCGTTTCGCCGACATCGCCGCCTAGCCGCCCAAGCCCCCTGCCTGCCTCAGGTGATGTCCCCCGCCAAACACGGGGGGAACCCGTTTGACGCGTGGTTCGCCGCTCCATAGCCGTGGAAGCTGGGCAAAGGCGGGGAAGCGGCATGGATAACCTATCGAAGTTCAGGGCTCGCACCGTGCCCCGACTGGCGCTTGCCTGCACCCTCGGGGCCTCCATCGCGCTGGCAACGCCGCTGCGCGCCGAGGAAGACAAGGCGAGCGAGCCATCCAGCGAACAGGCCGCCGAACGGGGGAAGGCCGCCGAGGACCCGACCAAGATCGCCACCAAGGCAGGGGTTTCCTATTCGGACGAACTCTCGGCCTCGGGCTCGGTCGCGGTTGGCCCCAAGTTCAAGTTCAACGGGCGCATCGCGAAGTCGGGTCAGTGGTCGGCGGGGGCCTCGTATCTGTTCCCGGTCGCGATCCTGACGCTGACCGCAGGACGCAGCGAACTCGACACCGGGGTCAAGCAGACCCGGCTTTCGGTGGGGGGCTTCGTGCCGCTCAGCCAGCTCGGCCTCAAGACCGGCAGGTGGCAGTTCTTCGCCCCCTTCGGCTATTCGCATACCAAGAGCGAACAGGCAGTGACCGACCTCGACATGCAGGACGGCATTCCCGTCTCGATCAGCTCCGACAGCGTCTATGTCGGCCTGTTCACGATCCGCCCGCTCTCCACGCGCCTGACCCTGCTTGCGGGCGCGAACTATACCCGCGGTTCGCACGACTATTCGGGCATCGCCGCGGCCGGCGGCCTGTCCTACCACCTGACCGGGCGCGATACCGTCTCGGTGCGCGGCAGCTACGTGCACAACTCGTTCGGCCAGAAGCAACGCATCGGCATCGCCTACCAGCACGAGTTCTGAAGCCCGCTCAGGTCAGTCCACGAAGGGGGGCTTGAAGCGCACTTGCGCGGTCAGCCGGATCGGCGCGTTGGCCGCACCGTAATGGGTGTAGCCGCGCCGCTCGACGAGCTCGAAGAACACGCTGCGCTCGAGCGCGCGGGTGTAGAACTGGAAATATTCCGCTTCGCCGTCGCGGTCGTAGAGGATGTCGAGCCGCGCCATGCGCTCGAGGAGTTCGGGTGCGAGATCCCAGCGCGCGGCAAGGTCGTCGTAGTAGTTTTCGGGAATATCCAGCCGCTCGATACCCGCCGCGATCGCGTGTTCGGCCACCGCGAAAATGTCGGGCACGTGCATTGCAATGTGCTGCACCCCCGCGCCGAAGTAGTGCTGGACGAAACGCGCCGAGAGCGACTGGGCCGCCAGCGATCCATTGAGCGTGAAGCAGACCGCACGATCGCGCGATTCGACCGCCTGGCTGTTGACCAGCCCCATCGGGTCGATGATGTCGACCGGCGCGGTCTTGGTCATGTCGAACAGGCTGACGTAGAGCAGGAGGATGCTCAGGAAATCGTCCGAATGCATGGTCTGCGCGATGTGGTCGACGGCGTCGACAAGGGGCTCGGCAAGCGGCTCCTCGAGCGGGGTCGGAAACTCGTGCGCCCACATCGCCGCGGCGCTCTGCGCCTCGACGAAATAGAGCAGGCTTCCGCCCAGCCCGCGCACGCTGGGAATCGCCCAGTCCTCGGGGTTCGCCGGCTGCTCGAAACGGGCAATCCGCAAGGCATCGGCGCGCGCGAGCGCATCGACGGCGCGATCGACCGTGATCCCAATCGCGCAGACCGAGAGGCCGTGGACGACGTCGAAGCTATGCGCGAGCCCTTGGTCCTCGCAGTTGACGACGATGTTGACTTCACCCTGCGTCCAGCGCGTCACGTCCTTGCTGCGGTGGCGCGCGGCGGGACGAAAGCCCAGTGGGCGCAGCGTGGCACCAAGCGCCTCGGCCTCGGCCCGGCTGGCGGCGAACTCGATGAACGCGACCCCGCGCGCGGCGACTTTGGGCGGGAGCGGTTCGGCAAGCGGCGGGATCTTGGCGATCCCGCTCGCCAGGAGCTGGAGCGAGCGGTAGCCGTCGCAGGCGATGCTGCGCGCCGAGCTCGCGCGGAAGCGGTCGTTGAATATCTCGAGGCTCCAGTAGCCCTCGTAACCGATGCGCCGGATCGCCTCGGCCCAGTCATCGAGCGCGAAATCGCCTTGTCCCGGCATGCAGCGGAAATGGCGGCTCCAGCTCAGCCGGTCCATGTCGAGCTGCGGCGCGTCGGCGACTTGCACCAGGAACAGCTTCTCGGGGCGGATGTCGCCGATGCTGGCCGAGGGGATCGCCCGCGCGAGCGAATGGAAGCTGTCGAGGATGAGCCCGAGCGCAGGATGGTCGACATCGCGCACCAGCGACCAGGCCTCGCGGTGGTCGTGGACGTGACGCCCCCAGGCAAGCGCCTCGTAGCCGATGCGAAGGCCGCGCGCGCCCGCGCGTTCGCCCGCTTCGGCAAGGTCGGCGAGAATCGCCTCGCGATCGCCCGAGGCCTGGGGCGAGCAGCTCGAGCAGACCAGCAGGAGATCGGTGCCGAGTGCTTGCATCAGGTCCATCTTGCGTTCGAGCCGGTCGAAGGCCCGTATCCGCTGGGCGCCTGACAAGCCCTCGAGGTCGCGGAAGGGTTGGAACATCGTGCACACCAGCCCGAGGTCGGCCATGCGCTGCGCCACCTCGCGCGGCGAAAGCGGCGAGGAAAGCAGGTCGTTCTCGAAGATCTCCACGCCTTCGTACCCGGCATTGGCGATGGCCACGAGTTTGTCCTCGAGGACACCGCTGACGCTGACGGTGGCGATGGAAGTCTTCATGATGCGGCGCAGCCCTTGTTCTCGAAACACGTCCCGGAAGCCAGAGGCAAGCGGCCCGAGGATTGCGCGCGGGAAGCCTGCCGCGCCACCGCCTTCCTCGTCCCGCCTGCCTGCTCTGGCGGACCTGATACCACCCGCGGACCATTGACAAAAGCATAAATGTTAGGAACTAGTTCGTTCCATAGATGTGGGACAGGAAGCATGAAGGCCGGGAGACGCGGCCCAAGAATGGCGTTATGCGACGCGGGTCTAGTCGTGCCCGCGCCGTGCTCCGAGCAAGGCCGGGCAGGCCCTATCGGAGAACCACGTGACCACGCCCGCCAAGCCCCAGCGCCGCTCCCACGCCCAGGCCCGCGAAGAGGCCATCGACCAGATCCTCGACATCGCCACGCGCGAATTCGTCGAGAAGGGCCTGGCCGGCGCGCGCATCGACGAGATCGCGGAGCAGACCAGCAAGCGGAAAATCTACTACTATTTCGGCGGCAAGGACGAGCTCTACCGCGCCGTCCTGGAACGCGCCTACCACCGCATGCGCGACAGCGAGAGCACGCTCGCGCCGGGCGATGGCACGGCAGCCGAAGCCTTGCGGCGGATCATCGAGCACGACGTCACCTACCATGCCCAGCACCCCGACCTGGTGCGCCTGGTGATGAACGAGAACATCCACCACGCCGAGCACCTGCGCCAAATCGAATCGATCCGCGAGAAGAACCGCGGGGTCATCGACGTGCTCGCGGGCATCCTCGAGCGCGGCGCGCGCGAAGGGCTTTTCCGCGACGCGATCAACCCGGTCGAGCTGCACATGACGATCTCGGCACTGGCATTCTACAACGTCTCGAACCAGCACACCTTCAGCCACAACTTCGGGGTCGACATGACCAGCCCCGAGGCCGTGGCACGGCGCGCAAAACAGGTTGCGGACATCATACTGGCGTGGGTGGCGCGCTCGGCCGTGGTGTCCCCGGGCGTCTGACGACGCCCGCAGGTCCCTCTGTCCGAGCCGCCGCTTCCGCCCCATCGGGAGAGGACCTTGAATACCATTCCAAAGACAGCGCCCGGCCCCGCGCTGGATCGCTGGACACCGGCCGGGCTCGCCGCCGTGGCGCTGTGCTTCGTCATCAACATGGCCGACGGGATCGACGTGACGATCCTCTCCTATATCGCCCCGCGCCTCCAGGCGGATTGGGCGATCGGCCCCGAACTCATGGGCCGCCTGTTCAGTGCGGGGCTGCTGGGCATGGCCATCGGCGGAATGTTCGTCGCCCCGCTCGCCGACCGCTTCGGACGCCGCCCGATCATCCTCACCGCGCTCGTCGCCATGACGCTGGGCAGCCTCGCCTGCGCCGCCGCCTCCAGCCTTGCCGAACTCTTCGCGATGCGCGTGCTGGTGGGCACCGGGATCGGCACCGTGCTCGCCGCGATGGCCGCTCTCGCCGCCGAGAGCGCGCCGACCGCGCACCGCGACCTGGCGGTCGGCATCGTCCAGGCCGGCTACCCCTTCGCCGCGATCTTTTCGGGCCTCATCGTTGCCGCACTGCTGCCCAGCCACGGCTGGCGCACGATGCTGCTGGGCGCGGGCCTCGTTACGCTTGTCCTGCTGCCCGCTGCGTGGTTCATCCTGCCCCGCCATGCACCCGCACCGGACAGGGCTCGCGGCGGACACCGGCTCGCGCATCTCTTCGCGCCCGGATACCGGGGCCGCACGCTCGCCCTGTGGGGCGCGGTCTTCTTCGGCCTGATGGTGCTCTACTTCATCGTCAGCTGGATTCCCAAGCTCGCGATCGAGGCCGGAATGTCCGAGACCGACGGTATCTACGCGGGCGCGATCTACAATTTCGGCGCTTTTGCAGGCACGAGCCTGATGAGCGTGCTGACCACCCGCGTGCGCCTGCGCGTGCTGGTCCCCACGATGCTGGTGGGCGCGGCAGGCACCCTCCTCGTGTTCGGCGCCTTCGCGATGCCGGTCGCGCTCACGCTCGTGGTCGCGCTGGCCATCGGGGTGCTGCTCCAGGGTGGCTACAACGGCGTCTGGCCGATCGCGGCGGCGGCCTATCCCGCGACCATCCGCGCCACCGCCGTCGGCTGGGCGATCGGCATCGGCCGCGCGGGCGCGATCATCGGGCCGCTCATGGGCGGCTACCTGCTCGCCGCGAAAGTCTCGCTGTTCACGCTGTTCGCGTGCTTTTGCGGCCCCCTCCTTGCCTGCGCGCTGTGTGCCGCGCTGGTCCGACGCGAACCGTGCGATTGATTCCGCCTCCCCTCCGTCAATTTAATTTGACAGGAACTAGTTCGTAACATAAATGGCATGAAGGGGCTGCACCCAAGCCGCCCGCTCCCAGGGAGGGGCTCGTGCTCCATCACGTCACCGCGGCCGCACGGTCCGCCCGGCCCAATCCACGATCGGAAATCGCCCCATGAACGCCCCGCGCTCGCTGACCGCCGGCCTGATCGGGCGCGGCATCCTCGCCTCGCAGTCGCCTGCCATCCACGAAGCCGAGGCGTTCGACCACGGCGTCGCGCTCGCCTATATGCTCGTCGACTTCGACCATCTCGGCCTCGACGACGCGGCACTGGGCGATACGCTGGCATTTCTACGCGGCGTCGGCCTGACCGGCGTCAACATCACCCACCCCTTCAAGCAATGCGTCATCCCGCTGCTCGACGAGGTTGACGCGACGGCGCAGGCGCTGGGCGCGGTCAACTGCGTGCGCTTCGAGGAAGGCCGCACGATCGGCTTCAACAGCGACTGGGTCGGCTTTTGCTGGCTGCTTGAAAGCGAGCTGCCCGGCCGGTCGCTCGAACGTGTCGCCCAGACCGGAGCGGGCGGCGCCGGCTCCGCCACCGCCTGGGCGCTGCTCAGCATGGGCACCCGCGAGTTGCGCCTGCACGACGTTTCGTACGAGCGCTCTACCGCTCTGGCCGAGCGCCTGCGCGCCCACTTCCCCGAAGCCCGTGTCGAAGTCTGCGACCATGCGGCCGAGGCCATCGCGGGCGCCGACGGCGTGGTCCAGTCCACCCCCGTGGGCATGACCGACCACCCCGGCATGCCCTTCGCAGCCGAACTGCTGCGCGCGGGCCAGTGGCTGGCCGACGTGATCTACTTCCCGCGCGAAAGCGAGCTCGTCCTCGCCGCGCGCGCGCGCGGCCTTGCGGCGGTCGGCGGCGAGGCAATGGTGGTGGGCCAGGCGGCCGATCCTTTCCGCCGCTTCACCGGCCTCGAACCCGACCGTGCCCGTATGATGCGCAAGCTTCGCGAGCGGCTCGCGCCGCGCACGCCGCAAGGCGCCTTGCCCTGATTGCCGCGCAGCGAGGCGGCGGAACCGGACAGGAAAGCCCAGGACGCAAGCGAAACCGTCAGCCCCAACGAGATCATCGTGACCGGCCAGAAGCGCGCCGAGACGATGCAGGACGTGCCCTCGGCGGTCAGCGTCCTGGCAGGGGACAGCCTCGCCGCCGCCGGGGTCGAGGAAATCGCGGACCTCCAGAACTCCGTGCCCGGCCTCTCGGTCAGCGCGGCGGGCCTGACCCAGGCGGTCAACATCCGCGGCATCGGCCTCGCGAGCGGTTCGCCCAATGCGGCCAACGGCGTCGCGACCTACTTCGACGGGCTGTTCCAGCCGCCGATCGTCTCGACCAACAGCTTCTACGACATCGGCTCGGTCGAAGTGTTCCGCGGGCCCCAGGGCTCGTTCGTCGGTTCCAACTCGACCGGCGGTGCGATCTTCATCACCAGCAAGAACCCCGAGCTCGGCCACTACGGCGGCTATTTCAATCTCGAGACCGGCAACTACAACCGCGCGGGCATCGACGGGGCGGTCAACCTCCCGGTAAGCGACACGCTGGCGCTGCGCGCGGCCGGGATCTACCGCAACCGCGACAGCTACTATGCGATGGAAGACCCGAGCCTGGGCCAGCCGGGCAAGCTCAACGAATACGCCGGCCGCTTCGGCCTCGCCTGGGATCCCTCGGACGCTTTCAGCGCGCTCCTGAAGGCCGAAATCGCGCGCAAGGACACTGGCGGCTATACCTATCGCCCGATCCTGGGCACCCGCTACGAAGCCGCGCGCAGCGACGACATCTACACGCTGAACTACAACTCGCCCACCGCCAACACGGAGAAGGCCGAGCAGTACAGCGCGCGCTTCGATTACACCACCGGGGGCGGGGTCAACTTCCGCTCGATCTCGGGCTACCAGAACAAGCGCATAACGAACTTCTACGACGTCGACGGGACCAACGCTGCCTCGCTGACCCAAAGCCAATTCGTGCGCGAACGCGTCTATTCCCAGGAATTCAACGTGATCTCGCCCGAGACCGGCGCGCTGCGCTGGATCGCAGGCGGCTACTACCAGCAGAACCGGATTCTCGTAGACATCTCGAACAACCCCGCAGCGGCGGTCCACGTCGACGTCGACATCCGCAACAAGAAGGTCACCACCGGCTGGTTCGGCCAGATCAGCTACTACCCCGCCCCGAACCTGTGGTTCGACCTGGGCGCGCGCTACAGCACCTACAAGGTCAACGGCAGCGGGGCGGTGACGCTGGTACGGCCGGGGGCGACGGTGTTCCTCTCGGATCCCGGCGGCCACGAGAACGACGACCAGGTCACCGGCAAGATCGCGGTCAACTGGGAGCCCACCGGCGATCACCTGCTCTACGCCTTCGTCGCCAAGGGCTACAAGTCGGGCGGCTATTCCTCGACGACCACGACGTTCGCGCCTGAAAAGGTGATCGACTACGAACTGGGCTGGAAGGGCACTTTGCTGAACGGCGCGCTCACCACGCAGCTCGGCGCCTTCTACTACGATTACTCGAACTTCCAGCTCGACGCGCTCAACCCCACCAACGGGAGTTCGACGCTGATCAACCTCGCCAATGCGACGGTCAAAGGGCTCGAGGCGCAGGCCCAGCTCGCGCTCGGAGGGCTTCGCCTCAACGGCACGGCGTCCTACACCGATTCCAGCCTCTCGGGCACCGACTTCATCGATTCGCGCGGGGTCGCCTATGCCTATCCGGGCGCCAGCAACGTGCCCGGCTGCAGTGCGGGCCAGACCCCATCGCCGACCGCGCCCTACACCTGCATCAACTACGAAGACTTCACCCTGAGCACCGCGGGCGGGCCCAACCTGTTCTCGCCCAAATGGACCTGGAACCTCTCGGCCGAATACACCATCGCGGCGGGCGACGAGCTGACGATCACCCCGCGCGTGAATGTTTCGCACGTGGGTTCCCGTTACACCTATATCGCCTATGATCCCGTCCGCGATCGCCTCAAGGCCTACGAGCTGCTGGGAGCCTCCGTGGCCTTCTCGCTCGACCGCCTGACGTTCGAGATATGGGGGACGAACTTGACCAAGGAAAAATACAGCACCGGCCAAACCAACAACACGAGCGAGTTCTACGGGGCTCCGCGCGAGTATGGCGTGCGCCTGAAGGCCATGCTCTGATGGCGCGCCGCGCCCCTCGCCCCTCGCGCGCCCGGCTGGCCTGTGCCGCGCTGGCCTGCAGTAGCCTCACGCTCGTGGCGGGATGCGCCGCCAAGGGGGACGCGAGGGTCGCGGCCGATACGCCTGCGGCGCAAGCCGTGCCCGCCATGGCACTCGGGGATGCGCAGGCGCGCTGCGCCGCGCTCGGCCAGGGACTGGGAGCGGCCAGCCCGGTGCCGGGGCTCGTCGTCACGCAAAGCGCGTGGGTTCCGGCCGGACTCACGCTCAAGACCCGCGAGGGCGATACCGCCCCGCTGCCCGCGCACTGCCTGGTCGAGGGGCATTTCGCCGAGCATGAGGGCCGCATCGGCGGTCCCTATGCGATCGGCTTCCGCATGCGCCTGCCCGGCAAGTGGAACCAGCGCTTCCTGTTCCAGGGCGGGGGCGGCTCGAACGGCGTGGTCGGCGATGCGACCGGCCCCAACGGCGCGGGCAACCCGCTCGCGCTGGTGCGCGGCTACGCCGTGATCGCGCAGGATTCCGGCCACGACAACACCGCCAACACCCTGCCCAGCCACCAGGGCGAGCTGGTCTTCGGCTTCGACCCCGAAGCCCGCCGCAACTATGGCCACGCCAGCCTGCCGCAGACCAACGCGCTCGCCCATGCCCTCCTCGCCGCGTTTTACGGCCACGACAGCAGCACCAACCTCTACTGGGGCTGTTCGAAGGGTGGGCAGGAAGGCATGGCCTTCGCCCAGCGCTATCCCGAGGCCTTCGACGGCATCGTCGCGATGGCGCCGGGCATGTCGCTGCCGCGCGCCGCGCTGGCGCAGGCCTGGGACGTGCAGCAGGTCGCCTCGGTGCTGAAGGCGCGCGGCGAGCCGGTGACGCTCGAGGGCTTCAAGACCGCGTTCCGGCCCGAGCAGCTGCAGCTCGTCGCACAGACCGCGCTCGCACTCTGCGACCGCGACGACGGCCTTGCCGACGGGGTGATCGGCGCGGTCGGCCAGTGCACCAGCGCGCGGGTCGTGCCCGAGCTGCGCAAGCACCAGTGCGGGCCGGGCGCCGCGGGCACCTGCCTCGAGGACGCGCAGATCACCGCGCTCACCCGCATGATCGACGGCCCGCGCGATCACGCCGGCAAGGCGCTCTACGCACGCTTCCCCTGGGACACCGGCATCGCCGCGCCGGGCTGGGCAATGTGGAAGGTCGGACTGGTCAACGGGCCGCCCGCGTTCAACGTGCTGCTCGGCGGAGGCTCGCTCGCCGCCGTGTTCACCTCGCCGCCGACCGCGCTCGGAGCCGATCCCGCGAGCCTCATCAAGTGGCAGCTCGGCTTCGACTTCGACACCGACGCGAAGCGCATCTACGCCAAGGTTCCACCCTTCACGAGTTCACCGTGGGAAGACGTGGGCATGCGCGCAAGTGACCTTTCGAAGTTTCGCGCACATGGCGGCAAGCTGATCGTGCCCCACGGCGCGAGCGACCCGGTGTTTTCGGTGCTCGACACGATCGCCTGGTGGCGCGAGGTCGACGCCGCATCGAAAGGGCAGGCCGCAAGCTTCGCGCGGGTCTTCGCGGTGCCGGGCATGAACCATTGCGGCGGCGGCCCGGCGACGAGCCGGTTCGACAGCCTCGGCGCCCTCGAGAACTGGGTCCTCGCCGCCAAGGCGCCCGATGCGATCCCCGCCGAAGCCGGGGACGACAGCTCCCTTGCCGGACGGCGCATGCCGCTTTGCGCTTTCCCCACGATCGCGGTGGGCCGCAAGGTCGATGGCGTGGTGCGCTACACTTGCGCACCGCCGCCCCGACAGGAGTGATCGCCGCGCCCGGTCGCTCTCCGATGATATTACTATTGATGATAGGAAAAAATTCGCTATCCATCATAGCCAAGTGAATCAGGGCCACAGAGCCAAGGGAGATACCGGATGTCCGAATTCGTACGCCTCAACCCGCTGACGGGCGAGGTCGCGTCGCGCGCCAAGGCCATGAAAGCGGCGGATATTCCCGCAATTGCGGCCGCCGCCGCCGCCGGACAGGGCGAATGGGGCGCGATGGGCCCGAACGCGCGCCGCGCGGTGCTGACCAAGGCCGCCGAAGCGCTTGAGGCGCGCAAGGACGATTTCGTCGCCGCGATGATGCACGAGATCGGCGCCACGGCGGGCTGGGCGATGTTCAACCTGACGCTGGCGGCGGGCATGATCCGCGAAGCCGCCGCGCTCACCACCCAGATCTCGGGCGAGATCATCCCCTCCGACAAGCCCGGCTGCCTCGCCATGGCCGTGCGCGAACCGGTCGGCGTCATCCTCGGTATTGCACCGTGGAACGCGCCGATCATCCTGGGCGTGCGCGCGATCGCGGTGCCGCTCGCCTGCGGCAACGCGGTCATCCTCAAGGCCAGCGAAACCTGCCCGCGCGTCCACGCGCTGATCATCGAGGCTTTCGCCGAAGCCGGCTTCCCGCAGGGCGTCGTCAGTGTCGTCACCAACGCGCCCGAGGACGCGGGTGAGGTTGTCGGCGCGCTGATCGACGCCCCCGAAGTCAAGAGCATCAACTTCACCGGATCGACCCACGTCGGGCGCATCATCGCCACCCGCGCGGCGCAGCATCTCAAGCCCTGCCTGCTCGAGCTGGGCGGCAAGGCCCCGCTGCTGGTGCTCGAGGACGCCGACCTCGACGAGGCGGTCAAGGCCGCCGCGTTCGGTGCCTTCATGAACCAGGGCCAGATCTGCATGTCGACCGAGCGGATCATCGTCGTCGACGCGGTGGCCGAGGCCTTTGCCGAGAAGTTCGCCGCCAAGGTCGCCTCGATGGCGACCGGCGACCCGCGCGAGGGGACGACCCCGCTCGGCGCGGTCGTCGACCGCAAGACCGTCGAGCACGTCAACGCGCTGATCGAGGACGCGCTCGCCAAGGGCGCGACGCTGCTCACCGGCGGCATGGCGGACAGCGTGCTGATGCCCGCCACGGTGGTCTCGGGCGTGACCGAAGCGATGAAGATCTACCGCGACGAGAGCTTTGGCCCGGTCGTCGCGCTCCTGCACGCGCGCGACGAGGAACACGCCATCGCGCTCGCCAACGACACCGACTACGGCCTTTCTGCCGCCGTCTTCACCCGCGACACCGCGCGCGGCCTTGGCGTCGCGCGGCGCATCAAGTCGGGCATCTGCCACGTCAACGGCCCCACCGTCCACGACGAGGCGCAGATGCCCTTCGGCGGCGTCGGCGCCTCGGGCTATGGCCGCTTCGGCGGCAAGGCCGGGATCGACAGTTTTACCGAACTGCGCTGGCTGACGGTCGAGACGCAGCCGGGCCACTACCCGATCTGAGGACGCGGCCGGACTTCGAAAACGCCCGCGATGCGCCTCGCCCCGCTCCTTCCGACCTCGCCCGCCTCAGCGCCACAAGGCGTTGAGCGCGGGCACGAAGTGGTCGCGGTGCTCGGTGGGGATGCGGCGCATCAGGTCGCGCTCGAAGTCCTGCGTGATGCGGCGCACCTCGCCCAGCACCCTGCGCCCCGCATCGGTGAGCACGACCGCCAGCGACTTGCCGTCGAGCGGCACGCGCGCGACGAGCCCGCGTGCATCGAGGCGGGCGACGAGCGGGGCCATGTTGGCCGAACGGATATCGAGCGCGGCGCCGATCTGGGTCGAGGTCATCGTCGCGCGCCCGTCGATCAGCAGCAGGATCGAGGCTTCCGAGACCCGCAGGTCCACCTCGCCCAGCAGCGTGCCCAGTTCGGCCATCATCGCGTTGGCCGCGCGGCGCAAGGTGTAGCCCGGCAGGATCGCCAGCGGATCGCTGTCTTCCACGGGCGCAGGATCAAGGGGGTTTCCGGTCACGTCGACCACAGGCTTCCTCCGCAAATGGGCTTCTTCGAGCCTCTTCATACCTATCGAATATAGTCAAATACACTGTTCAAGGAAAACTGCCATGTCTGATCGCAAACCGGAAGATACCGTCTCCTACACCATCGAGAACCGCATCGCCTGGGTCTCGTTCAACCGCCCCGAAAAGCGCAACTGCATGAGCCCCTCGCTCAACCGGCGCATGATGGAAGTGCTGAACGAACTCGAATTCCGCGAGGACGTGGGCGTGCTCGTGCTGACCGGCGAGGGCACCGCCTTCTCGGCGGGCATGGACCTCAAGGAATACTTCCGCGAGAACGAGGAAAAGGGCCTTGGCGCCATCCGCCAGGCGCAGCGCGAGGCCTATGGCTGGTGGGAACGCCTGCGCTGGTATGAAAAGCCCACGATCGCGATGATCAACGGCTGGTGCTTCGGCGGCGCCTATGGCCCGCTGTTCGGCTGCGATCTCGCGGTTGCCGCCGAGGACGCGCAGTTCGGCCTGTCCGAGATCAACTGGGGCATCCTGCCGGGCGGCGGCGCCTCGAAGGTGATCGTCGAGCTCACCGGTTTCCGCAACGCGATGTACCACGCGATGATGGGCGAGAACGTCGACGGCAAGAAGGCCGCCGAATGGGGCCTGGTCAACGAGGCCGTGCCCGCCGACCAGCTCAAGGCGCGCACCACCGCGATCGCCGAAGTGCTGCTGGGCAAGAACCCGACGGCCCTTCGCGCCACCAAGTGGGCCATCCGCCGCGTGCGCGAGATGTCCTTCGACAATTCGATGGACTACCTCGTGCGCACGCAGGAAGCGGCCAACTTCTTCGACAGCGAAGGACGCAAGGAAGCCACCCGCCAGTTCATCGACGAGAAGACCTTCAAGCCGGGGCTGGGCGGCTACGACATCACCAAGTCACGCTGATACCATCAAGGGGGCGGCGGCACGCCAGCCGCCGCCCCCTCTCCTTACGTCCAAGCCCGGGAGAGGCTCTGCAATGACCGACAATACCCTTTCGCACGATGCACTCTCGCGCCTGCTGCGCCCGCGCTCGGTCGCCGTGATCGGCGCCAGCGACAAGCCCGGCGCGCTCGGCGCCTCGGTGCTCGGCAATCTCGAGCGCAACGGCTTTGCCGGCGAGATCTACCCGGTCAATCCCAAGCGCGAAACGATCGGCGCGCGCCGCTGCTATCCCGCGATCGAGGCGCTGCCCGAAGGGGTCGACGTCGCCGTGCTCGCCATTCCCCAGCCCGCCGTGCTCGACGCGATCAAGGCGCTCGCCGCGCGCAAGGCCGGCGGGGCGATCATCTTCTCGGCCGGCTTCGCCGAAGGCGGCGAGGAAGGCAAGGCGCAGCAGGCCGAGATCGGCCGCATCGCCGCCGCCCACGGCATGGCGATCGAGGGGCCCAACTGCCTCGGCCTCGTCAATCACGTCGACGCTATCCCGCTCACGTTCGTGGAGACGCAGACCGCGCCGCCAGAGGGCCGCCGCGCGCTCGGCATCGTCTCGCAATCGGGCGCGATGGCGGCCGTGCTCGGCTCCACCTTCGCTGCGCGCGACCTGCCGATCAGCTACTCGGTCTCGACCGGCAACGAGGCCGCGAGCGGGGTCGAGGACTACGTCGAATGGCTGATCGCCGACGAGGCGACGCAGGTCATCGCGATGATCGTCGAGCAGTTCCGCCGCCCCGCCCGCTTCCTCGAGGCCGCCGCCCGCGCGCGCGGCGCGGGCAAGCCGATCGTCCTGCTCCACCCCGGCAAGTCGAGCGCCGCGCGCGAATCCGCCGCCACCCATACCGGCGCGATGGCGGGCGACTACGCGCTCATGCGCCGCAAGGTCGAACGCGAGGGGGTGATCTTCGCCGAGACGCTGGAAGAGCTGGGCGACATCACCGAGATCCTCATGCGCTGCCCGCCGATGCCCAACGCCGAAGTTGCCGTGCTCGGCGAATCAGGCGCCTTCAAGGCGCTGACGCTCGACCTCGCCGAGGAATTCGCGCTTCCCCTCACCCACCTCGACGACACCAACGCGCCCGCCCTGCGCGCCGCGCTGCCCCTCTTCGTTCCCGTGAGCAACCCGCTCGACATCACTGCGCAAGGGCTAAGCCAGCCCGAGATCTATACCGAGACGCTCGCCGCGCTGCTCGCCGACGATCGCGTCGGCGCGGTCCTTGCCGGGATCATCCAGACCGATCCGGTGACGATCGGCATCAAGGCGCCCGCCATCCTCGCCGCGCTCGGGGACGGCGAGCGCAGCAAGCCGCTGATCTACGCCGGGCTCGACGAGGGCGCGCCGATCCCTGAGAGCGTCGTCGCCGACTTGCGCGCACGCGGCATTCCCTGCTTCCCCAACGCCGAACGCGTGGTGCGCGCGCTTTCGCGCCTTGCCGCCTTTCACGCGCGCGAACTCGAGAAAAGCCCGGCCGCCGGAACGCCCGTGGCGGGCCTCGACGAGCACCATGGCGTCGTGG
Organism: Novosphingobium profundi; assembly: GCF_018491765.1. GTDB lineage: Bacteria > Pseudomonadota > Alphaproteobacteria > Sphingomonadales > Sphingomonadaceae > Novosphingobium > Novosphingobium profundi. The sequence continues at coordinate 123,025 of NZ_JABWCU010000006.1, read as the reverse complement.
CCGAATACCAGGCCAAGGCGCTGCTCGCCCCGCTCGGCTTCGCGTTTCCCCCGGGCGGCTTTGCCGACAGCGCCGAGGCGGCCGTGACCGTGGCCGAGCGCATCGGCTACCCGGTGGCGATGAAGGCGCAGGCCCAGGCACTCGGCCACAAGAGCGATGCCGGAGGCGTCCTCCTCAACCTCGCCGACGCCGATGCGGTGCACCGTGCCTGGCAGGCGATCCACGCCAATGTCGCCGCCTACGACGCAAAGATCGCGCTGGACGGCGTCCTGATCGAGGCGATGGGCGAACGCGGCCTCGAGATGATCGTGGGCGGACGCAACGATCCCGAATGGGGGCCGGTCGTGCTGGCCGGCTTCGGCGGCGTCACCGCCGAGATCCTGAAGGACGTGTGCCTGCTCACCCCCGACATGACGCCCGCGCAGATCGAGGCGGAGCTGATGGGTCTCAAGAGCGCGGCACTGCTCGCAGGCTATCGCGGCTCGCCCCGCCTCGACGTCCCCGCGCTCGCGGCGATGGTCGGCCAGGTCGCAGCGGTCCTCAGCGCCGAACCCGAACTGGCCGAAATCGATCTCAACCCCGTCATCCTCTACCCGCACGGGCGCGGGGCGGTCGCTCTCGACGCGCTCATGCTGGTCGAGCCCGCGGGCGGCTGAGCTTCGACGGCGGCGAGCCCGACACCACCCAAAAAGCACAAGAGGCCGGGCAAGACGCGGCCAGTTGGAGAGTATCCCGAGACATGCACCCACCGTCCCCCGAGGCCGTCGACCCCCGCAGCATCGTCGCACAGGCGCCGATGCGGCCGCGCCAGATCCTGGCGATCGCGATGTGCGTCCTGCTCAACGCGCTCGACGGCTTCGACGTGCTGGCGATCAGCTTCGCCTCGCCCGGCATCGCAGCCGACTGGGGGATCGACCGCGCCGCGCTCGGCGTGGTGCTTTCGATGGAGCTCATCGGCATGGCGGCGGGGTCCTTCGTGCTGGGTCCGCTCGCCGACCGGATCGGGCGCAAGCCGACCGCGCTCGCCAGTCTTGCCTTGATGGCCGCAGGGATGTTCGGCGCCGCGCAGGCGCAGGGGATCTGGCAACTGGCCACGCTGCGCCTCGCCACCGGACTTGGCATCGGCGGCATGCTCGCCTGCACCAATGCGATGGTCGCCGAATACGCCAACGCGCGCTGGCGCAAGGTGGCGATTTCGGTCATGGCTTCGGGCTACCCGGTCGGCGCGATCGCAGGCGGCGCCTTCGTCAGCGCGTTCGTCCTCGACGAGGGCTGGCGCCATGTCTTCAGCTTCGGCGCGATCGTGAGCGCGGCGATGCTGCCGCTGGTCTTCCTGCTGGTGCCCGAAAGCGTCGAGTTCCTGCTGCAGCGCGCGCGCCCGGACGGCCTGCGACGCGTCAACCGCGCGCTCGCGGGGCTCGGCCATGACGGTGTCGCGGCCCTCCCTCCAGCTGTCGGCTCCGCGCAGGCGAAAGCCTCGCTCGCGCGCCTGTTCGCAGCGGATCTGCGGCGCAGCACGGTCCTGCTCACGCTCGCCTATTTCTGCCACGTGATGACCTTCTACTACATCCTGAAATGGATCCCCAAGATCGTCGTCGACATGGGCTACGCCCCCTCCTCGGCGGGCGGCGTGCTGGTCTTTGCCAATGTCGGCGGGCTGCTCGGCTCGCTGCTGCTCGGCGCGCTGACGCTGCGCCTCGGCCTGCGCCCCCTGATGATCGGCGTGCTCGCGCTGGCAAGCGCGCTGGTGATCAACTTCGGACGCGGCGCGGTGGACCTTTCCGGCCTGTCCTGGGCCGCCGCCAGCGCGGGCTTCTTCACCAACGCCGGGATGGTCGCCTTCTACCCGCTCATCGCGCAGAGCTTCCCCGCCGAAGCGCGGGCGGGGGGCACCGGCTTCGTGATCGGCGTGGGGCGCGGCGGCGCGGCGTTGGGTCCGGTCGTAGCCGGGTTCCTGTTTACAGGTGGCCTCGGCCTCCTTGCAGTCTCGGCCGCGATGGCGCTCGGCTCGCTCCTCGCGCTTTGCGCCATCGCCGCACTGCGCGAGGTCCCTACGAGCTCGCGGTAGCGCCCCAAGAATGCCTCATCACGGAAAATCGAGGGTCACGGCGTTGATGACGCCCGGGTAGACAAAGGGCCCCGGCGCCGCGTCGCTCAACGTGGTCCCATAATCGCGACCGATCGAGACGCCGCCTTCGCTCACGAATAGATAGCCCGGCGTTCGGGGCACTCGCCCGGACGCGATGGGGTTGCCGTCTGCCGTGATGCGCACGGTCGCACCGGCTCCCCTCTCGCTACCCTCATAGGCGAACTCCACCGTAATCCGGTGCGCGCCCGGTGCCAGCGGCGCTGCCCCTGTGATCGCGCTGTGATCGCGCTCCTCGATCGAGGCGTTGTAGCGGAACACGGGCTTGCCGTTCTCGATCATCAGGCCCCATCCGCACAGCCGCCCCCCTTGCGAGATGATCGCGCCATCCGCCGAACCCTGCGGCACGACGATGTCGGCGGTCAGCACCCAACTGCGGTTCATGATGCTGGGGAAGCCGTAGCGCGAATAGCGATGCGCGCTGTTACGAAAGACAAAATGCTTCTGCCCGTTCGCAATGAACGGCCAGGGAACCCGCGCCTGATGTTCCGGCAGGCCGACGCCGTACCGCTCTGCCGTTCGCGCGTAGGCGGCCTTCAGTTCCTCCAGCTTGCGCGGATTGGCCTTTGCCAGGTCATGCGACTGGCTGAAGTCATGATCGAGATCGTAGAGCTCCCACTGCACCGGCACGCCCGATGCCGGAGGAGCCTCCTTGTCCCATGGCAAGACGCGCGGCTTCGTCGATGCCAGCCAGCCATGATCGTAATAGGCGATATTGTCGCGCAGTTCGAAATACTGGCTGGGGTGCTGCGTGGGCGCATTTGCCGCCGCGAAACTGTACGTCAAACTATGGCCGGCCAAGGGCTGCTGCTCGACACCGTCGACGTGTGCGGGGGGCGTGATGCCGGCCGCCTCGTAAAGTGTTGGCGCAATATCGGTCACATGCGCGAACTGCTGGCGGACCTGGCCTTCGCCCTGAAGGTGCCCTGGCCAGGACATCACCATGCCGTTGCGCACGCCGCCCAGATGCGAGGCCACCGCCTTGCCCCACTGGAACGGCGTGTTCATCGCCCAGGCCCATCCGGCGGGATAGTTGTTCCAGGAATAGCGCGTGCCGAAATCGTCAAGGTGCGCCAACTGGTCCTGCAGGTCGTCCGGCATGTGGTTCTTGCCGCGCGCCACTTCGTCGATCGTGCCTTGCGGCGATCCTTCCAGGCTCCCGCCATTATCGCCTTCGATAAAGACGATCAGCGTGTTGTCGAACTGGCCATTTTGCTTGAGCTGATCGATGATCCGACCGATTTCGTGATCGCAGTAGGCAAGCTGCGCGGCGTAGACTTCCATCATTCGCGTGTAGACGCGCTTCTGGTCCGCCGACAGCGACGACCAGGCCGGAATGGCATCGGGACGCGGTGTCAGCGCCGCGTTCGCGGGGATGACCCCCATCTTCTTCTGCCGGGCAAACGACTGTTCGCGGGCCTTATCCCAACCCGCGTCGAATTGCCCCTTGAAGCGTGCGATCCACTCCGCCGGGGCCTGGTGCGGCGAATGCGCGGAACCCGGCGCGTAGTACATCAGGAAAAGCGTTGCAGGGCGGATGCCGTGCTGCATGTTGAGCCAGTCGATCGCGTGATTGGCCAGATCCTTGTCGAGAATGTACGAAGGATCGTCCTGCGCGATCTCCTTGGCGTTGCGGTTCTCATAAAGGGTCGGCGCGAACTGGTTCGTCGCGCCGCCGAGAAAGCCGTAGAAATAGCCAAAGCCCAGGCCATTGGGCCAACGCTCGTAAGGCCCGACCGACGTGATCTCCCACAAGGGCGTGTTATGGTGCTTGCCCAGCATCGCCGTGTCGTAACCATTGCGTGACAGGACTTGCGCGAAGGTCGCCGCCGATTTGGGAATGTAGGAATTGTACCCCGGGTTGGGCGAGGCTTCCTCGCTGATGACGCCGAAGCCGACCGAGTGCGCGTTTCGACCGGTGAGCAAGGCGGCGCGCGTGGGCGAGCACATCGAGGTGGTGTTGAAGTTGTTGTAGCGAAGCCCCCTGGCCGCAAGCGCGTCGAGCGTGGGCGTGGGGATCGGCCCGCCAAAGGCGCTGCTGGCGGCAAAGCCGACATCGTCGGTCATGATGACCAGGATGTTCGGCGCCTGCGCTGCGGGCTTGGGCTGACTTGGGTAGCTGGCCGGGGCTGCAGCTGCCGGTGTATCGCTGGCCCCCGCTCCGCCCGCAAGGCCGACGGCCAAGAGTGTCGCGATCGAACACAGGGACGCGCCGAAGCTCCTGCGGATTAGTTTGCCCATCAGATCGTTTCTCCCGTTTTCTTTCGGTCCGGCAATTTGGTTTGCCTGGACGAATGGCGGGCCGGGAGCAACCCCGGCCCGCCTCGTGGTCAGAATGACTTGCGAATGCCGATTTTCCATTCGCGCGGCTCGGCCGGCGTCGCCGAAACGATACCGATCGGATACTTCAGCGCGCTAATGTAATAGTACTTATCGAAGATATTGCTGACCGTCAGCGCGACCTGCAGGTCGCCGCGTTCGTTTTCCCAGCTCAATCGTCCGTTCGCCAGCGCATATCCGTCGATCTTGGTGCGCGGATCGTTGTCCACCTGCGGGAAGAAGGAAGACTGGTAGCTCACGTCCAGCCGCGGCGAGATCGTGCCGAAACCATCGACCGGGACCGCATATTGGATGCCGAAGTTGCCCTTCCATTCCGGGGCGAAAGGAGCACGGTTGTCGAGCGTGATACCGCTGATCGTCGCCCCGGTCGCGCCGATGCGCTCGAACTGGAAGCCCAGGTAGCTACCCGAGGCATCGATCGTCAGACCGTCGAGCGGACGGATGTTCAGTTCCAGCTCCGCGCCCCAGAAGCGCGCATCGCCTGCGTTGACCGGTGTCGAATTCAGCGTGCTGTTTGCCGTGGGCGACTGGTTGTTGAACAGGATGTCGGTGTACTTGTTCAGGAACACCGCACCGTTCACCCGCAGCGCACGTCCCAGCAGGTCGGCCTTGAAGCCGGCTTCGTAGGCCTTGAGCTTTTCCGGCTCGAAAGCGACCACCTGTTCCAGGACATAAGGCCTGGGGTTCACACCGCCACCGCGATACCCCGTGGAGAATTGCAGGTAGGTCATCAGGTCGCGCGACCAGCGGTATTGCACACTGGCACGGTAATCGACGTTGTCGCCGGAGTAGTGCCCGGTCAGACCGTCGATCGCGCCCGCGGCGGTATAGGACGGCTGGCTCGGGTCATAGGGATTGCGCCGCCCGAATTCGTAACTCTTGGAATCCTTGGTGTAGCGAAGGCCGCCGATGACCGACAGAGCATCGGTCAGGTTGGCGGTCACGTGCGCGAAGAGCGATTTGCTTTCCGACGGAATCCGGTCGCGCTGGGAATAGAGATTCTCGCGGGCCGTGCCGGGCAGAATGTAGTTGGTCCCGCTGTAGCGTCCCACCGACTTGAAGTAGTAGGCGCCCACCGTGTAGTCGATCAGGTCATCGGCCAGCGTGCCGCCCAACCGCAGTTCCTGCGTGAACTGCCGGTAGTTGTAGCGCTGGGATACCGTGTTGATGCCGTAAGGCGTCAAATCGATGTCGGTGGCATTGGCCCCGGCATAGTGCTGATAGGCGGTGATCGAGGTGAGCTTCATGGCGTCGCTCAGTTCCCAGTCGATCGTACCGGAAAGGACCTGAGCCCGCAGTCGGAATTCCGGAACGAGCGAGGTGGAGGGATGGCTGCCCGCACCGTCCACGCCGCTGTAGCTGGCCGGGTCCGTAAAGGCCGGATTGGTGTAGGTTGCATAACTGGTCCGGCTCTTGGAGCCGGTGATGAAGATATGCGGATCGATGCCGCTCGGGATGTTCGTCGTCGTCGTGATATCGAGCAGCTTTTGCGGAGTAACCTCCGAGTTCTCGCTGCTGACCATCCCGATCAGGTTGATCTCGAGCCTCTCCGAGGGAATGAGACGCACCGCCATGCGCCCGGCCTGAAAATTGCGCCCCCCTTCGGTGCCGGCCTTGCAACTGCCGTCCGATGCCGAAGCAACACCGCTGTCCGGGTAGAGGCAGCCGTAATCGTAGCGCTGGAAATAGCCGTCGGATTTCTTGGACACGCCCGACAGTCGCACCATGACCTTGTCGGGGACCAGAACGAAGTTGGCCGCGCCCTTCAGTTCGATCCGGTTGAAACGGCCATAGGCCAAGTCGAGATAGCCGCTGTTCTCGTCGTTGGGCTTGAGCGAGAACATCTTCACCGCACCGCCGATCGAGTTCTTGCCGGCCAGGGTGCCTTGCGGGCCGCGCAGCACCTCTACGCGATCAAGGTCCAGCAGATCGAAGATCGAACCGAAAACCGTGCCATAATAGACATCGTCGATATACATGCCCACGCCCGGCTCGAAGGCGAAGGAGGAATCCGACTGGCCGACGCCGCGCACGAAAATCTGCGCCCCGCCGCCGTTGGCACCACCGGCCTTGCGCATCGTCACGTTGGGCGCGCTGGAGGCCACATCGAGAACGGTGGACGCCCCCTTGGCTTCCAGGGCCTCGCCGTTCACCGCAGTGATCGCCAGCGGCGTATCCTGCAGGTTCTGGGCCCTGAACTGCGCGGTGACGATGATTTCCGACGTCGCCTGATCATTTTCCGACTGGGCGTTTTGTCCGGTTTCCTGCCCGAACGCAGGCGCTGTCCAACACAGTACCATTGCCGAGCTGCAGAAAAGCTGCAGCCCCTTCATACCGATCCCCATGCTCGCTCTCCTCTTTCACTATGTTATTATTATGAAAATACGTGTTCGATCGCGTCCAACCATCGCGACACCGCCATCGCGCCCGGATCGATCTGGCCAACTGCGATTTCGCCCAGGTAGCTGGCCCGCCCAAGTTGCGGTGCCAGCATGGCGGTCCGTTCGGCGCCGTGGCTGGCGGCCTGCGCAGCATCGGCAAGCGCGCGGCGCGTCGTCTCGCCGGTCCGTGCGGCGTGCGAAAGCGCGGCGGAAGCCGGAAGCAGCGCATCGAGCATGGTGCAGTCGCCTTCGCGGGCCCCGCCCAGGCGCGTGATCGCCTCGCACCCGGCGGCCATCGCCGCAGCCCAATCGGACAACCGCAGGGGCAGTGCGGCGTCGCGCAGCGATGCCGACACCGCCAGCGTGAAGGCGGCATAAAGCGGCCCGGACGTGCCCCCGATGGCCCGCCGCAAGATGTTCGACACGGCCTGCAGCGCCGGCGCCGGGTGCGACATGTCGAGTTCCCCCCGGGCCTCGAGCACAGCCCGTGCCCCACGTTCGAGGCTGATGCCCAGATCGCCGTCGCCCACGATGCGATCGAGATCCGTCAGGTCGGCTTCCGCCGCAATGAGCGTCCAGGCGACCCGCTCGATCGCAGCAGCCAGCAAAGCCTGGTCCGCCTCGGCGAGCGCACCGGTCGCATCGCCAGCGTGCGTCGCATCGGTTGCCGACGCCTCGAGCAACCGCATGTCCGCCGCGGGCCGCGATGCCCGTGGCCACGCCGGAGCATCGGATGCAGCGTCGATCCATTCGATCAGGCCATCGTTGGCCCGGGCCAGCGAGATCGAGCACCCCGCCATTTCAAGCGCGGTCAGCAGCGATCCGCTCACCACCCGCTCGACCCGCAAACCCTGCATGCGCACGCTGTTCAGCGCGCTTCCCAGCACGATCGCGATTTCGGCCGGCGGCGTGCCCCCCAGGCCATTGACCATCAGGACAACGCGCTCGTCGCGCCCGAACCCCTTGGCTTCCACGATCCGTGAGACCAGGCGCGACGCGACCGTGTCGGCATCGCTGTTCGCTTCGCGCGAAAGCCCCCGTTCGCCGTGAATGCCAAGGCCATATTCGATTTCGTCAGGCCCCAACTCGAAACTGGCGACCCCCGCCGAAGGATTGATGCAGGGCGCCAGCGACACGCCCATGGTGCCGATACCTGCGATGAAGTCCTGCAACATGGACACGATCGCGCCCAGAGGACGACCTGCTGCCGCGGCGGCGCCCGCAACCTTATGGACGAGGACCGTTCCCGCCAGGCCGCGCGCGCCCGCCCGGCTGTGCCCCTGGTCGAGAGCGACGTCGTCGTCGACCAGCACCATCTCGACAGCCAGCCCCTCGCTGCGGGCGATCGCTGCGGCGAGACCGAAATTGAGCCGGTCGCCGGTGTAGTTCTTGACGATCAGCAGGCAGCCCGCCGGTCCGGTGACGAGGCGAATGGCCGCGAGGACCGCGTCCACGCTCGGCGAGGTGAAGACCGCCCCCGTCACCGCGGCCGTCAGCATGCCCTTGCCGACATATCCGGCATGGGCCGGCTCATGTCCGGCTCCGCCGCCCGAGATGAGCGCCACCTGCCCGTTCGCGTGCAGATCCTGGTAGTCGGCGCGTACGATGACGTCATGCGCGGGCAGCAAGGCCAGCCGGTCATCCGACATCGCCAGGCCGGCCAGCATGTCGGGCACCAGGGTCGCGGGCGAATTGATCAGCTTTTTCATGCGTAATTCATCCGTTCCTGAATTTTCTGCGAGAATGTGAGACTGACGAAGCCGAACAGCGCAGCACCGGAGGCCACCAGTGCCAGCGACTTGCCGACGGCGTTGGCGTCCTGGAAGAGATAGTCGGTCGAGATCGCGATCAGCGTCGAGCCCGCCATCATGCCGATCAGCGTGACGGCAAAGAGGTAACAGGCGGTCACTTGCCCGCGGAACTGATTGGGCGTGATCGCATAAAGCGCGACCGGTGCCAGGCCGGTCGGAAGGCCGAGCACGAAGCAGGTCCAACCCAGCAAGATCAGCGCCACCAGCGGCGTCGAGGCGAAACCGAAGCCGACGAGCGAAGGGATCATCAGCAAGGCACAGCCCCGCATGACCAACAGCACGCCGCCTTTCCCGATTTTCGCCACGACCTTGTCGGAAAGCCATCCTCCCACCCAGATCCCGGCAGAGCCACAGACCATCAGCAACGTGCCGTAGATCGCCCCGATCTCGCCTGCAGAATAGCCGAACACGCGGATGAAGAACGTCGGGGCCCAGCCCGCAAGGCCGAAGTTTATCAGACCATTCGCTCCGAACGCGGCGATCATCGTCGCGAGGGCAGGCCCTTTCCTGCGAAAGAAGGCGAGCGTTTCCTTCACGCCGGCTCCCTCGTCGCTCACTTCCCGGCGTGGCGGTTCGCGCACCGCCATGACGAGGGCCGCGACCAGCAAACCGGGCGCGCCCACGACGAAAAACGCCAGTTGCCAGGGTTCGAGAGTTCCCACGATGGGCCATGCCGTGCCGGCCCAGGCCTGGGTCGCGTCGATCGCCGCCCCGCCGGCAACCAGCGCCAGTCCGGACCCCATGAAGACGCCCATCGAAAAGACGCTGATCGCCCGTCCGCGTTTGGCGGGTGGGAAATAGTCGGCGATCAGCGAGAACGACGCCGGCGAAAGAGTCGCCTCGCCGACCCCGACGAACATGCGCGCAACGAACAGGCCCGCGAAACTATTGGCGAGGCCACAGCCGATCGTGGCCATGCACCAGATGACCATGCCGATCGCGATGATGTTGCGCCGATTGCGACGATCGACCGCGCGGCCGATCAGGATGCCGAACGCTGTGTAGAACAGTGCGAAGGCGAGCCCGTGCAACAAGCTGAGCTGCGTGTCCGAAATATGCAGGCTTTGCTCGATCGGAACGACCAGAAGGCTCAGGACCTGCCTGTCGATCAGCGATATCGTATAGGCGGCAAGAAGCAGGACAACGATCAGCCAGGCCCGCAACGGTCGGTATGACCAACTGTCCGACGCCGGGTCCTTCACCCCGCTCGACCCAGGCGCGATCATGCCGGCTCGACCGAGACAGGAAGCGAGGAGAGCCCACGCAACCAGTTGTTGAGGTGATCGACCGGCTCACCGTCTGGCGCCAGGCGCGCGGCCCGGCGGGCCAGAGCTTCCAGCGCCAGTTCCGCCTCCAGCCGCGCCACGACCTGGCCGATGCAGGCGTGTATGCCGACTCCGAACCCTACATGCCCGCGCACGTCACGCTGGATGTCGAATTCATCCGGACGTTCGAACTTGCGCGGGTCGCGATTGGCCGCGCCCACCAGCATGAGCACTTTGCTGTCCGCCGGAATGCGCACACCGTCGATATCGACATCGCAGGTGGTGGTGCGCGCAATGAAAGGGCTGGGAGAGCGGAACCGCAATGCCTCTTCGAAGGCCGTCTTTGCCAAGCTCGGATCGGCGTGCAGCATCGCCCACTGCTCGGGACGCTCGGCGAGAGCCTGAATGGCAAAGCCGATCCCGTGCATCGTCGTATCCATGCTAGCCGAGAAGAAAGTCCGCACCAGAGTGGCCGCGTCGTCTTCCGGAAGGCCCGCAGCCGCGCACTCGTTGTAGATCCGGGCGCCCAGACCATCGTCGGAAAGGTTCTCCCGCCGGCACATCTCCATGACCGTCTCGACGATCGGGGCGGCCTTTTCCTGCGACTTGCGCCACAATTCGTTCTTCGGCCCCATCGAATTGAAGTTAAGTTCGGAATAGATCAACATGAGGTCGTGGGCCTCGGCCGGCAGCCCCAGCATCGTGGGCACGATCTGCAGCGGCACGGCCTCGGCAAGCTCGGTCACCGCATCGAAGTGCCGCTTGGCCACCAAGGCACGGACCAACGCGTCGGTGCTGGCCTCGAAACGGTCGCGAATGACCTGGAGAGTGGCACCGGTCAGCACGCTTGCGAAAATCTTTCGGTAGCGCGCATGGTCCGGCGGATCGTTCTCCAGGATCAGGCTGGGACGCCGCCAGTTGCCCGATTTCCCAATATGCGTAAGCCCCGTGCCGAAGGCCGAAGAAAAGCGCCTCCAGTCCATAAACGTCGACCGAACTTGGTCGAACTTGGCCACCGCCCACAAATCGTAACGCGGCAGATAGATCACGCCATCAGCCGCCAACGCGATCTGGTCGAACCAATCGGGATTGCGCAATGCCTTTTCCGAAAACGGATCGACATCAACGATCACGGGCTCTCGCCGCGCCGCCTCTTCCATGGCCAACTCTCCCCAGGCGCGTTTGCTGCGCCAGTTTATTTCTAAACCCAATGTTTATATCTAAACGTTGGACAGTCAAGCGGCAATGATGCATCCTTTCATGCCGTGCTGATCGCAAGCCAAGACGAAAAGGTTGAATGTGAAAACGGATCAAACCGTGGCTATGAACACCGACCCAAGCGCTTTCGATGACGAAGAGTGCTTGCGCAACGACGTATTCTTGCCACACGTTCTTACTGTCGCCAGCAATAGTTATTCGTGGCACACGTCAAAATTGTACCTCGATACGCTTGGCATGGGCGTGAATGAAATTCGAGTTCTATCAATCTTGTATGAGTATGGAGAACTTCAAGCCTGGAAGATCTGCGATATTCTTTGGATGAACAAGTCCCTTGCGAGCCAGAGCCTCAAGTCGCTCGAAAAGAAGGGACTGATCACGATCGAGGTTCGGCGAGGTGGGCGCTTTGCATCGCCGACCCCGTCGAGCTTGCCCGTTCATCGACAGATCGTACGCATGGCGCGATCGCGCGAAGAGATTCTGCTGCAGGATTTCTCCGGCGAGGAGCGCGCGCAGTTTCTCGACTATCTCAAGCGGCTGCACCGCAATATTCCCGATGCCGTGGACTATACACGCCGGCATTTCGCCCAATTTGGCGCTTCTGATGAGACACAAGACCTTCCAGAGGGCTGAATTCCAGTCTTCCAGACGCCTGGCGCCTTCAGGATCCGCGAGCGTGCGAACTGGGTGGGCTGCCGCATGCGGGTCCTGGCGTCTTCATGGATCGGGTTAGAACAGCTCGATGCAAGCGGGCACGTCCTTGCGGATAGCGCCAAACATCTCCTGCGCCAGTTGCGGCTCCGGCGCCGACAGCGAGACCTGCCGGCTGGCCCGCCATTAAGTCAGAAATTCACTCAACCGTAAATTTGCGTCAGCGAGACTGGCCGCATCAACAACCGCACCCGATTCAACCAGCTTGCGCCCTTGCACAAAATCCTTGACCATGTTCACGCAGTCGAGAGCCACCACTTTGCCGTCCTTGAGGTAGACAACCGAGAACGATTGCCTGGTTGCGTCACCGCGCACCACGGTGCTGTCATAGCCCGCGTTGATGCCCGCGGTTTGCAGCTTGAGGTCGTACTGATTGGACCAGAACCACGGAAACGCCTTATAGGCTCTTTCCGCTCCGCAAATCCCCTTGGCCACGCACGTTGCCATGTCATTCGCGTTCTGAACGGACTCCACGCGCATCACGGCCCCTCCCGCATAGCTGCACGCAAAGGCTGCGCAGTCACCGAGCGCGTAGATGTCGGGAAGTGAAGTCCGGCACATTTCGTCGACGTCCACACCGTTCGTACCCGCGGCCCCCGCCTGGATTAACGGGGCTACTGCCGGAACGATGCCGATACCAACGATAACCGCATCAGCTGGCACTGTCTCACCGCCCACCAGCTTCACGCCGTTGACACGATGTCCGTCTCCCACGAGGCAGTCGATCGCGACGCCGGTGCGCAAATCGACACCTTGCGCGCGATGCCTGGCCTGGTAAAAATCCGAGAGTTCCTCGCCGGCTACACGCGCGAGCACGCGCGGCAGCGCCTCGAGCAAGACCACGTTCAATCCCATTTTCGACAGCACTGCGGCGGCTTCAAGGCCGATGTAACCGCCACCGACGACGACGACGTTCTTCGTACCGGCATCGATTTCAGCCATCAGCCGATCGCAGTCCGCGCGTGTGCGCACGGCATGGACGCCGGCGAGTTCGGCGCCGTCGCACGAAAGCTTGCGCGGGTCGCCGCCGGTCGCCCAGACGAGCTTGCCGTAGCCGAGCGCCGCCCCGTCCGACAGCGTCAGCACCCTCGCCTGCGGGTCGACGCCGACAGCCTCGGTGCCCAGCTTGAACGTCACGTCCTTCTCCGCCCAAAACGTGGGCGGGCGAATGTAAAGACGGTCGAACGTCTTTTCCCGCGCGAAGTATTCCTTCGATAGCGGAGGGCGCTCGTAGGGATATTCCGGTTCGCGCCCGACCACGGTGATGGTTCCCTCGAACCCGTTCTGGCGCAGCGCCAGCGCGCACTGCGCTCCGCCATGCCCCGCACCCACGATGACCACGTCGGCTCGGTCCATATTCGTCTCCAACACAGCCCAGTCTCCTATGGCATGGCCCGTCGCGGCACGCCGCGGCGCCCTATCCACCCGCGAAACGGTTGGTGTAGTAGTCGGCGGCCGGGCGGCGCTGTGCGATCAACCCGCGCTCCAGCAATTCGGCTTCTGCTTGCACGACCACCTTGCGATCGAACTTTCCGGGCCTTCGCGTGTCCCCGTAGACTTCGCGCCCCAGCAAACGGAAGATCCGAACCACTTCGGCATGGCTGTAGCCACTGTCCGGTACCGCGCGCTCGTAGAGCGTCGCGGAGCCCTCGGGATCGCGCGCGATTCGGCCCAACTGCGCCAACGTGGCGCGCACGAACCGCTTCAAGGCCTTGGACTTCGTGTCGATGGCATGGTCCGATGCGATGATCGCCTGGGCCATCGCCGGATAGAAGTCATCGAGTTCACGATAGGCCAGTTGTGCTCCGGCGCGTTCGGCTTTCACGCCCCAATCGACCGTTCCCACGAACCCGTCGATCTTGCCTTCGCCGAGCGCCGCGATCAGATCGGCCGAGGATCGCGCCTCGCTCTGAATCGGTAAAGCGCCCTGCGGGTAGCCCCCCTCGATCTCCTGCAGGGCATAATAGGACGTGTCCTTGAAGGATGGCACGTCTATGCGCTTGCCGGACAAGGTGCCATCGTCTGCAACCCTGTCCTTGCGGGTAACCAGAGTCAGGAACGAATGCGCGCCAAGCAGCGCAATGCCCTTCACCGGCGCATCCGCCGCGCGCAGCAGGATCGGTGTATCCCCGCTGGCGCCGCCAAGGTCGCCTTCGCCGCGGGCCAATGCCTTGCCGACATTGAACCCGCCGGGAACGACGACGAAGTGCACGTCGAGATTGGCCGCCCGGTACTTTCCTTGAATCTGTGCAAGGACGAACGGGGCGAACACGATCGCCTCCTTGGGCGCGGGCAGAAGATAAGTGATCGTGTCGGCTGGACGCGCTGCGGCCGATTGCGCCGCGGCGGCAACCAGACCGGCGGCGACCAGCAATCGCAGCGCGCATGTGCGCCAAAGGGCCGACATCACGCGAAGCGGGACACACCGCCCGCCACTTCCAGCGACGCGCCGGTTATGAACGAAGCGGCTGGCGAAGCCAGAAATACGATCGCGGCCGCCGTTTCCTCCGGCTCGCCAAAGCGCTCGAGCGGAATACCCTTCTTGCGCGCAAGCGCACCGAGCCAGTCGCGGTAGGACATGCCATCATCGGCGCGCTCGTCGTAACGCCGGCGCCATTGCCCGCTGTTGACCGTGCCGATCAGGATCGAATTGACGCGGACGCGCGGTGCCAGTTCTACGCTGAGCGACTTCACAAGGTTCTGGACCCCCGCTCGCGCCGCCGACGTGCAAACCATATGCGGTTCGGGCTGGCGAGCCAGCAGCGAATTGACCACGACGACCGAACCGGCGTCGCTTGCCTGCAGATGCGGAAGAAACGTGCGGGTGGGATGGATGACGCTGAAGAACTTGAGCTTCAATTCGGCATCCCAGTCGGCGTCGAGCGTGCTGGCGAAGGTGCTGAGCCTCGCCTGGCCCGCATTGTTGACCAGCATGTCGACTTTGCCGAAGCGATCGATAACGCGTTGCGCCAGACCGGCTACCGCTGCAGCATCGAGCACGTCGCAGACTTCGGCCTGGAGGCGGTCCCCGCCGGCGAGTTCGACCCGAGCCGCCTCCAGCCGGTCACGATCGCGTCCACAGATGACCACCCTAGCGCCATCGTCCAGGAGACGACGTGCCGTGGCCAGACCGATGCCCGAAGATCCTCCCGTAACGACGGCCACGCGCCTGCTAAGTCCCAGATCCATGGTCAGTCTCCTATTACGTGATCGGCGGCAAGCAGGATCGGCCTGATTGCCTCGTTGAATTGCTGCGGACCCTCGGTGGCGAAGGCGTGGCCCAGCGCGGGCACTTCGGCCTGGCGCGCGCCCACGAAGGCATCCGCGATACGGCGGCATCCCGCTGGCGGCGTCACGACGTCCTCTGCCCCCCACAGCACCAGGCCGGGCAGCGTCACGCCCTCCAGCAAGGCCGGAAGATCGCTTCCTGCCAGAAGCCGCGTGGCCTGCTCGTAGCCTTTGGGATCGACCGCCGCCATCGCACCGCGCACCAGGGCGCGCACCGCAGGCGATGCCCCATCGGTTACCAGGCGCATCGCGCGCCGCTGGGCCATGCCTTCGGGCCCCAATTCGTGAATGTCGGAAATGCGCCGGACGATCGTCTCGGGCAGGTCACCGCCGGCGGGCACCGCATAGCCCGTGGCCGGGCTCGCCAGTATCAACGCGGCTACCCGCGTCGGCTCGAGCCGAGCCGCCGCGGTCGCCATGATCGCACCCAGCGACTGGCCCACCAGGATGCAGCGGCCCACGCCCAGATGGTCGAGCAGGCGCCAGAGCGCTTGGCCATAGTCGCGCGCCACGGGAGCCGCGACGGGCAAGTGTGCGGTCTCGCCATAACCCGGCGCGTTCCAGGCGATCACCCGGCGCTCCGCGGAAAAGGCCTCGAACTGTCCGAGCCAACTGGCGGCATTGGAGCCGATGCCATGCAGCAGCACCAGCGGCACGCCGCCGCCCTGCCCCGCCTCGCGCCAGCTGAAACCGGCGGCCTGCCGCAGCGGGGCGGCAGTCTCGAGACGGGCAGCCAGGTCCATCACGCGTCCGCGTTGATCGGCTTGGGGCGCTTCACCTTGGAGAGCGGGTGCTCGGGCGGGTAAGTCGGCGTCTCGGGGACGTTGGTGCCCAGGCACACGATCATCAGCGCTTCCTCGATGCCCTCGTTGACGAGCCCGCGGTAGATGCCGGCGGGCACCGACACGAGATCGCGCTCGCGCACGTAGGTCTCGTAGTATTCACCTTCGGCTTCGAACATCAGCTTCACCTTGTTGCCCTTCAGGATGAAGAACACTTCCTCGACGTCGTCGTGGATGTGAAGCGGGCCTTCGCAGCCGGCCGGGAGCACCATGGTCGAGAACGTGAAGTGCTCGGCCGGAACGGTGTTGGTGTCATTGGCAACCCCAGTGGCGCCCGTGCCGACGTAGCGCATCTGCGCGCGCTTGTACTTGGGATCGAAGTCGGCCTGGAACTTCAGGGCATTCCAGTCGAGCTTGCGGGTTTCGTAGCGGGCGAGCCGGCCATCGATCCATTCGGCAAGGGTCTTGCCTTCGGGGACGATCTTGTCGTGGCCAGTCTTTGCGGCATCTTCCATCGGTTTTCCTCCTAAGATCATGGGAACGGGCGTGAGCGCCCGAAATTGGCAGGATCAGGCGCTGCGGGCCTGGCGGCGGGTGTTGCCATCGATGCCACCCGCGATCGCCCATTCGGCGAAAAGCTCGGGCTTGCGTTCGAATTCGCAGGGAACCCAATCGGCCGTGCAGTAGTCATCATCGGCGTAGAATTCCCAGGACCCGCCCATCGGACTGCGAAAGTACCAGAAATAGGCCGATGAGATCGGATGGCGACCCGGACCGATGTCAGTCTGCCAGCCCTTGGCGCTCATCGACAGGCCACTGCCGAACACCTCGTGGATATTGCCCACGGTAAAGGCGACGTGGTTGACACCCGGTTTGCCGGGACGGCGCAGCACGAAAGCATCATGGTGCGGACCGGGCGTGCGGCAGCGCAGGAACGCGGCATGACCGGGATAACTGTCGCTCACCACGAAGCCCAGACGCCTGGTGAAGAAGTCGAGGGTTGCCTCGAGGTCCTCGATGAACAGCACGACGTGACCAATGCCGATCGGCGCCGGGGCGGTGTAGATCGTCGAGCGGGCATCGACGCGGTTGGCGCGTCCCGGCCCGTTGACCAGCTGCAGGTCGGCTACCGCTTCGCCGCGCTGGCGCACGCGGAAGCGATGGGTAAAGCCAGTGGGATCCTTGATGCTGAGCAGGCCATCCGACCCGGTCTCGGCGTCGTCCCCGAGCCGCGCGGCGAGAGCCGCCAGTTGATCCCCGTCGGAAAGGCCCCAGGTCACGGCGCGCAGGCTCCCGCCCTCTTCCACGCCCGGCGCGAGCGCCGGATCGTCGCAGTGGCGCACTTCCACCTCGGCGCCATCGCGGGTTACCCGGCGCAGGCACGTTTCATCGCTTCCTGCATCGACAAGCCCCCAATCGTCGAGAAAGCGCGAAGCTTGCGCGAGGTCGGTGGTCGAAAACTGGACCGCTTCGATGCCGGTCAAGCCGCTGCTGTCTTGGGCCATGCCCGTTCTCCGTTGGATTTGACATGCGTTTCGGGCAAGCGGCCCAAGAACGCCGAAATGGTATCTGCCGCTTCGATCACGCTCTGGCGGACCTGCTCGGCTTCGGCGGCACTGGCCCCCGCGCGCGTGGCGTTGATGGCAGCTATCGCCCGCTCGCCCCGCTCGCGCACGGGCGCGGCGACGACGGCAAGGCCGGTCTCGTAGTAACCATCGCTGGAGAGGCAGCCCATGGGTCGATCCCGCTCCAGCTGCGCGAGCAGCGCCTGCAGCGAGCCCGGCACCGCATCGCCGCGATCGCCAAAGACATGGCCTTCGTAGAGCGCGGTCACGTCCGCCGGTTCGAGATCCGCGAGCAAGACGCGCCCCATCAAGGTGGCATGGGCGGGGAGCAGGGTTCCGACCGAAACGTTCTCGGTCACCGCGGCCGCGCCACGGCAGCGCACGAGGTAGACGATCGAGACCCCCTGTCGCATGGCCAGATTCGTGGTCCAACCCGTGCTTGCGCTCAGGGCCTCCAGCACCGGCCTGGCGTGCGCAACGATGTCCTGCGAGGCGAGGAATTCATGCCCCAGCAGCAGCACTCCGGCGTCGAGCGCATAACGTCCGTCGCCGTCGCGCCGCAGCAAGGCAAGCCCCACCATCTCCGCCAGCAACCGGTGCAAGCTCGAACGCGGGATGCCCAGCGCCGTGCCGATGTCGGCAGCGCTCAGGCGCGGCCGATCGCGCCCGAACTGGCGCAGGATCGCCACCCCGCGTTCAAGGGAAGATGCAGGCACCGATCAGGCCTGTTCGCGCGCGCCGGCAGTCTTGGCCGAAGCCGCAGCGACTTCCGCCGATGCCAGCTGTTCGAGCATGCGACGAAGCCGCACGATGCCCCCGTCGTGGGCATAAAGCGCTTCCTGCTCGCGCGCACGGTCGTCCATGCCCTCCAGGATCAGGCGATCCTGCTCCAGCACGTCCCAATGCAGCGATTCCAGGCGCGCCCGGTAGAGGAACTTCCACGCATTGCGCGCCCAGCCCGAGACCTTGCGACAGCGCCAGAAGAACACGCGGCAGCTCGTTTCGTCCACCGGCACCACCATGCCGACGATCCCGAACGAACCTCCCGGCCCTGCCGACTTGCCGTAGGGAATGGAAAGACGCAGCCAGAGGGCACCGGTCAGCCCGACTTCGGTCCAGTCGAAGTTCACACCCGATTGGTTGGTCTTCTCGAAGACGAAGCCCGCATCGGTGTCACGCGCGCGCATCGTCGCGGTCTTGTCCCCTTCGGCCATTGAATGGCTCTGGGCGTGCAGGTATGCGCCATGCATCGGGTCCATCACGTTGTCGACCGCGTAGCGCCAGTTGCACTTCCAGTGCGCGGTGCACAAGATGTCGGCCCACTCGCCCCCGCTGATCTCTTCGGGCAGTTCCAGCGCCGTGGGCTCGCCTTCGCCGAACCACACGAAGATCGCACCCGCGCGCTCCACCGCAGGGAAGGCGCGGTTCAGGGGACGCCCCTTCATGACGCATTTCGCCAGCGCGGGAATGTCCTCGATCCGGCCCTCGCCGTTCACTTCGACACCGTGGTACCAGCAGGCGACCCGGTCCCCGAGGTTCCAACCCATCGACAGCCGCGCGCCGCGGTGCGGGCACCGATCGTCGATGGCGTTCACCTTGCCCTCGGCGTCGCGCCACAGGACGATGCGCTGCGACAGACGGGTAAGGCCGAGCGGCGCATTCTGGAGCATCCAACTCGGAGCAACCGGATACCACATTTCGCGAAGCCCCGAATTGAGACGCTCGCTGGCAATGCTGGCAACTGGAACGGTCATGCGGCGAGGTCTCCGGGAACGGTCTGGAACAAGGCTTGGGCAAGGCGGTCGAGTTCGGCGTCGAGCTTGGGCTCGGTCCACTGCGCGCCATCCGGATCACGACTGCCGCTGGCGTTCAGCGCGGCCACGAGCTCGGGAAATTCGAACGTACCTGCATCGAACGCGGCGGTGAGGGCTCGCGCCAACGATTCCTCGAAGGAATCGAGCGGACCACCGCGCGTCTGAAAGACGAAATTATCAACCGAGTCGGGCTCTTCGATGAAGCGACCGCCACCCTTGGCGCCACCGGCTTCGGCAAGATAGGGGTTAAACTGCATCGCGGCCCTCAATGTTTGATATGTGAACAACTGTCTACGAT
This sequence comes from Novosphingobium profundi, assembly GCF_018491765.1. GTDB lineage: Bacteria > Pseudomonadota > Alphaproteobacteria > Sphingomonadales > Sphingomonadaceae > Novosphingobium > Novosphingobium profundi. The sequence goes on along the minus strand of NZ_JABWCU010000006.1, from coordinate 103,406 downwards.
ATGGGATTCGTGCCGCAACCGCAGTGGACTGTCAAGAGGTCCAAAATTGGGTCACTTTCCTGTTTCAAAAATCAGGCCTTGCAAGTGAATGTGTTTCGCATAGGAATAATACGTCTCAATTATGATACATGAGGGCCGCAATCATGACACCAAACGGCTCCGCCCCTGCGGAATCGAACCTCGGCTACCCCGGCTGGCGCGTGCTCTGCGCCGCTGTCGTCGGCCTCGCCTTCAGCCCTGGCCCGATGATCTTCGGCACGTTCGGCCTGTTTGCCCCGCACTTCGCGTCCGATCACGGATGGAGTCGGGGCGCGATCATGCTGGCTCTGACATTCTTCAACCTTGCAGGTGTCCTCGCATCCCCGCTGACCGGTTCGCTGCTTGATCGCCACGGCGTACGCCGCCTGCTCTTTCCGGCCCTGGTTGCCCTGGCCCTCGGCTTTCCGGCATTGGCATGGCTGACGGGAAGCCTCCCGATGTTCTACGCGATCGCCTTCGCATGGGGGGCAACGACGGTCGCGACGCAAAGCATAAGCTATTCCAAACTCATTACGGGATGGTTCGTGCAGCATCGCGGACTCGCCATCGGCATCGCCGCCGCCGGGCTTGGCGTCGGCTACGTGGGGATGCCGCTGATCGCCGGCGCACTTCTGGCCATGTACGACTGGCGCGTGGCCCTCTCTGCGCTGGCGGTGCTGGTGATGGTCGTGCCATTTCTGTGCAATCTGGCGCTGGCACATCCGGCCCCTGTGAAAACACCTCTCACCTCCACCGCATTGGCTGGGCTGACGCTTGGCGAAGCAAGCCGAACGCGGGAATTCGCGCTGATGGCCATTGCCATCCTGCTGGCCTCGGTGGCGCTGACCGGGATCGTGCCGCACATCTCGCTGCTCGCACTCGACCATGGCCTGTCGACCGGCCAGGCCGCCGCAGTCGCATCCGCCTACGGACTTTCGACCATCGCGGGCCGCGTGCTGGTGGGCTGGCTGGCCGACCACTTTCCGGTGCCACGCGTCGCGATCGCCTTCTTCGCCTGCTCGGCGCTCGGCTTCGTGCTCGCCCTCAGCGTTGGCGCCAACGCGGGCATGGCGATGCTGATCCTGGTCGCGCTGACGATCGGCCTGGGCTTCGGCGCCGAAAGCGACGTCATCGCCCTGTTCATCAGTCGCTACTTCGGTCAGCGCGCCTTCGCGGCGATCTACGGCTACCTGCTCGCGGCCTTTCTGATCGGTTCGTCGATCGGTCCAGCGCTGTTCGGCTTCGTGCGCGATGCCAGCGGGAGCTATGGCACGGTCATGGGAATCGCGACGGCACTGATGGCTGCGGCTTGCGGTTTGCTGGCTCTTCTCCCGACCGGGCAACGCCAGTTCGAGCCGGTAGCCGCATGATGATCGCCAGCTTCGAGGAGCTGGCTCGCGCCGTTCGCGAGCGCCGCGTGCTGCTGTTCGCGGGCGCCGGTCTTTCGATGAGTGTCGGCCTGCCTTCCTGGCACGAGCTGATCGACCATATGAAGCGCGAGCTGGGACTTGAAGACGTACCCCACCAGTCCGGCTGGAGCTATCAGACCCTTTCCGAGTACTACCGCCTCAAGAATGGCAGCCTGGGCCCGCTGCGCAGTTGGATGGACCGCACCTGGTCCGTGTGCAGCGACCAGGTGCGCCAGTCCGAGATCCACGAAATCATCGTCGATCTCGATTTCCCGCTCGTCTACACCACCAACTACGACAACAATCTCGAGATTGCCTACGAAACGCATGGGCGTCCCTATGTGAAAGTCGCCAATACCAGCGACATCGTGAACGCCGAACGCGGCCTTTCGCAGATCGTGAAATTCCATGGCGATTTCGCCGACGACGAATCGCTCGTGCTGGCCGAAACGGATTACTTCCGCCGGCTCGCCTTCGATTCGCCTCTCGACATCAAGTTCAAGGCCGATGCCATGGGGCGCACTTTGCTGTTCCTCGGATACAGCGTGTCGGACCTGAACATTCGCATGCTGCTCTACCGCCTGTGGCAGATGTGGCAGGAATCGGGCCGGGAGCGTGATCGCCCTCCCTCCTACGTCTTCTCACCCAAGCAGGACCCGGTGCAGCGCATGGTCCTGAGCCAATGGGGGATCCGGGTCCTTCACGAAAGGGCGGAACATCCCTCGGACGCGACGCTCAAGTTCCTGCGACGCCTGCGCGATGCCGTCCGGAACACCCCCGAGCCGGAGCTCAGCTGAACCTCGACATCACGCCTTTTGGCGGCACCCGAGCCCGCGCGAGATTTCCGCTCCGGCGCGCTCCACCTGCGCCAACACGCGTCCCTCGAAGGCTTCCCGATCAAACGTCGTGATCGGGCAACTTACGGAGATTGCCGCCGCCACTTCACCCGAAGCATCGTAGATCGGCACCGCCACGCTGGCGACGTTCTTGTCGTAGAACCCCCAGCTTACGACGGTGCCATGCTTGCGGTCGCCCTCGACGAGGCTGACAAGATCGCCCATGCTCTCGGGCGTGGCTTCGGTGTACTTGGTGAATTCGAAATTCTCATAAAGCGCCACGACCTCGGACAGGGTCATGTGCGCCAGAAGCACCCTGCCGGGCGCGGTTGCGTGCGCGGGCAGACGCGAGCCCACGGTCACCGCACTGATCAGGCTGGTATTGCCCTGGAACCGGGCGATATAGACAGCATCGCGTCCTTCGCGCACCACCAGGTGGGTGGACGTGCCGGTATCGTCGCGCAGGCGCGCGAGGACCGGATTGGCCACCTCGATCAGGTCCTTTCCGGCCAGGAAGCTGTACCCCAATTCGAGCACGCGGCTGCCCAGCTGATAGCGTTTGCCATCGGAAATGCGACGCAGATAGCCCGCATATTCGAGGGTATAGACAAGGCGGAATGCGGTCGAGCGGGTCGCTCCGATCTGACGGGCGACTTCCGCGACGGTTTGTTCCTGCCGCTCGCGCGTGAAACTCTGAAGAACCTGCAAGCCCCTAACGAGCCCCGGCACAATATAGCGCTCGTCGATTTCGGACGAAGTTTCAGACTGAGTCATCGTGTCTCGATTGAAAAACGGTAAGCCCGTTCTTTGACCGCCAAATTGGCGCCGATCAAGCCCACCCAATCGGTTGCTCCGACATTCCCCAATAAATAGCCTTCTGGTTCATGTAGGACTGGACCCAGTGCCGCCCCTTTTCTCGGCCGAGTCCGCTCTCCTTGACCCCTCCGAAGGGGGTGGAGGAACTGAACTGCTTGTAGGTGTTGATCCAGACGGTACCCGCTTCGATCCGACGCGCAATACGCCATGCCGCCTTGTAGTCGCGTGTCCAGATGCCGCAGGCCAGGCCATAGGCGTTATCGTTGCACTGCGAAACGAGATCTTCCTCGTCGCTCCAGGACATGACCGCCAGAACCGGACCGAACACCTCCTCGCGGCAAATGGTGTCGGTATTGACCACGTTGTCGAGAATGGTGGGAGGATACCAGGCGCCCTCGGCGAACTCCCCTTGTGGAACCTCACCCCCGCACAGCACGCGCGCGCCCGCTGCGACAGCGGCGTCGACCATCGCCGCCACGTGATCGCGGTGGCGATGATGGATCATCGGCGCCATCTGCGTTGCGGGCGCGTCGCCCCGGCCCATGCGCAGCGCGGACGCGCGCGCGACCAGGCGATCCACGAACTCTTCCCGGATGCTCTCGTGAACGAACAGGCGCGATCCGGCGATGCACGACTGGCCGGTCGAACTGAACACGCCATAGAGCACGCCCGCGACAGCCTCTTCGATGTCCGCATCCGGAAAAACGATCGTGGGAGACTTGCCGCCCAGTTCCAACGAGACCGGCATCAGCTTGGTTGCGGCAATCTGCGCGATGCGAATGCCCGTCACGGTGCCCCCGGTAAAGGATACCTTCTTGACCTGCTCGTGACGCACCAAGGCGTCTCCGATGATACGTCCCGGGCCCGGCAGGACCGACAGGAGCCCCTTGGGCAGTCCCGCAGCATAGGCCAGGCGCGCGAAGAACAGCGAGACCAGCGGCGTCCATTCGGCCGGCTTGAGGATCACGGCGTTCCCCGCAGCCAGCGCCGGTGCGACCTTCTGGGCGTCGCTGGCGATCGGGGAATTCCAGGGCGTGATCGCTGCGACCACGCCAAGCGGCTCGTGCACCGACATGGTCAGCCACGGGCCACGCGGCGGCGTCAGTTCCTCGTCCATCGTCTCCAGCGTGGCGGCGACATAGCGAAATGTGCCTGCGGCCGACAGCGCAAGCGCGCGCGTTTCCGCAAGCGTCTTGCCGGTGTCGCGCGTCTGCAGCACGCTGATGACCTCGGCATGCGCTTCCAGTGCATCGCCGATCCTTGCGAGTACGCGCGCACGCTCGTGTGGCTTGAGGTTACGCCACGCCGGGTCCTCGACCGCCGTGCGCCCCATGGCCACCGCCTCTTCGACGTCGCCCAGTCCTGCAATGCCGTAATCGGCAACCAACGCACCGTCCGTCGGATCGATGCTCCGCCCGGTTCCGCCTTCGCCGGCGCGAAAGATTCCGCCGACGCAGATCTGGGAGAAATCGATTTGGGCAGGCTCGAGCATGGTGGTCATGATGGGATCTCAGATGACGATCGGCGCGGCCATGCCGTGAAGCAGGCGCACGATGCTATGTGCGGTCAAAGCGGAGGTTTTGGGATTGGCGGCGGATGGCGCCCCGGCGATGCGCACGACGAAGGATCCATCGGCCCCATCGAAGCTGAGCTCGTGGACATTTGTGGTGATCGTCGGATCGGCGACAAGCTCCACCTCGGTGCGATCGAAACCAACCCCGGCAAGCGCGACGGTCGCCGCCACGTTCGAATTCTTGGGATATTGCAGCGCAGCCTCACGCGCATCGCCGCGGTAGAACACGGTCGGCTCGGTGAGCGTAGCCAGATCGAGCACGTCCTGCGCGGGGGTGCCTCGCCAGGCCAGGGCGGGCTTGCGGCCAACATAGCGCACCCGCTCCAGCCCCCCCAGGCGCGCGGCGGCCAGCCCTTCGATCCCCGCCATCGCCCCCGAGGCCAGGACGAGCTGCGCCCCTCCCTCCTCGGCCGCGCGGGCCAGCTCATCGGCCAGCGTCGGGTCGGCAAGTGCGCCGGTGGAAACGATCATCAAGGTGAGCCCTGCGCGCAGGACGTCCGCCCCATAAGCCCGGACGGCCTCGTGCCCTGCGCATTCGACGATGACGTCGGGACGACGTGCGAGCAGCCCGGCCACCGACTCGACGCGCAGATCCTCGTCCAGTCCCTCGCGCGGACACCGCGCGAGAATGCCGACAATCGACGATCCGGCTCCGAGAGCCTCGCGCACGGCCCGTGATATGCCGCCGTCGCCGATCAGGCCGATACGTGGGGGGGCGATGCTGGCCATGCTCAATCCTTTCGTGGCGGGCCGGCAAAGGCCTGCGGGTAGGCGCCGATCGAAAGCATGTCGATCTCGACTATCGCGGCACCCGGCGTTGCGCGTGCGCGGTCAAGCGCGGCTCCGACCTCGTCGATGGCACGTACCTTTTCGTGGCGCAGGCCGATCGAGGCCGCCACCATCGCAAAGTCGGGCACGCGGATGTTCGAGTAGTGGCGGCGACCGCCGTACTCCACGTCCTGGATATTGCGGATCACGCCGTAGCCCTTGTCGTTCATCAGCACGAGGGTGACGTCGGGATCTTCTTCGGCCAGCGTGGCGAGTTCGCCGAGACAAAGCGTCAAACCACCGTCCCCGCTCAACGCGTAGGCCCCGCCCGGCGTACCGAAAGCCGCGCCGATCGCCATCGGAAGCCCCTGCCCGATGCCGCCGCCCACGGCGTGGACGCCCGCGCGCGTGTTGCCGATCTGCAGGAAACGGTTGCCCCACATCGAATTGGAGATCGTCACGTCCCGCACCCATGCCGCGTCAGCGGGAATACGGCTCTGGATCTCGTCGACGAGACGGTCGTAGGCACCAAGGCTCTGGCGCATGGCCGAGTGCATGACCTCGCGCGCGGAGCGGATCGTCTCGCTCCAGGCCGGGTCGTAGCCCTTGTCGCCCAAAGCCTCGAGAAGGCCGGCAAAAGTCGCCTTCACATCGCCGTGAATGAACAGGTCGTTGGCGTAGCTGCGACCGTCCGACGTCGCATCGGCGTCGATCACCACGACCTTGGCCGGGAGGCGAAGCTTGTAGATCCACGTCTCGTTGCCACGCAGACGCGAACCGGCCACGATCATCAGGTCCGCCTCGTCGTAGAGCGCCTGCACTTCCTTCGTGCAATTGAAGGCACCCAGCGACATCGGATGGGTTTCCGCGACGATGCCGCGTCCGTTGGTCGAGGTCACGATCGCGATGCCCTTGTCGGCCAGCGCAGTCGCTTCGGCCTCGGCCCCGCGTGCACCGCCGCCCAGCAGGATCACCGGCTTCTTTGCGTTGGAAAGCATCTGCGCCAGGGCAGCGATCTGGGCCGGGTCCGTCGCGGGACGCTTCGGCGCGAGCTCGGGCAGCTGCGCCGGCATCGGCATCGCCGCGGCCTGGACGTCCACCGGAATTTCGATCGAAACCGGCCCCGTCGGCGCGGAAAGCGCGGCTTCGGCCGCTTCAAGCATCGTGGCGACGACCTGGTCAGGCGAAGTGATGCGGAACGCAGCCTTCGAGACCGCGCCCAGCATCTGCATCTGCGCGGGGGCCTCGTGGATGTAGGCGCGATTGAGGTCGAGGTGCTCCAGTTCGACCTGCCCGGTGATGTGCATGACCGGCGAACCCGCCGTCAGCGCTTCCACCATCGCGCCCGCCGCGTTGCCTGCGGCGGTGCCGGTGCTCGTGAAGGCCACCCCGAGGTTGCCGGTGACGCGCGCATGGGCGTCGGCCATGTTCAGCGCGCCCGCCTCGCCACGTGCGGAAATGTAGCGAATGGCGCCCTGTTCACCCAGCGGGTCCAGGATGGGCATGTTGTGGATGCTGATCACGCCGAACACGTGGCTGACACCCCAATGGGCCAGCAACTGCGCGATCAGGGCGCCTACGGTGGTCTGCGTCTCAGTGGTCGCTGCGGTCTCGGTCATTGAGGTTTCAATCACTTCCATGATGTCAGTTTTTCCGGGGAGGATAGGAAAGGCCGAAGCCGTAAGGGAATGCGGTACGCGCAAAGTCGAAGGGGACGTCTTCCGCCTGCCCCTCGACCGACGCGGCATCGGCGGGGAGTGCGAAGGGCAACTTCCCCGATGGATTGAACGAGCCGGTCAGGACGTCGGCCAGCGCCGCGTCGTCCGAGCCGAACGTGGCGATCATGCCCGCCACGGTGTCGATGAACTCGGAAAGGACGGCCGGACGCTCCATGCTCATGACCACGACGACCGGTTTGCCAGTGGCCACGGCCTTCTGGATCATGGCGAGCTCATCGGCATTGTCGGCGCCCGCGAAAACCGGCGTCCCTTCATGTGTGCGCACGAAAAACGCCTGCCCGGTCGTGTTGTCGGCATAAGGCGCGTTGACCTTGACGACGATGACGTCGGCGCTCGCCGCGTCGCGCACGCGCCCGGCCAGAGCCGCCGGCGCAGCGCCGAAACCTTCCAGCGCGACCGTTTCGCCTTGCTTGAGCGGCAGGACCTGCTCCGCATTCTTCAGAAGGACGATGGCCTTGCGCTGGGCAAGCGCGCCCTCGGCAACATATTCAGGTGCCTTGACGATATGCGCCGCTGCCTCGGGATCGACGTAGGGGTTCTCGAAAAGCCCCATCGCGAACATCGGCTCGAGGATGCGGCGAACCGACAGCTCGATGCGCTTCTCGCGCACCTCGCCCTGCTTGACGAGGTCGATGATATAGGACGTCTCGTGTTCACCGCCGAGCTGGTCGATGCCGGCCCAGATCATCCGGCGCTCACGCTCGATCTTGGGCTTGTCTTCCAGGCCCCAGGGCATCGCGTGCATCCAGTCGGTAATCGCCACGCCCTTGAAGTGCATCTTGGTGCGCAGCAGATCGGTCATGATCTTGCGCGAGAAGTTGGTTGCGACGTCGTCCGTCCCGGTGGGAATGCCGTAGCTACCCATGGCAAAGGCCACGTTGGCGCGGAACGAAGGTGCAAAAGCCTCGTAGTGCAATTTCTGGCGCTTGCCGGGATAGGCCAGGTGCTTGCCATAAGGGTTGTGCGGATCGAGGCCGTCCCGCACCGGACCGTCACCGGGGAAATGCTTGACGACCGCCATGATCCCATCGGGACCCAGATGTTCCCCTTGCGCTCCGAGAACGAATTGCGCGGCGTATTCGCCAGCCAGCTTGGCATCTTCCCCGAAGGTACCGGGAATGCGGTTCCAGCGCGGTTCCGTCGTCACGTCCGCCATCGGGTTGAGGATCATGCGAAACCCCATCGCGCGCAGCTCCTGCGACGCGACTTCTCCGAAGCGGTGGACCAGCTCGGGATCGCGCGCGGCCGCCAGTCCGATCATGTCGGGCCAGCTCGAGGTGATCTTCACCCGGTCCGGCGGCGGCAGCGCGCCCCCGGGAAGACGGTTCGTGGTGTGGATCGGATCCGCGCTGAACACGATCGGGATGCCCAGCCGCGTGCCTTCGGCCATCGACTGCAGGGAATTGGCCCAGCGCGCGGCGTCGGCGGGCGAGCCGCCCGGTGAGGTCATGATGTAGCGCACGTGGCGGTTGACGATGAGGTCGCGCGGACTGGGCTTGTCGGCGCGATCGAAGCCGGGGACCCCGGCCACGTTGACCGGCGACTTGAGCGCCCCGGGCGGGGGCGGCGCCAGGTCCTCGAGCACGGTGCCGCCCGGACCGAAATAGCCCGAATTCACCGCATGCATCATCATGCCCGCCTTTTCAGCGATGGTCATGCGCCGCACGAGGTCCTTCGCACGCCTTGCCGCAGGCAGGCGCCAGTCCTCGTAGGCATCGAGATGCCCGTTACGATCGAGATCGCGAAAGCGCAGACCGTCCACCGTCAGGACCGGCGCCGATCGCGCGCCGATCGGAGGCTGTTGCTGGGCCAGCCCCTCGCGCGCCGTCGCCGACTGCGCGGCAAGCGTGGCTATGGCGAGGGCGAAAAGGGACGTCGGGCGCAGCATGGAACATCTCCGGGTAAAGAAAAAAAGGGGGCGCAGCAGGTTGGAGGAGGATGGGTGGCGCCGCGCCCCCCGCCGATTTACCAGCGGTAGGTAATGCGTGCACCATAAGTACGCGGCGGTGCGTACTGGCTGCGGATGGCGCCGTAGAGGCCGCTCTGTGCCGCCTCGGTCAAAACGACGCTGTTCTCCAGATTGCGCACGTAGGCCTGAACCGAAAGGTTCGTGTTGTCCGGCACGTACTCGAGGCTGAGATCGGTCCGGGTGTAGGCCCCCTGGCGTTCGGTCGAGCGGTTGTAGTAGCTCATCCACTGTTCCGAGCGGTACTGGGTCTGCGCGCGCGCGGTGAACTCGCCGCCAAGAGCCGCGAAGCCCTGCTGGATGCCGGCGTTGATCGACCACTTCGGCGACTGGACGAGGAAATTGCCCTCGTAGTTCACCGTGCAGTCGCCGTCCGTCGTCTTGTTGGTGCAGAAATCGCGGTATTTGGCATCAAGGTACGTGACCGAGAAGTCGATCCGGCTGCCCTCGAACGGCGCAGCGACGGTCTCGGCTTCGATGCCCTTGATGCGCGACTTGCCGGCGTTCACCACGATCGTGTCGGCACCGATGACCTGCGAGACCTGCTGATCCTTGTAGTCGTACCAGAAGGCGCTGAGGTTGACCTGCAGCTTGTCGTCGAAGAAGCGGTTCTTCGAACCCAGTTCGTAGGCGATCAGCGTCTCGGGATCATAGTCGCCAAGACCGAAGTTGTTGAAGCCGCCGGACTTATAGCCGCTGTCGACCTTGGCATAGAGCAGGTTCTCGGGGCTGATCGTGTAGTCGATGCCACCGTGCCAGGTCACCTTGGTCCACTTGGCCCGGGTGTCGTCGGTGCCGTAGGTGCGCTCGGCAACGCCATCGGTGACATCCTGCGTCAGGCTGCCGACCCAGCTATAGCCTTCACGGCTCTTCATGTCCTCGGTGTAGCGCACGCCGCCCGAGATGCGCAGGCCGTCGAGCACATCGTAGGAAACCTGGCCGAACGCCGCCTTCGAGCGGGTGGTCACGTCATAGTGGTATTCGCGCAGGTTCACCGGCGATCCGCTGACGTCGTTGTCGAAGAAGTTGGCGAGGCTGAGATCCTCGTTGAAGTAGTAGAGACCGCCCTGCCAGATGAAACCGTACTGGTTGTTCGACGAGATGCGCAGTTCCTGGCTGAAGTCCTCGGAAACTTCGTCGCGCGTATAGATATAGTACTTATCGGCCTGGCCGTCGTTGTCCCAGCGGTTGAACAGGTCCTGCTTCATGTAGCCGGTGATCGAGCTGATGGTCGCAAAATCCAGATCGTAGTCGATACGACCCAGCGCGCGCACATTGGTCGTGTCCATCCGCCCCTTGGTGCTGAGGTCGAAATGGGTGGCCCCGTAAGCGCTGTCCTTGGGCGTGGTGGTGATCACGCCGTCGACCGTCGTCAGCTTCACGCCGTCATAGACCGCGCCATTGCCGCCCAGATGCATGTAGTCGCCGCTGAGCAGGATCTTGAGGCGATCGGTCGGGGTCAGAAGGAACTGCAGACGGCCGCCCTTGACGTTCGTGCTGTCCCCGCGACCGGCATCGCCGTTGTCGCGATAACCCTCGTTGTAACGCGAAACCGCCGAGGCGCGCATCGAGATACCCTCGGTGATGGGCAGGTTGACCGCAGCGTCGGCGTTGATCGTCTTGTAGTTGCCGGCTTCGAGCGAAACGTATCCCTCGACCTGGTCGGTCGGCTTCTTGGTGATGATGTTCACCGCGCCGCCCGTCGCATTGCGACCATAGAGAGTGCCCTGCGGTCCGCGCAGGACTTCGATACGCTCCAGGTCGTAGAAGCTGGCGTTGATTCCGGTCGGGCGTTGCAGGTACTGGTCATCGATGCTGACCGCGATGGCGCTGTCGCCGATCTCCGTGAAGTCGCGGCTCGACACACCGCGGATCGAGAGGAACGCCGCACCCGAGCTGGCACCGATGTTGAGGCTGGGCGAAACCGTCGTCAGGCCGGAGACGTCGGCGATGCCGTTCTTCTTGAGCTGGTCAGGCGTGAACACCTGCAGGGCGGTTGCGGTCTTCTGCGAGTCTTCCGAGCGCTTGGTGGCGGTGACCACGATTTCGCCAAGCCCTTCGGCCTGCGGGGCGGGGCTTTCGGTTGACTGCGCGGCAGCAATCTGCGGCACCGCAGCGACGGTGATTGCCAAGACGGAACTCATGAACGCTCTGCGGTACTGCATTGGGGCTTCCCTCACCTGAAGTTTCGTATTTCAAACAACGTTTGTATATCGATCAAAACGCGAAACGGCGCCCTTGTCAATAGCCTTTATGGCCAAGGTATCTGCGCATGGCGCGATAGGGAACGCGCACAAGAAGGCCCGGCACGACGAGGCCGGCCGGCGTAAATCGGCGCGAAACGGCTCCGATCAGGCGGAAATGAACCCACCATTCACAGGTAAGATCTGCCCTGACACAAACGCACTCGCGTCGCTCAGCAAGAACACCGCGGCGCCCACCGTATCGTCGGGCACCTGGGGGCGACGAATCGCCGCGCCATCGACGTAAAGCTGCTTGCGCTCCTCCGGCACGTATTCCGTGGCCTGCACCCGCACGAGGCCTGGCGCGAGCGCGTTGACCGTAACCCCGTCCTCGCCGAACTCACGCGAGAGCGAACGGGTCATGCTGATGATGGCGCCCTTGCTGGCAACGTAATGCAGCAAGCGCGGAGCTCCCCAAAGGGCCGTGTCCGAGGCAATATTCAGGATTCGCCCCCCCTTGGCGGACCGGCGCAACATCGGCGAAAAAGCTTTGGTCATAAGCCAGGTCCCGCGCACGTTGATGCGCATGACCTGATCCCACTGATCGATGTCGATGTCCTCGAAAAGCTTGCCGCCTATTCCCGTGGCAAGTGCCGCGTTGTTAAGCAGCCCGTCGATTCCCCCCAGGCGCTTTGCCACGTCGAGCGCCAACACGTCCACGGCACCGGGATCCGCGATATCGACGGCGAAGGCTTCCGCACATCCGCCCTGCTCGCGCAGCTTCTGCGCCGTGGATTCGGCGCCATCTGCATCAATGTCCGCAACGGCAATGCGCGCGCCAGCGGAACAACACGCTTGCGCAAACGCCGCCCCAAGGCCGCGCGCAGCCCCACTCACCAGAATTGTGCGGCCATTTAGATCGACGGACATCGAACCTCACTGTCTCTTATTTGAACTATCCGTTTCACTATCAAACGAAATGAATCCAAACAAGGGATCTTAGGGCTATGATGCCGAAAGCTCACGGGTTGCCCAATGCGGCTCGGGACGCCGCGGAAAGCAGTCCAAAAACGCCAGAGTCCAGCGCTTCGGCGCCGGCGATTTCCACTCGTGATGACGAGAGTCATGACGTTGAATTCGACTGAGGCGCAATGAGCGGCCGCGAGCGGTTTCCATGCCTGACAGAACAACCAGCTGCGCCGGCGAGCCCGGGAACGGCTGCGGCCCATAAAGCCTTTCGGGACCATGGCTACCGCACATTGCACGAGAATCTACGCGATCAGGGCTCGCAGGTCGCCACCTTGGATTGGAAGGTCTTCATCCGGGCCCACGCTCTCGAGCACGCGATGAGCCGGCGCGGCAACTGCCATGACAACGCCGGCGCCGAGAGCTTCTCTTCCTCGCTCAAGCGTTACCGCGTCCGGCACCGGGCCTAAGCCCGGCGCGACGTGTTCGATTGCATCGAGATGTTCCACGACCCAGTGCGCAAGCAGGCCTGGAAGGGGACGCTGTCGCCCGCCCCGTGCGAACGACAGCAGATATCGAGAGCGCAAGGCGCCTGGAAAACGAGGGGCCCCTCACGCGAACGGCCCGCGCGTACCGTGCTCGTTTCGCCTGCCTCCACTTTGGCACATCGGGGGCGCCGAGGGGGCGGGGCAAATCATCAAAGTCCTCAAAACAGCTTGTATTGCACGCTGAACTGAAGCCGGTCCATTTCACCGTGATCGCCATAGCCCAGCGCCTGATTCGCATCCGTTTGCCCGCGCAAGCCAAGGTAACCGTGAATGTATTCAATACCCATGGCCACTTGCGGCACCGGGCTCCAGATGACGTTGGCGTGCAACGTCGCCTCCTGTTCGGGAAAATTGATCGGCAACGCGCCGTGGGGATCGTTGTTGTGGAGATAGCCGGCGACAAGGTTGGAACGCAGCGTCTTCGACCAGAAATGACGGTACCACAGCGATGCACCATACGCGAAAATCGGGTCGAGGGTACCATCGGCCCGCAGCACGGCGCCGTTACCGGGGTTGGCGTTAGTGGCGCCGTAAGGGGCTACGCCTTGAGCGAAAGCCTCGTCCTGCACGCCCATCATATAGCGTCCGATGCCGGGCCCACCGTTCACCTCTGCCGTCAAGGTATCATGCCCGAAGGTCTTGAGTGTGGCATCGATCTGTCCACCAAACGCCCACGTGGACGCCTTTCCCGCGAAGTAGAAGGCGTTCCCGTCCGGGCCGAGGAAGGCCAGCGACTGCCCACCGGTGTCGAGGTTGATGTACCGCAACACCCCCGCGGTAGAGATCCGCAACCGCTCGCCCTGATAGGTGTAGCGCATCGTGATATCAGGCACCTGGTTGAGCACCCGCGTGCTAAGCGTCGATCCGACCGGGAAGTTGGACGTATGATCGGCGCCAAGGAAATCGGCTTCCGGGTTCTCGACCCCGACCGTCAGTTGGCCGCGCTGTCCAAGCTTGGTCTCGTAGCGGATCAGTGGCTGGCGCATGGCATAGGCGTTGCCCACCGGCCCTGTGAAATCCAGCGTTTCGGCGGCGGCGGGAAGGTCCGTGAAGACGGACCAGGTCTGCCCGAACGTAAATTTTCCCAGCGAGATGTATGCCTGGCGCAGTCGGAACGCGGCCGAGTTGGTCAACAGCGCGGTCCCGCCCGTCCCGTAGAAGTCCCCCTCGATAAAGCTGCGCAGGGTGCCCATGCTGGTCGGCGTCTCGCTGCCGATGCTGAAACGGGTCTGCCGCGCGGTCATCGAAAAATTGTGCTTACGCCGCGATTGGGTGGTGCCCTCGATCGGGATCGAGACCGCGTCTTCCGGCCAGCCGTTGAGGTTGGCGCCGGTCAAGTCGTCAAATACGTCGAGCTTGATAAGCCCGCCGAGCGTTACGCGGGTATCGGTGCCGGGAACTGTGAAGGAGAGGCCCTGCCCGACGGGTTGGCGCACGCCATCGAGATAAGGGTTAGGCGCGATGGTTCCCGGCGGCGGTCCGTCCTGCGCCGCCTCGGCCAGCCGCGCCGGGCCCCGACTCCGGTGGGCCGTCTCGCGGCTCGCGGATCGCGCCTCGGGGATCACGGCTCGTCCCCCCGCCGCCGGCTGCGAAGCGGGTACTTGCGTCGCGAGTTCGGGCTGGGACTGCGATAGGGGCATGGCATCCGGCGCCGCTTGTCCCATCCGCGCGCGCTCTGCCTCGCTCGCGGCGAGTTGCTGGCGCAGTTCGGTTTGCTGGCGTTGCAGGTCCTTCACCTGTTCGGCCAGGGCCCGCAATTGGGCCTGAACGCCCCCGGATGTGCTCGCAGCGTCATCCGCGTGCGCCAGCCCAGGCACCAGCGCAACGGTCATCGCAAAGGCGAGTGCCCCCGCCATCTGGCTATGCTTGTCAGTCATGATTATCCTCTCGCGATGCGCTGGCATGCAGCCAGCCGCCGCCCGTTCCACGCAGCGCAACGGCAACGTGGAGAGCTGTTTTTCATTTCTTTTCAGATGTTCACGTCAGGTGCGAAGCGGGGGCATCGCGAAGGGAACGCCCCCGGTTTGCGTCTGGGTGAATGCTCAGGTGTGGCCGAGACCGAGCGCCGTATCAGCTTCCCCATCATCGGCTTTCGGCAGCAGATCGGGGGCCTCGGCAAGATTGCGCCCGCGCGTCTCGGGAAGCAGGGCGATGGCGATCAGTACGAAGAAATAGGTGGCACAGGCGACGATCGTCATCGTCTCGCGCAGCGAAAGCGTCGAGCCTTGCGCGCTCAGCAATCCGATCAGTGTGGGAAAGAAGGCCCCCACGCCGCGCCCGAAGTTATAGGCAAAGCCCTGTCCGGTTGCGCGCACGGCACTGGGAAACAGCTCGGTGAAGTAGGGACCAAGCGCGCTGTAGATGCCAAGAGTCGCGAAGCCGAGGACGAAGTCGAACGGAAACAGGCTCAGCGCACTGCCGGGCAGATAAAGGAAGGCGGGGATCGCCAGCCAGTTGAGTACCGTGAACAGCAGGAAATTGCGCCGCCGGCCGATAGCATCGCACAAGTAGGCCGCGATGATGTAGCCCACGAACGAGCCGAAGGTGAGCACCAGCATGTGATAGCCGACCTCGACCGTGGTGAGGTGGTGGATCGTCTTGAGGAAAGTGGGCAGCCACAGCGTGATCGAGAACCCGCCCGCCTGCACGCCCAGCGCCAACACCGAGGTAAGCAGGGTGATGCGCAGCATGTCGGGGTGGAAGATACGCAGCGGGTTGACGTGCTCTGCCCCCTTGGCCGCGCGCGCCTTGCGCGCATCGAGGAATACCTTGGGCTCGGGCACCTTGCGCAGCGCGACGAACACGAACACCGCCGGCAATACGCCGACCCAGAACATCCAGCGCCAGGCAGACGTTTCCGGCAGCATCGCGAACAGCACTGAGGACATGATCGCCGCAGCGGCATAGCCGATCGCATAGGCACTCTGCACCGTGCCCACGGCCTTGCCGCGATAGGCCGGGCGGATCATCTCGCCCATCAGCACCGAACCTGCGGCCCACTCACCGCCAAAGCCGATCCCCGACATCACGCGGGCGAAGAGCAGGTGCTCATAGGAATTGGCAAAGCCACACAAAATAGTGAAGACGAGGAACCAGGCGGTCGCCAATTTCATCACCGTGACGCGCCCGATGCGATCGCACAACATGCCCGCAATCCAGCCACCCAAGGCGGACGAGATCAGCGCCGAAGTCCCAAGGAAGCCAGCCTCGGCCTTGGTCATTTGCCACGCCGCGATCAGCGTGGGAATGAGAAAGCTGTAGATTTGGGTGTCGAGCGCGTCGACCGCCCATCCCCCGAAGCAGGCATAAAGCGTACGCCGCTCTGTGCCGTCCATTTTCCTGAACCAGTCAAACATTCCTCTATTCCCTTCGCGTTATGTGTCTTTGTGCGTAGGTCTGCCTGTGGCCTCCGGCGCAGCAACCGAACTCTCTCAGGCCGGTTGGGACGTTTTCTCCCGCGCGCTGGAAAAATCGGTTGCGACCTGCTTCGCGCGGCCGAGCATGAAACCCTGATCGGAGCCGCACACGAATACGGTAATGCCCAGCGCGATCATGTCCGCCACCTTGCCCGTATTGCCGACATAGAGCCCCACCGCGCGGCCGTGGCGCCGGCCCGCCGCAGCGATCGCGCGAATGGCCTCGAGCAGGCGGGGATCGTCCATGCCTCCGTAGCCGAGCGATAGACTGAGGTCGGCCGGGCCGATGAACAGACAGTCCACCGCATCGACGGCGGCGATCTCGTCCAGCCGGCTCATCGCGGCGCGGTCCTCGATCTGGCACCAGATGTTGCAGCCGCTGTCGGCCGCCGCGCGATATGAAGCGTGATCGATCTGGCCATAGCTGCCCGCGCGGCCGGAAGGGGAAAAGCCGCGCTGACCGCGTCCGAAACGCGCGGCATCGGCGATGGCTTCGGCATCTGCCGCAGTCAGCGTGTGCGGCACCAGCACGCCACTGGCGCCAAGGTCGAGGCACGTATTGATGAAGGCTGGCGCATGATCGGGAATGCGGACCAGCGCGGCCAGTCCGGCACCGCGCGCGGCACCCAGCGTGCGATCAAGCGATTCCACCCCGAAGGGCGCGTGCTCCGCATCGAGAACCGCGAAATCGAGCCCCGAATGGCCCAGCACCTCGATCGTCTGCGGGCTGGTGGTCTTGACGAAGGTGCCGATCACCGGATCTGCGGCGCGCACGCGTTCACGCAAAAGCGGCATCGCCGAAGCCGGGCGCGAGACGCTGGAAATAGCGCTGCCTGCCTCGGAACGGGCACGATCGGAAGATGCGACTTCAGACACGGTCTCTCCTGTAAATTGTTCGCGTATGAGATACGCTGTTTCCACAGTGGGTACGGAAATGAACTTGAACTGTCAAACCTCATTGCGCATATTCGTGCCGTATGGCAAACCATGGTATCGCAATGAGAAACGAAACGCACTGAGGTGAGGATTGCAACGCGGATGCGTTATGATCATTAAGCCAATGTAATTTAGCGCTTAATGTCGAAATCGCGCCCCAAATCCTCCGGAAGATGGAGAGCTTGAAAGTGTACGATCAATCCGACCCCCGCTCCGCGCTGGCAACAACGGCACCTGCGGAAAAGGTCGCCGCGCCGCGCCCCGTTGAGACCCCTTTCGCCGCTGCCGAATATGGCCGGTTCTACCGCGATCCCCCGCAGCTGGCGGACGCCACGGGGCGTAGCTGGTACTTTCGCGGCCAGAATTTCGTGCTGCACTTCATGGAGGCCAATGCCGGAGCGCGCCTCATCCGCGCTACGCAGGCCGACGAATATGCGGTGATCCTGCCGGACGCGGGCAGCGCCGTGGCGGTGACCGCAGGTGGCGAGACCCAGACGATAGAAGGCGGAAACCTCGTCTTCGTGCCTCCGGGAGAAAGCGCGATCGAAGTGCTCCGCCCCGGCCGCATCGTGCGGCTCGTCACCACGCGCGCCGCCGATCTGGTGGAACTGTGCGCAAACAGGGCCGCCTATGCCGAACCGCACCCCAATATCCCCGCGTTCGAGGCATGGCCCGCACCGCGCGACGGCTTGCGCATCCGCAGCTACCCGCTCGACGTGCCGGCCGAGCCGGGGCGCTTCGGCGCGATCTACCGCTGCACGACGATGATGATAAACATGCTCGACGTGTTCGAAGGCCCGCGCGACCCGACCAAGATGTCGCCGCACTTCCATGACGATTTCGAGCAGTGCTCGCTCGCGCTCGAAGGCAGCTTCATGCACTTTATCCGCTGGCCCTGGACAACCGACCTCACCGCATGGCGCGAGGATGACAAGGAGCTTTGCGGTTCGCCCTCGGTCGCGATCATTCCGCCGCCAGCGATCCACACCACGCGCGCGATTGGCGAAGGTCGCAATAAGCTTGTCGATATCTTCTGCCCGCCGCGCATCGATTTCTCGCAGAAAGCGGGCTGGGTGCTTAATGCCGATGACTATCCCATGCCGGCCAATGCCGGATGAGGGCTGAAGCTTCAGGCAGGAGGAACGGGCCATGGCGGAAGATCGATCGGGCGTGAAATCGCTGAACCTCGCGCTGGACGTGCTCGAAGTGATCGCGACGGCGGAAGAGGATATGGGCGTAACCGAGGTGGCGGCCCGGCTGGGGCTGACCAAGGCGACCGTATATCGCCACCTGCAAACGCTGGTCGAACGTGACTATCTGGCACAGGACAGCCGCAATGCGCGCTACAGACTGGGCGTGCAATGTCAGCTGCTGGGCCAGCTTTCCGGCAACCGGATCGATTTGCGCTCCGCTTCCGAGGAAGTTTCGCGCTGGCTACGAGAGAAGACCGGACTATCGGTGGTGGTCTCGGCGCTGCGCGCGCGCAGCGTGCTGGTACTCACCACGCTGGCGGCCAAGTCACCGATCCAGATCCAGGTACGCCCCGGCAGCGATCTGCCGCTGCAAACCTCGGCGCAGGGGCGCGTGGCGCTCGCCTTCGGGCGTCCGTCGCTGGTGTCTTACGCCCGTCGGCAGAACTGGGAGATGTCAACTCCGTACACGCTGCGCGACTGGAATGCGCTGGAGGAGAAGATCGTGCAGACCCGACTGCGCGGCTGGGGCGATGCGCCGGAGGAACTGGCGCTCGGTCTCAACGCCATCGCCGCCCCGATCTTCGATGACAGCGAGGAATGCGTGGGCACCATCGCCGTGGTCGGCCTGATCCAGAGCCTCCCGCGAGAAGCCAGCGCCGCTGTCACCGGCCCGCTGCTCGAGGCCGCGCAGCGGGTTTCGCTCAATCTGGGCCATCAGCCCGAAGCCGTCGCCGCCGGCTGAAGCCGGGACCGGAGACGGCGCGCCAGAATACAGGTAATTGCCATGAAGCTGCATATCGTCCTTGCCCATCCATCGCCCGGTTCGTTCAATGCCGCGCTGTGCGATGCCGCCGCCGACGAAGCACGAGCGCTGGGGCACGAAGTGACCGTGTCCGATCTCTATGCGCTGGGTTTCAACCCCGCAGGCGGTCCAGCGGATTTTGCCTCCGCGCCCGATGCCGATGATTTCCACTACCAGTCTGCCCAACTCGCGGCATCGCTCGAATCGGGATTTGCGCCCGAAGTCGCGCGCGAACAAGCGCTGCTGCTCAATGCCGACTGCCTCATGCTGCAGTTTCCGATCTGGTGGGGTGGGCCGCCGGCCATGCTTAAGGGCTGGATCGACAAGGTCAGCGCTTATGGCCTTGCCTATGTCGACGGTACGCGGTTCGAGCGCGGTCTGTTCCAGGGTCGCCGCGCGCTTGTCAGCGTGACCACCGGGGGAACCCCGCGTCGCTTTACCGACGAAGGCGGCTATGGCGATATCGACCAGGTACTATGGCCGACCCGCCGCCTTTTCCTCGAATACTTGGGCTTCGAAACACATCACACGCAAGTCAGCTATGCGGTCGCGCGCTGCGGAGCGGATGAGCGCGCGGAAATGATCACGGCCCTGCGCGCGCGAATTCGCGAACTGATGGCAGCCCCCCTGCCTGCCATCGCCATCCCCTCCCCCCGGGAACTCGCGCAGCGGATCACCGCGAACTGGTCCGCACCGGCCTAGTCGCATCTAGATCGCCGCATGAGCAGGGCCCGACAAGGCCAGCGTCACGCGGCGGATACCCCCTGCGGGCCTCCCCGCAAGTCCAAAACGCCCCGGCGCGGTTCGCATGGCGATTCGCGAAGGGTTCCCGCGTGCCTCGCGCAGGCGGGCAATCGTCCCATGCCACCCTGAATACCAAAATGCCTGAAAGGAAGAGACATGACTGAATACAGCGGTCCGATCTACGATTCGCATGCCCACCTCATCTCCGACGACCTGGAGAAGTATCCCCGCAACAAGCCCTTCGTCGAAGGTGCGGCAGAAGACAGCTTCTTCGGCCCCGGAACAATCGGCAAGCCAGGCGGGATGCATGGTCCCAATCCGCACAACGTCAAGCCGACCGCCGAGCAACTCAATGGTTGGATGGCCGAGGAAAACGTCGTGGGCATCGCGGCGGTCCAGAAGGGACTCGTTTACGGCACCGACAACAGCTACATCGTCGATGCTGCGGACATCTTCCCCGACCGGATGCGCGCAATCATCATCGTCGATCCACAGGCCCCGGAAACCCCGCAGATGGTGCGCGACTATGCGAAGCGCGGGATCATCGGCATCCGCTTCTTCGGCGTGGGCGTGAAAGACCGCATCGCCTGGCTGACGACGCCGGCCGCGCTCGAGGTATGGACGCTTGCCAACGAACTCGACCTACTGGTCGATATCGAGGCACCGGCCCACGGATCTTATGCCCTGATCCCGGTCATCGAGGAAATGGCCGACCGTTTCCCGCACTTGCGCATCGTGCTCGACCACCTGTTCCTGCCCGACTTCAAGGCAGACGAGTTCGGGATCGACGCGCGGTTCGACGGCTTTGCCCGGCGCGACAACATCACCTACAAGTTCACCTCACTCAACATGGACTTCATCCGCGAACAGGGAATTGCCCCCGATGAGGTGCTGCGCCGGGCCGTCGATTTTTATGGTGCGGACAAGATCATGTGGGGATCGGACATCGGCACATCCTCGGGCACATATGCCGAAATGATCGAACGCGCGAAGATTTCGACACGCCTGCTGAGCGATGAGGAACGGCGCGCCGTATTGCATGACACCGGCCTGCGCATCTGCTTGCGATCCACCGCAACCGTGGCGTAATTTTAGCCTGGTTCGATGGCACAGAGAGGTTTCCGATCAGATCGGAAACCTCTCTGGCTTCTTGTCTTGACGTATTTTCTGTATCATCAGCCACTTCAGCCTGACTGAAGCACACCCGAGACGGCGCGGACATTTGCGAACTCGCCCCCTGCGCGAATACCTTGATTTTGACATTTGCGCCCTGGCGGCCCGGATTTGCTGTTCGGCGGCTTGGTGGTCAAAGGCTCGGGCCGTGATGCGTTCGCCCAGCTGTTTGAAGCAACGCATTTTCGTCCCGACCAGGCCGCGCTGGTGAAAGCCGCTTCATCGTTTCCAGATTGCCCTGCCGAGCCAGTGGCTGGCACGTACAAATTCCTCGCAAGCGCACTTCCCGGCGTACCATCGGGCCGGGCTTGTACATTGCAGCGGGCGGGGATGATGGCGCAACCATCACGCACAGCAATGGCATCGTGGCAGGTCCTCGTGTCGAAAGCGCCGTCGGCGCCGACGCTCACGATGGCTCGATCGTCTGGTATCTACTGCAGCAGTTCGGGCGATATGGTGGCATTGCCAACCTGGCTTCCGCTCACTTCGATAGCACGGATCTCCAACGCTCCGGCGTCCACACCCAGGTGAACCCTGCACCATTGGCGGCGCTTGGACGGGACATGCTTGCGCCTGCACCATTCTCCGGCACCCGCCGCCTTGATATCCGTGCTATCGATCAGCTGGTGCAACGACCCAGAACTGGGTTGGCAAGGGATCTCGACAAGCAAGGTCTTCTGCCTCCGGCTCGCAAGTGCTGGAATCCGGCACCGGCCAAGCAAGTCCCTCTCCGCCGCCGCCGCGTTGTAGGTTCCAATGCGTCATGCGGTAACGCGCGCCGCTTGCAGTACTACGGCGCTGCGTGGTGACGATTTCCAGAAATATTCAGAAAAGCAGTCGCTTATGCGACTTATGGCGGAGAGGGTGGGATTTTCAGATTTAGTTACAAAGCTCTGAAATGGCTCACCTTGTTGAGACGCCTTTGCCTGCTTCCCACATTTTTTGCCTCATACACCCAGAACATCTCTTTATTCCGGTGCCTTAGAGACTATGCCGATGGGAGAAGGACGTGTCCAGCCCCGTCTACCGCAAGTCGCCTAACACCACTTCAGCCGATGAAATATTGGGCTCAAGTCGCGTCGCAGGCGATGTCATCACTGCCCCGCCTTGTTCACCGCCATAAGAATGCACGTACCCAATCCAGTGGCTATCTGATGTCATGGGTGGGCCGCAAGCCGCCGACAAATCCCCATCGCTATTGCGAATCAAGAGCAAGTCGGTTAATGACATATCAATTAGCCATTCCCGCTTTTCTTAATCACGTGTGACATCAGGACGTTGTCAGTCTAGCAGCTGAGGTAGTAACGTCATCTTACAGGTATGTAATTTAGATTATTCAGGGATACATATAATGTATCGAAAAATTTTTAATTTTGCGGTATCTCTAATAATATTTGTATGCGCACTTCCTGCCAATGCTCAAAGCGGAAGTATAACTCTCGGATCAATTCCGGCTACTAGTACTCAATCCGCTGCACTCACATTAACAATGAGCTTCGATGGCTTTATGGGAAACGGATATGACGACGAAATCGAGTATAACGTGACGCAAAACGACCCTCTTGTCGGAGGAAGTGAACGAGAAGGCGCGATATTTGACGACCCTGGTGCCGTAATCCTCATATACAGAACATTTGTACATGGGAATTTTCACGTCATGCTAGGAACTGGAAACTCAGATATGACCGACTATCTGAACGAGAATCTCTGCCCAGAGCAAGGCCTTATTGCTGCAGGGGGCGGGAATTATTGGGATTGCACGACAATTGTTTATTGAAGAGGGCTATTATGACTAAGAAAATATTATCTATACCAGTACTATACTGTATAGGCTTATTCTTGGTGCCTTCCGCGAATGCTGAGGATTTTTATAGCTTAGTTAATCAAGCATCGAAGGGGCTCACGGGTGTCCCCGATAAGCAACTTTCGCTCACCCTTGGAACTGTAGGCTGCACAGTGATCGGCGGCGGACGAACCATCCCCCCCACAATCCAGCAAAATGGGCAAGAGTATTCTGTAAGCGATGCAGTAAGCGACATTGTCTTTGCACGTTGCCAAAATGGAGCACAAATTAGTCTAAAGTCGGCCCATTCGAAAAGCGTATCTATAAAAGGTCACCAGACAAAGTTTTCCTCTGAAATAAAAAGTGAAAAAGAGGAAGACAGCCCATTGAAATTCACCGAAGATAAAACACTTTTGCACGGTAAAAAAGTCTATATTTATTACTGGCGCTCTATAAATGGAACGCAGTATCAGCTTCGTTATTATAACGCTGATAATGAAATACTAGCTAAAAGTAATATGAGAAGGACAGCAGAGCAACTCTCTTCGCAACTTTAGAGTATCCGTGATGATCAAGCCTGAGATTGCGCCCAGCACCTATCGGCTTTGAGCAGAGCGTTAGCGGTTATGGCGAGCTTTCGCATGACGGCGGTGATGGCGAGTTTGGCCGGCTTTCCTGCGGTGACGAGTTGTTGATATTTTGCCTTGAGATCAGGGTTGTATCGGGCACCGACGAGGGATCTGAACACGTTGGCCTCGGGGCTGGCTGACGCGAACGCGGCTGGAACCTTCTTACCGATGACAGCTGGGAACCCGAAAGAGCTTACGATATCGTCGTTCATGGCGGGTGTGGCCTGTGGCATTTTCCACCCTGCAACAGGGCCGGCGCAGACACCTAGTTTCCAATGCAGATCAGAGGCTTACGCCACTCCCGCCAACCCGCTCACACCCCTCGGTGAATAAGACGGGACCGTTACCCCATCTAGCCGAGGCTAACCTGCAGTGTAAGCTTGCCCCCTTCTCCACCTGAGTCCGAAGCTGATCGGCGAAGGAAAGCGGTCGGTCGGCTCCCTAGCACGTCAGTCCTGGCCTTGTGCGACCGGCAAGGGCGCCTGGCTGCCACTCCGCCCACCAGCGCAGTGGCCCCGTCTGCGGCCGACCCTTGCCGGTCGCTCAGCCACCAATTTCAGAATCCCAGGTCCGGACGTTCCGGTCTTCTTGCCGAGGTGCCCCAGATCGGTCGTTTGGGTCAAGGCCAGGCCCAGAAGGTTGATCCTGCAAAATCGAGGAAGATGAAGCCAGTCGCTTGACACCGTTGAAGCATCACGGGACACCACATTGTCGATATAATTTGCTATTAAAATTCCAATTTATTTCTCAGTGCCAATCAACATGGAGGCATTGATGCGCGCAAGTATCACGATAAAAAGGCGAATATTTTCTTGGCTTGGGTATCGATCAATTCTGTTCCTCCTCACGGCGCCGCTTGGATTGTCTCCTGGGATGGCTCAATGCGCTACAGGCTATGACTTTAAGATTGCGGACCTTCATCTGGGGTTAGAGGCGGAGGAGGCTTCCAAGATTCTTCAGGCTGCGGGGTACGACGTTGAGCAGCACACCAAATCAATAGACTGGCTAGAAGCGGTGACACTGCCTCTCTGGTTGACGGCGACACGGACAAACAAAGCAAGTCATTCGAGAGAGTACGTAAAAGTCTGGTTGAGTTATCCGCCTTCCGCCCCACTCGTTCTAGGAGTCTACCGCGGAATTTCTTACGAAGACGCCACCGGACCATTGGCCATTGGCTACTTTGACGCTGCGCGAGAGTCTGCCGGGTTCGAAATCTATCGGCACGTTTACACGGGCGGCGGACCTGTCGAGCAGTTTATTCACTGGCGAGGTGACGGCAAGCGCGTCTCAAGCTTTGACAAGCTGCTTTCAAATCTACCTTCGAGTAGGCCGACGCTTGATCCGTGTGTCGAGAACTATCACGTTATTCCAGGATCAATGTTTGGCGCTGATCCACCAGATTCCCTGAAAAAGGCGGACTTCGCAACCGACAGGGTCGGATGGGGAAATCCAAACGGTTTCTTCGTACCGCGTGGCGCCTGCGGCATTACCTTCGAAAGCCGAGTTATGCAGGGTGACGCAGGGCTTGCACGCAAGGTGGGGCTTCTACTACTCGATCAGTCGGCTATGTTTAAGAATACTTTGGAGTACCGCGACTGGGTGAGCAAGGGCAACGCTGCAGATGCAAAGGCGCGCCGCGCCCAGGCGCCTAAGGCCGTACTGTAAATTTCATCCACGAAGGGTGCATAGTTGCTCGCTCCGCTGTCGACCCTTCTCGGCCACTCAGCGGTCGTTTTCGGTTAGCCAGAGCGGACGGTCGGGTTCCCCATTTTGCCCGCCTAAAACATGGCGAATTGCGGATGGTTAGTTCTTGGCCGGCCACTTCGAAACGCTGCCGCTTGATGCTGGGCCTGTCGCGCGGGGGCTTACCTACCAGCACAAAAGATGCTTCATGGCGGCATGATCGCCTCCTCCGCCGAGCAACTGAAACAACTCACGCTCGCCTTCGAGCGGTTCACCCGTCGTTTCAAGGTGACTGAAGCAACGGCGGCGATGAGCAATTCGCTGAATGCCCTTGATGTGCAAGCGCTACTCTTCATCGACGATCATCCAGGCTGCAAGCTGAGTGATGTCGCCCGACATCTGCAGGTGGCGCCCACGACGATGTCGTCATCAACCGACCGCCTCGTGCGGCGTGGCATGATCGAGCGGCAACGCCCCGAGACAAACCGCAGGACTGTGGCGCTCACCCTGACCCAGGCCGGCAAGGACACGGTCGCAGGCTACATGGAGGGGTATCACGACGCCTGCAGTGCCATGCTGGAGCCGCTCGATCCGGCAGAGCGCGCCGATTTCGTCCGCCTGACCCTCAAGATCGCACAACACGAAACTTAAATTATACGAATATCGTATTATCAATACCCCCGATTGATCGCCGGGAAGAGATACTATGTCGAGCACGAACCGCATTGCCCTCGTGACGGGCGCCAACAAAGGCATTGGTCTTGCCATTGCCCGGCAGCTTGGCGCGGGCGGTCACAGCGTCTGGCTGGGGTGCCGCAACGTGGAGCGCGGTGATGCCGCCGCCGACACGCTGCGAAAGGCCGGGATCGATGCCCATGCCGTTCAACTCGATGTCACGGACGCCGCCAGCGTCGCCAGCGCAGCCACGACGGTCGAGCGCGCGGCCGGCAGGCTGGACGCACTAATCAACAATGCGGGCCTCATGTTCGCCCCGCCGCCATCGGCTGCCGAGGAATCGATCGACGAAATGGCGCAGATGTTCGAGACAAACGTCTTCGGCGTCATGCGGGTCACGCAGGCTTTCCTGCCTCTGTTGCGCAAGTCCGATGGGGCGCGGATCGTGATGATGAGCAGCGGCTTGAGTTCGCTTGGCGAGGCGCTGGATATGCGCAGCGAGACCTGGTCGGTAGGTTTTGCCGGATACTGCGCCTCGAAGTCGGCACTCAACATGCTGACCGTGAAGCTGGCCAAGGAACTGGCGAGCGAGGGGATCAAGGTCAACGCGGTCGATCCCGGCCTGACCTCCACGGACATGACGGGCAATGGGCCTGGTCATTCGCCCGATCAGGGCGCCCGTCCGGCCGTCGCGCTGGCGACGACGCATGCCTTTGGCCCGACTGCCGGCTTTTACGCCTGCACCGTTGCCGGTGAGCTGTCGTTGAAGTCCTGGTAAGGGTTCATCGCCGCAAAGGCGATGGCGACTGCTGCTGAGAGGCCAGAGTGGGGCGCATCACCGCCGTTCGCCTGAGCCCCCCCCCCCCGCGCGTTACCCTAGTCCGCTTCTGACCATGCTTTGCGCCGCCGCCGCGATCGCCTCCTCGGCAGGTCGCGGCACCCAACCCAGAAGATTGCGGGACTTCTCATTGGTGGTCTTCTTCGCATAGCCAAGATCGGGCACATAATGGCGCAGTTCGGGCCTGAAGAGCGCCATGAAGCGTATCATCAGATCAGGAAGTGACCGGGTCGGCAAGCGTGACGAGGCCGCCTCGTCCACGCTATCCCTGATGATCGCGCCGATCTCCTTCATCGCCAGGGGCACGCCGTTCGAGATGAGGAAGCGCTCGCCGGCGGCCTGCCTGCTGCCCAGCGCCAGGATATGTGCCCGCGCCACATCGCGCACATCGACGATCGGGATGAAAAGATTGGGAAAGCCCGGCATGGCGCCTCTCAACATGCGCTGGATGATATGATTGGCCCCGGTCACCGAGTGGCCGATCACGGGGCCCATCACCGCCACCGGCAGCATCGTCACCAGCTCCAGCGTTCCGCCTTCCTGCGCAATGAAGTCCCATGCCGCGCGTTCGGCGATGGTCTTGCTCTTGCCATAGGCATCGACGCCGGGTCCATCGAGGACCGTCCAGTCGGCTTCGGTGAAAACGTGGGCGCGGTGTGGATGCCCCCAACTCACCGCATGAAAGGCCGAGGTCAGCACCACACGCCCGACGCCCGCATCGCGCGCCGCCCGCAGCACGCGCAGAGTGCCTTCCTGCGCGGGCACGATCAGATCGTCCTCGTTCGCGACATGGCCCGGCTGGACTGGCGAGGCGACATGAAGGACAGCGTCGATGTCGCGCATAGCTCCGGCCCAGCCATCATTGCGCAGGAGGTCGGCGGCAACGAAACTGAGCCGGCCGCCCTGGACCATGCCCGCTTGTTCGAGCGCGGCGCGTGCGGCAGTCTCGCCCGAAATCGATCGCAATGTGGCGCGAACGAGGTGGCCATCGGCCAGCAGTTGAAGAATGCAATGCCCGGCGATGAAGCCGGAACCACCCGTGACTAGGACATGTCGTTGGTTCATGAAGGGTCCTGTGCATGGCTGAAGGATCGCTGCTCGCGCCAGAGGCTAGGCGTCGTCTGCTCCCAGCTCCAGAAAGCGCGCGAGAAAGAGTTCGGCTCGATGAAACCCAGCAACATGGCGATGGCCACCGTGTCGAGTTCGGTGTTGGCGAGAAGGCGAACGGCGGTGGTGCGCCGCACGTCAGCCAGTTGTTGTTGAAAGCTTGTGCCCCACGCGCCGAGGCGGCGCTGGAGCGTCCGGCTGCTCAGGCCCAGGCGGCGGGCCACAGTTTCGACATGGGGTGGCCGCCCCTCGCTCAGGTGTCGCGCGATCGCGACCCGCAGTTCGCCAAGGGGCGGCGTCAGGCCCGCACCGCTGCGAAGTTTCGCCTCTAGCCCTTGGGTAACCAGCGCGAATGCCTCGCGGTCGACCGTGGCGAAAGACATATCGAGGGCGGCGCTGTCGAACAGCATCGCGTCGTGGAGGGAGCCGAAGGTGATCGGGCAGCCGAAATGCTGCGAGAGGAGGTCATGATGCCGTGCCCTGCGCGCGAGTTCGACGCCAACGGGTGCCACCCGATCCGCAGTGCCGCGCCGGACCAGCGCCAGCAGGGAGGCCATCGTCATGTCGACGAGCAATCGAGGCACCTCTGTGTTCGCCTCAAGCCAGCGATAGCGGACGATGGTCTTGCTCCCCGCGACCTCCACATCGATCGATTCTGGACAGGTCAGCCTCTTGTATCGGGCGAGGGCGGCGAGGGCATGACGCAGATCCGGTGCATGCAGGGCCACCGTGGCGGCAACGCCGTAACCCTGAGAAACCGCCTCGGCCCCGAACCGCAGACCCGTGGCGGGATCATCGAACTCCTGCTCGGCGATGCGCCACAGCCGGAAGAAGTCAGCTGTGCTCAGCCTGTCCGCCAGTTCGACACCGGCGCGGGTACAGAGTCGCCCAATCGGAAAACCTCGTTCGATTAGCCGTTTATACGGCAACGGAAAGTTTGTCGGCGTGGGCATGGATCCACGCTAGGAGGAAGATCCAGCATCGACAAATCCGATCGCGCCAAAATCAATGCGCGTGCCAGCATCAGGTCATCACATTCGCCTGATCAGCAATGAGGCGGTGAAAACCGGCCAGCGTGGAAAGGCCCAAGTCCGCATTGCCGGGGTCAGCGCCTTGGCCGATCTTTCAAATTTCACGCCCGCGATCGTCAACAGGTCCAGCATCGATTGCAGCATGGCGTCAGCGATGTTGACTATGCGTCGGCCCATCACGCGGGAACGCTGGCTATGCTCGCAAGCGCGTCCACTGGCGGGGAAAGCAACACGCCAACCTCGACGCCACGCCCATTACGGTCATCTTCGGCATCGTCCGCAACACCTTTGACCAGAATTTGTCTCCTGCGGCCATCGAGGCGCTCCAAGGCTACCTGCTACAAATGTGCCGAGACTATCTGAAAAGTGTCGTGACCTATTGACGGCCGGTTCCAGATTCCGTTTCGGGACATCCCCCTCAACGGATAATCCGACCCTAGTCGGCTGTTCAGACGCAGCGTCATGCTTCTTAGGAGTCGACAGTCCGCTGTGGTTGCGTCCTCGATTATCGGAGCTTTCCAGTAGAGGAGGTCGGCGCTCCCGGCGATCAAAACGCGAAACAGCGCGGCTGCGTCGAGAGGTAAAGATGGTGAGCGCCCTCAAGGTCGCTGGTATGATTGCGCTCACCATCCTTAATGGCGCGCCTGATAGAAAACACTTTCAACGTCAACATTGAATCGAAGCTCCGACCCTTGCCGAACGTTCAGCCGTCAATTCTCGGTCCCTAACTGCGGACGTTCCGCCTTTCCGATCTGGCCGCCCACGACGGGTCGATTTCGTACTGACGTCAGTGGATGGCTCCCGGCTTTATTCGATCTTAATATCGAAGGGGTATGTACGCGATGATGGGGCGTATGTCGTCCATCTTGGTTCAACCAGACCGGAACACGACTTGGGCGAAAATGTCGCAATCATCTCCTACGGCCCTTCATGAGCTTCGGCGTGAGTTGAAGGAAAAACTCGGTCAATGCGTTCTGAATATACAAGCATATGAAGCTTCAATCAAAACCATCATAGCATGTCACGAAGTCTCGGGTTCGGCGCAATCCGTGGACACAGATTCCCGGGCAATGAATAGCAGAAACAAGACGCTTGGCACCCTGGTCAACGAAATGCTCAGATCCTTCTTGACCGCCGAAAAGAAATCCAGTCATTCCGATGCGACATTCAGCCGGCCCGGTGATAGCCCCTCATTCCATGTCAAAATGGGGATCACCGTTTCGGCTGACGACTACAACCGAATTGTCCGGGATCTGAAGTACTTTGTGTCCTTACGCAACGACTTGATCCATCATTTTCTCGAACGGCACGACATCGCAAGCTACGATGGGTGTCGGGTCGCGGAAAAAGCCCTGACGGAGGCCAACCACCAGATCGAACGTCATTTGGATAACCTGCGCATGTGGGGCAAAGATCTGACTCAGGCCAAACTGGCGATGGCAGAGCTTGTACAATCTGCCGTAATCCAAGATTTTCTTGTCAGGGGCAAAATTCCTTGGTCGATCACCGAAGCAGTGCGTGCATTTCGTTCCGCTGCGGCAGAGTTTTCTGTAGATGGTTGGGCACTCGTCTCAAAGGGCAGCGATCTGATCGCTGCGCAACATCCCACAGAAGTGCCGTCGAACTATGGCTGTAGTAGTTGGCGACAAGTGCTGCATGAATCAGGACTGTTCGAATTACGGTATCGAAAGATAGAAGGCCGTCGAACCGCGTGGTATCGAGAGAAAAAGCCATCTGAATGTGCGGCAAGACCAGGTTAGCGTGTGACTGCCATTCCGCCGTCGACCCGTTATGGTCTTTTAGCCACTGATTTACCGGCCTCTGGTCCGGCCGGTCTGCTTTGGCAAACCACTGGGGCAAGACTGCTGGGAGCCAGAAATTCGCACAGGTGGACGAGCCGGTAACGCCAACTTGCGCCGTTATCTAGCGTTACTGACGAGAGACATGGCTCGACGGACTAGAGGAGGTTAAGTTGCTGGGGTTGCTCGTTGAGCGAAGCTCGAAACAGGTTCTGTTTCGTGGCTGCATTTCTGAAGAGGCGGTAGGTCGAGATATTCGGGCGGTCTTTGACGAACTCCGCCAACCGCCGCTCCGCCTCAGGGATTAGAGGGCTGATCTGGTCGAAATCGAAGATGTCGATGTTGGCGCGATCCGCGAGTTTCCTGACGGCAAAGGCCAGATGATACAAACCCTCGACAATCCACGCTGACTCGATTTCCTGCTCAGCGGCCAACCTTGATGCCTTACGCGCTTCTCGAAGCTTGGCGCGGCGATGCTTTTCGATCTCCGTGTAGAGGCTCCACACCGCTATCACGCGCTTCGCATCCATCTCAGAAGGATCGAAAACCAGCGGAAAATACTCTCCGAATATTCGATCCGAAGCTGTCTTCGCCTTATCGGGTTCGGCGCGGACGTAGGCTAACCAGACTTGCCCTAACTTCAGGGCATCTATGCGTCTGCTTTCGTCAATCTTGGAATGCTGGTCGCGCTTACGATCCAGATGCCACTCGTGCTTCAGCAGAGATGCCTCGAGGCGGACAAGCACGGGATCATTCGATCTCAGATCGCGACTTCGTATCGGCGTTTGGCTGTTCGTTGCCTCGGCGACCTTCGCATAGAGGCTCTTGTCTTGCGTCTCAATAATACGGACGAGCAGCCTAACGCGCTGCACTGAATCGAAGCTGGTTCGCGATGCCTGGAAAAGTGCGTGCGAGGTCTGGCCACCGTTTACCACTTGAGGATTTAGGAGGCACAATGGCGCATTCTTGAAGCCAGGTTGGTAACTGAATCGTTCGCAGACGATCGTAATGCCGTTATTGAAATACCAGAACATTCCGGCTTCATTGGACACTGCGGTGTCGTAGATGCGCCGGTTAATGTCGTTCTGTTCACCGAGGTAGACGCGGACGTTCTCCTCAAACAGATCGGGGTCAAGCTGCGTCGGCTTGGTAGGATCTGTCAGCGCCGCGATAAATTCGTCGCCGCGAACCGTCCCGATCACAGCCCGCACGTTGCCGTCAGTGCGCTCATAAACCTGTTCCTCTACGATCCGGAGGTGAATCTCCCGCTCTTTTGCTGTCCGGTGCGAGACCGTATCAGACAGGGAATCGAGATCGGCTTCGCGGAGTTGGAAGAACTTGAACCGGGCAAGCGAGGATTCAAAGCGGACCCTCTGGTCGGGGGTAAGCCGCTCCCCATTGGAGCAAAGGTGGACTTCGACTTGGCACGCCCCCGAACTCACAAAGTCCCAGATGTCCAACACTTTCTGCTGCAGCATCGGATTGCATGTATCTAGAAAACCATCGACCTGTCCAAAGCAGTCCCCAATGAAGGCAAGTAGTTTGTCAATCTCAGTCGACGGGAAGTTGCGGTTGCTTGGTTTGAATTTACTGTGGCACTTGAACTGAAAGAGATGGATCACACGGCGGCCAAAGCGCTCGTCGAGATAGACCGCGTCAATGCCCCTGTCCTCTCCACCATCGGTGATCGAGCCCCTCGCCTCATCGAAGTCAATGCGTAGTAGAGATGTTACACATAGGAGAGAGAACGCTTCCCGTCGGCTTTCGAGATTGAGAGCTTTCTCAATCTGAGCGGCAGCCGCGTCAACGTTTCCCCAATCAAGAAGTGTTGCCATGTGGTACTTCTTGCCCTGTGGCTCCGACCGTTTCAACCTTCACGCGGATCTGGCGCATCAGGCGCTACCAGCGATAAGCACTGCCGATATCCGGCAACTGCCCCAACACGAAACACGCGCACGAGTATTCGTAGGTGAAACTTTGGTCGCGCAAAAAGTCATGTTAACCGCAGATTTCGCGCGCGTTAAATTCCGGAGCTCTTGAGACTTGTTTGATTTCCGAACAAAACTAGCAGGATGGCTGACCAGAGCTGCGAACTACATCATTCGCAAGCCCGAGAACACCGAGGAGGGCGCCTTGCTCACCGACCTCGCTCCAAACGAGGAAGCGGATCCCACAGGCGCGTATTCAGCGGCACTAACTGGGGCGACATGCAGCGATCGCGTGATGAACATTGCGCTTACCGGGCCCTACGGATCAGGCAAGAGCAGCATAATCAGAACTTTTCTGAAGGGATACGGGCGCCCGTATCTACAAATTTCCCTGGCCGCGTTCCTGCCCGAAGCACAGGCGGTCACCGAGGTCGACAGCGGGAAGCAGGAGGAGCCTCCGGCAGAGCCAACCGCATCGTCGAACGCCTCAAAATCGAATGGCGGCACGGTAGGCAGGCAGGAGATCGAACGCAGCATCCTTCAGCAGATGCTCTATGGTGCCGATGCTAGACGGCTCCCGCTTTCAAGGTTCAAGCGAATTGAGACACCAGGTCCATGGTCAGTTCTCGCCTCGCTGTCCATGATAGTCGGGGCCATCGCCTGCTGGCATCTGTTCAGGAACCGCGACGCAGTCATGACAGGCACCTATTTTCTTCCAATCGCATTGGGAAACTGGTTCAATCTGGCGACCTTTTTAATTGCTGGCGGTTTCGTCTGGAAACTCGCCCACCACCTCTATGTGGCGAGTTTCGGAATATCGCTGAAGAGTATCTCGCTCAAGGACATCGAAATCACTTCGAAGGCCGTAAGTGAGGAATCAATCCTCAATCGTCACATGGACGAGATCATATACTTTTTCCAATCAACCCCTTATGATCTGGTCATCATTGAGGATTTGGACCGGTTCAATAACCCCGACATCTTCGTGACGCTGCGAGAAATCAACAGTCTGGTAAACGCCAACCTTGCCGGCAAGCGCCATATTCGCTTTCTCTACGCGCTGCGCGACGACATGTTCGTGAACACGGACCGGACAAAATTTTTCGAGATCATCATCCCGGTCATCCCCATCGTCAACAGTTCGAACGCGATCGACATGGTGCTGGAGCAGGTCAAGCGGCTTTCCATTGGGGGGCAGCTTGACGTTCAGTTCCTTCGGGAAGTCTCGCGATACCTCCACGATCTCAGATTGATCCTGAACATTTTCAACGAGTACGCCATCTACGTGAAGGTCCTCGAGACCAGTGGTGAGAACAACCTCGACGCCAACAAGCTGCTCGCGGTTCTCATCTACAAGAATGTGTTCCCCCGTGACTTTGAAGTGCTGCATCGCGGTAAAGGCAATTTGGCGAATGTTCTTCGCAGCCACGACGCGGCGATCGTGAGGATCGAGGCTCGATACAGAGCTGAAATCGCCGACCTAGAGCAGCTTATCGAACATGGTATACGCGAGCTTTCAGCCGATTTGGTGGAGTTGCGCCGCATTTACGCGATGGCCCTCATTGAAATGGTTCCCGAACCCTTCAATCGTATCGGTCTTAACTCAAGCGCGCCGGTTTCGTTCTCCGCCTTAGCCAATCACGAGCAGTTCGAGGCCATCCTGAACGCACGGCAAGTCACGATCGCTTCACCACAACATGGCTCGAGGAACTTGCAGATCGGTGATCTCCAATCGAAAGTCGATCCTCACCGGACGTTTGCCCAACGCAAGGAGGACGTGGAGAGGAAGTCAGCTGCCTTCAGGGAAACATCCCAGAAGCAAATACGCGATTTGCGCGGCAAGCTGGGTGTCGTGCGCATGATGAAGTTCAACGAGACGCTGCGTGAGATCCAGGAGGAGATCGATCCATTGTTCGATGCCTTCGGAGCAGCGGCTGAGCTAGCCCGATTCTTGGTGCTGGAGGGCTATCTCGACGACACCTACTACCAATACACTTCGCTTTTCCATTCCGGGCGCCTGTCGCCCAACGACAACAAGTTCCTGATCCTTATCCGCAGCTACAGGACGCCGGAACCCGATTTTCAGATCGACAACACGCAGGAGGTCATCGCGGCGATGCGCGATGAAGACTTCAGCCGGGACCACGTCCTCAATGTCACGATCGTCGACTACCTGCTCGGCGAGCCCGAGGTTTATGCGACACAGATCAAGCGGCTGCTGACGTTCATTGCGTCCGATTTCAGTCGGTGCGAGAATTTCCTCGCAAGCTACTATGCCAGAGGCACTGCGATCCCTGCGCTGATTTCGGGGTTGGCGAACGTCTGGCCCGGTTTCAGCTCGGCTGCGCTCGAAAGCTCCGCCAACCTCATGCATGTGGCACAGATCATCGGCCAGCTTCCAGCGAGCGGCCTGAGGCATCTCGGCCACCGCGACCAGGCGCTGACCGACTTCGTCTCGGACAGGTTGCCCGACATTCTTGCACAAGGCATCGATGTACCACCAGAGCAGTTCACATCGCTCGACATCGAAGTAAGAGACCTTGCCGCTCTTGAAAAGCACTCGGGCATCATGCGCCTTGTGTTCAACGAGGGGCTTTACGAGCTTTCCATCGCCAACCTTGAGTTCATATCCTGGACCATCCTGGGTATCGATGATCAGGAACGGGTCCACCGGCAGAACTACACAACGCTGCTCGAAGCTAGGAGTGGCCCGCTTCTGAAAGTCATCGATGAACGGTTCGACGAGTATCTACGCAAAGTGCTCAACCAGCTACCGGACAACCGGTATGAGAGCGTTGACGCCATGCTGCAAATCATTGAACGGAATGATCTAGAACATGATGCCATCGTCGAATTCCTCGACAGGCAGGTGGTCTTGCTGCCGAGCCTCAACGATGTTCCGGAGACACTGCAGGTCGCCGTGCTCGATCTCGAAAAGATCGAGGCAACCTGGGACAACTGCCTGAGTTTCCTTGACAGCGACGCCTTTGATGCGACGGTTCTGACCCGGTTCTTAAACAATGAGGGCTCAATGCGGGCCCTTGCCCCACACCCGTTGCCAGGCGGGAAACCGGGCGAAGCGCTTCGCAAATTCATCATCGAGAATGCCGAGTTGAAGGACGAAGCCTATGCGACTTACGTTCAGTCGCTTTCAGACCGGTTAAATGCGTTTCCTGGGCAACTCAGCGCGGAAAAGCTTGCGATACTGGTCGAACACGATGCGGTGACCTTCTCGGCAGACAGCCTGTCACAGCTCGGCGACGATCCGGCCCTGGGCGCTGCCTTCGTGGTGCGGAATATCACCGCTTTCCTGGAGGTGGAAGGCGATTGCGCCCTCGACGACGACTTCCGGCAGATCCTGCTGGAGGCCGCGATTAGTGACGAACACCGGTTAAGGATCATTCGCACGATGGACCTGAGGCTTCTTGCCGACATGGCCTCACGCGCGGCGCTCGTCGGCATGATAATTGCCCGAACCGGCGTGAAGGTTGAGAACCTCGACGCCAATTCGGCCGGTGCTGTCATCGTCAGCACCCGACCTCTGGCCACGCAGATAACATTGCTCAACATGCTGCACGACCAGTTCGACGATCAGCAGCTGCGTGACCTTCTACAATCGCTGCCAGCCCCGCTCTCCGAGATTAAGCCCGGCTTTGGTACGCCTAGGCTGGACAGCAATGACACGAACCTCGAGTTCGTAACTTGGCTGAAAAAGCGCGGCTTCATCTCATCATGGACGCAAGGCGCCTATTTCGACAAGTCGATCCGGATGAACATGTTCAGGAAGTGAGCTGGACGAATACCCCCCAATTCACGCTCCAACCCAACACCTCTGGCCTGTCCTCGTTCCTGAACCTCCGCATTAACCCAAGGAAGCGAGCGGAAGAACGCATCGACGGTTGTCGAATTCTGGGACCGCTAAAATTTCCAGCGCAAGTGGATTCGATTCGTTGTGTGTGGCAGCCGGAACGCCAGAAGATGCCAGCGAATCCGCGCCACAGGACGGATCATTGCCTGCTCGCCCCGAGCACTTTTCCTGAGTAGGGTCCGCTGAATGACTTCTGTGGACGCCCCATCGGATGCAAGCGCTAAATCGGGGTATGTTGGCACGTAGTCGGATGCTGTCATCTGTCCGGCCTCGATGAGCAGCGCCATATGCTTCGGGCCAGTATGGGAGTTCGCGGACCGGATCCATTTCAGCTTTGCGCGCTTGGCTAGCGCTCTGCCATTCTCTGGTTCTTCCAGCCCCGTCTCGCCGACTGTTGTGCCATACCCTCCTTTGACCGCCTACGTCCCCGACGCCTCTGACCGCTGCCTTGGCTTACGCCGCGACCGCTGCCGGAGCTCTGTAATCTTCGTTCTTGGTGAGCAACGCCCAGACCATGCGCGCCATCTTGTTGGCGAGCGCGACCGATACGAGCATGCGCGGTTTGCGCGCGAGCATGCGCTCCAGCCACGAGCCGGCCGGCGCGCCGAACCGGCAAGCCTGTTGCACCATAGAGCTGCCGCCAATGATCAGCAGCCGTCTGATCGTGCGCTCGCCCATCTTCGATATGCTGCCGAGCCGCTGTTTGCCGCCGGTCGAGTGCTGGCGCGGCGCGAGGCCAAGCCAGGCAGCGAAGTCGCGGCCCTTGCGGAAGGTCTCGATCGGCGGTGCTAGCGCGATGATGGCCGTCGCAGCGATGGGGCCGATCCCCGGGATCGTCATCAGCCGGCGTGCCGTTTCGTCCTCCTTGGCACGCCGTGCGATCTCGCGGTCGAGCACGGAGATTTGCCGGTCGAGCTCAGCCAACATGTCGACCATGAGCTTGAACATGGGCCGCGCCGCCTCCGGCAGGGTCGAGGCCATTTCATCATCTTCCAGAAGGTCAGCAAGCATCGTCATATGCGCGGTGCCGCGCGGCGCGACCCAACCATACTCCGCCAGGTGCCCGCGGATCGCGTTGATCAGCTGGGTGCGCTGACGAACCGCCAGGTCACGCGTACGGAATACAAGCCCTGCGGCCTGCTGCTCCTCGCTCTTCACCGCCACAAAGCGCATGCCAGGACGCTGCGCCGCCTCGCAGATCGCTTCAGCATCGATCGCGTCGTTCTTGTTCCGCTTTACGAATGGCTTGACGTAGGCAGGTGGGATCAGGCGCACCTCATGTCCCATTGTCTGCAGCTGGCGCGCCCAGTGATGGGCGCCGCCACGCAGGCTGGCTGACCGGCGAAGAAGTCGAGCAGCTTGCCTCTCGTCAGCTTACGGCTGAAAACTGTCACACCGCGCTCGTCGGCGCCGTGCGCATGAAAAACGTTCTTGGCGATATCCAGACCGATTGTGCTAACCTGCGACACGGACGCCTCCCTCAGTGGTGAACCAACACCTCCACTTTAGCACCTAGATGCCGTCGGGGGGCGTCCACCCCATCAGCTTTCTTGGAGTTGTCACTCTCAAGCCGACCGTCGCGAATGTCCCAAAGGCTGGCATCGGGAGTGCCGACTCAATGCCCATTCTCAGAGCGTCGAGCCTGGTCGATCAGGTCCTTCAAGCTGGCATAGCGAACAAGCGTCATCGCCCCGACCTTGACGACTTCAATGCGGCCCTCTGCAATCAGCTCGTAGAGCTTTGAACGGCCGATGCCGGTCAGTCGGCAGGCTTCCGGAATGCGAACGGAAATTGGCTCGATCGGCAAGCTGGCCTTCTGGATCATAGATCAAACTCCTGTTGATTCCCGAGCCGGGAGGGGCTGCTCATTTCCCGACCTCTTGCCTCGTCCCGCTCCACGGTTTTGCGCACCGATTGGTCGGGCGTTTTGGAACCGCCGTGAGCTCGCACCTCGCCATGAGAATGGCCTTCCGACGCAGCGGACGACTGGGCGTCTAAAAGGATATTGATGATCCGATCGAGCTTGGCCTCGATCTGCACGGCTTGGCTGTCGTGGCGATCGCACACACTCATAGCCGGAGTTTGGGTGTCCTGGTCGAACCAAGCAGCCAATGCCTTAGTCAGGACGAGGGTTTTCGAGTTTCCGGGCTCGGCAGCCGCCTTCGCAAGGCTCGCGGAAAGGCCTTCGGGCAAGTAGAACTGATGGCGGGTTTTGGCGGTCGGCATGCAAGCGAGATTGCACCATGCCTCGCCTGTTAGGCAGGGCCTGTCCGGTGCCGATCGGTACCTTTGTCGAACCGAAATTCCTGAGCCAGGCACGCTTGCCAACCGTCAGCCCCAAACGCACCCGTGACGCGCATTTTTGCAAGGCGTGTTTGCGTGCCTGTTTAAACGCAATCCCGGCTGCCCCGCAGGCCGCGCCAGTCGATGACTGCCCTGTCCAGAGTAAGGGCGCGACCGGCGGACAAAATGCCGCATCGCCGCCTCGTACTTTCGAGACGCCATAGCCCGCGCTTTGCCAGCGCGAATCTACGAGATCTCCCGTCGCAAAGGCCCGGCACAAAAACGGATCGGCCTCCAGGCACGGGCGCTACTACAAATCTAGCGCCAGCCCGCATTGCAGCCAGCCGAATGGGCCATGTGAACCGGCGTCACGCCATGTCTCGCAAGTGTCTCGCCAAAACAGTCACTGTCTCTCTAAAAAACGATGTGCAGACAGATGCTTATGGGTGGCGCGAGACACCCTTTTATCTTGCCCTCGCCACCATTTCCTTCCCTCGTGCTTTTCCCCGCCTTGCCTCCAAATGCCTCCCCCTCCCAAACCCTCCTCCTTTCAAATGTTCGCTTTATGTTCTATTCTTGTGGTCGAACGTGAGTCGCATGGAGGCATGGCAGCATGGGTGTTCACATTGAGGTTGGAGGCCGATCGAACCTGCTGCTGACAGGTGATATCGAGACGCGTCTCGATGTCCCTGCGCGCGGGATTACCGAGGGCTTCTCGCTGGCGTTTTCGGATGGAACCTTGATCCGTGGGACATTCCTCGACGGTGCTTGCACCTGCCGTTTTGCCCTCGCGGTCGAAGGCGCAGCGCAGGTTCGCATCACGCGTCACAATGACGGTGACCGGGTCGATCTGGACTGGGATTTCGAGTGGATCACGCTCGCTTGCGGCCAGGAAACCCTGCAGCCGGAAGCGGCCGATGCGGACGAGGATGTGCTGCAGCTCACCCTCGATATCGTCGTCGAGGAGCGCGTCTGAAAGGGAATGGAAACCAGCCGCTCAACTGGCTTCGCGGGCGGTCTCTTCGAGCTGGGCGATGCGTTCGGAGCACACGGTCTGGACGACGCGGCCAAGCTCCTCGACCTGTTCACCAAGCCAGGTCAGCTCCTCTTCGCTCACGGTGTAGTGCTTGGAGTAGCGCGCCTTCACGTAGGCCTCCTTGAGCTTCTCGAACATGCCGCGCTGCCAGCGGTTCTCGCGCGGCCAGGCGTAGACCAGCCGGGGATCGAGACGCTCGGCCTGCGTACGCAGGAACGCCAGATTGTGGACGTGCGGAGTGTAGAAGCTCGAGACCAGCAGGACGCAGTGGTAAAGGCGTTCAGCTTCCTGATGGAGGATGAAAGCTGCGTCTCTCCATTCCTTCTCATCCAAGAAGAAATGGAAACCCTTCTTTGCGGAGTGTGCTTGAGGCATCCACTCCTCGTAGTACTCCTTGGCCAGATCCAGCGCGGCATGCGGGGTCTTGGGTTTTGGGGTCGCCAGCTCGCTGTCGTCGGCCTCGTAAAGCGCGATGCCGTCGCGGGCGATGTCCATGAAGAAGTAGCGGCCCTGGGCGAGCCCGTCGTTCACTTCCTGCATGGTGTGGACGATGAAATTGACCGGCGTCTTGAGGCTCTCGGTGATGCCGTATTCGCGCATCAGCCGCTCGTCGACACGGGTCCAGTACTTGACCCTGTCGATCAGCCGCTTGTCGCTGACGATGACGAGCAGATCGTAGTCCGACTTGTAGCCCTTGGCGGTGTGGGGCTCGTCGATCCAGTTGCCCCGGGCATAGCTGCCGTAGAGCACGATCTTGAGGATGCGCCCCTTCTTCTTCCAGTTCTGCGTCGAGAGCGCGAAGGCGTCCTCGAATTCCTCGAAGACGATCTGCACCACGCGTTCGAGCTCGCGCTGCTTGTTCGCCGGGAGATGGTCGAGGCTCGTTTTCATGGGCACAGACTCGCGCCTAACATCCTTGCTGCCAAGTGCAAAATGATGGCGGCCGGGGCCCTGTGGGCTCCGGCCGCGCGTGTATCACCATCCATTGCGCTCCTGACGGCGCAGGGAACAGGCGATCATTTCGATTGCATGCGCCAGATGGGTTTCGGCCTGCGCGTTCGAGATACCAAGTTCGTCCGCGATCCGGGGCACGTTCAACCCTTCGATGCGCGCCAAACGAAAGGCCGCGTGCTCGGCGTCGGGAAGCGAGGCCATCGCCCGCATATACCGCCGGTGCCGAGGATCGGTGATCTCCGTAAAGGCGCCCCTGAGCGACACCTCCCGGATACGCTGGACGAGGAAGGCAAGAGGCCGGATCATGCCGCATCCTCCCCGAAGGCAAGGAGGTAATCGGCGGCCTTGCTGGCGGCACTGGCCGCACGAAAGATCGCCTTTTCGTCCTCGCGCAATACGGTGAGCCACGCCCCGATATAATCGGAATGCCGCACGCTTGGCGCGATCCCCAAGGAGACGCAGACAAAGGCGCTGGTCATCTCAGCAACCAGTTCTTCGCGGCCGTACTTCGAGGAGCGATAACGGCCCGACTGGTCCCGATTGAGGCGGGTGGAATGCCCGGTCCAATGCCCCAGTTCGTGCAGCGCCGTGCGGTACCAGTTGATCGGATCGGGGAAAGCAACCTGTGGCGGCACCATCACGAAGTCTTCGGCCGGAGCATAGTAGGCTTCGCGCCCACCTATCCGAAAGTCCGCGCCTGACAGCGTGATGATCCGGTCGGCCTCGATCCGCGTCATGACCGGGTCGGGCACGCTCGGGGCCGCCCCGGTCTCGATAGGAAGCCCTTCACACTGGTCGAGATTGAAGACCGTGAAGCGCTTGAGAAAGGCCACGGTGCGCGCATCGCGGTCCTCGCTCTGCGCCTTCTGCGCCTCGTCCTTGGGCGTGAAACGGTCGGCGTAACAAATGACCGTTCCCTTCTCCCCGCGCTTGACGTTGCCGCCTGCCTTCTCGGCCTGCTTGTAGGTAAGCCAGCGCTGCGAGGAATAGCCGCCTCCGATCCCGGCTGCCCACAGGATCAGCACGTTTATGCCGCTGTAGATGCGCCCGGTTACCCCGTTGTGCGGCATCGTCACCGGGCATCGCGCCGCGTCCCACGGCTGCACCCACGGCACGCGGCCGTCCTCCAGTTCGGCAATGATCCGGTTCGTGACCTCTCCATAGAGGCTCTGACGGTTGTCCTTGGCCATGCTCCTTCACTCCTTCCTTCAACCGCCATTGACCGGCGCCAGGGTGGCGGGGGGCGGCAGGAGCGAACCAGCAGCCCCGCCGGCAAAAGGCGGGGCGCACCTGCAAGGCCGTAACGCAGTGAAGGACCCGGGAGCGCAGCGGACGGGTTGCACCCCGTCGAGGCGGGGCTATCGGGCAGCGACGCCCCCCGTCACCTTGGAGCCGACAAAGGCCAACGCCGCCGCGCGGGTCAGCGCGGCGACACTTGAAGGGATGCGAGCCGCATCCCGCCCCTGACAGGGATCGTCACGGCTCTGCCGACGAGACGGCGGCGCAGCCGATGGCTCGGTTGAGCGGAAGCGAAATAGAGCCCGGTCGCGCCATCGGCGCGGGTCAGCCTGCAATGTTTGCCTCGCGTCAAAGATCGCAAGCCTGATCCATCTACCTGAACCGCCAGACTGCGCCCCTCCCCAAGGCAGCCGCCAAAGCCTTCACGATGACCACCAAGATTTGGAGGCAATTCAGTCGCTGTTTCGCGCCCTTATTGGTCGTTCGTGGGTCGGTTTGACGCCGTCAAAATCTGCCCGTCCGGTTCGCCCGGCCTATAAGACATTCGCCCATCCAATTTACCCCAACGTGAATTCGATTATGCCCATGCTGAACAGGAAGGTACAAATGCTTGCCCCAAACACGTACATTTCTCGCCTGCTCAAATTTGGCTTTTGGCCTTTTACCCGCTG
Organism: Novosphingobium profundi; assembly: GCF_018491765.1. GTDB lineage: Bacteria > Pseudomonadota > Alphaproteobacteria > Sphingomonadales > Sphingomonadaceae > Novosphingobium > Novosphingobium profundi. The sequence goes on along the minus strand of NZ_JABWCU010000006.1, from coordinate 60,796 downwards.
CTGCCACCACGGCAGGTAAATTGCGCTGATCATGATCAGGCTGGCGAACGCAAGAACAAAAGCGATGAAGACCATAGAGCGAAGATTTACCAACCGGCTTGGAAGTCGCAAGAGCTCCCCGGCCTCCTGGATGCAGCCCTGCGGCAGGAAGGACTACAAGGTTTTGTAGAGTTTAATCTGGAATTGCGGGGTGCGCCGGCGAGTGGTCGCCTCTTCCACTAGCGGCGTAACGAGGCGTTGCCGGCTTGCTCCGGAGTAGCGAAAGGTTCCGGTAATCGACAACGTCTTCGAGACGTTGTGCGTATAGGCAATGCTCGCGTCGTACCAAGCATCCTTACGGATTTGGTATTCACGCGCGGCGCTGTTCCATGACCATTGGAATTGCGCCACATCCCCAGGGATGCTGCCGCGATCCTTGGCAGTCCACTCGAGCGTGCCATTGGTCGAATAGCGCAGGGTATGCAATTCGCGCGCGCCATCCTCAGCATCGACGGGCGCGCGCTCGTCAAATAGGTTGGCGCTTGCATTTATCCTGAACCCATTGAGCAACGGCAACGCCAAATCGAGTTGCCCTCCTGCGCTCGTGCGGCTTCCGGAATTTATGTAGGTATATACACTCGTTCCAGCGCTGTTGACCGAATAGCTCTCGTTCCACAATTGACCGGTCTGGCGCAGGTACAGCGTAGCGCTCGCTTCAATCTTGCCAGGGCGGAACTGGACGCCCAGTTCGTAGGAACCGATGCTCTGATCTTTGAGCTCAGGATTGCCTTGGAAGATCGTGTTGGCATCCTTCACCGCGCCATAGGAGGCCAGGTAGTCGAGAGGAACGCGCTCGATGCGCTTGCTGTAGCTGGCCTCGAGCTTAAGCGTTTTGGTCGCATTGTAGCTGGCATGAAAGCTTGGAAAAAGCTTGGTGCGATCAAGCCGCAGTGTCGCTACCCTCAGGCTTGAGATCCTACGCATGTTGCTCTCCGCGCGCAGGCCCGGTGCCAACGTCAAGCGTCCGAGGTTCTGCTGGAAGGTGGCATAGGTTGCGACCGTGCTGCTGCGCGCTTCGTAGGCGTCGCGGGTATCCTCGCCGAGCGAGGCGGCGTCATTGCTTGTGAATGCGTAGTCCTGCGAAATGCCGTCGACATGCCAGGAGGCACCAGTCGAAAGAACCTGCCCGCTGGCCATCGGATGCTTCCAGTCGAGCTTGGCATCGATGGAATAGCCGGGATGATCCAGGTCGATCGTGTACCAGCGTCCGTCACTGTAGCGTGACCGGGTCACGTCGTGGAGCTGAGTGCTTTTGAAGAACTGCACGCTGGCATTCAGTGCCTCGCCTTTAGTCGTGCCGACATGAGCGAGGCTGAGCTGGCCATCAACGAATGTTCCGTAACTGTCGAGGCGCGTGTGCTGTCCAAATGGCCCGAAATCGGGCGTTACCGCGATGAAGTCGAGCGTGTTGACGGTGACGTCATGGCCCCCGCCGCCCCGGACCTGCCCGGAAAGGCTTGTCTGCGCATCGAGATCGTAGGTCATCTTGGCCGTGACGCGGCCGTCGGTTCCGTCGTAGGTGGCCAGGCCGTCCTCGCGATTGATCGTTGGCGGTGCGTCTGCTTCGGTTTGGACGCTGCGTGTCTCGTGCAGCGAACGGCGCAACATGCGCCCGACATTGCCCGAAGCCTTGAGCTGGTAGGTCCAATCGCCCTGCCGGTAGTTCAAGGTAGTATCGAGAAGCCCGAAACCCCAGCTGCTCACCTCGTAACTCGCGTTGCCTGAGAGGCCTTCTTCCTGTGTCTTGCGCAAGATCAGGTTGATCACCCCACCCGCGCCTTCGGACGAGAACTGCGCGGAAGGGTTGGTAATGACCTCGATCCGCGCGATGTCGCTTCCGTGCAGCGAGCGCAGGAATTGACGCATGTCGCCAAGAAACGGGCGCCCATCGACGTAGATCGTGGTTACGCCGGCGCCGAGAACGAGCAGACTATCATCCGGGGTGACGGTTACGGCCGGCAGCCCCCGCAGTAGTTGCAGGGTATTTTTCTGAACGGCCTGTGGCGTCTCACGGACCTCATACGTCCGCCTGTCGATGTCGAGTGTATTATCAGCGCGTTTGCCGATCACTTCGATAACGTCGGATGCGGTGTCTGTTGGGGCGACTTGAACAGTATTCGGCTGATCCGCAGCTGGCATCCGGTTTCCTTCGAGGACGGGTGCCAGAGTGGCTTTCCGTTGCCGCCTTATCAACCGGCAAATTGTTGATTAAGGTGATCAATTCATAGCTCTAGCACATTCCTGCCTCGACGGCACTTCTGCCACGCGCCCTTGTCGGTCGTTCGAGGGCCGATTTGGCGCGGCAGAAAGCCGTCTGTCCGGTTAGGCTTGTTGAGTCGATCGACCAGCACCGGGATGAGTGGGAAACACTCGCCACCAGGTATCGGCGGCAGATCGGCTGAAGCGTCCGATCTGGCAATGCGGGAGGCTCTTAGCAACGCGATAAAGCGGGTTTTCCCTTTGAATAGCGGCGTGGAGATACGCCCATGATCCGCTTGAAGGCTGTGTTGAAGGCGTTTTCGGACTCATACCCCAGCTTGCGAGCGATCTGGGCAAGCGTGTCGCTGCTGCGTGTCAGCCGATCGCCAGCCAAAATCATGCGCCAGCGGGCCAAATACGCTATGGGTGTTTCGCCAACTTGATCGCGAAATCGGCTTGCAAAAGCCGAACGGGACATGCCGACTTCCGATGCCACCGCTGCCAGCGTCCAGCGCCTGGCCGGTTCGGCGTGGATCACGCTCAGCGCCATGGCGATCTGAGGATCTGCCAGACCGGCATACCATCCCGCAGGTCTACCGCCTCCGTGCGGCAGGTGAAGCCGTAGCGCTTGGAGTAGCATCATGTGGGACAGGTGCTCAGCCATCATAACGGCGCCCGGTCGGCCATCCCGCAACTCCTCGGTCATCCGTTCGATAGACCAGCGCATTGCCGCGCGATCGCTTGCCGTATGAAGGTGTATGATCGGTGGTAGGGCGTTCAGGAGCATCGCGGCATGGTCGCCCTCGACGGTGAAACGACTGCCCGTCAGGAAGACGTCACCGCCGCCGTTCCAGGTAGCGACCCCGCCATGCCTGGCCTTGTCGCCGAACACCTCCTGTGGCGTTGCAGCGGGCGCATCCAGGTCGCCCGCCAGGACGAAGGGGCGGCCGCTCGCGAGAACAAAGCAATCCCCGGTGTCGAGGCGAACGGCATCACCAGCGCCATCGACACTCAGCCAGCAGCCGCCGTGCGTCACGACATAGCATTTTATCCGGCTACCCATCTCCTCGAAGCGGATCGCCCAGGCTCCTCCCGCATCCAGCCCGGCCGTGATATGGCTACACGGCCGCAACAAGGAGAGCACGTCGGATAGCGGATCCATCTTTTCCCTCATGGACGATCGCGAAGGTTTTCGGGACGAATGACGATAGTGCATGTCGGCCTGCGTTCATATCTCTGACTTGCCGGTCCTCGCGACCGATCTCGTAGCGTAGGAGACAAGAATGATCGTAGTGACTACACCCGCCGGACAGATCGGATCGAAGGTCGTATCGGAACTGCTCGCTGCCGATGTCGCCTTTAAGGTAATCGCTCGTGATGGCGACAAGCTGCCCGAACAGGTGCGCGACGCAGCCGATGTCGTAAGCGGCTCGCACGGCGACCCCGCTGTGTTGGCGCAGGCGCTGGATGGTGCCGACGCGCTGTTCTGGGTCGCGCCGCCCGACACGAGCAAGACGCTGGAGGCGACCTATCTCGACTTCACGCGTCCTGCAGTCGACGCGATCCGTCAGCATGGCGTCCGCCGCGTCGTCACCATCACCGCGCTGGGGCGCGGGACGGAATGGCAGCACAAGGCAGGGCTGGTCAGTGCATCGATGGGGATGGTGGACCTGCTGATGTCCAGCGGTGCGGCGCTGCGCGGGCTCGCCATGCCGTCTTTCATGGAAAATACCGCTCGCCAGGTCGGGGCTATGAAGGACAAGGGCCTGTTCTTTGGTCCGATCGACCCTGATCGGAAGCTGCCCTTCACCGCTACACGCGACATGGGAGCCACAGCAGCGCGCGTTCTGCTCGATGATAGCTGGACTGGGCAGAACGAGTTGCCAATCCTCGGCCCTGAGGATCTGTCGTTCAAGGATCAGGCCGCAATCATCTCGGAAGTGACGGGGCGCGAAATTCGTTATCAGCAGGTCGGTTGGGACCAGTTCAAACAGCAGTTCCTTGATCGCGGCGCGACGGAGTCCTTCGCGCAAGGCTATGTCGACATGTACCGCGCCAAAGACGAAGGGATCGACAACGTCGCAGAGCGCCAGGCAGACCTGAAGGCGCCAACCAGCTTCCGCCAATTTGCCGAGGAACAGATCAAGCCAGCATTGGCTGGCTGACTACGACCTTCGCCGGCCGATCGGGGGGTAATCGGCCGAGAATGTCACGGAAAGGTAGAACGAATACCGGATCGACTATCCGCCTTCGTGTTGTCCTGGCGGCGAACCGTTAGAAGTGGTGGGAAGTGGTCGTTCTCATAATGCCGTCATCCCCTGAGTTCACGAAACAAGTGCAACACCTGCATGGTGTTGTTGCGATGGGAAGAGAATATGGCCAGCTCAGCCTCGAGGAGCGGATCGAGATCTACCGCCTGCATGCAGGCGGTAGATCTCGCAGGTCGATAGCCGGGCAGCTTGGCCGGGCGGCATCGACGATCAGCCGCGAGTTGCGGCGTAACAGTGTGAGGACCAAGGTCTGGGCGGGCGGTTACAAACCGGTCCGCGCGCAGCAGCTGGCCGAGCGCAGGCGGCGCTGGGACTGTCGCTTCAAGCTGGCGCGCCAGCCGTACCTGCGCGAGCGGGTGAGAGACGGCCTTGCGATGGGATGGTCTCCCGAACAGATCGCCGGCCGACTGGCGCGCCAGCACGGTCGCACCGTGATCAGCCCGGAGTCAATCTACCGCTTCATCTATCACCGCTCGGCCAGCAAGGACTACTGGCACCGCCTGCTCCCCCGCGCCAAGCACAGGCGCGGCAGGCTGGGACTGCGCGGCGGCAGTCCCGTCGGCTTCATCCGCCAGCGGCGTCCGCTTGCGGAACGCACGCAGGAGGCCGCCGACCGCCGCCTCCCGGACCACTGGGAGGCCGACTACATGCTCTTTGCCCGCTACGGCCAGTCCATCCTCGTCGCCCACGAGCGCGCCTCGCGCTTCACCGTCATCGTGCGCACCCGCGATCGCAAGGCACCCCGTACCGCCCGGCACCTCACCGAAATCCTCGGACCACTCCCGGACAGCCTGCGACGCACCATCGCCTTCGACAACGGAACCGAGTTCGCCCGCCATCACCAACTCGCCGACACGCTCGGTATCGCCACCTACTTCTGCGACGTGCGCTCGCCGTGGCAGAAAGGCGTCGTCGAGAACGCCATCGGCCGCCTCAGGAGATCGCTGCCCCGACGAACCGACCTCGACGCCATCGACTGCGCCACAATCCAGGCCGCCATCGACCGCTACAACTCAACTCCGCGAAAATGCCTCGACTTCAGAACCCCCGAAGAGGCATTCTCCGCATTCCAATCAACCGTTGCACTTCAAACGTGAGTCCACATCCCAGCTCTCGCTGGGATGACGGCACGATTTTAACGCCTGCAATTAGGCGCGTGCTGAAATTCTGCCACGCGCCCTTGTTGGTCGTTCCTGGCCTGATTGTGCGATCCCGGAACCTGACGTTCGGGCATCCCTTACCCGCCAGCTCCGGCAGTGGCGCATTCGGGTGGCGTCCCGATCCGCCAGAAGCGGTGAGGGGTGGAAGGTAGGCATTAGCTAGCGGTCGCCATCGGCTGTTGATTGGGATAGAGCGACTGAATGGTGCAAGCTGTAATTTATCTCCTCGTTGGGCTGGTTCTTGGCGGCGCTGTTTGGAAGCGTTTTCGACGTAGCCATGCGGACGCATCGATAATGGCTTCTTATCGCAGCAATCACCGGGTCCCGTTTTGGTATTTTACCGTTTTGCTGGGCATCTGCGCGTTGGCATGTGTCGCTTACGGCTTGTTGGTTCTGCTTCAGGTTGTGCCGGCCGGTACAGGTTTGCGCTGAACGCAATACGTCCGCAACGGCGGCGTATGCCGCTGGGGCCGGTCTCAGGCCAAATTTTTCGACGGCCTGGGGGCTGCTTCGCGCCCTTGTCGGTCGTTCAGGGGCCGATATGAAGTTCCGAACAGCGGTCCGTCCGGTATCCCTTGCCTGGCAGGTTCTTCAGCAGCCGGGATGGGTGGCTAGCTGCCGTCCGATACGAAGCCTTGCTTCATCGGAATACCCTTCGCTTTAAGCTCGCCGAACACGCACATTGATTGCCCGTACGTGGCTTCCTCGGCGTTGGACCACCTTACAGTACCGTTGATCCACTTGAGATGATCGGGAGGCAGACCGCATTTGTCTGCAATTGCGTGAAGCTCTGGGGTCCAGTCTTTGCTTTCGGCCAAGGCGGGTCCTTCCACCAACATGAAGGCGGCAATCGGAAGGAGCGTGCGGATCATCCTGCGACAATACATTAGCCGTAGATGGCCGCAACGGGGCGCGGGCGGAAATTCTACTGTGCGCCCTTGTCGGTCGGTCGATCGCGATCCTGACGATGCCAACAGACGACATTCCGCTTTCAGGCTAGCCGTAGGAGGGTCGCTGGCCGCAGAAAATAGGCGCTAACCGAAGTTAAGCAGAGACTTTTTGAATGGAATATCCTGCAGCTTTGAGCGCAAGGGCCGCTGCAATTGCTTGAAAATGTGCTTCTTGGCCCGGTTCGAAGAGGCGACCGCGTTGATCACCGGCCTTTTGGATTGCGTCACGCATCAAGCGATAGACTTCGTCGGGAACGCTGCCGTCCATCGTCAATTGTTCGAGCGACTGAACCATAATGCCTCCATCTGCGATGCCACAGTATCTAGGAATCAAAACACCGCGAACAAGTCTACTCTGTGGCAGCTGCTGATCGGCTACGCGCCCAAGCTGGCCGCTCAAGGGCCGATCTGGCGCGCCAGGAAGCTGTCTGTCCGGTTAGGCTTGTCTATCCGAGCGGCCAGCAGCCGTGATGGGTGGATTTCGGACTGGCGGCTTTGATCACCAGACGGCATAAAAAGCTGCCATTGCAACAAGGAATGCTAGGTGACTGTCGACAAGCGCGCGCTGTTCGAAACCACGAAGGCTCTTTGGCCAGATACCGTAAGCGTGTCAGACAATTCCAATGCCACAAACGCGATATACCAAGCCAACGAGAATGCGTTTTCGCAGAACGATGATTGGCGGCAATTAGCCCTTTGGGCATTTCATCAAGCTCTAGGGGCTCATGAGAAGCGGGCAGTGACGACGGGGCAGCCGCTATATCCCCAAGAAGTCTCCTTTCACGAGTTTGATGTATGGATGAGAGCGAACCTGAACGGCGATGCGTGCTGGTCCAACGAACGAGTTGAATACGAGAGTAGTTGAACGCCCGACCGCTCTCGGGCGGGCGCCGCGTCGCTCAGTACGGCGACAAAGGGGCGCGAGCCGAAATTCCGCCATGCGCCCGGCCTCATGGAGCTGGTGTGCTGGCCTCCCGACCAAGCTTCAAGGCGCGTAGGTCGGCCAGGCGCCCAATCAAGACGTTCGACCGAGATCACGGCAAACCGATGAGCGGACATTCTGTTTAAGACCGGGGCTGCGATAGCACCATCTTGCCGCATAAGCCCCGACTGCTATCGGGCAACGGCCACGGCTCATCGCGGGCGAACTCGCCGAGTACATCGAGGTCCAGCAGATGAGCCACGTCCGCGGCGTGCCGTTACATCCGCAAGATCGAGCGCTGGCGCCAGACCTGAAGAACCGCGTCCTGCTGCAAAACTGCTCCCTGCCCGGCGATCTCGAGGCCCAGATCAAGATGTTCGTGGAGCACTGCAAGCACCAGCGCTACCACAAGAGCCTGAACAACGTGACGCCAGCAGACGCTTACTTTGGCAGGCCTCTCGCCTTCATCAAGCGCCGTGAAAACATCGAGCGAATGACCATCGAATATCGCTTGCTTCACCGCAAGATCACCGCATAATATCAACGCCTTGGTGACTCTGCGCTAATCCACGCCTCGTTCTGGGCCAAATGTTTCGACGGCGGACAGCGCGCGCTGCCTGCAGAAGAGGGCCTGTCGCTGGGAGATCGTTTCTACCTTGCCCTCGCCAAACGCGAGCGCGTTCCCGCCTATCCCGCCGATCAGGCATGGAAGAAGGTGGCCGACGCCGCCAAAGTGAAAGTGACGGTCATTCGTTGATATGAGTACGCCTTCCTCGCCGACCGCCCCCGACCCGACGGCGTTTGTGGCAGCGATGCTCAATCTGCCGGATACCGGCAGCAAAGGGTTTGAGGGCTTCGTGCGCGATTGCCTTGAGGAGTTTCTGGGTCAGAGCTTCCGGCTCATGAAGTCGGGACACCAGCACGGGATGGATGGCGCGAACGACGCGCCCGCCAATGGCCTGGCGATCGGCTTCGAAGGCAAGAAATACGGTTCCAATAGCAACGTTTCGGTGGCCGAGGTCCAACGCAAGATATCGGACGCTGCGGTCAACATAGATGCGTTGGACCTCTGGATCCTCGCGACCACCACCCACATCACCCGGACCGACCTCGCCAAATTTCGCGAAGTCGGCGCTGAACGTGGCATACAGGTCGAGGTTCTTGACCCCTCGGGGCGCGAGGATCGACCGAGTTCGCTGGCACTGCTGGCTGCGTCCGCCCCCAATGCCGTCAAAGCCCATCTTGGCGAAGCCCCAGCGATAACCGGTTATCTTGCTGCGATCGCGGCGGACGACGACTTCGAGGCAGACTGCGCCCGCGTCTTCGAGCCGTTCCGGCGGGACGACGTCGGCTATGCGTCGACAAGGATCGCCGGCGCACGCTGGCTCAAAGAGGCCTTCGAGAATGATCGCGTCGCGATCACACAGCTTCAATGCTACGGCGGTCTCGATGCACCCGGCACGATCCGGGTCGCGCGCGCGGGCCCCAGTGCCGCATTCGAGCAGTGGTGGACGATGGGTCCCCTCCTTCCTCTTGTGGTGCTGGGCGCCGAGGGCGTCGGCAAGACCTGGAGCTTCCTGGCCTGGTGGCAGGAGAAAATGGCAGCGTCCCCCGATACGCTTCCGCTCACGATCGTGCTGCCTGCGCGCGGTCTTGTCGCCCCGCCCCTTATGCCCCCGCACCGGTTCCTCGCCAAAATTATCGCGCAGCGCGTTCCGGGCCATGACGAAGATTTCTGGGAGCGCAGAATACAGCTCTGGACCAGAGCACCCGCTCAGGCGCCGCGTATCCTGCTCGTGATCGATGGCCTCAACCAGGAGGTCAATTTTACCGACTGGCAAAAGGTGATTCAGCCATTGCAGGCTGGAGGCCTTGAGGGTCATGTTGCGATCGCCCTCACCTGTCGGAAGGAATATTGGGAGGACGACCTCAAGTCCCTCTCCAACCTACTGCCCCAGGCGTGGCCGGTGACGGTCGAGGACTTCACGGAGGCCGAACTCGACGAAATGCTGTCGCGCCACCGCGTTCCTCGCTCCGAGTTGACCGAAGAGCTCCTCAAGCTGATGGCGATCCCACGCTATTGCCAGCTGGCCATCCAGCAGCGCGAACACCTTCAGGCAAGCGGCGACATCACGATCGAGCGCCTGATCTACGAAGACTGGCGGCACCGCCTCAACCTCCATGGTTCAAACCTTACCCCGAGTTCCGAAGATTTTCATCAGTTCCTAGCTCAGGAGGGTAACCGGCTCCGCGCGGCCATCGAGGATGACGCCGATGCCGAATTGCACTTGACGCGCAAGGACATGATCGAGGCGCTTGGATCGGAAAGTGGAGCTGGCGAGCCTGCCCTTCGAACGGCACTCAGCGAGATTATTTCAGGCAACTGGGTGGACCGTGTGCCTGGGAGCGCGCACCGCTTTCGTCTCAAGAAAGATCGTGTGCCCTTGGCGCTGGCCCTCGCGCTCATCGCCGATCTGGACCAAGCAAGAGCAGGACGCGCGGATCGACTGGCGCAGTTCATGGAGCCGCTGCGCGGCACCGACCGGGGCGTCGATATCCTGCGCTGGGCAGTCACCGCTTCCCTTGTGCGCCAGAATGCTTCCGGCGAAACCTTCATGCTGTTGCTGCGCGACTGGTTCTTCCAGCAGAATTTCGGTCGGCATGATTTTGCCACGCTGAACCGATTGATCCCAGGTGCGCCAGAGCAGTTCCTGGATTTCGCCGAGCAGATTTGGCTTCGATACAATAGCTCTCTTCGTGACGAGAACATCTTCATCACGGCATTCGCGGACGCGGCCAAGTATCCGGTCTTCCGCGATGCACTGGCCAACCGCCTGTCCCGATGGCTCGGCTATTACTGGGTCGATGCCACCCGGCTCCGAATCGCAGAGCGGAAAGCAACCGAGGAGGACGCGCACGCTGCGACCACCGCGGCGCTGGAAGAGCGGTATCAACGCTGGTCGGCTGTGGAGGCGGCCCAGGCTCCCGCAATCAGCACGACGCTGCAGAAAGTTGAGATGCCCGAACGGAACGAGCGCGACTATAGCGGCTTGTCAGGGAGAGCGCTTGGCATTCTCTCCATGTTGCCACGACACCCCTTTCTGCCTGCTATATTGAGCTGGGCTGCCTCGCGTGCCATCAGCGAGGCGCTTGGCCCGTTTGACGCAATGGGATGGGTGCTGCGGATCAATCCTGTCGACGGCGAAGAGACGGCTGCTACGCTTCTGGGGCTGGCGCGCCGACTGATTGATAGCGGCGATGACGTCGGTCGCGACGTTGCCCGCCTTCTTCTCGACGGCCTCGCCTCGCCGGATGCAACCAAACTGCGGGCTGAGCTGCCTGCCGTGGAGCGGCGCACCTGGTTCGGGCTTCGTGCCACCGTCGATGAAGCAGGTGTGGCCCATTTGCCGGAGGTTGCGAGCGGCAGGACGGGGGACAAACCTCTCGAGCGGTTCATCGCGCTCAAGGAGCTGGCATTTGATCCGAACGTCACGCTGGCTCCAGAGGATCAGGAACTCCTGGTCGCCGCCGCCGAAGACACCGATGCGTCCGCCGTGTTCCTGAGCGCGATGGGGCAGGATTCAGCGGACTATGCCTTGCTGCACAGTGTGCCTGTGCTGGCGCGCTGGGCGCCCGACGCATTAACGGACTTGATACGGCGAATCTATGCCAGCGCCGAGACGCGCCTCGCTTCGAATGAAGGTGAAGGCGAGGAAACGCTCATCCGGCTGGCCAAGGAGATCGGGCGATACTGGCCGCTCCTCGATGCGGAAACCCACGAGATGTTCGCGCGATCCGTCGGCCCTATGCTGGAGCACTCGCTCCTCACCAGGGAGGACAGCGACTGGCTCCATGCCCAGATATCGCGTCTTGCAGGGAAAACAGCGGCGCAGCAGATCGCAATCTTCAAGAATGACCCCACGGCCCCTGTTTCTACACGGACGAAGTCGCAGTCTTCGCCACCCCTGTGGCGGCGGACTATGAGCTCATCCGGCCTTTGCTGGGTGGTGAGCATCGGCAGCATTGGATCTCTTACCTTGCCAGCGTCGGTCTGAGCGAAATGCCTTCCAGCCTCGCGGAAGACCTTGTTGCCGGCTTTGCGACCGACAGCGATGTTACCCGGCGGCTGTTCTTCCTGATCGCTCGACGCAGCAACCAACCCTCTCTCCTTCAGGCCCTGGTCGACACCGGCTGGAGCTGCGCTGCCGACACCGAAATCAATGAAGCGGCGAATGGGTCGCTCGCGTTGATTGCGGCCGCCAGACATTTCCCGGTGCCTGACCTCGACACGCGCATTGATCCGGTCGCCTGGGGCGCGCGAGTTCAAGATGAGCCCAACGATGAGGACGCGCTCGACCATTTCGAGGCGTTCGTCCTGGACACAATCGGCAAGCAATCGTTTCCTGACGGCTTTGGCAAGCAGGTTTCATGGCTTAACGCCAATGAGGGAATGCTCGTTCTGGCCGAACGGCGCGGCCCCGCGCTTGTTGCGGCCATCGATGCCCTGCTCGCGCGCGGCGCGGAACATGCGTTCGCGTTCGACAATTTCCCGGTCATGACCGCGCTACGCGCTTTGATGATGAAGCAGCCCGAAGAGGGCGCGAGAATCTGGTCAACGCTCTATCCTCATTACAAAGAGAGCAGCTGGACAAAGATGGACAGCTTTGAGAGCCTGCCCTTTTACAGCGACCGATCCGAGATGACCCGTCACTGCGAACAGGTTCTCGAAGATGCGAACACGGATCACGCGCTGGCTTCGGTCGCCCGGTGGGCGACAGAGGGCGGGCGGCTGGGGTGGCTCCTCGACCGGATGTTCGGTTGGTTGGAAAGCCCGCTCGCCGGCGACATCGCTCGAGCGTTCGATCTTGGCCGCTTCCTCGACCCTGGTCCCGATGCAGATGACTTCTGGCAGCGAGCGAGGGCGATCCAGACCTCTGGCTGGTTGCAGGAGACGCAGGACAAGGCAGAGGAAAGCTATCGCCGACGGACCGCCGCTGGTCACTGGCGTGACCGGTTCATGTCGGGCAACGACCCGGACAAGGCCTTTGCCTCCCTCACCCTCTTCCTTGCCTGCGCCGATGATCGGGCGATCACGTTGTTCGAGCGTGCAATCGCAGCGCGCGGGTTCGATGGGCTCCCGTTTGAAGAGATGGCGATCTGGCATGCGGCGCGCCGAGACCGAGACCGCGTCGAGAAAGAAGCGACGAAGAATCTGGATAAGCGGCTCTATTTCACCGATATCTGCAAGGAGACCCATGCACCCTGGCGTGCCAGGGCGCGCTCCCTTCCGGACTGAGAAAAGGCAGGCACCGAGGCGATGACAAGAGACCGAGCGGGATTCATCAATAGTTTAACGAAAAAACGTTGAAATAGCGATGAAAGGCTATATTTGTGGCTCGTAAGGAGCCCTTATGCTGTTCGAACTCGAAATTGAGAACTTCTTCTCGATCCGCGACAAGCAAGTTGTTGACCTGCGTGTGGCGGCAAACGCGCCGGATTTACCCGGCCGTCTCTCCCCGGTCTGGCCGGGCGCTTCTGATCGCGCGCCCAAGGTGGTGGCCATTTTCGGTCCGAACGCAGCTGGCAAGTCGACCATTTTGCGGGCGCTATCGTTTATCGCCTGGTTCGCGCGCGAAAGTTTCCAACTCTCGCCGACCGGTCGGCTCCCGTATGAGCGGTTCAACAGCGTGGAAGGACAATCAGCGCCAACCCGTCTGAGCCTGTCCTTTGGCGGTCACAGCGAACCAGAGGACGAGACTTCGCCCGCCTGCCGCTACACCTATTCGTTGGAGCTGGGCGGTTCGAACGCGGCCCAGCAGGTCGTGTCGGAAGCGCTGCACTATTGGCCTGAGCCTGCACGTCGAAAGGTGCGGCTGTTCGAGCGAAGCGCCGAGGGCAAAGTGGTGGCGGCCGGCGCATTCAAGCTAACCGGGTTTCGGCAAGCGCTGGAAAAGGTGTTGCGCCCCAATGCGAGCGTGATCTCGACGCTGGCCCAGCTGAAACATCCGATTGCTACCCAACTTTGGGAGGCGGCGAATACGATCTCATCGAACATCCTGATCGAGCGATCGGACGGCGTCGAAGAGCAGATGGTTCGACATTATGCAGACAACCCTGGTCTTGTCGAGGCGCTCAACCGCGAGATTGAACGCATCGATCTAGGCATCCGTACCATGCGGGTGGAAAGCGGGCCCAACGGGCCGGTAGCGCTTTTCACGCACGAGGGCCATGACGGTCCGATGCCGCTCGTACTCGAAAGCCATGGTACGAGGATGTTTCTGCGCCTGTACCCCTTCCTGCTTCGGGCTCTGGAAACCGGGGGAATTGCCGTGATGGACGAGCTGGACACGGCTATCCATCCGTTGATCCTTCCCGAAATCCTGCGCTGGTTCTATGACCCAAGCCGGAACCCGCACGACGCGCAGCTCTGGATGACCTGTCACAACGCGTCTCTCCTTGAAGAACTCATCAAAGAAGAGGTGCTGTTTTGCACCAAGTCACCGGACGGCAGGACGGAGGTTTACGCCTTACAGGACGTCCAGGCTGTGCGACGTGACGAGAATCATTACCGCAAATATCTTGGCGGCACCTACGGTGCCCTCCCGCAGATCGGATGAGCCGCCAGAAGCGCAAGGTCGTCCCGCAGCGCCGCCGTATTTTCGTGGGCTGCGAGGGCGAAAGCGAACAGGGCTATGTCGCGCTGCTGACCCGGCTTGCGGAGACGCAGCACCTCGCCGTGCATCTCGATGCTGTCCTGCTACAACCGGGCGGTGGAGACCCCTCGTCACTCGTGGACCTGGCGATCAAACGTGCCGCTGAACGGGAAAAGCGCCACGGGGCGTTCGAGGGGCGCTTCATTCTGCTTGATGATGACAAGCTGGGCATCAGCCCTGACCGGGACGCCCGCATCGCTCCTGCGGCCAACAAGGCCGGCCTGGGTTTGATCTGGCAGCACACTTGCCATGAGGCTTTGCTTCTTCGGCACCTCGATGGCTGCGCGCAGCGGCGGCCCGGCAGCACCAACCTTGCGATCGCTGCGCTTTCGCAGGCTTGGCCTGGCTATCGTAAGGGTATGCCGGCGGTGCGGCTTGCAGACCGGATCGACCATGAGGCGATCGCACGAGCAGCAGCGGTTGAAGGGGCCCTCGCTGGCCTTCTTGCCAAAATCGGCCTTATCGAGGCCTAATTACTTTTAGCAGAAAGGAACTTCGATGAATAATGCTGAACTGGCAGACGCCCTCGCGCGGCTAATGGCTTGACGAAGGCAGACGCGCGCAAGGCGGTCGACGCCGTTTTCGCCGCCATCACCGACGCGGCAGCCAACGACGAAGAAATCGCGATCAATGACTTCGGGAAATTCAAGGTGAAGCCCCCCCCCGAGCGTGAGGGCCGTAATCCTTCCACCGGCACAACCATCACTATTGCCGCAGCCAAGAAGCTCGGCTTCACGCCGGCCAAGACTGTCAAGGATCGCCTGAACGGCTGATTTAGTGCGAAGGGAGGCGGAGCTCCCCCTCCTTGCCCCATTGATCGCTTACGCTCGCCTGATCACGAGCCCGGAAGCTCCTCATCGTCGGGTTCGAACCGCTCGGTTGCGACACATGTGTGAAGCTTTCCGTCGAAGCGGGCCTTCTTTCCCACCGCCACATAATCGCCGTAGAACCGGCAAAAGCCGTCTTTAGGCGGCATGGCCAACATCATGTCATGCCGTTGTTTGGTTTGAAGCGCCTGAACATCGATTTCAGCTATAGTTGGTTTCGACATTGGTTTTCCCCTTGCTGGCAAATCAAGGCACCGCGCGCACCGGAATGCTCAAGGCGCGTTCGGAGGATTCCTTCTGAAGGTTAATGAGCTGCTGGATGATCGTGACGATCTGCATCGACCGAAATCCGCTTTCTGGAATGCTGTAATCATGGTCCATGAACCGAACAGCGAGCAGCGCTGACCGGTCCCGCTTTTTCTCGACTTGAAACAGCGCAACCCTTTCTTTCTGCTCGCCGGCGCAGTTGGTCGTCCCATCGGCGCAGACAGCCAATGTGGGGGTAGCAAGCAGGCCCTGGTGCCTCACCATTTCGCCTACGGCGCGCAGCACCGCCTCCGGCGATCTGAACACCAGTTCTACAACCACTTTGGCCCTCTGCCTTTCGGCCACGCCATTTACGACCGTGCCTACCAGCGCGTAGTTATCGCCGAGATATTGCGCTTCGGCCTGATATTCTGAGGGTACCGCAAGTGCGGAGGCGGGTTGCGGCACTCCATCACAGCTTCGCAGGACCAGCTTGGGCATACGGCTCTTCGCGCCAGGCTTTACCACATAGACGGTCGCATCCGTTTTTCCGTCAGCGCTGATTCCTTCTGGATCGGACAAACCGAATTTTTCCCCATCAAACAGGGCCAGTTGCTCGAGGGTAATGCGGTCCTTGCCGGCCGCTGTGCTGAGATCCAGGCGGGAAATCGGGGCAATCTTGGTGGCCGAGCCGCGCATGTCTGCCACGTCGAGCGCGTTGCAATCGATGATGGCCTGGAATCGCGCGCGATCGCTGGCATCGTTCCGGATACTCGCGATTGCATCGCCAATTTTCTTATCTTTTACCGTCGGGTCCTCCCGATAAAGATCGATCCGTGCGATCAGGAGGTTGGCTATAAGATCTGCTTCGAACCCCTGATTTATGAGCATTTCGACGGTAGAGAATGGCACTGCCGACAGGATGCCCTGATAGAACTTCTGCTGGTCGAATACCTGGACGTCGAACGCGGTCCCAGAGTTGAGTTCACCGCCGATCTGGGGAGTGTAGACATCGACCCCTTCGGCAATCCCGCTGACGATTGAAGACGTGGAGGCGGGCGTAGTCACTACGCTATTGTTTGTTGTGAGCCCTGCCGGAGCCAGACTGGTGCCGGCAGTCGTTGCTGTGGAGAGGCTGTTGCCGCCGGTTTCGCTTTGGGTAAGGCCCGATCCCCGCAACTGGCCGTTCATGCTCCCAGTCGCTTTCATGGAGAGCGTTCCGGTAAACCGGCTAACGGATGTGAAATGCGTGGGCATTCCCTTGCTTGCCCGCAAGATATTCAGCATGGTCTGTTCATTGGCCATTGAAGCCAATGCTTCATTATACTCTACGCCAAATCGCTGGACATGGGTTGGAAATGCGCAACCGGATACCAAAAAGACACAGCTTAGCCCCAATACACCAAACTTCATCATGCCCCCCCCCTAATGCCACTGATGAAACCTTAATTTAGTATAAGGGATTAAGGCCGGCAAGCTAAATATACTGTCAGGCTATATCATAGTCACATCCAGATCATTGCTATATTGTCCGAAATGGATATTCATGAGGATCGATCCATTTCGGAAGTGTTTGCATCTGACTGATGGTGATAGCGATTTGCGTATTGCGGTAAAACTAACTCAACACTACCTCATGCATTGCCTGCAAAAAAACGTTTTTTCTATCGAGTATAAATAATTATTGCAAATTTCATCGCGCGATGATGATAAATTTATTTCGGTGTTGTCAATCGCCGTGTGATCCCCCACTTGGCTCGTTTAGTTGTGCAGAAAACGAGAGAAATGTGGACGCTATTGATTATGATCCCGATTATGACGGACGCACGGTCTTCTTGCCGGACGTTTCACTTTTCCGTCCCGGCGATATCGTTTTAACCTCCAGCGTGGAGTCGACGGATGAGCGCTCAAGGGGCATTTCCCAACGTATATGCGAAGCGACCGGAAGTCGTTTCAGCCACGCGCTAATATGCACGAGCCCGCCCACGCTTACTGAAGCTATCAGCGAAGGCGTAAGTTCATTATCTCTAGTCAACTGCTTCGCGCACGCGCTTGAAAACGTGCGCATTCTTCGTCATCGAAATGAAGGATTGGCGAGGAGGGCCGCTGCCTACGCGCAGCAGGGGATCGGACGCGAATACTCGTTTAGGCAAGCTATGCAAAGTCTGCGCTCTGACGATTCTGCTGTAGCAAAAATCAGCGATAACGGGACTTTCTGCTCGGCCTTCGTGGCCCAAGCTTTCCTAAAGGCGGGCGCGGACGAATTTTCCGGCGTGCCGATCGAAAAAACGACACCGGCAATCTTAGAGAGCCTAGATGGTCTAGTCGATGTTACAAATCAGGTCTTCCATGCAGAAATGGCGCCTAGAAACATCGAGCAGATGAGTGCCTTGGACGGTGACTATGCCCTGACGCCGTCGTCTCCACAGACAGAAATATTCCAACGATATGCAAAAGCTGTCCTTCCAATTGCAGAGCGTGTTTTAAAGGATTTTCCTGAAGCCGAGTTAGAGCGGCAGACGACCTACTTTGGCCTGCTGCTTATGATCCTTAGCGCTGACGCCGCTATCCAGAAGATTGACGACTCCCGCCGGGCTCAATTTTCATGCGCGATCGCGGAACTGGACACCGCGCTTGCCGCGCAACAGGCGGATGGTGCACTCAAAGCGCTGCATGCAAAGATGGTGGCGAGCGACACCGAGCAATTGCTACGGAACCTCCAAGAGACGTTCGCCGCAACCCCCGATATTGACGTCGCCGCGATGAAAAGCCTGTATAAAACTGGTGAGGAAGGGATTGCCCAAAGAAAGTTCGCGTTGAATTCCATGAAAATTGGGCAGGTTTGGCAATCCATCAAAGCGCATTGCGAAGTCCAGGAAGCGGGTATCTACTTTCTGATTCAGAGGCAGAAATTAATCGAGGAAGTTCTGAACAGGATGGGGTGTTCGCCGTCGGGTTGAGCAAGGGGGGGGCTTCGGACGGGAGTCATCCGCCTTATACCATACCTCTTAAATCTGACCCTCCGAGGGTATCAGGCTTGGCGCTGACTTGTTTCCCCATCGTAACCGGTAGGAGTTTTGCGATGGCCGCGCCAAGGATGTTGGCCAAGTCCGCCGCCTGCTCTCGATTGCGCCGAACGCATACGATTGATAATACCACGAGGATGCCAAGACAATTTCGCGAATTGAGTTTCCGAATTACGCGACAACGGAAATAGAAGCTCGACAGGAAGTGATTCAGGACGCTCCTTTAGCCATCGTGAGCGTCAGCTATCCTCGCAACGAAATTCCAAACCTGTCGTTCGCCAATCGGCCCATCGCGGCCACTGACGGCCCTCGAATTGACCAGCGCACTCACGCGGAGAGAAAAGCCGTCGCCTTTCAGTGTCGCTTCCCATTCGTCGAGACTAGCCGCAAAAAGGGCTTGGGCTTGCCCTGGGGCGGCCGCACCTCAGCCGCAGGTGCGCTTCTAGGCTCACTACAGCGGTTGCTTTTGGGCGAGCCGGACCTCGCTTTCCTCGTGGTTGCGCCATCGATCATGTCCGCCCAGTCCTGAAGCATGCGCCGCCGCGAGGAAATATAGAGCGCGCTGTTGTATGCCCCCCTCACCGAGTTGGTTTCCGAATGCGCCAGAGCCATCTCGATCCAATCGGAGCTGTAACCTTCCGTTTCGTTAGCCCAGGTCGATGCCAGTCCTCGGAAGCCGTGAACCGTCTGCCGGCGCCGATAACCCATGCGATAGCAGGCATAAATCATGGTGTTCTCGGAAATCGGCTGACCGGGCTTCGGACCGGGGAAGACGAACTCGCTTTCGCTTGCTGAGCGGCGACGGTGCAGCAGTGCGACGGCCTGCCTCGGCAAGGGTACGAGATGCTCGCGCCCCATCTTCATGCGTTCAGCCGGGACGCGCCAGAGAGGTTCGCTTCCCTCCAAATCCTCGAATTCATTCCATGCAGCGAATCGCACCTCACTCGTCCGCGCCCACGTCATCATGGTGAACATCAGGGCGTCGCGCGTAAGCGACTGGCAGCGCGGGTTCTCTTCGCCATCGTAGGAAGCGATGGCCCGCAGCAATTGGGGCAGTTCCTTGAGCGGAACACGAGACATGTGCTTAACACGCGGCCGAGGTTTGAGCGCTCCCGCAAGGTGAACCGAAGGATCGTCTTGCGCCCAGCCGTTGGCAATCGCGAAACGGAAGACCTGCCCCACGCATTGTTTGGCCCGGCGACTAATATCGAGAGCCCCACGCTCTTCAATCTTACGGATCATGGCCAGGATCTCGGGAGCGGTGATCTGGGTTATCGGCTTTGCGCCCAGCATCGGGAAGACGTCCCGCTCCATTCGACTCAGCACACGCCTGGCGTGCGCATCGTCCAGCCCCCCTTCTCTATTCGCGTGCCACTTGCGCGCCACTGTCTCGAAAGTGTTCGTCCTGACCTGGACCTCCGCAGCGATCTCGACGCCAGGATCGCGCCCCTCGGCGAGCAGCCCCCGCGCCACATCCCTGCGCGCACGGGCGACCGCGAGGGAGACCTCGGGGTACTTGCCGAAGCTCAGCAGCTTCTCCTTGCCCGCGAAGCGGTATTTCATCCGCCATAGCTTCGAGCCGTTGGGCTGGACGAGCACATGCAGCCCACCCCCGTCCGAAAGCTTGTAGGGGCGCGGCCGGACGGCCGCATATTTCACCTCGAGTTCCTTGAGTGCCATGTGGGGGTATCGCCGTTGTGGGGTATGCGGCGATGGTACCCCCAGATTCGGCGAAAATTCAAACCGACACCCCCAAACGCAGCCGAACGCGCTCGGACGTCGGCGCACGCGGACAACCGGGAAAAATAATTGATTTTAAAAAGAAAAAAGACGCTGCCGGCTTGTTCTGGACTAGCGCGGACAACGTCTGAAAATGGGGTATGGTAGCGGAGGAGGGACTCGAACCCCCGACACGCGGATTATGATTCCGCTGCTCTAACCAGCTGAGCTACTCCGCCATACCATGGTCGATACAACGTTCGACCTGATCTGGAACCCCGCGTCTGCGGGGCAGGTGCGTGCCTTTAGGGGGGCGTTTCCGATTGGTCAACACCGAAAAATGCAAATCAGCCATGAAATGTGACGAGCTTGAGCGGACGCCACAATCCCTTCTCCCAGGCGTAAAGGCCAAAGCCCCGGAAGCGGAACGAACGCGGCTGCAGCGTACCAGCCAGATCGCGCTGGAGGGCCTGTGCCTGCGCGGAGGAAACCTTGTTCTGGATGGTCACGTGGAGGCGTAGGGGCTGTGCGTCCTGACGGGTCAGGAGGCCATGCATGCGGGCCGCAATTTCGGCGTGCAGGTCGACCATTTCGGGCGAATCGAGCGCGATCGCCGTCCCGCCGCCCAATTTCATGAGGCCCGCCGTCCGGGCCTCGGGAGGGCGCCTGCGAGCAAGACTCTTGAGCACCTGGACCAGTTCGCCCTCAACCGAAGGCGGAAGCGCGTGGAACAGCGTGACGTGGGCACGCAGCCGGTTGCGTTCCGGGGGGAAATGGGCCTGGCGCAGGCCATCTGCCCAGGCGAGAACATCGGCCGGAAGTTCGGCGGTCACCAGCAAGGGAGCGCCGGGGGCACGATCGCGCGCCAGCTCTTCCCCACTGCGGTTCACCGGAGCGACGCCGGGCGAGCGGACACGCTGGCTACGAAGCGCAAACGGCCGATCAGATTTCGCCGCGCGCGCGCCGGATCGCGAACCATTTCTTCACGTTCTCGTTGTGCTGCGCGAGCGTGGAGGCGAAGACGTGCCCGCCCTTGCCATCGGCCACCATGTAGAGTGCGTCCGTATCTGCGGGATGGAGCACGGCCTCGATCGAGGCCTTGCCCGGATTGCAGATCGGGTACTTGGGCAGGCCGACCATGGTGTAAGTGTTGTAGTCGTTGATCGCCTGTATCTCGGACTGGCGAATGCGCCGGCCGAGTGGCTTGCCACGCGTGATCGGATAGATGATAGTCGGGTCCGCTTGGAGCAGCATCCCCTCGCGCAGCCGATTGGAATAGAGCCCCGCCACCACCGTGCGCTCTTCGGGCTTGGCGGTCTCCTTTTCGACGATCGATGCCAGAACGAGCGCTTCCTCGGGCGTCTTGACGACCAGGCCAGACGCGCGCTTGGCCCAGAGCTCCTTGAGCTCGCGGCTCATCGCCGCCTGCATCTGGCGCAGGACTTCTTCGCGCGTCTCGCCCTTCTGGATGTCGTACGTGGCCGGGAGGACCGAGCCTTCTTCCGGCACGGTGATCTCGCCCGTCAGCGCTTCCTGGGCCTTGAGACGGTCGTAGACCATCACCGAGGGCATGCCCTCCGGGATCATCACTTGGCGACGGATCACGTCGTCGCTGGTTATGATCGAGAGGACGCGCGAAGCGCTCGCGTGCGCGGGGATGGAAAATTCCCCGGCCTTGATCGAGCGCCCACCGCCGAACAGCCGCGCGCGAAAGGCGAAGCCGTCCGCCGAGGCGACGACACCCTTCTCTTCCAGCTTTTCGGACACCGACGAGAGGCTTGCCCCGCTCGGCACGATGAAGCTGGCGTCCTTCGCGAGCGGACCGGATCCATACCAGCCGCCCACGAAGTTCCAGCCCACGATCGCAACGACCAGGACGAGCGCCGCCAGAAGGGCATATGCGCGCCGCGACATCATCGAAACTGTGCCTCTCGCCGCGCGGGTCGTCAGTCGACCTTCTTCATGATCAGGCTGGCGTTGGTGCCACCAAATCCGAAGCTGTTGTTGAGCACCGCGCGCACTTCACGCTTGCGGGCCACCTTGGGCACCAGGTCGACGCCCTCACAGCCCTCCGACGGGTTGTCGAGGTTGAGCGTGGGAGGAACGATCTGGTCGCGCATGGCAAGGATGCAGAAGATCGATTCGACCGCACCCGCGCCGCCCAGGAGGTGACCGATGGCCGACTTGGTCGAGCTCATCGAGACACCGTCCATCGCCTCGCCGAACAGGCGGCGCACGGCGCCGAGTTCGATTGTGTCGGCCATGGTCGAGGTGCCGTGAGCATTGATGTAGTCGATGTCGGCCGGCGTCATGCCTGCCTTCTTGAGCGCGGCGGCCATCGAACGGTAGGCGCCGTCCATTTCCGGATCGGGAGCGGTCACGTGGTAGGCATCGCCCGAAAGACCGTAGCCGACGACTTCGGCATAGATCTTCGCGCCGCGCGCCTTGGCGTGCTCGTATTCCTCGAGCACGAGGACGCCAGCGCCCTCACCCATCACGAAGCCGTCGCGGTCCTTGTCGTAGGGACGGCTCGCCTCTTCGGGACGGTCATTGTAGCTGCAGTTGAGCGCGCGCGCCTGCGCGAAGCCGGCAATGCCGATCGGACAGATTGTGCTTTCCGCACCGCCCGCCAGCATGATGTCGGCATCGTCGTCCTTGATCATGCGCGCGGCGTCGCCGATCGAGTGCGCGCCGGTCGAGCACGCGGTGACGACCGCGTGGTTCGGGCCCTTGAGGCCGTACTTGATCGAGACCTGGCCCGAGATGAGGTTGATCAGGCGCCCGTGCACGAAGTGCGGGCTGACGCGGCCGGGGCCACGATTGGCGAGCACCAGCGATTCGCTCTCGATGCCAGGAAGGCCACCGATGCCCGAACCGATCGAGCAACCCGCGCGCAGCTTGGTCGCCTCGTCCATTTCGGTGAGGCCGGCGTCTTCGAGCGCCTGGCCCGCGGCATCGATGCCGAAGACGATGAAGGGGTCGACCTGGCGCTGGATCTTGGAATCGACGCGCTTGTTGGCATCGAAGCCGTACTCGTGATCGGCGGGCTTGACCTCGCAGGCGATCTGGCACTTCTGATCCGACGCATCGAACTTGGTGATCGGTCCGGCCCCGCTCTTGCTGGCCAGGATGTTCTTCCAGGTCGTTTCCACGTCAGCGCCCAGCGGGGTGACGAGGCCAAGTCCGGTTACGACGACACGACGCATTCTTACGTTCTCCGAAACGGCGACAGGCCCGCCCCCTTAGAGGTCGAGCCTGCCGAATTCAATCCAAATGCCCGCTCTCCGGCATCGTTCACCCCGAATTCGGGGCGACCGGAGGCTTGCGGGCGGGCCCGGATCAGCCCTTGTTCTCGTCGATGTACTTGATCGCATCCGAGACGGTGCTGATCTTCTCAGCCGCATCGTCGGGGATCTCGACGCCGAATTCTTCTTCGAACGCCATCACCAGCTCGACGATGTCGAGCGAGTCGGCACCCAGATCATCGATGAAGCTTGCATCTTCGGTGACCTTGTCGGCTTCCACACCGAGGTGCTCGACGACGATCTTCTTAACCCGATCGGCGGTATCGCTCATTTGTATAGACCCCTTCAGAAAGCGGAGGATTAATCTTTTCGCTTGCCGCCCTAGTGCGAAGGGCGAAGGCTGGCAAGTGCCGCCACAAGCATGGGCTTCGCACTTGTCCCAAGTCCGGCGCCATTGCAAGGCCCAAAGACCGCAACAGCGCCGGAATTCGGATTTTTGCGCGAAACCCCGCGGTTTCAGGCGCCCGGCTTGGGCTGCGGCTCGACCACACGCATGTGCAGTTCGCGCAGCTGCTTGGCCTCGGCCGGCGACGGGGCCCCCATGAGAAGGTCTTCCGCGCGCTGGTTCATCGGGAACAGCGTGATTTCACGCAGGTTCTGCGCCCCGCACAGGAGCATGACGATGCGATCGACACCGGCCGCCATGCCACCGTGCGGCGGAGCGCCGTACTGGAACGCGCGGTAGAGACCGCCGAAGCGCTCCTCCACATCCGCCTTCGACAGGCCGACCTTCTCGAAGGCGGCGACCATCAGTTCGGGATCCTGGTTACGGATCGAGCCCGAGGCGATTTCGAAGCCATTGCAGACGAGGTCATACTGGTAGGCCTTGATCGTGAGCGGATCCTGCCCCTCGAGCGCGTCCATGCCGCCCTGCGGCATCGAGAACGGGTTGTGCGCGAAGTCGACCTTCTTGTTGTCCTCGTCCCATTCGAAGAACGGGAAGTCGACAATCCAGCACAGCTCGAAGCGGTCCTTGTCGATGAGGTCGAGCTGCTCGGCAACGCGGGTGCGCGCAAGACCAGCCAGCTTGGCAGCCTGCTCGGCCTTGCCTGCAGCAAAGAACACGCCGTCATTGGGACCAAGGCCCAGCGCCTCGATCAGCGCCGCGGTCTTTTCCTCGCCGTGGTTCTTGGCGATCGGGCCACCCGGAGCGCCGTCCTTGATGTTGATGTAGCCAAGGCCCGAGAAACCTTCGCCGCGCGCCCAGGCGTTCATGTCGTCGAAGAACTTGCGGCTGCCCGCGCCCGCACCCGGTGCGGGGATCGCACGGATAACACCGCCGCCCGCGACGATTCCGGCAAAGATGCCGAAGCCCGATTCGACGAAGTGCTCGGTCACGTCCTTGATCAGGATCGGGTTGCGCAAGTCCGGCTTGTCCGACCCATAGTCGAGCATCGACTGGGCATAGGGAATGCGGCGGAATTCACCGGTCGGCGTCACCGGCTTGTCGCCCGCGAATTCGGCGAAGATGCCCTGGATCACCGGCTCCATCGTCTCCCAAACCTCTTCCTGGGTGACGAAGCTCATCTCGAGGTCGAGCTGGTAGAACTCGCCCGGCAGGCGGTCGGCGCGCGGGTCCTCGTCGCGAAAGCACGGCGCGATCTGGAAGTAGCGATCAAAGCCAGCGACCATCAGCAGCTGCTTGTACTGCTGGGGGGCCTGCGGCAGCGCGTAGAACTTGCCCGCATGGATGCGGCTGGGCACGAGGAAATCGCGCGCACCTTCGGGCGAGGAGGCGGTCAGGATCGGCGTCGAGAACTCGGTGAAGCCAATGCCTTCCATGCGGCGGCGCATGTCCGAGATGATCTTGGTGCGCTTGACGATGTTCGCGTGAAGCGTCTCGCGGCGCAAGTCCAGAAAGCGGTACTTGAGGCGGATGTCCTCGGGGTATTCCTGCTCGCCGGCGACCGGCATGGGCAGTTCGGCCGCCTTGCCCAGCACCGTGACCGAGCGGGCGTAGACCTCGATCTCGCCGGTCGGGAGGTTCGGGTTCACCGTCTCGGGCGTGCGGGCCTTGACCGTGCCCTCGATGGTCACCACCGATTCAAGGCGCATGCCGTCGAGGATCGCCAGCGCGGGGCTGTCGCTGTCGGTCACGACCTGGGTCATGCCGTAATGGTCGCGCAAGTCGACGAACAGCACGCCGCCGTGGTCGCGCTTGCGATGGACCCAACCCGACAGGCGGACCGTCTGGCCAACTTCGGCCGCCGTCAACGCGCCGCAGGTGTGGGAACGATAGGGATGAGTCATGGATCGAGGCTTCTTCTTCGCGAAAACGTGGGTTCTGGTGCGGTCCCCTAGCCCGGTGGCGTTGCGATTTCCAGCCACGGATTGATCGCCCCGCAAAGGATCTACGCGTAACCCCATATAAACCATTCGCCGATAAGCCCTCAAAGCAGGGTCGAATGGAGTGTTGAATGTTGGCTGAGGTCGCGATTGAAAGCGCGCAGAACTCTGCGCTGCGCCGTTCGATCGAGGACATGATCCGAGGCAGGCGCGCGCGCGAGGCCGCCGACATGCTGCGCGACCTGCTTGCGCCGCTGTGTTCGGGACAAGCCCCCCTGCCCGCCAATTTCCTCGACGTGGATGCCGGTTCGATCTCCTTCGTGGGCTGGAACATGTTGGCCGACGCCATCTGGAAGCTCGACCAGTGCGGAGAGCCCGTTTCGGCGATCTCGCTCGAACTCGACGCGCATCGCATCGGCGAGCACGATGGCGAGCCGGTTCTCGCCACGCGCTTCTACTTCGATACCGCCTGGCCCTTTTCCGAATGCAGCTTCGAGGAACTGCGCGAAGGCTTCAACGACTTCGGCTCGGCCTGGCACAACGAACACGCCGATGCCGACGACGACATCGTGGGCATCGACGGACTCGGCGCGATGGCCGAAGCGCTTGCGCGCCTCGCCAAGACCAATGCGCGCGCCGAAGACACCACCAGCACCACCATCCAGGCCCAATTCTTGGCGACGCTCTACATCGGCGTCCTGTTCCACCTTGCCGTCGACGACATGGCCCGTCGCACGGGCCTTCCGCGCCCTCTGGCGCTCCTCGCCGAAAGTGTGAGCCCGCACGCCGGGCTTTCCGCTCCCGTCATGGCCGCCGGTGAAGTGCCCGCCGCACGCAGCGAACGTCCGGCGATGAGCCACGCCCCCGAAATCGAAGACGCGACGGCCGCATCCGAGGCGCAGGCCGATTTCGCGACCGATGCCTCTGGCGCGACCACGGACCACACGGAGACGGTCTCGGCGCTGCTTGCACCGCAGGACGAGGAGCACGAGCACCGCGAAGACGAATCCAAGGCCTGGCACCTCCCGCCCCCTGGCATCCACACCACCGGAACGCAGTTGCGCCGTCGCTTCGTAACCGAGGAAAGCATTGCCGAATTGCAGGAAATGCGTCCCAAGGGCCTCTTCGCACGGCTCTTTCGTCGCCGATAATCGCATTCAAACGCGAATCGGATCATCGCCGCCGTTGATCCTCCCGCCCGTTCAGCGTAACGCCACACCCAAATGAAGATTCACAAACTGATCACGGACAGCGGCGAACTCGCCGAACTGTGCGAACGGCTCGCCAAATCCGACTTCGTCGCGGTCGACACCGAGTTCATGCGCGAGAACACCTATTGGCCAGAGCTGTGCCTGGTGCAGATCGCCAATACCGAGGAAGCGGCCGCCATCGACCCGCTGGCGAATGGTATCGACCTCACCCCGCTCCACGATTTGCTGACCGAGAATCACGACGTTCTCAAGGTCTTCCACGCGGGCGGGCAAGACGTCGAGATCATCTTCAACGCAACAGGCAAGACCCCCTCGCCGATTTTCGACACGCAGATCGCGATGATGGCGATCAGCCAGTCCGAGCAGATCGGCTATTCGAACCTCGTCGAATCGTGGCTCGGCCTCATCATCGACAAAGGCGCGCGCTTCACCGACTGGTCGCGCCGGCCGCTCACCGAACGCCAGATCGAATACGCGATCGGCGACGTGACGCACCTTTCCAAGATCTTCCCCAAGATTCTCAAGCGCCTGATCAAGACCGGCCGCGGCTCCTGGCTCAACCAGGAGATGGAAAAGCTCGCCGATCCGGAGAACTACCGCAACGATCCCACGCTCGCCTGGCGCCGGATCAAGGCAGCGGGCCGCAATCCCCAGATGCTCGGCCGCCTCAAGGCGATCGCCGAGTGGCGCGAGATCGAAGCCCAGGGCAAGAACATTCCGCGCGGTCGCATCGCCCGCGACGAGACGCTGGCCGACCTGGCCAGCCACCCGCCCAAGCAGCAGTCCGACCTCGCCAAGGTGCGCGGCCTCTCGCAAGGCTGGAAGGACAACGACATCGGCAAGCGCCTGATGACCACGATCGCCAAGGCCCAGCCACTGGATGACGACGAACTGCCCCCTCGCCAGCCGCGCGGCGCGCCGCTCGGCAAGGAAGGCGCGCTCGTTGCCGACCTGCTCAAGCTGCTGGTCAAAATCCGCGCGCGCGAGATCGACGTCGCCGCGCGCCTGCTCACCCGCAGCGACGAGCTGGAACTGCTTGCCGCCGGAATCCGCAAGAACCTGCCGATCCTGGAAGGCTGGCGCTACGAGGTCTTCGGCAAGGACGCACTCGAACTCGTCGAGGGGCGCCTTGCCTTCGCGGTCGAAAAGGGCCGCCTCAAGATGACCCGCGTAGGCGAGAATTCGGGCATCTTCGCCGAAGCCGGTGAGGAACCCGACGACGACGGCGAATCATGACGGTCTACCAGCCGACGCTGAAGCAGCTTCAGTACCTGGTAGCCCTGCACGAACACGGCCATTTCGGCCGCGCCGCCGAAGCCTGCTTCGTCTCGCAATCGACGCTTTCGGCAGGCCTGCGCGACCTCGAGACCCTACTCGACGTGACACTGGTCGAGCGCACCAAGCGCGCGGTGCGCTTCACCCCGCTCGGCAATGCCGTTGTCGAAAAGGCGCACCGCATCCTGCGCGAAACCGAGGAACTGTCCGAGCTCGTGCAGTCGAGCGGCAAGCCACTCTCGGGCGAAGTGCGCATGAGCGTGATCCCGACGATCGCGCCCTTCCTGCTGCCGCGCATGTTGCCGCGCCTGCGCCGTGAACGCCCGAACCTGAGGCTGTTCCTGCGCGAGGAGCCGAGCCAGGCCGCCATCGAATCGCTGCACCACGGGCGCGCCGACTGCGTCCTTCTTGCGCTTCCCTACGCCACGGGCGAGGTGGAGAAGGAGACGATCGAGCTCGATGCCTTCTTCGTCGCCTTCCCCGCCGACGATCCGCGCGATCCACCGCAGGAAGTCGGCCCCGACGTGATCGACGAGCACCGCCTGCTCCTTCTCGAGGATGGGCATTGCCTCAAGGACCATGCGCTCGCGGCCTGCAACCGGCCCGAACTGCGCGCTTCGGCGACGATGATCGGTACCTCGCTGCACACGCTGGTGCAGATGGTGGACAATGGGCTGGGCCTCACCATGCTGCCCGAAATGGCGCTCGATGCGGGAATCCTGAACGGAACCAACGTCGTCGCCCGCCCGCTCATCTCGCCCAACGCCAACCGCGAGATCGCGCTGGTCTGGCGCAAGAACTCGCCGCGTTCAGACGAATTCCGGATGCTCGCG
Organism: Novosphingobium profundi; assembly: GCF_018491765.1. Taxonomy (GTDB): domain Bacteria; phylum Pseudomonadota; class Alphaproteobacteria; order Sphingomonadales; family Sphingomonadaceae; genus Novosphingobium; species Novosphingobium profundi. The sequence goes on along the minus strand of NZ_JABWCU010000006.1, from coordinate 31,815 downwards.
GACGAATTGCGCGCGGGCTGAACGGCCTTCAGGCGAGGCCCGAGGCGGCCTCGCGCGAGGCTCCAAACTGGAGCGCCACGCAGCACAAGCTGACGACGATGCCCAGCGCCGAGACGCCCGGCCAGCCGAAATGCGTCCACGACGCCATGCCAAGCGCCGAGGCAAGGCCTCCTGCGGCGAACATGCTGGTCATGTAGACGGTATTGATTCGCGAACGCGCATCGGGCCTGAGCGCATAGATGATGCTCTGGTTCGATATCTGGCTCGACTGGACTCCGAAATCGAGCGCAATCACGCCCAGCATCAGGCCCGCAAGACTGTCCCAGAAGGCAAAGACCAGCCAAGAGGCGAGCGTCGTCAGGGCGGCGAGCAGGATCACCTGGCGCGGCCCCTTGCGGTCGGCAATACGCCCGGCGACGGGTGCGGCCAACACGCCGACCACCCCCAGCACGCCGAACAGTCCGGCGACCTGCGGACCGTAGCCGAATCGGCTTTCCAGCCGGAAGGCCAGAACCGTCCAGAAGATGCTGAACACCCCGAACTGGCAGCACTGGATGAAGGTGGCCCGGCGCAACGTGGGATAGTCGCGCCACAAGCCGACCAACGAGCGCAGCGTCTCACGGTAGCTGCCGCCTTTCGCCGCCGGCTCGCTATGCGGCAGCTTGAGCGCGAGCAGAGAGGCAATGCCCAGCGCCAGCGGCGCCGCGATCCAGAACATCTCGCGCCAGCCCAGATACTGCGCGACGAAGCCCGCCACGGTTCGGCTGAGGAGAATGCCGCAGAGCAGTCCGGCCATGACGATCCCGATCACCTGCCCGCGGCGCTCCGAGGGCGCGAGGTCCGCCGCAAGCGGAACGATCTGCTGCGCCACCGAACCGAACGTGCCGACCAGCAGCGAGGCGGCCAGGATCGGCATCGCCCCGGGGGCCAGCGCCACGCCCGCACAGGCCAGCGCGAGGGCAAGGCATTGCAGAAGGATCAGGCGCTTGCGCTCGACCAGATCGCCGAGGGGAACGAGGAAGAGCAGCCCCAGCGCATAACCGATCTGCGTTGCCGTCGGGACATACGCTACGGCCGGATCGCGCAAGTCGCCCTGCATCTGCTCGAGCATGGGCTGGCTGTAGTAGATGTTCGCCACGGTCACTCCGGCCGCCACGGCCAGGACGGCGACGACACCGCGGCTCAGAACGTGGGGCGAGGAAGCGGGGGACGAGATGGCTGGGCTCCGGAAATGTCGGCGAGGATCAGCCTACGCCTGTCCCGCAGATATGGTGCGAGGGCTCCGGGCGCGATTGCAACGAGCGCAAGCCTTCGCGCGCGCGCCGCACGCGGATCAATCCATGTGCTTGAGACCGACCCGCAAGTAATCCCACCCGGTAACGAGAGTGAGCGCCGCGGCAGCCCACAGAGTGGTGAGGCCCACGGTATGCGGAATGTTGATCTCGATCCCGGCGAAGGGCGTGTTCCACCAGGGCATGGCCCGCCCCAGGATCAGCGCGCCAAGCGAAACCATCTGGAAGGTCGTCTTCCACTTGGCGAGCTTGCTGACCGGGATCGAGACCCGCAAGGGCCCCAGAAACTCGCGCAGGCCCGAGACCGCGATCTCGCGGATCAGAATGACCAGCCCTGCGATCACGTGCATGTCGCCCACGTAAGGGCCGCGCAGGATGCCTTGCGCGGTCAGCACGAGAATCACCGCCGCGACCATGATCTTGTCCGCGATCGGATCGAGGAAGATACCGAGTTTCGAGACGGTCCCGCTCGAGCGCGCAAGATAGCCGTCGAAATAGTCGGTAATGCCCATCAGGCAGTAGAGACCGAAGGCCAGAGCGTAGCCAAATCCCCACGTCGGCCACCACAGCAGGAAAGCCAGCAGCGGCACCGCGAATATGCGCGAAAGCGTCAGAATGTTGGGTAGCGTCAGCATGTCGCTGCCCCATAGCCGGGAATCCCTGTCGGAATAAAGTGCCGATCGGGGGTTGCGGCATCGGCCCACCGCTTTATGGGTCCGGACAACCTGAACGGCCAGAGACCGGCAAGACCCTATACATGACGCAATCGATCCAGCTGATCCGCGCGCGACGCTTCCTTCCGTTATTCGTCACCCAGCTGCTGGGCGCGTTCAACGACAACCTGTTCAAGAACGCGATGGTCCTCTTCGTGGTCTACAGCGTCTACAACTCGGAATCCTCCGAGGCGATCTTCAGCGCCGTCGCCTCGCTGATCTTCGTGATGCCTTTCTTCCTGTTTTCCGCTCTGGCCGGCCAGCTTGCCGACATGCGCGACAAGGCGGCGATCATTCGCACCATCAAATTGTGCGAGATCCTGATCATGCTGGTGGGAGGCCTGGGCCTCGCGCTCGCCTGGAAGGGCATCGCCATGCACACGCTGGCGATCCCTCTGCTGCTTGTCGCCGTCTTCGCGATGGGCGTCCATTCCACCTTCTTCGGGCCCATCAAGTACGCGATCCTGCCCCAGCACCTCGAGCGCGAGGAAGTGCTCGCGGGCACCGGCCTGGTCGAGGCGGGCACCTATCTTGCCGTGCTGGCGGGGACCATCGTCGCGGGCTGGGTCAGTGTCGATGCCGCCGCGATCGGCGTGATCGGCGTTGCCATCGTGGGGTATATCTCGGGCCGCAGCGTTCCACCGGCCCCTCCGATCGGAAAGGTCGAGCCGCTCGACTTCCATCTCGTACGTGCGCCGGTCCGCCTCATCCGCTCGACGCTGAGCGATCGACGGGTCTATCTCGCGGTCTGTTCGATCAGCTTCTTCTGGGCGCTCGGCACGATCCTGTTCATCCAGTTCCCGCCGCTCGCCAAGAACATCCTGATGGCCGCCAAGGAAGTGGCCAGCCTGTTCCTGGTGATCTTCTCGGTGGGCATCGCGATCGGCTCGATCGTGATCAATGCCCTGCTCAAGGGCAAAGTCTCGGCCCGCTGGTCGCCGATTGCGGTGATCGCTATGGCCCTGTGCCTGTTCGCCTTCGAACTGGTCTGCGAGGCCTGGCATGCCAATTCCAGCCAGGCCGGCCTGATGGACGTCGCGACGTTCGTTGTGCAGCCGCTCGCCGTTCCGCTGATGCTCTCGCTACTGGGCGTGGCGATCGCGGGAGGAATGTTCGTGGTCCCGCTTTACGCCTTCCTCACAACCTTCGTCGAGAAATCGCAGACGGCGCGCACGATCGCGGCGAACAACGTCGTCAATTCAGGCGCGATGGTCCTGGGCGGCGCAATCGCCGTCGCGATGAACTTCTGCGGGCTGCCGATCGTCAAGCAGTTGCTGGTCGTCTCGGTCTCGTGCCTCGCCTCGGCCTGGCTTGCCCATCGCCTGTACCGCGCGGAGCGGCAGGCGGTCGAGCCAGCCCCCGCGCGCTAGAGGATGAACGCGAAGATCGCGACGAACGAGGCGCAATAGGCGGCAAGAAAGCGCTGCCAGTCCCCACCGTTCAGTTTCCAGAGCCGGGCCGCTTCGGCATCGGCGTCGGCATCCCTGCACACCGGCACTGCCAGCACATGCGGCGGCAGGGACCGACGGAAAGGATGTCCGGCATCTTCGGATGTGAGGACCAGGGTGCGGCGCTTCGTGGATTTCATGCCCTCATGGTTAACAAATCATTTACGCCGTTGCCAAGATGGATGATGCCACCTTCCCATAACGGGACGAGGGCCGGCGCGAGAGCGCAGCACAACCCGTAGAAATACCTATTAAAATTGTCGGATAACGACGAAAAAGGGCCGCCAATGGCGACCCTTTCCAGATCTTCGGGCTAGCCCGAAGACAATCGTGCGACAATGGTCAGACGCGGTCGCCGACGGCGCCCTTTACCTTGCCCATGCCCTGCTGGAGTTCGCCCTTGCGTTCCTGCATCTTGCCTTCGGCCTTCTGCGCGGGATCGTTGCGGACATCACCGGCGACCTGCTTGGCGTTGCCGGCGGCTTCGTTGGCGAGACCCTTGACGGTATCCTTGAGCTGACCCATGATCATATCTCCTTGTTAAAGCGCGATAAACTCAGCGCCTTTCACAAGAGAGAACGTCGCTTGGTGCCGTTGCGTTCCTGAGCTGGGATGACCCGGTGCTGGCGTGAGACAAGCGGCCAATCCGCCTCATCCCCCCGCGAGTTCGAGAATATGCTGCCATTCCTCGGGCGTGACTTCGCTGACCGAGAGGCGCGAAAGCTTGACCAGTTCCATCTCAGCCAAAGCCGGGTCCCCCTTGGCCTGCGTGAGCGTGACGGCGCGGGCCAGTTTGCGTACCGGCTTGACCTTCACCGCTGCCCACTTGCCCTCCGGATCGGTCGGGTCGGCAAGACCGGACGCGCTGATCGCGACGATGCCGACGATCTCGCGCCCTTCGTTCGAGTGGTAGAAGAACGCTTCGTCGCCCACCTGCATGGCGCGCAGGTTGTTCGCCGCACGGTGGTTGCGAACACCATCCCAGGTCCCTTCCCCCTCGGCGACAAGGTGCCGCCACCCATAGACGTCGGGTTCCGATTTCAACAGCCAGTAGCGCTTTGCCATGCGGGGCCTTTCCGTTTCGACTAAGTCCGACAAAACCTCTAAAGCGGCCCCATATACGATTCTTAATGGAAATGTACCTGCCATGGACCTCGCCAATATCCCCGTCCTGAGCCTGTCGGCCGACCGCGACGAACTGCCCGCCCGCATCGGGGCCTCGTTTCGCACCTTCGGCTTCGCCATGATCCGCGATCATGGCATCGACCAGGACCTCATCGACCGCGCCTGGGCCTTGACCCGCGCGTTCTTCGAACTGCCCGAAGAGACGAAGCGCGCCTACTACCTGCAGGGCAAGTCGGGCGCGCGCGGCTATACGCCGTTCCGCACCGAAGTGGCCAAGGGCGCCACCGAGAAGGACCTCAAGGAATTCTGGCACGTCGGGCGCGACCTGCCCGAAGGTTCGCCGCTTTCCGATTCGATGCCGCCCAATGTCTGGCCCGGCGAGATCGAAGGGTTCGAGGAGACGTTCAAGACGCTCTATGCCCGTTTCGACGAAGTCGGCGCGCAGATTCTCTCCGCGATCGCCGTCGATCTGGGTCTTGCCCCCGAATGGTTCGATCCCGCGATCGACGACGGCAATTCGGTCCTTCGCCTGCTGCACTATCCGCCCGTGGCCGAAGGCGCCGGTGGCGCGATCCGCGCGGGCGCACACGAGGACATCAACCTCATCACCTTGCTTCTGGGGGCCGAGGAAGCCGGTCTCGAACTGCTTGACAAGAATGGCGAGTGGCTCTCGGTCGCTCCACCCGAGGGCGCAATGGTCGTCAACATCGGCGACATGCTGCAGCGCCTGACCAACAACGTCCTGCCCTCGACCACGCACCGCGTGCGCAACCCCGACGGCGAACGGGCGCGTTTCAGCCGTTACTCGATGCCCTTCTTCCTGCATCTGCGCAGCGACTTCCCCTTCGTCACGCTGCCGCAATGCATCAGCGCCGAAAACCCGGATCGCTACCCCGAGACGATCACCGCCGACGACTATCTGCAGGAACGTCTTCGCGAAATCGGCCTGAAGGCCTGAAATCCTTTGCATCACCCCGAACGCCTGAGGTGATCCCCTCTTCGCATTTTAGCGAATTTAACCAAAATTTCAGGGGATCCCCTTAGGTCTGAGGGCATCTGATCGATGCAGGGGGCTGGTTTTGAACGCCAAGGTCGCGACGGCCGTTGATTTCAATGACGATTCATCGACCAAGCGGCCGGTGGACGTCGTCGCACTGGGAATCGTCACCGCCGCGATTCTCCTGTTCGTTGCCACCGGCAGTGTCGTTGGACCTGACATCGTGCGCTCGTTCATGGGCGTGGGTTCGGGGCCGGACCACTTCATCCTCAACGCTTTCCTGCTCAACATCGCGATCATCATCTTCGGATGGAGCCGCTACCGGCAGTTGAACGCCGAGCTCGAACAGCGCACCCGCGACGAGGCCGCCGCGCGCCGGCTCGCCGAGACCGATCCGCTGACCGGCTTCTTCAACCGTCGCAGCTTCAACTTGCGCGTCGACACCATGATTGCCGAGGCCCATGCCTGCGGCCGCGCCGTCGCGTTGCTGATGATCGACCTCGACAACTTCAAGCAGGTCAACGACTTCAACGGACATGCCGCGGGCGACCAGTTGCTGCGCCAATGCGCCTCGCGCATCCGCGAGGTAGTCCCTGCCGGAAGCATCGTCGCGCGCATCGGCGGCGACGAGTTCGCCATCGCGATCAACTACCTCCCGGCCCAGAGCGCGCATCTGAACCGACTTTCGGAGATCCTGCTCAAGCAAGTCGCGCGCACCATGCGCATTGGCGACTCGGCGGCCGAAGTCACCGCCTCGATCGGCCTCGCCGGCTCGATGGCGCGCAATCCCTCGGACATCGCGGTGTCGGCGCGCTCGCTGCTCGAATACGCCGACGTCGCGATGTACCATGCCAAGCACCGGGGCCGGAACGCCTACGCCTGGTTCGAACCGCAGATGGCCGAAGAGCTGCACTTGCGCACCGAACTGGAGGACAAGATCCGCAAGGCCATCGCCGACCGCGAGTTCGTGCCCTACTACGAGCGCCAGATCGAGCTGCGCAGTGGCAAGCTGACCGGATTCGAGATGCTTGCGCGCTGGAAATCGCCCGAACTGGGGATCGTCTCGCCCGAAATCTTCATTCCCATCGCCGAGGACATCGGTGCGATCGCGGAAATGTCGGAGGGCTTGATTCGCAAGGCGCTCGAGGACGCGAAGCTGTGGGCACCGCAGCTGACGCTTTCGGTCAACATTTCGCCGCTGCAGTTGCGCGACCCCTGGTTCGCGCAGAAGCTGCTCAAGATCCTGCTCGAGGCCAATTTCCCGCCCGAACGTCTCGAGATCGAGATCACCGAAAGCTGCCTGCACCATAACGTTGGTCAGGTTCGTTCGCTGCTCACCAGTCTCAAGAACCAAGGCATCAAGGTCAGCCTCGACGATTTCGGCACCGGCTACAGTTCGCTCGCGCAGCTGCGCAGCCTGCCCTTCGACCGCATGAAGATCGATCGCAGCTTCGTCGAGAAAGTCCACGAAGATCGCGACAGCGCGGCCATCGTGCGCGCAATGGCCATGCTCGGCGAAGGCCTGCGCCTTCCGGTGACCGCCGAAGGGATCGCCAACGCCGAGATACTCGAGGAACTCAAGACCTTCGGAGACCTCAAGGGGCAGGGACACTATTTCGGCGTTCCTCGCCCGGCCGAGGAATTGAGCGAATGGCTCGCCTCCGAGGAAATCCGCAGCCTGCGCGCCGCCGCCACGGTTTCGCAAGAGGATGCGCCTCCCTCCGTGACCATGCTCGACGCCAAGACCGCCACCGGCGCCTTGAGTTCCGGACGGCGCTGATCACGACAGGCCGGCCTGCCGGGACCAGCCTATTGCAAAAAGCTGGACCAATCCGCCCGGAATACCTAGATCGCGCTCCATGCGGATCGACTTCATCAAGATGCATGGCCTCGGCAACGATTTCGTCGTTCTCGACGCGCGCACGCAGCCCCTGCCCGTCATCGACGGCAGCATCGCCAGTGCGCTCGCCGACCGGCATACCGGGATCGGCTGCGACCAGTTGCTGGTGCTCGAGCCCTGCGATGGCGCCGACTTTCGCATGCGCATCTTCAATCCCGATGGCAGCGAGGTCGAGGCCTGCGGCAACGCCACGCGCGCGGTCGGCCTGCTCCATGGCAAGCCCGCACGGATCGAGACGCTCGGCGGCCTGGTCCAGGCCAATCCGTCCGAGACCGGCATCGCCGTCGAGATGGGCACGCCCCGTTTCGACTGGGACCGCATCCCCCTTGCCTACGCGATGGACACCCATGCGATGCCCGTCGCCTGGGAAGAGCTCGTCAATCCGTCCGCCGTCAACGTCGGCAACCCGCATGCGATCTTCTTCGTCGAGGATCCCTACGCCATCGACATGGCGCGCCTGGGCCCTCTGATCGAAAACGACCCGATCTTCCCCGAACGCGTCAACGTGAACGTCGCGGGGATAACAAGCCGCGAGGCAATCACGCTCCGGGTCTGGGAACGCGGCGCGGGCCTCACGCGTGCCTGCGGCACCGGCGCCTGCGCGACCGCCATCGCGGCCATGCGGCGCGGTCTCGTCGAGCGCCGGGTCGCGGTGACGCTTCCGGGCGGCACCTTGCAGATCGAATGGCGCGAGGACGGCATGATCGTGATGACCGGCCCGGCAACCGAGAGCTACCGCGGTTCGTTCGACGCCGCCAGCTTCGGCTTCGCCGCCGAGCGCAGCGCGGGAACCGGGATTCCCGCTTGAGCGTCGAAGTTCATTCGCTGGGTTGCCGGCTGAATATTTCCGAAAGCGAGGACATGCGCGCGCTGCTGCGCGAGGCCGACGATCTCGTCGTCATCAATTCCTGCGCGGTCACTGCCGAGGCCGTTCGCCAGACCCGCCAGGCGATCCGCCGCGCGCGCCGGGCGCGACCCGAAGCGCGCATCGTGGTAACCGGCTGCGCCGCCGAAATCGAACGCGACGCACTCGCCGCCATGCCCGAAGTGGACGGCCTCGTCGCGAATGGGTCCAAGCTCGACCCGCGCGCCTGGAACGCCCCCCTCCCCGCGGCTCGCGAGCGCAAGGCGGGCTATACGCGTGGCTTCGTGCAAGTGCAAAATGGCTGCGACCATGCCTGCACGTTCTGCGTGATTCCGCGCGGGCGCGGCGCCAGTCGCTCGCGCAGCCTCATCGAGGCGCTTGAGGACATCGCCGTGCACGTAGCAGCCGGGGTGCGCGAAGTGGTGCTCACCGGCGTCGACCTGACCTCCTGGGGGCAGGACCTTCCGGGGACCCCGCGCCTCGGCGACTTGTGCACGGCCATTCTGGACCGCTTTCCCGACCTGCCGCGCCTGCGCCTGTCGTCGATCGACGGCGCCGAAGTCGATCCGCGGCTGTTCGACCTGATCGCGCACGAACCGCGCGTGATGCCGCACGTGCACCTCTCGCTCCAGCACGGTGACGACCTCATCCTCAAGCGCATGAAGCGCCGCCACAGCCGCGCCGATGCGCTCGCTCTCGTCGACGGTCTGCGCGCGCGGCGCCCCGGACTTGTCGTCGGGGCCGATCTCATGGCCGGATTTCCGACCGAGGACGAGGCGGCGCACGCAGCGAACCTCTCCATCATCGCCGAACTTGGCGTCGTCCACGGCCATGTCTTTCCCTATTCCGCCCGCCCCGACACGCCCGCCGCGCGCATGCCCGCCGTCGATCCCGCCACGATCCGGCGCCGCGCGCGCGAATTGCGCGACGCGGTGTCGAAAGAGCGTGCGCGCTGGCTTGCCGCACAGGTCGGCCAGCCGCTATGGGTTCTCGCCGAAAAGGATGGTACCGGGCACGCCGAGAATTTCGCGCGAGTCCGACTGCCGCAAGGGACTGTCCCGGGCACCGTGCTGTGCCTGACACCCGCCCACGTGATCGAAGGAATATTGGAAGCATGAGCGACACCACCCCACCGAGTGGAGGGCCCGCCGAAACGCAAGACGGCGACTGGTCCAACCGGCTCTTTGGCGGGTTTCGCAAGACCTCCGAGCGCCTGACCGGCAACCTGGCGGGCATCGTCGGCGGCGGGCGTCTCACCGAAGCCCAGCTCGACGACCTCGAGGACGCGCTGATCATGTCCGACCTCGGCCCGCGCGCGGCCGCCCGCATCCGCGAGCGACTGGCGAACGAACGCTTCGAACGCGACGCCGACGAGCGCGCGATCATGGAAGTGGTCGCCCGCGAGATCGCCGAAATCCTGCGCCCGGTCGCGAAGCCGCTCGACATCGTCGCCTTCCCACGTCCTCAGGTGATCCTCACCATCGGCGTCAACGGCTCGGGCAAGACCACCACCATCGCCAAGCTCGCACACTTGTTCCAGGAACAGGATTACGCGGTCATGCTGGCGGCGGGTGACACCTTCCGCGCCGCTGCGATCGGCCAACTTGCGGTCTGGGCCGATCGCCTCGACGTGCCCATCGTCAAGGGCCCCGAAGGCGGTGATCCCGCCTCAGTGGTGTTCGATGCGGTCAAGGCCGCCACCGACGACGGCACCGACGTCCTCATCGTCGACACCGCCGGGCGCCTCCAGAACAAGCGCGAGCTGATGGACGAGCTAGCCAAGGTGCGCCGCGTACTTGGCCGCCTCAACCCCGAGGCGCCGCACGACGTCGTACTCGTGCTCGATGCCACCAATGGGCAGAACGCCCTCTCGCAGATCGAAACCTTCAAGGAAGTCGCCGGCGTCACCGGCCTGATCATGACCAAGCTCGATGGCACCGCACGCGGCGGCGTACTGGTCGCGGCGGCCGAACAGTACGGCCTGCCGATCCACGCCATCGGCGTGGGCGAGACGATCGACGACCTCCGCCCCTTCAACCCGGACCTGCTGGCGCGGGTCATCGCAGGAATCGCGTAAATGACGACCGACAAGGACACGGGCACCGGGGCCGAGGCCCCCGCGACGCCGAAGTCCAGCTGGATCAACCTGGTGGTCGATTTCGGCCCGCTCTTGATCTTCTTCCTCGCCTACCGCCACTTTTCGCCCGCCGAGAGCGGCGACACGCTCGGCACGGTTTCGGCCGTCATCAAGGGCACTGTCGCCTTCATGGGGGCGACCGTGGTCGCACTTGGCCTTTCCAAATGGCGCCTGGGCAAGATTTCACCGATGCTCTGGCTGACCACCGCGCTGATCCTCGGCTTCGGCACGCTGACGGTGATCTTCCGCGAGGCGATCTGGATCCAGCTCAAGCCCACCGCCGTCTACCTGATGTTCTCGGTCGTGCTCTTCATCGGGCTGGCCAAGGGCAAGCCGATGCTCAAGTATCTCCTCCAGGCCGCATTCGAGGGATTGAACGAGGAAGGCTGGATCAAGCTGTCGCGCAATTGGGCCTGGTTCTTCCTCGTCCTTGCCATCGCCAACACCGCGCTTGTCTACACCGTCAGCTTCGACGCCTGGCTCCAGGCCAAGGTCTGGGGCTTCACGGTCGCCTCGTTCCTGTTCACCTTCTCGCAGCTGCCGATGGTCCTGCGCCACGGCATGGGCCAGGATACCGCGCGCGAGGAACTGCTCGACAATCCGCCCCACGATTGAACGATCTGCCGGACCACCGGCCAAACGCACGACGACGAAGCGGGCCCTTCCCTCATCCGGAAGGCGCCCGCTTTTTTATCCTATTGGCCGGCCAGGGCGAGCGCGAGGCCGTACTGAGCAAGGGCAAAGACGCCGTGGTTGACGACCACCAGCACGAGACTGCGACCGCGATGCGGTGATTGCGAGGCGAAAAAGCCGCCACCCAGCGCCGGAGAAAGAATCGCAAGGCCCGCCAGCGAGCTCACCACGACGCCGATGATCAGGAAAGGACCAAGGCGCGGCGCATCGAGCAGGGCCGCGCCCCAGACGAGCGGATAGGCCGCCGCGTAGAGAAGGCCTACCAGATAGTGAAAAGCCCAACCCAGCGCGTGCGGGCCCGGCCCAGGTGCCCTGCCCGGCCTCGGCCGATAGCACAGCCTGCCACGCATCAGGCCGCAGAGCCAATCGCCCACCACGCGCCAGCTCGTCCCCGAAACGCCCAACGCGACGCGCAGGAACACGATCCACAGGTCGAGCGCCGCCGTGGCTCCGATGCCGACCACGGCGACGAACGAGACGATCTGCATGGACATGGAAAATCAAATCTCGAGCTGGCTGCCCAGTTCGACCACTCGGTTGGTGGGGAGGCGGAAGAAAACCATCGCGCTTGCCGCGTTGCGCATCATCCACGCGAAGAGCTTTTCGCGCCAGATCGCCATGCCCGGCTTTTCGGAAGCCACCAGCGTCTGGCGCGACAGGAAGAAGCTGGTCTTCATCATCTCGAAGGGCTGACCGCACATCTGGTTGTGCGCCAGCGCGGCGGGAATGTCGGTCTCTTCCATGAAGCCGTAGCGAAGCGTCATGCGGTAGAAGCCCTGGCCGAGGTCCTGAACCGAGTAGCGCTCGGACGATTCGACATAGGGCACGTCCTGGACTTCGACCGTCAGCACCACCACGCGTTCATGCAGGACCTTGTTGTGCTTGATGTTGTGGAGCAGCGCCGAAGGCACGCCCACGTTGCTGGACGCCATGAAGATTGCCGTGCCCGATACGCGCGTGGCGCTGCCATGCGCGCTCTTGGCGAAGACGTTGAGCGGCAGCGCGGCCTCGGTCATGCGGTCGCGCATGAGGCGCCGGCCCTTGTTCCAGGTCGTGAGCAGCGTGAAGGCCACCGCACCGATCATCAGCGGGAACCAGCCACCATCGGGGATCTTGGTCGCATTCGCGGCGAAGTAGGCACCGTCGACCACGAAGAACACGATCGCGACCGGGATCGCCAGCCACAGCTTCCAGCGCCACAGCACGATGAGCAGCACGGTCATTAGACAGGTGTCGATGAGCATCGCGCCGGTCACCGCGATACCGTAGGCCGAGGCGAGGTTCGACGAGTTCTGGAACACCAGCACCAGCACGATCACGCCGATCATCAGCGCCCAGTTCACGAAGGGGATGTAGATCTGGCCAACTTCGTGCTCGGACGTGTGGCGCGTCGACAGGCGCGGGATGAAGCCGAGCTGCATGGCCTGGTGGGTGATCGAGAAGGCGCCCGAGATCACCGCCTGGCTGGCGATGAAGGCGGCGCAGCTGACCAGGATCACCAGCGGCAGGCGCAGCGATTCGGGCGCGAGGTTGAAGAACGGGTTCTCCATCGCCAGCGCGGCCTGCGCATCATCGAGGCTGAGGATCATCGCAGCCTGGCCGAAGTAGTTGATCAGGAGGCACGGCATCACGAAGCCGAACCATGACAGGCGCATCGGGCCCCGGCCGAAGTGGCCCATGTCGGAATAGAGCGCCTCGGCCCCGGTCACGGCAAGGACCACCGAGCCGAGCGCGAGGAAGCCCAGGATCTTGTCGGTCAGGAAGAACTGGACCGCGTACCAGGGGTTCAGCGCCACGAGCACCTCGGGCATCTGCACCAGATGGTAGAGCCCCAGGACGGCCAGTACCGTGAAGTAGGCGACCATCACCGGCGCGAACAGCGCGCCGACTTTGGCCGTTCCACTCTTTTGCAGCACGAAGAGGCCAACCAGCAGGATCAAGGCGATCGGCAGGACGAAAGGCGACAGATTCGACTGGACGACGGTCAGGCCCTCGACCGCCGAAAGCACCGAAACGGCCGGTGTGATCATCGAGTCGCCGTAGAACAGCGCCGTCGCAAAGACCCCCAGCATGACGATGAGGCCGCCGTACCCCGAACGCCGGATCGCGCCCGAGATCAGCGCGACGAGCGCGAGGCTGCCGCCCTGCCCCTTGTTGTCCGCCCGCATCAGGATGCCGACGTACTGGACCGAAACGACCAGCGACATCGACCAGAAGATCAGGCTGACCACGCCCAGCACGTGAAGATCGTCGATCGCCAGCGGATGCGGGCCGACGAACGTTTCACGAAAGGCGTAGATCGGACTGGTGCCGATATCCCCGAAGACAACGCCCACTGCCCCGAAGGCCAGCTTTGCGATGTTTCCGGAAGAATGGCCGTGGGAGCCCTTGGCCCCGTTGTCGGATTGCACGTCACCGGTCGGCTCGATAGCCGTTCCAGCCCCGTTCATATCCGTAGTAGCATCACTCATTCGTGCGCCCCGTCTATGGACTCAAGACCCCGTTTCGCACTCGCGGCAAGGTTGAAGGCCGTTAGCAGCATGGCACATGCCTAGCAACGCTGCTCAATCACTTGGGCCCTCGGAAGGTTCCGTATTTTCTGTCGCGGTCGGGGCCGACGCTTTGGCCTGTGCCGCCAGAAACGCGTCCAGACGGCCCAGTTCAGCCGCAAGGACCGGGCGCCATTCGACATTTTCCGGCGTCCGTGCGAGCAGATCGCCCCAGAGCGCCTTCGCATCGGCAAAATTGCCGGACTGCGCCATGGCGAGACCGAGAAAGAACGGCGGCCCCGGCGCCTTGGGATCGGCCTTCGCCGCATGGCGGAAGGCATAGAGCGCGGCCGGCGTGAGGGCGCCTTCCGAATGCGCGACGAGCGCATTGGCGAGCGCGAGCCAGGCATCGCTGTCCTTGGGATCCTCGTCGACCGCGGCCAGCAACACGCTCGCCGCCTCCGCTGTCTGACCATTGCGGGCGAAGCCATCGGCGATCACGACATAGTGATTCGTCGGCGGAATCGTGCGGTTGGTGATCTTGCCGCGCGCGGTCACCAGGAACGCGGCGCTTTCGCCGCCGCGTTCCTCGGCCGCACTCGGGCTTGCAGGCATGCGCGGCGAGCCTTGCAGCGCATAGCCGGCCACGCCCAGCAGCAGCGCCGCGGCCACGGCCTCACGGCCACCGACGGGAACCTTGAGAACGAAGACCGCCAGCACGAAGGCGACCACCACCAGAAGGACAAGGAAAAACCAGATCATGCCTCATCCCCCGGGGCATCGCCCGCGACGTCCAAGGCATCGCGCCGCAAGGTGAAACGGCGGCGCAGCAGCAGGAAGGCCACCAGCAGAAAGACCAAGGGTACCGCGAAGAGCGGCCAGGTCAATTCGGTGAGCTGGGGCGCATAGCTGACGTAGTCGCCGTAGCGTTCGATCAGCCAGGCGCGAATCTGCTCAGGCGTTTCACCAGCCGCAATTCGTTCGCGCACCAGGCTGCGCATCGAGCCCGCGATCGGCGCGTCCGAGTCGGCGATCGACTGCCCTTGGCACTGCAGGCAGCGCAGCGTCTCCATGAGCGCCTTGGCGGTGCGCTCCTTGGCCGGATCATCGAGCTGGCGATAAGCGTAGGGCGCGGTCGACTGCTCCTGCTGCGCCAGCGCCGGGGCGGTAAGCGCGAAAAGCGCTGTCAGGGCCAGCAACAGCCGTTTCATCGGCCCGCCTCGTCCAGCTTCTGGAGGATCATCGCGAGCTGGTCCGCGCGGATTTCGCCGACGTGCTGGTAGCGGATCACGCCCTTCCCATCGACGATGTAGGTCTCGGGAACGCCCGAAGAACCAAGCGCAAGTTGCACCTGTCCGTCGTCGTCCGCACCGATGCGCTGATAGGGATCACCGTTCTCCTGCAGGAAGGCGAGCAGGTTGTCCTTCGAATCGCGTACCGAGATGCCTTCGATCGGCACGCCCGCCTTGGCCAGCTCCGCAAGCTGCGGCGCCTCGACCCGGCAGGGAATGCACCAGCTGGCGAAGATGTTGACGAGATGCGGCTTCCCATTGGTGAGCACCGCGCTGGCGAGGCCGTCGCGGCCGGGCAGCGCGGGCGGCAGGTCAAAGGTGGGCATCGGCTTTCCGACCAGTGCGCTGCGCACCGTATGATCGGCCGGGCGCAGCAGACCGATCAGGACGAGCGCCACGAAAGCCGCGAAGACCCCCAGGGGCAACCAGATCGTCCAGCGGCGCGGACGCACGCCGGCGCTTGTCTCGCTCATCGCCTTGTCGCTCATGCCCGTTCCTCCCGCAGCCTCTGCTCATCGTCCCGCCGGTCCGCGATGCGATCGCTGATGACGCTGCGACGGAGGTCCGTCGTCACGCGGCCCATGAGCGCAAGCAGGCCACCGAGCGCGATCAGCAGGCCGCCGATCCAGATCAGCGGCACGAAAGGCTTCCACCACAGCCGCAGCTGCCAGCGTCCGCCCTCGGCCTCGCCGCCCAGAACCGCGTAGAGCTGCCCGTTCCAGCGCGTGAGCAAGGCCGATTCGGCCGTGTTCTGCGGCGGCGCCCAGAACGTGCGCGACTGCGGCGCCAGACGAACGACCTTGCCGTCCCCGCCATAGCGCACCAGCAGGCGCGCCTGAAGTGCGGTCCAGTTGGGACCGGCGATCGGCTCGATGCGGTCGAGCTTCACGCCCCAGGGGCCGACCTGGGTGATCTCACCCACGTGCACGGCCACCAGCTTCTCGCTCGAGAACGCGCTTTCGCTGCTCATGCCGATCAGCGCCACCGCGATGCCGAAGTGCGCGAGGACCATTCCCCAGACCGCCAGCGGCAGACGGCGCAAGTTGCGCCCGCGCAAGGGCAGCACGCTCGCCCAGGCGAGCCCGACGCCCAGCACCAGACCGAGGAACGGCAGCAGCGGCACTTTGGCGAAGGCGACAAGAGCAATACCCATCGCGACGACCAGCATGGCCGGAATGACCAGCCCCTTGCCGACTCGCGCGAAAGTATCGCGGCGCCAGCGCAGCAAGGGCCCCACGGCGAGCACCAGCAGCATCGGCACCGCGAACAGCGCACTCATCGGGTTGAAGTAGGGAGGCCCCACCGAGACCTGTGCACCAAGCGCCTCAGCCAGCAGCGGGTAGAGCGTGCCGAACAGCACGATCCCCAGGATCGCGCAAAGCAGCACGTTGTTGATCACCAGCGCGCCCTCGCGGCTGACGGGCGCGAAGCGCGTGCCTTCGCTCACCGTACCCGCGCGCAAGGCGAAAAGCGTAAGTGCCCCGCCGATGTTGATGGCAAGCAGCGCCAGGATGAAGCTGCCGCGCTCGGGATCGACGGCGAAGGCGTGCACGCTCGTCAGAATGCCCGACCGCACCAGGAAGGTGCCGACCATCGACATCGAGAAAGCAACCACGCCCAGCATCACCGTCCAGGTGCGCAGCGCGTCGCGCGAGGCGAGCACGCCGACCGAGTGCAGCAACGCGGTCGCGGCGAGCCAGGGCATGAGCGAGGCGTTCTCGACCGGGTCCCAGAACCACCAGCCCCCCCAGCCCAACTCGTAATAGGCCCAGTACGAACCGGCCGTGATGCCGACCGTCAGGAAAATCCAGGCGCCCAGCACCCAGGGCCGCATCGCGCGGGCGAAGGCGGGCCCCACCTCGCGCGTGACGAGCGCGCCGATGGCGAAGCTGAACGCGATGGATAGGCCAACGTAGCCCAGGTAGAGCGTGGGCGGATGGAACGCGAGGCCAAGGTCCTGGAGGAGCGGGTTGAGCCCCTGCCCTTCGGCTGGAACCGGCGAAAGCCGCTCGAAAGGGTTCGAGGAAAGCAGCAGGAAGGCATAGAAGCCCAGGCTTACGAAAGCCTGTCCGGCGAGCGTCGCCAGCATCGTCCGCTCAGGCAGGCGCCGCTCGATAAGCGCGACGAAAGCGCCGCCAAGGCCCATCACCGTCACCCACAGCAACATCGAGCCCTCGTGGTTGCCCCAGGCCCCGGCGATCTTGAAGACGAGCGGCTTCATCGCGTGCGAGTTGAGCGCGACGAGCTTCACCGAAAGGTCGGTGACCGCAAAGACGTAGATCAGGCAGAAGAAGGCGAAGAGCGCGAGCAGGCCCTGCACCACCGCGACGGGACGCACCACGCCGCCCAGCGCCGCGCCGCGTTCGGTCTGCGCCAGAGCGCCGCCCAGCAGTTGCAGCCCGGCGAGTGCCGCCGCGAGCCAGAGCGCGGCCAATCCCAGTTCCGCGATCATTTGCCCTTGGCCATTGCCTGCTGCATCTGTTTGCCCGTCATGTTCTGCATCTCTCGCGGTACGTAGTTCTCATCGTGCTTGGCGAGCAGGTTGTCGGCAACGAACGTGCCGTCCGATCCCATATGCCCTTCGGCAACGACGCCCGATCCCTCGACGAAGAGCGAGGGCACGATGCCGCGGAAGGTCACCGGCACCTTGGCCTGGTTGTCCTCCACGACGAAGGCGATGCTCACGCCATCGGGCAAGGTGTGGATCGAGCCCTTTTCGACCATCCCGCCCAGACGCACCCCGCGCGAGGATTCCGGCGGATTGGCGATGATCTCGCGCGGCACGTAGAAGTAGCTCGCCTGGTTGCGAAGCGCCCAGATCGCCAGGATCGCCGCGCCGATCAGCACGACCATCGCGATGCCGAGCAGGACCAGGCGCTGGTGTTTTGCCTTGATAGCCATCGTCTCTCAGCGCTTCCTTGCTTCGTCGCGCCGCTTTTCCGCGCGCTTCATCGTGATCAGCGACCAACCGACCATAAGGGCCGTGCCACCCACGCCGATGGCATAGGCGGCCATGACGAAGGTCCAGGGATCAAGAGCTTCGCGCATCGATCAGTTTCCTTGCGCCAGGGCCTTGCGGCGAAGCCGCGCCTCGGCCTGCTGCTGGGCGAGAATGGCGCGCATGCGCGCCAGCACGACGCCTGCAAAAAGCAGCGTGAAACCCAACATCGCGATCAGCAAGGGCCACAGGAACGCGCCCGACATCGCCGAGCCGCCGGTGGTGATGCTGGGCGGTTGATGCTGGCTGTTCCACCAGATGACCGAATAGTGGATGATCGGAATGTTTATCGCCCCGACCAGACCGAAAATCGCGGGCGCCTTGGAATCCGCGCCGTCCGAAGCTTCGCTTGCCTGAGCGAGCGCGATCCAGCCGAAATAAAGGAACAGGAGGACCAGCATCGAAGTCAGCCGGCCGTCCCACACCCACCAGGTCCCCCACGCGGGACGCCCCCAGAGCGAGCCCGTGACGAGGCAGATCGCGGTAAACACCGCGCCGGGTACCGCACAGGCTCGGGCCGCGATGCCCGCCAGCGGATGGCGCCAGACAAGCTGCGTGAAACTGGCGATGGCAATGCCGCTCCAACCGGCCATGCCCAGCCAGGCCGAAGGCACATGGAGGTAAACGATGCGCACCGTTTCGCCCTGCAGACGCTCCGCAGGCGCGAAGAGGAGGCCCCATCCCAGGGCCGCAAGTGCGATGAAAATGCCAGCGCCCATGCACAGCGGCATGAGCCAGCGTGCAATGCGCAGGAAACGGGCAGGATTGGCAAAGCCGTGCATGATCCGCGCTTCTAAAGACCGCACCGAAAGGAGCAAGTGACTCGCGTCAAAGATACGTCATTTTCACCCGGGAACCGGGCTAAAGTATCACGAAGCTGGAAGAAAATGGGGCGATTGATGGGGTTCGAACCCACGACCTCCGGTACCACAAACCGGCGCTCTGACCAACTGAGCTACAATCGCCACACGTCCCGTCTGACCGATGCAGGCCGGGAAACATCCGCTGTCTGGGAGAACGTTGCCGTCTCCTCTGTGCGGGAGCGCGCCTTTGCACACAGATGCGGTGCTTGCCAAGCAAAAAAGCGATGCAAAGCACAACTCATGCAATTTTCTTGGAGGCAGGCACGGTCTATCGTGCCCGCCATGGTCGCCACTACCGATTCCTACGCCGTCCCGATCCAGGCCCACCCCGGCGCGTTGCGCGTCCCTTCGCCGCGAATCGAGATGTACATCCTGCGCGATTTCCTCACGCCCGCGCAGTGCGACACGCTGATCGCGCGGATCGAATCGCATCACCGCCCCTCCACGATCACCGGCTACAACGGCGACGACGTCTTCCGCACGAGTTCGACATGCGATCTTCCCTCCAGCGATCCCGACGTCGCCGACCTGCGCAACCGGCTCTGCGCGCTGTCGGGCATCGCGATCACGCACGCCGAACCACTCCAGGGCCAGCGCTACGAGGTGGGTCAGGAATTCAAGGCCCACACCGACTACTTCGAACCCGACCGACCCGAGTTCGCCAAGTACTGCTCGGTCGCCGGTCAGCGGACCTGGACCTACATGCTCTACCTCAACACGGTCGAGGCCGGTGGCGCCACGCGATTCAAGGTCGCCGACAAGATCATCCAGCCCGAACGCGGCAAGCTGGTGTGCTGGAACAACCGCCGCCCGGACGGTTCGCCCAACCCCGCCACGCTCCACCACGCCATGAAAGTGCGCAAGGGCCGCAAGTATGTCCTGACGCAATGGTTCCGCGAACACCCCTGGGGCTGATTCGCCAGCCACGTAGTTTATCGCGGGCGCGATTCAGCACCGGACAACCCTTGCTCGACTAGTCTTTGCGCTTGTTGCAGCGGACGAGACAGGATCCCGCCACGATGACCAGACCCGTGGCGCCCGGCGCCGCATCTCCGGCGGTGAGCCTCGACGAGAGACGCCGCGAACACCGCCACCCGACCCGCCATCGCCTGTTCCTGCGCACCAACGGCGCACCGCGCGGGCGCGTCTGGCTTGTCGATCTCTCCAGCCACGGGTGCTGCGTCCAGGCAGACGGCCTCGACTTGAGGCCGTCGCAGGCGCTCACGCTCCACCGTGGCGCCGGGGTTGAATACCTCGCTTCGGGACACGGCGCGCTCGTGCGCTGGGTTCACGAGGACCAGGCAGGCCTCGAGTTCGTCAAGGCCATCGGCGCTTCCGACACGCTCTGGCAGGGGCTCATCGCCGAGTGCGACA
Source organism: Novosphingobium profundi (assembly GCF_018491765.1). Taxonomy (GTDB): domain Bacteria; phylum Pseudomonadota; class Alphaproteobacteria; order Sphingomonadales; family Sphingomonadaceae; genus Novosphingobium; species Novosphingobium profundi. The sequence goes on along the minus strand of NZ_JABWCU010000006.1, from coordinate 11,629 downwards.
CCCGCTGACCCCGCCTCGCCCGGTTCGCATTGTACAACGAAAAAGGGCGGCCCCGCAGGACCGCCCTTTTTCGTTAACAGGTTCGGATGAACCGGTCGCTCACTTCTTGTTGAGCGAGAGACCACCGAAACGCTTGTTGAACTGGGCAACGCGGCCGCCTTCGTTGACGCGCTGCTGACCACCGGTCCAGGCCGGGTGCGTGGTGGGATCGACGTCCAGAACGAGCGTGTCGCCTTCCGAGCCCCAGGTCGAGCGGGTCTGGAAGGTCGTGCCGTCGGTCATCTGCACGGTGATCATGTGGTAGTCGGGATGCGTATCGGCCTTCATGTCGTAATCTCTCTTGCATATGGCCGGTTCCGACCGGCCTGCCCTGGAAAGCGGCGCCCTTACCGCGCGGCGTGCAAAAATGCAAGCCCTGCGCGGCAACGGCGGTCAGGATCGCCGATCAGGCGTCCGCGATCATCGCCGTGAAGGCAACCTCGCAGGTCACCTTGCCGTCGATCGAAGCCTCGCCCGCGAACTTGCAGACGCGCGCGCGCTTCTGGACGAAGCTGACCTTGAGATCGAGCAAGTGGCCGGGCGTCACGGGATTGCGGAACTTCGCGTTCTCGATCGCCATGAAATAGACCAGCTTGCCCGAACCGGCGAGCCCGAGCGTCTCGATGGCGAGGATGCCCGCCGTCTGCGCCAGCGCCTCGATCTGGAGGACGCCGGGCATGATCGGACGACCGGGGAAATGGCCCTGGAAGAAATCCTCGTTGAAACTCACGGCCTTGACCGCGTGGATCGATTCCTCGTCGAAGGAAACCACACGGTCGACCAGCAGCATCGGGTAGCGATGCGGCAGGGCCTGGAGGATCTTCGGGATATCGTAGACCAGTTCGCCCGGTTCGCTCATCTTGCCTGTACTCTCGTCTTCAGAAAATCAGCGGCCTGCGGGGGCCTTGGCGCCGGCGGCCGGAGCCTGCTGGCCGGCCGCGGCGGCCTGGCGAGCGCGCGCTTCACGGACCTGGCGCGGTTCCCAGCCCTGCGGCGGGACGATCTGCGCGCTCGGGATCGCGGTGTTGAGCTCGTTCAGGATGTCCTGGTTGAGCGAGTAGGCACCGTCCGAAATCGCCTGGATCGCCTGCGGGTTGAGCAGGATGGTGACCTTCTTCTTGGTCATTGCGGTCTTGACCGCGTCGTTCAGCTTGTCCTCGATCTGCTCGTTGACATAGGCTTCCGACAGCGAGACGGGCGCCAGGATCTGCTGCAGTTCCTGCTGGCCCTGCTGCTGGATCTGCTGGATCTGCGCGGCCTGCTGCTGGAGAGCGGCCTCGTTGGGCTTCGCGGCGCGGCTGTCGGCCTGGTACTTCTGGATGAGCGGGTCGAGCTGGGCCTGGATCGCGGTGCGGCGCGCATTGGCCTGGTCGATCTGCGCCTTGTAGGTGGTCGCGCGCTGCTCACGTGCGGTCTTGTTGGCGTTCGAGCTCATCACGATGCCTTCCAGGTCGGCGACGCCGAGGCCCGGAACGATGGTGCCCGAGGTCTGCGCCGAGACGGCGGCCGGAGCGACAACGGTGGCCAGCGCCAGGGTGGACGCCAGCGCAGCGGACTTGAAAAGGGTTTTCATCAGAATTGCGTTCCCACGTTGAAATTGAAGACCTTCGTGTCGTCGCCCTCGCGCTTGAGGAGGACCTTCGAGATGTTGATGCGGAACGGCCCGAAGGGCGAATTCCAGTTCACGCCGACACCCACGGCAACACGCGGCAACCAGGTGTCGCCAACGTAAGTCTCGGTGAAGTAGCTCGTCGAACCGATCGCCTGGTTGGCGATGCCGTTTGTGGTCGAACTGGTGGTCGTCGTGTAGCTCGACGAGTCGTAACCGTTCGCGGTACCGTTGTTGACATAGTACAGCTGGTTGCCGTCGCTGTCGCGCGTCCCGATGAAGCAGCCGGAATCGCCGTCACACTGCGTCAACTCGGGCTTCTTCGTGCCCCATACCGCACCGACGTCGGCGAAGATCGAAGGACGCAGGCCCATTTCGCGTGCCCCCGAACCCAGCGGAATCTCGAGCTCGGCACGGCCCATGTAGTAGTACTTACCGCCCAGCGCGTCGTCCGACTTGCTCGACTTCGCCGAATCCTCGTCGTTCACCGGACCGCTGTAGTACTGGCGAATGACGCGCGGGCCGATGCCGCGGATCGCGAAGCCGTTGATCTGCGGCTCACCGAGGTAGAAACGGTCGGTCAGGCGCACGTAGTCGTCGCCGCCGTAGGGCTCGATCAGGCCACCCTCGCCCTGCAGCGAGAAGATGAAGCCCTTGCCGATCGAATAGTACTTCGCCGCGTTGGCCCGCAGACGCACGTACTTCACGTCGCCGCCAAGACCGGCCACGTCGGCGCTGATCTGCGCCGTCACGCCGCGCGTCGGATGCATGCGGTTGTCGAGCGTGTCGTAGATCAGCGAGGACCCGACGATCGAGCTCAGGCGCTTGCCGATTGCGTCGCACAAGTAACGGCCGGCGCGCAGCGGATCGCACGAATAATCGCCGTTGTCGTCGATCGAGTAGAACTGGCTCTTGGAGAGCGAGACGTCGTCGTAGTTCAGCGTATAGCGCGCGACGGCGGTGATGTACTCGGTCACCGGAACACCCGCACGAACCTGGAAACCGGTCGTGGTCTGCTCGTAGGTCGTGTTGCGATCCGAGTTGTAGTAGTTGAAGTTGTTGTAGTCGCGACGGTAGATGTCGACGCCGAGCGAGATGTTCTTGTCGAACAGGTAGGGCTCGACGAAGCTGGCCTGGACCGACTTCGAGTAGGACGAATAGCTGCCCGAAAGACCGATCGTCTGGCCGCGGCCGCGGAAGTTGCGCTGCTTGATCGAGGCCTGGAAGATGAAGCTCTCGAGGCTGGAGAAACCGGCCGAAAGCTGGAGTTCGCCGGTCGGCTTCTCTTCGAGGTTCGCCTCGAGCACGATGCGATCGTCCGCGCTGCCCGGCTTCTGCTCGACTTCGAACTTCTCCTGGAAGTAGCCGAGCGACTTGATGCGGTTGGTCGAGCGCTTGACCTGCAGCGAGTTGAACGCGTCGCCCTCGGCAAGACGGAACTCGCGGCGCACGACCTTGTCCTGGGTCAGCGTGTTGCCGTTGATGTCGATGCGCTCGACATAGACGCGCGGTGCCTCGCGGATCACGAAGGTCAGCCCCATGGTGAGGTTGTCCTTGTCGCGATCGTACTGCGGACGCACGTCGGCGAAGGCATAGCCGAAGGCACCGGCGGTGTTGTTGAGGTTCTCGATGGTGTCTTCCACCATCTTGGCGTTGTACCAGTCGCCCGCCTTCATCGGCAGGTTCTTCGAAAGCTTCTCGCTGTCGAAGTCGCGGATCTGGCTTTCGACCTTCACGTCGCCGAACTTGTAACGCTCGCCTTCCTCCACCACGTACGTGATGATGAAGTCCTTCTTGTCCGGCGTGAGCTCGGCCACGGCCGAAACGACGCGGAAGTCGGCGTAGCCTTCAGTCAGGTAGAACTGGCGCAGCTTCTGCTGGTCGAAGGCCATGCGATCGGGATCGTAGCTCGTCGCCGACGAGAACAGGCGGAAGAAGCGCGACTGCTTGGTCACCATCTGCGAACGCAGCTCTCCGTCGGAGAACTCCTTGTTGCCGATGATGTTGATCTGGCGAACCTTTGACTTGTCGCCCTCGGTGATCTCGAAGACGATGTCGACGCGGTTCTGGTCGAGAGCCACCATCTTGGGCTCGACGGTCGCGGCGTAACGGCCCTGACGCTTGTAGAGCTCGATGATGCGCGCAACGTCCGCACGGACCTTCGAACGGGTGAAGATCTGGCGCGGGGCGAGCTTGATCTCGGGCGTGATCTTGTCGTCCTTGATGCGCTTGTTGCCCTCAAGGATGATGCGGTTGATGACCGGGTTTTCCTGAACCTCGACCACGACGTTGCCATTGTCGTTGGTGACCTCGACCGTCTTGAACAGTTCGGTCGCGTAAAGGTCCTTGAGCGCGCCGTCGGCCGCCGCCTTGGTGTAGGGCTGGCCGATGCGCAGCTTGATGTAGGAAAGCACCGTCTGCTGCTCCAGGCGCTCGGCGCCCTTCACGGTGATCGACTTGATCGTCTGCGCGCCAGGTTCGGCGGTCGTTTCCACCGGAGCGGCCTGGGCCCCGTCGTCCTGGGCGAAAGCATTTCCCGGCGCGCCCGCAAGGATCGTGGTCCCAAGGAGCACGGCCGCGACGTGTGACGTGCGGCGAGCCTCAGTGCTGCGAACCATTTTCACTCCGATCATTCCAAGCAAATTCCCGATAAACGCGTCTGCGCGATCTACGACTAAATTCACAGGTCTGCACCAAAACCTGCGCAAGACCGCAGCCATCTGCCTGATGCGCTCGCCACGATCAAGCAGCCAAACCCGGCGACGCCAAGATCCCTGAAGTTTTTTCCGCCCTATCCCCCGAAAATCGGCAAGGCGACAATGTCGTTCACTGTGACGAACAGCATCAGGGCGAGAAGAAACATTACCCCCGTGCGGATCGCCCATTCCTGGCTACGTACGTCCAGGGGTTTGCGGCGGACCCATTCCGCTGCGTAGAAAGCCAGATGTCCTCCGTCGAGCCCCGGAATTGGCAGGAGGTTGATGAATGCCAAGTTAATCGAAATGAAGGCCGCGAAGCCCACGAAATTCTCCCAACCCAGCGAAAATTGCTGCCCCGAGGCCTGCGCGATCTTGATCGGCCCGCCCAGTTCCTTGACCGAGCGTTCGCCGAATACGATCTGGCGCAATCCTGTCAGCATGTCCGAGAGCAACTCGAAGGACCGGTCGAACCCGATCGCCACCGCCTTGAACGGTCCAACGGGCACCAGACGCCCGATCTGCGCCTCGACGCCGATCATGCCGACCGCCTTGGCCTTGCCCTCGCCATCGGGCCGCATCGCCTTCTGGACGGGCACCAGGAAAACGTGGCGCGCGCCTTCGCGCAGCACGGTGAAGCGCAAGGTCTGCCCGGCCCTTGGCTGGACTTGCCCGACCACATCCTGGAAACTGGTGACGTCGACGTCGTCGATGCGCACGATCCGGTCGCCGACCGCGAAGCCGGCCGCCTTGGCGGGGGAATCCGGCGCAAAGCCGGCCACGACAGGCTGGTCGAACGCGATCCCGAGATCGCCGATCCGCGCCTTCTTGCCAAAGCCGTCGTCGATCTCGCGCGTTGCGATCGTGACCGGCAGGCGCACTTGCTTTCCCGCCCGCTCGACCACCACCGGCACGCGCCCGTCGGCATGCAGCATCACGTAGCGCGCTACGTCCTGCACGTCGCCCACGCCCTGCCCGTCGATCGAGACGATGCGATCGCCGATTGCGAGCCCCGCGGCCTTCGCCGCCGAATGCTCGGCGAAATCGGAAATCACCGGCTCGATGACGCGGTTGCCCTGGAAGAACGTGAAGGCGGCAAAGATCGCGACGCACAGCAGCAGATTCGTCAGCGGCCCGGCGAACACGATCAGCGCGCGCTGCCACAAGGGCTGGAACTGGAACATCTGCGCCCGCTCCTGCGGCGAAACCGATGCAGCAGCACCACTATCGGGGGCACTCGCCGGGTTCATGTCACCCGCGAACTGGACGTAGCCGCCAAGCGGCAGCGCGCTCAGCTTCCAGCGCGTGCCGCGCCGGTCGGTCCATCCGGCCAGCTCCTTGCCGAAGCCGACCGAGAAAGCCTCGGCCTTCACCCCGAACAGGCGCCCGACGAGGTAGTGGCCCAGTTCATGAATCACCACGAGCGGCCCGAGCACCAGCAGGAATGCGAAAACGGTTGTCAGGACGCCCATTGCGTCAATTCCCTTCGATCAGGCGCATGGCATCAATCCTAGCGCTTGCTGACGCGCCTCGGCGTCGACGGCAAGCACTTCGTCGAGGCTTGCAGGCGCGCAGGGCGCGTAGCTCGCAAGCACGCGCTCAACGTCCTCGGCAATCCGCGTGAAGCCGATCCGGCCCCGCAGGAAGGCGTCGACAGCAACCTCGTTCGCCGCATTCAGAACCGCAGGCATCGCACCTCCGGCCCGAGCCGCCTCGCGCGCCAGGCGCGTAGCCGGGAAACGCACTTCATCCGGGGCCCGGAAAGTCAGCTCGCCGATGGCGGCAAGGTCGAGCGGACCGCAGGGGGTCTCCATGCGCTCGGGCCAGGCCAAAACCGAGGCGATCGGCACGCGCATGTCCGAGGGGCCGAGCTGCGCCAGCGTCGAGCCATCCTGGTATTCGACCATTGAATGCACGATCGACTGCGGGTGCACGACGATGCGGAGCCGATCGAGGCCGACCGGAAAGAGGTAGTGCGCCTCGATCAACTCGAGGCCCTTGTTGAACATCGTTGCCGAATCGACGCTGATCTTGGCGCCCATCGACCAGTTGGGATGCTTGACCGCCTGCGCCGGGGTTGCCGCCGCCAGCTGCTGGGCCGTCCATTCGCGGAACGGGCCGCCACTGGCCGTCAACGTGATCGCGCGCACGTGGCTCGCCTTGTTGCCCTGCAGGCATTGAAAAATCGCGTTGTGCTCGGAATCGACGGGCAGCAGTGTCGCGCCATGTTGCGCGACGGCGGCAGTCATGATCCCGCCCGCCGAAACGAGCGCCTCCTTGTTGGCGAGGCCGATCAGCCCGCCCTGCTCGATCGCCGCCATCGTGGGCGCAAGGCCCGCACAACCGACGATCGCGGCGATGGTCATGTCAACGCCGCGTGCTGCGGCCTCGACCAGCGCCTGCGCGCCGCCGGCCGCCTCGATCCCGCTGCCCGCCAGCGCCTCGCGCAGTTCGGGAAGACAGGCCTCGTCGGCGACAACCGCGATCTCGGCCGAGAATTCGCGGGCAAGCTTCGCAAGTGCAACCGCATTGCCATTGGCGGTCAGGGCGACCACCCGCCACGCATCGCGATTACGGCGGATCAGGTCGAGTGTGGAACTGCCGATCGACCCGGTCGCTCCCAGAATGGATATCGTGCGCTGTTCTTGCGTCATTGCGCTGATCATGGCTGAAAGAGGATCATCAGGGCAAGCACGAAGAGCACCGCCAACAGGCCGTCGACCCGGTCGAACAGCCCACCGTGTCCCGGAATGAGATTCCCGGAGTCCTTGAGGCCCGCCCGGCGCTTCATCCAGCTCTCGAGGAAATCACCGCCTTGGGCACAGACCGCAAGGATGATCCCGAAGAGCAGGCACTGCGCAAAAAGCGCGACCGGATTGGCGGTCAGGTACCAGCAGGGCTGCGAGCCGAAGCACGCCTGGTGCGCCGCAGGATCGCTCGAAGCGCTGATCGCAAGGCTGCCCCGGTGCCAGAGCATGACCGCCCCGAACAGGACGAGCGTCGCCCCGGTGCAGCCCCCCACCAACCCCGACCAGGTCTTGGACGGGCTGATCGCAGGTGCGATCTTGGGCCCCCCGAAGGTACGCCCGGCAAAATAGGCGCCGACGTCGACCGCGATGACGCACAGCATCACCGTCAGGAGGGGGGCCAGCGTAAAGGCCGGGTTACGCAGGAACAGGAGCATCGCCGCGCCCACCCCCACGTAGAACATGCCGGCAAAATTCCAGAGGCCGCGGTGGACCGGGTCCTGCGTCGCCCGGCGCGCCATGCGCACCCATTCGTAGAGCACGCCAAGCGCCACGGCGCAGACGAAGGCCGTCCACAGGACGCCGCCCATCCACACCGCCGTGCCCGCGAGGGCAAGCATGACCACGGCCGAGGCCGAACGCACCTTGAGGTCCGAGGCCCCCTTCGCCTTGCGGTCAGCGCCCTCCATAACGCCTCTCGCGGCCGGCAAAGCACGACAGTGCCTCGCGCAGATGGTCGAGCGTGAAGTCGGGCCAGAGCACGTCGGTGAAGTAGAGCTCGGCATAGGCACATTGCCAAAGAAGGAAGTTCGAAAGACGCACTTCCCCCGAGGTGCGGATCAGGAGGTCGAGCGGCGGAAGCTCCGCCGTGTCGAGCTCGGCCGCGATCGTCTCGGGCGTGATCGCGCCCTTGGCGGCGGCCTTGCTCGCCGCGCGCGCGATCTCATCCTGCGCGCCGTAGTTCAGCGCGACAGCCAGCGTCGTTCCCGAATTCGCGGCGGTGCGTTCGATGGCGCCCTCGATCAGCTCGACGACGTCGGGCTTGAAGGCCGAATAGTCACCGATGATCTTGAGGCGCACGCCCGCCTGCGCAAACTCATCGAGGTCCGAGAGGATGAAGCGCTTCATCAGGCTCATGAGGTCGGAGACCTCTTCCTCCGGACGGCGCCAGTTCTCGGTCGAGAAGGCATAAAGCGTGAGCGCTTCCAGTCCCAGCTCGCGGGCTCCACGCACCACCCGGCGCACGGCCTCGACGCCGCGCTGGTGGCCCATGGCCCGCGGCAGGAAACGCTTCTTGGCCCAGCGCCCGTTGCCATCCATGATGATGGCAACGTGGCGCACGGACTTCGGTTCGTCGGCCCCCATCAGACCCCTCCCAGGACGAACAGTGTGGGCATCACTTGCCGAGGATTTCCTTTTCCTTGGCCCCGTAAGCCTCATCGACGGCCTTGATCTGCTCGTCGGTCAGCTTCTGCACGTCGGTCTCGGCACGCTTGCGGTCGTCTTCCGAGATTTCCTTCTTGTTCTCGTCGGCCTTGAGCGCTTCCATGCCGTCACGGCGCACGTTGCGGATCGCGACCTTGGCCTTTTCTGCGTACTGACCGGCGATCTTGGCAAGCTCCTTGCGGCGCTCCTCGGTGAGGTCGGGGATCGGCAGACGCAGCGTGTTGCCGTCATTGATCGGGTTGAGCCCGAGACCGGCCGAACGGATCGCCTTCTCGACCGGGCCCACGTTCGACTTGTCCCACACCTGCACCGAGATCAGGCGCGGTTCGGGGACCGAGACGGTCGCCACCTGGTTCAGCGGCATCTTCGAGCCGTAGACTTCGACCGTCACCGGATCGAGCAGCTGGGTGCTGGCACGGCCGGTGCGCAGGCCCGTCAGGTCGCCCTTGAGCGATTCCACGGCACCCGCCATGCGGCGTTCGAGATCATCCTTGTCGTACTTGGCCATCGTCAGGCTCCTTTCTGCACGATCGTCTTGGTGCCTTCGCCCGCCAGAACAGCGGCGAGATTGCCCTGTTCGCGGATCGAGAAGACGACGATCGGAATCGCGTTGTCGCGGCATAGCGCCACGGCGGAAGCGTCCATGACCTTCAGGTTGTCGGCCAGGACGGTATCGTAATCGACGCTGTCGTAGCGCTTGGCGTCCGAGTTGGTCTTGGGGTCGCTGTCGTAGACCCCGTCGACACTCGTGCCCTTGAGCAGCGCGCAGCAGCGCATTTCGGCGGCGCGCAGCGCGGCGCCCGAATCCGTGGTGAAGTAAGGGGCGCCCACGCCCGCGGCGAAGATCACCACGCGGCCCTTCTCGAGGTGGCGCTCGGCGCGGCGGCGGATCACCGGTTCGCAGACCTTGTCCATCTCGATGGCCGACTGCACGCGCGTGGGCACGCCGAGCTGCTCGAGCGCATTCTGCATCGCCAGCGCGTTCATGACGGTTGCGAGCATGCCCATGTAGTCAGCCTGGGCGCGGTCCATGCCGCGCGCGGCGCCGGCCATGCCGCGAAAGATGTTGCCACCGCCGATGACGAGGCAAATCTCGAGGCCGGTGTCCTTGGCCGCCTTAACTTCCTTGGCCAGTTCCGCGACGAATTCGGGATCGATCCCGAACTGCTGGCTGCCCATGAGAACTTCACCCGAGAGCTTGAGAAGCACGCGTTTATAGGGGGAGGAACTCATCGCCGCACAATCTCCTGAACTGGGGGTCGGCAAGGGCTTTAGGAGGGCGCGTGCGCCTTGCCAAGGGCGAGAACCTAGATTTCCGGACGGATACTGCGTTCGGTATTGTTCAGCTGACCAAGGCCATCCGCTTGTCGTAGCTTTCCTGGGCCAGGGCGACCGCATCCATGCGCGTCTGCGCCCAGGCGATCATGGCCTGCAAGGCCTCGAGAAGCTCGCCGCCGAGCGGCGAGATCGTATAGCTCACGCGCACCGGAACGCTCGCCACGACATGGCGCTCGACAAGTCCATCGCGCTCGAGCGCGCGCAGCGTCTGGCTCAGCATCTTTTGCGAGACGCCCTCGATCCGCCGCCGCAAGGCATTGAAGCGCATCTCCTGGGCGCCGAGCGTCGTCAGGATCAACACACTCCACTTGTCGGCGATGCGATCGAGCAACTGGCGCGTGGGGCAATTAGCCGCGAAGACGTCGGCCTGGCGAACGGCGGTTACTGCGGCGTAACCCGGTGCGGAAAAAGTGCCTTCTTGCATGATCGCTGACGATAGCACACCTGGTACCCATTGGTAACCACATAAGGACTAAACCATGAAGATTGCCGTTTTGGGCGCCAGTGGACGCGCCGGATCGCAGATAGCCCAGGAAGCCGCCGCACGCGGCCACGTCGTCACCGCGATCGCGCGCCACCCCGAAAAGATCCCGGCCTCGCCGGGCATCACGCCCGTGGCTGGCGATGCGGCCGACGGGGCCGCCCTCGCCCCGCTGATCGCCGGAAGCGAAGCCGTCATCAGCGCGCTGCATTTCGACGTTCCGGCCAGCACGCTCCTTGCGGCGCTGCGCGCAGCCGACGTCCCCCGCCTGCTCGTCACTGGCGGCGCGGCCAGCCTGAAAGGCCCGGACGGCGTGCGTCTCATCGATGGCCCCTGCTTCCCCGAGGACTGGAAGCCCGCCGCGCTGGGTGGCATAGCTTTCCTCGAGGACCTCAAGGCCAGCACCGACATCGACTGGACCTTCTTCTCGCCCGCGATGATCATCTTCGAAGGCGAGCGCCTCGGCCACTACCGCAAGGGCGGAGACGACCTCGTGGTCAACGACAAGGGCGAGAGCACGATCAGCTTTGCCGACTACGCGATCGCGATGGTCGACGAACTCGAAGCCCACGCCCACAGCCGCGCCCGCTTCACCGCCGCGTACTGAACTTGGACCGCGCGCCAGGCTCAGCGCTGCCGGGCCTGGCGATCCAGATTTTCGGCGCGATAGAAGGCGGTCAGTTCGCGTGGCGATCCCAGGCGAAGCACGGGGATGTCGAGCCTCTCGACTTCCCGCGCATAACGCTGGCGGTTACGGCGTGTCGGGCCGACGATGTGGTGGATCATCTTCCACTTGATGCTGTCGCGCCCGCCGAGCAGCGCGCCTGCCCGCTCGCGCTCGAACAGGCACCTTCGTACGTATCGCCAGAGGCTGGTCGCCGTCGGGACATCGAGGAGGATCACTCCGGTGGCACAGGCGAATCGCCGAGGAAAATTCGCCGAATAGTTCCCGTCCAGCACCCACTCAGGCGCCGCGATGGCGGCCTCGTGAAGGGTGGCAAAGTCGCCTGGAGGTCGCGGCAGCCAATCGGTTCCGGGCAGATGGTAAAGGACATCGAGATGAACGACTGGCAAGCCTTTCGCGACGCCGATCGCCTGCGCCAGCGTCGACTTCCCCGAACCTGACGGACCCAGAACGCAGATTCGAGGCCCCAGTTGATCGAGGGAAAGCATGGTGGACCGCCCGGAATGTCGAAGTCCGAGAGGCTATCCCCGCTCGGCACGATGGCCAAGAAAAAGGCCGCAGGAGCGTGTGCTCCTGCGGCCTTTTTCG